>NZ_CP139166.1:0-1375786 GCF_034047095.1 Robbsia andropogonis | reverse complement strand
TCGGACGTGGAAGCGCTCATGGCGGCAGCATACCATGCATGCGCGGCGCTGGCAGGCGCGCGCAGGCAAGCACGGCAATGTCAGTATCCATGCCAGTAATACCCTGTTTTGTCCGCCGTCACTGGTTGCGCGGCATTACCGCTTGTATGCGTCGAACGGGAATGTGATGGCTGTTATTCGCCGCGATCGATATCCGGATGTGGGCGACCGAACAGGGCGCGTAATGCCTCTCCGCTCATGCCGGATGCAATGACTTTTTGCCACGGTCCGATGTCGTGGTTGGCGCCCACATTCAGACGGTCGATCGCCCGGTCGTTATAGGTGTACAACATGAGTCCTTTGGCGGAGTACTTGGCGATCATACCGCCAGTGTCACCACTCCAGTGCGGATGTTCCATGAGCATCGGCAATGATTGAATGGGATCGAGGCATCGCGTGAACTGGCGCAGCGTGAAGTCCATTGTGCCGTCACCCGCTTCCGTCCATGCGTTCCGATAGGTTGCCGCAATCCCTTTTGGACCCAGGCGTGGAGGATTAAATGCGTAAGCGGACACAGATCCCTTGACACCCTTAGTGCGCAGAAATGTCGCTATATCAAAACCGGCCAGCGTTCCGACAACCGCGCCTAGACTGTGTCCCGCTATCGATATGCGTAGCGTCTTGGCATCTTTCCTCGCCATGTGCGCATAGTGTTCGAGAAACGCGGCAATCTGTCTTTCTCCGGGACGGATGGTCCCTGCCTCCGTATGCCAGCGTTGCAACCACCCACCGCCGATGGCGCCCAAGCTCGGTAAATCATCACCTAGCGGATTGCTATGTGTCTGAGGGATCTGGCCGTTGAAATCGCAGCGGATATCTCCCATATCCGTCATCCGTGTGCCGGCAAAACCTAGCACGACGACCAGGGTGTCCGGGTGCGTGGTCACCTCCCATACTTTCATTGCCGTGGTCGAGTGGTTGGTACAAAGAGTCAGTCCCTCTACAGTCGCAACGTTATTCGTCGTGACCGCATAGGCTTCCCCTGCGCACATGCGCATGCATTCCAGCACATCGCGGCAGTTTTCCTCGAAGGCTTTTATCGTGTCCGGTGCGGACGACCCTTCCCTTGGCGTTTCCACTGATTGAAGCTTGTTGACCAAATTGATTTGCGCGGGGTTGGCCGCACCGTGGACAATGATGCCCGAGACGTCCTGTCTGGTAGTACCGAAGCCGGAGGCGTGTCGTGGTCGGGCATCGTCCAACAAGGCGCGAAGGTTCGCAAGCGTACGGCGGCTACGTCGGTAGTCCTCAGTCGTGTCGCGTTGCGTATTATGGGCTCCCATGGAAAACGTACGTCGCGATAGCGCCTGTTCGTCTCGTTTAACGCGTGCTTTCAGAGCGGGGAATGTGAGGTGTGCGGCGGTACCGGTTTGTTTTGGCGTGCCGGGTCGCGCCGCCGTCATGGCCGCTGCCCGGTCACGAACGGTTTTGCTTGAAATCGATGCATGGCGAGGGAGTCCAACCACCGTACCTGATAGCACTTTCATATCAATCTAGATGTCCACATTCAGGATGATGGGGTACGTAGGATCCAGGGTAAGTCATTCGATTCCGCACGCCCCCGTGTGCCGCGCACTATCCCCACCCCGACGACATCATCGTGTGATATCGGCCCGTGATCGCGGTTCATTTATTTGTGCGATAGCGTTTATCGGTTTTGTTGTCGATCCCGGGTATCCGCATGGTAGGGCTGACCGTCGTGCGCCATGGTTGGGGTGGCGCGAACGTGAGGTTCCCATAGCGAAAAAAATGGCCCGGATCGTGTACTCCGGGTTTCCGGATAAGTGCCGTTGGCGGCGCTTGGCGCCGAATAACGTCAATGAAGCGATGATTGGCGGCTACCGAACCCGTGCAAACAGCGGTGACGCGAGACTCGCGGCGGCAAGTTCATTTGCTGCCGCGACCAATGGTTGTCCCAGCTCCGCCATCCGCTTCTCGGTCAGGCGAACCAGCGGGCCCGCGATACTGATCACACCGATTGCCGGATAGCCTCGACGCTGCACTGGCGCCGCCATCGCCGTCATTCCGGGCGCGAATACCTCGTTGATCGTGGCGTAGCCCCGGTCCCTCGCCGCGTGGACAAATGCAAGCAATCCATTGATCGTCGTCGGGGCTTTCGGCCCGTACTGTTTTGGCGAGCCAAAACCTTGGTGCGTAACCAATGCCAGGGCGCGCTCATCGGTCATCGTCATCATCCATGCATATCCTGTCGCACTGCACGACAGGACCGTATCCATCCCCATGTCGGGATCGTAACGCAGCCCCTTCAGCGCACCTTGCGCCTTCGCCACCCATGTAATGCGGTCGCCGTCGACGATGGACAATCGGACTAATTCGCCTGATTTTTCCGCAAGTCGGTCGAGAATGGTTTGCGCGATATCGACGATCCCCGACGTGGCGAGGTAACCGAGCCCGAGCCCGACCAGTTTCGTCGTCAGTACATAGTCTCCGTGTTCGCGTATTTGCCGCACATAGCCGCATTGCTTCAGATCCGCCAACAGCCGGTGGCAGGCACTGCGTGGAATGTCGAGTTGGTCCGAAATCAATGCCAACGGCGTTCCTTCCATCTGGGTTGCCAGGAATTCGAGAATGGCCATGGTTCGATCTGTCACGCTAGGCATGGTGCGCAACTCCTCTATGTCGGCGCGTTTTATCATCATTTCACAATGCGGTATGAAATTCCACCTTGGAACACCGTCCTGAGCGTGCTGTTACGCTTTGCTCCAACTCGTGACGCGATGCACCAAGGTGGCGTGACGGGTAAATACAGCGCGACGCACGACGTGGCGTCGACACACACCATTCCCGGTAGTTATTGCTTTTGCAATGATCGACGGAGGAGACATGATGAACACGCATGTGCATGCACCCGAGCACCAGGCGATGCGGACCCGTGCAGTAACGGCGGCCGCCGTTGGCACGGCGCTCGAATGGTTTGACTTCACGCTTTATGGCGCCTTGGCCGCAACGGTGCTTCCGACATTGTTTTTTCCGGCGATGGACCCGACATCGGCGTTACTCGCGTCGCTTGCGACATTCGGCGTCGGGCTCGCCGCACGACCACTGGGGGCGATCATCTGCGGGCATCTTGGCGACAAGCTGGGGCGCCGCAATGTGATGCTCGCGACGGTCTCCGTAATGGGCCTTTCATCAATGCTGATGGGACTGTTGCCGACGTACGCCAGCATCGGCGTATGGGCACCGTTCCTGCTCGTATTGCTGCGTATTCTGCAGGGTTTTGCGTTAGGCGGCGAATCGACAGGCGCTCAGCTGATGGCGATCGAACATGCGAGCGCTGACAGACGCGGCAAATATTCCGGCCTGCTCGGCCTGTGCTCGCCACTGAGTCAGATCATGGCAAACGGGGTACTGCTTGCCCTGTCATCGCTCATGTCCGCCGAGGCCTTCGATGGATACGGTTGGCGCATTCCCTTCGTCCTGAGTTTTGTTCTCGTCATTGTCGGTGTTTATATCCGTTTGCGGGTGAGTGAAACGCCAGCATTTGAAGCGCTGCGCAAGACCGGGGTCGTGCAAGTCGGGCATCCCTTGCGCGATGCATTACGCCTGCATTGGCGAACCGTGTTGCGCTGGATGTTGTTTTTTTGTGGGCCGGCGGCCATTTTCTATTTGATCGTGGTGTTTTCGCTCAGCTACGTGACCAAGACTTTGGCGGTCCCGAAACAAACAGGCTTCCTTTTGCTGATGGGCGCGAACATCTGTGCGATCGTCGGGGCGCTTGCCGGGGGCATGTTGAGCGACCGTATCGGACGCCGGAAGGCGCTTGCATTGGGGTCGTGCATGACCTTGTTGATGCTCTTTTTGTACTTTCAGATCCTCGATACAAGGCACTTCTTCCTCATGCTGCTTGCGATGGGATTCTTTCTCGGTTTTACGCAATTCCAGAGCGGCATTCAGCCGGTTGCTTTTGCCGAGGCTTTTCCAACGAATGTGCGGTATTCAGGTTCGGCGCTTGCCTATACGGGGGCGAACTTGATCGCCGGTGGTCCCATGCCCGTGCTGGCGGTCTGGTTGTTTGCGGTCTGCAATGGATCGCCATGGGGTGTGGTGGCGGTTTGCGTCGTGCTGAACGTCATCTCTCTCGTCGCTATTCTTACGGCACCGGAAACCCTGGGCATCGATATGAACCGCGCTGATTCCAAGGTGGCGGTGATGGGTTCCTCCGCGCACGACGCGATCCAGTCCCACTCTCATTGATACGCAGGAAAAAAGATGAAACCTCGGGTATATGTGCTGAATGGTTCGAATCTCAACATGCTTGGAAAGCGCGAGCCGCATTTGTACGGTACGACGACGCTGGCGGAAGTAAAAGCGCGGACCGAGGCGCTTGCGCGCGAACTTGACCTGCAGTGCGACTTTCGACAAACAAATCACGAAGGCGTGATGGTCGACTGGCTGCAGGAAGCGTTTGAAGCCGGCGCTGCCGTTATCATCAATCCAGCTGGATTTTCGTTCTCGTCCATTCCGGTGCTGGATGCCGTCAAGCTGATCCGCCGACCCGTGATTGAGGTGCACATTACCAACATCCACCAGCGAGATGAGCCATATCGACATTCCCTTATCTCGCTTGCCGCCCGCGGCGTCATATGCGGACTGGGGACCGACGGCTATTTGCTGGCGATGCGTGCCGTTTCAACCGCTTTGCACGTTTCACGAGGCTGAGGGCGAAGTTTAGTACAGATAGGGGTGGGTTATTCCGTTTGCGTGCCGGATCGTGGTGTGTCACGACGCAAGGCGTGACGCAATATGATCAGATAATGGCCGACCGCATGTGCACGGCCTTTTCTGTTTTGATCCATCGCGCTGAAAGTTACGGTTCGGGAACGTTCCGTGCGATATGAGCGTACCACTTTACACAGTAGCCAGACGTAGGCTGCGTACGCCAGGCTGACGCCTGAGACCGGCGAAGCGCGTTACGCGCTCGCTTCCCTCTAACGGTAGTTGGTGTCGCGAGCATGCAACGCCAACGCCTTTGAAAGGAGTGTCTCCATGTTCATGCACAACAAACGTCTGCAATACACGGTACGGGTTGCAGGCGCAAATCCGGGTTTGGCAAATCTCTTGCTGGAGCAGTTCGGTGGCCCGCAAGGTGAACTTGCGGCGGCGTGCCGTTATTTCACCCAAGCGGTGGGAGAGGACGATCCGGGTCGAAAAGATCTGCTTTTTGATATCGCAACAGAAGAACTCAGCCATCTTGAGATTATCGGCTCGATGGTCGCGATGTTGAATAAAGGCGCAAAAGGCCAGCTTGCCGAGGGCGTGGAAGAAGAAGCGACGCTTTATCGCGCCATGACGGGCGGCGGTAATGATTCACATATCACGTCCTTGCTTTACGGTGGCGGTCCTGCACTTACCAACTCGGCTGGCACACCATGGACAGCGGCGTATGTCGATACGATAGGTGAGCCCACGGCGGATCTCCGCTCGAATATCGCGGCGGAAGCGCGTGCGAAGATTATTTACGAGCGGCTGATCAATGTCACGGATGATGCGGGTGTGAAGGATGCCTTGGGTTTCTTGATGACGCGCGAAATTGCGCATCAGAAGTCCTTCGAAAAAGCCTTGCATTCGATTCAGCCGAATTTCCCGCAAGGAAAGTTGCCCGGCAAACCAGAGTTCACGAGCGTCTACTACAACATGTCATCGGAGGATGACGTGCGGGGTCCATGGAATTCGGGAGGGGATTGGGAGTTCGTGGCGTCGCCGGAGCCGGCGGTGGATGGTGGCAATGGCAAGGCGATGGTAAATGGCGCGCCAAACGACGTTGCCGCGTTGGAAGCGATGGCTGCCCGGACGGCATCCAACCCTAAAGCTGCTCCGATTACCGGGGCGGATCTAGGATCGGGCAAGGCCGTACAGAAATCGCTGTAGTCGCAAGTCATTGAGAAAGGCGTGGGGGGGCAGTAGGCCCATCTCACGCAATCTTCGCACCTTGGGTACCGCGTCCTTTTATTGGAGAACAGGAAACAGCATCTGCATGCTTGGCGGCGCCCATCCCGGACGTCCGCATCGCTTGCCGGTCTCCCGTTGCGATGTGATCCACGAACGAGAAAAATAGCAATGCGCATTGCAATGCTTACGCATATCAAACATCCGATACGTCAGCCCTTCGCAGGCGGGCTGGAGTCGTTCACGTATGACATGACATTGGGCTTGCGCCGTCGGGGACATGATGTCACGCTTTTTGCCAGTTCAGGTTCGGCGCCGGAGCTGCATCATGTCGCGATTCTCGACGATGAAAATTACGCCGCATCCGGTATCCGAGGGGCAAGGGAAGCTTTTTTCAAGGAATACCTGGATGAGCATGTCGCGTACATGACATGCATGCAGCGCCTCGACAATCAAAATTTCGACGTCGTATTCAATAATTCGCTCCATTACGTTCCCTTGACGATGGCATCGCTTATAGCAACCCCGATGCTCACCGTTCTGCATACGCCTCCGTTTTTCGAACTCGTAAATGCGATCTCCGGTGTACATCGTAAATCGAGATTGCGGTTTGCAACGGTTTCGAATGCAAATGCACGAAGTTGGGGAAAATGGGTACCACATTGCGATGTCGTCGCGAACGGCATCGATCTTTCAGTGTGGAGGCCCGGCGGTTCATCCACCTATGAGCATGCCATTTGGTTTGGTCGTTTAGTGCCCGACAAAGGTGCCCATCTCGCCATTGACGCCGCGCGCCTTGCCGGCCTTTCCATCGAGATCGTCGGTCAGGCGACAGACGAGGCTTATTTTCAGGCGGAGATTGCACCGCGGCTGAACGATCGGGCCCGCTATATCGGTCACTTGGCGCGAGCCGATCTGATTGAACGTCTTCAGCGCGCGAGCGTGTGTTTCGTGACGCCCTGCTGGGACGAACCATTCGGGCTTGTTGTTGCCGAATCACTGGCATGTGGCACGCCTGTCGCGGCGTTTGCAAGAGGCGCGATACCTGAGCTTTTGACGGCCGATTCGGGCTTCACTGCCCCGCCGGGCGACGTTGCCGGATTAGCCAAGGCGGCCCTGGCGGCGATGTGTCTATCTCGTGCGGATTGTCGTCTCATCGCCGAATCACGTTGGCGGCAAGCGGCCATGTTTGAAAGCTACGAGCGTCTCCTGAGCGCAACCATGCAACAAAGCGCGGTAGTCGATGCGTGAGGTCTCGATTGGCTATTACGCCCATCATCACGGTAGCGGGCACCTAAGACGCGCGATGGCCATCGCGAATTGCATGGACCATCCGGTAACCATTTTCAGCAGCGCGACGCTGCCTGATCACGTAAATAGTCGGATAAGGTCTTGCTTGCTACCACTTGATATCGCTCAGGAAACGCCCGTCGATTTTGCGGCGGTGCCGAGCTTTCACTATGCGCCAACCGGACTACGCGATATCGCAGGGCGGATGAGCGTGTTGGCGAAGTGGTTTCGTGCCGAGTGGCCCTGCTTGCTGGTCGTCGATGTCTCGGTGGAGGTTGCGCTATTTGCGAGACTCTGTTCGGTGCCAACGATTTACATCCGGCAAAACGGTGAGCGTGACGATCTGCCGCATGAATTGGCATATGGTAGCGCCGAGAAACTTGTCGCGCCTTTTCCGAAAGCATTGGCGCTTCGCGACGGGCGCGGGCAATGGGAAGACAAGACGATTTATACGGGCTTCATCTGCCGGTTCGCGAACCCGCCGCGCACGTTACCGTCTCCGGCACGGACGGTGGTTGTGCTTATCGGTCATGGTGGTACCAATTTGACGTTTGAACAGGTTCGCGCTGCCGCTGTCGCAACACCAGATTGGCACTGGTCGGTGCTCGGTCCGCTTGACGTAAGCATTGCGGCGTGTCCTGCCAATGTGTCGATCGAAGGCATCATCGATGATCCGCGTCCTTTTCTGAGCCAGGCCATGATCGTCGTTGGTTCCGCGGGTGATAGCGTGGTCGCTGAAATGGCTGTCTTGCGCTGTCGCTATATTGCGATTCCTGAAGTACGTCCTTTTGATGAGCAGGTCTCGACCGCTTGTGCCTTGATGCGGCTGGGCGTTGCAATTTCCTGCCCGCGATGGCCGGACGCCGGCGATTGGCCCGCATTGCTGCAGCGTGCTTCGCTGCTCGATACGCATCAATGGGACCGACTGGCCTTGCACGATGGCGCAATGAATGCCGCCCGTGCGATACGGATTGCAGCCTCGACCTGGCAGCAAAACTTCACAGGCTCTCGCCATGGTTAGTGTTCTTACATTGGTGCACGGACGGCCCCGCCATCTCGATAATGTATTGGCTGGGCTTGAAAACAGTGCCGTCAAGCCTGACGAGGTGATTGTCGTTCATATGAACGAGAAAGCGCAGCCTCGGAAAAGCCGGTGTTTTCCGATAGTGTCCCTGGAAGTATCTGGTGAGGGCACGTTGCCGCTTGCGGCCGCACGCAATATCGCGGCGTCTTCCGCTACCTATCCAGAACGCATCTTCCTGGATGTCGACTGCATCCCGAACGCGGAACTCGTGGGTCGTTACGTCAAGGCGATGAGAGACGCACCGGGTGCGCTGTACCAAGGAGAGGTGCGTTATTTACCGGCGCATGTCGATGCATCAACTGCCACCGTTGCGCACTTGCAATCTGTTGCGTGCGAGCATCCCTTGCATGCCTTCCGCACGGGCGGTGGCGAGATGCCGTATGCGCTCTTCTGGTCGTTGAATTTCGCTTGCACGAAGACGGTATTTGACAAAATAGGTGGGTTTGACTTGCGATACCGAGGGTATGGCGGTGAGGATACTGATTTCAGTTATCGTGCGCGACAGCAGGGTGTTGCGCTCGTGTCCTCGCCCGCGTTGGCCTTCCATCAATACCATCGCACGTATGACCCACCGCTCAACCATCTTGTCGATATCGTCAATAACGCGGAGGTGTTCCGACGGATATGGGGTGTCTGGCCCATGCGAGGGTGGTTGGACGCCTTTGAAGAGAGAGGGTATATCCGCATGCTTTCAGAGCACGTCGAGCGGATTCGGCTTCCATCGGACCACGAGATCGCAGCGTGTATGAACCAGACGCGAAATGGTTTCTGAGCACGGGAAGATGGCGTTGGCGCACTACCGGCGCAAATGATGCATTCCTCAAATAATCGGCAACACCAACAATCCCGCCAAGGCGCCGCCGCCAAGCAGCCAGAGCGGATGCAGGCGAATCCGGCTGGGCGACAGCAGTGACAGTCCGGCGCAAACGGCGGTAATAACCCAGGCGAACCACGTGGTGTTGGACGCCTCCGAGATCAATAGCGCGCTGGCACCGACTAATCCGGCTGTGACGGGTATCAACGCTTTCTGCGCGATCTTGCGCCATGGCCGATCCTTATACCGGTTCCATGCATGCAGTGTGATCAAGGTCACGATCGACGACGGCCCGAATTTGGCAAGCGACGTGACGAGTACGCCCCACCAGCCCGCGACATGCCAACCCACCAGCGTCACGACCATCATGTTCGGACCCGGGGCGGCCTGTGCCAGTGCGAACAGCGCGCTGAATTCGGCTGCCGACATCCAATGATGTACTTCAACGACTTGCCGCTGCATCTCGGGAAGGATCGTATTACCGCCGCCAAACGCCAGTAACGATAACTGTCCGAAGATCACTGCCAAGGAAATCAAGGTTGCGATCATTTCTCCTCCTCCGCGGCACGTTCGCGCTTCGTAATGATCCAGGTTGCCAACAGGCTGGCCACGCTCAGGACGATCATCGTCGGCAGCAGCGGCAGGCGCAGCAGGGCAATGGCGACAAATCCCGCCGCGGCAATGCTCAGCGCGATCGGCGATGTACGCAACGGCCACAGCACTTTGACGGACATGGCGACGAGCAGACCGGCCGCGGCGGCGGCGAGCCCGGCAAACAGATGGACGACAAGGGGGTTGTCTTGCGTGTGTTCATAGATTACCCCCAACGCAATCACGATCAGCGACGGTCCGGCGATCAGTCCGACAATAGAGGCGAGAGCGCCGCGCAAGCCGCGAAAACGCATCCCGAGCGCTACCGACAGATTAATGACGTTGCCACCGGGCAGGAATTGGCAGAGCCCGAGTAGTTCGGTGAATTCAGAGGCGGACAACCATCGACGTTGCTCCACGACGGTACGGCGAACCAGCGGTAAAGCGCCACCGAACGATGTCAGGCCGAGCCCGAGGAAGCCGAGGAATAATTCACGGGTGGTGGGTGTTGGCCCGCCCTCTACGGCGGAATCAGGCAGGGAATGCGGAGTGGGAGCGGTCATGGTGCCATTTCTATCGGTGTGGTGCTATTGGTCACGCTGGTCCCAAGCGTAACGCGCTCCGCCGCGCAAGCAAAACGATTTCTCGGCAGCGCTTTGTGAGTTAAAATCACAAGAATGAATCGACGACTGCCCCCTTTTTCCGCGCTTCGCGCCTTTGAAGCTGCCGCTCGGCACGAAAGCTTTACTGCGGCCGCAACGGAATTGCATGTGACGCACGGTGCAATCAGCCGACAGGTGGCCGCGTTCGAAAGCGCGGTTGGTATTCCGGTGTTTCATCGGCATGGCAAACGGGTGCGCCTGACTGACGGCGGGCGGGAATACCTGATTGCGGTAAAGCGCGCGTTTGACGACATCGCAATCGCGACGGATCGGTTGCGTGATACGGGTGTAGTACACGTTCTTCGGGTGAATGCGCTTCCGACGTTTGCAATGAAATGGCTGCTGCCGCGTTTGTCGCAGTTTCAACGTATGGTCCCGAATGTCGAGTTGCGACTGGCGACGTCGAATACACCGGTCGATGTAATCGATGATTTTGACGTCGCCGTCCGTCGCGGTCCGGCACACTGGCCGAATTGCGCAAGTGGCCATTTTCTGGAAGAGCGTGAGTTGCCGGTCTGTAGCCCCGCCTTGCTCGAACGCATACCCATCCGAAGCCCCGACGATCTGGCAAAGCATGTGCTGCTGCACTCGGATACTCGCCCGGACGCCTGGCTTCATTGGCTCGATGTCGCGGGTGCCAAGACAAAGAGTCGCAAGCGTCAGTCGTTTGACCATTTTTATCTGACGTTGCAAGCCGCGGTGGATGGGCTCGGGGTAGCGTTGGGTCCGCTGCCGTTGATCGACGATGAGCTGGCATCGGGTAGATTGGTGGCGCCCCTTGCGGGCCCGCAACGCGATGCACGTGGCTATTGGTGGGTCGCGCGCCGTGAAGTGGCCGATGCGCCCTTGGTGGTGCAGTTTTGCCGGTGGTTGGAAACACAGGCCCGTCAGCCGGCGGAACCTTGACCTAGGTGCCGCCGCCGGTACAGGATGACGTCAACGACCCGCGATCGAATCCATACCGGTCTTGCGTATCACCGATTGCACGTCCGGCGAGGCAAGATACGCGAGTAACGCATGGGCTTCCACGGGATGCGTCGAATCGATGGGGATCGCTGCCGCGTAGCGGGTCACGGATTGGTCTTTTTCCGGGATACGGCCCACGAAGGTGATGCCTTTGACGGGCAACAGTTCTGCGACTTGCTGGAAGCCCAACTGATATTTACCCTCCGCAACGGCCTCGGCTACCGGAGTGCGGGGAATCATCGTCGATTTGCTGGCGATTTGGCGGTCGATGCCGAGTTTCTTGAACAGGTCGTCCCTCAGATAAACACCGCTGGCACTATCGGAATAGGCGATTGACTTCGCGTGCAACAACGTCGCCTTCAATTTTGGTTCCGTTGAAATATCGGGCGTCGGCTGTCCTTCGCGCACCGCCAGACCGATCCTCGAATCCCCTAATTCCACGCGAGAACCGGGTACGATTTTCCCTTCCTGGATCAATTTGTCCAATGCATAGCCGACCATGATCACGACGTCCGCTGGCTCGTGGCGCGCCAAACGCTTTGGAATGGCTTGTGGTGTGTCCCCCATCGACGGTCCGAGTATCGTGTCGAGCCCGACCCCTGTGTCCTGCGTAAACGCCGGTCCGAGCGCCCTATAGGCTGCGGTGAATCCACCTGAGGTCATTACGTGCAGCGTGGTGACCTCGCGGTTGGCAGCTTGCGGCACGGCGTCACCTTGTGCATGAGCCAAGGTCGCGCCGGTACCGGACAACGCCAATGCACAGATCAAGAGGGGAAATCTTCGCCCGAGCATACGTGGCACGCTGCGGGGTACCTCGCCCCGGCGGGGCGTCGCCGGGGCGCTGCGCGCTGTTTTGGTGCAGATGGAAAGGCGCATTTGCAACATCCCAGTCTCCAATATGGGTTTTTAATAGAACAATGATACGGCAATAGTTGCCTGGTGGGGTGTAGCCTATTTTTTGACGGCGCGATGACAGCGCGCGGTTTGCCAGAGCACTCAGATACTTAGGCAGCTTGTGGGCGATTTACCCACACCCTTGCCAACAGAAATTGTGGATAACTTTGCAGTATGTTTTTCTATTCAAGAAACGGTATATACTGTTTATATTGTTTATTCTATTTACGGGAGCCCCCTGATGATTTCCACCCAAAAACCAGCCGCTACGCTTGGCGATATCGACCCGGCAGGCGCAGCACCGGCGAAGAAGGCTGACGTAAAGAAGCCCGCGGGGAAGAAAGGAGTCCCGGTCACGGCGCAGCGCAAGACGAGCGAGGCAAAACCGGACGCGCCGAAGGCGACCGAAAACGCCCAAAAGAAGGCAACGAAGGTTGTGCACAAGCAGGTAAAGACTTCACCAAAGCCGAAAGCCAAGACTGTAAAGACGGCTAACGCGGAAGTCGCTGTGCCTGATACGTCAGTCGGCGCGCCGGCCAAGGCCAAGCGCGCGAAGAAGGAAAAGGTCGTTCGCGACAGCTTCACGATGCCAAAATCGGAATATGCGATCTTGACGACTTTGAAGCAGCAATGCCTCGATGCCGGTATCGCCGTGAAGAAGAGCGAATTGCTGCGCGCCGGGTTGGCTGCGCTGGCGGCCATGCCGTCCGTGCAATTGGTGGCGGCGGTGAAGGCGTTGGAAACGGTGAAGACGGGCCGTCCGGCGCAAACCGCATCTTGATCCGTCGCGTTGTCCTAGGCTGCGTTGATGCCGGCCGGCACGATCGAATCTGGCGAGCCGGTCAGGGATGGTCAGCGATCAGGCGTCGCGCGGTGCGGTCGACATAGCGTTCGTCATGACCGCTGGGAACGTGTTGGAAGGCGATATGTAAATAGGCGTGCGCCAGCGTAATCCGGGCGTTCGCATTGCCCACACCGTTGCGTGTCCTTGAGTGACAGTGTCGCATCGCGACCTGCATGATGAAGCTGACGGTGACCTTGCCATCGGTGCTCATATGCAGGTCGGCCACCAGGCAGCAGCGGCGATATTCTCGCGACGTTGTGGCGACGAGATATCGAAAGCACGCGGCTTATCATCAGACTTCGCACTGTTCGCGTAGTCGATCACGGGCACGGCCGCGTATCCAGTTTTGGCAATGGCACCGCCAGCGATGCCTTCCGACACTGCCGACGCCCGACCGCTTCGTCTTTTCAAGAAATGCACGCTTGCTCTTAAGCATTTGTCTCGCGGGGTGGCGATATTAGAAAGAAGCGAAGGAGCGTGTCAACCAGAAGGCTCTGTTACCTATGAAATTGCGGTATATGGGCCTGGTTTCAAGTGGCTGGTCGGCATGCATCCGTTCGAGGCGAAGGCCTTGGTGATGCACGGGACCGTGCGGATCGAAAACGGCGGTGGTACGCAGGGCTACCACGGCGGGGACATCTTTCATCTGACCGAGGAAGCACGGCACCGTGAGTGGTTTGGTGTCAACGGCGTACGCTATCTGGTCGGCCGGAGATCCTGAATCGACTATGTAAATAGTCTCGGCCCTACGGCTACCTGCCTGATATACCACGCGAGCACCATTGGTCACGCGGATTGTTTATTCGAATAATTCTTCAGTGGTCTAGTGCTTTATGGTCGGTTATAAAATGCCCTAGGGGCAAATAGAATGGATGTGACGCAGATACGCGCCATAAACCGTCATACCGTCGTTACGATAACGGTTTACCCTTTGCTGCGAATGTTGTCTGCTGGCATGTGATTGGGGCGAGGGTCGATGAATGAAGGACCGGTCGGTGCCACCGCGCGTGTCGCCGAGACATCCGTCATCGACTATCAAACTGAGGCCATTGATGCAGCCACACGCTATCCATCAATCGTCTGCGCCGGGGCAACGCGCGGACGCATTGTTGTCGTCTGAAGGCTTTACAGCGAAAAGTGGGACGTCCGTTCCGGCGGCAAGGAAAAAGCCGGCGACGCGATTGTCGCCCGGCGATGGCCTCACGGTTAAGACCTTGCTGCGCTTCGCTTTTCTATTGGTCCTGCTCGGTACGCTCGCGATTGGCGCGATGTCGATATGGCAAGTGCGCCGCTTGAATCAGGCGGTCGGCTCGGTCTATGACCAGGGGCATCAGGCAACCCGCTCCGCTGAGGAGTTGCGCGGTGCCGTGCTGGCCGCCAGCCGGTCGCAAAAGATGTTGCTGACTGCCACTACGGCCAATGAGCGCACGCAGCTAGGCGAGGATATCGAAAAATCGCTCGCGGCCATTGCGAAAGAACAGGCGACATTGCAAGGCTATGCAGCGGGTGAGAAGACCTCCGTCGATGAGCAGAAAGCACTGGGCGATGCGGTGGCGGCGTGGCGTGACCATCTGCGTACGTTCGTGAAGCTGGTACAGGCACAGTCACTCGACCTGTCGCAAATGAACTGGCAAGTCGGCACGCAGGACGTGGCGTTGTTGCTGGAAACCACGAAAGTGGAAAAACAGGTCAGCGCGATTGTCACGCACCAAGGGGAAATGGCCAAGTCGACGTTGGACACCGCCAACGGCGTGTATCGTTCATCGTATGTCACGTTGATAGTACTGACGATCGCGATGTTGGCGGTCGCGTTCCTGGTCAGCGAATGGGTTGTTAGACGGCTCGCCAGGCAACTGGGCGGTGAACCGGGCTACGCAAAACAGATCGCCAGCCGGATCGCGACCGGCGATCTGTCGGAGTCGGTATATCTCAAAAAGCGCGACGACAGCAGCATGCTGCGGGCGTTGTCGAATATGCAGGCCGAGCTTGTGACCACGGTTTCCGGGATTTCGAGCAGTGCCGAGGCAATCACCGTTGCATCGGGAGAAATCGCGATGGGCAACGCTCATCTCGCCACGCGCACCGAGCAGCAGGCCAGCGCATTGGAGCAGACCGACGCCAGCATGCAACGTCTGACGGACGCCGTTCGACGCAATGCGGAACACGCTCAGCAAGCCAGCGCGCTGGCGGATGAAGCGTCCCAGGTTGCGCAGCGCGGTGGTGATGCCGTGCAGCGCGTGGTCACGACCATGGAACGGATTGCCTCCAGCGCGCAGGATATCGGCAAGATCATCGGGGTGATCGAAGGAATCGCGTTTCAGACGAATATTCTGGCGCTGAACGCCGCGGTGGAAGCGGCGCGGGCCGGTCAGGAAGGGCGCGGTTTCGCCGTGGTGGCGGGCGAGGTCCGCAATCTGGCACAACGTTCGGCGGCCGCGGCCAAGGAAATCAAGACGCTGATCCAGGCATCCACGGCGTCGGTGTCTAGCGGGTCGGCGATTGCCGGCGATGCGGGTGCGACAATGCACCGTATTGTCCAATCGGTCCAAGGGTTTGCGGACATCATGAACGATATGGCGGCGGTGTCTCAAGAACAACGCGCTGGCATCGACGAAGTTCACGACGCGATGCAACGGATGGAAGAAGGTACACAGCAGAATGCGGCACTCGTGGAGCAGGCGGCGGCCGCGGCACAGTCTCTGGATGACCAGGCGAAGTCCCTGAAAGACATGGTTGACCGGTTCCGTCTGACGCGACGCTAGGCACGAACACAGTACGGGGCGCCTTTCAGTCCCGTGCCCACTACATTGCCCCCGTGTCATTCCATTTTGCGCTTTACAATAGACAAAGTTTGAAAGAAAGAGCGCTGTCTTTAGCATGATCTGCATTGCTTTTCATACGGCGTAACCCAGTCGCTATCGGGGCTTGCGCCGCACACAATCTTAACGTTCCAGGCGGGTACGGGATTTGCTCGTAGTTTAGCCATGAAGCCCGAGCCCTCACATACGCTTGACCGTTTTATGACAGTAACCCGCCGGTTTCCGAGCAAGATGACGATATTGGTCGCAGATGACGAGCCCGCCGTGCGTGATGCGCTCGCGGGCCTGCTCGAGATCGAGGGTTTCAGCGTACTTTGTTGCGAGGATGGCGTGTCGGCGTTGACGTTGATGGCGCAGCAGCGTCCAGATGTGGTTGTAACGGATTTCATGATGCCGCGCATGTCTGGACTGGAGCTGGCCATCGAGATGAAGGCCAGTCGCCTGCTCTACGACGTGCCAATCATTCTTGTCAGTGGCGCGCATGCCACGCTGGCGCAACGCGAGTCCCCGTTGTTTGCCGCGATTCTCGAAAAACCCTATCTGGCCGATACGTTATTGCAACTGATTGACCAGTACTTACTTCCTCGCCCGCATACATCCGGAAGTACTCCGCCGGACCTCGATCCGCCGGCCATTACGCCACCATTGCAGACGGTCCGTACGACGAGTTGACCACGAACCTGCAAGCATGCCGGACCGCGGGAGCGGGATCCGATGCAGGACGAAAGCGCTGCAATAGGCACCGATTCCCGTGCAATGCCGACGATGAAGAACGTGTGACCGTCATCATAACGTCATGAAAATGCCATGACCGTGTCTCACGCGAGTGGCGCAATGCGGGTACTGCCACTCACGCGCATGCCATGGATCCGAAACCGTTCGCGGCATTACTCTTAGGTCCGCAAGTTCGTGTTGATGCCGGCATCGACACCGGTATTACGGCCCGGACCGGCGACCCCGCTCCCGATGCATTCGCGAGGTCGTCTCCGCATATCCCTTCGCAAGACGAGTCCGAGCAACGGCATGACCCTGTTGGCACCCATCAGGCTGCCGACAGGCACACTGACGGGCCCGGTAAAGAGGGCGAAGATCAGGAGCCGGCGCCGATCCTGTATCGGACCATCTGGCTTTCCGACATCCACTTGGGATCGAGCGGTTGTCAAGCGGACTACCTGCTGGATTTTCTCAAGCATAACGAATCGGAAAATTTGTACCTGGTAGGTGACATCATCGACGGATGGCGTCTCAAAAAAGGATGGTATTGGCCGCAGGCGCACAACGACGTAGTGCAGAAGGTGCTGCGCAAGGCACGCAAAGGGACACATGTCATCTACGTTCCAGGCAATCATGACGAGATGGCGCGACAGTTCTGCGATATAGCGTTCGGTGACATTCTGGTGCGGGATGAGGCATTTCATACGACCGCCGATGGCCGACGTCTATGGATCGTCCACGGTGATCTTTTTGATGGGGTGATTCAGCACGCTAAGTGGCTTGCCTATCTGGGAGACAACTTGTACTCCGCGATTCTCGTGCTGAACCGGTGGTTCAACCGCATCCGCAACAAGCTTGGTTTCGGATATTGGTCTCTGTCTCAATATTTGAAACACCAGGTGAAGAACGCCGTAAATTTTATTTCGGCTTTCGAGCAAGTGATGACCGACGAAGCGCGTCGACGGGGCTGTGATGGCGTGGTCTGTGGTCATATTCATAAGGCTGAGATCCGCGACATCGATGGGGTGCTGTATTGCAACGATGGCGATTGGGTGGAAAGTCTGTCCGCGTTGGTGGAGACATTCGAAGGCGAGCTGAAGATCGTCTACTGGACGGTGAAGCACTCGTCTGAAACCACGGTACGCGCCACGTCGGTGCCGGTGTGACCTTTCAACTGATTGCAGGGGATGCTTTGTCAATGAAGATCATGATCGTGACGGACGCGTGGGAGCCTCAAGTCAATGGGGTTGTGCGCACGTTGAAGAACACGACGCGCGAATTGATCGCGCAAGGCCATCAGGTCGAGCTGCTTACGCCACTCGAGTTTCGTACCATCCCGTGCCCGACGTATCCCGAAATTCGCCTGTCACTGTTTCCGAAGCAGCGTCTTGAGACGCGTATCGCCCAATTCGCACCCGATGCGCTGCATATCTCCACCGAAGGGCCGTTGGGAATGGCCGCGCGACGCTACGCGATCAAGCAAGGGCTGCCATTCACCACTGCCTATCACACACGTTTTCCGGAATACGTGCAGGCACGTTTTGGTCTTCCCGTGGGCCTTACCTACCGATTCTTGCGCTGGTTCCATGGTCCATCGCGGGCGGTGATGGCGCCCACGCCGGTGGTGGTCCATGATCTGGAGCACTATGGTTTTCGCAATGTCGTGTTATGGACTCGCGGCGTTGATCTCGATATCTTCCACCCCCAAGATGCGCACGCGCTGAACACGGCGCATCCCATATTTCTGTATGTCGGACGGGTGGCGGTGGAGAAAAACGTCGAGGCATTTTTGAAGCTGGACCTGCCCGGCTCGAAATGGGTGGCAGGTGACGGTCCGGCGTTGGCCGACTTGAAGACCCGCTATCCTGACGTCAATTACCTCGGCGTGTTATCGCAGCCGGATCTGGCCGAGGTGTATGCGAGCGCGGACGTATTCGTTTTCCCCAGTCGCACCGACACGTTCGGATTGGTGTTGCTGGAAGCGTTGGCCAGCGGTACGCCGGTGGCAGCCTACCCGGTCACCGGGCCTATCGATGTGTTGGCCGACGGGCCGGCAGGCGCAATGCGTGAGGATCTACGTGAGGCGTGCCTTGCCGCGGTTCAGATTGATCGCGCCACTGCGCGTGCGTGGGCGGAGCGCTTTTCCTGGGCGGCCGCGTCGGAGCAATTCGCATCACATCTGAAGCCTGTGGTACCCGCTGCGTCGCAAGACGTGCATCAGGCTGCCTGATGCATCCCATGCATCGGATACGGTCGGATGATGACGACAAAGCGGATGCTGTTGGTCCGTCGGACGTGTTGCCCGCGCGGAAACCACGTGCGCCATCGCCCCCGTCAGAAAGTGCGCCGCTGCCGTTTAACCCATATAAGGGTAATCGGGGCGTGACACGGGCTTGGCACGCCATGAAGAACTCGGTGGCCGGAGTAAGGGTGGCGATTCGTGAGGAGAGCGCCTTTCGGCAGGAGCTGACGCTGGCGGCGGTCCTCTTGCCAATGGGGGTGTTTATCCCCGTGGAACCGATTGCGCACGTGCTGCTGATCGGCTCGGTATTGTTGGTGCTGATCGTGGAACTGCTGAACTCGGGCGTCGAGACCGCGATTGATCGCATTTCATTGGAGCATCACGAGCTATCCCGCCGTGCCAAGGATCTTGGTAGCGCTGCCGTGATGTTGGCGCTAGGGCTATGCCTGATGACATGGGGCATTCTCGCGGGTCCCTGGGTCTGGCATTGGTGCCAGGAATGGGGAGGCGACTGGCTGCTGCCCCGCTTCACCGGCTGGCTTTCAACCATCAGGTGAGTATTAGTCGCCGCTGCGGCCGAACTCGTCCCGGCATTGCCTCTGATCGAGCAGATCACGAGAGCAGCGCCTAACGCGGAAATCAAATGGTCGCTACTGAACCGCCGTCGACCCGGTAGTTGCTGCCATTGACAAAGCTGGCGCGCTCGGAGCAAAGGAAGACGATCGCGGCGGCGACCTCCTCGACGCGACCTCTACGCTTCAATTCGATGAAGGGACGCTCCTCGTCGAGGAAGGTCCTCACGGCGTCGTCGAAGGACGTGCCTTTTTCCTTCGCGCGTTTCTGCATCATTGCGTCGGTCATCGGGGTCTGGATGTACGCAGGCGATACCGCATTGACCAGCACGCCGTGCCTTGCGTAGGTCTTCGAGAGGCCTTTCGTCAGGCTCAGGACGGCTGCCTTGGCCGCGCAGTAAGGCAACTCATCGATATATGGTTGCACGGCATCTTCGGAAGCGGTCAGCACGATCCGGCCCCAGCCACTTTCGCGCATACCTTCGATGAACGCTTTGACCAGCCGCACCGCGGCGAAGAAATCGATGTCGAGTGTAGTACGCCATCCTTCTTCGTCGATTTCATGAAACAGGCCGGTGGCGCCGGTCACACCGGCACAGTTGACGAGAATCTGCGGCTGTCCGACCTTGCTCAGAACCGTATCATGCAATGCCTTGACCGATGCAGGCTCCGTCAAATCCGCCGCGACGGCAAATACCTTCGGCTGCGTCGGCGTCTGTTCCTTCGCGAAGCGCCGTAATTTTTCACCCGCCGCTTCTATCGTGTCACGATCCTTGTCACTGACGATGACGGTCGTGCCCTCTTCAAGCAACATTCTTGCCGATTCGAAACCAATGCCGGAGTCGCCGCCGGTAATTAATGCGATGCGTTTGCCGATTCCCAGATCCATGATGTCTCTCCTGTCACCTAGTGGCCGTCATGGCGCGAACTCGCAAGAAGTGGTCCCGGATAGACGTCGGACGGCGGATGTCCATGGGTCACGGCGCACTGGCCCGAAGCATTGCCAACGTGTCACGCTATTCGGCGCGTCCTGGATGGGTATCTAAAAATCAATTGTCGAGGTGAGTGTGATCGTTCGTTCAAGACCGATGCCAAGCTGGCTTGAACCGGCCGATGCCCAGTAATGCTTGTTTGACGCATTGTCGACATTCAGCTGGAACGATGCGTGTTTGCGGAATAACGTTGTCTCATAACGTGCACCGGCCGAAAACAAGGTATAACCGCCGATAAAAGCCTGATTCGCATCATTGATCGGCCGGGAGCTGATGTAGTATGCACCGCCATTCAATGACAGGCCCGGCAAGTGGGGAACCTTGTAATTCAAGAAGGCACTGGCGGTATAGCGTGGTGTGTTTTCCGGGCGCTTGCCGTCTGTTGTTGGATCACTATTGTTCATCAGGCGGGAATTCAGGTACATGCCGCTGAGAACAATCGACAACCTTTGCGTGGCATCGCCCTGGAAGGCAAACTCGACGCCGCGATACCGGCCCATGCCGCTCAAGCCGTAGTAACCCGTGGCATCGGTGCTGGCGGTGGGCTGCCGCAAATTGAAGACGGCCAACGACACCATGGCCTGCGTGGACAAGCGATGTCGCACGCCAAGTTCTTCCTGCCGGCTCACCGCGGCAGGCAGCACCTGATAAGCATTACTGGCCGTGGCCGGTGCGCTGCCGGGTGACTCCAATCCTTCCACGTAACTGCCGTAGATACTGGTCGACGGTGTGACTTTGAAGACGAGACTTGCCGAGGGCGAGGTGCGGTGCACATCCTGCGTGACGGTTCCCGCTTGCGTCTGGTGGTAATCGGAATATCGTGCACCTAGGGTGAAATCCCACTTCGGCGTCAACGCGATGCGATCGAAAAGATAAACGCCTCGCGTACGTACGTGCTGCGCGTAAAACGCCTTTGATCCTGCCGCCGTTAAGGCGGTGATACTTCTCGGGGTGTACAGGTTCTGCGTTGCCGTGTAATAGTAAGTTGTGAAATCGGGCTGGAATAGCCAGTTTTCCTGTACACCGAGCGTGACGTCATGCGCGACCGGCCCTGTATTGAACAGCCCGTTGACCTCCGCGCGCACGTCCTTGTTCTCGTAGAACTGGCCATTCTGCTTGCTGCCCTGCAAAGTGCCTGCGCCGGTATTGACGTTGTATTTCTGCATGATCCACAGCCAGCGGTCACGTTGCGTGATCGACTGTCCAATCGTGAAGTTCGCCGACCAGTTATCCGTGAGGTTGTAATCCGCGCGTAGCAATTGCGCCGTGGAAGTTGCATTCGTTTTTTTGTCGTTCGGCACGAGCAGCGTGGTTGCGCTGGGTAGCCGCGGCAGGGTGATCACGCCATTGACGGCGGCCTGTGGCGTAATGCCCGCCTGTTCGGCGATGCGCTGGTCAATATGTTCCAGATCGTATTTCAATGTCAGGCGGCTGTTGACACGCCAGTCCGCCGCCACGCTGGCAAATCGCCGGTACCCTCTGTCACCCTCAATCGATGATTCGACATGTTCGTCCATCGCGTTGACGCGCAGGCCAAACTGGTTATCGCGACCAAACCGGCGCGAGACGTCCGCCTTGACCCCGGCCGAGCCATGTGAATCCAGTACCGTGCCAACACTGGTCACGGGCGTTTCGCCTGCGCGCTTCATCACCATATTGACGATACCGGCCGGGACGGTAAAGCCGTAATACAGCGCCGAGGCACCCTTGAGGACTTCGACGCGCTCCTTGTCCTCCATCGGCATCCAGATATTGTTATCGATCGGCAGGACGCCATTGAGGAAGTAACTCCCGCGGTTGTCCAGCGTGATGCCGCGTACCGTCAACTGGTCATAGGCAATCCCGCTTGATTGCTGGCGTGCGACTCCGGCAACGTTACGCAGTGCATCGTAAAGGCCCGTTGCCGCTTGTGCTTCAAGTAGATCGCGCGTGACGGTGCTGACTGTCGCTGGAACATCAAGTGCGTCGAGGCCGCGGTACTGCCCGGTTTGTACGATTTTGCCTGCGTAGTTGGCGCCATTGCCGAGAGTGGATGCCTTGACGGAGACGCCGGGAAGGGCTTCGCTATCCTTCGTGGTAGCAGCGTCTTTCCGCGCGCGCGCCGTGTCGGTCGTGTTGATGTTTGCCGTTGTTGCGCTGCTGATCGAGGCGACCTGCGCGTGTGCCGCGTATGCGCCTGTCGACAAGCCGGCGGCGATCAAGCCCTGCATGATCCAATGGGGCGTGGACGAGACAGTCATGGTTCCTTCGTACTTTTTGATGGGATCGCGAACCCGGGCATACCTCTGCCTGGTTTGCACCAGCGATGAACGCGTTAAAAATCATCTCGCCGGAAAATTAGCCGCTGAGCAACGCAAAACAGAGAATAAAAATGCGAACGATTATTGTTTGCGTGGCATATTGATTTAGATACGCATGTCATGTCAAGCAGTGTGTAAAAAATGCGTCGGAAAAATGATATATAAATGAAAACGATTTGTAGGTAAATTGGACGCTTTGTGCCCATCTCCTGTACTGCTAGACGCGTTTGAAGCCATCGCCCGCCAGTGCCGACCGGTGCGTCATGCGGGTCTTCAATGTCAATGGTGACCAGCAGGACTGAGGACAGGAGCAACCCTCCTCATGCTGTACAGCGCCATGGAAATGACGTCTTCATCAATTCATGCCCTAAGCATAACGAATGAAATGCGTATCAGAAAATGTCGTTTCCAGGCTCGCATCTGCCGTTTTCAGGAGGGATAGCGGTTTGTTTATGTCACGTTGATCGTTTGCTTATTCTGCAGGACGTGCCGCGGCACCCTTCACTGCGACGGGTTACGCGAATTGCCTGTTCCGGTCGCGGGCTCCCATGCTACGCTAGCGTTCGATAAAGCCAATCGATGCAAGAAAGCGAATGCGATGGCATTGCGCTAGGCCGCACGACAGTAATAGTGATGCAGGGGGCATGAACGTGACGTTAGAGCAGTTGCGGATTTTTATCGCGGTAGCGGAGCGCGGACACCTGACGCAGGCCGCGGAGACGTTGTCGCTGACGCCTTCAGCGGTCAGCGCCGCACTGCGCAGTCTCGAACATCGCTACGACGTCAAGTTATTCGATCGCATTGGTCGTGGCATTGCCTTGACCGAAAACGGCAAACTCTTCCTGACACATGCGCGTGCCGCTATTCAGAGCGCGGCCCAGGCGGAACAGGTGTTGACGGACCTGTCCGGGTCCGAACGTGGCAGGATTCGGTTGCGAGCCAGCCAGACCATTGCAAGCTATTGGCTGCCGCGACCGTTGGTGCGCTTTCGACAGCGTTTCCCAGGCATCGAGGTGGTGCTCGGCGTGGGTAACACGCAGACTGTCGCGCAAGCCGTCGTTGAAGGCAGCGCGGATGTCGGTCTGGTCGAGGGAGAAATCGACCAACCTTTGCTGGAGCGCGTGCAGTTTGGCGCGGACCAGTTGATCGTCGTGGTGGCCGCCAAGCACCGGTGGGCTCGTGCGCGCAATCTACGCGTGTCGGAACTGATGCAGGGAGAGTGGGTCAGTCGAGAAGTAGGCTCCGGCACCCGGTCCGAGTTCGAAGCTTTTCTCGAAAAACAGGGTGTCGCACCCGCGGCGCTTCCCATCATCATGACGTTTCCATCAAACGAAGCGGTGCTAAGCGCGGTAGCAGACTCTGACTTTGCTGCGGCCGTGTCTACTTTTGCCGCGGCTCCGGCGCTCGCATCGGGCCAGATTGTACGCGTTCCGGTGATCGTGGCGGAGCGGGCGTTCAGCGTGTTGACGCATCGCGAGCGTTTTCGTACGCGTGCCGTTTCGGCGTTGATTGCTGAATTGACCGGCATTCAATGACAAAGCGCCAAGCCCCATGCCCCATCTCTCTGATCGATTCACGCGTCCCCGGCTGAAAATGGATCCTGTCCCAGCGGAAGGGTCTGCCTATTATAAAAAAACTTTGTGACTCGCATTTTATTTTTTCAGTTTTCCTGGTAAATTATTTGAGATATTTATGCATTTTTAAAAATGCTTAAATTAATTAAAGTTCATGCTTTAGCCGGTCGTTATGCTATATGACCTGTCTCCCCTCATGCCACGCGATTGATTCTCGTAAGAAATGTCTAAAGTCCGGGCGTTGCCGGGAATAAAAAAACGACTCTACATAAGGCTAACCATGCGTTCGTTGACGCTGCGCAAGAAACTGCTTCTTCCATTGCTGATTTGCTGCATCGCATTAACGGTGCAGGCCGGTATCAGTGCATTTCAACTACGCGACAGCCAGCTTGCCGCGCGGAAACTCGACCTCGCACATGTCATCGATACGGCTGTCAGCATTTGCACGTTTTATGCGGATCAAGTCAGCAGTGGCAAGTTACCCCAAGATGAGGCCAAGGCACGTGCGATAGCGGCGATTGGCGCCCAGCGCTATGGGGTCAGTGGCTATATAATCAGTGTGACGACCAAGTCGATCGTAATCGACAATCCTTTGAGTCCGAAAATCAATGGCAAGGACATGTCGGGGTTCCAGGACGCGCGTGGTTTGTATCTTTATCAAGCGATTGCCGCTGCCGGTGCAACGCCCGAGGGACATGGCTATATCGAATATTGGTGGCCGAAGCCGGGTGAGAAAGACGCAAGTCCAAAGATGGGCTATGTCGCCCGGTTCGCGCCATGGCAGATGGATTTTATCGCGGGTGAATATTTCGATGACATCAACGCTGATTTTTATAAGGGAATCGCCAAATCAGCGGCGATGCTTGTCGTGCTTGCACTCGTCGTGGGCGTGGTGGCATGGCGTGTGTCGTCGGACGTGTATGGCTCGGTAGGCGGCGAGCCCGCCGTGGCAGCGGCCGCTGCATTGCGTATTGCACAAGGTGATCTGAGTGCGGACATTGTCACCCGAGAGGGTGATGGTACAAGTCTGCTGCTCTCATTAAAAGAGATGCGTGCACAGTTGTCACGCGCAATGGGCGATATCAAGCGCTCGACGGAATCGATCACGATCGCGTCCCGGGAAATTGCTTCGGGAAATCACGATCTATCGGTGAGAACCGAGGAACAGGCGGCCGCGCTTCAGCAGACCACCTCGAACCTCGACGAGCTGGTGAGCACCGTCGATCGCAATACGGAGAACGCGGTACGTGGTGCCGCTTTGGCGAACACCGCCTCCGAGGCAGCCGTGCGTGGCGGTAACGCCGTGGGCGAAGTCGTGACGACGATGCGTGGCATCAGCGAAAGCGCCCAGAAAATCGCCGAGATCACCGGCGTGATCGATGGGATAGCGTTCCAGACCAACATCCTCGCACTGAATGCCGCGGTGGAAGCAGCGCGTGCCGGAGAGAACGGAAAGGGATTTGCCGTCGTGGCGGGGGAGGTACGTTCCTTGGCGCAACGCAGTGCGATTGCGGCAAAGGAAATCAAGACCTTGCTCGACGCGTCTACGGCGCGCATTGAGACGGGGTCGCGAATGATCGAACGTTGTGGCGCGACGATGACCGAGGCTTTGCAATCGGTGGATGCGGTAACGAAGGTCATGGGTGACATTGCGCAGGCGTCGTCGCACCAAACGCAAGGCATCAATGAGATCAGTAAGGCGTTGCGGCAGCTTGATGGCGTGACGCAATCCAACGCTGCATTGGTTGAGGAAGCCGCCGCCGCGGCGCAGTCGCTTGACGGTCAGACAGCGCGTTTGAGCGGTGCGGTATCGGTATTCCGTGTGTAATGGGGTGGTCTGTTCAAGCGATGCAACGTGTCTACACCGGCACGTCCCGCATGTAACAGGTTGCCGATAGTCTCGAAACCTTTCTTTCTTTTTATTACCCGGTACATGCTGTGGGATGACGATCATGTATCCACACTGCACGGTTTAGGGCAGAAAAATGCCTTAATCAAAGAGGTCTCCAAATATCACGGTGTGTTCACCGAATATTGGGACAAATGCGGTGGTCCACCCGCTGTACTGAAACTTACACATTGCTACGTACGCGTACAGCTTATTCGGGTTCAATGGTCTCAACCGGAAAGGGCGTGTCGTGGCGCATGGTGCGTTCAGGCTCGCCAACGATCCGGAGCAAATACCGGATCAGTTCCAAGGAGGGCAATGTGAAACGGTGGACCTTGATGATGGCGGCCGGCGTTGTGCTGGCAAGTTTGCTAGGAGGATGTATTGTCGTTCCGGCACCGGGGTATTATGGCGGTGCCGGTTATTACCATCACCCGCATTACGACTACTACCGTTGACAGGATGGGCTTTTGAAAAGATAGCGGGCGGAGCAGTGGTGACCTGGATGTTGTCAGGCGAATCATAAAACCACTGCATCGGGATGACATCGCGGTGCTCCGTGCTCATGGGGCGCCGCTTTTTTCGTCAAGGAATAGATGACGGATGCTGCCGATGCCACAGATGCCACGTCATGGGAACGGGTGGCGCCCATCGTCGGATGGCATCACGGCGACAACATGCCCATGCAAAGGTGATGGTGCCGTGGTTTATTTGACCGTGAATGTATAGTCGCCCTGCGTACGATGTCCATCGTCGGCAACCGCAACCCAGTGGACTGTATAACTACCTGCCTTCAGTGGCTTTAGCGGTACCGACATCCGGGTGCTTTCTTTCGGATCCACCGTCGACGGACCGGAAGAGACAGCCTGCCCCGCGGCATCGGAGACATCTATCTTGCTGAATCGTGCAGCCAGGCCTTCCGTGTAATTGATGGTAACGGCTGGCGGGGCGCTGTCGACCACGGCATCTTTGGTCGGGATCATGGTTTTCGGATGCGCGTGGGCGAATGCCAGCGGCGCGGCGCTGGCAATCGTAAGGAATAACGCAGTGTTTGTCAGGGTTGCACGAAAGCGGGTCATGGTATGAAAGTCTCGATCAAAAAGGATCAGGCACTGACCATATCCCCGCTGTCGATCGCCTCAGATGAAAGCGGTCAGGGACATGAACAGAGCACGTATTGTAGCGCCTCCATCAGCCAAAACGGCATGCTTTAGCGGAGTGCCGCATCCCGACGTACCCTTGTGCCCTTCTTGTCGAGGGACAATGCGGCCACCAGGCTCAAGATTGCATTCGCAGCCAACCATGCACCGACCATGGCGCTGCTATGGAACGTATGGGTGAGCCGACCATTACATTACCGAGACCGCCTGACTGCCGGCTTGCCAACAGGTGAAAAAGGCCCGTTTACCCGGTTTCGCAATTTTCGCGAGATATACGACAGCGTCGTATGGCAATGACGCGAACGGCTCGACAAAAGCCGGATGCGACTCATTCGTGCGAAATGACATTACGGAATGCAAGGTATCGATATGCCGTGAAGTAATCCAAGCACATGTTTGCAACATGATTACAAAGAAATGACTGCGCAATCTTTCGCTTTGGGATACTCCGGTTTACACGCCAGTACGACAGATAGGCAAGATGATAAGCGGGGTTACAAGATGAGGCCGAAGCACGTACGTCACATGGAATTTCGGGTGCCCTCCTCGAATTTTGGTGGTGATTCGAGATGTCGTGTGGATTGAAGCAATAGCGTCAGCGTGCGGTACTGTCGCGTTGCACGAATGCAAAACCCGTATCTATGGCATTGCCGGTCACCATTGACGCGGAGACGGTGTCCGCCGTTAGTGCGCTGAATCGTCGAAGCAATGTATAGGCGACGCGCTCGCCTATACCGCGCTCATCCACGCGTACCGTTGACAAGGCCGGATAGAGGTGTGCTGCCGCACTCCGATCGCCGAAGGCCCATCACGCCCGAGTCCCAATATCGCGGGTGCCGTCAGAATCTCCATCGTTACGGAGTGCGCATTGAGACGCTGGAGTTCGGCCATCGCGCTGCGGCTGCGGCGCAATTCACGAGGATCATCAACGGAAACGATCCCAAAACGGCGATAGCCCTTTTCGAACAAATGTCGAGCAATAGCGACACCCACCGCCTCATGTGAGAAACCAATGACGGTGTCGATTGGATTGGCGGTCAGGTCCCACATCTCCACAACGGGAATATGCGCTTGTTTCAGGCGTGACACGGTCAGCATAGTGTGGTCGATGCCCGCGAGGACCACGCCTGCCACACGCGCGACATCAATCAACGATACTTGCTCGGTGCCACGGTACAGGTTCGCTTCCGCATGGCCGGTATGTGCGTCGTCCGAGGTCTTGGCACCAGCCGCGGTCGGACGTGATGTCTTGTCTGCGGATCGTAGCGGCTTGCGTCGCGATTTTGTCAGGGGTGCCGCTTTTTTTTTGGGGTTTTATGACCATCTGTCATCACCGTCATAAGCCTTTGCCGGTCATTCCCTCTCATTGGCCGGCGCGCTCGTCACATTGTATCTGCAGCCTCGTCCCGTAAGGGAGGCTCGAACCTTTCGCTGTCGGGAAAACCCTATGCGGTCCATGCTGGACAAAGCGCGAATGATTGCGCAGTCATTCGTTGCGTTTGCTGGCGCGTGCCGGCTTTCTGATGATGTTTATTTCCGCTCGACCAAGGTGGCGCCTCGTGTGCGGCGCTTGGAGATCGTCTATGTCACTTCCTCGAAATATCCCGTCTGCTGCGATATCGGTCGATAGCATTGCGTGGATTGGCTTGACCTCGGGCAGACTTCCTCTCGCCACACCCACCAGTGATGCAAAGTTACTGACCGGTCGGCAAAAACCAATGACCGAGATTGCCATGCTGTTTGCGCAAATTGAGACAAGAGACGGTCATCGCGGTTTGGGTTTCAGTTATTCGAAACGCGGGGGCGGTGCGGGCCAATTCGCGCATGCGGCAGAAATTGCACCTGCTTTGATGATCGATGCGAATCAACAATGGGATTGTCCAACCGCTCAGCGAATGTGCCGTACTTTTGAACCATTGAACTTGATCTGGATCAAGGAGCCCCTGGATTGTTATGACGTTGACGGCCACGCTGCCCTGGCGGCAACGTTCGATACACCCATTGCAACTGGAGAAATGCTCAGGAGTCTGGCGGAGCATCGCGCATTTATCCAGGCAAAAGCCGCTGACTTCCTGATGCCTGACGGCCCTCATGTTGGTGGTATTACCCCGTTCCTGAAGGTTACCGCGTTGGCCGAAGAGGCCGGCATCATGCTTGCACCCCATTTCGCCATGGAACTGCATGTGCATCTGGCGGCCTGCTACCCAACGGACCCGTGGGTGGAACACTTCGAGCGGTTGGAGCCGTCGTTCAACGAACGAATTGAAACGCACGCGGGACGCATGATCGTTCCAACACGCGCTGGCGTGGGGTTGTCGCTCAGCGACCCGGTGCGAGGATAGACCGTCGCACGTTCCGAGATCGGCAAGCGGGCCTGACCACCATGTCGACGCGTGACCAACGTCAGGGCATTTCAGGATGCCTGCCCGGTGTCAATGATGGGGCTGGAAAACCTGTAGTGGCCGACGCGTGGCATCGTTGCGGCCTCGCGAGATGTAATCAAGAGCGTGATTTGCGTTAGCGCAGCGTCGATGGAAACCTCTCCCTGCAAACATATACTTTGTAACTGCCCTATAGAAATCGCCTGATCGCTCCGTAATCCAGATAGCGCCGTGAAGTTTTCGGCGCACCGAACACGTATCGGCTTATTGAGAAAAAAGAGGGGTAGGGGTGGAGGAAGACATGCAGCAGTCGAAGAAAGGCGTGACGGTCCGCGCTGGATTATTGACCGTCCTGGTGGCGTTTGCGGCTATGATCCTACTGGGGGGCGCGGTTGGGGTGGTCTCGCTGGGAGGCGCCGATCGGACGAATACGACGTTAGCGGAAGTCGCGCGCCAGGTGGTCCTTGCCAACGACGGCTACAAGGACAGTACGCGGACGCGCGCTGCCTTGACGCGGGCTTACTCGGCGTTAAAGGAACGGGGCGATACTGCGACGCGCGACGGCGCATTGAAATCGGCGCAGACGACGATCGACAAGGCTGCGACGGAGACCCAGGCATTGCGCGATGCCCCGGTGGTGGATGGCATCGACCCGTCGCTTGCCCGTGCGACTGCCGACACGTCCATTGCTCTGGCGACGCTGCTTGAATCGGCCCGCGATGCGCTACGTGCGGGCGACACCAATGCATACGTGGCAATCAATGACGCGAAGATCACCGTCGCCGGACAGCGGTATACGGCGAACCTGGAAAACTTTCAGTCACAAGCAAGCGCGGCGATGCGTGCGGCCAGTGAATCAGGCGCGGCGCGGTACCATCGCGTCATCGGATTGGTCGTCATCGGCATTATCTTTTCATTGGTGCTGCTATTAGTCACGCATATCACCCTAAGACGGTGGGTTATCGGACCCTTGCAACAGGCGAGTGGGCTCCTTGATCGGATTGCGGCCAATGACCTGACCGCGACCACCACGTATCGCAGCAATAATGAGATAGGGCAGTTGTTCGACGCGATGCGCAGGATGCAGCATGGCTTGACGGAGACGGTATCGGTCGTACGAAGCCGCTGCGAAGCGATCAACACGGGCACGCGTGAAATTGCCGCTGGCAATCTCGACCTGTCGGCGCGTACGGAGCAACAATCCGCATCATTGGGTGAGACCGCGTCCAGCATGAAAGAATTGACTTCCACCGTGAAGCGGAATGCCGATCATGCCCGTGAAGCCAATAATCTTGCCAACTCCGCGGCGTCGGTGGCGAAGCGTGGCGGTGAAGTGATCGGTGACGTCATGCGCACAATGGACGATATCTCGGCCAGTTCGCGCAAGATCGCCGACATCACGGGCTTGATAGACGGTATTGCCTTCCAGACGAACATCCTTGCCTTGAACGCCGCGGTAGAAGCCGCGCGTGCTGGCGACCAGGGGAAGGGCTTTGCGGTTGTCGCGTCCGAAGTGCGCAGCCTGGCGCAGCGGAGCGCCAGCGCCGCCAAGGAGATCAAAGGCTTGATCGAGTCCTCGGTGTCGGACGTATCGCATGGAAACCGGCTGGTGAACCAGGCTGGGACGACGATCAGCGAGGTGGTCGGCAGCGTGGATTCATTGGCAACCTTGATGGCTGAAATATCGGCGGCCACGCTTGAACAAAGCGATGGTATCTCCCAAGTGGAGCAGGCCGTAAGCCAGATGGATCAAGTAACGCAACAGAACGCCGCGCTGGTGGAGGAGGCGTCTGCGGCTACGAGTTCGCTCGAATCACAGGTCGAGGACATGGTCTCGGCAGTGTCGGCTTTCCGTTTGAGATAAGGTATGGGGCGTGCGGCGGCGATCTTCAGGTCACGCCGCACCATGTCACTCTATTGCGCCGACCGAAAACGCATTGCCGACGCTGACGAAATTGCCGCCACCCAAATAATGCAGCGTGTGTAGCGAGGGTTGGCTGCCATCGAACCGCCAGTGACCATCTCGAAAAATGGCGGGATCGGCCGCGGCGGATACGACGTCGCAAAAGCAGGTGTCGTACGCGTCTTCCGTATGCGCTTCCGGTATCAAACGACATTCGAGCCAGGCAGAGCATCCCTGTTCAATCACGGGCATCCCGAGCACGGGTCCAACCAGCGATGGAATACCATGAACGGCAAACTTGTCTTCATCGCGACCCGACACAATGCCAACGTCGCGCGTCATCCTTGCACCATCGACATTCGGCACACAGATGGCAAATTGCCCGCTCGCTTCTATAAGTGATTTGGTGAAGGTTTGCTTGTCAATCACCACGGCGAGGCGAGGGGGCACAAATTCAACGGGCGTGGACCATGCTGCGGACATCACATTGCGGCGTCCATCGTGCAGTGACGTAATCATGACGGTTGGACCGTGGTTCAACAAGCGGCTCGCGTGTTCAAGGGCGACCATGGCGAAGCGGGAGCCCGCAGGAGGGGGGGTGACGGTATTCATCTATGAATGCAAAGGCGCAAGGTAGGGGAAGAAAGTCGCTGGCTGTGATATTTGCCGACGGAGTCCTGAGTGCGATGACGCGGCAGTCATGGCGATCCGCCTCGCTTGGGACGCGAAGCACGGATGCAACCGTGCGCGCCAGTCAGTATAAGCTGTGTGCTGATGGCGTGTGCAACGCCGGGATAACTCGCTATCGGAGGTAATCAACAAAATGAGACAATCCGTCACCCATCATGCATCGGCGGTGGTTCCGCTACTCTTCCTCATTGCCGTCTGCGCGGTTCCTCCGGCCAATGCAGCGAACTTCGTGGATAATTTGAAGGCGCAAGCGCAACAGCAGTTGAACGGCGGCCAGCTTGACGGGTCAAAGGGTGCCGGCAGCACGGCTAATGCAATGAGTGGTGCGCTCGGAAGCTTGGGAATGCCGGCGATGAGTAGTCGCACTGGCATCAATGCGGCCGGCGTGTTGGTTTACTGCGCTAAAAACAAATATCTGAACGCGTCAAACGCTCAGACTGTCAAAGACAAATTATTGCAAAACGCAGGGCTGAGCGGTACAACGGCACAGCGGGACAGCGGCTATCGCGAGGGCGTTTCCGGCTTACTCCAAGGCAGCAACGGCACGACGCTCAACTTGGACAATATCAAGGACAATCTGAAACGCAAAGCTTGCGACTACGTGTTGGATCATGCGAAGTCGTTTATCTAGCGATTTTGCATGGCGACCGCCTCGACTGCGTAGTGGCCATTAAAGTGATAACAGGCGCATGGCCAGCAGACTCCATGCGCCCAAGGCGACAAGGGCCAATATCGCAGATGCCACCACGCGACCACCAGATCGCGCTATATCTCGAATGTCGACGCCCAGGCCGAGTGCCGCCATCGATAAAATGGTCAAGAACGTGGAAACGGATTGTGCGGGTGCCAATGCCGCCTGCGGTAGCGCATCAATCGAGCGCAAGCCCATCAGTGCAAGAAATCCAACGACAAACCAAGGGCAAAGCTGATGCCATGCAACCGTTTGTCGGCTTTGCGTCGCGTCGGCACGTCGCGCGCGCGGTAGCCATGTCGAAAGTATCAACAATACCGGGCCAAGCATCAGCACCCGGACCAGCTTTACCAACGTTCCCACCTGAACGCTCAACGCGGAGACTGGCGCGGTAGCGGCCAATACTTGCGGGACGGCATAAACGGTCAAGCCAGCGAATACGCCATATGCGCGCGGTGACAACCCAAGTAGACCTCCCAACATGGGCAACAACAGCACGACTAAGACGCCCAGCACCGCGGTAAATGCGATGGCCGCGGCGATGTCCCGACCTTTGGCGCCGACTACGGGTGCCGCCGCGGCAATCGCCGAATTGCCGCAGATGGCATTTCCGCAAGCAACCAGTAGCGCCAACTCGCGATGGAGTCCGATTATTCGCCCTACAGCGTAACCTGTCACCAGCGTCGATGCCACCACGGTGGCGATTGCGATCAGCAAGCCCACGCCCTGCGCCAGCACGACATGGGCACTGATCGATGCGCCGAGCAACATCACCGCGATCTCCAGTAGCGTCTTCGCACAAAATGCGATGCCCTTTTGATAGCGGTCTGACACGGGCACAGCGCTCCGGAGTGTTACGCCGATGAGAATCGCCAGCACAAGGCTATCTAGCCAGGTGCGATGGAATAGCCAAGTTTGCAGTGCATTGACGGATAGCGCTGCGCCCCCTACGGCGACACTCATGACCAGCCCGGGGGCGATATCGGCGATTGCTTCCACGAATCGCGCGAGCGCATTTGGGCGCTCGGGAACGTTGACGCACTGAGAAGGAGTGGTGATTGACATGTTTTAGCACTTTTGTGCATATCGATATGATCAAAAGTGTGAAGCATCCAATCGTGTTAATCAATCAAATGTTTGTTGATATATTGTGCAATTTAATCGAATGATGTATCAATACGGGCATTTGAGGTGGAAGTGCTTCATCACTTGAGCAAGGCGCTTGAGGTTTCTGGTGTGCTGGGCGGAGAGTATCTGTCTGTGCTGCTATCGCGCCAGAGCAAGCAACGCGCTTTCGCGATGGCGACGTCTCGATTCGCATCGATGGCCAGGAGCGACGCTATGCGATTAAGATGGAATTACACATCGTACGCACATTGGACCTGGAACGATTCATTGCCCAGGTCGACAACTTGGATTACTGCTTGCGGCATTGTCACGTTATCGGGCGTGGACCGGGAAAAGGGCATTTCACTGCCTGCTTTCAAAACGCGGACGGATTTTGGCTCCCAAGCGTCAATTGCTGCCATGACGCAAGATGCGCCGTGATCTGACGGCGGTGTTCGATGGCGCCAAGTGTTTCGCGCTTGAGTGCAAAATGCTGTCGAATTGGGCCGAAGTTCGAGAGGAAGCCCTGGGCACGTCGCCGATCTCTTAAGCCGCGCATGCGGCGCTCACGTTCACGTGTTGGTTGATGGCTATCTTCGGCACGGTTATTTACGCGTGCGGCAGCCCGTATGGAGATGTGCTTCGTCTTGGCCAGCGCGGGCACTCGGGCTTTGGCAACCGGATAGCTAAGAAGCTGATCTGTCACGATGACCCGCGGTGCCGGGTGCTTGCGCAAGATCCTCTTGAAGAATTGTTCAGCTGCGGCGGTATCACGACGCTTTTGCAAAAGGATGTCGAGTTCTTGCCCTTGCTCGTCAACGGCGCGCCAGAGCCAGTAAGGCTCACCGCGTAGACGCACGAACATTTCATCGAGATGCCATGTTTTGGCGCTACGGCCGGTGATCTTTACATGTGCGGCAAATCGCGCCCCGAATTTATCGCACCACCGCCGTATCGATTCGTAGCTGACGATCACGCCGCGCTCGAGCAATAATTCGTCCATGTCGCGCGAGCTCAGCAAGAAGCGAAAGTACCAGCGCACCGCTAGGCCGATGATGGCAGGTGGAAAACGGTGTCCGCGGTAAATGGACGAGGTGTTCATGCGCCAAGCTTACGTGACCGCTTCGAGAACGTAACAGTGCTCACCATAGCCTTTCAGAATAACAGACCGCCTTATTGCGACAGAACCCGATAAGTGTCCCATCGGAACTGCTGCTTTTGAGCGACGCGAGCTTCATGGTGCCTGTCTCCTTCGTTGTGTATTATCCGAGCGGACGGCCGCCGTCGACGGGCAGCACGCATCCGGTAGTGAAATGCAGATGGCGCACGGCGGCCAGCACCGCGCCCGCAATTTCCTCGGGCTGCGCGAGGCGGCCGAGCGGCGTGCGGCCCGCCTGTGCATCGCGCCACGCGCTATCCATCGACTTGACGAACTCCGTGTCGACGAGTCCCGGCGATACCGACACCACGCGGATCGACGGCGCGAGTGCACGGGCCAGCGATTTCGTGAGATTGTCGAGCGCGGCTTTCGACGCGCAATAGATCACGTTGCTGCCCATCGCCGTCTGCGCGGCGATCGACGAAATATTGACCACTACGCCGCCGCCTTCGAGCTCGCTTCGAGCGAGCAGCGGACGCAGCGCGCGCACCATTGCGAACGGGCCGCGCACATTGGTCGCGAGCACGTCGTCGATCAGCGCGTCGTCCACGCCGTCAAGATCTTCATGTGCGACGAAACGGGTGGTGCCCGCACAGTTGACGAGCACATCGCAACGGCCGTAGCGGGTCGCGACCGAATCGGCGAGACGCATGAGCGCCGCGCTGTCGGTGACGGGCGCGGCGCGCGCGCAGTGTCCGACGCCCGGCAACTGTTCGACGAGCGTCTGCGCCCCGGCAGCCGAATTGCGATAGCCGGCGACGATGGAGAAACCCGCCTGCGCGAGCGTGCGGCAAATCTGCGCGCCGAGTCCGCCTGTCGCGCCGGTGACAACGGCGACAGGATGTGAGCCATGCGCTGGGATGGGTGTCGTCATGTCAGTCCCGCTTGCCGAGACGGCGCACGCGGATGTCGGCCTGTTCCTTGTGGCCCGAGAAGTGCTCCAACGCGCACAGGCGCGAACAGACTTCGCCGATGTGCACCGACGCCTCGTCGGTCAGAATGCGCTGGTAGCTATGCGTCTTGATGAACTTGCCGACCCACAGGCCGCCCGTGTAGCGGCCCGCGCCCATCGTCGGCAGCGTGTGGTTGGTGCCGATCACCTTGTCGCCGTACGAGACGTTCGTGCGATGGCCGAGGAACAGCGCGCCGTAGTTGGTCATACGTTGCAGGAACCAATCAGGGTCGCGAGTCATCACCTGCACGTGTTCGGAGCACAGACGTTCTGCTTCCTGCAGCATTTCTTCGTCGGTATCGCACAGGATGATCTCGCCATAGTCGCGCCACGCAACGCTCGCGACGGGCGCCGTGTCAAGGCGCGCGAGCACTGTTTCGATCGCGGCGGGCAGCTCTGCGGCGATCTTCTTGCTGGTCGTGATGCAGTAAGCGGGTGACGTCGGACCATGCTCGGCCTGACCAAGCAGATCGACAGCGACGAGTTCGGCGTCGACGGTGTCGTCGCAGATCACGAGCGTTTCCGTCGGACCGGCGAACAGGTCGATCCCGACGCGGCCGTACAGTTGCCGCTTGGCCTCGGCGACAAACGCGTTGCCGGGGCCGACGATCATGTCGACGGGCGCGATGTGTTCGGTACCGAGCGCCATCGCCGCGACGGCTTGTACACCGCCCATCACGTAGATTTCATCGGCGCCCGCGAGCGCCATCGCAGCGATGATCTCCGGCGACGGCTTGCCGTCGAACGGCGGCGCGCACGCGATCACGCGTTTCACGCCCGCGACCTTCGCGGTCAGCACGCTCATGTGCGCCGACGCGAGCAGCGGATATTTGCCGCCCGGAATGTAGCAGCCGACCGAATTCACCGGGATGTTCTTATGTCCGAGCACGACACCGGGCAGCGTCTCCACTTCGACATCTCGCAGCGACATCAACTGAATTTGCGCGAAGCGGCGGATCTGCGCCTGCGCGAACTTGATATCTTGGATGGCCTGCAGGCTGAGCGAATCGATGCACTCCTGGATCTCCTCAGCGGACAGATGGAAATTGGCCGGATTCCAATTGTCAAAACGCTCCGAATAGCCGCGCACGGCCACTTCGCCACGCGCCTCGATATCAGCGATGATTTTCTCCACTGTCGCGCGAACCTGCGCGTTATTGTCCGCTTTCACTTGGGCGCTCTGGCCCGTTTTGATGTGTTCGATCATCTCGGTTGTCCAATGGATCAGAAAAAGAAAGGGGGCCTGCGGCTAGTTCTCCGTCGGGTTCTCGACCACGTGCCCGAAAAGCAGCACGTTCGCAAAGAACGGCTGAAGCAGCGCACGCCACTGCGAGATGGGCGTGGATCCGCGAATGCGCTGCATATGGTCGTCGACCTTGATCCAACGCACGAGCCAGTCGGTATCCACTGGTAGTCCTCGATACAGCGCTGAAGCTCGTGATCGCTATAGCCCGGCATTGCAGCGAGGAATGCTTGCGCCGTGGCAAATGCTACTCCGAAGCCCGAGTTGCTACCGGGCGCGATGCGACAGTCTGCGATTTCGAGCATCATCGCGGGCTCCAGTCAGGCAGCGCGAGACCGGGGGCGGGCGAGTGGAAGCTCGCAAGCGTCGTACCGTAGAGACCGCCGATATATACGGCACGCAGATCGGGGTCACCGAATGTGATGCTGGCCATCATCAGCGCGACCGTGCCGCGGCACGCGTCCATCAGTTCGGGCGTGGGCGTGCCTTGCTGGCAATGCTCTTCGTAGCGCGCGAGCGCTTCGGGATTGCCGTCGTCTAGCAGTGTCCACACTTCGCCTTCCAACGTGAGCGTGATCAGCTTATTGGTGAGGATCAGCGTGATCCACAGATTGCCGTGCGCATCGAACGCGACGCCGTCCAGGAAGCCGCCTAGATCGTGCGGGCCATAAATTTCGTGGGCACTGAGCGCGCCGTCGCCAGCTACGCTCAGACGCGAAATGCCGTGTTCGTCGACCAGGCCGACGTAACGGTCCACCGTCTTCTCGCTGATCGAGCGCGTCCACGGCACCTGGCGCATCATGACCGTGAGCCAGATGCGGCCTTTCGAATCTGTCAGCACGAAATTGGTCTTGCCGAGCGGCGCGCCATCGCGCGTCATGAGTTCGATCCCGTCGGTGCCGAAGTTTGCGATCACGATGTTGCCTTCGCGATCGAACGCGAGGCGATTCGGCAGTGTGCCGCCTAGCACGAGTTGCTGCTCGTCGCGGGAAGCGGGCGTGTGAGCATGATCGGGCTGCTGCGCGATCAGCGCTTGCGTACCGTCAGGTGCGATGCGCATCCCGCCGCCGCGCGCATCAGCTGTCCATAAAGTGGCGTCGGTCTCGGCGAGGATGCATTCGGGGCGCAGCAGGTCTCGGCCGGCCATCTGAATGTGGTCGCAGCTCACGTGCCATCCGCTCAAGGGATTGAACGATGTCGTCATCGGAAAATGCATTGTGGGTGGAAGAGGGGAGCGTCGTCGAAGGCTTGTTGCGCGTCACGCCGCCGGTCTGTCGATGGCGAACGGCTGGAGCAGTTCGATCAGGTTCCCGCATACATCGCGCTAGAATGCCGTTGGATTGCCGTCGACGACCAGTTCGAACGCGATGTCGGCACCCCGTGAGCGCAGTGCGGCGACGGCGCCGCGTAGGTCGGGTAATTCGAAGCACATGTGCTTGTTGCCGTGCGTGCGCAGATCCAGGTTCGGCATGCGCCGCTCGTCGGGCAGCGGCGCCGCGCCGGGCACTTCGAAGAGTTCGATGCGAAAGCCGTCGCGGCCCAGGAAAGCGATGCGCGCGGAAATCTTGTCGATCGTCATCTGCGATTCAAGCGCGAAGCCGATCATGCGCCCGTACCAGTCGATTGCGGCATCGAGATCGCGCACGCCAACGCCAAAGTGATGTGGGCGCAGCACGGAAAGAAGCGGCGGGTTCGGATGGTTCGAGGTCGAGGTCGAGGTCGAGGTCGAGGACCGAGGGGCTGCTGCGCGGTCATCGTCGAGATGCGGCACGTCCTCGGACAGCGTCAGAAGCGCAGTCGTCATGGCGGGTGTCTCCTGCTTGTCTGGCGCGCTACGAGGCGCGTCATGTCGTTTGCTTGCTAGTACTGTAGAGGCTTTCACCTGTCGAGACTATCAATTCCTAGTGGAAACACGCATTGATGTGATCGAATGATTGCCGGATAGTGCGGCCCCATGAGACTGCGTCATTTCGATATGAATTTGCTCGACGCGCTGCTTGACATGCGCAGCGTAACACGAGCGAACGCCTGCATATCGGCGCATAGGCGACGAGCAGCGCACTGGGGCGGCTGCTCGCGTATTCCGGCGATCCGTTGCTGATGCAGGTGGGCCGGCGCATGGAGCTGACGCCACTCGGCAGGAGCCTTGCACAGCCGGTGCGCGAGATACTGCTGAATGTGCAGTCGACGGTCGTCGCGAGTCTCGAGTTCGATCCCGCGCTGGCGCGCCGCAACTTCGTGATCCGGGCGTCGGACTATCTGACCACGGTGCTCGTGACGATTCTGGTGCAAATAGGTAAGATCGTTGAGAACATGTTTATATGTAGGATGACATATCAATAGGAGATGGCGGGTTCCATACATCGTTCGTGAAAGCATCCTTGGTACCGAACTTAGTCAGGTCGAACTACTCCTTGCGAATACGACGCATCAATTCGATTCCTGCAACTGCGGTTGCAGCATTGCTGAAACACTTGAAACCGAGCATCTAGCATTTCTCGATATTGCAAACGTCAATAGCCTCATCGCGATTCATCGGGTCAATTCCAGTGTCTTTAAAACAGATACGGAATTTCGCAAATGTGCTGCCTGTTCGCGCAACGCTTCAGCCGCTGCCGCTCCTTCCTCGACAAGCGCAGCGTTCTGTTGGGTGACGATATCCATCTGGGTGACGGCGTCTTTGATCTGATCAATGTCCCTGCCTTGTTCATCGCAAGCCTCGGAAATCTCGTTCATGATCCCCGTGACACGTTGTATCGCTTCACGCGCCTTGATCATGCTCGCGACTGTATCGTTGACCATTCGCGCCCCTTCATCAACACGGTCGGCGGAGTTGGTGATGAGGGCCTTGATTTCCTTCGCAGACGCAGCCGACCGCTGGGCAAGCGTGCGTACTTCGCCCGCTACCACGGCAAACCCACGGCCGCCCTCTCCCGCCCGCGCCGCTTCGACGGCAGCATTGAGCGCAAAGACATTAGTTTGAAACGCGATACCCTCGATGATCCCAATGATTTCGACCATTTGCCGAGAGCTCGCCTCAATGCCCGCCATCGTACTAACGACGCCGGTCACCAACGTCTCGCTAATCGTGGCGACTTCTGACGCACCCTGCGCGAGCTGCCTTGCCTGCGTCGCATTATCTGCATTATGTTTCACGGTGACACTCAACTGCGCCATGCTCGCCAACGTCTGCTGAAGGGATGCCGCCTGCTCTTCGGTGCGAGCAGCCAGATCATTGTTACCCGATGCGATCTCATTGGTTGCGGTGAAGATCGAATCGCTGCCGGTACGCATGACCGTAACCGTAAGGCTCAAGCGGTGTTGCATGGATTCGATGTCGCTCAATAGACGCCCCATTTCATCACTTGTACGGCTGCGCACTTTACCCATGAGGTCACCGTCCGCGATTCGGGAGAAATGGCCAAGCGCCTCGTTCAGCGGCGTCATAATCGCTCGGCGCAGCAACAGCCAACTCAGCGAAGCGGCCGTCAATCCGAAGACGACCAAGCCGATCGTCAAGGCGTGAATAGCGCGCGCCATTGCCATGGCCCGGTCGGCGCGCGATGTCGCCTGTATTTTGATAAATTGCTTTAATTTTCTGATCGCGCCGTCGACTTGGACAAAATTAGACGGTAGCACCTCGCTGGAAACTCGATAGATCCCGGCAGTGTCTCGCTGATCGATCGTAGAGCGCAATTGGTCGATGGCTTCGTGTCATCGCGATACGCTTCACATCGGCGTCGGCCGCTAGCTCTTGCTCTTCTGGCAACTTCGGCGCACTCATATAAAGCTTGAACGCATTATTCGCCTTATTCTGCACATCAACCGAAATGTCCCGGAGTCGCGAAAAATTGGGCGCATCCAGATTCAGCGCCATCTGGTTTAGCACCAGCGTAGTGATCGCCAGATACGCGTGCGTGTCCCCCAGATCAGCCATCGCTGGTAAAAAATTTTGTGACATCCGTTCAGCGGCGGCGGCACTTCGACCCTGCCCCCAAAGGCTCAAACCGCCCACCACGCTCAGTAACAGTCCAAGGAGCCCCGTGGTTGCTGCAAGCCTTGCTTGTATCGATAACGTCTTCAAGAGCGCCGGCCACGACAGCCACCCGGTTGTGCGAGTCGATGAATGTCTTCATGAATAGGCCTCTTATAGTAGCGTGAAAGCCTGTCACCGGAGGGGCTGGCGTAGCGCTTCCTGCGCCTCGACCATCACGCTGGTGTGTTCTTCGCGCGATCCACCTTGTTGTTCGAGTACCCCCATACGGTTGGAAGCACGGACGACCAGTCGCGCACGTTCATAATGCCTTTCGGCATAATTGATCAACGCGTCCTCAATGGCGTCATGTCGTTCGAGTTCCTGCGCGAGTACAATAGCGCCCTCGACCGCTATCCCCGCGCCCGACGCAAGGTGTGGGGTTGTTGCGTGGATCGCATCGCCGAGCAATACGATGCGTCCTTTATACCAAGGCGCCTCGATCAAGTGACCCGCAAGTGGTCGGTACAGCACGCGAGGATTATTGAGCGAACCATCGAGCAAACCCGCGCGAAACGTCCCAATGGCACCGCCAAATTGCTCGAGTAAGTCGGCAAGCATGCGTGGCCATTCCTCCGGAGCGACGAACTCCGATCCCGGGCGTTTGTCGAGAACGAACAAATAGCATTCCGTCGCACTAATGGGGTTCATTCCCGCTTTTGTGGTTTCGCCCATGTAGATAGTGGAATTCTGATGAAGGCGCGGCACGACGGCCCGCCAGGAGCCTTGACCCGTGAATGACGGTCCCGCAAAATCAGGCATGACGATTTTCCGAACCGCGGAATGTAGGCCATCCGCGCCAATCACGAGATCGTAAGTCCGATGGCTACCGTCAGTGAACCGGACCTCGACGCCGCTGCTATCCTGTTCTATCCGGTCGAAGCTTAGTCCGAGCCTTACGTTTGCGCCGGCATTCTGTGTGGCAGTGCCCAAAATATCTGCGAGAACCGTGCGCATGATGCCCGCGCCTCCGGGAAGGTCCTCCGCGCCGATCGCCGAAGCAACGGGAACGGTGGCATTAACTTTTCCGTTTGCATCGCAGATGTCGACGGTCCGCCACGAGCCTCCGCGCCTCAACACCTCGTCGACCACGCCTATCTCGCGCAAGCTACGCAATGATGGGCCGCTAATCGTGATGCCGGCGCCGTCAGCTGCCCATCGCGGGTTGATCTCAATGAGATCGACTTGTATACCCTGTTTGCGCAGCATGATGGCAACGCACATTCCGCCAATGCCGCCCCCGATGACCAAGACCTTGTTGATAGGTGTCATAGTGAATATCTCTGTCCGATGTTGAACCGCAATGCTCAGACCACCGTTCCGCCGAGCTGTCCAGCAAGCCAGTCGGCAATGCGATTACCCGCGTTCAATGGATTGTCGAGCGAGCTGTGTTCGACCCCGCCTTCACGTGCGGTGAATACAAACAATGCTTTATCCGGGCTGTTAATCAACTGCTCGAAGCTTTGATAGGCGTATTTCAAAGGGATCTGACGATCGCTTTCCCCGTGCGTGATGAGGAAAGGCACACGAATTCGATCGAGCACGCCATTCAGGTGCATGTGTTCGGCTTTCGCCAGAAAGTCATCCATGTCCTTTGCGCCAAAGACCCATTGCACGTGTTTCCAATAGTGCGGCACTGGATTCTCACCCTCGCGTTTCAGCCTGGTCTGTTGCACCTCGCGCCAATCATGATTCGCGCCCCAGACCGCCCCGCACGCGAACCGCGGTTCGAACGCCACGGCACGCGGACAGTAATACCCGCCCAATGACACACCGAGCGCACCAATTCGGTCAGCCGCCGTGTCGACGTGTTGCTCTAGCCAATCCACGATCGGTGTCGCCCAGGCCTCCGAATCGTGTACGGCGTGCAGTCCCTGCAGACGTAGTGCCTCGCCGGTACCCGGCTGGTCGACAAAAAGCGCGGACAGGCCACGGCGGGCGAACATCGTGCCCATCACACTTTTTTGCAACATTTCCTTGGTCGAATCGAGACCATTCATGACAACGACGATCGGCGCGCGCGTACCTGGCGCCAGACCTTCGGCTCGTACGTAGAGCCCGGTGAGGTACGTGTCTCGATAAGGAATCTCGACACGGACACAGTTCTCCCGTGCGAGCTTGCGTCCTTGCTCAAACAGCTCGAGCGACTTTCTATAGATGGCTAGCCGCGCCGCGAAGCCGTGGGCCTGCATCCGTTCGGCAATGCCATAGTAGAGGCCGGCACGACTCAACTTCTCGCCCGCGGACAGTGCATGGCCTTGTGCAAGATCTTCTTCGGCTAGCGCGATCAGCGCGTCCGCCCCGCGTTTCCATGCTTCATAGAACGCTTGTGTACCTGGATCATCACCGGCGCGAGCGGCTTCGAGAAGCGGCGCACACATGGCATCCACCTCTCCGATATTGCCGCCATGCGTCAGCGCAATCATCGTGGAAAGGCTCCATACGTAGTTTGTTTGAAAGTACTGAAACATGATGTGGTCGCCTTGGTTCAGATAGGTTAAATCAGTCGAAGATCGAGGGGATTTGGACGGGAATCCATACCATTCCGTCTTCGACGTGCACGGGCACCGGGTTCAGGCGTTTGCCTTTACAGGGTCCGGCAAAACATTCACCGGTTCGGATATCGAAGTGCGCGGAGTGCGCATAGCAGACGATATGGCTTCCGTCGGCGGAAAGAAAACGGTCTTGGCGGTATTCCATCGGCCGATGTTCATGCGGGCAGTCGTTGCGCCAGATGAATACGTCTTCGCCTTGCCGCACGACGCATAATTGATCGTCAAGGCCTTCGCGCAAAAAGCCTCGCGAGCCGCCGTCTGGCAGCTCATGAAGATGGCAGAGCACGCGTAATGCAGTCATGGCGCTCCCCTTTCATTCACCGGGCGCCCATTTGTCGCGCGCATCGAAGAGAAATATCTGTGAATTGTCCGATCCTGGATCGCACGCGCGGGGCGTCCAGCTTTCGTCGTGCAAGTCCATATCGGCATCGAATTCGATCGTGGCACCGAACGGACTATTGAAATACCAAAAATAGTTACTCCCGAGGATATGGCGCCCGGGCCCCCAAAAACTCTTGTACCCACGCTTAACGAAATTCCAGCCGTGCTGCAGCACCTCGTTTGCCGATCCCAGATGAAATGTAAAGTGATTGCAGCCGATCATGTGTTCATTCTGGCTTTCGATCATGAAAAGCGTGTGGTGATCGTTGGTGCCGGCCGGGCGCATGAACGGACCGAGATTGTTGAACCGATCGGTGACAACGAAACCAAGCCGCCGATAAAATATCTCGGCCTTTAGGGCGTCTTCCACGAAATACACGACATGCGACAGCGTGCGTGGCTTGATGATTTCTTCCGGATTCGCCGCGCAATCGTTCAATGCACGACCCGGGGGCTGACCCGGGACATTGAAACCCAGATGACGTGCTTCATATGTGTGCCGCTTTGTCACCATGAAGCCGATACCGAATCCTGCATCGTCAATACTGTGGACCGTTCCGCACTCGTCGATCGTTACGTCACGGTCGACTGCCAAATTCTCATGAATGGCTGCTAGCGTTTGCCTGTCCTTTACCCCATATACCGTCTCGCGCAAGCTGGGCGTTGCCGCTTTGGGGGGTAAGGGTGGGAGCGCGGGATCGTCGGCCGGGCGCAGGATAAGTCCGGTGCCATCCAACGCGGTAAAAATACCGCCCCGCTCTGAATCGTAATGCCTCTCTTCAAGGCCGTAATCTAGTAGATATTGTCGGCTACCGGCCAGATCGTCGACGCCGAAGACGAGGAATTCAAGTCCGATGATATTCATGGATGTAGTTCCGATAATGCGCGGATGACACACCGCGTTTCAGGCGGAGGTTGCCCGGGTGATGAGTTGTTCGACACTGCCGTCATGCCGCAATCCGAGTCGCTCCGCTTGCGGTGCCAGCATCGGTGGATAGGATGCGAAAAGGCGTTCGATAAACGGATCGGGGGCATACGTGACAAGTGTCTTCCGATCCACGCCAAAGCGCTCGGCAAGCCCATCGACGACGTCACCGACACTCAAACGGAGGACGGGCATTTGATACGTGCGGCGGGCGTTGAAGCGATGCGGATCGACGGTCGCGGCATGCAGCAGATTGTCCACGCACCGAGCGACCGAAATCCACCATGCCGTGCCTTCACGCGAAACCGGGACGGTAATCGGCTGCCCCGCTGCCAGCTTCCAGAACAATAGACTCATGAAAGCGGACATCATGCCTGCGCCATCGCCGGGTCGTGCGACAACACCCGGCAAGCGCAGCGAGCATCCGTGCACCCAACCGCGGCGAGAGGCATCGGCAACGGCAAACTCTCCCATCAATTTTTGCGCGCCGTAGCTCAGTGCGGGCGCTGGCAGGGTATCTTCGTCAACGGTATCGGGTAACTGCTCCCCGTACACTGCAATCGTGCTCGCAAACACGAAACGCGGCGTGTCGACTTGACTTGCAAGGTCTTCGAGCATCCCGAGCGTTGCGTCGAGATTAATCGAGCGCCCGAGTGCATAGTCCTTTTCCGCCGCGCCGCCAGGGATACTGGCGAGATGGAATACCGCATCCACCGGGTTGCTGAACGCCTGCGCTCGAACCGCCGCATCCGCGATACTGCCTGACACTTGCACAACGCGCCGATCTGGATGCGGCTCGTCGAAGTGAATGTCCATCAGCGTCAGCCTGGATAATTTGCGTGCGCCCAGGCCTTCCGACAACAAACGCCCGACGAGCGCGCGTCCGACAAACCCCTCCGCACCTGTCACCACGACATGCGTCATCTCTGCCCCCCTCTACGGAAAGGCAGCGTTGCCAGAAACGCGAGACGCGAAGCGCCGAGCATTTTTAGGCCCGCGCGAGCCGACGCGGCATGGAGTCGAGCCTCCATCGGCATCGTACCAAAGCTTTTGCCTTTAATGACCAGTTCGTTGCCGACACGCTCGAGAGACTCGACATGTATCAATTCTTCGTCGGCGGCCCCGCGCAGTACCATGCCCTCCTTATTTACGTTGGCGACCGGTGATGGCACGCCTGTGTCTTGTCGAACGCTTGCCGCGACGCTACCGAAATCCATGCCAAGCTGTTCGAACATTCTGATTGCCGTCGCGCGTCCGGCACCATAGACGCCCCCTCCGGGATGCTGGAAAGGTCCGGCAAGATAGAGCCGCTCGACGCCTGGCACCGTGTATTGCCCGAGGTCTGGGGTCGGCCGATGACCGGCGCTTTGGTAAAAGTACGGCGCCACGCCGTGCAGGTCACCGCGCATCATGCTGTTCGGGCTCGATCGTTCCAGATCCACCGGGCTAACTATGCTGCGGGCGACGATGTTGTCGGCGGTCAGGTTCGATACGAACTTGCGGTAATGTGCAAGGGACAGGTCACCAATTTCTTCCTTGAATTCGTCCCATTGCCGGCCAGCCCATCGTTTGTCGCTTAAGTGATACGGCGCGAAAGTAATGCCATGGAACATACCCGCACCGGTCGGCACACGCGTCTTGTCACCTATGCTTTCATCGCCACCGGCGCACAGGCGACGCTCGGTGATCACACCGCGTTTGAGGTCGTCAAAGTCAGCTAGCATTTCGTCGAGTCTATCCGTTGCCATGAATTCGAGCATCTTCGCGTAGCCAACCTCGTCACCGGCATGAAAGCGTGCATTCTCCTTCAGGTCGTAGTGGCTAACCATGATCGAGAATGATGCAAGCGTCGCACGTTCTGCCCGTTGCGTGACGGGTTCCGGTACACCATCGACGAACTTCCGGATCACGTGCGGGTGAATGGCGCCGATTACGCCGTCTTTCGCGAAGATCTGTTCTCCCTCCACGAGCTGGACCCCGGTGGCGCGTCCCGCGCTGGTAAGTATTTTCGAGACTTCCGCATTGCACCGGACTTCTCCGCCATATGATTCGATGCAGCGTACTAGTGCCTCTGTCAGCTTTGCGCTTCCGCCTACGGGCTGTGATACGCCATAAGTGTGAATGATGCCCAGCATCAGCAAGACGCCCATGCTTTTGCCCAGTTCATTCGGTGCTTGCAGGTTTTCGCTCACAAGCCGCAGTAGATGGATCTTGATCTTATCGCTCTCATAGAGCTGATTGACGAGGTCAAGACAATCCCGATTCATGTAATCAAGCATCAGCCGACCTTCCTCGCTGCGGTCCAGCATAGCGACAAGCTCGCCAAGCGGCGGTGGTGCCCCATACAATCCCGGCATGAATACCTGCAGGATTTTCTGACTTATCTTGACGAAATCGCGATACGTTTCAGCATCTCTAGCCGAAACGGTGGCAAACGACTCGCAGGTCTTGTCGATGTCCTTATAAGTAAACAGCACGGACTGATCAGGGATGATCGTGGCGTGGGGCACGGATGAATAGTGATATTTGAGGCCATGTTTCGACAGCAACCCGAGCTCATCCTGCCTTAGCATCGGATTACCTTGAATCATGATGTGAACGCTGGAATGCTCGTCGTGCCAGTACCCCGGGGTGTTCAACTGCCGCGTGCTAACACCCCCACCGGGCCAAGCCTTGCGTTCGAGCACGAGCACTTTCTTGCCCGCCTTTGCCAAGTACGCTGCGGCCACAAGGCCATTGTGACCGGCCCCCATCGCGACGATGTCGTAGGTTTGAGTCATGCGCGCGCTCCTACCTGAACGAAGCGATGATCGATCGCACCGAATATCGACTGACTTTCCAGGTCGAACATCTCAAAGCGCAATCGCTCGCCGAACGATAGCCAGGGAGTGGACGATGCGCCGGTTTCGATCGTCTCTATCGCGCGCTGTTCTGCCAAGCAAGCAGCGCCGGTGCGGTGATAGTCTGCATTGGAAAAAGTGCCAGATCCAAGGATCGTTCCCGCGCGCAAGTTCCGGTTGTACGTGATGTATTCGATCAGTTCGTGAAAACCGAAGCTCATTTCCCGGCCGTTTGGATGCCCGAACGTCACACCATTTCGTGTGACGTGGAGGTCCAGATGCACGCGTCCGTCGCGCCACGCCTCGCCCAGCTCGTCTGGCGTCACTGCGACCGGTGCGAACGCCGTTGCTGGCTTGGCCAGAATAAAACCAAAGCCCATGCCGAGTTCGCGAAACAGATGCTTGCGCATGCTTACGTCATTGAAGAGGGTCAAAAGCCGTACGTGCGAAAGCGCGTTGTCCGCATGGGTGCGCATCGGCGTGTCGGCGAGTATCACCCCCACTTCGCCTTCGAAATCGCAGTTGTCCGCTTCGTCGGGAAACGGATAGTCGTCGTGCGGGCCGACGAAATCGTCGCCCTGGCGTTGAATCAAAATCGGAACAGACGGATCAGATTTCTTCTCTGGATGGTAAGCCTGCGTCATTATTCGGCCATGGTTAAGAAATGCGGAAGCGTCAACAAACTGATGCGTACGCGGCAGGGGTGCCGTACACGCATGTGGATCGAAGGCGAACGCCTCGGCCGCTTCGTTGTGGTTCAATGCCTGGTAGCGCGCCAGCAAATCGGGGAATACGTGATCCCAGTTGTCGAGCGCGGCGCGCATGCTGGGTACCGCTGCGCTTACGTCGAGCGCGTTGCGCAAATCCCGGAACACGACGATCAACCTACCATCTGGATAAGTACTTTTAAGTGATGCCAGCTTCATGATGACTGTCTCCTTCGTTTTCCGGAACTGGCGAACGTGCGCCTCACTCCGCTTGATGCTAGCAAGACGGATGACTCGTGAATCGCGCTTCATAATGCGCTGCCGAGGGCGGCGCAGCGAAGAATGGCTGCAGCAGAGCACGCCATTCGGCGAAGCGCGCCGATTCGCGAAATCCTTTTATATGATCTTGCACCGTGTTCCAATGAACCAGCAGGCGATATTCGCAAGGATCTTCTATACAGCGGTGCAATTCGTGACCAAGATAACCCGGCATGCTCGCCAGGATAATTTGGGCGATAGCGAAAGCAGCTTCAAAACCAGGATTGTCCGCGCTTGACTGAATGCGAAAATGCGCAATCTCTAAAATCATGTATTTCTCCAATGGGCAAGCGGTAACCCGGCAATCGGTGACCGAAAGCTTGCAAGCGCGCTGCCGGCAAGGCTGCCGAGATAGACTGTGCGCAGGTCTGGGCCACCGAAAGTGATGCTTGCCATCATCGGTGCAATCGTGCCTCGGCAGGCACCCATTAACTCGGGTGTCGTCGTACCATTTGCATAGTGCGATTCGTAACGCGCGAAAGCGGCGGCGTTGCCATCATCCAGGAGCGTCAATACTTCACCGTCAGGCGTAAGTGCGACGAGTTTCTCGTTGAGGATCAATGTGATCCAGAGATTGCCAAACCCGTCGAAAGCACAACCATCGGGGAAACCACCGAGGTCGGGAGGACCATAGACTTCGCGATGGCTTAACGACCCATCTTCCGCAACGCGCAACCGCGAAATACGGCGTGCATTTGTTTCCACGACGTACAGCCACTCTTCGTTGGCGTCCAGACGGATTTCGTTCGTGCCAACAAAATGATCTGCGACGATTCGGATCCCATTTTCATCGATAAGTCCGACATAACCATCGGCGGTCTTTCCATTAATGGCGCGGGTCCAGGGCACCTGCCGTGTGGTGACCGTGAACCAGATGCGTCCCCGGGAGTCGCTAAGCACGAAGTTGGTTTTACCCAGCGGCGCTCCATCGATCCTGTCATACAACGTTCGCGACGTGCCATTACGCGACATCAGTTCGATCGCATCGGTGCCAAAATTGGCGATTAGAATATTGCCGTCGCGATCGAAAGCAAGCCCGTTCGGCAAGGTCTTGCCGAGCAGGAGTTGCTCGGTACTTGAATCGATCACTGAACTGATCTTTTCGTCTTGCTGCGTAATCAGCGTTTGCATGCCGCTGGCGTCGATGCGAACGACACCGCCACGCGCATCCGCCGTCCACAAGGTGCCATCTGGTTCGGCGAGGATACATTCAGGTCGCCGCAGGTCGTGGCCAACCATTCGGATGGCGTCTCGATCGACGTGCCATCCACGTAAGGGATTGAAAGATGACGTCATGACTGTATTGATCCCGAGGAATGGATTGATCAGGAAACTTTACAATCCGCAGCGAACGGCTCCAGCAATTCGATCAAATTGCCGCATACGTCTCGAATGAACGCAGTGGGATTGCCGTGGACCATTTGCTCCATGGCAATATCGACGCCCCGCGCACGCAACGCCACCACAGCCTGCGCCACGTTCGGGATATCAAAACACATATGTTTATTGCCTTGCGTACGAAGATCGTAATTCGGAACGTGGCGCGTTTCGGGCAAAGCAGCAGCGCCCGGCATGTCGAAAATCTCGATACGAAAGTCCTCGCGATGCAGAAAAGCGATTCGCGCGGCAATAGTGTCGATCGTTAGCCGTGACTCGATGGTGAAACCCAGGATGCGAGCGTACCAATCGCAGGCCGCGTCAAGATTAGGTACACTGATCGCGAAATGATGAGGACATAGCACCGGTAGGAGGGGCGTGCCGTTTTCAATAATATGCGTTGGCGCATCGCGTTGCCCGGCAAAAGTACTCGCCATGACTGCCTCCTTTTTTTGTAATCGACGATGCCGTCGAATCGATTTTTTTTGATTGCAAGGCTGTACTGTATGGCGGCTTATCTATCGAGACCATCAATTCCTAGTGGAAACACGCATTGATCGTATCGTATGGTTCGTCGGATAGTGGAGCCATGAGATTAGGCCACTTCGACATGAACTTGCTCGTCGCTCTCGATGCGCTGCTTGATACGCGCAGCGTGACGCGCGCGAGCGAACGCTTGCACATCGGCGCGTCCGCCACGAGCAGTGCGCTCGGGCGACTGCGTGAATATTTCGACGATGAATTACTTATGCAGGTTGGACGGCGGATGGAGTTGACCCCGCTCGGGCGTAGCCTCGCGCAACCCGTCCGGGAGATCCTGCTGACCGTACAATCCACCGTAGTCGCACGGCTGGAATTCAACCCCGCTCAGGCACGCCGTAATTTTGTCATCCGCGCATCGGACTATCTCACCACGGTGTTACTTGTCGATGTGGTGCAGCGACTGCAACGCGAAGCGCCCGGGATTACTTTACACATTGCCAACATGACGGACGACGTCCAGGACCAGTTAGATCGGGGAGAAGTCGATTTCGTCATTTATCCCAGCGCCTCGGTCAGTCCAGCACATCCATCGCAGACGCTGTTCGAGGAAACGTTCAGTTGCATCGTATGGAGCGGCAATGCACTAGTGGGCGAAACACTGACGTTGGATCAATATAAGAAAATGGGGCATGTCGCGGCAACATTCGGCGACAGTCGCAGCGTCAGTTTTGAAAGTCTGATGATGGCGAATCTCGGCTTGTCGCGCTCGATAGAAGTCACGACAACTAATTACAATACGCTACCGCAGCTCGTGATGGGAACAACCCGTGTTGCAACGGTTCACACCCGACTCGCGGACATTTATTGCCGCTACCTTCCGTTACGGCGTTTCCCGCTGCCGATGAAAATACCGCCGTTCGTAGAAGTCATGCAATGGCATGCAATCAACAACAGCGATCCGGCACATCTCTGGATGCGGCGAGTTCTGATTGAGCAGTCGGAACAGCGCACGGATATGCCCGCAGTCAGCCGAATGTGAATGGCGTTGGTGCAAACGCCTCTTTCAGGTCGCATCTGTTGATGCGGTCAAATGGTGCCATCAACGCAATCTGATTGTGTCGTACGGTGTCTACCGGAATTATTCGTCTCAGACAAACGGGAAGCGTTCATAGCGGACTACCTACCGCGCCGGATCGCGTGCCCGACATAAAAAGGAGACGAATTCGTGCACGTTCAAATGTGTAGGCCGAGCGCTGCATCGGCACCCCGCGAGGCGACGCTATTTCACGCGCTGATTCTACTTAGCACCGTGATCTGCGCCACGCTCGCACCAACGGTGATCGGACCGGTCTTACCCGTTATAGCACACCACTTCGCGGATGTGCCCAAGATCGATACGCTAGTGCCGATAATTGTCACGATGCCCATGCTGATTCTCGGCGCGCTCGCCATGCCGATTGGTGCGGTCAGTGACCGCGTGGGGCGTAAACGCGTGCTGGTTAGCGCGCTGGTTTTATATGCCGTGGCAGGTACGGCGCCGCTGTATCTCAATTCCATCTACACAATTCTCGTCAGTCGTGCATTGGTTGGACTGGCCGAGGCAGCGGTAATGACGGTGAGCACCTCGTTTATCGGGGACTATTTTAGCGGTGCGGAACGCGACCGCTATGCGTCGTTACAAGTGACGGTTGCGTCGTCATCCGCATTTCTTTTCAATCTGGTCGGCGGCGCCTTAGGTGCATATGGATGGCGCGCGCCTTTCACCGCTTACGCATTGCCGCTTCTGCTAGCACCATTCGTACAAATTTTTATATGGAACACGCACCGTGCGAACGACGTTCGCGACGTCACGGTGACTGCTTCTTCGGTAGAGCCGGTATTTAAACCTTGGTTGCTTGCTTTGATCTGTCTGGCCGCATTCCTGGTGGGGCTGGTGTTCATGGTGGTACCAGTGCATCTCTCGTTCATGCTGGTGGCACTCCACGTTCATTCGACAGGCGCGATCGGCATCGCCTATGCGTTGAATAGCGTGGGTGTGATTGTCGGTACGCTCCTGTTCGGATGGCGTTTGGCGCGCAGGTTCACGGTACTACCGCAATTCGCACTGAGCGCGTTGTTGTGCGGAATAGGTTTTCTTACAATGGGCGCTGCTCGCGATTTCGCGGTATTAACATTAGGTAGTGCGATCAATGGACTAGGATGCGGCATGGCCGTTCCGGCGATGATCAGTTGGGGGCTGCGGTCTTTACCGTTCGCTCGCCGTGGCTTTGGCACCGGTGCATTCACGTCGAGCCAATCAATCGGATACTTCTGCAGTCCTATCATTGTGATGGTGCTGGTCGGGCACGGCGGGTCACGCTTTACCGTCCTGCAGTCATGGGGGATGGCCTTTACTGCATTAGCGGTATTGGGATTCGCGGTATCGTTCGGTGCCAGCCGATACACGTCACGCTGATCTGTCCCTCCATGAAGCCTCTATTCAAATGCGCACTGCCCGTGCGGCGCGGCCATCGCCTCGAAGGAAAGGCCGCGCTAGTGACCGGCATCGGCAGCGGTATCGGCCGAGCACGCGCGTGCCTCTTCGCCGCACAAGGTGCTCAGGTGATCGGTTGCGATATCGATTCTCAGTCTGCGAAGCAGAAGGGTGAAGACGCACGTAGCCTTGGGCTAAGCATGGAAAGCCTGCATCCATGCCACCTTACGCAGCCTGCAGACACTGCGCGCCTAGTACGGTTATCCCGCGAACAGCACGGTGGTTTCGATGCGCTAGTCAATGCGGCAGCCTTTGGTGCTTTTGCCTGGCTGCAGCAGATGAATTACGAGACGCAGTGGCGTTGCACGTTGACGGGTGAACTTGATATCGTATTTTCACTTTGCAAGGCCGCCTGGCCAGTACTGATCGCGCGCGGTGGCGGTTCTGTCATCAACTTTGCGTCGGCGAATGCCTCGGTCGCACTTGATGGGTCGCCAGCCTTGGCCCATTGTGCGGGCAAATGGGGTGTGCTCGCCATGACTCGGCAACTCGCCATGGAAGGCGGCCCACATGGCATTGGTATGAATAGCATTTCGCCCGCGCTCGTCGAGACTTCGGCGACGCGCGCGCACATGCAAACCGATCCGGCGTTCGTTACCTCGGCACTCCACAAGATGATGATCCGCCGTATCGGGTAGCCGGAAGATGTTGCCTGGTGCGCATTGTTTCTCGCTTTTGATGAAGCTAGCTGGATCACGGCGGCCGATTTTCTGGTAGACGGTGGCGCAACCGCCTGGTAAGCGACAAGTCACGCACTTTCTTACCTTGCAATTGACCGTGCCCTCGAAGGCACGGCTGGGACCGTATTGCCCTAAAAAAAACACAGCAGGAGACAGCAGTGAAATTTTATCAGCCTGAACGCTTACCTCGGCACAAAACAAAACGATTGCATGCTGGCGCGATTTTATTGGCAGCGATGTCCCAGTGCGGCACGACACACGCGCAGGCAACGTCCGACACGCCCGCGCCGACCGCACTATCCACCGTGAATGCCGCGTCCTCAGCAAGCAGCTCCGATCGTGCCGTTGCCACGCCGCGAATAAAACATGACAGTGTTCAGGGCAGAATGGGCTCTTTGACCGAACTCGCGACTTCTAAAGAGACTGTCGCCGCAGTCGATCAAGCGCATGTATCGCGCGTTGGGAATGTGACGCCGGAGCCTTCGGCAACTCAGCGTCATGGGATGTTGTCGGGGATTGGCGCAAGAATGAACGACTGGGGCTTTACGCCGATATTCAACGTCGTGCAGATGTACTTGGCCAACCCAAACATGGGCGAAAAAACCGGCAATCACGAAGCGCTGACGTTCTTTTCGATCGGTGCCGATTTCGACATGCAGAAAATTGCGGGGCTCAAAGGTGCCACCATTCATTTTCAACAGGTGTTCGTGCCGTTCACAACGGACCTAGGATGGGGCCTGCAAGCCGGTGACGTGCTGGCAGGACAGCCCGGGCCCTATGTACCGAAGGTGTCGCATCTCGTACGATTTACCTGGGAACAGAAAGCGTTGCGTGATCAGCTAGATATCGAATTTGGAAAGAGCAATCCTGGCGCGGATTTCGGTTTGCCTGTTTGCAACCAGGGCTTTGGCTGCCAAAGTGCGATCCTGCAAAAGAATGCGGGCATGAATCCCCCGATCTATTCGAATTGGGGTGGGCGCGTGAAATATAACCTGACACCTGCGTGGTCGGTGCAGGCCGGAGTATGGCGCTCTAACCCAGCGTTTCCGACCACCAATGGTTGGGAGTGGACTGATGCCGTGACGGATAGCAACACCTGGCTTGCAAACATCGTCTACGGCACTACCTATCGGACCGAGTCCTATCCGAAACGCTATGAATTGCTTTTCTACCATAACACCGCAACGCAAACGGATCCGCTAACGCTGCGAACGCACCACGGCACATCTGGTATGTATCTGGGCGGCAAACAAGTCGTATACCGGCCGGATGGTGGCAAACGAGACCTCAGCGACCCCACAGCGGTTTCCATATTCGGCAGTCTGACGACAAGCTTCGATGCGCACGCGAGTACCGGACTGGCGACAACCGGAATCGGAGGCGTGATGGTGGAAGCGCCGCTTCGCAGCCGCCCCCTCGATAGCTATGCTTTAAGCTTTTTGTGGGCCACACTCACGCCGAACGAGCAATCGTATTTGAAACAGGAGAATGGGGCGGCCGGGGGCGGCGGCTACACGGTTGGGCGGACCCAGTTTGGCTTGAAGCTTGATGCGAATATTGCAGTCGGACGGAACATTGTCCTCAGCCCGTACGCGATGCGCACCTGGAATACAAGCACCTGGGGCAACCCTGTGTACGCAGGGACGCCGAGGAATGGCTATGTCGCAGGGATTCTCGCGAGTGTATTTCTAGACAGAATGTTGGGACTGACGGAAAACTAAGAGGCGGTTTCAAAATGCGGAAATAGATCGCTGAAAAGTATTCCAGCAGATTAGGCAAGCAGCGAATTTCAAGAAGGCTTCATGTATCTTAGCCAGTCGCTCGTAGCCGATTCGCAGACGGTGAAAATTATGAAACCATGCATGAGTACGTTCGACTACCCATCGATACTTTCCAGGTCCGCTGCCATGTTCAGTGCGGCGCTTGGCGAGAACAGGTTTAATACCGCGATCGCGCAATTTCTGTCGGTGTGCTTCACTGTCGTATCCACGATCTGCAAAGACCACTTGAGGCTTTTGCAAGGGCGAACGCGTATGCCACGGATGGCTGGAATTGCGTCGATGAACGGCAACAATTGTGTGACGTCATGGCGATCCGGTACCGGCTTGCGACCAGGATACTTCTCGCGACGCGCTTTCGCCTGCGGCAGTAACAGTTCGAGTCGTCGCCATAATTCGTCGTCAATGATTGGCTTGTCCATCCCTTGGTCTCTTCATCGCGATGGCCTAGGTTAACAGGATGTCTATAAAGTTAACAGAGCCCTTCACGTCTTTCTGAAACCGCCTCTTAAAAGGAAGATGCTTTGAAAGCTTTCGACTCCGTAATGGACGCCATTGGAAATACGGCATTGTCAGGTTGTTGGGTCGGTGACGTAAGATGTTGTGATGAAGAAATCAAAATCGCTCTATCACTGCCATCTCTTCCCGCTTGCGGTCATCAGTTGCGCCGTGCCTTGGTATTTCCGCTTCCAGTTAAGTCTGCGCGACATCGAGGAATTGCTTTTCAAGCGCGGGGTCGTCGTGAGCTACGAGACAATCGGGTGCTGGTGCGACAAGTTCGGTAAGGGTTTTGCTCGCAGGGCGAAAGCCGCCCGGCCCAAGCCTGGAAACACGTGGCACCTCGACGAGATGTTCGTCTCGCTTCGCGGCGAACCGTACCTGCTCTGGCGTGCAGTGGACGAGCATGGCACAGAACTCGACATTCTGTTGCAAAAGCGGCGTGACAAGGCCGCTGCCAAACGTTTCTTCAAGCGCGTAATGCGATCGAACCCGGTACCGCGCAAGATCGTCACCGATAATTTACGCAGCTATCCGGCGGCGAAAGCCGAAATCCCGGAACTGGCGAAGGTGAAGCAAGTGTTCGTCAAGGCAGCAGCGCGACTAAACAATCGGGCCGAGAATAGCCATCAACCCACACGCGAACGCAAGCGTCGCATGCGGGTTTTCGCAGCCCGAGACGCACGCAGAAATTACTTTCGTACTTCGGGCCGATCCGTCAACATTTCGCGCTCAAGCGGCATATGCAGCCAGTTGCACTTTATCGCAACCGGCTCGCGGCCAGCTTCCTCGCATGGCGTGAATTCGCCGAATTCACCCAAAATCCGTCCTTCGACTTTTGATAGCCATCACATCTGCTGTCGTACAGTCTTCGTTTCGCCAAGTTGACAATGCCGTTGTAGTCGGTGTTGCCTTTGGAATAGGCGACGGTCGCACTCAGGTAAATGTCGTTGATGCCGAAGAACGACTGCTGCATCGAGGCATGCACCTGATACGCGACTTGCGTGCCGGTTTCGCTATCGAGGGAGCTTTATTGGTCTGTCGATTCCTTATAGTTCAAATGATGCCCGCCGATCGAGGCCGTCAATTGATTGTTGACGTTGTAAAACACATTATCCGCGTGTGCGGCAACGGGCGCCGCCAACATGGCAATGCTCAATAGCGTGGTACTCCCGCAGATGACGCGCTGGCGCAGTGTGATGTCTCGGTGGGAGAAGACGGCAGAAAGATTTGACGGTATCGCAGCATAAGGGCGCATAGCGAGAGAGAAAACAAGGTTAAAGAGTATGGCGTTCCAATGCTAGCAGTGTGTTTGTGCACACGGATTACCCTATCTTTATGATGTCTTTCTGGTCATTATCTCGATAGATCTGTGCGGTATTTCGAAAGATTTCAGAGGCATTGTGCTTTAGCAGAAATCCCGACTGACTGTTGGCGAGTCGCCCGGTAATACAGACATATCGAGTAGCCGACGTGCGATTAGGTGACGTACTTGGCCTTCTCATTGCCAGCACCATGTAGGGGTCGCTTCAGAATTCGGGCGATAAAGCACGCCAGGCGCGCTCAGTCGCTGATGGCCGATCGACACAACGAAACCGACATCGGAGCACAAAACATTCCAGCTGCGACATGCATCCCCGATCAGCCAGAGCCGGTGGCCGTTTCAGTCGGTCTTGCTGTGGCGTTTCTCGCGTGGCTCGAGCCGCAAAGCGACTGTTTAAAAGCCGAAAATCACTATTGCCATAAGAAGAGTTATGGCGATAGCACGGATTGCCGCGTCGAAACTCAATACCCGTCAGAACCGCATCTGGCAAGAATTTCATCGAAATGACGTGCTTTATTGCGCTATTTCTGAAGCGAGCTCCGGTCCGGAAAGTAATTGTTCGTGCGAAATGTTAAGGATCTGAAATTGGTAAAGTTTTTAATAATTATGCCGTTATACGGAACTGTAAATAACAAACCATTTAGTCTAATGAACAATTTAAAAGTGTCAACCCGCTTAACAATTGGCTTCGGCAGCATTCTTGTACTTTTGCTGATTGTCGCGCTCATCGGCATTTATGGAATCTTTTCATTACACGGCAATCTTGACGCCATCGCCCACGTTAACAACGCAGAATTAAAATATGCGAAGGAAATGAAGAGTGCCGTATCAAACCAGGGCATTGCCATAGGTAATATTGCATTGCTGACCGAGCCAGCCGACATGGCGCAAGAGTCCGAACGCCTGAACAAGCAAAAAAGGCTCTATGCGGACGCGGAGGATGCACTGGGCAAAATGTTCGCGGCCGAAGCCGGTACCACCGATCGTGAGCACACCCTCTTCGCCAAAATCAAAGACGACGCTGCTGCCGCAGCCCCTTTGATGGCAAAGGCTTTGGCGCTGTCCTTGGCGAATAATCCCACCGAAGCCATACGCGTCTTGATCAAGGAAGCCAGGCCCGCTCAGGCGATCTGGCTGACACACCTTACTGAGCTCGCCGATTTCGAGGACCAGTTAAACGCCGAGGCAAGTGCGGATGCGGATGCTGCCTACGTTACAGTTCGCACCGCAACTTGGTGCACCGTAGCGGTGGCGACCATCGCAGGGTTATTCTTGGCGTTTGTCATCAAGGCAAGCATTCTTAAGCAACTGGGTGGAGAACCAACCGACGCACAGGAGATGGCACGCCAAATCGCCGAAGGCAATTTGACGCAGAAGGTGCACGTTGGCGTCAATTATGAAACGAGCCTGATGGCTTCGCTCGAAGTCATGCGCGGCAATTTAAGTCAGGTTGTCGCAGGCATTAAAACGTCCGCGGAGTCCATTTCCGTCGCCGCTGGCGAGATTGCGCAAGGTAATGTGGATCTTTCACAGCGAACCGAGGAACAGGCTGCGTCATTGGAAGAGACGGCAGCCAGCATGGAAGAGATCACCGCCACGGTTCGACAGAACACTGAAAATGCGCGTCAAGGCAGCACTCTCGCCAACTCTGCTTCAGAAACCGCCGCGACGGGTGGCGAAGTAGTTGGACGGGTTGTTACGACCATGCAGGATATTTCGGCAAGTTCATCAAAGGTCGTCGACATTATCTCTGTGATCGAAGGCATTGCATTCCAGACCAATATTCTGGCACTCAATGCGGCGGTGGAAGCAGCAAGGGCAGGAGAGCAAGGCCGCGGCTTCGCCGTGGTCGCAGGGGAAGTACGCACACTGGCACAACGCAGCGCTGCCGCCGCGAAGGAAATTACGGGACTGATCGGAACCTCGGTCGAGCATGTGAATGCAGGCTCGGCGCTTGTACACAGTGCAGGGGAAACGATGAACGATGTCGTCCGATCGGTAAAACGCGTAACCGACATCATGGGAGAGATTGCGTCGGCGTCCAGCGAACAAAGCGCCGGCATTGAACAGGTGAATATGGCGGTGAGTCAAATGGACGAAGTAACGCAACAAAATGCGGCATTAGTTGAGCAGGCTACGGCCGCCGCAAAGGCCATGGCCGACCAGGCACAAAGCCTTCGCGATTCTGTTGCAATTTTCCGTATCAATCTTGATGGAGAAGCCGATGCTGGAAAATCCCCTGTGGTGCAGCCCCGCCCCATCGGCGGCCCGCTTGCGGCTAAAAAGCAGGCAAACCAGATAGTGCGCCCCAAGGAGCCGGCGTTGTCGTCCGCCACGAGTCCATGGGAAAACTTCTAGTTCATTCGGTTCTGGTGCAAATAGGTAAGATCGTTGAGAGCCTGGTGGAGATCGCCTCAGAAAAAAATAAAGCGGGTTAAGAGGTCCGCCTAGTCGGTTTCGTGGTGTGCCTTTGCAATCAGAACGCCTCCTCGAACGCCCGAATGCGACGATCCAATTCCGTTGATATATAGATGGAGGTCGTCGCCGGCGAGACATGGTCAAGGCGGTTCTGTCGCAATAAGGCGGTCTGTTATTCTGAAGGCCCCGAGCGAACAATCAGATCCATGAAGCAAAACCTGACTGCGGCGATGTCGAAAGTGTTTAAATGGCTCCACTGTCCGCTGGACGCGATGCTGCTATGCGTGCGTTGGTATGTTGCGTATCCGTTGAGCTTACGACACGTCGAAGAGATGATGGCAGAGCGTGGTATTGCTGTGGACCATTCGACCGTTCATCGCTGGGCGATCAAACTGTTGCCGCTACTTGAAAAAGCGATCCGGCGGTGCAAACGCACGGTGGGCAGAAGCGGGAGAATGGACGAGACATACGTTCGAATCGGGGGCAGTGGCGATATCTCTACCGGGCCGTCGACGAAGCCGGCAACACGGTTGATTTCCTGCTGCGAGCACGCCGGGACAAAGCTGCTGCGCAGGCATATTTCGAGCGGGCAGTCGCGCTAGACGGCGACGCCGAGACGGTGACGATCGATAAGAGCGGATCGAACCTCGCAGCATTAAAAGCGATTAGAGCGATTTTGGTTTCTTCATCACGACATCTTACGTCAACAAGCACAACAACCTGACAATGCCGCGCGATCGTTTTACCTACCTCTTCGAGGGCTTTGGTACGTTGTGCAGAGATCCAAAGAGGCTAGGCGCGCCGTGATCGTTTCGGTCGGTTTTGCTTGTGTTGCGCGAGCAGAAGTTCGCGAAAGCCTTTCGCTGCGGCGGAAAGCGGCCGGGTCGTGCCGCTCACCAGAAAAGCCTGGTATTCCATATGGGGTTGGAAGGACAACACGTGGAAGCCGAGAAAGGCGAACTCTTCAGCGACATCCCGCAATACCAAGGCAACGCCCAAACGTTCCGCGACCATATGACAGACAGTGGATGCCCATGGACTTTCCGCGCGCATCTTCCGTTCTATGCCGAGGGAATTGAAGACAGTATCGAGGTAATTACGCGTTGGACCGCGATCGGCCATCGCTACGAAATCCTCGCCTGAAAGGTCCGCCGGATCAATGATTTTTCTTCTGGAGAGCCGATGGCCGGTCGGGACGATACAGACAATGTCGGCGCGCCAGATCTCTTCCGCTCGGACGCCATCGCGATCCGATGCCCGAAGGGTGATACCGAGATCAATGGTCTGGCGCGATACCGCGTCCACGACGCTGTCTGTCGACATCGGCATCACCGACGTGAAGATCTGCGCCTTATTTTCAAGATACTGGGCCACTCGTTGTGTGATCCAGCCTTCCGCGAACGCCGGAAACACTCCGATACGAAGGTAGCCGCGACGAGTGCTTCCGATTTCCCGGGCGACGTCGTTCAGATAATCGATTCCGCGATAGAACTGTCGTACTTCGGCAAAAAATATCTCGGACTCCGGCGTGGGAATCAGTCTGCCACGCCGCCTTTCGAAAGCGACGAAACCCGCTTCCATTTCGAAACGCTCGATCATCCGGCTTACCGCCGGCTGCGATACGTTCAGCTGCTGGGCTGCCGCGGTAATGGAGCCGTACGTCATCACAGCGGCGAATACATCCATTTGCTTCGCATTCAGCTTGGCCACAGGGTTGCTCCAGGTTGGGTTACGGCGTTTTCCGCATTCTTTAGGTCATTACATTTGTTTGTTTCGATCAAACAAAATTCGAATAGATGTAATAATTTTTACTGCCTATATTTCTCCCAGGTGATCGGGACAACCATCCGAGGGAAATTTTAGTGCACATGCCTATTCAAGAGCCACTGCCTGGCGAAACGCCAACGCTACACCTGCGCGATGGCGCCGACCGGCCACGCCCGCCGACGCGGAAACGTCAGACCATCCATCCCCGGGCGAAACTGTCGGACGCGCTGTGGTATGTCTTTGCAGTTATCGCAGTGGCGCTTGCATTGATGCTTTTTGTGGGGAATCCGCGTTGGCAATGGCCGCTCGTAGCGCATTATTTGTTCAGCGCGCGGGTTTTGCGAGGTCTTGGCAACACGTTGATTCTGACGGCTGTTTCCAGCATGTTGGGTTTGGCGATCGGTGTGGTTGTCGCTGCATGTCGGATGGCACAGCATCCGGTGCCCCGAGCCCTGGGATTTCTCTATATTTGGGTCATTCGCGCTACCCCGACACTCGCGATGCTGCTTTTTCTCTTTTTCCTGTCCGCGCTAGTACCACGTTTGACGCTATCGATCCCTTTGCTGCATGTGACGCTGTTCGACGTGAACACGAACCAGTTGATTTCACGTTTCAGTGCCGCTGTGATCGGCTTGGCGATTTACCTCGGAGGTCACAGCGCGGAGACATTTCGAGCCGGTATCGCCGCAATTGATCGAGGACAAAAAGAAGCGTGCAAAGCGCTTGGGATGAGTGACTTCAGGATGATGTGGCATGTCATCGTCCCGCAGGTCGTGCGCATCATCATTCCGCCGCTGGCGAATGAGCTCATTACGATGTTTAAAAATACATCGCTGGTCACTGTCATAGGTTATGTCGAATTGCTGACCACGGTTCAATTGATTTACGCGACCAATTTCGAGACGATTCCCTTGCTGACGGTCGCGTGCATCTGGTACCTGTTTCTGACAAGCCTGGCCATGTTCGTACAGAACATCTTGGAGCGACACTTCGGAAAAGGAGCACCTAAATGAAGGCTGCGGTGGATCGGATACCGGGTGTGGATTTGGGCGTGCCGCTGTTCGAGATGTCCGGCGTCGGTAAGCATTTTGGCTCGTTTGCCGCATTGAAGGATGTCGATTTCTTGCTCTCGAAAGGAGAAGTGGTTGCCATTATCGGTCCCTCGGGGTCAGGGAAAAGCACCTTGCTGCGATGTATGAATATGCTGGAGCTGATTGATTTCGGTGCGATGCGTTTCAACGGGGAAGCGCTTGGTGCGGAAACGCGTGGCACGAAGTGCGTCCGACTGAAGGATAAAGCATTGGATCATCAGCGCCGCCATTTTGGCATGGTGTTTCAGGGCTTCCATCTATTTCCGCACTACACGGTGCTCGATAACGTGCTGGCCGGACCACGCATTGTAGGACGGAAAAACAGTTCGACGACCCTTGCGCAAGGAGAGCGTTTATTGGCACGCGTTGGCCTTAGCGATCGCATGCATCATTATCCGGCGCAGTTATCGGGCGGCCAGAAACAGCGCGTGGCCATTGCGCGGGCGCTGGCGATGGAGCCCGAAATCATGCTTTTTGACGAGCCGACGAGCGCGCTGGATCCTGAGTTGGTGAGCGAAGTCCTAGACGTCATCCAGGAACTCGCGCTTGCCGGGACGACGATGGTCGTCGTCACCCATGAAATGGACTTTGCGCGTAAGGTCGCGAGTCGGATGGTGCTGATGGACGGAGGCAAGATCGTCGATCAAGGAAGCCCCGAGCAGATTTTTGCGGGCGGCAGTACCGAACGCTGTCGTCGTTTTATGACTCATCAACGAGGATAGGCGTGAACCAGCCTTCCAGGCAAAGCACACGGTAATATCCCATTTATGCGAGGAGAGATAATCATGGCTGGTGAGAAGCGCAAAATGCGGCTCGGCTTGTCAATGCGATATCAGGGCTATCATATGGCAGCCTGGCGTCATCCGGAGGTGCCAGCAGACGGTGCAATTGATTTTCAGTATTTTCTAAGTACTGCGAAAAAAGCGGAAGATGCCAAATTGGATATGATATTTTTCGCTGATGGTATCGGTGTCCGTGCCAACGACGAGCCGAAAGGGTCATTGGCACGTGATTCAAAAAATGCCGAGCTTGAGCCGTTGACGTTATTAGCGGCAATCGGTGCACACACTTCGCATATTGGCCTGGTGGCAACGGCATCCACCACGTATAACGAACCTTTTCATATTGCACGAAAGTATGCGTCGATCGACCACATCAGCGGAGGACGTGCCGGGTGGAATGTCGTGACGTCGTGGTCCGAACAGGAAGCGTGGAATTTCAGCCGGGACGCACACCTGGGCTATGAGAAACGGTACGACCGGGCCGACGAGTTCGTCGATGTCGTCAAGAAGCTCTGGGATAGTTGGGAGGATGATGCATTTATTCGAGACAAGCAAAGTGGTGTCTTCTATGATGAACGGAAATTGCACGTCCCGAATCACAAAGGCGTGCATTTCCAGGTGCGGGGGCCGCTTAATTCCGCGCGCACGCCACAGGGACGACCGATCATCGTGCAAGCGGGTGCTGCTGAAGCTGGCCGCGAGCTGGCAGCGCGAAGTGCCGATTTGGTCTATAGCAATGCGCTCGATTTCGATGGGGCGAAAGCCTATTACGAGGATTTGAAAAGGCGGCTAGGAAAATACGGACGTGAACCGGATCAGATGTTGATCATGCCGGGGCTGATGTTGTATGTCGGGGAAACCCGGCAGGAGGCGCAAGACAAATTCGATCAGTTGCAGGACCTGATCGACCCGTTGAGCGGTCTGTCTCTACTGTACAAGACGCTGGGTGATCTTTCTGCTTATGATCTCGACGGACCGGTGCCGGATCTGGGAGGGCAGAAAGTTCGCAGCATTGCCGAGAATTTGCTCGCATTGGCACGTCGCGACGGTTTGACGATTCGCCAGATATTCAAACGGGTCGCGTCGGGCAACAATTTCCACTTGATTGGCACCGCGTCTGACATTGTCGATGTCATGGAAGACTGGTTCAGACGCGGTGCGGCGGACGGTTTCAATATTCGTCCGCCGACGTTGCCACATGGTATCGACGATCTGGTTCGATTCGTTCTTCCTGAATTGCGTCGGCGAGACCTGTTCCGTACTGAATACGAGGCACGCACGCTGCGCGAAAATCTTGGCCTTGGCCGGCTAGAATATGGGATGTGATTTCATGATATCGAGCTAAGCAATAAGTATTCCTACCATTATTACGAACGGAGGAGGTTTGGATGCAGACCGACGTTGATAGCATGGGTATCTCGGCCGCGGTGTTTCGAGACGCGATGGCGCGCTTCACCACTAGTATCAGTGCGGTTACGACAACGGACGGCACCTCGCCCGCTGGTGTCCTCGCAACTTCCGTGTGTAGCCTGTCTGCAGCCCCGCCCACCATTCTGGCATGTATCAATAAGGAAGCAAGCGTGCATGACACGATCGTTCGCTGCGGTGTGTTCGCGGTGAATCTTCTGTCCGATCGGCAACGTCATATCGCCGAGCGTTTCATATCCGAAAGTGGGTCTGCGCGCTTCGATCCGTCAACGTGGCGCGCGGGGCCAGGTGGGGTGCCGATGTTGGCGGAAAGCGTAGCGTCGCTCGCGTGCCGGTTGCTCGCATTGCACGAAGGCTATTCGCACAGCATTCTCGTCGGGGAAATCGTCGACACGATCTTGGACGATGCCTTGGATGGCAGTCCCTTGCTGTGGCATCGACGTGGCTTTTCCTCGGCGCTGGTGCCCAAGACCTGAAGTGTTTTTTGTCTACAACCAGATCAGGGAAAACATGTCCTTCTTCTTTTTGAACGAAACACCGCGGAACTGTTGTGTCCGGATAGTCGCGGCGCTGGGATGGGTCGCGATGTTCGCGATCCAACCGGGTCAGGCGGCCGACCGCGCCGCTGTGAACGGCGCGGCGGTCGCTGGGCCCACAACGACGGCCGTACCCGTGCACTATCGGAGCGCGGGCACATTGACGGTGGCCGTGAATCCGGAGATCGCGCCAATCAAATTCGTCGACGATGATGGCAATATCGCAGGCTTCGCGCCGGAGCTCCTTTCCGCCGCAGCCAAGGTCCTGGGATTGAAGCTCCAATTCGTTCAAGCGTCGTTCGACTCGCTCGTCCCTGGGCTCAGTGCAAAACGCTTCGACATACTGCTTTCATTAGGCGATTTTCCATCACGTCACGGGCAGGTCACGTTCATCGACTATCTCAAGGTAGGGCAGACCATCGTGACGGCGGCGGGCAGTCCGCTTGTGGTTCACGACTTAGGCGATCTCTGCGGCGTGTCGGCGGGCCTCCCGCGAGGAACGGCACAGCTCGGGAAGGCTTACGAGATCAGCAAGGCTTGTGTTGCGGCAGGCAAGCAGGCAATGATTATCTCCACCTATCCGGATACCAATATGACGTTGCTGGCGCTGACGACCGGCGTCAACCAAATGGCCTGGGTCGATTCGCCCGCTGCGAATTACAATATCAAGCGTTTTCCGGACAAGTACCGACAGGCGTTTTTTTACTACAACTCTGCCTACGGTATTGGTTTCGGAACGGACGACGACGGCCGTCAACTGGCAGAGGCGTTCCGTCAGGCGCTGCTTCAAGTCGAAGCGGCGGGAGGCTATGCCGCGCTGATGCAGAAATGGGGTGTGCCCGCAGCCGACGGCTTTCCGCGTTTCCCGATCAACGATCCGTCCTATTAAAACCGTATCTCGCCGACAAGGATATCGCACGCGAGTAGCGCGTCCGGAAAATGGTTGCTGCAACTCGCGAAGACGGACGTAATGATTTTGGATGACTGGGGCATGCGCGGGATCGACAGCATGACGCGCGCGGGCTTACTAGGGATCGCGGACAACCTCCACGGCGAATTCTCTCACATTAAACGTCACGACCGCATCTGCGCGCGATGCAATCGCCGTCATTACGACATGGCGATCCTTCGCATCAACCTATTCAAATGAATCACTTTCCAGTTGTATCGGTCGGACGTTTGCATCTGGGAAAGCCCTCTCCATGGCGCTGCGGATACGGGCAGTTTGGTCTCTCGCTTGCGCCGCGGTTGTTTGCTGGGCGAGTCGAGCTGCCAAATTTCTCGGCCATTCGTCATGAATCGTGTCTGACCACCGAGGTATGAACAATCCGTGTTGCGCAAAGATGAGCAACACGTCTCGTACCAGCATCGGAAATAGCACGCAAGCGTCTAAGACAACGATAAAACGGTCATGACAGAATCTCATAAACCATAACCATCCATGGCCTCACTTGCCTCGACCATCTCATCGATGGCGGCACTTCTTTCCCTTCTCATTGAACGCTGGTAGGCAAGTACGTCGTCCAGGCGTAGACGGCGGTGGCGACCAACCTTACGGTGCGCGAGGTCGCCGGCCTCGCGTCTTGCTACCAAAAACGGACGCGAGACGCCCAGCAGATCGGCCGCTTGGCCAGTCGTCAGTTCTGTGTCGGCGGGACTGAGCAAAAACGTTTGCTGGCTAGCCATCAGCGACAGCAGTCGCGCGAGGACTTGCAGTGTCGGCGGCGGCACCTCGATCCTAGCGACATCCCCGTCACCTCCCTGCTCTGCCCGTGATAGCGTCAGCGGGAGATGTCAACTTTGTGGAAGCAGGTGAATGCGTACTTGACGCGCTGGATGATGCGCAAGTTCAAACATTTAGCTTGGCATAAACGCCGAGCTAAACACGCCCTCGGGCGGCTTGCACGTCAGTTTCCTAATGCGTTTGTACATTGGAGGCGTGGATGTATTCCTACGACGGGATGATGGGAGCCGTATGAATCAAGAGGGGTGGGTTCAATGGGTCATTGCAACACCTTTCTATTGATATCGAATGAGGGAGGGTTGACGAATGGCACAGATGGGAAGACCTAGGCTGCCGCCAGAAGGCGAGGCAGAAGTTTGGCGGAGGTGGCGCGCCGGTAAATCGTTTCTTGGCATCGGCAAAGCGCTAGGCAAGCCAGCCGGGTCGATCTACGGCGTCATCCGGCTATGCGGAGGTTACGGCCCTGCTGCGCGCAAGCGATCGTCGCGGGCATTGACTCTCAGTGAACGTGAAGAGATTTCGCGCGGCGTGTCCGCCGGGCTTTCCATTCGGGCCATAGCGCGTGAGTTGCATCGTGCGCCATCCACCATTTCGCGTGAGATTGCGCGTAACGGTGGAACAGGCCATTATCGGGCTCTGGACCCCGATGAGGCAGCCTTGAAGGTTAGCCTGCGTCCCAAAATTGCCTGCTGGAGCGCAACCCGCGCTTGCGCTACGCTGTCGAACGTAAGCTCTCTTGCGAATGGTCTCCGGAACAAGTAAGCGGCTGGCTTAAGCGCCGATATACCGATGACGAGTCGATGCGCGTGTCACACGAAACAATCTATCGCAGCCTGTTTGTGCAGGCGCGCGGTGCTTTAAAGAAAGAGCTACAGTATCATTTGCGAACCCAGCGCAAGATGCGTCATTCGCGCTTCTCTAGCACCAAGGGCGCGCGCAACAAGATAGTTGGGGCTGTTTCGATTCACGAGCGCCCGCCTGAAGCGGCCGACCGCGCCGTGCCGGGTCATTGGGAAGGAGATCTTGTCAGCGACGCGAACAATACTCACGTCGCCACACTGGTCGAGCGGCGCTCGAGGGTCACCATCCTCGCCAAGATAAAAGGCAAGGACACGGTGAGCGTTGTGGCGGGCCTTAAACGCGAGGTAAAGCGGTTTCCACAGCATCTACGCAAGATGCTCACCTGGGATCGTGGCATGGAATTGGCGAACCACAAAGAATTCACCATCGCTACGGATGTGCAGGTCTACCGTTGTAACCCACGAAGTCCCTGGCAACGCGGCACCACCGAAAATACGAACCGACTTCTGCGACAGTATTTGCTTGAAGGTACCCAGCTTCATCAATATTCGCAGGAGCAACTGAACAAAATCGCAACGCGCCTTAATGAACGGCCTAAAAAGACCTTGGGCTTCATGTCTCCGGCCGATAAACTACGCGAGGCTGTTGCAGCGACCCATTGAACCCACCCCTTGTTTCCGCAGCCGTGGGTGCAACGCGACGGAGGGGAGGCGATACGGCTCGATGACTTCGCCGGCACCGGTTGGCAGCTGCTGACAATGGGCAGCGTCGATGCCCCGACGTCGGCAGGCGTGACGGTCGTGCGGCTCGGCGGCGATGTCCACGAGGTGGACAATGTCTTGGGGCGGTGGATGGCGACGCACGATTGCTGCGCGGCGCTCGTCAGGCCCGATCACTACGTCTTCGGCACCGCTGCATCGCCCGGTGAAATCCGCGCCTTGCTCGACGAAATGTATCGGCGATTGCGGTAATACGTCGTGCACGGGGGCGTCCGGTGACGGACGCCTGCCGTACGGGTTGGTCTCGATAAAATCGCCGGCACGACGCCAAAGGCGATACCGTGGCACAATTTCAACGCCGCCAGAAACGCGCAAGCGCTGCACGACGCAAAAAATAATAAGAACTGGCCGCTCTGTCAGGCGGCTTTTTTTGGAGACCCACACGATGCGCTTCAACAGATTGGACCTGAATCTGCTCGTGACACTGGACGCGCTGCTGGGGGAGCGGCGTATCACTCGAGCCGCCGAGCGCTTGAACCTCAGTCAGTCTGCCATCAGTGGCATGCTGGCGAAGCTCCGGGATTATTTCGAGGATGAGTTGCTGATTCCCGTCGGGCGCAACCTGGAACTGACGCCGCTGGCGCGGGAACTGGCGCAGCCGGTACGCGATCTCCTGCTCCAGGTGCAGACCATTGTCGCGATCGATCCGACATTCGATCCAGCGCACGCGCGGCATCATTTCAAGATTGCCACATCGGATTACGTCGTCAACGTATTGATGCCGCGCGTAATGCCCACGATCGCGCAACTGGCGCCGCATATCACGCTCGAACTGATGCCCCAGGTGGACGACTCAGCCGCGAAGCTGCGGCGCGGCGAGTATGATTTTCTGATCATTCCCGAGCCGTTCATCGCGTCGGATCATCCTAGTTTACCTTTGTTCGATGACAGTTATGTCTGCGTGGTCTGGGAGGGCAACGACGGGGTGGCCGATCGTTTAAGCGTGGCGGAATTCGAGCGCCTCGATCATGTGGCGGCCTTGCTCGGCTGGCCGCGTGCGCCCACGTACGACAGTCGCTATCTCGAAGCACAAGGCATTCGACGCAGCGTGCGAATCACGACGTCGGACTTCAGTTCGATGGCGCCCGTCTTGATCGGCACCCGGATGGTGGCGACGATGCACCGCCGCCTGGCGACCGAACTGGCACGGCGCCTGCCGTTGCGGCTTGTCGAGCCACCGATTCCGATTCCGGCCGTGCGGGAATTCCTGCAATGGCACGTCTATCGCGAGAAAGATCCGTGTCATCGCTGGTTTAGGGAGCAATTGGTCGACGCGGCCGCGGGCCTTGCCGGCCGCTAAATCCGGCGATGCGCTTAGGTCGGCGGCATGTCGAACGCGGACGCATCCGCGTACAGGCTTCACATCAGTGATGACCGCTGAGGACCCACAGGGGGATCGCGAGGTTCAGCCAGACATTATTGCTTTTGCTGGTATTGGCCGCGTAGATGCCCTGTTGATAATTCAGGCTGATATTGACTGGCCCTGCGTTATACGAGATCGCCGGGCCGACGGCGATGCTGCGCATCCGATTACCGTTACCCGATACGGCGACGCCATTCTGCTCGTCGTTACTGAACTGATTGACGTAGTATCCGACCGCGCCGACTTCCCATCGGCCTAAGTGCCAGCCAGCGTGAAATTGGCCGGTATAGCCGGTACCCGACTTGTAATTAGTGTCGCTATTCTTCTCGTTGATAAGAAGGCGATTCGACAACCCGATATCGATGCTGTCCGGCCTGTCATACCGGATCGAGAGCACCGGTTGAATGGAGGTATAGCCGCTCGCGACACTGGTCTTGCTGGGGCTGTAGGAACCTGTTTCCAGGGACAGATCGACGCCTGCCGCAATACGGAGATTCTGTGCGATCGTCCATTGCAGAATGACCGGCGAGACGGTGATATTGGCCAAGCCGTTCTGTGTGGTTTTGTAGCCTTGGACCGTGCTGTGCAAGGAGACCACGGGGACGACCAACTGCGAATAAACCTTCGCGCCGAGGACCGTCAGCGGATAGGCGGCCAATAAGCGCGTGGTTTCCGAAAAGATCGAGGTATGGAAGGAAGTCGGCAGCTTTTTGCCATCGTTTCCGTAGAGGCCGTTCGAGAAGCTCTCGTTGAACTGCTGCATCACGAACAAGCCCGGAATCGGCGGCATCGCGGCGATATAGTCGACTTCCGCGCCCGCCGGATAGGGTGCGACGCCGCCCTCATAGGCGTGGGCGGCTTGCATAAAGCCTGTGCAGAGAAGGGCGCAGCTCGCAATGGCCCGGATCGTTTTTCTATACATTTGTCTCCTTTGTTTTTTTAATGTAATACGTATTGCGAAGTAATGTTCCTCGATTCCCCCTCCCGATGGAATCGCTCTTTGCAGAGTGCGTTAGTGTCGACCGATGAAGCTGAGTAAGGCGCCGGTGAGCACCTCGTCGACGGTGTTGATGGCTTCCAGCTGCGACAGGTGATTGTGTCCGGGAATGACCGCCAGATCGGGGTCGAAACCGTGCTGCGTCGTCAGCCGTGCAAAAAGCTCCCCCGCTTGCACTTGCATCTGCGGCGGATCCAATTCCGCCCACGTGATCAGCAGCGGAAAGGGCGCCGTATCGATGCGTTCCACAGTGGAGCGTTTCCGATATTCCGTGAAGTCGTTGCCGAAATAGGCTTCGTTGCGTGGGTCGGGCGTGGCAATCGAGAATTGACGCCGAGCGCGTTGTTCAAGATGCGCGTTATAGACGCCCGAGATGAAGGTGGCGGCGCGTGGCGCAGGGATGCCGGACGGACGCAGATTCTCGATCAGCGTTGCCGCCGCGACGTGCGCGGCGCCGGCGGATTCGCCGGCCAGATAGACACGTTGCGGATCCGCGCCCAGTGCCTTCGCGTTCGCATATGACCATGCCCATGCAGCCGCCACATCCTCTGCGCCGGCCGGCCATTGATGCGTTGGCGCGAGGCGATAGCTGGGTAAGACCGTGACGAAGCCAGCGCGCGCGAAACGCCATCCGACATTGGCTCTCTCGCGTCGATCGCCGCGGATAAAGCCGCCGCCATGGACAAAGAGCAGCAGTCCGCGCGGCGTGTCGGTCTGCGTTGTCGGCAGGTAGACATCGAGTTTTTGCCGTTCGTCGTCGCCATAGGCGATATCGTGCCGAACCACGACGCCCTCTTTTAGCTGATTCTCTCGATAAAACGCATACCAGCCTTTGACCAGCGGCGGGTCGATGATGGGGCCGGCCTCGCGGATGCGTTGCGCGAGGTCCGCGGCGGCGGAAGAGTCGATAGGACGATGCATCGCTTATTCCCGGTGCTGGCGTGCGGCGAGCAGGGCTCGCGGTTCCTTGTGAAATGCGCCGTCTTTCATGATGCCGAGCAGGCGCTGCTTGTCTTGCAGGATCGTGAGATCCTCGGTCGGATCACCGTCCACCACGAGCAGATCGGCCAGATAGGTCGGTGCGATGCGGCCGAGCGACTCCGGCATGCCCATCAAGGCGCCGCCGAGCGTGGTGGCCGCGTGCAATGCGTCGGCAGGCGTATAGCCGAACAAGTCGACGAAGAGCTGGAGGTCGCGCGCATTGCGGCCGTTCGGGTTGAAGGGGAAGCCATAGTCGCCTCCAGGCAGGACGCGGATGCCGCGTCGACGCAATTCCGGGATTAAACGTTGCTGGAGCGTTCGCACTTCCGCCGCGCTGCGCTTCATATGGTTCATGTCGAAGTGGGGCGGCGGCGTGGCATCGAGCGTGGCTTGAATAATCCCGATGGCCGGGGCGACGAAGATGCGATCGCGTGCCGCTTCCAGCATGTCGAGCGCTTCCTCGTCGGCATAGGTGCAGTGATAGAGCACGCGAAAGTCATTGCGCAGCGCCATTTTGACGGCTTCGGCGGCTTGCGCGTGCGCGGCGAGCCAGACGCCGGTTTCGGCCGCCGCATCGCCCGCGGCGCGTGCTTCCGCTTCGGTATAAAGCAATTGCTGCGAGGCACCGGGCTGCAAGGCGTCTTCCCCGGAGAGCAGAAATTTGACCGAGCGCGCGCCCATCTCGGCGCAGTCGTGGACGAAGGCGCGGACCGCATCGGGACCCACCCCGTGCGGATCGACCTCGCCGGCGCTGAGTTGCTGCTCGTCGCCTGCAACGGGCGGCGTGCGTTCGATCGAGGATGCCACTAGCCGCGGTCCCGGCATACCACCACTGTCGATCTGCTCGGCCAGGGCGACTTCGACCCGCTTGCTGAGGGAGCCGGCCGAGTAGGCACCGGTGAAGCCGTGATCCAACAGAATGCGCGCATTGCGTGCCGTGGTGAGCACGAGTTCCTCCGGCGGAAGGGACATGCCGGGTACGAACTTTTCGACGGAACTGGGCCAGGATAAATGGGCATGCGCTTCGATCAGCCCCGGGAGCAGCGTCGCACCGCGGCAGTCGTAGACCGCGTCGTCGGCGAGTGCGATAGACGGCTCGCTGGCATTGGCGAGCGCACTAATCCGATTGCCTTGCACCCGCACCTGTGCGGTGTAGGGCAGCACCACGCTGCCGTCGAAAACCTTGACGTTGTTGAAGACGATACCGGTCATTTTTTTAAATCCTTTATTGCGTTTCACGTTGTCGCGTCAATGCGCCGCGGGTGCGTCGAGTTGCGCTTGTGCGGGCTCGACAGCGCGCAGGCGCTGGAAAAATACGATGCTCACGACGCTGATCAGCATCGCGGCGATACCGATGGCGCCGAATCCCGCGCGGACGATCAAGGCACCCCCGAGTACGGGGCCGACTGCGGAGCCCGCCATCAGCATCGCGGGGGTGTAAGCGACGGCGCGGCCGCTGCGATCCAGTTTGGCCAGGAAGCCGAACAGGAAGGTATGCGTGAAAATCATCGCGAAGACCCAGAGACTGGTCGCGACGGCATACGGCAGGAAGTGAGACGTGTTACTGATGGTCAGTGCGAGAACGGCTTGTGCTACGGCACCGGCAAAGGCGACGCCGCGCGCTTCGAGTCTCCCTTGCAGGAGCGTTGCGAAGATCGGCGGCAACAGATTAACGAGGCCGACCGCGACAAGCACCGCGTCCACGCGCGAAGCGCCAAAGCCGCGCACCATGCCGATGTATTGCACGAAGCTGAACAGCATGGCCTGGTTGATCGCCATGCACACGATGCCGGCGATAGCGCTCCGACAGCCGCGGGCCAGACGCTGCGGGCGCGGCGTGCCGAGCGGACGGGGCGTGCCACGGCCGTCGACAGCCTGCACCGTGGGGAAGGCGACGGCGAGTGCTAAAGCGGCGGCGAGCGTCAGCCCCGTAAAGACCGCGAAAAGCACCGTGCCGCCGTGCGCGCCGATCAATGGCGGAAGCGTCGCAAAATACAGAACGCCGAAGACGGCCAGCGCCAAATGGCTCATTGCAAAGAGACGATGCGGATTCGAGGTTCTGCCGATCGCGCCGTGCGTGACGGAGAGGCCGCAGCCGACGCCGATGCCTGCAATTGCGTGCGCTATCACCATGAGGGCAAAGCTGTCAGCATGCGCGCCCAGGTAGAAGCCCGAAGCGGCCAATGCGAAGCCACCGGCCGCGCTGAAACGTCCGGGAAGTCGCGTCAATGTGGGAGTGAGGAAGACACAGGACAGGACCGCACAGGCAAGGTAGGTGGTTGCCAAGCCGCCAGCACGTTGCGCATCGTAATGAAAGTGTCGGATCAATGTTTCGATCCAGACGGGGAGGGCTACCAGGTCGATCATCCCTGCTACATGGGCGACCACCAGCGCTAGATTCGAGCCTCGTCGTGCAAGCATGTCTGTCTCCGGATTTTATTTTTTTTTCGCGCATCGAGGCGCGTGTCCAGAGTGTAGAGAGATAGGAACGCACGCGTCCGCGCATTTCGCGATAGGACGTATCGCAATTTCGCGAGTGCGGGTAATCCCAGGTGGCGGGAGCAAAGGCGCGCGACGCTATCTGGAAAAGCGGCGCGTGGCGAGACCTTTTCGGCGATTCAAATCGTAACCGATGGCTGCGCATTCGCGTTGATCGACACCACGCCGTCGCGTTGCATCTGCCGTACGAGTGTGCGTCAACGCGTCATTCTCGATGACGTTATCCTGATCGCGGCGCCAGACGATCTCGACGGGATAGGACATCGTCAACTCGGGATGTTCGACCAGGCGGGTGCCGGCTGGATGACTGTGCAATGCCGTGTCGGGCACGATCGAATAGCCAATGCCGGCCGCGACTAATCCCAAAATAGTCACGACATCGCCGCCGATCTGCACGATATTCGGCGAGAAGCCTGCCACCTGACTCTGCCGGATCAGGAAGTCGTAAAACGCGGGCGAGGAATGCGAGGGCACGGCGATGCGCAAGCCGCAGTGACAGATCGTCGTGGCGTCGAAGCGCGTATCGCCGGGATCGCGTCATCCCATAAAGCCGCCGGCTAGCATGCCGTCGGCCATCGCCTCCACTTGTCGGCCTGATAACATAGGCTCGATGCACATCGCGATGTCGGGATGCCGCCTCGCCATAAAGTCCAGATACGGGTCTTACGTGCATCCGTCATCGGGCCAAATATGCTCGCCATGACAACACCTCAGATTTTATAACAATCAATATCAGGGTGTTGCAGTGACCGGTTGAATCCGCCGTCACGATTCGATTGCATTACAAAGCGCAAGGCCGGATATCTTAGATACGGTGTCGGCAGTTGGTAAGGAGCTTGGGTACGATGTTTCTGGTTTTGATAAAGACGCTGGGAGCATCACTCTTTCTTCAAATGCAGGTCTTTTCGTTGGCGCAATGAACGGAAAAATTCAGAGGGCAACGATCATGGTGCGTTCGTTAAATGGCGGGCGTAAATTAGATCTTACGGTTTCGGTGTATGGGAATTTTGATCAAGGTGGACAAGAAGCTGCGACAAAGCGATTGAATGCTTTCAAAGAAAAGCTTCTGGAAAAAGTTGGCCAGCATTAACCTGTAATTCACTCCGTGAATTAAACCTGTTCAGTAGGTAATCCCCCCACCCAGTGACCGGTTGAATCCGCCCGCTTTAAATATGGGGGGATTACCCGGCGACTTCCTCACATACGGCGGCACAATCGATGAATTGAACTTCACACCCGATCCTGATCGATCACGAACCTTCGGCACCTTCACCGGAATCGGGCCGGCCCCCGTCAACACTTCGCGCTGCGGCAGGTAGCCATTGCGTACTACGGCGCGTTGCCCGTGCAGCGTCTTGACATTCGCGAGCCGCTCCAGCAGCACCGACAGCTCGGCTTCAATCGCCTGCTGGATCACCTCCCGCGCGCCCTGGCGCACCAGATCGTCCAGACCCAGACCGCCTTGCGATAGACCGACGACTTCCTTTTCCGTAAACTTGCTCATGGTAGGTGGTTTGTTGTTTGCTGGTTTCCGACTTCGACAATCAGATTCTTAGCTGCAACCTCCACCGCCTTCATCCTCACGCCTCCAATCCCCCGTACACAGATTCGCGCTTAGCTCCCAGGATTCTTGGACTTCGCTCAAGTTGACAAATTCGCTGCCGTTAACCCGCCTGTAGGTAAAAGGTCAGTCAGAGCAGTTAACACGGCTAGTGACGACATTATGAAAGGCTACTTACTTTTGGCGTGAGTGCGCCATGACTTGACGCCACTTAAATATCATGAACTTCTTTTCCTCGATTCGAAGACGTCGTCTAGACGCGTTATTGCAATCACAAGCCTCTATTGAATTCGATATGGAGGGAAACATTGTATTTGCCAACGCACGCTTTCTTGATCTGATGGGTTATTCGCTCGCAGATATAAAGGGTAGACACCACCGAATCTTTGTCGATGAAGAATACGGCGCCAGCCGTGAGTACCAAGAGTTTTGGCAGAAACTTCGAAATGGAGCTACTCATAGCGCCGAGTTTATGAGGCGAGCGAAGGACGGTTCCGCTGTTTGGCTTCAAGCGAGCTACAATCCCGTGCTGGATCGACTCGGTCGACCGTTTCGCGTACTCAAGATTGCCCAGGACACGACAGAGCGAAAGGTCCGGGACATCAATTACGAGAGCCAAATCACCGCGATCAGCAGATCTCAAGCGGTCATTGAATTCGACATGGTCGGGCATATTCTATACGCAAACGACAATTTCTTATCCGCATTGGGTTATACGCTCGAAGAAGTACGCGGAAAGCACCACAAGATGTTCGTCGACGATGCTGAGCACCGGGGACCCGATTACAAGCGATTTTGGGAAAATTTGCGGAAAGGGCAATTTCAATCTGCCGAATTCAGGCGAGTTCATAAAACAGGTAGAAACGTTTGGATTCAAGCGAGTTACAACCCCATTTTCGATTTAGCTGGAAAACCATTTAAAATTGTTAAGATAGCGACTGACATTACCGAAGAGGTCAAGCGGCGTAAAGGCTTCGAGCTTTTGTCAATGGTTGCAGATTGCACCGACAATTCTGTTGTCATAACCGACGCCGACGGCCGAATCGAATACGTAAATGCAGGCTTTACGAAATTGACTCACATTACCTCTGAAGATGCCACAGGCAAGAAGCCAGGTCACTTGCTACAAGGAGCGCACACCGACCCAACGACGGTCGCCCGCATTCGGGTGAAACTGGCTGCCTGCGAGCCCTTTTACGAAGAGATCTTAAACTATAACTTGCACGGGGAGCCGTATTGGATTTCGCTGTCAATCAATCCAATTTTTGATAAGCACGGAAACCTTAAGAAATTTGTGTCAGTTCAAGCCAACATCACCGAGACAAAACTCAAGGCGCAAGAGGATGCAACGCGACTGACAGCGATACGATCGTCGACGGCCACTGCTGACTGGTCTCCGCGGGGCGTCCCTGTCGACGCAAGTAATGTCCTCCTCGGCATTTTGGGCTTCAAAGACTTGAATTCAGCGCTTGCGACGCTCTCCGATATTTATCGCGACGCAACTGCCGGCGACAATGCTGCAAAGCTAAAACGGCGCGAAAGCGTGGAACTCGAAATTAAAGCTACCGACGTGGACGGCAAGACCGTCTGGTTGCAAAGCACCTTCAATCCTATAGTAGGCATGGATGGAACCATGTTGAAGCTATCGATGTATTCGAGCGATATTACGGCTCAGCACCAAACGATGGAACGCATCCGAGGCGTAGTGAAAACGATCGACGACCTTGCATCTCAAACGAACTTGCTCTCGCTGAACGCTGCCATCGAAGCTGCAAGGGCAGCAGAAGGCGGTAGAGGGTTTGCTGTCGTCGCTGACGAGGTCAGGAAGCTTGCAAAGCGCTCGGCCGATTCCGCTAATGAAATAGCAACGATGCTGCAAAGCTAATGCGATATCTGGCACGGTTCTGTCGCAATAAGTGGGTCTGGTATTCTGAAGACCCCGATCGAACGATCCGATCCACGAAGCAAAACCTGACTACCGCGATGCCGAAAGTGTTTAAGCGGCTCCACTATCTACTGGACGTGATGCTCCTATGCGTGCGTTATCTCTACCGCGCTATCGACAAAGCCGGTAACATGGTTGATTTCCTGCTACGAGCCCGCCTAAACAAGGCTGCCGCGCAGGCATATTCCTAAAGGGCAATCGTGCTAAACGGCGACCCAGAGTCCGTGACGATCGATAAGAGCGCATCGAACCTCGCCCGTTTGAAAGCGATCAATGCCGCGCAGGAAACACCGATCAAGATTCTCCAGCAAAAGTATCTAAACAACCTTGTCGAACAGGATCACCGCGTAATCAAACGTCGAACGCGACCAATGATTGGCTTTAAGAATTTTCGCTGCGCACGCATTATCTTTGGTGGAATCGAGATCATGCGCATGATTCGCAAAGGTCAGATGCGCGGCTGGGCTAAGGCACTTTCACTCGCTCACCAATTCAACTCCATAATTGCATAAGCAATCCTGTACATTTTTAAAATTCTTAAATCACTCAATTCTTTTGCGACGGAACCGCCTGATGCGGGGTCATCCTGCACTATCTAAATCTATCAGTTCGCTGATAGCCAACTCGGCGAGCACGCGTTCACCGGCAGTTGAGGTCATTGCGGATGCTTGCAGTCCAAACGCTGGACCGGCCGCGTATCCACGGGAATTGATTTCATAACTGTAGTATCCAGACACCGTCCAGCTGCTAGGTTCGTTAAGAAGTCGCGCCATTTCGCCCTCCAGCAACGCCATCTGGGCGGTATCCCTTGCGCTCAAACTACCACGTGAACACATACGAATAATGGTGATTTCATCTTGATATGCGCTGAGCATTTCCGCGACTGCAACGGTGATTTTGTTACTTTCGCCAAATGCTTGATTGCCACGAGTGGCATTCGAACGCACTTCGCTTATGAACGCGTCCAGTCTTGCAGCGCTACGACTAGTACGTGCAATTTCAGGACGGCGCATTTCAATATAGGAAAGGAACGAGGTAGGATCGACAAATTCTACAAGCCGCCGGACGTATTTCTGATTGAAACGGCCGTGTTCTTCCACCATGCGCAAGGTCACGCTCGCCCCTCGCGGCGCGATCGGAACGGTGAGGCCTACAATTGGCATTGATGGCACGCTAATTGACTCAGGATGTGCGGCGTGTGTTGAAAAATGACCAGCGCTGGAAACGCTACCCAGAATCGACACACTTGCTGTTAGCACGGATGAGCGTCCGCGCGACCGCTCAGTACCGCGCAGCCATCCGTTCGCGTCTACGCGTTCGTTCTTTCCAGCCAGCAATTGGTCGTAGCTTATACTCGCGACTGGCCCCACATGCACGCCGAATGCCGCGGCGCGTGCCATCAAGGTTGCATTGCCCGATACAGTATGACTGCTGCGCCGCTGGACTCGCCAGTTAACCGAGATATCTGGTGTACGGAAGAAACGAGTGCTGAAATTTTGCCACAGCCGTTCTGCTGACATGGACTGCGTCGCCTCAGAAAGCGCCTGTTGTTCAAATAGAAAGTCGACGACATTGTTTGCAAGTTCACGCCAGGAGTTCGTCGGACGGCCATTTGCATCGCGCCGAAGTCGCGTGCGGATTATTACACCCGTCGGTGCGCTGCGATCGTTAGAATAGGACACCCCCGCGCCGCCGCCTATTACAGCATGGACACTTTTGGTTCCTAATGTCACGCCGGCAAAGACACTGAGACCGACGCCGCTCGAGTAACGGGTATCTGTTCCCATGAACACTTCACCGCCGTATGACGAGGAGCCAATCTCGACAAACGCGTGCCGTCCGTGAAGTGCTTTGACACCTGGAGTCGGGGAAAGCCATGGGGCCAATGAATGCGGATGAAACTCGTGCAAGTTGAGCGACGAATTGACGTTGATACCATACATGCCGCCATCGAAGTAACGGACGTTGTTGCCAAGCGGGGCCGCACTGATCACTTGTGATAATGCTTCGCGGAGGGCCGCGGTCGTCGTACTTGTGGGGCGGATTGGCTTGCCTTGCTCTATATAGCGCGCGGTTGCTACGCGCTCCTTAACCTCTGAAGTGTTTCCTTGGGTGTGATGGAGATGCCGCAGGTGTTGCGCAACTTCGTCGGACCAGCGTTCGAGCGTTGAAAGATCTAGCGTCTTTACGCGCTGAAACTCCGCATTCGCCAATATTACATGTGCATTAACATGAACTCTGGGCGCCGACTCGATCAAGGCTGAAGCAATCGCACGTCGATCATCGGATGTTAGCGTCAATTCGCTAGCCCGCTGATCCGGCGATGCGCTGCGCTTCCAGTAGTCCAGATAGAGTTCTCGCAACAGCAAGACTCCACGCACTTCAGGTGAGATTGGGGGGCTAAGTGCGTTTTCAGATGTATGCTGTGTGACCATGCGGTGGCATGCCAAACTGGCGTCAATCGCGGCATGGACCGCCTCCCGAAGCGCACGCGTCTCTTCGCTTTGCAACCGTAGATCGACGCCTCCGGCGTCAAAGGTCGTTGCGGTGAGTGGCGATTTACGCATGCCGACAGTCCGACGAGGATCGAACGCCATCCAGCGATGCCTTGCCCGACGCTGAGAGCGACCGATCCACGTCAGGAACTTTGCAAGGCGACCTTTTGATCGTGCTAGAAACGAGTGCTTTCCACTCTCGCGGTATCCGCTGCGCCATGCGACGTAAGCAGCTACCTGTGTGCTATCTCCGATCATTTGTGCCGAAGCATGAGGGGTAGCGTACAGCTTCGCTGCACAAAGTAATGCGTTTAATGCAAGCGAGCACGGCTCGTCACGGTTTCCCATAACCGCCATCTGTTGGATTGCCTGATGGAATTGCTGACTCGGGGTATCGGCTATCGTGTCATTTCCGGCAACGTGGTTGGCAAGGTAATCTGCAGCCTGCAAAAACGTACGAAAGCTTTCGCGTTTCATAGCGCCGTCAGCGGTCGCTTCGTCAAAGGTCGGGTCGCACTGCAATGTGACCAGAGCGTCGAATCCATTGGCCGTATGTGCGAGCATACGTGCAACATGCCATGCGTGACGCTGAGCTGCTGTAGGCGGTAGCGTCATCTCGTAGTTTGCATTACGCACATCAATTGAAAAATTGCCTTGCAGATGCGCCAATGCCTCGGCCGCCCTCGCCGCGTCGCCGCCCGTTGCGGCCGCAAGCGCCCGAGCGCATTGAAGGGCGCCTGCATATCGCACCGGACTATCCTCCGCTGACTGCGCGTGCGCTAGCGCGGCCAATGTGCGAATGATGTCCTCAATATGAGGGTCTGTTGTAGCTTGTGCGTTCTCGAACGCGAATAGAGACGCTATCGTTCTCGCGAACGCGCGTTCGCTGCATATCGCCTGCACCGCGTCAGCTTGCTGCGACTCAAGCATTGCGGGGGGCGGCTTATGCAATTTATGGGTGAGACCACACGCACGTCCTTCAATTTTTCGGACCTCAGACACCGACGGTGGCTTTATCGCACTAGGCGCCGCCGCGCGTCGCGGACGTGAGGGTATTGGGGCCGGGTCTATTTTCGTGCTGGTGTAGCCGGGGAGAGACAGGGTGCTTCGCGCGCCCGTTCGTAGCCGATAAGGCAGGCGGCGCAATATACCTGAACACCTCGGTTCGTGCGTGCCCAACGTTTCCTGCTCGGACGGATCACATTCCCTTTCTGTTAAATCCGAGGAAGTTGGTGCCCTCGTGCAGTGGCCGGTCAAGTTGAAAAATTTCATCGCGCTGATAAGCATCGGTGGTCTAAAGTATTAATGGTTCTGTCCCAATAAGAATTGGGTAAGGGAAGAATGTTTATATTCATAGTAATACTGATGTAAATAAGGAGTTGAATTTCTGAGCGGGCGAGAGTGCTTTAGCGCAGCCGTTCATCGGATCTTTACAAATCATGTGCATGATTTGCAATGCTCATGTGAGTGGCTGCGCTAAGGCACTCTCGGAAACGTAACTATTCAACTCGTTATTTTAATAGGTATCCTATAAATATAGAGAATCTTACCCGTCCAAATTCCTATTGCGAAAGGACCTTCGCCAACGCGACACAACCCCTCGACTTCCTCAGTTGCAGTCGATACACGGCGCTGCGCCCCCTCCGCCACTACGCGAAGCTGATCCAGCGTAGCCTGCGTCGCCACCTGAAGAGGAGTCGCCTATATTGGCACTGGCACCAGCATATGACGATTGAGTAAAGATGGCGCCAGTCAACCAGATCAGCAAGCAGCAGAAAACGTTCTTTCTCATCATTTTCTCCTATGTAATATTGCGTGCAAGATACTTGAGTTTGTCTTTTACTGTATCAAAGCACCATACGGGAGTAGTACGGTTAATTAAGCTCCGCCACGATAAGCGAGAGCAAATTGAATAATATTCGCATCAGCGAAAAGATATAGCCAGATGCGAATGGTTCTGTTGAAAATACTGGTTCTGTGGGGATCTGACCAAGATCCAGTCGAATCGCTAACATAAACGTGTAAATTATGGTAAGACGGATCTTTGTGATTTGATGAAATAAGGAACTCGGGACGGTAATACCCCTCTGTCAGACTAGTTGGACCATGAATCGCTGTTAGAGTTTGAACCGCCGACAAGCGGCAGAGGAAGAATCCAATGAAGTACGCTGAAGAGCGCAAGGAAGCGATTCTGAAGAAGCTATTGGCCCCACATATTCGTAGCGTTGTTGACGTGTCGCGGGAAGAAGGCATTAGTGGCTTGCGTCCGTTCAATTACGCCAAACAGCACCGCGCGGTAGCGTCGTAATTCATCTCGAGACTGTCTAATACCCGCTCTCCTGAGTTGGCGTCTTCCACGCCCACTCAGGTGGGGGGAAAGTAACGCGTACTGGGATACCGTCCTGTTTGAACTATGACGTATCCATAAATACCAAATATCTCCCGAAGACGACCTATTTGCGCCAGATCCTAACAGATTATAACGACAAAAACACGCGCATTATTGTCGCAAACGGATTTTGATACAAAGCAGAAATAACAATTATTAATCGTTTATTTAAATCTATTACCTATATTTTTTAGAAAAATAATGTAAAAAATTCGATATACCTATTTGCACAAAGATCATTTGATGTTATGTTTGTGCTTAATTAGGACATTTTAAGTTTTAAAGAAAAATATATTAATTAATTGGGCGCGAACGCGTAACGCGTTTGTAACGATCAACAGACTACTTTCGTAAAAATCATGACAGGCAGTCCAGATCCAAGTCTCGCCGCATCCTCGACACCGACGGTTGCAGGGCGGGGTGACGCGGAAATATCGATTAGCACGGATTCTGCAAGACGAATCAGCTTGATATTGATGAGTCTGGCCGGTCTTTCCCAAGGTTTTATCGGGCCAATCGTCAAGCTGGTCGATTTTGCACCATTACCCTTGGTGGTCGGGCGTTGCATCGTGGCGGCGGTTCTACTGCACGCCATCTGTATTCTGACAGGACGCCGAGTACAAAAAACGGATCGCATCAACACGATTATTTGCGGATTTCTTCTTGCCGGACATTTTGCCACCCTGTTCATGGCATACAAGAAGACTGACGTTAATCTCGTTCTGATTGCGCTGTTCACCTATCCGATGATCACCAGCCTGCTCGAGCCCGTGTTTTTCGGCGGACGTCCGCAGCGCCGACAGGTGATTTCTGCATTCGTCGTGACCGCCGGTATCGCATGCCTGCGCCCGGCGCCGGGCGGCAGTGGCGACATGATTGCCGGGATCGGTCTCGCTCTGGCGTCTGCGGTTCTGTTCAGCCTTCGCAACATTCTGAGTCGCAAGCTCGTTGCTAAAAGCGACGGACTTGCGATCATGGGATGGCAAACCACCATCGCGGCCATCGCGTTCGCGCCAAGCTGCGTTGGACTCAAAGTGAGCGACATGACATCGTCGGTATGGCTCGGCATGCTGGCGCTGGGTATTTTCTTTACCGCCATTCCTCATACGCTACGCATTCTCGTGAAGCGTCATCTCACCACGGCAACCGTTGATATTCTCGCTGCGCTTCAGGTGGTGGGGGGGGTGCTGCTGGCCTGGATACTGGTGCATGAGGCGCCCACCATCAACGTGATACTGGGCGCTGCATTTATCTTTACTGCAGTCCTGTGGGAAGCCGCCAGCACATGGCGGCGGGGCTCGATGCCCGAATGACGCGAGCACCGCGTGGCGAGACATCGTCTTCGCGGAGAAAACACGCCCCCCGATTTGCCACAAAGCCAACGGTTTGCTGGCGGGCGCTCGTCCCGCTGGACTGTCCACGTTGTCTAAACATGAGGAACGACATGCCCAAAGCGCTATACATTACCGCGGCTCCCGTCGGAGCAGTGCCGAAATCGCTCAATCTGGGCGACCCGGTTTTTGTTCATGGCTATCTTCTCGATCTGATCGATGCGAAAGAGCGGGTGCTAATCGTGAAGGCGCTCGAGAATGAAGGCTGGGAGCCTGTCGACGAAGGCGGTATCGCGCTTCAAAGCGGCTATGCCAGCACTATCGACGACGCAGCGGTCCGCTCGGCGGGAAATGCCGGCGAACTGGAGCGTGACGGGTGGAGCCGGGTGTCGGGACAGTGGAATTCGCCGTGGCCGAGCGAACCGCACGACGTGAAACCTATGATTGCGCGGAGTCTGCTGCAACGCATCGGGTCCATTGGCCTCATCCGGCAGACCGTCCTGCAACTAACGACGTTCGGCTGGACCGTCACCGCCCAAGGCGATCTGTCATGGCCCCACGGAAGTATTCGCAGTTATCTCCCGCCAAGCCTCGTGCAACAGATCCGGGCGGCAGACCAGACCGTCCTGGACGTGCTCATGAGCGAAGGGTGGACGCACTGCCGTGCCGGGTACTGGCAGCCCGGCAAGGGCCGTAGCGTGGACCTTCCGTTGACGCCTGAAGCGATTGTGGCGGACGCGCATCAATCACTGATCGAAGGGGCAGCCATCGTACACCTCCATACGCGTTCGAGGGCTGATCGCGGCGAACTGCAAATTCCAGGACTTGGCACAACCATCACGACGGGGGCGCAACGCAACCAGATCGTAGTGGAGGATTTCGAGCAGATTGTCACGACGCTGCGAGCGATGGAGCCCGCTGCGATACTCAACGTGTCGACCAGTGCGCGCGGCGACCGGAGCGCGTCTGAAAGCCTGTTGCGCCGCGCACATCTGAAACGCTACGGACCCGCGCAGGTGCATGCCGACATAGCATCGTTCAGCCCGGGCCCCGTGGTGTTTCAGAGCGGCGGCGGCTACGACAACCCGCCCGGCTTCCTCGTCCAGCAACTCGACCAGTTTGCTCGGACAGGTATACGACCGGAAATCGAGGTATTTAATCACACCATTGTCGAAAACGCGACGAGCATCTATCGCGACGTACTGATCGCGCATGGCGAGCCGGTGCTGTTCATGCTAGTGGCTGGGGTGGATCAGCATCGACGCGACGCGGTCAGCGGCGAGCTCAACGATGATTCGCTGATCCCGGTGGGCACTAGAAAGGACATCGCTGCGCTGTTGCAGCGCGACGACGTGGAGTCCACGCTGGCGGGGGCGCGGATCGCGGCCGACGCGCTCCGGCCGACAGTCGTACAACTGCGTGAGCATTTCCCTGCGTCGAAGATTTCGATTCTGCTGCCGGGTGCGTTTCACGCCATTCTCGTCGAGGTCGCGCTGGCGCTGTCGCTGGATGGCATTCGCGTGGCACTCGAAGACGCGCTGAATGTGTTCGACTCCCGCGTACCGGGTGGTGTCAGGCGGGCGCAGGGCACGAGCGATCAGGTACGTGCATTGAAGCGCGATTTGGAAAAACGCGGCATCTCAACGCTCAGCGCAGAAGCATTGCGTGACCAGATCGACATGACCCGCTGCGAGGTCAGGCTGTTTCGCGAGGCAACGAGCGCGTTGTCAGCCTATCTGCCGTTCGCGTCCAGCCCGCGGTCGCTTCCCGGGGCGGCGACGCTCGCGCAAGCGCTGTCGCCTGTATTAGACGCTTACGGGAAGATCGAGGACAGGTTTGCTGCCGAGCTCCGCAATGTCCCCGACGACCTGCGGACGGACCCAGCCGCTCTTGCCGCTCGCGTACGGGCGACGGCGAACGCGACAGGGGCGAACATACGCTTTTTCGTTGAAGAGCGCGACCGCTATCTCGATCACGAATACCTTGTCTTCAACGACATCTACGTCCCGCAAGCGTTAAATTTTGCGCGCGAAGTCCTGGCGCAGCGGGGTCAGTCGACAGACGCATATGACGAGGCGCTCGCCCATTACGGACGCCCAGGAGAAACCGTGCTGCGCGAAGAGGCCAGTTACCGGATTCGCGAGGATCAGTTCAAGTCGTCGGCGTTGCGGGCGCTCGAATATCTGGTGTCTATTCCATGCCGATACAACGTGGACCGCACCAACGTTTTTAATACGCAACTGCGTCGCGATCCTCACTACAGCGCGACGATGGCGCTGCTTTTTCATGCGATTCGTGAACTGACGCTGGAACTGCGCGCGCGTTCTAACGCTCATCAGAAAGCGTCCGGTCCGGTGTGGTCGATCGTATCCGTGGATGCCGCGCAACCGCAGGGTGGTGGCCCCCTGCGCGAACTTGCTTCGTCGCGCAAACTGCCAGTGCTATCCGCCGGCGTCGAGTGGGTGGTGCTGCCCAGCACGCCGACCACGCACTACCCGCTCGGTCTCAAGCTGTCGCATGGATTGACGGATACGTTTCATCACTTCCTCGACCGGGTGGTGCGAGACGTTTCACTGCTGAAAGCTGGGCGGCCGACGCGGGATACACCGCTTCGCGTCATTGGCATCGCGCATACGGGGCGACAGCCCGATGGCGAGACGATCGTCGAGGCCAGCATGCTCTACAACCGCTTCGCGCTTAACGCCGACCGGACCAGCACGTTCCATGGTCATCCGGCACGACTGATCTATGAACGATTGTTGCTGCCGCGACTCGTAGACAGGCCACGTGAACTCCTCTATACGGAATCGCAACTTGCGGTGCGTGATGAAGATGGCGTGCCGCTCTACAGTGACGGGACACGCGCCCGAAGAATCGCACGAGAGGCCATCGGCCGCCTGACTTTCTTGAAGCTACTAGCGCATAGTTCGGGCATTTCCACCGCACAGCAGCTCGACGTGCTCACTCGTTTGGACTCAGAGCGACTGGGCTACGCCCCGGACGAATTGCGGGCGATCTTCGACCGCGCTCTCGTAATCTCCTTTGCGTCTGCGTCCAACGTGCTGGTCGACTGGGCCGGTACGTCGGTGGTCGATGTGACTGCCTTTAACGACGTGCGCAGTCTGGCGGGCACCACCACGGACGACTATCTTTTCAGCGAGGGAGCACCGCTCGACACGCTGCGTCGCGCGTTGCTGGCCTCGCGGGCGGGTGACGCGCCGGTTGGTGGCTATCGATACGAGGAAGCGAAGTTGCTTCGTCATACGGGCGCGCAAGGTAAGACCGTTGCGCGGTTGACAGGCGTTTTCCTGATGGATGATGTGGCGCGTCAGCACGATGGCCACTCGATCCGCCGGTATCTGGAAGGGACGCCGCGCTGGCTACGGCAGTGGCTCTCCGGCGTGTTTCATGCTCCCGCCTCAAGAGGTGCGCTTGATGTGCTGGGCGAGCTGGACGCCGCAGCAGGCGAGCGCCTAGCGAATGGAAAGCGGGAGTCAGTCGCACCGTCATTTGTCGTGTGAGGTAGCCATGCGTATAGCGATCATAGGTTTAGGATGCAGCGGGACAATGGTGTTGCGCGCCATTGCCGATCGACTTCGTGAAGGGGATCCGATCGAAATTAGGCTGTTCGAAAGCCAGAAGGAGGTGGCGGCGGGCATTCCCTATGGTGCCGCATTCAACGATGACTGCTTTGTGCTGAACATGCAGACGTCGCTGCTCGGTGCACATCCCCAGCGTCCTGAGGAGTTCATGGACTGGCTGGCCGGGCAGTCGCCAAGCGTTGTTGACGGGACGGATTACATCGCGCGTACGCGCATGGGCGGATATCTCGCAAGCGTTCTTCAGGCGTCGATGGCACGGTTGCGGCAACTGGGCATCGCCTGCGAAATCGTCCGTGACGAGGTCTGCGACATGCAGGTTAGGGGAAACGAATACCTGCTGTTTGGCACGACCCAGACCTATACCGCAGACCGCGTGGTGCTTGCACCCGGGCACTTGAAGAAGCGGAAGCCCGAGGGCAGCGGGAAGCGTTACATCGCGAACCCATATCATGCGCTTCACCTCGTTCGCGCGATTCCGCCGAACGCTAAGGTCGGCATCGTCGGCAGCAAACTGACGGCGGTCGATATGGCTATTTTGCTGCGCGAGCAGGGGGTCCGCCGGATTTCGATGTTCTCGGGTTCCGGCCGTTTGCCGCTGGTGCGTGGCGTCAGGCCTCCTGAAGACCGGTTGCCCGTCGTGCGACGCCCAAAGGGCGCGTCGCTTCGTTCCTTCCTTAAAGCGATACGCGACCAGGTTCGCACTATGCAGGCGCCTGCCGAATATGAGGCCTTTCTGTCCGGCAGGGATGAAGCTGTCCGGCTCGCTCACGAACTGGAACAGGCTTCGGCGCCGCGCCTCTGGCACGCGTTGCTCGATGAGACGAAGCACTTCATTGACGACTTTTGGCAGGAGCTCAGTCCGTTTCACAAGCGCCTCTTCCTGCGCAAGTATCAAGGATTGTGGATGAGCTACCGGCATCCGATGCCGCCGTCGAATGCCCGAAAGATCGCCGGCATGCTCGCCGATGGCTCGCTGACGGTCCACAGTGGCTATCGGGGCGCATCGGCCTGCCCTGACGGACAATTAACCGTCAGGGCAGGCGACCAAGAGGTTATCGTCGACTACCTGATCGACGCGAGCGGCACACCGGCGGATGTGCGCGAGATCGATTCGCCGCTCGTCGCGAATCTGCTGCGTAATGGGATCGTTGCTCGCTGCGAGTTTGGCGGCATTGAATGCGAGCCCGCAACGCACCGCGTTAGACCGCTCTCGAACGTGTATGTGATCGGGCAGCTGACCCGTGGTCGCATTTTCTACGTGTCGGCCATAGAACGTATTGCCATTCACGCGTTGGTCATTGCGGCCGACCTGATGCGCGCCGTAACGGAAAGAACCGGAACTCGGCTCGAAGAGGTGGCCGACTGACGCGGACAGCGCGCCGCACGATGGCGTTGTGCCAGATCAGGACACGCGCGATCTGCCATTCGAGTCGAAGCAATCCGACAAACCTAAAGGAGATTGTTCATGAGCCAAGAAAACTGGACCGTAGTCGACAACTATTTCTCCCAGGCACTCATTCCTTCCGATTCCGCGCTCGAAACAACGCTGAAATCCAGCGCGGTTGCAGGGCTGCCGTCGATCAACGTCGCGCCGAACCAAGGCAAGCTTCTCTACCTACTCGCTAAAATCAGGAATGCGAAGCGGATTCTGGAGATCGGTACACTCGGCGGTTACAGCACGATTTGGCTTGCGAGGGCGCTCCCCTCCAATGGTCGGCTGATCTCGCTTGAGTCGAACGTCGAATATGCCGATCTCGCGCGACGAAACATCGCCGCTGCAGGGTTATCCGATGTTGTTTCGGTTATTGTTGGCACTGCGGTCCGAAGCCTCGAACAGCTCATAGAAGAGAAGGCCGAACCGTTCGATCTGGTATTTATCGATGCGGACAAGGGAAGCAATCCGGACTACCTGCGCCTATCGCTTGCGCTGTCCCGCCCAGGCACGGTCGTAATCGGCGACAATGTGGTGCGCAACGGGCGCATCAGCGACGTGAACAATCAGGATCCCGATGTGATCGGCGTAAGGAAGTTCTTTGAACTGGCCGCCTCGGATAGGCGTCTGGATACGACAGCAGTGCAGACGGTTGGCTCGAAAGGCTGGGACGGGTTTTCGATTACTCTTGTGTCGGCATAGCAACGGATGACGTGAGGGGATCTGTCGTGCGATTGCGCGAATATGCGCCGAGGCTTTTGCTTCAGCGCGGCGAGCTATCGGCTGGTCAATACGTTGGCGGATTGCCTTTGACGGCCAGCGGTCCGGTCTTTAGTGAACAGAAACGTCTGATTGTGCCAGGAAACTTGTGCACGACCGGCACAAGTTTGCCAGACCCCTGTCTAGCGCGATCGGGCTCGTACTAACTGTTCGAGTCGGTCCCGCAATGGTATTGGGATGACCGATTTCAACCATGGATTAACCAACTGGCTCATGAACCAACATTTGCGCGTGCGTCAATACAATCCCGCGAGGGTGCGTTGAGGAAGCTCCCGGTCGTAGGTCTGTCCATCGAAAACGCCACCGCTCAGCCGCTGATGCATCTGTCCAGCGCTCGGAAGGCTGTCGCGATTTACTTGCCTCGTCGTATTCCACAAGTCGGACCGCACTAGCGCTTTCGAGCAGTGAAAGTACGCTGCGCAGACGGTGATGACTATCGCAGTACGCGGCAGTTTCCCATTAATCTCGAAAGCCGCAAGTAGCTGAGGATCGACGGAGATTTGCGCTGTGCCGTTCACGCGCAACGTTTCACCAACTCCCGGCACGAGAAATAATAGAGACACCCGCGGGTTGATCATAATGTTGCGCAAGTTGTCGATTCGATTGTTTCCCGGCCGATCCGGAATCACGAGGGTTCGACAGTTGACGATTGACACAAATCCGGCAGGATCCCCTCTGGGTGAGCAATCGGTTCCATCTGTCCCGGCTGACGCAAGGATTACGAACGGCGACGCCCTCACAAATGCACAATAGTCGTCGTTAAGATGATCGATCTCCTTCCACAGCGCCCGTTCATGTGGGCGGCCGTATATCGCCTCAAGTTGCTGCACATCGGAAATTACATGTTCCATTGCGTCCACCGTTCTGTTTCTATCGATAAAGATACCTGCGCCAGGTGAGTATAATTGACGTATCGGAATCCGCAAACGAAGCTTTCTCACATTGCATTTTCTAGCGCAAGGAAAGTGCTGACCGAGTCAGCTGGCGCCTGAGCATTGTGACGTGGCCGAAGCGGTAGGGTAAGGTTGACGCATGAAAACCTCGTCTATTTACTACTGCTATCGCTTCGCGCCTGCGGTCATAAGCTTAGCGGTGCGTTAGCACTTTCGCTTTCCCTGCGCTTTTGCGACGTCGAAGAATTATTGTTTGAGCGCGGCATCGCTGTAAGCTTACGGTTCGCTTGGAATCGTGGCGGTAGTTTACGCGCGACGGACAAAATACGTCCTCGTTTTGAGCAGCGTCAACAACAAGCGGCGCAGTTCGGTTTACTTGATAAGATGTCCTACATGTAGGAACATGATCAACACGCTTGCTTATTTGCACGGGAACCGGGCAAACGGACGGTGGGCGGAATCTGGAGAACGGACGGGGCCTACGTTTGAATCGGGGAGAGTGGCGATATCTCTACCGGGCTGTCGGCAAAATGTTTCTGTCGCAATAAGAATTGTGTGGCGAAAGAATGTCTATAATCGGCGCTTTCATCCCTTGGCTTCCCTTAATCAGGCATCCAAGGCTGACCAGTTTTCGAGAAAGTAAACATACCCCTCGGGGGTTTCTGAACTGGCCTCTTAAGATTAAGGCTCTTTTCTAGCCCTGTGGCCTTTTATGGAGAGCAATTCAGCATGGTGAAAAATCTGGCCAATCGCAAAGTCATCGTATGGGGCACGTTGCTGGGGGGCTTTATCAGTTCTCTAGTGAAATCGGGTACGGAAGCGAATATGCCGCCCAGGGTACCGGGCGAATTGTCGCCGCCCGCAGCGAATATAGACGGGTGGTTAGGTGGCCTCGGCATCAACGCACATTCTCTGGATTATGCTTACCAGAGCGTGACGATTCCCGGTGCGGTGATGCTCTATCACTGGCTGTTCAGTTTCGCCTTTGCCTTTATTTACGTTGCCGGGGCTCGGTACTGGCCTAAAATCCGAATGGGATTCGGGGCCGGGTACGGCATCCTCATCACTTTGGTGATGCACGGTTTTCTGATCCCCGTGCTCGGATTCAGGCATCCTGTTTATGATCACGGTGCCATAGGATGGCTGTGGAAACTCAATGGGTACGAGTTTTCGAGCGAACTTATCGGTCATATTTGCTGGTCGGTATCTATCGAGGTTTGCCTAATTTGCGTGCTTGCGGTTTTCGGAGAACCGGTCAGCGGCGAATGGACACGCACTCACTGATTTGCACCAGAACCCAAATAATTATTTGGCGAAGGTGGGTTCAAGAGGTCATCGCAACGCCTTTCTATTAATATCGAATGAGGGAGCGTAGACGAATGGCACAGAGGGGAAAGCCTGGGCTGCCGCCAGAAGGCAAGGCAGAAGTTTGGCGGCGGTGGCGCGCAGGTGAATTGTTTCTTGGCGTCGGCAAAGCGCTAGGCAAGCCAGCCGGATCAATCTACGGCGTAATCCAACTACTTGGAGGTTACAGCTCTCTCGGGGAATGGTCTTCGGAACAAGTAAGCGGCTGGCTTAAGCGCCGATATACCGATGACGAGTGGATGCGCGTGTCACACGAAACGATTTGTCGTAGCCTGTTTGTGCAGGCGCGCGGCGTTCTAAAGAAAGAGTTGCAGTATCATTGCGGACCTAGCGCAAGATGCGTCATTCGCGCCTCTCCAGCTTTGCTTCACGGTACACAACTTGATCAATACTCGCAGGCGCAACTGAAAAAATCGCAGCCCGCCTCAATGCGCGGCTGAGAAAGACCTTGGGTTTCATGTCCCCGGCCGATAAACTACGTGGGGCTGTTGCCGCGACCTTCATACTGTCCAAATTTTCGTCAGCGCATGCCGATTAAAATCGCCTGACGGCGAGCCCTTACTCCCGAAAGCGCACACTCCCTCTTAACTCAACTACAAACGAAACTACTCGCGGCGTTCACATCGCCGCCTTGATAACGCGCCACTTTCGGGTACGGGCAAAGCGGCCGTGTTCGTCCTGCTCCCCAGTCGGTGGGCACGTCGGCGTTCGGCGCGGCATTGCTCGCATCGCGCGCGGTGGCGACCACGCTGTCCGGCGCCGTGCCTTGCTCGACCCATGCAACGAGCGGCGTGAGCAGGTCGAACTGGTCGGTGCTCGGACCGCCGCTGCAATGGTTCATGCCCGCGATCGTATAAAGACGCGCGAAGTTCGACGCGTCGCCGCCGTTGGCTGTGGTGAGCCGCTGATACCAGTCAGTCGTGTCGTTCGACGAAAACACCGGGTCACTCGTGCCGTGATAGACCATCAGCTTTGCCCCGCGCTGCTTCAACGCGCTGAGATTGGTTTCATCGGGCGGCGTCATGAACGACCAGGCAGACTCGGCATACACGCCGCTGGTGGCGAATATCTTCGGCGCATCGGTGTCCATGTTGAAGTTCAGTGCATACGCGGACAACTGGCTCAGCACGGAAGCGGCTTGCGGCGGCGTGGTGAACGTGAAGGCGGCCGCGGCCGGGTCGAGCGTGATCGAGTTGGCCTGCTTCCAGGCCGACCAGCCAGCGCCGAGTCCGGCATCGTATGGGAAGCTTGCATACAGCGCGGTCCCTGCACTATTGCGCGCCCCGGAGAACACATTGCCGATGGCGTCCATCTGGGCGCTTGTCAGACACGTGCCGTCACGAACGTTGTTTGTGCAGGTTGGGATGTCGCTGGCAAGGTTGAAGTTGGCCTGGCATGCCTTGATATCCTGAATGAGGCCGTCCGTTACACCGTCGAGTGCATCGCACTTCGACAGTATTTTAGACGCTACCATTTGACGTTCCGCCGCCGTGAAACCGGTTGTGATATCGGGCAGGCCATTCGAGGTTGTCGCTGTCGCCACTTTCGCAAACTGCTGTGCGCTCCACATTTCACCGATGGCCGCCTTTGGCAGGTGAACGCCCGGATCACCCGCGATGATGCCGTCATAAGCCGCCGAAAAGCGTGTCGCCGCGACCAGCGCATGACGTCCGCCGTTGGAGCAGCCATCGAAGTAGCTCCTATCCGGTGCTTTGCCGTATGCCAACTTGATGACTTGTTTAGCCATCGGTGTGAGCGTCGCAACAGCATTGTAGCCGTAGTCGATTCGGGCCTGCGGATCGAGACCGAACAGGGGATTTTGCGCCGAGCTGTGCCCTGCATCCGAACTAATGACGGCGAAGCCCATGTTGAGCGCATCGCTAGTGGGGCCGCCGCCGCCGATTTCGCCGGTGGCCGTGACCACATTGCCGTCGAGTCCGCCGTTGGCTTGATAGAAGAAGCGTCCATTCCATGCAATCGGCAGGCGCATTTCGAAGCCGATTGCATAGGTGTTGCCGTCGACGCTACTGACTCGCTGATTCATGCTGCCTTGAATCAGGCAATGTTCGGCGATCGGTCTACCGACCACTTCGAGCGTGCCCGCCGCGACGTCCGTCACCGTGGTGAAGATGGTGTTGGCGAAACTGAGCTTTGCAGCGAGTGTAGCGCAATCGCCGACCAGCGTGGCCGGCGTTGCCGCGCTCAATTGCGGCAACGCGGACGCATTGTCGCCGACGCTACCGCTGCACCCAGCGAGGGTGAGCGCCGCGGCTGACGCTAGTGCGATAGAGGTGCGCCTCATGCTTGGTATCCTAGAAAGAATGACGCATGCCAACCATGACGCCGGTTTGGCCCGTGCCCGCTGCGGGCGTCGTGCCCCCGCCACCCCCGCTCACCGAGTACTGCGCCTTCGCGCTGTTGGCGAGGTACGACGCTTGGGCGTAGACAGCGGTGCGCTTCGATAGCAGATAGGTGGTGCGCAGCGTGCCCATCGTCGCGCGCGTGTCGTGCTGGGTATTCGTGATGTGATAAACCTCGCCATCGACGATGAAAGCGGGCGTCACGTTATACGCCGCGGCCAGGAAGAACAGATTGGAGCGCACGCTTGCAACCGTGTCCGCGCCCGGTTCGACGCGGCGGTTAAGCCATCCCACGCCGAGCTTGGTCTTGCCGAATTTGGCGTAGGCGCTCAATTGTGTGCGGATGTCCTTGTCGGCCGCGCTGGTGAGGGGCGTCGGCGTAATGCCGTCGAAGAAGTTCGCCGCCGCGGTGCTGCCGCCACGCTGTTCTTCATACGACCCCGCGACGCCGAAGAGTGGTGCGTCGTACTTCAGCATCACGGACCATTCGCGGCATTGCGTTGTCTGCCCGGCGACCGATCCGGTACAAGTGCCCTGCCCCGGCGAGTTGCCGGTGCCAGCCGCGTCGCGTCCGAACGAGTAGTTCGCGCCGAAAGTGACGCCCGCATAGCTGCCGAGGTAGACCACCGAGTTGTCTGCGCGGCCATTTGGTACGTACGCGTCGAGCGAGCCCAGACCATAGATGTCCGGGCCGATCAGGTCCGCGCCCATCAGCGCGAGATAGGTCATCGTGTACTGGCGGCCGAACGAGATCGTGCCGTAAGGGCTCTTAATGCCGACGAATGCTTGACGTCCGAACAAGCGGCCACCTTGACCAAGATCGCCTGCGCGCACGTTGAAGCCGCTTTCCAGCGTGAAGATCGCGCTATAGCCGCCGCCCAAGTCTTCCGCGCCACGCAAACCCCAGCGTGAAGGCATTTCGCCCGTGACCGACGGCATGCGGAACACGCTTTTTCCCGCTGCGTTCGCGTGCGAAACGTATTCGATCCCGGTGTCGATAATGCCGTAGAGCGTCACGCTTGATTGTGCCGCTACGGCACCGCTGATCGTGCACAGTGCGGCACAGAGTAATAGACGTGCGGATGGTTGCATGAAAGGTTTCTCCGGACCGTTTAATGAATAGCGGCGTATTGTTGTTGTGTGCTTGGGTTGGGTGTTCTCGTGACGACGGCTAGTTGTCGGCGCGTGGTCGGCGTATCAGAAACAACGCCGCGACTGCCGCGATCACCGTTACGGGAATGCTTGCGCCAATCACGGTCGAAGAACTGCGTCCCATCGCCAGCAATTGACCCGCGGCGAGCGGACCGACCACCGAGCCGATGCGGCCCACCGCGACCGCCGCACCGACGCCAGTTCCACGCATGGCCGTCGGATAGAACGCCGCGGAAAGCGCATACAGCACCGATTGGCCACCGATCACGAACATCCCCGCGAAGAAAGCAGCGGCCGCAAGCGCGCTGAAGCCGTTCGCCGTCGAAAGCATTGCGAGCGAAGCGATGATCCCGACGTACATACCGGCCACCACTAGGCCCGAGCGCATGCGATCCATCAACATGCCGATGCACAGCGCGCCAATTCCGCCACCAATGTTGAAAAAGATCTGGACGTAGCCGACGTGCGCACGCGTCAGACCGCTCGCGGCCATCAGCGATGGTAGCCAATTGAGCAGAAAATAAAGGACGATCAGGGTACAGAAATAGCTGACCCAAATCTGCACTGTTGAGAGCCCACGCGTGCCGCCGAACAGGATTTCGCCGACCGGTGCCGGCTTGGCTTGGCCATCGCGTGATGCTTTGGTGAACGCCTTCGAATCCGTGAGGAATGCGAGCAGCAGCGGTACCAGCAGGAGCGGCCCGACGCCGCCGACGTAGAAAATGTGACGCCACTCGGTGTTCCCCGCACTCAACACGCCGATCACCGACGCGATCACGCCACCGAACGGAATGCCGCAATACATCACGCTCACGGCGGTGCCGCGCAAGCGCGGTTCGACCGCTTCCGATGACAACGCGATCAGGTTTGGCAATGCCCCGCCTAGTCCGATACCGGTAAGCACTCGCACGATCAAGAGCATGTGAAAGTCGCTCGCCAGCGTCGTGAAGATCGACAGTAAGCCGAACAGGCATGCGGATATCACAAGCATGCGCTTGCGACCAATACGGTCGGCAAGCCGCCCGCCGAACATCGCGCCGGGTAGCAAGCCGAAGGTCCCAGCACTAAACGCCAGTCCCATTTGCGCGACGGAGAGGCCGAACTCGTGCGCCATACGCGGCGCGGCGATGCCGACCGACTGCAAGTCGAGTCCCTCTAGCAAGGCGATGGCAAAACATAGTCCGAGGGTGACGAAGGTGCCTGCCCTGCTCGACGCCGCCGGGATCGCAGCGGCATCGGTCGAATGCAATGTTCCGGATTTCTTCACATTAGTTATCCTTATTAAATGAAAAGGTTTTCCGGTTTCGCTAAAGAGCGGCAGATGCCAAGTCACCCTGCTGCGCGATACGCAAGTTCGGCAGGCAATCGTTAGATCATCGTCGGGGCCGTGACGGATGCCCGACATTAGCCCACCGACCCGCCCTGCGTGCGCGCCGCATCGTTTCGTTGTCCAGGCTACGGGGTATTCGTTTCTAGGCGCTGCAGCGCGTCTCCAAACACCGCATCGTGGACTGGATTTAATATCAGGTAGGCTGACAATGCAAGCGTAAGTTGTTCGGTAAAAACACCTAGCAATTCGTTGGCGTGGCCCGAGTGGACCTAGCCGCGCAGATTACGAACGAAAGTTTCGAGGCGGATTTGGACTGCGCCGGCGGCGTCGAATTCGATGCCCTCCAACATTTTCTTTTCGATGGTTTTGACGGCCTGCTCGCATTCGCGCAACACGGCACGCCCTTCGTCCGTCAGTCGAAGTAGCACGATGCGCCTGTGCGTCGGATCTGGTTTGCGGCTCACCCAGTTATGCGCGGCCATCAGGTTCATCACTTCATTAGCCGATTGCGGCGTGATGAAAGAGCGCTCGGCAACCTGCGCATTGGATGCTTCCCCGTTGGCTTCTAGCACGGAAAGCGCGGTGAATTGCGCGAGGGTCAGGCCGAGTGGCGCGAGCGCTTCGGTCATGCGGCGCCGCAGGACGCGATCGAGACTGCCGATCACGTAGGTCAGGCGCAGGTTGGAACGGCGAGTGCGCGTGGCGGTGGGCTCGGCAGGCATAGTGTGATTTTTGTTCATCGTGGACAGAAAGTTCGGGCTGTCCCGCATCTTAGCGTGGCTAAGCGCAATTATCGCGGCTAAGAGTTTGTACCGAGAACGTGGATTTTCGCTTTACATATCAGGAATCCTGATATTAAATGTCTTTATCAGGCTGCGGTCGCAGCCGGTCCGGAGATTTTGCAGGAAAAGATTCGCCGCGATGCACACCGCTGGCAATCGCAACTGCAGCGCATGTACGCTAAGCCGACCATCGCGATGGTCAACAGCTGGTGCTGCGGTGGCGGCTTCTCGCCGCTGGTGGCGTGTGACCTGGCGATTGCTTCCGACGAATCCCCTTTCGGTCTTTCCGAAATCAAGTGGGGCGTTCCGTCAGGTAATCTGGTAAGCAACGCAATGGCTGATACCGTTGGGCATCGTCAGGCGCTGTTTTACATCTTGACGGGCGGATGGCCTTAAGCAGTTCCTCGACGACGAGGCAATCAAGCCGGGTCTGCAAGCGTTTGCCGGCGCCAGCCGATTTGATCGACGCTCGTACGGCCCGGTCTATCGAGACCGGTGTCGCTGAAACGGGCACGACGCCGATCTGGATTCGGCGGTTGCAGGCATCGCGTTTAGCGCGGTTTTTTAATCAGGGCCGGATTCGGATGTCGACGCAGCGCGTGATCGTCGACTGCAAGATCGCGGATGCCTTGGTGGGGAAGCTTGCGGGAAAGGCGCGGACCTTAATAGCGACGGACTCTGCGGCTTCTGACTCTGTGCTCGGCATACTTGAAAGCAGCAGTTGTTGCGCAGCGCATCACGGCGTTGATCGAAAATGCGGGCGAGAAAGGCGCCATGTATAGTTGCGAGCACCGAAATCTGAAGAGTTCAACTATCAAGGACAGATCGACTAGTTTCCTAGAGCGCATTACAACGTCATAAAGGCGTTTGCGAAACGACTCGTCGGCGCTTACCTGGTCCAATCCGTTACCAACGTCGTGCTTAACAATCGCACCGCGGATTTCCATCAAAACATGCATGTCTGCCTTTGCCGAACGATACTCTTCATTTTGCGCCCTCATCGTCTCAATGACTGCTCGACCTTATCTTGCAATCAAATCGTCTTCGCTTTGAGTTCGGCGGGTTGCGTACGCTCGGCAGTCTCGAGCGCGTTCAGATACCGTCTGATGCTCTCCTCGATCTGATTCTGGCGCTTGTCGACCTTTTCCTCTGTAAAGTTGCGATCCCGAGTATTAATGGCCTTGAACTCGCTACCGTTAAAAGCGATTAGCGCTTGTGCAAACAGCTTCAGCTCCCGGCAAGGCATCACGAAGCGGCGACACACGTTGCGAATGCCGACTCCGTTGTCACGATGAAGGTCCGCTATGGTTTTGAAGTCCGACGCCAGTCGGCCCGTAAGCCACATCAACGCTACATGGCGTTGGCATTCACGTTTCAGGCGACGGCGCGATCGAACCCGGTTCAGGTAGCCGTAGATACGGATCCTCAGAAGCACCGCTGGATGATAGGAGAGGGCGTCCTGTAGTCGACGGCATTGCGCCATCAAAGCCTAGCGATGCCAGGTTAATCTCTTCTACAAACGCCTCGATAATCCTGACCGGGTCGTCCTCCGCGACGAAGTCATCAAGGCACTCTGGAAGCAGAGTCACCTGTTTGCGATCTTCATTTTCTATGAATCGCTTCATCCCTTCACCTCACCAAGACGCGTTCATTCAATTTAGGCGATAAACGTGTTCTTACGCGGCCTGGCCCCGTTGGAGACATTCGACGCGCTCCAAAGCGGACAGCCGCTATCGGTAACGCCGACTCAACTTTCAGCACCTAACGGGCAGAAGCAGTGTCGCGAGTACCAATAACACCGCAACCGATGCGAAGAGAACAAACAGGTCGTTACCAGGAAGAAAAATAGCAATATCCGACACGACGGGTGCTATCCCACAACGGTGGAAAATTTGCCAATGGGGACTTGGTCATTGGTCTCTTTGATTGCGGGGAATCGACTCGCCGTTTCCTTGCCAGCCAATTACTTCGGGCGGAGTGCAGCGAAACCGTTCACTCATAACGCAGGATCCATGACGCTATATCGCCGCTCGGGGGAGGAAAGGGCAAATAATCTTCCGTTCTTGTCAACGACTGCCGCAACATTATCGGCCACCTGAAAACACTGCCCGCCAAGAAGTCCCCGATAGCTGGTGCCGTCGATTTCAATTCCTACAGGTAGTTTCGCGGCAATGATCTTGCCGTTTTTACCAACGGTCACCGATGCGTTATTTGACACATAGGTTTTGTTGTCGAGGGTATTGCCAAGGGAGCAAGTGGATGTCTGGTCGTCCTTTGCAGCTCTTGCCCTGAGCTTTGCAAGTTCAACGCCTTCGGTCGCTTGCTGAAGAACGAGCATGTTGACCGCATTGACCTGGTGGGCGGAAGCTGGAGAATGCACGAGACCGACGTTCGAATCCGGGGGGAGTGGCGATATTTCTACCGGGCTGTCGACAAAGCCGGTAACACGGTTGATCTTCTGCTACGAGTCCCGTCGGAGACGGTGGCTTGGCCTGCTCACTGTTAGCAAATCAACGCGGCCGATTCAGGAAATTTCGCCATACGAATAATTATTTCGTTCACGACAATTGAATAAATGTTTGTCTGGCACATCATTGCATGACCGCCCCAAACAGGGAGGTTGTTTGTTGTTTTGGAAGCAACGAATACTTCCGCCGTCTGTCCGCGCGGTCAGCGGCCCTGGACGCTCAGGACCGATGTCCTACCCGTTTTGCGGCAACCATGACGTTCTTGGCATGCCTCGCGCATGCCGCGATACATGAGCAATGCGGTTCAACAAAACGACGGGAATACGAAACATGAGCCGAGTGAAGCGGAACAATCACAACGAATGGGCAGACCCGCCCCCCAGATCATATCTCTCCGCGCAGATCGAGTATGACGTATTGATATTTTCGGGAAACTAATGAAAAAATGGGTCATATGCAGGCCGGCACAATCTGCAGCGCCGCAGGGTCAATGAGCGCGTCACGGGCCTTTACGGCGGTGCCAGACGTGGCGCGGTCACCGCAGCCAACTGCGGTGCTCCCCCGACGTTCGGCGTATCGACTTCGCATGTCGTTCGAACCATGATGAAGCGCCCTTGAAACCGGACAGCCATCTTGTCTGTGGGAACCCCTTCAGGCTTGCAAGACAGGTTTTTCGAATCGGATTTTTTAGCCATTATCAATCGCCGGTGCGCGCATTCATCGCCGGATAATCTGTGCGCCGGGTACCGCGCCAGGACCCGTCACGCCTGCGAACCATCAAATCATCTTCTTTAGCGATGAGCGCCGCGCTGTACCACACCAACGTCAGTCAATCATGAGATCTGATCCTAACTACCGCCCGGTGCCGCCTGCTCACGTCGTAATTGCCGGGACGAGCGACGCCACGAGTTCGTCCAGACCGCAAGGACGTCGTGAATCGCGGCCCCGGAATCTGCCTCGGCCCGCGAATATGCCGGCTGGCCTCGTGCAGGGGGACCGGAGATCTTCATCGACGTCAACTTCGACGTCGACTATGGACCAGGCACTGTCGAATGCACTGAACTACCCGGAACATAACCTCAGTCGCGAAGCGGCGGCTCGGCTAGACACCCAGCGCCGTCAACAGCAGCACGAACTGTGGCGCAAGAGCGGTGCCGGCTTTCCCGTGCGCTGCATCGACATGGCCCGCGACAACATTCTGGCCGAACGCAACGGGCACGGTCGTGCGCTGGCATTTCTGATGCCGAGCGGCGACGCTGAAACGAATCTTGATCTACTGGGATTCTACTTGGCAAAGCTGGGCGACGCTGGGCGCGAACGGATCACTCCGGCCTTGCGCGGCGAGATTTGCGCCTGTGCGGATCTCGTGGCGCAGTACCTTGTGCATACGTCTTTATTCGACGGGGCTTTCGCTGGCGCTTACTCACGTCTGGCGAATAAGCTGAGCAAGTATCCGGATCGCCGCGCGTGCATGGACGCCCTCACGTGGATTGCCCGGCAGGTCCTGCTTGAGCGCAACCTGCATCGGTTGAGTGACAGGGAGGCCACGACGCTCGTGGGCGCGCTCGCCAAGAACACGCGAAGCGAATCTTGTCGGGATGCCATCCTGTGCCTGACCGGCCGCCTGGTCGAAAACCGCTCGACGCTCGGGCGCCTGAACGCCATCCAGGTTCCCATGCTGTTGAACGCGCTAAGCAAGTGGCCGACCCACGACGACGCGAAATACTTCGCATTGCAACTGGCCGATTTCCTAGCGGCGACACCGAAGCTGCGACTGGCGTTCGATGGTCAAGGCGTCGCCAACGTGCTCAATGCGCTAAGCAAATGGCCGGGAGAGGCCCGGGCGGAGCAGCCAGCGCTGCAATTGGCGGGACGGTTGGTCGAACAGCCCGATCTGCGGCTTTCGATGCGTGCGCAGGAGGTGCACAATTCGCTGAACGCGTTGAGCAAGTGGTCACACCGCGAAGCCGCCAGCCAGGCGATGCTGCTGCTGGCCGCCCGTCTGAAGAACGAACCCCAATTGCGCCGGCAGCTCGACGCGCAGGGTGTGGCCAACGCGCTGAATGCGCTGAGCAAATTGCCGGAGGAGAACTTGGCGAAACAGGCCGCCCTGCTGCTCGCCGAGCGGCTCGTCGCCGAGCCCCGGCTGCTGCACGCGCTAGAGGCACAGGGCGTCGCGAATGTACTGAACGCGCTGAGCAAGTGGTGCGGGGAAAAGCCCGCGACCGAGGCGGCTCATCTTCTGACGGAGCGCCTTGCCGTGGAGCCGCATCTGCGTCGGGCACTTAAAGCGCAGGAATTCACCAGCACGCTGAATGCTCTGAGCAAGTGGCCGCACGAGGAGGCGATGAAGCAAGCCGCGCTGCTGCTTGCTTCGCGCCTCTTGATGGAACCTGAGCTGTTGCCTGCGTTGGGACAGCAACAAATTGCCAACGCGCTGAACGCGCTGCGCAAGTGGCCGGACGCGGAGGGAGCCAGACGGACCGCGCTGGTGCTGGCCGCGCGCCTCGAGACAGTGCCGCAACTGCGCGCCCAACTGGGTCAGCAGGAACTTGTCAACTGCGTCGACGCCCTGGCCCAATGGCCCGACGACGCACAGATTGGCCGGACAGCGTTGCTGCTGTCCACGCGCCTCATCGTCGAGCCCAGTCTGCTGCCATCGCTGAACGCGCAAGGCGTTGCCACGCTACTCCATGCGTTGCGCAAGTGGCCCCAGCAGGACACGGCGAAGCAGGTCGCCATGCGGCTGGCGACCCGTGTGGCACGGGAGGGCGAGCTGATAGCGGCCATGGACATGCAACAAGCCATTAACGCGCTGAGTGCGTTGAGCCGGTGGCCCGATGAAGCACAAGCTGGACACGCCGCGCGTGCGATTGCCGCGCACCTGATGGCGGAACCGGCCGGCAAGGCGAGGGCGCTGAACGCTCGGCATACGTCCAGTACGCTTTTCTACCTGAGCAAGTGGTCCGATGAGAACTGGACCGCGCAGCTCGCGCTCGCGCTGGCCGAGCGTATCGCCACAGAACCGCTATTGCTGGAAGCTGGGGATGTGCAAGCAGTGAGCAACGCCCTGAGCGCACTCTCCAAATGGCCGGGTGACGACCGGGCAAAGCAGGCGACCCGCGAACTCGCCGGCCGGCTGGCCACGGATACCGCACTGCAGATGACCTACGACCCGCAAAGCTTGGCGAGTACACTGAATACGCTGACGAAGTGGCAAAGCGAGCCGGAGGCCATGCAGGCCTTCTGGCGACTCTCCACCCTGCCGGGGCGGGGCAACCTCCCATGGCGCGCTTTCAACATGGCGGACATGGCCCAGATCAGCAACGCGTTCGCGCGCGTGGTCGGGAATGAAGGCGAGGATTTCGAGCGGGCGCGGGCGGGCCTCGCGGGCCTTGCCGTCCATCTCGAATTGCATCCAGAGTGTTTCGAAGGCACGGGATCAGGCCATATCGGCATGCTGTTCAAGGCGTTTGCCCGCCTGAGAATGCTGCGCGAACTGCGCCCGCTGGCTAGTCCGGCACTGCATCGGGTTACGGCACTGTGCCGCGAGACGCGACTGCGCGACGAGCCACTCGAAACCGTCGGCAACCTGTGTCTCGGGCTGCTACCGCTCGCCCGCAGCCCCGAACTCGTCCGGCATCGCGTCCCGGCATTGAAGGCTTTCGAAGCCTTGCAGCCCATTGTTGCACGCAAAATTGACAGCTATATGCGGCATGGCACGTCGGCGCCGGGCTCGGCCCTGCTCGCGACGGATGGGCGGCGGGAAGCCTGCGGCACGCGCTGCCCTGCGCTGACGTTCTACCAGATCCTGAAGGCGTACGCGCTGGTCGCCCGGCAGTGGAAGCCCCGCTATATCCAGGGCAACCGTCAGGTGGTGCTGGACCGGCAAGGCACACTCAAGCAATGGGTCGACACCACGCTCGCTCGCACGCGCGACGTGATAGAAACAGACCTACAGGAGATGAGCTGGAACCTCATCGCCCAGATCGAGGCGGGCGACGACGTCCTGAGCGCGCTGGACCTGCGCATCGGCAAGGAACTGAAGACCATCACGCAGCGCCACCCGCCCACCAGCTTCGATCTGGCCAGTACGCATGCACACATGCGTACCGTGCCGGGGCAAGTCCGCCCTGTGACGGAAGGCATCGGCGCTACCCGTCATGTCACGGTCGATCTGCGCGGCCGCGAACTCAAGGTTGACGAAGGTGACCAGCCGCCCTATTCGTTTTTTGCGCGCCTGACTGGCATGCCGCTTGTGGAAGTGCAGCTACCGGGCACGCTGAGCGCCTTCATGCTGGCGCGCACCTTTCAGTACCAGGGCGAACCCTGGCGCTTCGACCTGTTCGGCGGCAGTCGGTTTACGCGCGGGCGCATGCGGCAAGTGAAGAACATCCTGGCGGGCCATCAACCGCCTGCCTCCGTGCTACCGGCCCTGCGGTATGCCGATAGCGCGCCCGGCAGCGCGTTCATGACGCTGACGCAAAAGCTGGCGCCGCAGCGGGAGGACTGGTCCCGGATGCAACGCGCGCTACTGGAAATGGTGCCTCCCGATAATGTGGTTGAGGGGACCTTGCGCGTGGGCTGGTTCGCGGATGTGAAAGTGCCCGGCGAGCAGCATCCGTTCAAACTCAAGGGACCCGACGGCACGCGCATAGCGCTGTGCCCGGACGATGGCTGCGGCTTCATGAAATGGGAGGTGGCCCTCCGCATTCCCGCAGTGCGCCAACACATCGAGGCCTGGCAAGCCGTGAAGGAGCGGCGCGCCACGCCCGCGCAGCGGGAACTCGTCGCCGATCACGCGCTGGGGTTCAACGCGATGCCGCCGCAGGCACTGATGCATTTTCCACGCGACGAAGTGGTCCTCGCGGAAGCACACGACGCGATGCAGCGCAAGCTGGACAAGCTGCGCGAGCAGTGCCAGGTGCCCGGCACCGCGGGCACGCAGGCGACCGCGCTCTCGCCCGATGCGGTAGACCTTCTCACGCTGTACCAGATGACCATCAGCGGCGGCTATGAGGGTCGGCGCATCCGCGCCGTGCCGTCGGCCGACGACAAACTGTATCTGCCCACCATTCCGATGGTGGGCTTCGAGCACCCGGAAGGAGACCTGCTCGTCGGCAAACCGCCTTACGACAAGGAGAACCTGTTGCCTATCCCGGCGGCGCGCACAGGCACGCCCGCCAAGGGCGATGCCACTGCCGGTTTCCTCGATGCGTGCTTCGCCATCCAGTACAGCTATACCGGTTTCGACGACGATTCCGGAAAAGCCGAGGACATGTTGCACAGCAAAGGCATGCTGATCATTCCACCGCCCGGATACTGGTCGTACGCGCACGACGGCATGGATCTCGTCTGCTCGAGAGAAGACCTCAAGGTGTTGTAGCGCTGGAAGAAGCGGCGCGACCGTGTCGCGCTACCGGACGCGATGCTCAGCACCGGCAGTCTACGCGTCAAGGACATTCTGATGCCGGGGCGCCTCGGCGCACTGCCGATCCCCGAACTGCGCAAGCGCAACATGGATACGGACGGTGACGACGCATTTGTCTACGCTGGCTATCCCAAGCTGGCCGCGCATATCCGTCAGGTGATGGAAGAACGCAGCGGCCGGCGCAAGACCGAGCAATCCTTCAAGCCGCCGAAGACCGCGAGCCCGGCGTTCGACGAACAGGGGCAATACCAGGCCGGACGCGCCCACGAAATCCTCGCGGTGCAGCGTGGCGGCCAACTCATCGGAGACGCCAGCAACGCCGCCACGCGCTTCCTGTCGCAGCCAGACGAGTTGCGCGAGGCGATGGCCCGGGACATGATGTTCGGCACCTACGACGGGGTTGACCGGCAATTGCGCAACGGCCTGCGAGCCCGCCTCCGCGGCGATGCCGATGCCCCCGCGCAACAGGACCTCCAGCGCCAGGCGCACAAGGCCATCGGCCGCGCATACATGCCACTCGCCCGCGAGGTCGCGGTGCTGCTGCATACGCTGGCCACGCAGCTCGGTACCGCCGTCGCGCGAGCGATGCAGCCCGCGCCATCAGTCTCCGCGGACCTGGCGCAACGATTCAGCGCGCTCGCGGACGCCTGGGCCGCGGCGACGGACACGCCGTCGCGCATTCACGCGATTCTGGATCACTATCCGGTGTGCCGCCTGTCGCACGAGCAGTTTCCCAACGGACAGCCCGGCTACGTGGACGACGAGCCGGAACTCACGATCCGCAACCTCTTCACCCTCGCCGTGAAGGTCGGCACCGATGCGTTGAAATCGGACACCGGCACCGACCTCTTCTCGACCCTCATGGAGCAATGCGGCGTCATCGAACGGACCTACCCCGACCGGGTACGGCAGGTGCCGCACACCAAGCGGACCGCGCATGAGTTTCGCGACAGCCGCTTCGATCCACAGCGCGCCGTGGTGGCGCTGAAGCGCATTCCCACGCTCGCAGCAGGCGTCATGGAGGATGCGGTGGGAACGCTTCAACAGGCGGGCTTACTGGCTTCACCGCCTACGCCGGCCGAACGGGTACAAGCGGCCTTGCCCGGACAGATCGACCGCGTGGCCGCGACCTTCCACGATCGCGCACGCGCGGCCCACGCGCGGGTCACGCCGCTGCTGCAAGCCAACCTGCGCGCGTGGGCCGGCCCCGACGCAGGGGCGGTGCGCCTCGCCGGACTCGAGCATGCCGTCAAATCGACGGGTTCGCTGCGGGAAAAGCTGATGTATCTGACTGCCGGAAAACAGCTAGGTATTTCGGACGCCGCCGCAGAGGTGAACGATGCCTTGCGCTACAGCATCGTGCTGCCACCCCAGATATTCGCAGCGGCATGCCGCCGGATTCTCGCGGGCCTCGATTCGCATGGACATGCGATGACCATGCGCACCAATCACTTCAACCATCGGGCCAGCGCGTTCCGGGCATTGAGCGTGACCCTGCAGGACCCGCACGACGGCCTGCTCTGGGAAGTCCAGTTCCACACGGAGCAAACCCTCGTGCTGAAAGAGCGCTATCACGATCTGTACAAACAGGCGCAACAGGCGAGACACCAGGGCGCTACGCCTGATGCAGTGCGTACCTTGCTCCAGCCAGCGTGGCGGGATTTCCATGCCGTGCCCATGCCGGCCGGATGCGACGAGATTGACGACTGGCAGCAGCCGGTCGAGACGGCACGGTCGGCACGCCCGCCCAGTGCCGATGATGGACACGGCGCGCAGCGTACGGTTGCGGCCTATCTGCAGCCGCTTGCCCGCCGCCTCAGCCTGCAGGCCCGTCGCATCGAAACACTAGTATCGCCTAAGCTACAAACAGTGCTGCAAAGCAGCGGCGGAAAGCTGCGCGAAGACAGCCCAGGCAACTGGCGCAATTTCCTCTTCAAAAAAGAGCGCTCCATCGCCCGCAAGATTGCGTTGTACCAGCGTGTCGAGCAGTTAGCACCAGAGCCGGCAGCGGCACGTGTGCGGGACAGTCTGCGCTACGAAGTCGTCCTGCCTGCCGAAGGTTTTGGCAAGACGGTCAGCACAATTCTCAAGATGCTCGAAAAGCAAGGCCCGAGAGCGATGCGCATGAAAAATGCTTTCATGCAGCCCGACGCGACTTACGCCGGCTTGAACGTCAACCTGCGTCTGACCAGCGGCAATTTGCCGGGGGACTTCGAAATCCAGTTCCATACGGCCCAGAGCCTCAGCACCAAGCTCAGGGGGCATAAGGACTACGAAAAGCTGCGTGAGTTGCCGCTTGCTAACACACACGACGAGTATGACGAAGCAAGCGCCGATTTCGACGCGGAGCGCGAGCGGCTACTGAACAAGATGCGCGAGGCGGCTGCGCGTGTCGCGCGCCCGCAGGGCATCGAGATGCTCGTTTCCTTCGACCACTATCCGGAAGCGCAGCCATCCGGTAACGGCAAGCGTACAGGCTCGGGTGCGAATAGGCCGCGTGAATCGGGTAAAGTCCAGGCAGCGTGAGTTGCTGTACGTGAAAAGAGACATGATTATTCTCGACGATCTTACCTATTTGCACCAGAGCCGGAATTACTTCGTCCAGGGTGTCGCCATTTCGCACGCGCGTCTTGCCACAGCGTGCACTTCATTCAGCATCAGCAATTAGAGCGGTCAAGCAGTTGAGAAACAACTGCGCGCCGCACGAATCTGACTGATTTTTTTTAGATCGACGCCAATACAAACAATTTCGTCCATAACGTCCTTCGGATGGACGATAGCGGGATGCCCGCCATGATGCAAAGAGTGGCGTCAGCACGGCGCGAGACTTTTATTGCCATTTCAGTTGCCAGATTGACGAGTAAATGTAATCTTTTGAATCTAGAGGCAGATCGATGCAGTCATATCCAAATTCTGAATACGGCGCGGTGTTACCCGAGCACCTGCGGTCAAGGCTTCCTGCGTTCGAAACGGAACGCTTCAAAGTCTTACCACTAAACCCAGGGCAAGCGCGCCTAATCGTTGAGGAACTGCTGCAGGATACACGCCTCGCTGAATATGTTACCTGGATGACGGACAAATCGCGCGACGGTGCGCATCGAGAGGCTTTCTTACTCCAAATGCAATGTGCGGCCCTTACAGTACTGGCATGGGGTATTGTCGAACGCGATAGCGACAAGTTCATTGGTGCTTTGCTTGCAAGGCCCACAGTTGGCGGTCTCGACTTGGAGGTTCTTTGTGAACCGTCAATGTGGGAACAGAATGTTACCGAGGAGGTTGCATATCTCGTGGCCGAGTGGTTAGAGGATCACTGTGAAGTCGAGTCTGTAAAACCGAACTGATCTTATATCTTCGAAAATCTTGTTGTGCAGGTCAGTGCGTTTAGCAACCGAATGCGCGCCGCCACGACATTTTTGCACAATGCATTTTCTCGTCGTCTTCACGGTGGCGAGCGAAGACCGGAAACATGTGATTTTCACTGCTTGCTTTCAAAAGTCAGGCGGATGTAAGCCTGCGAGCGTTGACTGCTGCCATGAGGCGAGCGAGGAGTTGGAGTCGGTGCGCCGCGGCGTCAGGCCTTTCTCACTTGCGCGAAAAACGCTATCGAATCGGACCGAAGGTGGTGAGGAAGCGCTGAGCACATCTCCGATCGCTGAAGCCGCGCATGCCGCGCTCCCGTTCTCGCGCGGTTGATGGCTGTTTTTGGCGCGGTTATTTGCGCGTGCGCGAGAGCCAGTAAGGCTCACCATTCAAGCGCTTGAAAATCTCGTCTATATACCAGGTCGTCACGATGCATCGGATGACTTTTATCCGACCTATGCTACGTTCGAGGAGCAGTTCGTCGATATGGCGAAAAGCTTAGCAAGAAGCGGCAATACTAGCGCACGGTAAGTTGATGACAATACGCAAAAACTGTTTGGGCATAGCATGAAAATCTTTGGCTTTTCTACTATAGGCGATCATCCAGAAACGTTCGATACGAACGAAAAGGCGCCCCGTCGCCGTTCGTAGCAAGCTGCGAGCGGACCGTTCGCAGCGTTGAAGCCTAGGCCAAAAAAGCGAGTAAAACCTGCCGGATATCAAGAACCGGTTGATTTTGCTGCTGGCGCTGAATCGAAACTGCGATCTCCACGCCAGCTTTCAGCAATGGAGCAAGTTCGCCAACCCGTGGAGGATCAAAAGTCACTTTTAGCAGCGTTCGGCACAGCCGCGCAACAGAATGCGTCGAGCGCCAAAGACATCGATGACGCTAACGAAGCTGCCCTGCAAGAAGCCATTGCGCGCAGTCTTCAGGAAAAAGCTTTTGGCATACTGGTCCAGCCGGAACTTGAGGTCATTCAACGCGGCGCAATCGATACAAAAAATCACGCGTCCAACGTCCTGGCAAATCATTCGACGGTGCACAGAGAGCCGTTTGAAGTATCCGATGACCAGCGGGCAGAGCAAATGTTGGCGTTTGCCGAACCCAATAGCGCTTTCAAGACTTACCTGGAAAGACAAAACCTGAAGGTGATCGCCAATCCGGGAAAGGGGAACAACTGCGCGATCTATGCGTTAGTACAACAAATCAGGCCAGATTTGAACCCCGAAAGCCTTGATCGGGAAGTTCGCCACCTGCGCGATCTATACGACACGGAACATCCATCCGACAAAAATAAGATGTTGTATCTCGATATCAGTAATGGCGGTGCAGCCAAGACGCTGATCAGGCTTGTAAACGAGCGATACCGCGCGAACATCCAGGTTGGTGTCGTCGAAGCAGGCATTGAGGCGGGATATCCGGTGACGCGCAAGAATCCTTTTTCTGCAAAGGGCGCCGGTAGCGCCTTCACGCATCGTCTCGTCGTCTGGGATCAGCAGGGCCACTACGAAGCTGTGACAGCCAAACCCGATCGTCTGTCCCGCTAACTATTTTGGCTATCCTGCAACTAGGCCGTAAGCGCACTGCGATACCATATTGACGCAGATGTTAAGCAGGCTTTTGCGGCCAGTTATGCGGTAAACAACCCGTCGATGTTGCATACAAGGTGCGAGGGCAAGCGCTGCAGGACGTCTTTGAGATAGGCGTTAGGATCATGCCGGTTGAAAACGCCAATACTCGGGCTTTGGCTGCAGGATAACTGCGAAGCTGATCCGTCACGATGCCGCCAGCGCCCGGGTGCCGTATCTATTCGTAGCTGGCGACCACGCCGCGCTCGCGCAACAATTCTTCGATACGGCGAAAACGCAACGAGAGCCGGAAATACCAGCGCACTACGAGGCTTATGAACGCCGGCAGGAAGCGATGGTCGTGATAAATAGACGAGGTTTTCACGCGTCAAGCTTACCCTACCGCTTCGACAACGTGACAATACCTTAGCCAGCGATACCGTACCGGTTGATGTTCAACCCTTAACTCAACGTACTGGGATAATAAGGGAGATTAAAAGATGTCACCGTCAATCGGTTATCCAACGAATAACGACGATCACTGACAAGATTACGTTTTAAAAACGCTTACTACTTCCACGAGCTGCTTTGCCTGTCCTTCCAGACTATTAGCTGCGGCAGCCATCTGGTCGACCAACGTCGCATTTTGGTGAGTTGCTCGGTCTATTTGAACCACTGCTTGCCCCACCTGTGAAACGCTTGAACTCTGTTCGTTGCTTGCAGTGCTAATCTCGCTCATGAGATGTGTGACGGTTTTAATGCTGCTCACGACTTCCTGCATTGTCGTCCCAGCTTCATCGACCAGCGCGGACCCTTGTTCAACGCGGCTAACACTTACCGTGATGAGGGCTTTGATTTCACTGGCTGCTTCGGCTGAACGTTTTGCCAAAGAGCGCACCTCACCAGCCACCACTGCAAAGCCTCGCCCTTGCGGCCCGGCACGCGCCGCTTCTACGGCGGCATTTAATGAGAGGATATTGGTCTGAAACGCAATGCCGTCGATGAGGCTGATGATGTCTGAGATTTTCTTTGAGGATTCGTTGATTTCCTTCATGGCTTCCACCACTTTGGAAACGACCACGCCTCCTTTTATGGCGATGCCGGATGCACTTTGTGAGAGTTGGCTGGCCTTTAATGCATTGTCTGCATTTTGCTTGACGGTTGACCCAAGCTCCTCCATTGAAGCGGCGGCCTCTTGTAGGGCGCTAGCCTGGTTCTCCGTGCGAGCCGATAAGTCTGCGTTGCCTTGCACGATCTCACTGCTCGCATTTGAAACGGATTCGGACCCCTGTCGCACTTGGGAGACTATCTGCAATAAGCTAGTCTGCATTGTCCCTAGTGAAGCCAGTACGCTACCAAGTGGAGCGGTGTCCGCTCCTCGTACTGGAATCAAGTTGCCGGTCGCACAGTTATGAGCCGCCTGCCGTAATTCGTCAGGCTCTGCGCCCAGCGACCGCACGAGATCACGGGTGATAAGCCAACCGGCGAATCCGCTGACCAAGGCGATCGCTAACGTCAATTCGATCATCGAATGAACGCCTGAAGCCGCTTTATCGGTCGATTGCTTGGATAGATTTTCGGACAGATCCATCTGCAATTGCAACGAGTCATCGACGGCCTTGAATAGAGGCATCTGACGATCACGCATCTCGCCAATCAATTGCTTGTTCGCGGCATCGATATCACCCTTATAGGCTAACGCTACCGTCTTATCCAAAGCATCATTGAATGGGCCAATCAGGTCGCTGACACTTCCTATTAAATCGCGGGCACTTTGAGGAGATATGGTGCCGATTAAAGAATCGATTATTTGCTTATTTAGATTCTTGATATTTTGCGCTTTTTTTAACTCGCCGTCGCGAAATGTTTGATCTCTGCTGATGAGAATATTGCGAACTTGATGCCCTTGCGCATTAAGGTTGTTTCGAAGTTGTTGGAGTTGACTTATTTTGATTAATCTGTTCGTTGCTACTTCATTCACGGCCACCGCCAACGAATTCATTCGTAGCGCAGCGTAAGTTGCAAGTAATATGCTAAGGATTACACATAAACCAAATCCAAATGCGAGACGCGAAGATAATGTTTTGTTTTTCATTAGGCAATTCTTTTATTGTTTAGGAATATTTATAATAATTGCCAAACCTACGTTTTCACTTCAGATTCATCAAACATCATACCTTTTGCCCAAATTGCCACGTGAGAGGAGGCCCATTGTGTTGCACCGGACGTATCGTCCGATTGACTATGTGGATGGTAGTTCTGTTTAGCCTTGGAAGGTAGCTTTATTCAACCAAGTAAAGCGATATGTGGTGGACCAACCACGCCGGATCGAGTCGCTTTGGACATGCAGGCACTGCCACGTTAGCAAAGCGATCCGGTAAGCTAGGCAGATGAGATCCTCGTCCATTTATCGCGGCCGCCCGCGTGAATAACCGCGCAGAAAACAACCATCAACCGACCCGAGCGCGCAGGCGCCGCATGCGCGGCTTCAGGGATCGGCGACGCGCCCAGCGTTTCCTTTAGAGCTTCGGTCCGATTCGACAGCATTTTGCTCTGAACAGGCACCGGGTGGCGTGGCCGAACATCGCAGCCTGCTTACCGGTCGCTTCGAATCGCGGCGGCAGGTCACTTGCGACGGCCAAAATCCGTCCTCGTTTTGCGCCGCGGCAGCAACAACCGGTTTTTTAGACCACGCTCGGTAACGTGACCATGCCTCTGAACCATAGCTGCGAGGAGCATTTCACGCCCTTGCTCCTGGCGTTGGACGCAACGGACGTGGACGAACCGGTTTAGGTGATCGATGACCACGTCATGTATGGCGTGCCAGCCATGAAGTCGTATGTGATCAGTTAGTCTAAGGGGCTATACATTGTCGACTGCAAGCGAAATGGCCTTATCGGCCTCCAGCGACTGCAACCGTTCGGTCAGTCCCTTGCTGATCGATGAATAAGCCGTTCCTCCTAAAGCAAGTCTTAACGGTACTTCCTCCTTGTCGGCCATGTCGATCAATGTCTCCACGACTTGTTCAGCTCGGCTGAAATGCGCAAATGCGTCGTCGCGGATCGCGTGACGCACTTCGCCAGCAGCGGTGTTTTCATAGCTATCCATCGACACTGCGTGATCGAGACCTGCGCCGAATTGGGTCGTGGTGGGGCCGGGTTCGGCGATGAGAAAGTCGATGCCGAAAGGAGCCACTTCCTGGCTGACCGATTGTATAAATCCTTCAATGCCCCATTTCGTCGCATGATAAAGACTGAAATTGGGATAAGCGATCGGACCGCCTTCGGACGACACCTGGATGATACGTCTACCCCCTCGCGCGCGCATACGCGGCAGTAGTGCGCGAATGAAGTGGATTGAGCCGGTCAGATTGGTTGCGTTTTGTAGGTCGATCTGTGCGTTGCTGACCTCTTCTCCCGCACCGAATGAGCCGTAGGTGGCGTTACTGACGGCCACATCGATGCGGCCGAAATGCGCGAATGCATCCGCAACGGCGGTTTTGATCTGTGCGGGTTCGGTAAGATCGAGCATTAGCACATACAACTGTTACCCATAACCCGCTTGCATATCGTCCAACGCGCCGGGTTGGCGCAGGGTGGCCGCAAGGCTATCGCCGCGCGCCAGCAAGCGTGCCACCATTTCGCGACCGAGACCCGTCGATGTGCCCGTAGTAAGCTAATCTTTGCGCATAGTTCCTTTCTCCTCGTGCGATGCAAACAATGATAGGCGCGAGCGGTTATTATGTTAATAATCATTAAATACACTGCATCAGTGAAAATATTTCAGCAGTGAAACGCCCGACACTCGACGATATGAACGCGCTGATGATAGTGGCTGAGCATCGCGGTTTCTGACGCGCCGCAGACCGGTTCGGTCTGCCGCCGTCGTCGCTGAGTCATACGATCAGAGGCCTGGAAGAAGCGTTGGGCACGCGGTTGTTGAATCGCACGACGCGGAGCGTGTCGCTGACGGAGGCGGGCAAGCAATTTATGGACAGCATCGTGCCATTGCTAATGCAGTTGCGTGGTGCCTCGGATGACTTCACGGGCGAAAAAGGGCGTTTGACGGGGACATTACGGATCAATGGCGACAAGTCTGCGTTTCGGTTGTTGCTTGCATCGGTCGTGCCGGCATTTCTAAGAAGGCATCCAGATGTTCAGCTTGATCTGGTAGCGGACGGCCGATTCGTCGATATCGTGGCGCAGGGTTTCGATGCCGGCATTCGTCTGGCGGAAGCGGTGCCGAAAGACATGATCGCCGTGCCGTTGAGCGTGGATACGCAATTCATCGCGGTTGCGGCGCCCAGATATCTTAAAAATAACGCGCCGTAGTACGCAATGGCTACCTGCCGCAGCGCGAAGTGTTGACGGGGGCCGGCCCGATTCCGGTGAAGGTGCCGAAGGTTCGTGGTCGATCAGGATCGGGTGCGAAGTTCAATTCATCGATTGTGCCGCCGTATGTGAGGAAGTCGCCGCGCGTGAGTGCCGCGCTGCCGTGGCTGTATTTGAAGGGCATTTCGACAGGCGACATGAGCGAAGCGCTGGGCGTGCTGCTGGGCGAGGACGCCAAGGGACTGTCGGCGAACGTGGTAAGTCGCCTGAAGGCGCAATGGGCCGATGAGCATGCCAGTTGGAGCCGGCGTGATCTGTCGAAATCGCGCTACGTCTATTGGTGGGTCGACGGCCTTCATACCGGCCTGCGTAGTGAGAACTCGGACGGGCAGTGCCTGCTGGTGATCATCGGTGTGAGGCCGGATGGGCGTAAGGAGCGTGTGGCAATCGGTGACGGGTATCGCGAGTCGAAGGCGTCATGGCAGGAGCTGCTGCTAGACTGAAGGGGCGTGGCCAGCAGGCCGGCCCACTACTGGCCGTCGGCGAGCGCGATGGGTTTCTGGGCTGCACTGGAAGAGGTGTTCCCTGCGACGCGATGCCAGCGCTGCTGGTTCCACAAGATGGGCAACGTGCTCAATGCGCTGCCGAAGTCGCTACAGGGGCGCGCAAAGGCAGACCTGCAGGCGATCTGGATGGCCGCAACGCGGGCCGACGCATACGCCGCGTTCGATCGTTTCGTGACGGTCTATGCGGCGAAATATCCGAAGGCGAGCGAAACGCTGAAGAAGGACCGGGAGAGCCTGCTGGCCTTTTACGAATTCCCGGCTGAGCACTGGCAGCATTTGCGCACGACGAATGCGATTGAGTCGACGTTCGCGACCGTGCGCCAACGGACTACTCGTACGCGCAACTGTGTATCGCGACCAACCTTCCTCGGTCTGGCATTCAAGCTGATCGAGGAAGCCGAGAAAACTTGGCGCCGCATCAACGGCCCTGAACAGATCAAGCTGTTGCTGGATGGCATTGCCTTCAGGGACGGCGAACCGGTGCAAGGCGATCAACCGGTTCAGCAGAAACTCGCCGCTTGAAATCACGCGCCTTTAGACTGCCCATACACCAGTCTTGACATTAGCTCGCCGGGCTTGGGCCCGCGTATGTGCCGGAAAGCTATGCGCAGGCTGCGCTGAGCGATGGCGCCTTAGTGACGGTTTTGGCGGACTGGTGTCCGCGCATACCGGGTTTGTGCCTCTATTTTCCGAGCAGCCGGCTGGTGCCGCCAAATTTGCGGGCGTTCATCGACATCATCCGCGGAGAATAAGTCGGGATTATAGGCAATCAGCTGCCGTAAACGTTAAGCACACCTGGATCGAGTAGATGCCCGTATCGTAACCGGGATTGTCGGATTTTATCACCCGCTCCCACACTCTTCGCTATGCTACGGCTACTGTCGCATAGCGACGGCCCCATTTTGCAAAGTTTGGCAAACCTTTGTATCAGCCGCCCAGGCTGTTTAGGGCAACGCGGAGCTTAGCTCGTGCCCGGTGCATACGTGCTTTTACCGTCGTAACAGGGCAATCGGTTATCCGCGCGATCTCCTCGACCGAGTGGCCAAGGATATAAGCCAACGTCATTGTGACGCGTTGTTCCTCAGGTAAAAGATCTAATGCTTTGCTGAGAATATCTGATAGATCATAGTCGGGGGAGTTTTGAATCATTAATTCCGTATCTAGCAGCTCGAATTCGTCGCGCCGATTGTTGCGCAGAGTTTGAAGTGCACAGCGGTAAGCGATGCTTGTAATCCAGGTGGAAACACTCGAATCACCGCGAAAGTCTTTGGCTTTTCGCCATACGACCATGAATGCATCGTTCACAATCTCGTTTTGTAGCTCAGATTTCCAAGTGAGACGGCTTAGAAAACGCGTGATGCGTCGCCGGTGGAGATGGTACAACCGCGCCAGAGCCGACGAATCGCCCCTTCCGACACAGTCGACGAGCCACCGTTCGTGACTCATTGTGTTGGGTTGGTTATGCAATCCCGGCGCCGTTGTAGATATCTGCTGTGTTACTTTTGCTATCTCGTTGCGTGCGATTTCGTAGGCGCGGTGATCCCCAATCTCGAGCATCGCACCGACGATGCCAGTAATCTCTCCATTGTCGTCATAAACCACGCCTTTATGGAAACGCACAGCACGTACGTCGCCAGCACCGTTGCGAACACCGGTGACATATACTTGCACACCCCCTTTTTCTAGTAAATCGAGGTCCGCTTTGTGATAGGCGACAGCGAGGTTCGATGGCGACACCTCGTAGACGGTCTTGCCAACGATAGCCGACCGATGCATGTCGAGAAAATTTTCGAATATGTCATTGCACCCCATGTAGAGTCCATTTGCGTCCTTAAAATACACGGGGGATACCATGCCGTCCGCATGACTCTGCAACGCCGAGAAATTGGCAACCCCGTCGCGCGCGAACCGCATCAATCTTAATTGATCACGGGCGCGAGATATGATTGGCTCTGGCTCTAGAAGGTCAATCTCGGTCACAACGTCGTTGGCGCCGCTGGCGATAAGTGAAACGATCCTCTCCGCGGAAGCATCCCTTTGCACGGCGATTAGATAACATTGGTCGTCGCCTCGATGCAATAACTTGGTGATTTGGTCGCCGGAATCGGTGCAAGTGCAATCGACGAAGATAATCGCCGGAAATAACTTGTCGGTGTTGATGTCGCTGAGATTCCGAGCACCGCAGCGTTGTAACGCAGAAGAAAAAGGGCGATCAACGGGACTCGACCAAAAAATATCTACATTCAAATTTACGTCGAGCGTCTGAATCATTTGTTTTCCTCATTTTTGGTCCCTGCGCGGCTCGCGATGAATCACAGAATGACTTCGATGAGGTTCCTCGGTTTATAAATCTGGAATTTCATGGCATGCCATGCCATGTCGTCCTACGTCTTAAATCCGTTGTGACCGCAGCTGCAGTATTCGCATCGATCTTGTATCTCTGCAGGAACAGAGTCGCTGAGATCTTGTTCGCAAGCTCTCTCCTAGGCGTGGATGGCGCATTTATTGAGAGGTAACCCCGAGCTTTGTGCACTTCTAGCATAGGATTTTTGTCATCAAACTTGCGCTTGCTCAATAGCGTCATTTTTTCATCGTGCAAAGTACTGTGCATCCGTTGTTAGCGCGGATTCGCACTAGAGCCAATAGGCACTTAAGGCACCTAGTCGTTTGCTATCTCGAAAATCAGGCTTAAGCGATGACGCCAAACATCGGCATCATCTTTGCGCTTCCAGCAACATTACGCTTTGTCACAAAAAAATTGCTGGAAGATGACAAAAATCAGGATTTCTCCAGCTGCAACGATGACCATGTTCCTCGCGAATACCGCAATAAGCCTGATTCATGGAAGCGCCAAAGATACAGCCACCCGTTGTCTAGCAATTGTTTCAAAACCTCGTGCTTTGCAATCACCGCGTCGATAGCGGTCTGGGGGGCGTCGATCACCACAGTTAGCCGCAATGGTTCGTGCACCCAGTAGTGGCCGTCATGCAAAGACTGGCGGGAAAGGCCGATACGCAAATCGCCGCCGTTTCCCTCGAAGACGCCTATTGCTCCGCCCACTACGTTATGCAGCAGTTTATTGCCGCTGCCTAACCTGCTCGGGTCACAAGTAGAAGCGTGGTATTGCCAATTTATCCAATGGGTAACCAACATTGGCGCCGTCATCAACATTTCCAGCAAGCTATTGTCAGGATCGAGATCGGCTTCGTAATCGTGTAAGAAGCAGCGGCCGTTAAGTATAGCGCCCTGCGTGCGTTTGCGCGACGCTATGACAAAGGCTGCGTTGCCCGCAAGCCCCCATTCGGGCCGGGTTTGTGCGCCATCGTTGGCCCGGCGAGACAACTGTAGCAGCAGGGTACCGCTAGGTGCGTGCGGGTTCAGTTGCAGAGCCGGGGCGCGTTCGCGCCTTACTTGGTCGCTAGCGTGTGCGAACACGACCTGCAGGCGCTCCCATTTTTGGCGTGATTGGGATGTCAGCAGATCCAGGTCGAACCCCTCAATGGCATCGGTCGTGGTATTGTGCAGGCAGGCGATAAAGGTCGTGCTGTCGGGAATGTCGACGCCCACGCCACGTAGCCCGTGTCGCACAGCAGGATCGTTGAGTAGCAGCGCTAAGCTGCGTGCATTGACTTCGCCTGTTTGGCCGCAGCAAGCGCCACAATCGAGCGTGGCCGCGTGCGCGTTATTTGCGGACTGGCTCCCGTGCCCGACAAGTAGTACCAGGGATGCTAAGTTTCGCTTCAACCCCATAGCGTGTAGCACGCGTGCTGCCAGCGCGACCTGCGCGTCGACGTCAACTCCTACTAATTTAGGGCGGCATACTGCACGATAGCGCGCTGACACGCCGTGCAAATCATCTCTGGCCCGATCGCTATGACCGGGCTGTAACCAGCGGTTGAGTTTTCCGAGATAGCCAACACCTATGGCTTCGACATACGAAAATGCCGAGCTTGGCCAGCGACTGGCCGCTTGCCATCGGTGAGCCAGCGCCAACCGGCCCTGGCGCGCACTGCTGGCAGCCTCCTGCATTACACCCTCGCGGGTACGGTCGCTGCTGTCAACGCGCATGATTTGGTCGGTGACCTCAAAAGACGGCGCGAGCAATCCTGGCAACTGGGGCCGCCGCGCCCTTGAAGCCAAAGGCGTGTAGGCGATAGGCAAACCAAAGAAACCGGCAAATCCGATGGTCTGAATGCCTGGCCACGTGGCCTCCAGCGCCCGGCGCATGGGCTCGCTGCGCACGTCGATACAGAAAGCGGCTTGAACTTCGATTTCCCGCGGCGGCAGGGGCGTTGAGCTGACGCTGTGCGGGTGTTGCGCCAGATCGCGCTGGTAGCCTGCTTCGAGAGCCACCTGCCAAATTTCGTCTATTAGTAGCGCGTTTTCTCCATTCTTGAGTAACTCCGGAGCGTCATTCCACGCTTGGTGCAATGCGGTGAACGCATCGCGGCTGGCGATGCTGTCTTTGGCGTCCAGCAAAAGCGCCCCCCAGGCAAGACGAATGGCCAGCAGGTGGCGCAGATCGGGCGTTTTCCCACCCTCCAGCCCTGCTTGCCAGTCGAGATAGGCGCACCAAGACGCCCATCCGTTCACTGTAAGCAACACTGACTCCAGATAGTCGGCCCACACCTCTTGGGGTAAGCCTAGGCGCTGCAGCACCCAGCGCTCTGCGTCTTCGGCACTGGCAGGTAACGCATCCACTGCAGCACCAAGCTTGGGCAGCCCCATCAACAAGCCAATACCGTGGTCGTGTTGCAGCGTTTCGCGCCAAAACGCGTACAAGTTTTGTGCGCGCTGCGGGCGCCAATCGGCCTGGTGCGCATCGAAGTAGGAGGCGCAGGTTTGGCTGACTTGGTGCGTAATGGCCTGGCGCCAACTAAGGCGGTGATTGCGAAAAGGGTCATTGTCCAGCACGTCAATCAACAATGGCAATTGCTTTACCGGTGAGGGCGATGCTAAGGCCTCGATACATTGTTGCGCCGTGATGTTTTGCCTTTGTGCCTCCGGCGTTTGGCACAAGGCCACGGCCAAGTCGGCATGGCTTATTCGTCCCGTCTGCCATGCACGCAACTGCTCATTGCGTGGCGGGAAGACTTGGATACCACCCAGTGCGGCCATGCGCGCAGCTACTTGGCGCACCGGCATCCCAATGCGCGACCAGTGGGGGTTGACGGCAATGGCACGGTCCAGAGGCCAGGCGGGGGCGATCGCGCGGCATGCCTGAGCGCAGGCTTGGTCGACCGCTGCGTGAAGGGCTCGCAAATCCGTGCTACTGCTGTTAGCCCGCTGCACAACTTCTGGGGGCACGTCGGTGGTCAAGGCATCCATTTTATACTCTCCAGGGTATCAGGCTTCAATCTGCGGGGGCAACTGCGAGGCAACCAACTCGTCACTGGTACGCGATGTCGGCACCCAATGCGCGGGCCACAATAGAAGGGCCAAGCGGGTATAGGCTTCATCCACGTAAAAGCCCGAGTAGCTCCAGCGTCTCCAGCGCTCAAGTCGTATGGGGGCGATTTGCAGCAGCGCCAAGCCGACATAGAGAGTGGCCATGCCTGCCAACGCGATCAGGCCTCCCATTGCATGTGGGGAATCTTGAAGTCCAAGGGGCAAGAGATGCGCGGCATAGGTCACGAGTGTGAGACCTGTGACTAAAAGTGTGCCTGAGATTAGTTGACCACTACGACAAGCTGCCCCCTTTGCGCCTGCTTGATTGTTCGACATCCATAGGAGCGGCGCCCAGGCCAGACCTAGCACCGCGCTCCACCACCACGGCCAAGCGGTCTTCCCGGCGAAGGCCACCAGGTTCAGCACGATACCCGCTGCAAGCAAGGGTGCTGCAACCAGGCTAGTGGTTGTTGGCGCGCTTGCCGTGTACAGCGCTTGCAGCCGGGTCTGCCGTACTACGGTGGAGGCTGATAGAAAAGCATGTGCTTTGTAGACAGAGTGCCCGATGAGATGTAGCGCCGCAAGGGTGTAGAGACCCAGCGCGCACTCTAGCAACATAAAGCCCATTTGCGCGACAGTAGACCAAGCCAACCTCACTTTAATGGTTATCCGCGTTAGCATTACCATGCCTGCTAGAACCGCGGTTACCAAACCAAAGGTCAGCAGCACTGCGCGTGCTAAAGCAGCGTGTTCCAGTAGGGGCGCGAATCGAATCAGCACGAAACCACCCAGATTGACGACGCCGGCATGCAACAGGGCAGAGACTGGTGTTGGAGCCTCCATCACCTGGATCAGCCAGCCGTGCACGGGCAGCAAGGCCGTGCGCAGTATGACCGCAAGCACCAGCATTATCGCGCTGACTTGCAATGCCAAATTACTATCCTGCTGTTGCGCGATTTGCCCCCATAAGGCCGACAGGGAGCCGCTGCCCACTTCCTTCCACGCCACTACTGCGGCACCTACCAAAAGTACATCCGCCACGCGGTCGGCGATGCGCTTCTTGAGTGCGGCCAGACGGGCAAAGGGGCGCTCAGGATAGAAGCACAGCAATGGTTGCAACGCCATGCTCACACCCGCCCACGCGACGATGAGCACCAGCCAATGATCAGCCAGCAGCAATAGCTGTACACAAGCAAGAACGGCGGCGAGCATCGCAACATAACGGCGCTGCCCCGCTTCGCCCTGCAGATACCGTGAAGAAAAGCTACCGATCACCGTGCCCAACCCCTGAACGAGGGCCATCAGCGAGAGACTGAACAGTGACGCGGTGATCCAGCCATTCGATACGAGGAGGGGAGGGTTGCCTAGAGTAATGGTCACCAGTGTCAGCACGAGAGTTGCAATGGAAAGCATCTGGAATCCTTTCCAGAGTGCTACGGGGGACCAGGATGAAAAACGGGCTACCGCGAAGGCGATTGTCATTAAAACGACAGGGGCCAACGCGCTGATTCCATACAAATTGGGAGGGAGATCCATCAAAAGCACCTTGTTAAACATGATGCACCGATGATGCTTATGAAGTATCGTTCTGTAAAATACATTGATAAGAATCTTTTAATCTCAAAAAAAGAACGTATGAAACTGCATCAGCTCAACTTTCACCACCTTTTCTATTTTTGGCGTGTTGCCAAGCTGCAGCATTTGACGCAGGCGGCAGAAGAACTTAATACCTCGCAATCGGCGGTATCGACGCAAATTCGCCACCTAGAGGAGCGAATCGGTGAACCTCTTTTTGACCGCGCAGGGCGAAGACTGGCGTTGACAGCCACCGGGCAGCTTGTACTTGCCTACGCCGACAATATCTTTGGCCTTGGCCAAGAAATGCTGGGGCGCTTGCAGGGTCACGCTGCCGGTATCACGCGGTTGCGCGTAGGCAGCGTGGCGACCATGTCGCGCAACTACCAGGAAAATTGGTTGCGTCCTTTGCTGGCAAATCCGAGTGTGACGCTTACCCTTGAATCGGGTTTGCTCGAAGGCTTGATCGAACGTGTGCTGCAGCATCAATTGGATGTAGTGCTAGCTAACGAGACGGTGCCCACCCACCCGAATCGCCAACTGCATTGTCGATTCTTGGGCAGCCAGTCGATTTCGCTAGTGGGCCCGGCCAGTCGGTGGCAACAGTGCAGTCTGAGCGTTCCGGGCGATTTGGATGGCCTGGATCTGGCGTTGCCCGGGCCGCGCCATGCCGCGCGTGCGCAATTCGATGCGTTGTGCATGTCGGCGGGTGTGTCGCCACGGTTGCGAGCGGAGGTGGATGATATGGCCATGCTGCGCTTGATAGCGCGCGACAGCGGTTGGTTGACGGTATTGCCGGAGGTGGTCGTACAGGACGAATTGCATTCTGGCACGTTAGTGACAGTGGGTCAGACACCCGAACTGCGCGAGAATTTTTATGCCATTACTGCCCCGCACCGGCACCACATCGAGGTGCTGGAACAGCTACTTCGATCCTCCACTTCAGCGCTAGCCGCGGGGCATTCCGCATCTCCCTGATCGCGCGGGCGCCTGTGAGCCATGGCTCGGCATTGTTACGTTGGTGAGTGTGGAGCGAAAAAACAGCGTTTTACGGGCCCGGATCAAACCCCGGACCGATCTCGGCCGCGGAGCGTCGGGTGATGCCACGATGCCAAGTGAACGGTAAGCTCGCGACGATGTTTGGTTGGTCTGCGGTGCCTCCTTGAAATAGGAGCGTCAATAGTCCGATGGAACGCCTGTTCGGTAGTCTGAAAACCGAGTAGGTTCCCACTGCATCAATGCAGTGATGGTGTAGGGTCGGCCGTCGCAGAGGCAAAACTTAACCCGGTGTCCGGTGTGAGTTGACCACTACACTGTAAACGTTCGAACTGTGTTTCGTGCCTTAACCACGGCACTAGCCGCGGTTAAGGCACGAGTGCCGTGCTACTGCTCGCAAGCGTGAGCACGAAACACCGGGCGTACATTTTCTCGAGAAACAGGTGTTCTTTCCGAGCGTGAACGATTACGCCGCCCGCCTAAACGCTTTGCCTTGGCGACTTGTATGACGGTAGTTGTGCGAAATGGAATCTTCTGCTATCGAAGACTGGTGCCCGATGGGCGACGCGCTGGCATCAGCACCGACACGGAAGATTGCCACCGAATCACGCAGCGCTTGTGCCTGATCTGCCATGGCGCGGGCTGCAGCGGTTGCCTGTTCGACCAGCGCCGCGTTTTGCTGTGTGACTTCGTCCATTTGGCTTACTGCCACATTCACCTGTTCGATGCCGATAGTCTGCTCGCTGGACGCTGACGCTATCTCCCCCATGATGTCGGTTACGCGCTTCACGGAGCGTACTACCTCGCTCATGGTCTGTCCTGCGTTATGCACCAGTGCCTCGCCAGCAGTGACATGTTCAACGGACGTCCCTATCAGTTCAGTGATCTCCTTTGCTGCGGCCGCACTACGTTGTGCTAGCGTACGCACCTCTCCAGCCACTACAGCGAAGCCTCGTCCTTGTTCTCCGGCACGTGCCGCTTCGACAGCCGCATTGAGCGCGAGAATATTGGTTTGGAATGCAATTCCTTCAATAACGCTAATGATTTCGGCAACTTTCGACGAACTTGTGGCAATGTCCTGCATGGTCGTGACGACTCGGCCTACCACTTCGCCCCCTGTGGCGGCTGTCTCCGACGCGGTGTTCGCGAGCGTGCTGCCTTGGCGCGCATTTTCCGTGTTCTGCCGAACCGTCGCAGTGATCTCCTCCATGCTGGCTGCGGTCTCTTCGAGGGATGCTGCCTGCTCCTCGGTACGTTGCGACAGGTCGACGTTGCCTTGCGAGATTTCTCCGGCGGCAACGGAGATGGATTCTGCGGACGTCTTGATGCCCGAGACAATATTGCTCAGATTTGTTCGCATCGCTTCCAGCGAAGCCATTAGGCTCGCGTTGTCATCTGCTGCGACGTGCACCTTCTGGGTGAGATTACCTTGGGCGATTTGCTGTGCCATTTGTTGGGCTTGTGCTGGCTCTCCCCCAGTCGCTTGAGGATGCTGCGGGTAATAAGAATGGCCAGGAACACACCCAAAATGAGCGAAAACCCGACGATCACCCATGCGGTGATTTGAATGACATGATAAGTAACGTTTGCTTCTTCGGTTGCTTGCGCATTGAGTTGATCCTCAAAGTCTGCTAGCTCATTCAAATGCGAAAGCCAAGCTGCTTGCTTTGGCCGTGCTTCTTACAGCAAGACTTTTATCGCTTCTGATGGGTTGTTCGCCAAGCCCAGGCCAATAGCCTTGTCCATCAAAGGCACGGCAGCGGCATTGTCTTCCTTGATTTGGGCGTAAAGCGACCTTTCACGGTCTGTCGTACCGGCTTCCGTTGCAAACATTTTGCCCAGCGCTTCTTCCGCGTTCGCATAAACTTTCTTTTGCCGCTCCACGCGTTTGGACTCCTGTGCGAGACCAGCCGGGTCCGTCAGTAGTGCGATGTTGCGAATGGCGATGGCTCGGTCCGCAACGGATGCTTTCATGTCTTTGGCATATTTTGATTAGTCGTTGTTCACGCGGGCTATGCTGTCGAGCCTGCTATGAATCGAAGATAGGCCGTAGAACCCTACAAGCGCGACCGTGACTAGTAGGAACAGAACGCTTCCGAAGCCTATTGCCAAGCGGGTTGATACTTTTGAATTGTTCATCGTATTTTGTAGATAACGTTAGCGACGCAACGACGCACACAAAATGGTGCCTCTTTTTTTACTGCCACGGCAGTGAGGGCGTTCGGTGTAAAAAGCGTGCACCTAATGCTGTTGGAGACCGACGCAACCTCTTCAGGTTGGCTAACGGCCCCGATCCGAGAGAATTGAGGGAAATTTACCATTTTTATCATTTCCGCCTTGGCAACAATCAAGAAATGATTATTATTGTTTGTTATGAATGAGTTTTTAATACCAGTCGCGCATACCAGTGGCGGAAAATCGTACGCCATTTTTATCATTTTTTGCGATGGAAAATATGCGAAACTTTGGCAGTGAGCCGAACCGTACATCGACACACACCGCCGTTTTCGCAACCTCGGAATCGCACGATGTGCGATATTCAATCGGTGATTGAATCCGTTGCCAGCTATCGTTAGCATCTTGCTACAGGCCATTGTCACGTTATCAAGCGCTGGGCGAGACAACGTCATGCACTGTCTGTTTTCAAAACACGGACGGATTTTGGCCAGCGAGCGCAGGGTGCTGCCATGAGACGCGTGCGACACCACGCATGATGTCGAACCTGAGATACGTTCTTAGAGGCCAGTTCAAAAAGAGCCCGGGGGGGCTGTTTACCTTCCCGTGAAACGGTTAATCTTGGATGCCTGAACAACGGATCAAGGAATGCCGGCACGTATCATCGATGCCGAGCCGTGGGCACTGGTCGAACCGGTACTTCCACTGCCCAAGCCGCGACGCAAGCGATACCCTGGGCGCCTGCCGGTTTCGGACCGGCGGCACGCAATGGCATCCTGCTCTTGCGCAATGCAAACGGCATACCGCGTCTATTTCGCGAATCGACACGGCATTCATTCCTGAAAATCGGTCGAGAGCATGAGCGACTTCCACTGCTCGGCAGTCTCCTGGAGTTCCGCAGCCTTCTTCCGGAATACCGCGTAGGCATCGGAGCCGGCTCCGAACTGGAGCGGGGGCTGGCTGCTCATGACCAGCTTCAAGATTGCTTGTGCGAACTTGACGGGATCACCCTGCTGCAGATGATTGTTGTCATCAAGCGCCCTGCGGTGCGCGTCTGAAGAGGCGGCGTAGTCCTCGATGACGATCTCGCCGTAGCGAACCGAGCTGCCGTCGAGGAAGTCCGTACGGAAGCGGCCTGGATAGACGCATGTCATTTGAATACCGAAGGTCGCGACCTCTTTGGCGACGCCCTCCGACCATCCAGAAAGAGCGTGCTTCGTGGCGCAATAGATTGATGAGCCCTCGAAGCCTTCGATGCCTGCGATCGAGGCAATGGTCAGGATGCGACCTGAGCGCTGGCGACGCATAATTGGCAGAATGGCCCGGGTGACGTCGAAGACCCCGAACACGTTGGTGGCAAATTGCTTTTCCACCGACTGACGGGTGACTTCCTCGAAGGCCCCAAGTTGGCCGTACCCGGCGTTGTTCACGAGCACGTCCACGCCACCGAAGTACCGGGCCGCATCTGCGGCAATGCCTTCGGTCGTATCATGCGTGACGTCGAGCCGGACCACATGCAGGCGATCCCCATAGCTTGGCAAGGCGAGCAAAATATGATCGGGATCGCGAGCTGTCGCGATGACTTGGTCGCCAGTGTCCAGAGCCGCTCGTGCGATTTCAAGGCCAAGGCCCCGCGCGGCCCCCGTAATAAACCAGGTTTTCATGTCTTCGATCCTCATTCAAATAAGGCGCCGACAGGGCGCCAGAGCAATCATCGGACCGAATAGCCGCCGTCGAACATGAGCATGTGGCCTACGACGAAGCTCGACGCGTCCGAGGCCAACCACAGCACGGCTTCCGCAACTTCGCTCGCCCGGCCGGTACGGCCGACAGGGTGGGCCGCGCGGATCGGATCCATCACTGAGTCCGAACCGGACAGTTCGATGAAGCGTTCGATCATGGGCGTATCGATGGTTCCCGGTCCAACGGCGTTGATGCGGATGCCCTGCTTGGCGTAGTCCAGCGCGGCGCCCCGCGTCAGGCCTAGGACGGCATGCTTCGAGGCCGTGTAGGTGCTTAGTCCGCCGATGCCGACAACGCTCGACATTGATCCCATATTCACAATCGTGCCTCGGCCTTGCTTGAGCATCTGGCGGATCTCGGCGCGCATGCACAACCAGAGTCCGCGCGCACTGACGTCGAAGACGTGGTCGTAGGTGTCGTCGGGTTGGTCGGCCAGAGGCTGCGAGTTCTGCGTTATCCCGGCGTTGTTGAAGGCGACATCGAGGCGCCCATATCGCTGCACGGCAGCGTGAACCAACCGCGCGACCTGCGCCGCGTCGCTTACGTCCGTCTGGATAAAGATCGCCTCACCGCCCAATTCGCAGATATGCACAACAGTTGGTTCGCCGGCATCAGGGTTCACGTCGGCAACGACGACACGAGCGCCGTGGCTGGCAAATGCGAGTGCCGCGGCCTGACCGATGCCAGAGCCCGCTCCCGTTATCAGCGCGACGCGCCCTCTGAATTCTTCATAACATGGCATGGTGATTCCTTCGAGTTGAATGTTCAATCCTGGCGGGTAGGCGCCTCAGGCTCGCGCCGCATCCACGCGATATGGCGGATAGTCGATGTAGCCGCGAGCACCTCCCGTGTAATAGGTGGCTCGGTCCGCGGGGCTCAAAGGCCAGTCGTGGCGCAGTCTCGCCACCAAATCAGGGTTCGCGATGAACGGTTGGCCAAAGCCGGCTAGGTCGATCACCCCATCCGCGATCAACTGGGTGGCTCGCGCTTTCGTGAGACCGCCATCAAGCATCAATGCCGTGCCCGGCGCGGCTGTACGCCACTGGCGAAGCAGACCTTTGATGGCGTCGCTGGTCGGACGCTGGCCTTGGGGCGTATTGAAGAAACCGGTCTGGTCCATGACATGGATGTAGGCGATTCGGCGCTCACCGAGCGCGCGCCCTAGCGCTATGTAGGTCGCCTCGCTGTCGGGGAAGATCGGCACGGAGCCGATGACGCCGAACGGCGTCAACCGGATCCCCACGCGCGCAGGACCGATTGCGGTGCACACGGCGTCCACGACCTCAAGAGTGAACCTTAGCCGGCCCTCCATGGTGGCGGCCGAATAACGGTCTGTCCTATCGTTGATGAGCGGATTGAGGAACTGGTCGAAGAGATAGCCATTGGCGGCGTGAAGTTCGATGCCGTCGAAGCCCGCGTCCATGGCGTTCCGGGCCGCCTGCACGAAGTCGGCCACCACCCGGCCAATCTCTTTGGTCGCCAGAGCCCGTGGCGCGGATGCTGGAAGGAATCCCACTTCGCCGTCGGCATTGCGTCCGAATGCCATCGCCCCCTCCGCACTGCGAGCGGTTGAACTGACGGGTGGCCGACCGCTTTGCTGGATCGATGTGTGGGAGATGCGACCCACGTGCCAAATCTGAAGGAATATGCGTCCGCCGACGCTATGCACAGAGTCGGTCACTAGACGCCAGCCGGCGATCTGGGCCGGGGTGAAGATGCCGGGATTGTAAAGGTAACCCTGGCCTTCGTTTGAGATCGGTGAGCCTTCGCCGATGATCAAGCCTGCGCTCGCGCGCTGGGCGTAGTAAAGGGCGACCCGCTCCGTAGCGGCATCGTCAGGGCCTCTTGAACGCGTCAGCGGCGGCATGACGATGCGATTAGGCAAGCAAAGGCCGGAAAGATCGAATGGACTGAAAAGGTCAGGCATGAAAGGCGCCTCCCAATGAACATGACCTCACTCTAGATGCTCCTGTAATATAAGAAAACTTTCTTTAATTCGTTTCACTGCGGAGTAAAATTCCTCCATGCCGATGATCGAGAGCCTAGGCGCCATGCGCGCCTTTGTGCATGCCGCTGACAAGCGCAGTTTCAAGGCTGCTGGCCAAATCGTTGGCTTGACCCCCTCGGCGGTAGGCAAGGCGATCCAAAAGTTGGAGGAACAGTTGTCCGTGCGACTGTTTCACCGTTCGACGCGCTCAATCACGATCACGGACGAGGGCCTATTGTTTCTAGACCGCTGCCGCCGCATCTTGGGCGAGGTGGAGGCCGCTCAGGCGGAATTGGGGCAGGCCGGCGCAGCACCTGCGGGCCGGCTCAAGGTGAGTGTCCCGGTCGAGCCGACATTGCTGCTGCCGTTGATGTCGGAATTCACCGTAGCGTATCCCCGGATCGAACTCGAACTCGACATCAGTGATCGGTTCGTCGAGGTCATTGATGAAGGTTTCGACGCCGTCGTCCGCTCGGGCGAACCAAAGGACAGTCGCCTTTCACACCGGCTGCTGGGAAGTTTCGGTTGGCATTTTGTGGCGTCTCCTGCTTACGTTGAAGAGAATGGGCAGCCACGCGACACTTCGGACTTGCAAACGCATCAATGCTTGCGCCACCGCTACCCGGAGACCGGGAGGTTGATGCACTGGCCCGTGGATGCCGACACGGAACTGCCCGTGACGATCACGGCCAACATGATGGGCCCTCTGCTGGACCTCGCATTGCGCGGGCGGGGTATCGCGTATTTGCCATCCTTTGCGGTGCGGCGTGCGATCAGCGAAGGACTGTTGGTGGAATTACTGGCCGGGCAAAGCCAAGAGCGGGGATCGATCAGCTTGCTGTGGCCGGCTAGCAAGTACCCTTTGCCGAAGCTGAGAGTCTTCGTGAACTTCGTTGCAGCCCGAATTGCAAGCGAGTTCACCGCTATCACCGCTTGAGCGGTGCGCAAGTGATTTTCGTCGAGTTATCGGTTGAATTTCACGCAGCCTTGACCACCCTTATTTGATATCACAACTGCAGACCCGCTCCTATCTCAATGCATCCTCGGGAAACAGTTGCATGCCGATGATGCGCACAAGCACTTGGTAGCTGTATATGCCTCTATGCATTCGCTACCAATGCGACTTGCCTTCCCTAGCCGATATCGATAATGTGGCTCGCTGATCGCGATAGTGCCAATTTCGGTACGGTCAACGTGAGCACGCCGTTGTCGAACTTTGCCAGGGTGCGATTGGGGTCGGCATTTTCCGGCATTGGGATCGTGCGCACGAAGCATCCATAGGCGCGCTCAAGCCGATAACAGCCATCTTCCTCGCTGTGCACGTCCTGTTTTTTCTCTCCGTGCAATACAAGCGCCCCATCCTCCACAGTGACTTTCAAATCTTCCCGCTTCATTCCAGGGAGCTCCGCCGTTACCCGTAGCACCTTGCCCTCATCCACCACGTCGATCCTGGGCTGGAAGCGCGATGAACTGAAGTCGCCAAACCATCGCTCGAGCGCGCTATGGCCTGCGAACGGGTCAAGAAAGAATTCCTCCACGGCCCGCCATTGATCGCGCGAGAAAAGTCGTAACATGTCAGGCAACGAAGCTCGCGACTGTTCGTTCGGCGAAGGACTTTCCAGGTTGTCAGCATTGGACGTGTGCCCCTTGCTACGAAAGAACTTGAAGGGATTCCACTTCTTCAGGTCGGTGTTCATCATATCTTCCTCTATGGTCAGGCGGGGGCACGGGATGTTGGGTGTTTCACCCAGTCCGAGACTTCGCGGCCTATCGACCCTCAGCATCCCGCATCCCGACCGCTAAAGTCGGAAAGTGTCGGTCACAGACTCCGCTGGTTTTCCCCAAATAGTTGCTGATCTCGTGCGGACCTCAGCCCGGACGCACTTCGATGCGGCGTGGGAGAGCTTCCTCGCGGCGCGGTATAGTCAGCTTCAGCACACCGTCCTTTGGGTTTGCATCGATTTTCGTTGGGTCAAAGTCGGCACCGAGTGAGAACGCCCCCGCGAAGTGCGGCTGACGAATCTCCGCATGCTGCAGGCGCAGCCCTGCAGGCGTGGGTATCACTGCCTCCGCGTCTATGTATAAGGTGCCATCGTGTATCTTCAAATTAAGCCGATTCTTTGTCACGCCAGGTACATCCGCCCAAAGGGTAACGCCCTGACTGTCTTCGAAGATATCCACCGGCGGTGTTAGCATGATCCGACGTTGGGGCTGGTCGACATCGCGTCGGACCACTCCAGTTTCATCTTTCCTTGCAAGTTCTGTCGTGTCGTTCATGATATTTTCCCAGTTGAGAGATGCGTTTCATTGAACCGTGATGGCCCGCGGTTTTGACGCCTCTCTTTTAGCAATACTTACAGTCAAGCAACCATTTGTATACTGGGCCGTGACTTTGTCGAGGTCCGCATGCTGTCGTAATTCAATGACACGCCTAAAAGCCCCGACAAACCGCTCCTGCGCATAACTACGCGCGTCATCGCGGGTCGCGCCCGGGTATGCTGTCTGCCGCTCGCCGCAGATGGTCAGCAGCCCATTGTCGATGGATACGTCGAGGTTTTGGGGATCGACACCCGGCGCGAACGCGACAATCTCAATAGAGTCGTCAGTCGAGCCGATGTTCACCTGCGGGAAGGCCCCGAAGCGCGCCGAACGAATACTGGAAGGGAACCCGCCTAAAAAGCTCGCCATCTGCCGTTGCAGGCGGTCGAACTCGCCGAGAAGATCTCCCCAAAGTAGAGATCGCTCATGGTCATTTCCTCCTTGGAATCAGCAGGAAGACGAACCGGCCTACGCGCTCCAGTCCGTCTGCCCCGCTATTGGCAAACAAATCGAAACACGCAGCGCGCCAGTATGCTGGCGCGGCTGCCTTAGCTGAATTCAAGATAGGATTTCGCGCAAAAATTTCAAGGGCAATATTGGGATTTTTTGTTCTTGAATATGGCTGCTGATTATTACAATCAGTTGGCGGTAATGCTAGTTGCCAGCGGTGGCCTGGGTATTCACGGCCTGTTACATGCAAATGCTGCGCTCGCACCGCCGTCACCAGACCCCGCTCTTGTGGTTGTCGAGTATACGCCCGCTCGACGCCAGTCCCGTAACCATTGCAGTCCCTCGCTGGTGTTCCCGCGTGGGCGATACTCGCAGCCGATCCAGCCGGTATAGCCTAGTTCGTCGATTAAGCGGAACAGGTGAGGGTAGTTCAACTCACCCACGTCAGGTTCATGACGCGATGGTACACCGGCGATCTGGATGTGACCGATCCCGGAAAAGTCCCGTCGCAGTTTCATTTCGATGTCGCCTTCGACTATCTGGCAGTGATAGCAGTCGAATTGCACCTTGAGATTGTCTGCGCCTACCTCCTTGCAAATGGCTTGCCCTTCATCCTGACGACTGATGAAATAGTTTGGCATATCGCGTTGATTGATTGGCTCCAACACGATCGTGATACCTAACCGCTTTGCTTGGGCCGCAGCGTGGGCAACATTTTCGAGATAAACCGCACGATGTTTGGTGCGCGTCGCTGCTTCAGTATCTGGTAGCAAGCCCGCCATCACGTGAATGCGATCGTTGCCAAGTACCGCGGCGTAATCTAGCGCGCGCACGATGCCATCCCGAAACTCCGCTTCGCGGCCCGGAAGCGAGGCGAGCCCGCGTTCGCCTTTCGCCCAGTCTCCAGGTGGTGCATTGAACAGCGCTTGTTGCATGCCGTTGTCGTCAAGTCGACGCTTCAATGCCGTCGCGTCGTACTCGTAAGGGAACAGATATTCGACGGCGTCAAAGCCGTCGGCACGTGCGGCGGCAAAGCGGTCAAGGAAGCCGTGCTCCGGATACATCATGCTGAGATTGGCGGCAAAGCGGGGCATCGTTCCTCCTACTTGAAAATTACCTATTCCAGAACAGCGGATCGTCCGCATTCCGATTTACACAAACGGCCAGATTACCAGGGTCATCAGGAAACCAAGCGTGCCCAGGATCGTCACCAACAACGTCCAGGTGCGCAGGCCGTCGCCGACGTTGAGTCCCGCAAGCTTGGTGAAGATCCAGTATCCGGCGTCATTGACATGCGACATCGCGAAGCCGCCACCGCCCATTGCCAGGCATAGCAGTGCCAGATGATTTTCACTCAAGTTCAGCGAATGCACCATTGGCGTCAAGATGCCTGCAGTGGTCACCAGTGCCACGGTAGTGGAGCCTTGCACCGCACGTAACAAAAGGCACAGAATGAAGCCTAAGGCGAGAACCGGCAAGCCCGTCGAACGTAGTGCATCCGATACCACTTTGCCGATCCCTGTTTCCACCAGCACCGAGCCGAATACCCCGCCAGCGCCGGCGATGAGGATAACAATCGCGACGCCGGGGATTGCAGAGCCGATGACGTCTGAAACCTGGTAGGCGCTCCAGCCACGGCGTACGCCTAGCAGCCAGGCGCACAGCAAGGTGTCGAGCAATAACGCGACTAATGGTGCACCAAGAACAATCAAGGTCTGGCGTAGGATAGACGTCGACGGCAACATCGGGGGGACCAAGGTGCCGACAAGGATCAGGACGATCGGCAATAGAATCAGCGACAGGATCAATCCGAATCCCGGCGGCGGCGCGGCCGGCAGGCGAGCCGCCAATGCGCTGGCGCTTTCGTCCAGGCTTCTGCTGGTCATCGCGGTTTCGATGTGCGGCGTCTTATAGACGTTGTTGGACCAATCGACGAGGTCCTCATTGGTGATATGCGCACCATAGACTTCTGCGCGAACATCGTCGCTCATCGGATAAATCTTGCGCGTCATGCGTCCTGCAATCACATATCCCACGAGGCAAAGGATCAGCACGATCGGCAGTCCGAACATTAGGATACGCCCTAAATCCGCGCCCAATTGCCCCGCAGCGGCGACGGCGCCTGGATGCGGCGGCAGGAAGGCATGCACCGCAAGCAGGGAGGCGCACATCGGCAACGCAAAAACCAGAAGCGGCTTGCGTGCTGTGCGAGCAACACCGTAGGCCAGTGGCATGAAGATGATCACGCCGACTTCGAAGAATACCGGGATGCCTACAACAAAGCCGGCGATGGCCAGTGCCAGAGGCGTGCGGCGTTCACCGAATTGCGCAATCAGTCGCTTCGCGAGTACCTGGGCGCCACCCGACAGTTCCACAATGCGTCCGATCATGGCCCCCAGGGCAATGATAATAGCGATGTGGCCGAGCGTCTTGCCCATGCCGCCTTCGACTGTGGCGACTAGCGCCGCCGGTTTGACGCCTGCCACCAAAGCAACGACGATACTGATCAACAAGAGCGCGACGAACGGCTGGAACTTGAAACCCAACACCAAAACCAACAGGAAAAGGATGCCACCTAGGGCGGTCGACATAAGGAATAAGGAGCTCATACCATATGTCCCCTTGCGCCGACGGACGATGCGTCCAAGTAATCGCTTGCATAGATGTGCCTAGCGACGCAGTGTTGATACCAACTCATCTTTGAAAAGTCTCCGTCCGGAATATTGTTTTACGCTACGCGCTGCTTGCATTCCCCGCGTCCGATGCCTGGCGGCACGTCGCGATGCTTACCACTTCGCGCCGAATGTCTGTTCGATTGCTTTAAGGTGTTCGGTCGACAGCGGCGCCGGTTTCGGATTGCTCATCAACCAGAGCTGTGCCGTCTCTTCGAGCTCTTCTAACGCATAGCTTGCCTTGGCGACCGAGCTTTCCCAGATGACCGGACCGAGACGTTCCAGCATGACCCCGCGGACGCTGTTGGCCAGTGCAGCGACTTGTTCAGCGACTTCAGGCGCGCCTGGTCGCTGATAGTCGATCAACGGAATGTGACCCACCTTCATGACCTGATAGGGTGTCAGCGGAGGCAGGATGTCATTTTTGCGCCAGACGCCGGCGAGGGTCAACGCCACCAGATGGGTCGAATGGGTATGCACGACGCCACCCACGCTAGGATTGCGGTCATAGACCTGGCGATGCAATGCCAGGGTCTTCGACGGCTTATCGCCCGAAACCCACTCGCCCGCCAGACTCACTTTAGCGATAGCGGCCGGATCGAGGAGCCCAAGGCATGCGTCCGTAGGGGTGATCAGCCAGCCGTCTTCCAGCCGTGCGCTGATATTGCCCGCGCTACCTACGGTGTAACCACGGCCATACAGCAGTGCTCCGACGTGCGCGATTTCTTCGCGCAGTGCGTTTTCTTTACTCAAGGTCTTCATAGCGTCAAGCTCCGTGCACCAGCGGGTTTGCGAGTCGTGCCAGCGCTTTTGCGAAGAAATCGCGCGTGCCAAAATTCCCCGATTTGAGCGCCAGCGCGAGTTGATCGGCGTTGCTGTCTGTAGCGGTTTTGCTGACCGTGACGGGGACGCCAGGATCGATCTGCGGTCCGATCTGCAACAGTTGGACGCCAAGCGCCTGAACAACCGCACCGGACGTTTCTCCTCCGGCCACCACGAACCGACGTACACCGGCATCGCGCAAGCCAGCAGCAATCTGACCGAGCGCCTGTTCGACGATGGCGCTTGCGTGTTCGACGCCCAGTTGGCGCTGAACTTCCTTTACCGTATCGGCGTCGCTCGTTGCGTAGATCAACACTGTCTGCGCCGCGCCTTGCGCAAATGCCAGTGCGTCATCCACCACTGGCTTGCCCGCTGCCAGGGCAAGCGGGTCGATCTTGAAAGCAGGGCGCCCGCTTTCCCGCCATGCGGTGACCTGGCCAATTGTCGCGATGGACGCGCTTCCGGCTAGGACGACTTCGCCGCCACCCAAGGCGGGGACGCTTGATGCATCGGTAGCGGGAGCGAGCTTACCTGCCTTGCGGAAGTTGCTGGGTAACCCCAACGCCATTCCCGACCCACCTGTGATCAGCGTCAGATCGGCACATGCCTCACCGAGCACCAAGAGATTTTCATCGGAGACCGCATCGGCTATCGCCATGCGTACCCCTGCTTCGCGCAGTGCGGCGATCCGTTCGCGAACGGCGGAAACGCCTTGCATGATGGTGTCGTAGCGGATCAACCCAACTTTTGACGCGGTCTGGGCCTGCAGAACGCGAACAAGGTTCGCGTCGTGCATCGGAGTGAGGGGATGGTTCTTCATCCCGGAGTCGCTCAGGAGTTCGTCTTGAACGAACAAATGGCCGCGGAAAATCGTACGGCCCGTTTCTGGGAAAGCCGGGCAAACGATTGTAAAGTCGGTGGCCATGTCCGACATCAGCGCATCCGCAACCGGACCGATGTTTCCCTTCGCTGTCGAGTCGAATGTCGAACAGTATTTGAAATAGAGCTGCTCGCAACCGAGCGTGCGTAACACGGCAAGTGCTTTAAGCGATTCCGCTACCGCTTGCTCGGCCGGGATCGTGCGGGACTTCAGCGCGATGACGATCGCATCGGCATCGAAGTCGGCGGCAGCGCCGGCGCTGGGAATGCCGATACTTTGCACGGTACGCATGCCGTTGCGCACCAGCATATTGGCCAAGTCGGTCGCGCCGGTGAAATCGTCGGCGATACAGCCCAGCAGCGGGCGATGTCTTTGTTGGGGCATATCGTTTTTATCTCTCAAAAAAATACGCTTGCTGTCTGACGGTGCTGTACGCTGGCACTTGTTGGATCAACGTCGGTCGTGCGCGCGAGCGACAGGCATGCCGACGATCCGGGCAACGTCGTTTTGCTTATTCTTATTCTTCGTCGGTGGCTACCGGCAGCGTGATACCTGGGAAGATCTTGATGACTGCGGAGTCATCTTCGCGACCGAAGCCCGCGCTCGAGGCTTGCATGAACATCTGATGCGCGGTGGCCGACAGGGGCAGCGGAAATTTGCTCGCACGTGCGGTGTCCAGCACCAGTCCAAGATCCTTTACAAAAATGTCGACGGCCGATAAAGGGGTGTAATCTGCCTTTAGGATATGGGGCACCCGGTTCTCGAACATCCACGAATTGCCGGCACTGTTGGTGATCACTTCGTACAGCGCATCCGGATCGACACCTTCGCGCAGACCCAGCGCCATCGCCTCGGCGCTCGCCGCAATATGCACGCCGGCCAGCAACTGATTGACGATTTTGGTTTTGGAGCCCAGGCCATGCGTGTTGCCGAGCCGATAGATCTTGCCGGCCATGGCCTGTAGAACCGGATCTGCGATGGCGTACGATTCCGCCGGACCGGATGTCATCATGGTCATCTCGCCCGATGCCGCTTTTGCCGCACCGCCCGAGATCGGCGCGTCCAGGTAGAATAGACCTTCATCGCCGAGTCGCTTGCCCAACGCGATCGCGAATTCCGGAGCGACCGTGGCACAACCGATAACCAAGGCACCCTTGCGAAAAGAGGCGACCATGCCGTTTTCACCGAACAGGATCGTTTCCGTTTGATCGGCGTTCACAACCACGGTAATGACGACGTCGCACGCAGCAGCGAGCTCGGCAGGCGTAGAACATCCCACGCCACCCTCCGATGCGAATCGCTCAACCACGTCCGCGCGAACGTCGCACGCATGGACATTGAAGCCATTGCGTAGCAGCGAGCGGGCAATGCCGAGACCCATTGCACCCAGACCGACGACACCGACGTTTTTGCTGCGCATGCGTGAACTCCTGAGAACGAGAGAAAGGCCCTGCCGATCGCCGAGCTGAAGAGATGCGTGAACTCGGTGAACTTTAATGTGAAATTATAAAAAAATATAACATATTTGAACATCAAAAGGCACTCGATTGGCATCTTATTTATGAATACAGTGCAAGTAGTCGCTGAAAAAGCTGTTTTCAGAGCCTCGTGTGAACAAATGTTACGAAATTGACCCGTCACGGTCTTTGAGGTAACGTAGGTGTGAACAAACTATCGCGGCGACCACTTTGTGAAGTGCGTCTGTCGGAATCGCAAGGAATCGATCGCATGCCACCGGGTGATGTAACGGGCGCCGCTCAGGTAGCGCCGATGATTCCCGATCAGCGTCGGGAGTCGATCTTGCGTCAACTGCGGCAGCACGGTGTCCTCAGCGTGCACCAGTTGATGGAAATGTTTGGCTGCTCGCACATGACCGTGCGCCGCGACATTTCCGTTTTGGAGCGGGAGGGGCATGCGTACTCGGTTCCGGGTGGCGTTCGTATCGCAAGCCAGCTCAGCGCGGAGCCAAGTCATCAGCTCAAGTCGATGGTCGAGCCCGCGGAGAAACAGGGTATCGCACGTTGCGCTGCGGAGATGCTCCAGACGGGTATGACGGTCTACCTCGATGCAGGGACGACGACGCTGTCCATAGTGCCGCACCTTGCGAAGCTAGAAAACATGACTGTCATCACCAACGATTTTCCTATAGTCGAGGCATTGGTCGAGTCGCCCCACGTAAAGGTGATCCATGTAGGCGGGGTTCTGGACCATTCGAATCGCTCCAGCGTCGGACCGTTGGCAGCTGCCACGCTATTGCACCTCTACAGCGATATCGCATTTATTTCTAGCAGTTCGTGGGATCTGCAACGCGGCTTGACCACGCCTGCTGCGTTGAAAGTGGAAGTGAAACGCGCCGCCATGCACTCAGCATCGCGCACTGCGTTGGTAACAACCAGTTCCAAATACGGTACCTTCGGCACTTATAAAATTTCGCCGCTGGAGGATTTTGATCTAGTCATTACGGATTCGGCGCTGCCCGATGCGGTGGCGGCCCGGCTGCGAGACGCGAACGTGGGATTGGTATTGGCTGATCCGGTCGAAAACCTGGGCTGATCTGAGCTTGCGCTAGACCGCGAGTGGATCTGTCGGCTCCGAGTTATTTCTTGGGCACATTGGACTTCCCCCGGTCTGACGGACAAATCGGACCCTCACGCCGAAGCCATTTCAAAGGCCTCGGGACTGACGCCACCCAGATGACTGTGGCGTCGGGTTCGATTGTAAAAGACTTCGATGTAGTCGAAGATATCGGCGCGCGCCGACGTCGGCTTCATCGACCAGCCGATGACCTTCCGAGAATAAAGGTCGACGACGACCGCCAAATACAGCCAACCTTGCCAGGTGCGGATGTACGTGATGTCGGTGACCCAGACGGTATCAGGCTTGGCGACCTTGAATTCCCGGTTCACCCGGTTCGGTGCCAAGATGGATGGACGACCGGCGATGCGCGGCGGCGACTTGTATCCACGGACAGCCGTAATCTTGTTGGCCCGCATGATCCGCGCCACCCGATTTCGACCGCATGTCTCACCCGCTTGACGTAGGTCGCCGTACACGCGCGGCGCGCCGTAGACGCCGCCACTGGCAACGTAAGAATCTCGAATTAGCTCGAGCAGCCGACGATTAGCAATAGCACGATTTGATTCGGGCTGGTGCAGCCATTCATACAAACCAGTGCGCGACGCCTTCAATACACGGCACATCGTTGCAATGGGCCACTCGCTGCGGTGCTCATTGATGAAGCGGTACTTTACTCGGGCTCCCTGGCAAAGTACCGCGCGGCCTTTTTTAGGATATCGCGCTCCTCCTCGGTGCGCCGCAGTTGCGCGCGCAGTCGCAAAATCTCGCTCTTGGCGTCGATCAGATCGGCCGCCTGCTTCTCGGTATTATCTGGTGCGACCGCTTTAACCCATTTGTAGAGACTAGGAGTCGATACGCCAACCCTGGCGGCCACCTCAGCCACGGTATACCCACGCTCGACTACTTGCCTGACGGCCTCTTCCTTGAATTCCGGTGTAAATCGCTGACTGCTCATGCACTTCCTCCTATGCTCAAATCATAGGCCAGAAATGTCCGCCGTACCGGGGGAAGTCCATTATTGAAGAAAAAGTGCCTCGGCTAGTTAGGGAAAGAATCAAGCCGAAGGGTAGATAGTTCGATCCAGATCCTGTTAGCTAAACGCACACAGCGGCGATGCACCCCGCGGATACATTCGAATTTGTTGTTGACAATCTATCTTTCAGTAGATAGAGTTGCGTCTATGGAACCGAAATCAACTGTTCGAGATCAAGTTTTGAACCACGCCATCACGCTGATGATGCTGCGCGGGTTCAATGGCTTCAGCTATAAGGATCTTTCGGAACTGGTAGGGGTTAAGACCTCAAGCATTCATTACTACTTCCCAGCGAAAGATGATTTGGTACTGGAGGCGGTAGCGCAGTACAGTAAAGAAGTGCTTGCGGCAGTATATGCAATCGACACGACGTTGCCTGCGAAAAGCCAATTGCGGAAGTATACGACGCTATTTGGACGAACCCTTGGTGACGGCGATCAAATTTGTCTGTGTGGTATGTTGGCTGCCGACATTGCATCATTGCCGACAACGGTTCGCGTGGCTGTTCAAGCTTTTTTTGAAGCCAATGAACGGTGGCTTGCGCAGTTGCTGGTACGCGGCGTTGCGGATGGCACTATGGCGCAGCTGGGAAAACCTGAGGCATCGGCTAAGACTTTGTACGCGGCCTATCAGGGTAGTCTTTTAGCGAGTAGGCTGTTTCAAACAAAAAGCCGACTCGTGGATGTTGAGGCGACGTGGCTGGCAATTCGGTAATTGGGTTTATGGGAGATTTCGGTAATGGAAAGCGAGATGTCTTGTTGGGTTCATGTCGTGTCGGATTATCTATCTATAAATAGATAGATAAAGCAGTTTGGTGTTATTTTTTCTGCCTATATCTATCTTTGAGTAGATAGATTATCTTAACTATGCATCTGGTTGCATTGAGGTAGCCAGGTGTAAATTGGAGAAAGTCATGTTTTCAGATATCGTTTCGGGTGACCTCAAGACATCGCGCCGCAAGCTTTTGTCGGCCAGCGTCGGAATGGTTGGGACGGTAGCCGCTGCAGTCAGTTTGCCGGCAACTGCAGCGGCAGCAGTGCATGGCGCAGGATCCAGCGCAGATGCGTATGGTCACCGTCGTGACGAGAGTTTCGTCCAGACGAAAGATGGCACTATGATTTTCTATAAAGATTGGGGTCCAAAATCGGCTCAGCCAATTGTTTTCCATCATGGATGGCCCTTGTCGTCCGATGATTGGGATGCGCAAATGTTGTTCTTCGTCGGCAAAGGTTATCGCGTTGTCGCGCATGATCGAAGAGGGCATGGGCGCTCGACGCAGGTGTCGGAGGGGCACGACATGGATCATTACGCGTCGGATGCGGCTGCGGTCGCTGAGGCGCTGAATTTGCGCAATGCGGTTCACATTGGGCATTCGACAGGTGGCGGGGAAGTCGCGCGATACGTGGCGAAGTACGGTCAGCCGTGGGGGCGTGTCGCCAAGGCCGTGCTGGTTAGCGCGGTGCCTCCGCTGATGGTGAAGACACCAGGAAACCCCGATGGCTTACCCATCGAAGTGTTTGACGGTTTCAGGAAAGCATTGGTGGAGAACCGTGCACAGTTCTTTATGGATGTACCAAGCGGACCGTTCTACGGCTTCAATCGACCCAATGCCAAGGCGAGTCAAGGCGTGGTTATGAATTGGTGGCGTCAAGGCATGAACGGAAGTGCGAAGGCCCACTATGAGGGGATCAAAGCTTTTTCTGAGACTGACCAGACGGCTGACCTTAAAGCAATCACGGTGCCCACGTTAGTCATGCATGGCGATGACGATCAAATCGTACCGATAGGAGACGCGGCTTTGAAGTCAATCAAGCTGTTAAAAAATGGGACGTTGAAAGTCTATCCGGGCTATCCGCATGGAATGCTCACAGTCCACTCAGATGTTTTGAATGCAGACCTCCTTGCATTTATTCAAAGTTGAACAAAAGCATAAAAGATTGCGATACGTGGGACTGTCAGGAATTTTGTGTGTGTGAGGCTACCATTATGGAAATGGAGCCGTTATGCCACGCAAACCCAAGACACCACCCCGCGAACTGCCGTCGATCCCTAAAGAGCTTATCGACCAATTGGCCTCAGGTCCGATGACGGTGGGTTCAATTGAGGACCTGTCTGCTGCCTTGAAGAAGGCGCTCATCGAGCGTGCCTTGGGCGCGGAACTTGGTCAGCATCTGGGCTACGAGCCTGGGGCCGAGAAGCCGGCCACGGCCACGAATCAACGCAACGGGCACAGCGCCAAAAAGGTGCTGACATCCGATGCTCCGCTGCATTTGCAGATTCCGCGAGACCGCGATTCCAGCTTCGAGCCGATTCTGATCCCGAAGCACGAGCGCCGTTTTACCGGCTTCGACGACAAGATTATCGCCATGTACGCGCGCGGTATGACGGTGCGCGAGATTCAGGCGTTGTTGCAAGAGCAGTACGGCACCGAGGTGTCACCGGAGTTCATCAGCTCGGTCACCGACGCCGTGATGGACGAGGTGCTTGCCTGGCAAAGCCGTCCGCTCGAACCGATGTATCCGGTCGTCTTCTTCGACGCTTTACGGGCAAAAATCCGCACCGATGGCTTAGTGCGCAACAAGGCAGTGTATCTAGCCCTGGGCGTGCTGCCGGACGGATCGCGCGACATTCTAGGCCTGTGGATCGAGAACACCGAGGGTGCGAAGTTCTGGATGAAGGTCTTCAATGACTTGAAGACGCGTGGCGTGCACGACACCCTCATCGCCGTCACCGATGGCCTGCTGCCCGAAGACACGAAGGTCGGAACCTCGACGTGTCTGAAGAATATGGTTGAGCAGGACCAGCGAAACATCAAGCCCAGAACGCACGTGATGCTCGGCTTCAAACGGTTCAGAAATGCAGCGGCAAGGATCTCGGGCATCGAATTGATGTATCGCATTCGCAAGGGTTAGTTCGATCTGACCAAACTCGGTGGGTGTTCCGGTCCATCGTGACCAGTGATTCCGGTATCGTGATCGGCCATTCAAATTCAACGTGACCGGTGATTCCGGTCGAACGTGACCGATTTGGGGTGCCACCGGAATCACGGGTCACGATACCGGAACGGCGTTGTACAGCGCCGTGTTGGTGTTACGCATATTGCAACCGAAGCGTTACGCTGCCAGTTTTCTGCTGGAGAACGGCGTGCCTGCACCAAGCATCAACATGCATAAAATCAAAGACGTATTGCGTCTGAAGCTGGACGCCGGGCTCTCACACCAACAGATCGCCGCCGCCCTCGGCTTATCCAAAGGCGTTGTCACCAAGTACGCCGGCTTGGCCACCACGGCCGGCCTGCACTGGCCCGCCGTGCGCGAGCTCGACGAGAGTACACTCGAACGCCGCCTGCTCTCAGGCCCCCAGGTGGCGCGCGACTATGTTCTCCGCGACTACGGCCGCTTGCATCAGGAACTGCGTCGCAAGGGCGTCACGTTGATGCTGCTATGGGAGGAGCACCGCGCAGAGCACGCCGACGCGCGGACCTGTCACTGCCGGATAGATACTCCCCATTTTCGTCGAAGTAATTTTCCGTTGGTTAAGAGCCATTTCATTCATGCGGCGTGGTCTGCCGTTGGTAAAGGAAGGTCATGCGCGTGGCAGGCAGATCATCAGGAAAGGCTGCGAGTTCCGGATAGTCATTCAGCTTGATACATAGATCGCCGCCCCGCTCGTCGGCGTCGATCACATGCAGACAGCGCTCGACGCCCACAAGCACGTTAAACTCGCGGAGCGTAACCCGAGCGTCGTACTCCCGGCCATGAGTTGCCGACACCATCCACAAATTTCGCCCAAATGATCCGTTTCATCGTGATGTTTTCCTACTTTTTCGTTATCGATTAGTCGATGATGGTCTGTAGTCGCGCGAGTGCATCCTCAACTACCTCAATCGGAGCTTGCTCGATTTTGCGTGCGCCGCGCGCATTAAGGTCCATCATCCGAACCATATTCACGAGAGCAACGCCTTGCGTTGCTGTTCCCGATCCAGATAGAGGCACCGCGAAACCAGCAAACCGGGCGAATTCGCCCACCTGCGTGATCGGCGCCACCAATGCTACGCCAAGCGCATTGAACGAGGCAGGGGAGAGGACAAGGGCAGGACGAAAATCGCCCTGTTGCTCTCGACCGACAGTCGGATTTAAACTGACACGAACAATGTCGCCTCGCTCAAACTTAACCCGTCTTACCATGCTTCGCGCCCTATGGCTTCCGCGCCTTCCCAGGTGCCAGCATCCGCCGCTATGGGCGCTTTAGGATCACACCGAGAGACCAACTCGGCCAACGAATACTTACGACGGGCAGGGGCGAGAAAAACGCCGTCTGGCCGAACGTCTGCGTTGAGGGAACTACCAATCGGCGCGTTAATTTGCTCAAGCAATGCACTAGGCAAGCGAACCGCCGCGCTGTTGCCCCACTTCTGAATTTTGAGTTCCATTCGATTCCCCTTCAGTTGATCCATTGTAGATACATCTTCCGAAAAATTCAAGCGTTTTGTATCTACAATGGATCATCTTTTTTTTTGGCTAGCTATTGGCCAATATCGATTGCCGCAATTGCGGCGCATATCTCCCGCGTCGAGACATCGATGTGCGCCGACAAATGGTCGATATGTGCTTTTGCTAGCTAAAGATATAATATTTCGATGAATTCAGTAGGTTAGCCGTATGCCTATCACATCGACAGCGTATTCAAATTCATCGGTTGGCTTGTCATTATGCGGAGCGGTGGATTCTGCGTGATGCAAGTGACTGCCGACGGGTCGCCGAACGACCAGAAACAGACAATCGACACGGTGATCGAAACGGTTGACAATTTCAGCAACGGCTCGCCACTGGTCGCATCGAGCGGCGGCTCAGTGACTTCAATCCGTTCACACTTAACAAACATGCACAGCGTTTTTCCCGTCGTTTTCGTTCACGGCTTCATCGGCACGCTCGATGTCACCGCCTATGAGTTGCCGCATGCCACGCCCGATCTGCTTGGGTACGGTGAGCACCAAGGTGTTCCGTTCGACGCCATATCCATACCGGGCCAAGTCGAGCACCTTCGAGCGTTCGTGGACGCTCGTTTTGGAGGCAAACCAGTTGATGTAGTTGGCCATTCCGTTGGCGGTGCGGTCGCCATGCTGTTCGCGAGGACTTACCCTGAGTACGTCCGCAGGATCGTCAATGTCGAAGGGAATTTCACGTTGGGCGATGCGTTCTGGTCAGCATCGGTAGGACGCATGAGCCAGAAGGAGACTGACGCCATGCTGGCCGACTTCCGCGCCGACCCATTGGCGTGGATCAGCAGTTCCGTCACCACGCCGACTCCGCATCTCGGCAGGATTGCAGCTCGGTGGCTTGCTCATCAGCCAGCATCCACTCTCCGTGCCATGGGTCAATCCGTAGTCACGACGACGGGCAACGATGGTTACCTTGGTTTGCTCGAGCATGTCTTCGATCAGCATCCTGTGTATTTGCTTTCCGGTGAGCACTCCCGCAAGGGCTGGAATGTACCGGACTGGGCACTGAAAAAATGCGCCGGAGATTACACGATTGCAAACAGCGGGCATCTGATGATGCTCGACGACGACGTCGAATTTGCATCCGCGATCAAGCGATTCCTGGCCTGATAAGTGGTTGTCGACCGCGCGCTGCCCTAACGGATATACTTCGCCTGGGCAACCTTCGGCGCACGCTTTCTCTACGATCGCATAAAATTTGAGAATGGCGTCGAAGACCGCTTTCGAGATGAACCACGCCGGGATTCGTGGAGGCGGGTTGGTTTAAGTTAAGGCTGCCTCGGTTACGTTAATTTTGCCGTGGCGGTGATAGTTTGCCTCAGCTTCGGCTGGAGGGATATATCCGAGTGGCCCCATCAGATGACGATGATTGAACCAAGCGACCCATTCCAACGTGGCGACTTCCACCAATTCGCACGTTTTCCACGCGCTGCGTCGGTGAATTATCTCGGCCTTGTACAATCCGTTGACGGCCTCGGCCAGCGCATTATCGTAGCTATCGCCGCGACTTCCAACAGACGGCTCGATGCCAGCAGTGCTCAGACGCTCACTGTAGCAAATCGAAAGATATTGCGATCCGCGATCCGAATGATGTATCCATTGCGCATCCTCTGCCGGGCGTCGGGCGTAAAGTGCCTGCTCCAATGCATCCAACACGAAATCGGTCGTCATTGGCGAACTTACGCGCCATCCCACAATGCGCCGCGCAAAGACATCAACGACGAACGCTACGTACAACCATCCCTGCCAAGTAGATACGTACGGTTCAGAACCTTGTCAAGACGTTCCTGCGTCAATGTTTAGCGATGCCGGGCGCGGCACGTATGAACTGCTTGTCGGTCACTTGATCAACCAGGAACTTCGCAAGATTGCCTCTGGAGAGCTTCGCGCTGAGTTTGGTCGTTCCATACCAACCCACATTCACACCGCCATCGGCAGGGCCATCCTTGAGGTTCGGGGCGCGTACCAGCGTCCAGTCAAGATCCGAATTGGCGATCAGTTCGCCAGTCGCCTTGATATCCTCATACCCCTTGCGCGCAATGACTTTGAACAACAGCGCGAACGCATGGGTGCTGAAGGCAAAACCATCTTTTGGATCACGATAGGCAGCGGTAGAAATCTGGATCAGGCGGCACACGCCTGCGTGCTTCATCGCGGCGATGATGTGGGTCAAGCCGTGCATGACCGGCTTATCGCCTTGCACCTTGAGACTGTTGGGACCCAGGGTGCTGATGACTGCATCGGTACACTGGATGCACTTCGCTATCGCACTCCGGTCTTGCAGGTCGCCGACAACGATTTCTACTCTTCCCGCGAACGACGCGAGTTTCTTGGCGTCGCGCGTATAGACCGACAGCGTGTAGCCACGCTTCAAGGCTTCCTTGATGATGTGCCTTCCCGTCGGCCCGGTCGCACCGAACAGCGCGATGGTTTTTTTCCGGCCATGGGATCACGCCGCCTTCGCCAACAAGGCTTTGATGGCCGTTTCGGCGTTGGCGGTGGTGGTCTTCACCGCGTCGGGGCCGAGAACCGTGCCTTCGACGCGCACCACTGCAACGTCGGTCAGGCCGATGAAACCGAGCAGGTGCAGCAAATAGTTGGTCTGGAAATCGAACGGCGCCCAGGTGCCCTCCGAGAACACCCCTCCCGCAGCGGTCACGAGATAGACCTTCTTGCCAGTGAGCAGCCCTTTCGGCCCGGTGTCGCCATAGCTGAAAGTGACGCGTGGCCAAGTGACGTGATCGAACCACGCCTTGAGCTGTGAGGGCAGGCCGAAGTTGATCATGCCCGAACCGAGCACGATCACATCGGCGACTTTCAACTCATCGACCAACTCTTGCGCGACCTTCACCGCCTCGAGCTGTTCCGGTGTGCGATCTTCAGGCGACGTGATCCGGCCTTGGATGTAGGCCGGCGTGATGTGCGGCGGCGGATTCGCGGCGAGGTCGCGCACGGTCAGTGGGCCGCCCGAGCGGGCTTGGATGCCTTCAGCGATTTCGGTGGCAAAGCGGGTGGAAAGGCTGTCAGCCCCGCGCGGGCTGGACGTGACAAGCAGAGTATGACTCATGACGGCTCCTAGCTATAAAATAAGAACTGAGTCGGATAATGATCCTGACATACCAATTCATACACGGGATGGTATGGTTCCTGCCCTGTCCTCACAAGAAGGCACACGCATGTCACTTAGTCACATCGAGCTACCTGCTGATATGCCTGCACCTGATGCCGGCGGCTGTGTGGCGACCCGCGAAATACTGGATCGCATAGGCGACAAGTGGAGCCTCTACATCGTCGCCATGCTCGCCAATGGCCCGCGGCGCTTCAACGAATTGAAGCGCGGCATCGACGGCATTTCCCAGCGGATGCTGACGCTGACCTTGCGCGGACTGGAACGCGACGGACTGATAACGCGAACGATGTTTCCGACCATTCCTCCGCGCGTTGATTACGAACTTACTGACATGGGAAGAACGTTGTTGAAGTCTGTCATGGTGTTGGTCAACTGGGCGAACAAGAATCAAGTCGCCATTGCCGAAGCGCATAAACGTTTTGACGAGGGGCCGGAGCCAGATCAGGTATTGATTCAGGGCGTTGTCTACCAGCGTCGATAAGCAAGCTCCCAAGCTGTTAGGTTTGCGCAAAATGCCGTCGCGTCATCCTACGGACTGCCCGCGCTGGCGCCCGATTTCCCACGACACACCGCCGCCGCGCACCGTGGCGACGCGCTGTTGGCCTAGCTGCCGTTCGATCACTGGTTTTCACGGCACCAGCGAGAAGCCCACCCCGTCATCGAGCATCGCGTAGCGGCCACTGGCGAGCACGACCAAACGCCGGTAGATGCCAACCACGCGCTGCCCGTCCGTGAGGGGGCGATGCGCCAGGCCGCTTTCGGCGGCAATGTCCTTCGCGGCCTACGCCAGCTCGCGCCCGCGCAGCGTCGCGAGCAGATTGCGCGCGAGGACGACGCGCTGCTCGGCCAAGCCCTGTTCAGTCAGAAAGTCGGCGCGCTGGCGTAGCGCGTCCTTCACCTCGGCCCCAAAGCCCAGGTCGCCCAAGCCTGACCTGCCCCGGGATGCTGAGACCAAATTGATCTAGGATAATGGCGCATCGAGACGGAGTGCGTCATGAAGAAGAGTCGATATAGCGATGAGCAGATTGTTCGGATATTGCGAGAGGCCGACAGCGTGCCAATCGCCGAGGTGGCGAAGTGGCACGGCGTAAGCGACGCATCGATATATGCTTGGCGCAAGCTTTTTGGCGAGATGGGCAGCGACGACGTAAAGCGGCCGAAGGCATTGCAGGTCGAGAACAATCGGCTGAAGAAGTTGGTCGCCGAGCGCGCGCAATTCCGTTTGGAGTTACGAAAAACGATTCAACCACTGCCATTATTGCTAGAACCGAGCGGTCTTAGGAAAATGGGCGGGTCACATTCCCGTGGGTTCAGTATTACTGTGTTGGTCACATCTAGCGAGCTTACCCGATCGCACCCATAATGTGACCATCCCTTTTCAAGCTGCGGCGCCTTCTCAGTCGCAAGGCCCCATTCCCATGATCAGCCCGTTTGGTCCAGAACCTATTGGGCGCATGCAATTTGATTGTTTAGGTTTTTGCAGCTCGTGAATCATTTGCTTTCTTTGCTCATAAGCCACGTTGCTATCGTAATCGTCCTTGTCCTGCTGTATTAAACGTCTTCTCTCCGCTGCCTCTTTGGGGTGCGTTGCCTCCCATTTCTTTTCGTTTACAGTTTGCGAATCAAGGTTTTTCTGCATCGGAGCGAGCTGCTGTTCAAGTTTTGCCTGCTCAGCAGCAATTTGCTCCGGCGTCCGTGCCGCCATCGCGCAATTAATGGATGTGCCGGTAGTTAAAAAGAAAAGAAGTAAAAAAGCTGTCCAGTATTTCATATGCGCTATTCTATAAATTAGGAGTGCAGATAAAGTCTATTTCGTCGATACGTATTGATTCGAGCGACGTTCATTATTGCTTTGCGGGATTCCTCACCGATTCGACTACACAGCTCACTGCAAAAGAGATGAGAAAAAGCGCGAGGCTCGACAACTGTTTTGAACAATACATCGAAACTCCATTGCGAACTGGCGTCACAAAACACCACTTTTAAATCACTGGGGTGCTAACGTGACAATGTCCTCCGACCTTCGATAATTTGCCATGATAAGCGCTGTCCAATCATGAATCGCATTTCGAGAAATATCTAATAAGTATTACTTATTAGATATTTCTCGAAATGCAAGTGTTCAGCTTAGCATAAGCGGCTTGAAGCCCAACAAGCTTGGTTTTGAACACTTCATTACCATCCAGTGAGACGGTGATGTTATCAGCGTCGGATTTCTGAGTAAACATTGAGGACATTTTCACCAAAACTATAAGCGTTCCGTGATCCGTTTGGCTCATCGTTTTTTGAAGGGCTGGCCAGTTAAAAGCACCATCACTTCCATGCACCGCGAGCGTCACTTTCCTCATTTCCGGAGTCGCAGGAATGGCGGGGCTATCGAACCACAAACTGCCCGTATCGGCCTTTGCCATCTCGGCATCGAGAGGGCCGTGAATAGAGTAGGTTTCTTTTAACGTGATGAAGTTGACGGAACATTGAAATCCGTCGTTGTGCGCATTGTATATCAATACCCAGAGGTAGCCGTCACCTTTATCAAAAAGTTCGTGACCAGTAGGACCAGCGCTTCCGCCAAGCGCGCCAGTGGAAGTCGCCGTCGCCGTGCCTATGGCCTGAACTATTAGGAATGTAGTTATCACGATTCTTAATTTCGACATTTATAATACTGACCGTCAATGCTTCGCCGTTGAGATGTGCGTTACAAGCTTAGTGATCCTGAACTTCGTCAGTTGCAAGGCACCATACCCATAATGAGTCCATTTGGACCTGATCCTACAGGGCGATAGCACTGATCTTCCTGTTTGACCGGCGGCCGATAGTCGCGAGCCATACGCTTTTGACGCTGAGCCCCTTCAGTCGCTTCCTGGTCGGCTTGGCTTTGAACATCGTGCGCAAATCTGCGACGAATTTCCGCCTTTCCTTCAGGTGTCTTGTTATAGGCATCGGCAGCCTTCGCTTCTTGCTGAAGGCTAAGCTTGTAAAGCTCCACCTCTTCCGAGGTCATCTTATACTTGCCCTGTCCGAAGACGAGATAGTTAACAATTGCGCATGCCATTAATGCGGCTGCAACAGCATATACACTGCTTAAAAACATCCTGGACTTCCTTGTGTCGTGGTTAGGCATTCTCACGTCAGCCGAAAGTGGATGGCGAAAACGGCATTTTTCTACGCCCGTTAAAAACGCGTACTGACTTTTTCTGGCACGCATGACTGCCGCCGAGATCGTAGGCGAGCGAACTGTTCCTTCTATAACGGGCAGTAAAAACGCCACCTTTTCGCGCAGACCACACGAAGTAAACGTACCCCTCATTGACCGCATAATGTCATGGAATTCCAACGTTCCCCCATCGAGCGGCGAAACCCGTGAGATCAATAAGATTCTCGCCAATCCCATCCGCTGAAACCCCTAGCGTCTCCGCGGGTGCGCCAGCTCTGTTGACCCAGAAGGTTGAGTATCCAAATCTTTTGGCGTCGGCAACGTGCCAATCACAAAATGCGGCAAACATGATCGTATTACGACTTACCCCCATTGCTTAAATGCCCATTTGATACGCTCTTGAGTCTGGCTTGAATGCACGTACTTGATGCGTCGACAGGTGCGACTCAAAAAATCCATCGAGTTGCGAATTCGCGATTCATCTGTCTAGCATGATTGTCGTTGGATTAGCGAGGATAGCGAAACGGAGGCTCTGCCGCTTCGTTTCCACTAGCACAGGCAGCACATCTGAATAATTAATATTATTAATCTTTTAATTTAATATATATTAAATTTATTATTTTATATATAAATATTGTTGGAATTTTATTGCTATCTAAACAGTATCCATTCTTTTTACTCAAAGCGACTTATCTTTGGTGGTACGTCTTAAAGTGTCGCCTAGCGCGAAAATCAGCTAGGCGACAATCGCTAGTGGCCTTATTGTAGACGGTCTATCAGTAGTGCTACATAGCAATATCGACAGCCGCTATTTCGCCATGGCCGTCAGTTCCACCATCCCTGTCCTGAGAAACCGCAGGTCAATTCCTCGATGCCGCTGCGCCAATACCATGGATCTTCACAAGAATCGACAAGCGCCGTTTGCAACTGATGTGGCTCCCGTGTTGTCATTTCCGATACGGCCGAAAACGGCGTGCGGTTTTGCAGGTACGTCGCAGAGACCGGAATGGAGGATTCAATCACTTGCACAGCAGGTAACGATTGCTTCGCCGAGGCGATCGCCAACGGTGAGCCCAGCAGGGAGCATAGACCGACTAACGAGATGACATGATTGACAACGCTTAAACGACTCATAGCTATCTCCAGAACTAATGCGCGGTTAGATTTACTTCGGAATTCTCTACCCCATCGAAAGCCAGTTAAATTAGCATGCCTATGCAATTAAAGCGAACGTCTCAATCTGGTTATTACAGTTAGCTGACCTGTAGCCTGGATGCTTGCCCCAGTAAGCGCTAAAGTGTCGACAACCTCAACCTCAGCATGTGTCAGATAAACGGAGATCATGCCCTTAGCGCCTTGCGCATTGTCACGTCTACCGCTCGCCGCCGTGCATACTGATATCCGTCCACCCTACAGAGCATGTCAATTAAACTTGCTTGATATGCAATCATAGTGAGGAAAATTAAGATGTCAAGGCGAATTTCTACTTATAGTTTGCATGACGCGTCACTTTCGCTATGATTTTTCTCTTTTACACCTCTTACTATCTCCATCCAGATGTCCCATAGCGAGCATTCCAACGTCGATCGCATGACTGCTGACAAGGTCCGTGACCTCCTGAACCGGAATGGGATTCCACCGAGAAGTCACAATACAACGATTTCGAGCGTGCTAGGCCTCAGTTTCTCCGTTGTCACGCGCAAGATGAAAGGCTTGATTCCATGGAACCTGTCGCAGTTGCAGGACATTGCAAGGCATTTCGGCGTGCCACCCGCGGTCCTGCTCGACGACAGCGTGGCGCAGCCAGTAGAGGCCGAAATGATTGACGCGACGCTCGTGATCGAGTCGCGGCGTTTTCGCTGCCGCGCCGCCATCTCGAAAAGCAGCAGCCAGAGCGAAACAAATTTCGTTGCACAGCAGTCGTTAGGAGAATGGATCGTAACGGAGCAGCAAAATGTTGTGGGCGAGGGCCACACGTATCCAGTCGACCTTATTGAACTGCGGTCGGCCGAGCAGAGCGTGTATGCGGTGCGCATCGCCGTAGTGGACGACTCCCGGGATGTCGCTGAAACGGTATGCGAGTATTTTGCCGAGAAAGGCGTGAATGCGATTCCATACTACGATGGTGATACGTTTCGCAGTGCAATGGGAGTCGAGGATTTCGACGGCTACATCCTCGATTGGATGCTCGGTGACCAGACTGCTGCCGAACTTGTACGTGATATCCGCTCGAGTGAGAATGGCGACGCCCCGATCTTTCTTCTGACTGGCAAGATGGCAACTGGGGAAGTAAGCGAGGACGATATTGCATACATCGTGTCGAATTACAACGTCCGTTGTGAAGAAAAGCCGGTGCGCCTGCCCATCCTATTCGCCGAGGTGGCACGTGAATTGAAAATCGCGCTGCCGGCTGCCGCCAACTGAGTCCAAAGCAAGAACCGGTTGGCCATTATCCACAACAACACCGAAGAGAAAACATGCGAATTTCTATTATCTGGGCCAGGAGTATGCTTATGGCCTGCCTTCTTGGCATGGCGGCCGCATCTTGGGCGACGTCGTCTTTCACGCTCAATGTCAGCGGCAAAATCGGCCGGACCAACCAGCCGGGCAAAACTGCATACGTATTTTCTGAGAAGGCGCTCATGGCGCTTCCGCAGCATACAATCGTCACGTCAACAAGCTGGACGCCGAAGGCGACCTTCACCGGCCCACGCCTGTCAGACATTCTGAATACGGTTGTCGCCCGCGGCTCTCAGATTGAACTCATCTGTGTTGACGAATACACGTACACGATTCCTTTGTCGGACGCGGACAAGTACGGCGTAATCCTTGCCCGGACGATGAATGGCAAGTTGCTCAGCAACGACAGCTACGGACCGCTTTGGCTTATGTACCCGCGTGACCAGTATCCTGACGAACTGAAGACACCACTTGGCGAGGCCAAGTTCGCGTGGCAAATTATCGGTCTGATCGTGAAGTGACATGAAACGTTGGCGGTGGAGAAACAGAAAAATTATCTTGGCCCTCAGTTCATTGTGGCTTGTAGGATGCATGGTGTGGGCGTTTTTAGTCGGGGATCTGCTCGCCACCTCGGTTAGCGAGGGCGTACGCGAAGGGCCACTCGAGGGAGTGTTTTGGACCGCTGCGCAATACCGGAACGTCTATGCGCGGTTCGAGCGCCAAATGATCCTTTACGCAACGCACGAGGACGACAATTTCGACCATTTGCAGATACAACTCGATAGTCTATTGGCATCGTTCGGATTCTTACAGCGTCCATCCGAGTTGTCCGAGTACTGGTTGCGCATACCGCGCGCGCGCGACGAGATAAACACGCTAGGCGAGTTCATGATGCAACTGAAGCACCAAGTGCCGCTGCTGTCCGCTTCGCCTGAGAACACGCATCACGTGCTTAACGAAGTCAATGCATCCTGGCCCAAGGTTAACGAGCTCGCCAACTACTTCCGCGCAATCGAGATTGAGCAGCGCGACTTCACGTTCCATCAATTGAAGGAAAAACAGCACGCTATACTCATTCTTGGCATTGTGCTTGGCGTACTACTGTGCGCGCTGTTACTGCTGCTTTTCTACACGATGCGTACGCATGACGATCTGTTCGACCGGCAGGAGGCAGCACTCGACGCGGAGCGCAAAGCGTCCGATCGTGCGCTTGAGATGATAGATGCGAAGAATGCTTTCCTTGGTATGGTCAGTCATGAACTGCGCACGCCACTGCAGGCGCTTTCTGGGTCGATCGAAATCTTGCTGGCGCGCTCGCAGTCAGACGCAAATCTGAAAACAATCCGGCGACTGCATAATGCCGCGCTATCACTCGAAGCGCTTGTCAAGGACTTGACGGACTACATTAAGCTACGCTCAACGAAGCGGCGCGCTGAACTGGAAACTGTCGGCATGGCGTCACTGCTCGCCGAGACACTCGATCCGTTTCGCGAGAAAATCGCGACGCGGCAGATAACGTTCACCCAAAGAATAGAACCGTGTGGACTCACGATTCGCTCCGACCGCAAGCTGCTGCGACAGGTGCTGTCAAACCTGGTCGAGAACGCGCTCAAATACACACTCTCGGGATCGGTCCACGTGTCGATCACACTCACCAACGCCGCGCCTAATCAGCAACTGAAGATCGCTGTACGTGACACTGGTAGCGGCATCGCACAGCAGCATATGTCAAAGATCTTTGAGCCGTTCTATCGCGCGAACAACGTGGTTGGACTGCACGTGGACGGCATCGGCATAGGGCTCGCCGTCGTTCGAGAAATCGTCACGACGCTGCGCGGGCGTGTAGATGTGCGCAGCGCACTAGGAGAAGGGAGCGAGTTCGTGGTAACGCTGCCGACGGAGCTGTCTAGTTTGGAGACGGCCGGTCGGCCAAGCCACGAAGCGCCCGCGTTGCCGCAAGCGGCTTTGCATCGGCACTGTAGAGCACTGGTAATAGACGACAACGACAACGCACGCGAAACGCTCGGTGCCATGCTATTAACCCTCGGCATCGATGCTGATCTGTGTGGCACCGGGCAAGACGGCGTGGCGCGCTTCGGCACGGGTCGCTACGATATTGTCGTACTCGATCTGGAATTGCCCGATCTAAGCGGCGTCGAGGTAGCGCGGCTCATCCGTACGATCGCACCGACCGCCGAGGCCGACTTCCGGCCGGCTATTCTCGGCGTTAGCGCTTACGAATCAACCGCGCTGCGTGCAAGTAAGCACTTGTTTGACGAATTCCTGCCGAAGCCCGTCCATCTGCGCGAACTCGGCTCGCTCATTGAAAGGCTTCTTTCTTAACAGTAAGTGATAAATGACCGACGCCGTACCGAAGCATCATGGCGTGTAAGAAAAAGGTTTCCATCAATTAGAAGGAAACCTTTCATGACCGATTAAGATTCGGGGTTACGTGTTTTACTACGCCGCAGTGATGGACGCGGGCGCTACGACGAAGAATCGAAGCTGGAATGGGTCAAGGCGGCACTTCGATCTTACGTGCCAATATGCGCTGCGACACCTCTTATTGTCAAATCAGCGAGCAACGAGGTACCTTATGCAAATCCATTCTTTCCACGAGCGCGTGATGATCGAAGTCCCCAAGTCCTCTTCGGCCAAGGGCGCCGGTGCTGGGTCTTAGCGCGGCAAAACGCTACATTTGCACCTCGCCCTCACTAACGTCAAGAATCCTAGCTCGCATGGTGGCGACGCTCCTGTCTTTGTCCTAGATTTACTACCAGGCGTGGATATTGAGAAAATCCACGATTAATTTTTGTTCATGGCAAGACGAGGCAGTATCGCGCTCAATCCATAATTCGTATGCTAGACTAACCTCGATTGCTGCGCATAGTGTTTGTGTTGCAATCACACTCTCAATTCATACCATGAGGTTCCCCATGAAAAGCATGATTGGCGGGATTACGAAATTGGTTCGCATGTTCGGTTGGCAAAAGCTGGGTTATATCTACACCTACTAAGTCCCGCGCGGCAAAGGATGGGGTCCTTGTCTAACCTTTGCCGTGCCGCTCAAAGCGAATCCGTGATCAGCTATCAGCGTATTCCTCCTGGCCCTAAAGGCGGGCCGGTCTTGGGTAACCGTATTGCGTTTTCGCAAGACCCGTTGAGTTTCTTGCTTAATTGTTCGAGAGAATATGGGGACGTGGTTCGCGTCGCCAAGCAGACCTACTTTGTCAACCGTCCCGATCTGATTCACACGATCTTCCACAATAAAGACGGTACCTTTTCCAAAACCGATCCATACGATACGACTCAGAATCATTCCGCTTTTCCGGCTTCGGTGATGAACAGTTCCGGATCGGAGTGGGCCGATAAGCGACGCAAGCTTCGACCGGCATTTCAAAGCGATCCGATTCTTCAGAGTGTGGAGCAAGCCAGCTCCGCCAGCCATTTGCTTCTTGCTTCATGGCGCCAGGAACCGCTAAGGTTTGATGTGCGTGAAGACATGGTGCAACTCTGCATGGAGATTGGAAGCCGCTTTTTATTCGACGGTTCCGCTGATCCGCGCGAAACCAAGCGAGTCTTGGATACGGTCGATGCGATCATGAAACTGATGCGCAGTCCATTCCGGCTTCCGCTTTGCATCCCCACGCCGAACAACCTGCGCCTGCGCAGGTCGCGGGCCGAGTTGGGCGAGACGATAGGGGAGATCGTCGAACGCTACCGCCGGTCGCCGTCAAACCGCGTTTGCCTGCTCGGCACGATGCTTTCTGAAGGAGAGCACGGGGATTCAGCATGGGTGCGCGACGAGATGGCGACGATGATCATGTCCGGCCTCGAACCCCTGGCCGCTGGTTTGACCTGGACGCTCTACTTGCTGGCATCGCACGCCGAGATCAGACGCGAACTTCAGTATGAAATCGACGCGGTGCTGCAGGGTCATTTGCTCGCCGCTTCCGACATCTCTAGGCTCCCGTTCACCGAGGCAGTCGTCAAAGAATCGCTTCGGCTGTATCCGCCGGCATGGATGACCGGGCGCGTCGCCACACGTGATTGTTCGCTCGCCGGCTTCGAGGTTCCCGCTGGAACGTTGCTCACGGTCAGTCAGTGGGTCAGCCATCGCGATCCGCGCTATTTCGAGAGCCCGGACGAATACCGGCCGCATCGTTGGCTCGATCAGACAGATATGGCCGGTTTGCCAAGCTATGCCTACTTCCCTTTTGGCACCGGCCCGCGCAAGTGCATCGGCAGCCATCTGTCAATGACGCAGATGATCGTCGTTATTGCGTCGCTCATGCACGGCTTCGATATCGAGCCGGTACCGGACACCAACGTTCGACCTTATCCTGCGTTGGTGCTTCGTCCCATAGGCGTTCGCTTACGTGCGACGCTGAGACGTTGGCCCCATGCCGCGCGCGCGAATGCCAATTCGACTAGCCCTGGGCGTTGCCCCCGAAACGAGCACTGAACGAGATCGAGACCGAGGCCAGGATGAACGATATACGCTACCCGGAAAAGCAGCGGGAGTACGAAAACAAGTTTTTCGATTCGACGGTCTGGAACGATTTCCGGTTCCGGGACGACGATATCGTCATTGCCAGCTATGCTAAAGCTGGTACGACACTGCTGCAGCAGATGGTGGCGCAACTGATATTTGACGGCGCGGAGGAGACGGATGTTTCCGTGATATCGCCGTGGCTAGACTCCGTTTTTCCGGAAAAGCAGATCAAGCTGGACCGCGTGGAGTCGCAAACTCACCGTCGTTTTTTAAAAACGCATCTGCCGGTCGATGCGCTTGTCTTCTCGAAAAGCGCTAAGTATCTCTATATCGCCCGCGATGGCCGCGACATTGCGTTGAGTCTTTACGATCATCAGTTGGCAATTTCTCAGAATGCTCAGGCGAGCCTGGACGCATCGACGGGACAGACGGGCCGTTTGCGAGTTGTTTCCGCGCCTCCCTCCTCGGTCGTTGCTTATTTCAACGGCTGGCTGAACATGAATGGGCAACCGTTCTGGCCATTTTGGGAAAACGTGCGCTCATGGTGGGCTGTCCGGCACCTTCCCAATGTGCTCTTCGTGCATTTTGCGAATCTCGTGAACGACATGCCGGGAGAGTTCCGGCGAATCGCGGAATTCATCGCAACTCCGGTCGACCCGTCGCGGTGGCCTGAGCTATTGAAGCACTGCAGCTTCGACTACATGAAGCATCACGCGGCGCGATACGTGCCGCAGGGTTCGGGTCTCTGGAAGGATGGCGGCCGTGCATTCTTCAGCAAAGGACAGAGCGGACGGTGGCAAGGCGTATTACCGCCCGAGTCGAGCGACGAATACGATCGTCACGCCACGGCTGAGTTGGGCAAGGATTGCGCCCGGTGGTTAGCGACAGCGGAGCGGGCGATTTTGCAACAAAGCGATGGGGGCTGCCGGACATGCTGAATGCCGCGCCGACTAGCTACGATTCCTACGCCGCGTTTTATGACAGTTGGCATGATCGCTGGCCGGAGAACTCGAAGGCCGATTGTGTCGAGACACTTTCGCGGATCGCTGGCGGCGCAGACGTGCTCGAGCTGGCAATCGGCACCGGCCGGATCGCGTTACCGTTGTCAGCAAAAGGCCTGAATGTATATGGCGTGGACAATTCGACCGGAATGCTCGATAAACTCAGGGAGAAGCCGGGAGCCGAGCGGTTATCGGTGGTATGCGGGGATTTTGCGGATGTTCCGCTCGATGGGCCATTCGCTCTGATCTACGTGGTGATGTCTTTCGGCTACTTGCTGAGCGCGGAGGAGCAATTGCGTTGCTTCGAGAACGTCAGCAAGAAGCTGACCGGCGACGGTGCGTTTGTCGTTCAGACAGCTGTCCCAGGCCCCAGCATATTCAACGGCGCGGGTAGCCTTGACGACGTATTCGACGTGCCCTCGGCGGATGATTCAGAGAACGATTCAGTTATGCTTATGTGCTCCAAGACGGACTTGGTGCGCCAAGTGATCGACCAACGCGTGATCGTGCTCGGCGAAGCGGTTCCGCGAATCTATACGCATCGGCGACGGTATGTCTGGCCTTCCGAATTGGATCTGATGGCGCGTGTTGCAGGAATGAGGCTTCACACGAGATGGGGCGGCTGGAATCAGGAACCGTTCAACGCGAAAAGTCGAACGCAAATCTCCGTCTATAAGCGCGTCAGTTGATGCGGTCGCCGGTTAGCGAGGGCAGAGCCGGCGGAGGATTTCAAGGTGGCATGGCCGGGATGGGGAGCGTCGAATTGGCATTGAAACTAATCGGGGCAGGGCTGGGGCGCACAGGGACGCTGTCATTAAAGATTGCGTTGGAATACCTCGGCTTTGGTCCCTGCTATCACGCTATGGAAGTTGGCGCTACAGCACGAAAATCGGTGCCGTTGTGGATCGACGCGATACAGGGAAAGCCGGATTGGGATGCGATTTTCGATGGCTACGTGGCCACGGTGGATTACCCCGGCTGTTGTTTTTGGCAAGAGTTGCTGACAACTGCACCGGATGCAAAGGTCATCCTTTCGGTCCGCGACGCCGATGATTGGTTCGAATCTGTCCACCAGACCATTTTTTCCCAGGCGAGCGGAGCGTCTCTTTTCGGGGAATCGGGACAAGCGTTGAGTCGGTTTCTGAGGCGGGATTTTGGTGACAAGATCGGCGATCGTGCGTTCATGACCGACTACTTTCGGCGCTGGAATCAGGCCGTCATTGATGCCGTCCCAGCAGAGCGACTGCTCGTGGTTTCATCGGAAGCAGGTTGGGCGCCGTTGTGTGCGTTCCTGGGCGTGGCTATTCCGGAGCAACCCTATCCTCGTTTGCATGGGAGAGCAACGGGTACGCAGAAGCGGGCGCTTCCTTCGGATCCCGCTGAGCGGGAAGCCCGGCTGCGCAATTATTTGGACAATCTCACGAACCGCACCGGTACCCACAGCATACGGGCTGATTAGCCTGGCGCACGTGCACTCATACGCAGACTGCCTTGCTTTAGCATGCTACTGAACAGTTGGCTACGGACTTCTTACGGAGGCAGGATTACTCCATGGAACATCATCTAGCAGCGATCCGCCATATCAAACTCGCGTCAGGCTATGTCAGCTTGCGTGACAGGGCAGCGCTATTGAGCCAGGAACCGTTGACCGTCTGGCTCACAGGGTTGCCTGCATCTGGCAAGTCGACTATCGCTTATGCGCTGGAGCGCGAATTGGTCATGTTGGGTCACGCGTGCTATGTACTGGATGGTGACAATGTGCGTCACCGCTTAAACCGCGACCTAGGGTTCTCCGATGATGACCGCAACGAAAACATTCGCCGGGTGTCGGAGGTTGCGGCACTCATGAATGATGCTGGCCTGATTGTTATCACCTCACTAATTTCGCCCAGGCTCGCCGATCGCGAAATGGCGCGCGCGATCATTGGGGAAGATCGCTTTGTGGAGGTATATGTGTCGACATCACTGGACGTGTGCGAAAGCCGGGACCCGAAGGGCCTTTATGCAAAAGCGCGCAGTGGACAAATTCCGGCCTTCACCGGTGTTTCCGCACCCTATGAGGCACCTCTCGCGGCTGACATTGTGCTCGATACCGCGCATACTCCGGTCAAAGTCTGTGTGTCCAGGCTTGCGTCCCTGGTATGGTCGAAGTTCGACAATCAACGCGGATGATACAGCTCAGATAATGTCGGAAGAAGTGCACAATTGTCCCAGCGCTTTGCCAGCATCGACGACAGGCGATCGCAATGATTTCGACTGCATCGAGGTTGACGATGTTGATTCGCTTTATAGCGGATGGGCAAGCAAAGGTACGCTCATTCTGACGTCATTAACATAGCGTCCTTAAGAAATAAGAGAGTCTATTATTTGCGACCATGGACTGGCATCGGTCTGTCGTTGGGCAACTTATCGATGCAGCCTAAGACCAGATCAGCCTACATAAAATCTTGAACATGAACAAACACGCAATTTTTTCCGCGCTTGTCATCGGCGTGCTAGCGTATCTCATCACGTCGGGCGTACGGCATCTATCCGAGAGTGGCCGAATCGGACGATCAAAGTAGATAAGGTACACGCTGACCTTGGTCCCCATATTCATCGCCGTGCTCGGCGTCAAAGCATTAATCGGCTAGTCGTTCTACTGTGGGCACCCATGAATCTCCTCGAGATCACTCGAACTGAATGAAGTGCGCTACCTGCAACTACCCTGCATTTTGCACTGGAGTGTCAATCACTTCGTCGTAAGCGCGACGTCCGCCCCTTCTGCACAGTGCGGGCAACGTGCGGTTCGTCGATGACTGCCAGGAAACAATGAAGATAAGGGAGTGCCACTTATTGGTGACAGTTTGGCCTGCCAGCCTTACCTAGCACCGGCTTAGATGATCGGCCTTGCGTTTATAGAACGACCAAAAATTCTCGACCAGATTCTGATCGAGAATCTGGTCTTTCTTGGCGAAAAGTTGCGACACCGCGCGCCTTGGAACTGAAGGACCAATCCGCGGCGTGAGTACCGTCACGTGACAATGTCCAAGCAAGTTTTGCTCAAGGGCCCATGCGACGCCTACGGCTGGACGCGCGTCGCTTCGCTTTGCTACCGCGTCGCAGCGCCGCTTTCGATGAAATGCCCTTTTTCAATAGAGGGTAATCATGGACACACGTATTGGCATGGGTGAAGCAGGCGGAAGCGGTGCGACCAGCGCTCCGGACAATGCCCCGTCATCTGCGACGGGCCGGCAACGCCCCGTCTTGACGAGCAGGATGTCTTCGGCCGAAGGTCCGCTACAGGGTCTGGGACGCCGTTTGCCGGGCACTCCCGAGACGCTGCTGCGCGGCTTCGGTGAACAGATGGGATGGGAGAGTCGACGGGCACTTCGGCTTGCGGCAGGCAAGCAGCACGATCCAAGAGGACTCGTGCCAGTGCTTCACCGCGTAGCAGCGTATGGCACACGGTCACTTCATATCACGGAGGCGGCCGATATCGAAACAGCGTTGCGGATCCACGGCGCGGGTGGGATCGACGACATTACCTTATCAGGGGAGACCGTTACCGACGCGCACCTGGGCAAACTGCCGCGCAACCTCAAATCCTTGCGCCTGGAAGGCTGCACTAACGTCACGGCAGCGGGGCTGCGATCACACCTAGGGGAAATGAAACAACTCGAGACAATATCGCTACTGAACGGCCGTCACGACGACGATGCACTATCGTTCCTCGGTGCATTACCTCGTTTGCAGCATATCGACCTGGAGGGCAATCGCGCGACGCACACTTCCGCCCGCATGTTCGCACAGCATCCGGCACTCAGATCGCTTAACTTGAACGACAATCCCTTCGGGGATACTGGCACGCGTATATTGACCGATACGGCCGTTGCGCACGGAAGCAGTAAGCTCACATCGCTAGATGCCATGGAGTGCGATGTTCACGACGTTGGCGCACTCGCGCTCGCCGAGCATCCCACGCTAACGCGCATCAATATTGCGGCGAATCATGCCAACGACGCGGGGGTACGTGCGCTGCTCGCCAATCCACGCCTCCGCGCCCTGGATGTCAGTGCGAACGCCTTCGGCATGGCGGTTTTGCGTGATGTGGCAGGCAACACGACGCTGGAGCATGTCGGACTTCGTTCAGTGGGGCTCGACGATCCGGAAGCGCGAGTCATCGCTACAAACACCCACCTGCAATCGCTCGATGTTTCGGGAAATAACATTTGCTTCGACGGCGCGAGAGCACTTGCCCGTCAACCTACACTGCGTGCACTGGATATCGATGAAAATCCTATTGGCAATCTAGGGCTTGAAGCACTCAGCGGCGCGCAACTCAACACGTTGCATGCGCGTTCATGCGGCATTCTCAGGGATGGGGCAATCGCGTTCGCCATGCGGAATCGCACCGTGCAAACGTTGAGCTTGAGCTTCAATGAGGTCGATAGCGAAGGCATCGCGGCATTCGCGCGTCATCCCTCTGTGCGTCATCTGGAAGCCATCTGTTGCAATGTGGATGCTCCCGGCGCAGCGCTCATTGCGCAAAACCCTCGACTAAAAAGTCTCGACCTCAGCTTCAACCGTCTTGGAAACCAGGGTGCACGTGCATTGGCGGCGCATCCGTCGATGGAAAATCTCCGACTCGAACGCACCCGAATCGATGCATCAACCTTGGTATATTTTGCTAAGAATCGAGCGTTGAAGCGTCTGGACTTGAGCAGGAACACGATTGACCGGGGACTTGCGGCGGCTTTCGGCACGCACCCGACAATGCAATACCTTGCGCTCGATGATGTGGGGCTGCCTGAGTCGGAGGCCCGCGATTTAGCGAAGAATCACCGCCTGCTGCGGATAAGCGTGGCAGAAAACGGGCTCAGCGCTGAAGCCCTGCAGCAACTTACAAAGCATCGGGGTGACCGCAATGAGTGGCTAATGGCAACCCGCCCCTTAATCATTTAAAGATGTGTCTTACGCCGTCCCTTGGCATATCGGTACCGGCAGCATTAATTCGCCTGCGAGCTTGGCATAATAAGCCGTGCTGGTTCCGCGCGGTGGGGCGGGGATCAACATACGTCTGCGGCCCACTTACCTATTATGAGATCTCGATCGAGAATACGGCGTCTGCTAAGCCGACGATGATTCTGACGAATGGTCTTGACTGATGCTACGAAAAATCTTTGGGCGATATCAGTCGCTCTTTCAATTGACGGGAAAATCGCCCCCGAGAACGGGGTTTCGGCTCGGGTATGACGTGCTGGCGCCGATTACGCGAATGGCAACACTCAGACATATGGGAGCAGCTTCACCTGGCGATGCTCAATCGCCGCCGCGGTTATCTGTTCCAGATTCGTTGATGACTGTTGTTCGCGGCGCTTAGTAGAGGAACTAGACGACTGGTCTAATCTGATCTATAGTGGATCTATGAACACGTCAGCTACTCACGAAACGTCGGATGTCCGTCGGAAAATCCTGGAAACCGGCCGGCGCATTATGGCCGGCAAAGGGTATTCCGGCGTGGGTTTGAATGAGATTTTAACGGCGAGTGGGGTGCCGAAGGGCTCGTTTTACCATTGGTTTGCATCCAAGGATGCATTCGGTGAAGCGCTGCTCGACCATTATTTCACTGACTATTTGGCAGAAGTTGATGAGCTTTTGAGTGCGGCGGACCAGACGATGGCGCAGCGGTTGATCCGCTACTGGACGCAGTGGGAGGAGAACCAATCCGTCCTTGAGTGTCAGGGAAAGTGCTTGGCGGTCAAACTCGGCGCGGAGGTGGCGGATTTCTCTGACGCAATGCGCGCGGCACTAGACCGCGGGACGTCGCGCATTGTACGGCGCATTGCTGACACGATTGAGGCAGGTGTGGCCGAGGGTTCGCTGAGTGTCCAGGCGGATGCGCGAGTTATTGCCGAAAGCCTTTACGAAATGTGGCTTGGGGCGAGTGTCATGGCGAAAATTGTTCGGAACAACAAGCCATTCCGTAATGCAATGATAGCCACCCAGTTACTTCTTGGGTTAGCAGGAAAATAAGGTTCAGGCAAAGATTCAGAATGTGCTGTACATTAATCTAGACGACCAGTCTAATTTGATGTGTCTTATTGCTAGACGACTGGTCTACTAAATTTGTTTTTTTTACGTTGATCCGGAGTTGCGAAATGAAGATTTTGATGGTTCTGACCTCTCACGAAGCGCTGGGAAATACGGGCAAGAAGACTGGCTTCTGGCTGGAAGAGTTGGCTGCACCGTACTACGCGTTCAAGGATGCGGGCGCCGAAATTGTATTGGCTTCGCCTAAGGGCGGTCAGCCGCCGTTGGACCCGAAGAGCAATGAGCGAATGTTCCAAACGGCGTTGACGCATCGATTCGAGGCAGACGCTGCCGCCAAAGCGCAATTGGCCACAACGGTGCGTTTGGATAGCGTTTCGCAAGCCGACTTCGATGCCTTGTTCTATCCGGGCGGCCACGGCCCGCTGTGGGACCTGGCCGAAGACCGCGCCTCTATTGGCCTGATCGAAGCATTCTTCGCCGTAAATAAGCCGGTCGCCCTGGTTTGCCATGCTCCTGGGGTATTGCGTCACGTCAAATCAGCAGATGGTCAGCCGGTTGTAGCAGGGAAAAGCGTTACGGGCTTTTCGAACACCGAGGAAGACGCGGTTGGATTGACCAACGTCGTCCCGTTCCTGGTCGAGGATATGCTCAAGACAAACGGTGGTGTCTATTCGAAAGGACCTGATTGGGGCGTCTATGTGGTTGAGGATGGACTGTTGATTACGGGGCAGAACCCGGCGTCGTCTGAAGCGGCCGCAGCGCTACTCATCCAGCAGCTCTCGCATTGAACCCAGTCTCCAAATCAAAACCCGGCACGATTAATTCCTGCAGTATTTGAAGGCGTCGTCGCCAACAACGTATTCAATGGCCCTTATACCCTGGCATCGCGGGTAAGCAGGTCAGCGCCGTATCGCATTTCGGTGTGTGTAATCTGGCTAGTGGAAAGCGCCTGCTTTTCACGAATTCGAAGACGGTACTGATTCGCAAGTGAGGTCACGATGAGCGCCTATGTCGTAATGATTCGAGAGCGAGTGAACAACCCAGAGGAAATGGCGAGGTATGCGCAACTGGCACCAAGCGCGCGTGCAGGTCATCACATCACCCCAATCGCGTTTTACGGCGACCTGATGGCGTTAGAGGGACCGCGTCCGGATGGCGTGGTGATTCTGCAGTTCGCATCCGTCGACGAGGCTCGGGGCTGGTATGAAAGTGCAGCGTATCAGGATGCGGCGACGCACCGGCATCTCGGGGCTGATTATCGTGTCTTTGTCATCGAAGGCGTCGCGCCACCCACTGACAGCCAACATTCATTGACGAAGGGGTAGGTCGTACAGGCCGGACCCTCCCCTTACCTCGTTAGGAGTTTTTATGTCTCTCGCCCAACGTATTGTGCTAGCAAGCCGACCGAAGGGGCGTCCAATTCCAGAAAACTTTCGTCTGGAACAGTATGAGCTTCCACCACTGGCAGATGGAGAGGTCGCGCTTCGCGTGCAGTTTCTCTCACTCGACCCTTACATGCGTGGGCGCATGGACGATGCAAAATCTTATGCGCCACCGGTGCCGATCAACGGCGTAATGGATGGTGAGGCAATTTGTGAGGTTACCGAGTCAAAGCATCAGAACTTCCAGGTTGGCGACGTTGTACGTGCGTTTACTGGCTGGTGCACACACGCCGTCGTGAATGCCGCCGCTATCAACCATTTTGATACGCACGGTGCGCCGACATCGACTGCAGTCGGGGCAGTTGGTATGCCTGGCTTTACTGCATACAGCGCACTGAAGGTAATTGGCCAAGTGAAGCCGGGTGAAACCGTTGTGGTTGCGGCTGCATCCGGTCCAGTCGGGTCTATGGTCGGTCAGCTCGCGAAGCTCTGGGGCGCCCGTGCGGTGGGTATTGCCGGTGGCAAGGATAAGTGCGATTTTGCGCGCTCGGAAATAGGTTTCGATAGTGTTATCGACCACCGTTCGGAAAACTTCGCTAGCGAGTTGGCCAAGGCCTGCCCTGACGGTATCGACGTCTACTTCGAACTGGTGGGCGGAAAAGTGTGGAATGCAACGCTGCCCTTGCTCAACAAGTTTGCGCGTGTACCTGTGTGCGGCCTTGTTGCGTACTACAACGACGAGCGTGGTCAGGCCGTCGACCAACTGCCGAGTGCCATGCTGACGATATTGAAGCAAAGCCTGTTGGTCCGCGGGTTTATTCAGACGGAATTCATCGCTGAGCACTACGCCAACTTCGAGCGCGAGATTGGGCCGCTAGTGGCCGCAGGTAGAATTAAGTATCGCGAAGATATCGTTGACGGCCTGGAGCGTGCGCCGAATGCATTCGCGGCGATGCTAGAGGGTGGTAATTTTGGAAAGCTGCTGGTTCGCGTCGGGTAGGCTTCTGGCAAAATCCCATAAACCAGCTTCCGGAAAGTGGCAGAAGCGTGCGCTGCTCCTCGATGTTTCGCCGCGCACGCTGATGACTAAAGGTAGTCCGGCGCACGCAGAGAATGATGATTTCTTGATCAAACTGTCGCCCATCGAACAGCGCCTCCAGACCTTTCCGCTTGCTAATCACCGGTCATCAGATTGTTGAGCTGAATACGTTGACCGATCCGTTGGGCCTATTTGCGACAGAGCCTTAATGCTGGCGTGCTATAGCGTCCGTGCCCAGATATCTCTCTAGCGATCACTTGCCTTCTTGATAACTTTGCGAGGCCGATCTGTCAGGATGGCGCTCGAAATGAGGTCCAAGAGGTGATCACCTCGTTGCTCGAACGCGGGTTGGTCGGCGAGCCAGCCGAGTGACGACATTAAAGCGAACAAGTCAACGCCATCCATATCGCTTCGCGCCTCTCCCTGTTTCTGGGCTCGTAGCAATAGTCGTGCGCCCGATTCGTGTACTGCTTTGCATGATGCGTAGAGCGCGGAGTCTGGGTCCTCGTGGGCGCTGGCCATCAAGGCCGTGACACCGCTGTAACTGTGAACGAATGCTACCCCTTCACGAAACCACGAGATCAGTGCGTCGCCTGGTGGTTTTGACGTTTCAAGTGCAAGCGCCTTCTGTGTCAGCGCGTCCAAATTCTCACGTAGCAACGCATCGAATAAGGCTTCCCGCGTTGGGAAATGACGCAGCAGCGTCGCCAAGCCGACCTCCGCCTGACGGGCAATATCGCGCATAGAGGCATCTGCGCCATGTTCAGCAACGACGTTTCGGGCGACGGCGAGGACATGGTTGTAATTCTTTCTGGCATCGGCACGCATATAAATTCTTGACAAATGGATCAGTGATCCATATATTCCATGATAAATGTGGATCAGTGATCCATAAGATACCTCGAAATTGTGAAAATTGGAATACATACGCTATTCGATAGCACTACAGGAGAAATCATGGAAAAGCTTCAAGGTAAAGTCGCAGTTATCACTGGTGGCGCTACAGGCATTGGTTTTGCCGCAGCAAAGCGTTTCATCGAAGAGGGTGCTTTCGTCTTCATCTTCGGCCGCCGGCAAGAAGTGCTTGATGCCGCGGTTGCCGAGCTCGGCCCGAATGCGCGCGCGGTGAAAGGCTCGGTTTCTGATCTGGACGACCTTGACCGCCTCTATGCGGCAGTGAAGGCAGAGCGCGGAACACTCGATATTGTCTTTGCCAATGCAGGCGCAGGAAGTCAGGCTGTACTCGGTCAGATCACTGTCGAGCACATCGATGCGACTTTCGATACCAATGTGAAGGGAACGATTTTCACGATCCAGAAGGCGCTCCCGTTGATGCGTTCGGGTGCCTCGATCATCCTGACCGGCTCGAGTGCGGGTACTACTGGCGCACCGGGAATGACCGCCTATAGCGCGAGCAAAGCGGCAGTACGTAACTTGGCGCGGACCTGGGCGGAAGACCTGAAGGGCACTGGCATCCGAGTAAATGTTTTGTCGCCCGGTGCAACGGCGACCGACCTCGCGAAGGCAGCGCTTGGAGAAGAGGGCCAGAAAATCTACGCGTCGATGACGCCGCTTCAGCGCATGGCTGATCCGTCGGAGATTGGGGCTGCGGCAGCGTTTCTCGCATCGACTGATAGCAGTTTCATGACCGCCAGTGAGCTCGCGGTTGACGGTGGCCTAGCGCAACTGTAACGCATGATGCTCTACGGCACTTGGTCAACGGCGCATAGCACTGCAGGGCGTGCGTGGTTACAACACTAATAAAGGGGGAAATATATGCGGTACGCAATCATTGGATTTGGCAATATCGGCCAGGCTTTGGCCAAGGCCTTTGCCCGCAAAGGCATCGAAGTGTCCGTTGCTGCCACCCGTGACCCGGAAAATTTTGCATCCGTCGCGGCCGCGATCGGACCCAAGATCATTCCTACAAAGCTGTCGGAGGCCATTAAAGCCGACATTCTCTTTCTGGCAGTGCGTTTCGATTCGCATCAGGAGGTCGCAAAAGTGCTTCCGTCTTGGAATGGAAAGACCATTATCGACGTGACGAATGCTTACGGCGTGTCTCCTGAGGAATTGGGAGGACGTCCATCCTCCAAGGCCGTTGAGCAGGCCTTCAATGGTGCAAAACTGGTTAAGGGCTTCAATCATTTGGGCTCTGCTGTCCTCGGTCAAGATCCTTCCGTAAAGGGGGGGCGTCGTGTCGTGTTCCTGGCAAGCGACGACGACACCGCGGCAGCGCGGGTTGCCGCATTAGCGGATGAGTTAGGTTTTTCGCCCATCAAACTTGGCGGTCTTTCCGAAGGTGGGTTGCTTGTGCAGGCACGCGGAAATCGCTGGGGTCAACTGATTTTCAAGGATGTGGTCACATTCGATTGACCAATGGTGCACCCGGCAATCAGATGTCCAACGTAACGAAAAAGGAGTGACCATGCCCGGAAACGACGTACAGCAGAGAGGTCAGATAATTTGTTGAACGAATGCCGGGACGGGCGAAAAGAACGTGCCGAATCGTCGCTACACGGAGGAGTTTCGAGGGGAAGCGGCAAGACTGGCAAATTCTGTCAGGCACGACGAGGGGGCGTGCCATCGGTAGTGTGCCGACTACTGGCGCTCGAGTCACACGAATGACACTATCCTCGTCCAGACATAGCCGGGGCAGGCGTCTATCTCTCGTTCGATAATCGCTCGGACGACAGCGCCATTTATGCGAAAAGGTCGCGCTGCGGCAAGGCGTCCCGTTTTCAGCCGTCGCGCTGCCAACCCGCCCCCTAATCCATCGAGAATTAGGACCTAGGTTTGATGGCCGCCGTCGTTCGCAACGATACAGGCATGGTGCAGGTGCGTAGCGCCGAACACCTCACAACCCTTGTCGGCGCGCCCGTTACATCATTTCCGGTACCTTTACGGGTGTACCGTCCATGAAACGGCTCAAGCGGTACGGCGAAATATCCATTATAGGCTTGGCGCCCGTGACCATATCAGCGATCAGTTCACCCGCTGCCGGGCCCAACGCAAAGCCATGACCGCTGAAGCCGCTCGCGACGTAAAATCGGGGCAGTTTCGGTACATCAGAGATGACCGGGATCAGATCAGGTGTCGTATCGATCGCACCAGCCCATGCATGCACAATCCTCATATCCTTGAACGCTGGAATAGCACGCTTAACGTTATTGAGCGCAGCGTCGATAAATTCGAGATCGGGTTTCGGGTCCAGCACGCGGCAGCGTTCGAACGGCGAAACGCTATCGAAGTCCCATGAGTGCGACGCTTCAGGGCCTTCGAACCAAGGCTTCGAGAAACGGTATTTAAGTTTCTTGCCGAGGTCGTTGCGATAGTTGCGATAGTACTTCAAAGCATGCTTGATGCCGAGCGGTGCGAGATCAATCCGGCCATACCCAGGAATAGCCAGCGTGTACGAACCGTCTAGCCGTCGGCGGAGTGCGAAATCCGGGCCATTGAAACATCCGTTGATGACGTTCGGTGCAACCGACGTACGCATCGCCGTGCCAATAACGTTTACTGCGGGCAATGCCACTCCGTGTCGCTTACAGAAGCGGCTGCTCCATGCCCCCCCGGCACACACTACGCTGTTGGCCTTGATCAGACCACGCTCGGTCCACACACCGGTGACTCGTCCGTCTGTGAGATCAAGGCCGCGCGCCGCGCAGTTTTGGTAGATCTTCGCGCCCAGGCGCTTGGCCCCTTCAGCGAGTGCCGGTGCCGCTCGCGACGGTTCAGCGCGTCCGTCATCCGGGGACCAGACGCCGCCCCCGTAGCGCGGGCTGCCTAGCGGCGCTTTATTTGCAATCTCAGACGCGCTCAGCATATGGCTTACGAAACCCAATTCGCGCGCACGGTTACCCCACGCTTCCCACTTGGCGATGCTTTTTTCATCGTTACTAGCGTACAGGATGCCTTCGCGGCGGAATCCTAGGTCGATCTGGATTTCGTCTCGCAACTCGCCCCAGCGACGGAGGCTACGCATTGCAAGTGGTAACTCGAATATGTGCCGGTTTTGCTGGCGTACCCAGCCCCAATTTCGCCCCGATTGCTCACCGCCGACGATGCCTTTGTCGACCAGTACGACGGAAATGCCGCGCCGGGCCAATGCATACGCCGTTGATGTTCCAATAATTCCGCCGCCAAGCACGACCACATCGGCAGTGCTCGAGAATTCCTGAGTGTCGTAAACTTCTTCAAGTCTAAGCATTGCAGATTTCCATTATACGAAAGCCGCCGAGAATGGCGCTGAACCGCCGGGTGATTTCCTTGACCGCGCGATAGAAGCTATCCGAGAATTCGCAGTCGCGCCGGTTCTCATGGTGATGCGCCTACAAGCGTCGTTGTGCCAAGTGATGACATGCCCGTGCATCTGCCACGATTCTTAACTTTGCCGAACACGCATTTTTGCTGAATCTCATTCATTATTCTCCGGTTCGGAGAATACGTTTCAGGAACTCCCGGGTGCGGTCTTCGCGAGGATCGCCCAGCACTTGGGCCGGCGGACCCTCTTCGAGAATCTTTCCATCAGACAGAAAGCACACGCGATCGGCCACTTCTTTTGCAAATTGCATTTCGTGGGTTACGACAACCATGGTCATGCCGTTGGCGGCAAGATTCCGCATGACTTGTAGTACTTCTCCCACGCGCTCCGGATCTAGGGCAGACGTCGGTTCATCGAAAAGAATGGCTCGGGGGTCCATTGCCAGCGAACGGGCAATGGCAACACGCTGCTGCTGCCCTCCAGACAGTTGGGCGGGGAAGTGGTGCAGTTTCTCTTTAAGGCCAACCTGCTCCAACAATGCGGCAGCCCGTGCACGGGCTTCGGATTTTGGTACTTTGTTCACCTGTACCGGCCCCTCCATCACGTTTTCGAGCACGGTCCGATGTGGGAATAGGTTGAAACGCTGAAAGACCATCCCAATTTTTTGCCGCAGCTTGTTAATCGAACGCTTTCTCGTATCGACTATTTCGTCAAATACCGCGATCTGACCGCTATCGTAAGTCTCAAGGCCATTAATGCATCGCAGGATCGTTGATTTTCCCGAACCGGACGGACCGATCAAGCACACAACCTCGCCCTCGGCGACGTGCATTGAAATCCCCTTGAGCACTTCCTCCGCGCCAAACTTTTTATGGACGTTGGTGATTTCAATCATGTCAATTCCCGCGATGTTTGCCATACCTGGCTTCCATGTACTTCGTCAACTGCATCAACGGGAGCGTCATTACCAGGTAGAAGCAGGCCACCATCGTATAGACCGTGCTGTTGTCGAAAGTTGAGGCCGCCAGCAATTGGCCCTGTCTTGTCATTTCGGTCACCGCGATTGTCGACGCGATGGCTGAGTCCTTGATGAGCATCACGATAGTGCTCGAAAACGGCGGCAATGCGACCTTGAACGCTTGCGGCAATACCACCCGCCGGAACGCGTGAAAACGTCCCATGCCGATGGAACGCGCCGCCTCAATCTGACCCGTATCGACGGACAAGATGCCGGAACGGAAGATCTCCGCAACATATGTGGAATATGCAAATCCAAGTCCGACCACAGCCGCAGAGAACGAGCTAAGGCTGATTCCGATATCGGGGCAAACGAAGTATATGTAGAAGAGCAGCACGATCATCGGAACGCCGCGAACGACATTGATGACGCATGACATTGGCAGAGACACGGCTTTGTGCTTTGACAATTTTCCGCCGGCTAAAAGCAACCCTAATGGCATGCTTAAGAGCAACGAAAGGATCCCAATCTGGATGGTGACCAATGCGCCCTGCAACAGATACGGAAAAAATTCGACGACGTTGGACCACCGCACAATATTGATTCCTGTCGAAAGTATCGGCTCATCATTAAGTCGAAGGGTGCAGTATAGTGAACGAAAATATTGGTCAAAAAGAATATGATTGGTAGTTTCCATCATGCATAGGCATTATTCTTTAGATTATTTTTATCTCCTTGCGTCGCTGCAAAGTTTCACTATACTGAACGGGCACATTGATGTCAGGTGATTCGGCCTGCTCCCGCGGTTGGCCGGTATTCTCAACGCGTTGCTCCCGCAGGTACACATATCATCATGATTCCTAATACGGTGGTGGTTTTTAAAAAATGCATTTTTTGCCTTTCTAGCGGCATGCGACGCACGCTGGTTGCCGTGGCGCTTACCATTGGCGCCGTTGGACCGGCTTTTTCCGCGCAACTCATCGCCGGATCGCCTCCGTCGAGTGCCCCCACCACGTATTTGGATACCAAGACTGGCAAGATTTCCGGCTATATGCCAGAGATTGCCGCGGAGATAGCAAAGCGAGAAGGGTTGACTCTCGATTTTCAATCTGTGCCTTTCCCGGCATTGATCCAGTCGGTCATTGCTGGAAAAATCGACATGATAGTCGCGGGCATGACGCCCACGCCCAAACGCGCGGAAGTTATTGACTTCTCGCAAGTCGTCACGGCTTTTGGAGAAGGCATTTTCGTACGCGATACAAACAAAAAAGACTATAAATCGGCCGAGGATTTTTCTGGCGACATAGTTGGCGTCATGGCGGGCACTGACTACGCTGACTCGATTATCAAAATGAACGTTGCAAAAGAGGTGAAGATCTACGACAACCCCGCCGATATGGCGCGTGACGTCTCGCTAGGGCGTATCGCGTTGGGCATGACTGATTACCCTATTGTGAAGGCGCAGCAAGCGGCAGGGGCGCTTAAAGGCATGCATGTCGTGGAAAGTTACAAGCCAATGAAATCATTCGGTGTCGCATTTGGTGTGAAAAAAGGTAACACGGATCTGCTTAACAAGATCAATTCCGCACTGGATGCAATGCGCGCCGACGGCACTTTGAACAAGATCCTCGCGCGCTATGGCATGGTTGCGAAGTAACAATCGGGCATACATACGGTGTTCGGCAGACCGTGTTTCTCGCGAAAGTGATGTATTCAGCGACTCGATCAAAACGCTAGAGCAGGATGCCGACAAAGTGCACGTGGGCTTTGCAACCCAGTATCCTGCGTGAGCAGTGCGATCAATAACCCCGTTGAAAGTCGACGACCTCAGGAATGCTGCCGTTGTTACGAAAGCGCGCGATATTCGCGGCGACGATGGCTGACGCGCTGAGTCGATCCGTAGGGGCGGCGATATGCGGCAGCACTGTCACCCGTGCGTGTGACCAATGCCAACTGGCCGTGGGAAGCGGCTCCTGCGCAAATACATCCAGTACCGCATGAGAGATGCTACCGGAATCAAGCGCTGCCCGAAGCGCATCGTCATCGACGATGGCGCCTCGGGCGAAATTGATCAAAGCGGCTCCGGGTTTCAACGCGCTGAGTGCCTCCGAACCTAACACGCCGCGCGTTTCCGCGGTCAGCGGTAGGAGGCAAATCACAATGTCGCTTGTCTGCAGCATCGCATGCATTTCATCGGGACCGCACAAGCATTGCACCCCCTCGATCGCCTTGCGTCCGCGGCTCCACCCACTGACCTTGAAACCCGCAGCCACCAGACGCTTGGCAGCCGCCTCGCCCAATGCGCCGACACCGAGCAGCCCGACCGATCTATCCGCCGCACGAACATAATCCCGTTGCAACCATTGGGGCGTCCGCTGTTGCGCCGCGTAGTACGGCATATCGCGATGAAGATAGAGCGTCCATGCCAGCACCGCTTCCGACATTGTTTCTGCCAAGGCGGGATCGACGAGCCGCACGATCCGCAACGGCCCGCCAACACGAGTGTCCGCGTCAATCGATAGATCGGCAACAAGACCTTCCACCCCCGCCCATACGCTATGGACCCATCGTAAGGCCGGTAACGCGCGTACATGATCAGACGGCGGATTGGCAGCGATGGCCACTGTGCACTTGGCTCTTTCAGCGTCAGTCAGCGCGAAGAACGGCACGATTCGCTCATGCGGCATGGCGGCTTGCAGCGACATACGCCAAACGTCTGCAAATGGGTAATCTGGGTTGCACAGAAAAGGCAGCGGCAGAGAAGAAACAGGGTGTGGAGTCGTCATGGGCGATAAACCGGGAGTAATCCAATCAGGGAAGCGGTCAGGCAAGGCGTCACGGCGATGTGCCTGGAAATAAATAAGTAATAAAAAACAACAACGTGCATGAAATTATTTCGTTTCGACAACAAGGGCTGCGCGTGAAATTCATATTCGAAAAATGTCACAGGTCATCTGATGTATCTTTAATATCTTATTGACCTCTCGTTTTTTTTTGCGTGCGACAATATTCACGGTTTGCTTATCTCAGCACCATCCAGAACGCGACAAAATGGCTCGACGACTTCCCAATCTGAACTCGCTACGTGCATTCGAGGCGGCCGCACGGCACCTGAGCTTCAGTCGCGCCGCGGACGAATTGTTCGTCACCCAAGGTGCGATCAGCCGTCAAATTAAGTCCCTGGAGGACGCGCTGGGGGTATCCTTGTTTCGACGGCTTACCCGTACCGTCGATCTCACCGAGCACGGTCGCGAGTACCTCCCGGTTGTACGCGAGGCGTTCGACCGGGTCGAGCAGGCGACGCTGCGCCTGGTGAATCGAGAGCGTCACCGTATCTTGAATGTAAACGTGCTCCCTACTTTTGCGATGCGTTGGTTGATACCGCGCCTCCCATCTTTTGCTCTTGCTCATCCCGATATCGAGATTCGGATGATCACCTCTATTCGCCCGATCAACTTCTGGCGCGAGGATATTGATGTTGCCATCCGCGTCGGGCAGATTCCGGACTCTCCTCAGACGTCGAATGGCCCGCGGCCGCGTATCGATATCCAGATGACGGAGGATTGGAGCAATGTCCGCTGCTATCCCTTGATGCCCGACGTTCTTATTCCCGTATGTAGCAAGAGCCTGTTGGAACGTCTGCCCCCACTCCAGCGTGCCGAACAGTTGCTGGAGATTCCGCAATTACCGCTGCTGCATATGGCCACCCGGATTCACGCATGGCCCGATTGGTTTCGTGCAAGCGGCATCGAGTACGCAATCCCGGAGCAAACGCCCGCGCATGGGCATTTTTTCATGGTACTAGAGGCCGCACTGGCCGGCGCCGGTATCGCATTGGTCCCGAAGGCATTGGCTGCCGCCGACATCGACGCCGGCCGGCTTGCCGTGCCACTGGATCTGGCGCAAGAAAGCGCGGGTTCGTACTGCTTTCTCTGCCGCGAGCACCAGGCCGATACCGACGCGGTGCAGGCGTTCCGCGACTGGATTTTCAGCCAACGTGATGCGACGGACGTGCCCCCGGCAGAAGCGACGACGGGGGAGGGCGATGCGCCCCGAATCTATGCCACGCTCTAATACGGAACGGCATGCCACGCGCATTCACACCAAATATGGCCGTTCCGACGGCGAAATCGTTGCGATTACTTCCGGTCGCCACGCTTTGTTGACATACAGCTGGATCGGCAAACCGTCCGGATCAGTAACGAAAACCACGTCGCGCGCCGGATGTGAAAAGCGGCCGATCACCTGCGCACCAAAGTCGGCAATACGCGTGGCTGCCGCGTCCAGATCAGCCAGGCTCGTGACTTCCACCCCGATATGATGGGTGGGCAAATTCGAAGCCAGGCCGGGGCGATACAAAACGATATCACCCATGCTGTGCGTACCTGCGAGCAGCGCATACTCGTCGGCACCGCCGCCTGCAATCACGCGCAAGCCAACAATACCTGTGTAGAAGGCGAGCATGGCTGCGTAATCGCGCGTCACCAGTGCAATGTGCGTGACGCGTCGACCATGCACCAGGGAGTCAGGGATAGAACGAATTTCGGGATCGACTGGATAATAGTGTTTGTCCAATGGAATATTCGTCTCTCCTGGAATCCAGATCGGTTTTTTCTTGCTGAACACCCCTTTTCGTTCGGAGCGCCAGTCCGCGACCATGTCCGCATAGATTTCCACTTCGTTGCCATCGGGATCTTTTTGATACAAAGAGTGGGCAACGTCATGATCTTCGGTCGATTTGTACGACACCCCAGAGGCGATGGCAGCCTTATAGCCGGCGACCAGGGCAGCTTCGCTCTCGACCTCGAACGCAAAGTGATTCAAATCCGGTTTCTGACCAGGCTTGGCGTAGCGGCTATTGATGTCCACCAGCGCGAAGTCATGATAGGTATTGCCGTTGCTAATGAAGGATGCCTTGTTGTCGGGCTGACTATACACCTCTTCAAAACCGAATACGTCCCGGTAAAACCGGCTAGCCCGTTGGTAGTCCGAGACGAAGACGTTGGCGTGTGCCAGACGTCGCGGCGCAAAAAACCCGTGTTCAACTGCGCAATCTTTACCGATGTCGCTGTTCATCATTTTCCGATCCTGAAAAAGAAGAGGGCGCTCGCCATGAGCATGGCCACAATCGACCACCCGGGGTCGCTGCGGCAGTCCATGCTCTTCCGGGCGATTGATCACGTACCCACTCGCAACGGCGCGTGCAGTTTGCGTAGAAGTGCCAGAACGCTCAACGCTGTAATTCGGCCCGTCTTCGGGTTTTCGCTCGGGATATTCTCGATGGTCATCGTGAAACTGGCCGAGTCGGCATCGACAGTAATGGTATGTGTATTGCGCTGCAATCCTGGATCCGCCCATATCTCAAGCGATGTCGCGTCCGGACCGATCCCCGCGAGTGCGAGTGCCACCGCCACGTTCAGATTGGCGGGAAACCCAACAGCCGCTTCACGTGGTGTGCCCTCGAAAATTCGCATCGGTGCTTTGATATCGGCGATATCAATGTCGTTCTGTTCGAGAAACGGCGCACCTAGCAAGCCGATTACAGGCTTACGCGTCACCATCCGAACCGACCGTATGGTACCTTGCGCCGCCGCCGTCACGGCATCGAGACCAAGTAGCGCACCGGTTGGTACGCAAATCTGGCCCCCTGTCCCCCGGGCAATGTCGACTAGGTCCATGCGGTCGAGCAATGCACCCACACTCAGCGGGATGACGATCTTACCCGCGGTAAGCATCGGAGTGGCAATTGCGGCCAACAGATGGGATGGGGCGCATTCGACCACGACGTCGCACAGCGCTGGCATCGCGTCGAAGCCAACCACCGCGGGGGCATCAACGCGCCAGCGGCGTTCGCCGAGCCACGCCTGGGCCCGCTCGGGCGACCGGGCGGCAACCGCTGTCACCTGGATTGCGGGATCGCCCGCTTCGATCATCTCGACCAATGTCTTGCCTACTGTGCCGAGCCCGGCAATGCCAACGCGTAGCGCGTGGCGAACCTGCATGCCCATCATCAAACGTCTCCCGGTTAGGCGATGCATTCTAGGCAGAGCAAATGCAAAGAACAACGGAGTTTTTCGCGCAGCGCGATGAGGTGAACTCATGCCAGACTCGGCGGCATCGACATGCCGGCATGAATCCCCGGCGGTTCGGATCGCATATCGCGTCAATGCCTTGCCGAACCAATAGGCAAACGCTGGCCGACCCCAATGAAACGGATGATCTGACGTCATGGTGACCTGAGAAAAAGGCGTTTGTCCGGCATGCATAGCGCTACGCATAATGACTAGCTCCACGACCGGCGGCGATAGAGGCCTTGTTTGCCGTCGTGGCGCGCAGACGCCCTCCGCATCACCCCAACTGAGGAAGTGGCATGCCTTACCTGAATCGCGGTGCAAGCCGCCTGTATTACGAACTGCATGGCGTAGAGGCTCCCGTCGTGGCAACTCAGGCCGTCAAGCCGGCCAAGCCGGTGTGGGTACTACTTCACGGCGTAGGCGGTAATCACGCGAGTTGGTTCCATCAAATTGCCGCCTGGCGTACACAGGTCGGTCTGCTGGTCGTGGACGCCCGTGGCTTTGGCAACTCGACCGATGCAGAAGCCGCGGGTCGCGGTGCATTCGTCGACGATTTGCACGCCTTGCTCAACGCGCTGCAGCTTGACCGAGTGGTATTGATCGCTCAGTCCATGGGTGGCGGGACAGCCATCCACTTTGCGATACGGCATCCAGCCCGAGTCAGCGCATTGGTTCTAGCCGATACGATGGTCGGCCTCCAATTGCCGCCAGACATGGCGGCAAGGATGGCACCTGTTGTCGCCCGCGCCAATGCACTCACGCAGTTGGAGCGTGTGCTTGGGCCAACGTTTCAAGCACGCGCGCCGGCACAGTCTTACCTTTACACTGCTTTAGCAAGCTTTAACGAGACAAATGTACGGTCCTTGACGGGCGAGCAGGCGCAAGCGACACCGGCCGAGCTCGGGGCACTCGGGCTACCTATATTGTTCGTCGCAGGCAACGAAGACGTGCTATTCCCGCCCCAGGAGATCGCCGCGCTTGCCGCCGCGACGACGGGCGCCGAATTCCTTGAAATACAGGATGCCGGTCACTCAGCCTATTTTGAACAACCGGATGTGTTCAATCACGCCGTAAAGGCCTGGCTCGATCGCGTTACATAAGATGGTGCATGACTTCTTCTCATCACTCGGCGGCGGAAATCTCGTTTGTTGCCGGATTTTGTCATTCCTATGATGGTCTCGCATTCACATAAGCCAACCACGCATACGGAAAAATAAGCATGAAACTGACACCATTGGTCGCCCCGTCGTTCGCGCTTTTGGGCGCGCTCATCGCAGTACCGGCACTCGCGCAGAGCAGCGTTACGCTGTATGGCGTGACGGACGAAGGCATCGCATATGGCAATAACGTGGGCGGTGGCACCCAATGGGCGGCCGCAAGTGGCACCATGTCAGGCAGCCGTTGGGGCTTGAAGGGTGTCGAAGATCTCGGCGGCGGCATTAGCGCGCGGTTCCAATTGGAGAATGGCTTCAATCTCAGTAATGGCGCTTTGGGCAATGGCGGCCGTGAGTTCGGACGTCAAGCGTGGGTCGGCCTCGGCAGCACGCAGTACGGTACGGTAACGATGGGAAGGCAGTATGACCCGGTGACGGACCAAGTCCAAGGCATCACGGGCGACGGCGTGTTTGGTGCATTCTTCACCACACCAGGGGATGCCGACAACAACGACAACAGCATTCGTGTGAACAACACGGTGAAATACGTCTCGCCTACGGTTGGTGGCATGCAGGCAGAGGCGTTGTATGGCTTTGGTGGTGTTGCTGGCAGCATGAGCAGCGGGCAAACATTCGGTGCTGCGCTTTCGTATGCGACAGGCGGGTTGCACCTTGCGGGCGGGTATTTGTTCACGAAGAACGATAATGGCAGCAGCGCGACATCAGGCGGTTTCATCAACGACGGCAGTCTGGTGACGGCCGGTTACGGGGCCCGTGCCGGATCCTTCCAGACCGTGCATGCGGCGGTGTCTTATGCGTTCGACAAGTTCACCGTGGGCGCCCGCTATTCCAACTCCGAATACAAAACGTATGTGCCGAACGCTGTGTTCCACGATACAGAGAAATTCAATGTGGCGAGCGGCTACCTGGCCTATCAAATCCGTCCCGACCTGAACGCTGCCATCAATTACGGCTTCACCAAAGCAACAGGTGCCGCGTCCGCGAATTACCACCAGATTGCTGCCGGCATCGACTATTTCCTGTCGAAGCGAACCGACGTATACGGCATCGTGGGCTATACGAAGGCAAGTGGCCAAACGTTGAATTCGGCAGGTACCGCCGTAGTCGCCGCCACGGCGAATGTCGGCGACTACAACGACGCCTCCTCGAACAGCAAGCAGGTTCTAGCGGTCGTCGGTATCCGACACAAATTCTAATCCGCAAAAGAAGCGGTATACCCCTATGCAAATGGTGCTCGAAAACCTGAGAGACGACGCGGGCCTGCTGGGCGAGCGTCGGGTTTTCAACGTCCCGAAATGGCGCGATGCTGATACGCGCATCGTCGATGCGCGCGAATGGCGCGCGTACCCTGCCCTCTACGATGCGGACACGCTTCTGACATTGCGCGGCGGACATCTTAGTGAAGCCGATCGCGAAATCGCCCTGGCGGGCGGCGTTGCCAACCTGAACGCCAGCATCGCCTGGCAGCGTATGGCCGATCCGGCGGATGCCGCAGCATTGCTGCGGTCCGCGCAAGATGCCGACATGCCACGCATCCGCCTGTTGTTGTCGGCCATGCCGGATTGTGACAACACCGGATTCGTCGATTGGTTTGCGGCATTCGCTCGCGTACCGCCCCCGTCGGTTTTAGCGGCCTGCAAGCTCTACGGACGTGACGCGACATTCAATAGCAATCTGGAAGCGGTATGGCGAGCGAACTGGCTACCGATGGTGTACACCGATGACCCGGAACGGGTCGTGGAACGTGCGGTAGCGATGGGGAAGCCAGTGGTTATCCGGCACGCTACCCATCCAGATGCGATTTCCCGCCTGCGCGCTATCGCCGGCACGGCGGCGACCGATGACGCATTGATCGTGCTCGCCTGTGCGCCGCATTATCTGCTACCCATGACGGCATCGCTACGCGGCACGTTCAATGTGCGTCCGCCACTGCTCGATGACGCACGATGTATTGCGCTGCAAGGCTGTTTTGACGACATCGACTTGATCGCCACCGATCATGTGGCGGAAGGCGCAACGCGCGGCCCCGGTCTTCAGTCCCAGCATCGCTTCTTGCCCGCCCTTCTGAGTCTGGCGAAACGGATGAACGTGCCCACGGAACGTGTCTTGCGCAAAGCGTCGCGCCGACCTGCGGCGTTGTTCGGGCCCGATGTGAACGACTGGGCCGTTGCCCTGGTGGCTCGCGTTCCGGTGCAGCCATCAATGGCCGAAGGTAACGCTTTCCCAGGCATCAACCCACGCCACGATCCCTATGTCGATATCGCCTTCGAGGATCGGGTCGTCGCCATGGTCCGCGGCCTGACGTTATGGCCGACACGTCATCTTCTACCTGCCATCTGACCAAAAATTGGCAACCGAAAAAACATGCTTTTCTTCGTACCTCACTTTTCAATCCACTCATTGTCAGAGGTCTTCTGATGATCCAATTTCTATCCCGCGGAACGCCTGCCGTCTTTAAGTTGACGGCAGGAGGGGCATTGGGCGCAGCCATATTGGCGTCGACTTTTTTTTCGGGTAACGTCACCGCTGCGGGTGCGGACAATATGCCGTCCCTCAAGACCTTCGCCGCAAGCAGCGAATGCGTGGCGCTACGCAAAACGTATCCGACGCTGAATGGCAAGCATCTGACTGTCGGGCTGGGCGGTTATACCGCGGGATTCGAAGCACCCGACAAAGATGATCCGTCTAAGATCGTTGGTCTCGATCCCGACCTGATTGCCTATATGGGTGCGTGCCTCGGCTTCGAGCACACCTTCCAGAATGTGGCATTTAATGTACTCGTGACCGGCATCGCCGGAGGGCGTTTCGACATGGGGCCGAATCTCTACGTCACCGATGTGCGCCGCAAGCAGGTAGCGTTCATCTCGTCTTTCGCGGTGATCGACGGGTCAGTCGTGAAGCAGGGCAATCCAAAGAAATTGCATTCGATAAACGACCTCTGCGGCAGTACGGTGGCGGCTGCGGCAGGCACTTACGAGGCTGTAAGTCTGGTTCCGCCATTGAGCGAAAAATGCGTGGCGGAAAAGAAGCCAGCGGTCAATCTGTTACTGCTGCAGACGACAGATGCCAGCGTGCAAGCCGTCGAAAGCGGCCGCGCGGATATTTATTTGACGGCTGAATCGGATGCAAAAGCGTTGGCAGCTTCCGCACCCGGACTGACCACGGCCTTCACGGTGGATCTGCCAATTCTGAACGGCTTTCCCATTGCCAAGGAAAACACGGCATTGCGCAGTGGCGTATTGGCTGCAATGAAGCTCATTCAACAGAAAGGTATCGAGCGTGCCTTATTGGATAAGTGGGGCCAGGACGGAAAATCCGAACGCCCGGCCGCCGATGCGACTTAAGGTCTTATGCAAAACTTCCTTCATTATTTGACGTTTCCGTTTCTCCTTCAGGGTTGCATCGTTGCCATCGAACTGCTTGTGGGCGCGATGATCGGCGGTCTCGTCATTGGTTTTATGCTGGCGCTCGCTTCTGATGCCCGTTGGGCGTGGCTGCGTTATCCGGTACGGGCCTATATCTACGTTATTCGTGGCACGCCCCAACTGCTGCAGTTGATTCTACTGTTCAACGTCTTGCCGCAGGCGGGCCTCACGTTGTCGCCATTCATGAGCGCCTTACTTGCCTTGACGATAAATGAGACCGCGTTTTGCGCAGAAATCGTTCGAGGTGGTATCAAGTCAGTTGACAGGGATCAACGTCTCGCCGCTAAAGCGTTCGGATTCTCGACGGTGAGCGAGTTGGTGTATGTGGTCATTCCACAGGGATTGCGCGCCATCGTACCGACGCTTGGCAACGAGGCAGTTGGGCTGTTGAAATCGACATCGCTCGCGTCGGTGGTCGGTGTCAACGAACTGACGCTGCGCAGTCAGACCATCGTGTCTCAGAATTTTGCGTTCCTGCCGGTGTTGCTCGCTTCGGGGGTGATGTATATCGCGCTCTCGGCCGCGATTTCCGCAGTGCAAAGATGGTGTGAAAAAAGGGTTGATCCCGCGCAGCATGGACAATCCATCCGGGCGCGATCGATGCAGCCGCCGGATGGGGCAGGCACGCAGGTCATCGATGACCGGTGCGGCTTATCGAATGGTCCGCCGCTTGCTAGTGACAAGGGGCCATTGCCCCGCATGGCTCCGGTGAAATATGAAACGCCTTCCGATGATCCGCACATATTGGACGCATTGCCGACGGACGCGGCAAGCACGACATCCATGTCCCCGCAACTGGTCCTGAAAGGGGTGAAGGTGCGCTATGAAGGCAACGAGGTATTGAAGGGCATTGATCTTTCGGTGCGTGCCGGCGAAGTGGTCGCGCTGCTAGGCAAGTCGGGATCGGGCAAGAGCACGTTGTTGAAGACCATTCTTGCACTTAATCCCTTGGCGGCAGGATCAATCCGGGTTGACGGTCAATCACTGACGGAAGACGACAGCGGCCGCCCGGTTCCGGCACGACATGTGCCAGCGCGGCGCGCCGCCGCGCGTATCGGGCTTGTGTTCCAGAACTTCGCGTTGTTCCAACATTTGAGCGCGCTGGAAAATGCAGCAGTGATACCACTTCGCGTTCATCGGGTGCCGCGCATCGATGCCGCCCGGCGAGGACGCATCGCGTTGCTCAAGGTGGGCCTGGGACATTTGGCGGATCGCATGCCATTCGAACTATCTGGCGGGCAACAGCAACGTGTCGGCATCGCCCGGGCACTGGCGAGTGATCCGCGCATCATATTGCTCGATGAGCCGACATCCGCGTTGGACCCTGAACTCGTCGGTGAAGTCAATGAAACGATACGTTCGCTTGCGAAGACCGGGATTACGATGCTGCTTAGCACGCATGATGTGGGCTTTGCGGCCACTGTTGCCGACCGGATTGTGTTCCTGCATGATGGTCGCATCATGGAGCAGGGTGACCCGCATATCCTACGGTCTCCTCGTAGCAATGAGTTCGCTGCCTTCCTCCGGCATCCGGGGCAGTCGGATGGACAGTCGAGCGCTGTATACCCTGAGGATTCGGATACAGCGCCGCGCCGCGCCGTAACATCGCCGATATCTTCGCAAACACTCACTGCCTTATCTGGAGGGACCAGATGAGTGACTTGTCAGACAGCGCGCGACAGGCATTGGGTGAACATCTGTTCGGTTACTTGTGCGGGCGAGCTACGGATATGCCGTCGGAAGCGACAGATCCGAATGAATCGGCATTGGCGCACTATCGTCTGGTGCCGCGCATTCTGACTGGGCATTCGACTGTCGATATCCGCTGTACCTTGTTCGGCCGTGCCTACGCCGCGCCCTTTGGCGTCGGCGCGTTTGCCGCGGACCGCTTGTTCGGATCCGATGGCGTGGCGGCCATCGCACGCGTATGCGCCCGTCTTCACTTACCGCTTATTGTCTCCGAAGAGGCGGTTACACCATTACCTACTGTCAAGGCGACCGGCGTGGATTACTGGCTGCAGATTCGTGCGGCGGGACCGCTTGACCGCGCGATCACGCTTTCGCAACGCGCCTTGGCGGCAGGCGCGCGAGGCGTCGTGCTGACCGTGCTGGCCGCCGCGCATCCGGTACCCGGGCTGTATCCCGGTGGCGTTGACGTCGGGGCGGAAGTCGCTGCGCGTGGGTGGTCGACGATCGGCGCGGAAAACGGCGTCGCGCATCTGCCGGCGTTTCCCGGATGGAACATCGACGCATTGGAGACACTCGCGGCTGCGATTCATGCCGATGGGGGGGCGCTTATCGTGAAAGGCGTATTACATGCCGACGATGCCGCGAGCGTGGTGGCGGCTGGTGCCGATGGCGTCATGGTATCGAATATCGGCGCACGTCAATCGTATCGGTGGGCGCCGTCGATTTCCTGCCTTTCGAGCGTAGCCGCGGCACTGAAGCGTACGCCACCAACGGCCGTGCTGTTCGACGGCGGCGTACGGCATGCGGCCGATGTGCTTGTTGCGAGCGCACTCGGGGCCAATATGTCGATACTCGTGCGGCCGGTTGTGTACGCCCTTGCCACCGACGGCGAGCAAGCCGTGGAAACGTTGCTCACGCGGCGCATGGGCGAAGTAACGGCCTTGTCTGCATGGATGGGGGTTGCGACGCTATCGGAACTACGGCCCGATCATCTTATACACGTATCCGCTTGATCTGGCGCATGCCAGCAACTACGGTATATCGAATACGCGAAGCCAGAAATTGGCAGGAATGGAAGCCGAATAAAGGGCATGGATACGATGACAAGCGATAAACAATCGAGGCGACTTAACGCAGGACCCCATTTTCTGGAGAATATCGCCCTTCTGCCGCCGATCACGGATATCGATCATATCGACCTGATTGATCCGACCGGTCGTCTAGAGACGCGTATCCTCAATAAGGAAGGTCAGCGCGGCGCAATGGCAATATGTCAGTATCTGCTGCCCTTGTTTGGCAGGCTCGATCGTGACGCCGCCGCGCATGGCGTCCATTTTTTTGGTGAAGCCTATGTCGCTGATGCGCGCGCCCATCCGGGCGCGCATCGAAATATCGATCGCTTTCTTGCGATCATCGCAGGCGCGCCAACATTGGATATCGTCATCGCCCGTCGGCAGGCGTGACGACGCGGATAATGAAGCCCGCCACGTGCGACTCATCGCACATCTTTTCCGTAACGTCTTACACGTTACCTTGATTTCCAGCATCCACTTGGCGGTCGTCCCCCACAGAATAGCGGTCGTTCAGGGTAGAATTTTCTCGCAGTAGCACTGACAGGAAATTCTGCATAAAGACGTCCCGAGTCACAGAAAGCCAAATTATCGCGATATTAAAGCAGGCGCAGGCCGGAGCGCCCGTGCCGCAGCTATGCCGCGAGCACGGAATGAGCAGCGCAAGCTTCTACAAATGGCGCTCGAAATACCGTGGCATGGACGCCGCGTTGATGACCCGAATGAAAGAGCTAGAGGTCGAGAACGCGCGGCTAAAGAAGATGTATGCCGAGACGTCTGAAGGCGGAGGTCGTGCGCGAGGCGCTTGAAAAAAGTGGTGAAGCCGTCTCGCCGACGCGAGATGACCCAACGAGCGGTACGAGAGCGCGGGATGACCGTGCGCCAAGCCGGAATGGCATTCGGCATCAGCGAGACCTGCTACCGGTACGAATCGAAGCGTTGTGCCGAAAATGAGCTCATCGCGGATTGGCTTGTGAAACTCACGCACAATCGACGCAATTGGGGCTTCGGATTATGTTTTTTGTACCTGCGAAACGTCAAAGGGTTTGCCTGGAATAACAAGAGGGTTTATCGGATATACCGGCAGTTGGAACTGAACTTACGTATTAAACCGCGCAAACGCCTTGTTCGCGAACAGCCTGAGCCCTTTGCGGTACCGACGGCATTGAACGAGTGTTGGTCGATGGACTTCATGCACGACCTGCTTTCAGATGGCCGTAGCATCCGGTTGTTCAATGTGATTGATGAGTTCAATCGTGAAGGATTGTGCATCGACGTAGACTTCTCGTTGCCAGCACTAGGTGTTATTCGGTCGTTGAATCAAGTCAGCGAATGGCGTGAAACACCCCTGAAAATTAGGTGTGAAAACGGGCCAGAATATGTCAGCGAAGCACTGAAAGACTGGGCAGAAAAGCGCGGCATCGTGCTGTAATTTATCCAGCCCGGATAACCACAAAAGAATGCCTACATCGAGCGATATAACAAGACCATGAGATACGATTGGCCTGCCCATTACCATTTCGACACCGTTGCGCAATTGCAAGACTATGCGACGAAGTGGCTATGGTCATACAATCACGAGCGGCCCAATACAGCCATTGATGGCCTTCCGCCGAAACAGAAGTTGACAATCGCAGCCTAGCCTCTACCCTCGACGACCATTAAAAATGGAGGGACTACCATGCGACGCGATTTGCGTCGTAAGCATCATAATATTGCGTGCTTACATGCATTAAACCGATTTGCCGAACGCTCATTATGAACGCCCGCTATATGCAAAACACTTTAACAACGGACAGTACGGGAAAGTGAGGCAGTCTCGCCAACAGCATCATCTTGTCGCTTGTAGGGTCCGCAACCGCCTCATAAATCAAGTGCAGTAGCAGAAACGGCTCATTTGGAGCGAAGGTGGGTAGCTAGCATTACCCGGTCTCCGAAATCGTAATGCGGTTCCGCAGCGATCGTCGCTTCCTCTGCCTGGATGACGAAAGCGACATCGTCTTTTCGCCACGACTGGCATAGGTCGTCAAATTTCGCGCCGGGTCGATAAGGGAGTGCAAGATGGATGCCGGATGCGATACATTTGTCGATCGCAGACCGCCGAGATTGGGTAAATGCTCCTAAGCCGCGCCTCATTTCAAATCGCACATATCTACCTTTGCTTCGCTTATACCAATATACAGAATCCCATACGGGAGGCGTCCAATTTTGGTCGAAGAATAAGTTATTTGCAACGATCCCCGCGATTTCATCCGAGGCATTCACTTGATAGCAAGTACAGAGATAGATACATATTTCGTAAGATAAGCGCCGCAACAACGGTTCTGCGTTCACAGATACGATCATTGCTGGCAATAATTGCTTATCGATAAGTAGTGAATCTGCCAGCGTGTTTCGTGTAAAACTGCTGTCTGACATAAAGCGTATCACCAAAATGTCGAGCAGAGACAACGCTTCTTGAGTTTATTGAGTAGACGTACTGATTTCCTTTTCAATTGTGGCAATGACGGTGTTCAATTCGGAACTGAAGTTAGAAAGACCGTAAGGCAAAGCACGTTCTAAAGATATTTTATAAGCTGGTATTCCCATGACTAATTTTCGGAGCAGAACAGTCTGATCCATTTTGCAAGGATGTGCCTGAATACTCGTTATTACGTCGGACGAAAGAAGCGGCGTCCAGCCCGTGTGAACGGCTCTTATCTCAGAGATCGTGTTGAAGATCTGCGGAAACAATGCTTCCATAAAAGTTGCAAGGCTCTTGCTCGTTGATGCGAGTGTGACAATGCTCCGTGTCGAAAGCTGAAGCGTGCCGGTCCTGAATATATCGCCCGGAATAATTTCGAGACGCGTGTTAACGCCGTAATCGACGTCATTGCACGGTGCCCGCCTCGCGGCATCGTCGACAGATGACCATTGATCAAGTAGAAGGGATGATGCGTAAGAAAGGGCATTTGGGATGATTTGCATGAGGTACGATTTGGAATATGGGGACACGGGTTTGTTCGGTAACGTTTCATTAGAAATTGTTCATATTATGTACGAATATAAGTTTCGTAAAACGAAGCAATTTCATTTGACGTGTACGGCGAGTTATAGGCAATAAGGCGTATCCGGTAGCCTTACTGGCAAGGCAGCATACTGCATCTCTATTTGGGAAAATTGGCGAGATTGCGTGCAGGAAAAGCCAAATTTGGGTTCTAGGCCCTCTGGAGTCGGAATAGATGTTGCCTCGATAGAAATCGGAATAACAGAGCGATATAGGTAATCGGTAGAGGTTAGGCGGTACGGTTATCATTTAAAGACAAAGCGGTGTTGGGGCTGTTTCCGCCGGAGAGTATGTCTGTGCAACGCTTGACCAAGGAGCTAAGTGTGTCCGCGGCAATATTGACGCACTGGCGTGCCGATGCATTGAGCACACCCTACGGGGGCAGGGTATGGACTGCTGCGGCTTGAAGCACTTCTGGCAACCGCGGCGATGGACGAGAACGCCAAGAGGCACCCGATGCCGCGAGAATGGCGTATACCGCAGGAGCCTGCGCAGTGGCGGTAGCCGGCGGCGCAATCGCTGGTCGAGGCCGAAGACGCGCGCGCTATGTCCGCACAAGCAAAGGCCGATGGTCAGCGGGCCAATGAGCTTAAGCGCAAGGTACGGTGTAAGTAGTCTGCCTTGAACAATTCGTTGAGCCGCATGGCATAAGGCTTTGACGCTGTATGAGGATTGAGGGATTTGCAAGGAACGGGCATATTACGTGTTGAATCCTGCAAATTCTGACGAGGTTTGAATGGGTCCGAAGAAGGTAGTGCCCGAGGAAGATTTCTTTCGACAGCCGCTGCGCGAGCAGATCAACCTGAAGCATTCCTTGGTCAAGCTGAGCGACTTGATCGAGTGGGAGCGCCTGAGCGTTGCGATGAGTGCGAGCTTCGCATCGTCGCGTGGGCAGCCGGCTAGTTCGCCGCGCTTGATCGCGGGTCTACTGTATTTGCAGCATGCTTTCGACTGGTCCGATGAGGACGTAGTATGGCAATGGATCGAGAATCCGTACGGGCAGGTTTTTACCGGCGAGACGTATTTCCAAACGACGCCGCCAATCGATCCGTTGAGCCTCACGCGCTGGCGCAAGGGCCTTGGTGAGGCACGCGTGGAGGAGTTGCTGGCCGAGACGATCGAAGCGGCCAAACGTGCCCAGGTTGTTGAAAGCGCAAGCCTGAAGCGGGTCATCGTCGATACGACGGTGATGGAAAAAGCCATCGCGCACCCGACTGATTCGCGCCTGCTGGAGCGCTGCCGAGAACACTTGGTGAAGGCCGCGACACAACATGGTTTAGCACTGCGCCAGAACTACAATCGTGAAGCGCCTCGCTTAGCAAGTCAGATTGGCCGATATGCATACGCCAAGCAATTCAAGCGAACGAAGAAAACATTGCGAACACTGCGTTCGCGCGTTGGACGCGTCATGCGCGATGTAGAACGTCAAATTGACGGGGTCGCGCAACAAAGCCGCGCGGCACTCGACACGCTGCGGCTCAAAGCAAAACGGTTTCTCGTGCAACAACCCAAAGATAAAACCAAACTGTACGCGTTGCACGCGCCGGAGGTGGAGTGCGTCTCAAAAGGCAAGGCACGACGCCCGTATGAGTTTGGCGTGAAGGTGTGGATCACCACGAGACATCGCGAGAGCTTGGTGATCGGTGCGCGCTCGATGCCGGGGAACCCTTACGATGGACATATGTTAGCCGAAGCCTTGGAACAGGCAGCGATTCTGAGGGACGTTACGGCAAACATCGCGGCAGTGGAACGAGGTTATAGGGGCGTTGCGATAAGCGGAGTGAAGATCTATTACCCTGGTCCGCGACGTGGCATTACGCGAGGGCTACGAGCGATGATCAACAGACGCAGTGCGATCGAGGCGGCGATTGGCCACATGAAGTCCGACGGCAAACTAGATTGGAACTGGTTCAAGGGGGCGCTCGGCGACGCGATCCATGCTGTCATGTGCGGCACGGGCCACAACCTGCGGATGATCCTGAGGAAGCCGCGGTGTTTTTGCATCCTGCTATTGGCGTTGGCGTGGGGTGCGGAGTATGTCACGCGGCCGACGACCTGACCATCGCCAATCAAATTCCTTCAGGAAACGAATTTTTCAGGTCCGACTCCGTAAAGCTGTCGTCAGTGGGGCGTGAGTCAAGCAGGAGAGACGATGCATAGGAATATGCATTGATGACGGTTTGCATGGAAGGTGTTCCTGGAGACGGATGTGGTGGTGGCTTAGTACCCTCCCTGAGTATCAGTTCCTTTGAAGTAGAAGTGTATTAAAAAAGCGAGGCTTACCTACTCCGGGAAAATAAGACCAAATTGATCTAGGATAATGTCGCACCGAGACGGAGCGCGTCATTAAGAAGAGTCGATATAGCGATGAGCAGATTTTTCGGATATTGCGAGAGGCACTACGGCGTGCCGACGCCGATGTGCAACTGTTCGACATCTAGCCGACAGTGATACGACTGATTCGCGTCGTAAGCATCATAATATTGCATGCTTACATGCGTTAAACCGCTTTGCGGAACACTTACTATGTGCACCCGCTATATACAAAACACTTTAACAACGGGCAGCGCGGGAAAATGAGGTGGCCTCGCGAATGGAATCATCTCATCGCTTGTCGGTTCAGCGACCGCTCCATAAATCGAGTGCAGTAGCAGAAACGGCCCATTTGGAGCGAAGGTGCACACCCACCATTACCCTATCTCCGAAATCGTAATGCGGTTCGGCAGCGATCGTCGCTTCCTCTGCCTGGATAACGAAAGCGGCATCGTCTTCGCGCCACGCCTGGCATAGGTCGTCAAATTTTTCGCCAGGTCGATAAGGCAGTGCAAGATGAATACGGGATGCGACACGTTTGTCGATAGCAGACCACTGAGATTGGGTAAATAATCCTAAACCGGACTCCATTCGTTTTCGCACAAATTCTCCTTTGCTTCGCTTATACAAAAATGAAGATTCCCATACGACAGGCGTCCAATTGTGGTCGAAGAATAAGTTATTCGCAATGATCCCCGCGACTTCATCCGAGACATCCACTTGATGACGAGCACAGAGATATACACTTATTTCGTAAGATAAGCGCTGCAACAACGGTTCTGCGTTCACAGATACGATCATTGCCGGCAATAAAGCCTTATCAAAAAGATCTAATGAATCCGTCAGCGAGTTTCGCGTAACACCGCTGCCTGACATAAAGCGTATCACCAAAATGTCGAGTAAGGAAAACGCTTCTTGAGATGATTGAGTAGGCTTACTGATTTCCTTTTCAATTGCGGCAATGACGCTCTTCAAGTCGGCACTGAAGATACACAGACCGTCAGGCAAAGCACGTTCTAAAAATATTTTAGAAGCTGGTATTCCCATGACTAATTTTCGGAGCAGAGCAGTCTGATCCGTTTTGCAAGGATGTGCCTGGATACTCGTTATAACGTCGGACGAAAGGAGCGGCATCCATCCCGTGTGAACGGCTCTTATTTCAGAGAGCGCGTTGAAGAGCTGCGGAAACAATGATTCCATAAAAGTTGCAAGGCGCTTGCTCGTTGATGCGAGTGTAACAATGCTCCGTGTCGAAAGCTGAAGCTTGCCGGCCTTAAATATATCGCCCGGAATATTTTCGAGATGCGTGCCAGCGCTGTGATTGACGTCATCGCATGATGCTTGCTTCGCAGAATCATCGACAGAGAACCAGGGCTCAAGCAGGCGAGATGATGCATAAGAAAAGGCGTTTGGGATGATTTGCATGAAGTACGATTGGAAATATAGTGGCAAGGCCTGTTCGGTAACGCTTTACTCGAAATTGTTCATCTTATGTGCGAAGATAAGTTTTGCAAAACGAAGCGATTTCATTTGACGTGCGCGGCGAGTTATCGGCAATAACGCGTATCCGGTAGCCTTGCTGACAAGGCAGCATGCTGCATCTCTATCTAGGAAAGTCGGCGAGATTGCGCGCAGGAAAAGCCAGAATTGTGTTAAAAGCAAGTCTTGCTTGAAACGCGTTGCACAATTGGCAGAGGTATTACCATGCCTGATGCCGCGAGAATGGCGTTTATCCGCAGGAGCTTGCACAATGGCGGCAGGCGGCGACGCAGTTGCTGGCCGAGCCCGAAGATGCGCGCGCCATGTTCGTACATGCAAAGGCCGATGGTCAGCGGGCTAAGGAGCCTAAGCGCGCATCATGGCGTAAGGAGAAGGCGCTGGCTGAGACGGCGGCACTGCTCGTACTGTCAAAACACGTGAGGGTATATTCCTTAAGAGCTGGTGACAACGTTGATCCGCACAAGATCTGGGCGACCATGTTCGCCAACGAGAAGTCGGGCGGCCATGGCGAGCGCTCAGTCGCGATTGGAACAATTGACATGGCGATCTGCCCGGCATCGGCTTCGAAGGGAAGGCCGACCTTTTCGCTGAGATGCAAAATCTTTCCGCATAAACCTCCAAAATGCGGACATGCTGGCAAAAGTGTCGGCATGGCGTTCAAAAATACAGATTTCGAAAAGATCTTACGTCAGCATTATGCGCCGTGCGTCATGGCAACCGTTCAACTGCGGAGTAGTGTCGTCGGCATTTTGAGCGGCGGCACCAGGAAACGATAGTTCCCGGTTACCGCCACGTTAACATAACGACGCCTTTTTTCGGGGATACCCAATTAAAAGCGCCAGGGTATCCAGAAAGGCCCATCAGCCTTTTACGTTTTTCACCACTTCGCGCGCTGCGCGGACCACGGCGTCCGTCGTAATATCGAACTTGGCATAGACATCCTGGATCTTTCCGGACTCGCCGAAATCGTGCATTCCGACGAATTTACCTTCCAGGCCGAGATACCGCTCCCATCCCAGCTCGACAGCAGCCTCCACGGCCACGCGCGCGTGCGTGTCGCCTAACACTTTCTTCTTGTACTGCAGGTCCTGCTGTTCGAACAACAGGCGACATGGCATGGACACCACGGCTGTGGGCACGCCTTCCTTTTGCATGATCTCGCGCGCTTCCACCGCCAGATGCAATTCTGAACCGGTCGCAAGCAGCGTCAACTGCCGTGGGCCACCTTCCGCTTCAAGCAGAACGTAGGCGCCGCGAGCCGATTTGTTCTCTGTGCCGGCCTCCGTACGCAGCAGCGGCATCGGTTGGCGCGACAATGCGAGAAGCGCTGCCTGTCTTGGGTGTTCCAATACCAACTCCCACGCTTCGGCTGTCTCCACGGCATCTCCCGGACGGAAAACAGCCAAGTGCGGAATCGCGCGCAATGCCGCAAGGTGCTCCACCGGCTGGTGCGTCGGACCATCCTCTCCGAGGCCGATCGAATCATGAGTCATCACGAATGTCGTACGCACCCGCATCATCGCGGCAAGGCGAATGGCTGGCCGACAGTAATCCGAGAAACACAGGAAGGTACCGCCATAAGGAATCACGCCGCCGTGCAAGGCGAGGCCGTTCATTGCCGCCGCCATGCCGTGCTCTCGCACACCATAGTGGATGTACGACCCGTCATACTTGCCTGGCTTGATTTCTACCTGATTTTTCGCCTTGGTGTTATTCGACGGGGTCAGATCCGCCGATCCGCCTAACAATTCGGGAATCGCATCGAACAAGTGATTCAACACGGCACCGCTGGCTTGACGCGTTGCCATCTCGCCACCCTTGCTGACGAATTCCTCTCTCGCCGCCGCTATTGCGGCTTTCCAGTTCGGCGGTAATTCACCTTTGGTGCGCCGTTCGAATTCGCCACGCAGGGCATCCGGCGCTTTCTTGACACGCTCAGCCCATTTTGTCCGAGCCTCGCGGCCTTTGGCGCCGATTTCCCGCCATTCGTTCAGCAACTGTTGTGGGATCTCGAACGGTGCCGAATTCCATCCTAAAATTTTTCGTGCACCCGCGATTTCGTCCTCACCGGGCGCATCGCTGTGCGCTTTTTGCGTGCCAGCCTTCGTTGGGAAACCGAATCCAATAATGGTTTTACACGCGATCATCGTAGGCTGATCGGTTTTTGCACGGGCGGTCTTGATGGCATCGCGAATCGCATCGGTGTCGTGGCCGTCGATTTCGAGCACGTGCCAGCCGGATGCCTTGAATCGCTCGATCTCGTTGTCGGACACGGCAAGATTCGTCGCACCATCGATGGAAATGGAATTGTTATCCCAGAATGCGATCAACCGGCCCAATTTGAGATGGCCTGCCAGCGAAATCGCCTCCTGACTAATCCCTTCCATCAAGCAGCCGTCGCCGAGGAATACATAGGTGAAGTGATTCACGAGGTCGTCACCGAACTTGGCATTCATGATGCGTTCGCCAAGTGCCATGCCGACGGACTCCGCAATCCCTTGCCCGAGCGGGCCCGTGGTGAGTTCAATGCCGTCAGCGTGTCGATATTCCGGGTGGCCTGGGGTCTTGCTGCCAACTTGCCGGAATTTCTTCAATTCCTCGATCGGCATATCCGCGTAACCGGTCAAGTAGAGCAGGCTATACAACAGCATCGATCCATGGCCGTTTGACAGCACAAACCGGTCGCGATCAATCCAGTGCGGGTCCGCCGCATCAAACTGCATGAAATCCTTGAATAACACCGTTGCGATATCGGCCATGCCCATTGGCGCGCCAGGATGCCCGCTCTTTGCTTTCTGCACTGCGTCCATGGACAGGAACCGGATACAGTCCGCCATGTCTCGCAGATGTTTATCGCGCGGAGCCGGAAAATGGATCGGGGCTGAGGAAACTGAGGAAGATTGTGAGGTCATCGGGCTATCCTTTCGGGTCAATAGCGGGGCAGTACTGTCAAATGGACGTCTAAGTCCGGACGTGGGAGGCTGGGCGGCAGTCAGGGAAGGGGCGAACAGTCGTTCGCGGCGGCGTTGCTGACGGTCGATGCGTTCCTCTTATGGTAAGTCCGTCTGAGATCATTTGCAGGATGCCGTGAACCGAGGCTAGCAGGATGGATTGATGCCGGCGCTAGTACAGCGCGTAACGATGGGACGTGGGGAATAAACGCAAAAGGCGCCTGGGAGCGCCTTTTGCATTGTCAGTACGGCGTACACCGTGATTATTGCGCGGTGTAAGGGTTCATCGACACGGGACGACCGGCTGCGGACGAACCTGCTTCGACACCGCCGAAGCTGTTGCCCATGCGTGCGCGTGCCGCTTGGATATCATTTGGGTAGTCAGGATTGTTTCTTGCTGGTTCATATCCGGCGCGTTCCAGCTGTATCAGCTCTGCGCGAACCGATGCCCGCGTGACCGGTGCTGTTGACTGTGCGAAAGCTGCCAACGGCAAGGATAGGGCAACGGCAACGGCCAGTGATTGAATAAGTGCTTTCATGATCCCTTCTTCATTTTGTCTTTGTTACCAATGCTGCACGCCCGTGCAGTACGTCGATGAATGCATCTTACGGTAGGTTGCAAAGACAATAAATGGCGCTGAGACGAAGGAATTTGTACTAAAAAAGTAATAATAAAAGCGCGCGGGCGGGGTCACGGGGTTGCCATGCCCGATTGGCGCGAGACCAGGCGCGCATAGGTGCCCCCGTTCGCAATCAATACGGCGTGCGAGCCCGCCTCGACGATCCTACCCTCATCCATCACGATAATGATGTCCGCGTTCTTGATGGTCGAAAGACGATGCGCGATGACAATAGCAGTCTTGTTTTGTTTCAAGGCGTCGAACGCGGCATGGATATGATTTTCGTTGATCGTATCCAGCTGCGATGTTGCCTCGTCCATGATCAGGATCGGTGCATTCTTCAGAAACGCCCGCGCGATCGCAATCCGTTGGCGTTGACCCCCTGACAGTTGCACGCCGCGTTCCCCCACATGGGTTGCCAGACCGTCGGGCAGCGATTTGACGAAGTCGTCGAGTGCCGCGAGCGCCAACGCGCGCCGCATGTCATCATCGGACGCGTCAGGGCACGCAAGCCGAATGTTTGCTTCGAGGGTGTCGTTGAAGAGGTACGTGTCTTGGCTGACAAGTGCGATGTGCCGACGCAGGTCATCGAGACGTATGGTGCGCAGGTCGGTGTCGTCTAGCATGATGCTTCCTTGCTTTGGGTCCCAGAAACGCAGTAGCAAGTGCGCGAGGGTCGACTTGCCGGCGCCGGACGCCCCGACCAGTGCAACGCAGCTTCCCGGCTTCACCTGGAAGCTGACGCGTGCAAGTGCGGGTCGGGTATGCCCAGGATAGGCAAACGTCACGTCGTTGAAGCAGACGACCGGATTCTCCGGTACCGGTTGTATGCCGTCGCGCACGGGTTCCGGTTCCGTTTCCACTAGATGTAATCGACGGGTGGACGCAATCGTGTCGGCCAACTGGCGTGCGGTCTGCCCTATCTCGGATACCGGCATGAAGGCGGCTACCGAGACAAGCGCGAGCAATGGCAACCATTGCGGCGCGATCCAGCCTTTTGCGCAAAGCACCGCGCCAAGGACCGTGACAGCCAGTGCGCCTGCGCCTGTCGCCACCTCCAATGCGGCACTTTGGCGAGCGAGGTCATCGAGCAAAGCGGAACGTACGCGCTGGTATTGTGAGACGTCGGCCATGAAGACCGCTTTTCTTGCCTCTGTTGCCTGGAATGCGGACAATTCCGCAAGCCCCTGTATTGTCTCCGTAAGATGGGCGCCAAGTTGTCCGAGTGCCCCCCGCGCTTCGCCGCCGAGTCGATCGATCTTTGCGCGAGCGAATACCGGGTTTAAAGCCGCCCATGCGAGAAACGGGAACAGGATCACGGCAAGCGGCCAGGCAACGCATGCCAGCAGAACCAAGACCGCCGTGGGAATCAATACCGCGACGAACGCCGGGGCCACCGTATGCGCATAGAAATATTCGATTGTTTCCACGTCTTGCGTAGCCAGTGCGACGAGGTCTCCTGAGCGCCGACGTAGCAGATAGGCCGGCGCCAACTGCGACAGCTTTGCGAACAAGGCGATGCGCATCTCCGCAAGCAGCCGATAAGCCATGTCGTGTGCTTGCCAGGATTCGAGCCAGTGCAATGTCGCGGCGAGTGGCGCTGCCAGCAAGAGACCGATCGTCGGCAGTAAAACCGGGCCTCCCGACGCGACTTCGGCCACGACCAGCGATCCCAATAAACTCACGGCGATAAACGCCAGCACACGGCCGATCCCGCAACATACGGTCAGCGTCAATCGTGACCGCCAGGGCGCCACGAAGCGCAGTAGCGTTTGCAACGTGCGCGTCCAACTCACCTCGGTCGGATCATGGGCGAATGGTGGTGGCGCCGCCGATCCCGGCGCAGCGGTGGTGCTGTTTCGTCGATCGAGCGCCATTGATTGCACCACGGCTGTTCCTATTTGCGGCGCCATCAATCTTGCGTAAAGGCCCGATTGCATGATCAGCTCAGCGTGCGTGCCGTGTTGCACAACACGTCCCGCGTCCAGCACCAGGATGCGATCCGCACCGATGACGCTGGACAGACGATGCGCCAGAATCAGCGTGGTACGGCCACGCATCAACGTATCCAACGCTTGTTGAATGACGGCTTCATTTTCCGCATCCACGGCGGAGAGGGCTTCGTCCAGAATCAGGATGGGCGCATCCCGGAGCAAGGCACGCGCGATTGCGATACGCTGGCGCTGGCCTCCTGAGAAACGCGCGCCTCGTTCTCCCACGCGTGTCTCGTATCCCTCCGGCAGCGCCGCGATGAATTCATGGATATTGGCGGCGGTTGTCGCGGCGATCATGTCGGCATTGCTTGCTTCCGGCCGGCCAAGTCGCAGGTTTTCCGCGATCGTCCCATGAAACAAGGTACTGTCTTGTGAAACGATGGCGATCATGCCGCGCACCTGTTGCGGATCTAGCGACCGAATGTCATGCCCCCCGATGCGAATGGTGCCCGTTTGCGGATCGTGCTGACGCAGCAACAGCCGCAGGATCGTCGATTTTCCCGCGCCGCTCGGACCGACGATGCCAATGGTCTCGCCAGCGTTTATCTTGAAGCTCAGGCCGGTGTGCGCATCGAGGCGGCGCCCCGGATAGGCGAAACCGACTTCCTCGAATGTGATGTCGGAAGTGAGGCCGCTTACATGCGCCGCCACGGTTGGCGGCAGATCGGTAGGCGTTTCCATCAGCGTATGGATGGCCGTCGCCGCGGACTGTCCCATCATGCCGCGATGGAGCACGGAACGCAGATCGCGAAGCGGCCGGAATACCTCGGTACCTGCCATCAACACGATTAGCAGTGCCTCGATATGCATTTCGCCGTGGTACACGCGCCATGCACCAAGCGCGATCGCGGCCGCGGCGCCCAGTGCCGTACCGAGGTCGGTGAAGAAACGCGTTAGCAGCCCGAGTGCCAAGACCCAGAAGGTACTATCGGATAGCGCCCTTGCCTGCGCTGCGAGTTTTTGTGCAAACGCATCGCTTTGGCCGAAAGCCTTGAGGGTCGGCAGTCCTTGCACGGCGTCGAGAAATGCTTCACCGAAAGACTTGAATGCGTGGGCGCGTTCAATGGCTGCTTTTTTATCGGCGTGATGGATCGTCATTGGCAATGCCAATGTGACAAGCGCGGCAACAAGCAGCACGGATGCGGTTGGCAGGTCCCACCATGCAAGAATGCCGAAGATGATGAGCGGGGCGCAGGCGGCAATGACCAACTGCGGGACATACGAACCGAAAAACGTCTCCAACTGTTCGACGCCATCGATGACCGCCAACATCACGCCGCCGGTGCGCGCCGATCCGAACCATGCCGGGCCGAGCGCGACGATCCGATCGAACAAACGCGCACGTAATATCGATTGGATCCGTCCCGCCGTCGCTTGCGCCAACACGACCCTGCGGTGGTCCAGCCATGCGCGCATGAGAATGCACGCCAGTGCGCTGGCGGCGTCGACGGCAATTGGCTGAACCGCCGCGCCACCAAGCACGCCTGCCAGGACGCGGCCGAGAAAAACGAAACGGAGCACACCAAAAACCATTGCCACGAGCCCCAGGCCGACAGCGCCCGCCACACGCAGGCGGAATCCGGTCATGAGCGTCCACAGGGTATGGTTAAAATACATGCTTTATGCCTCCCGTCATGTCGTTTTGTCAGTTCGCACGGTATCGCGAGTCCGGCGGCAAGGCAAAAGACGTTTTTTCACGAGGTGTTGAGCAAGTTACAATACCCCCATGCCATCGCTTCCATCCCTGCCGTCGCTACGTGCTTTCGAGGCCACCGTCCGCCTCGGAGGGTTTGCGCGTGCGGCCGTGGAGTTACATGTATCGACGAGCGCGGTCAGCCACCAGATACGCGCTCTGGAAGAGACGCTTGGCGTGCGTTTGCTGGAGCGTAGCACCGGTCTGGGCGGTATCGCGTTGACGCAGGCGGGCGCACGTTTGCTGCCGGCCGCATCGGAGGCGTTGTCGATGCTCGAGGCAGCGTGTCTTGAGATCACAAAGTCTACAAGGCGTCTGACGATTTCGGCGAACGTCTCGTTCTCGTCGATGTGGCTCGCGCAGCGCATGGCCGCGTTCTCCGCGAGTCATCCCGAGGCGTCGCTGAATTCGATTGTCCAGGAAGGGCCGCCGGACGACAGTCGCTATTCCGTCGATGTCGCGATCGTGCATGTTGCCGAGCGAGACATACAGCCGGACGATCTAGTCCTCTTGCGCGAAGCCGTGTTTCCCGTATGCAGTCCGACGCTGCACGCCGTTGCCGCCACTGCCGGGCCGTGTCTTTTGCTGCAGCAGGAGCACCGCGATTTCCCGGAGATCGAGTGGCATTACTGGATGGGCCGAATGGCACTCCCGGATAATTTTGAGACAAAGATCGTTCGTTATAGCAGTTTCAGTCAGGTCATTGGTGCCGCGGTGGCCGGCGCAGGTCTCGCACTGGGGCGTCTGCCGTTGATCGAGTCGGAGTTGAAAAGCGGGCGATTGGTGCGCGTGCGGCCCGATCTCTGCCAGGCGGCGTCATGGCGGTATGTGCTACGCAGGGGCAAGGCGCGGGAACACCGCTTGGTGGATCGCTTGATTGCGTTTCTACAAGCCGAAGCGGCGGCAATACCGGAAGTAACGCGGCAAGATGTGCGTGCCTGAATGTTCGTTAGAATCATGCCGTCGCATCGCATCACTTGCATCCCTTGAAATCATCACGATCGCTCATGACAACCATCAATGCCGCCAAGCCCGTCTACCATTCGCTGTTCCGTCGGCCAGATGTATTGGCGCTCCGCCAGGATCTGGCGCTGGCTTTGCGCGCCGCAGCCTATCATGACCTAAGTGAAGGTGTCTGCAATCACTTCAGCGTTGCCTTGCCAGACGACGATGGCCTGTTTCTACTTAATCCACGAGGCTTGATGTGGCGCGAGGTGACGGCGGAAGATATCGTCATCGTCGACGCCGCTGGCAACCGCGTCGCGGGGCGGCACGAAGTCGAACCCACCGCCATGTTCATTCATGCGGCGATTCATCGAATCGCGGGCAAGCATACGGTCCTTCATACGCATATGCCCCATGCAATGGCGTTAACGTTGATCGAGGACTGCGGCCTTGATACACGTTTATCTCAGAATGCCATGCGGTATCACGGCCGGGTCGCCATCGACCGCGAATATAACGGGCTCGCGCTGGATGCCGGTGAAGGCGAGCGAATCGCACGGGCGATGCAGGGCAGGGATGTGGTGTTTCTCGCCAATCATGGGGTGATTGTTTGTGGCTCGCGCGTCGATCATGCATACGATGACCTGTATTACCTCGAGCGTGCCTGTGCGGCGGAAGTTCTTGCGCGTTCGACCGGGTGCGTCTTGCGACCGGTGGATGATGCGATGGCCGCACGTGTTGCAACGCAGACCCTTGGCGAACGACTGCAATCCGAGCTGTTCTTCGCGGCACTGAGGCGCACTTTGTCGGCACCGGGCGACGGTGCCTGTTAAACGCGCCATCATGCTGATGCGATCCCCGACCCCAAGGCTCCCGCTCTCGCCGGGCTAACAAGCGCTGGGCTTGAAACAGGAATAGACGATGATCCCCGCCGCTTCTTCCGTCCCATCCTCCGTATCGTCCCTCCTATCGCCTGCGCGTATTGCCGCATTGCGCGCCGCAACGCCGGGAGTGCGGACAGTAACCCATTTCAATCACGCTGGGGCGTCGTTGCCGTCAATCGCGACGTTGGAGGCGATAAAAGCGCATCTGTGGCGCGAGGCGACCATGGGCCCCATCGAAGCGGGTGTTGCTGCTAAGGCGGTGACCGAGCGCGCGCGAACCCTTGCTGCGCGCTTGTTAAATGCCGATCCTGCCGAAATAGCGATCACAAGCGGCAACTCGGCGGGGTGGAGTGCCGCATTCGCCGGACTGGATGCGTGGCGACCGGGTGACCGCATTTTGACCGCGAGGCATGAATGGGGCGGCAACGTGGCCAACATGCAAATGGCCGCGCAGCGTCATGGCGTATCGGTGGAAGTCATACCATGCGATGCCAACGGCATGGCTGATCCGCAAGCGCTGGAAACGATGCTCGATGCGCGTGTCCGTTTAATTGCCATTACATGGTTGCCTGCGAACGGCGGTGTCATCAATCCCGCCGTTGCGATCGGCGAGGTGGCGCGACGGCACGCTATCCCCTATTTCATCGACGCGGCGCAGGCGCTTGGGCAATACCCGATCGATGTGGCGGCCGTTGGATGCGATGTCCTTACCGCGGCTTGCCGGAAAGCGCTTCGGGGACCGCGCGGCACCGGACTGCTATATGTGCGGCGCGATTTTCTCAAACATTTGTCGCCATCACAGGTTGACACCCATTCCGCGCCGTTGGTGGCCGAGACCTTACCCGACGGCGCCGCTTCTGTCCGTGCAGCCTTACGGAATGACGCGGCGCGCTTCGAGACGAGCGAGGCTTCTTTCGCGTTGCATTGCGGCTTGGCCAACGCGTTGGAAGAAGCGCTGGAACTAGGGATCGACATGATCCGTGTGCGGATCGATGCGACCGCCCGAGCAGTGCGAGCCCGTCTGGCATCTATCCCTGGCGTAACACTCCTGGATATGGGCATCGAACAATCGGGGTTGGTGTCCTTCGCTGTTGATGGCGTGGATTTACCCGCATTGCAGCGGGGCTTTGCTGATCGCGGAATAACGATCAGCGTGAACGGTGTGTCATACACGCCGTTCGATATGCGTGCGCGGGGCTTGTCGCACGTCGCGCGGGCGTCGGTAAGCTATCTTACGACCGATGACGAAATCGACATATTAATCAATGGCCTTCGTGCACTGATGGCATGACGATGCGATTGGCATTGACCGAGCGTTTCTCGCGGAGCGCGGGATAAGCATGCCATGCTACATAGCATTTTCCAATGCAATCCATCTGAAAAAAATTATTTGTCTTTAAATTTGGATTGTTAATTTATCAAGGCAAACCTTGGTGCCAAGTCGGCGTCGATAGACAGACCACGCGCGGTTGCAGGTAAATGCTCGCGTCATGCTATGGCGTGCATGACGCCGTTCTTCCATATCGAACTGTACAGCTTGTAATAATCAGCGTATGGCTGCTGGAAAATGTAACAATGACCTTCGATTGGCACTATTTTCTGAGTCTTTTTGGTGAAGTCGATTTTTGGCTGGCTACGTGGACGGTCATCAAGCTCAGTGTCTTGACCTGGGTCGCGAGTATCGTCCTTGGTTTCGTTCTGGCGATGGCCAAGCAGTCTTCTCGAAACATTCTCAGTCTGCCCGCGCGCTTCTATATCTGGCTTTTCAGAAGTGTACCGTTACTGGTTCTTCTTATTTTTGTCTATAACCTGCCGCAAGCGGCGCCGGCATTATCCGTCGTGCTCGGCAACCCATTTTGGGCCGGTGCGATCGCGTTGATCATGAGCGAGACAGCCTATATTGCGGAAATTCACCGTGGCGGATTGCTCTCGATCGATAAAGGGCAGTGGGAGGCCGCGCAGGCCTTGGGGCTCCGATTTGTGGGTATTCAGTGGAAGATTGTCATTCCACAGGCGCTGCGCGTCGCACTGCCCGCGCTAACCAACGAATACATATCCATCGTCAAGCTGAGTTCGCTGGTCTCAGTGATCTCGCTGACGGAAATATTGATGGTTGGGCAGCGGCTTTATTCCCAGAATTTCCTTGTCATGGAAACCATGGCGGCAGTTGCGGTTTATTATGTTCTGATCGTTACGGTATTCGACTTCATTCTCAAGCGCACCGAACGGATGCTTGATGTCACGCAGCGCAAGGCAACGCACAAACTGGATGAGAAAGTGCTGGCGTTGGCAACGCGCCAACGTATTTCGACCGTGCGTCAGACAGTGGAAGGACAAGGGCCTGCGTTGCAAGCTTGGCGATTGCATAAGGCCTACAACAATGTCGAGGTCTTGGGGTCGGTCAATCTGCAGGTTCAGCCGGGCGAAGTCGTGTCAGTGATCGGACCGTCTGGCTCCGGAAAGACAACGCTGATCCGTCTGCTCAACGGACTAGAGAAAATTGACAACGGTGAGATCCGCGTCAATGGACGGCCTTTTATTCATCTGAGTAAGCGGGGAACAGAAAAACCGCGTTTCGTGGAGCATCTGGAACATCGCTTGAACATCGGCATGGTGTTCCAGAGTTTTAACTTATTTCAACACCTCACCGTATTAAATAACCTTTTGCTTGCTCCGCGTTATCACCGGCTTGGTACGGTAAGCGAGTTGAAGCAGGATGCCTATGGCTTGCTGCATAAAGTCGGGATGCTGGAACACGCCTGGAAGTACCCGCATCAGCTCTCTGGTGGTCAGCAGCAGCGGATCGCCATAGCGCGGGCATTAATGATGCGTCCTCAGATCATGTTGTTCGACGAACCGACATCGGCGCTTGATCCGGAAAAGGTCAGCGAAGTACTTCAGGTGATAGAAACATTGGCCAAGGAAGGAACCACAATGGTCATCGTCACACACGAAATGCATTTTGCATTCAAAGTGTCTGACCGCATCGTCTTCATGGAGAAAGGTCGGGTTATCTGCGACGACAAGCCTTCGGTGCTACGCAATGGTGAGAATCCGCGCATGGCGGCATTTCTGAAAGGCGTAGTGCTGGCGTAATCAGGCAGTCCATTGTGACGGCTGTCAAACTTCCATCAACGTCGATCTGTTACTACAACTGCAAAAAGGGATTGCCATGAATCTGCTGCGACGAATCAACTGCCGCCATATCGCTGCGACGATTTTAGGGGGAGTGCTTGCCGTTGGTGCACTTCCGTCGTTTGCGTTCCAGCAGTCTGGAAAGATTATTGTCGGCTCGGACATGACCTTCTTTCCCTATGAGTATATGGATAAAGGTCAACCTGCCGGTTTCGACATTGAGTTCATCGACGGCGTGGCGAAAGTCATGGGGTGGAAGGTCGAAAACATCGATACTCGGTTCCCAAATCTTATCATTGGATTGCAAGGCGGGAAATTCGATATCATTAACTCCTCGATGTACATCACCGCGGAACGTGTCAAGGTGATCGACATGATCCCTTATCTCAAGAGCGGTGAGTCGTTGTTGGCATTGAAGGGTAGCGATTTTCAACCTAAGGTTCCGGAAGACTTGTGCGGCCATAAGCTGGGCTCGATGGGGGGCACGGCATGGCTTAAGCAAATGCACGCGGTGTCAGACGATTATTGCGTGAAGAAAGGCTTGCAGCCGATCACGATCAGCGAATTCGTGACGGATCCCCAAACAACGCAGGCGTTGCTTTCTCACGCCGTTGATGCCCAGATCACCGATGCCGCGGTGGCGCGCGGCGTGATTCAGAAACTCGGCAATCGTGTCGTCATTTCATCGGACTCGCTGATCTACCCTGTTTTGAATGGGTTTGGTGTCAAAAAGGGAAATGACGACGTCAAGAATGCTTTGCTGAACGGCATCGAGAAGTTTAAAAAGACACCGGATTATGCCGCCTTGCTGAAAAAGTATCATTTTGAGGCACCCACCGAGCAAGATATCGCCACACTCATGCCAAAGCCCTGATAAACACGCGGGTGGTGTCGCCTACCGGTGGCATGCGGCCGCGTTTTTGAACGGCGGTGTCGAGGATCAAAAGAGAATGCTGACCGAATCGCAGAAATCATTTTTTCATGAAAACGGCTATCTCGTTGTGCATGATGTCGTTAGCAAGGCGTTGCTCGACCGTTTGCAAACGGCGTTTTCCAGTTGGGTGCAGGAAAGTCGCGCGCATGCCAACGCCTACGGTGAAACAGTGGATGGACGTGCGCGCTTTAGCGTGGAGCCGGGGCACAGTGCGGAACGTCCGGCGTTGCGGCGCGTGAATTCACCGGTGGAAATTTCGGAAGCCTACCTTGAGGCAATGCGTGATTCCGACGTGGTAACGGTGATTGCCGACCTCATTGGGCCGAACGTCAAATACCATCACAGCAAAGTGAATTCCAAAATGCCGGGGGCCGCTACAAATGTCAAATGGCATCAGGACTTCCCATTCACGCCGCATTCAAATGACGACATCATCACGGCATTGTTGATGGTCGATGAGGTCACGGCGCAAAACGGCCCTTTGACAGTGGTGCCGGGCAGCCATAAAGGGCCACTTCACGATTTGTGGCATGACGGCAAATTTACCGGGTTCGTCGCCGATGAGGTCGCGGCGCAGTGTGTGCCACAAGGCGTGCAATGCATTGGACCTGCGGGCTCCGTTTGTTTGATGCACACCCGTCTGTTGCATGCGTCGGAAGCGAATCTGTCGGCGGAACCACGGACGCTGTTCATCGCTGTGTACACCGCCGAAGACGCCATTCCGCTCTGCCCGAATCCTATCCCGAGTCGCTTTGAAGGACTGGTGGTTCATGGCGAGAAGACAGGGGTAGTACGATCGAAACCGTACCAACTGCGTTTGCCCGAGCATCCGAAGGGGGCGTCTTTTTTCGAACAACAGGCCGCTACTGCCGTGCAGACGATGCGCTGAATCGTAAGAAGTCAGTTTGACAGCGCATTATCCGTGCGTGTTCTATTCCGAATCCGGTCGTCCCAAAACGGGCAAATCGCGCGCTCCTGGCGGCACACGCCAGCTGCGCGAGATGGATCGACGGATCGATCGACGGCACACACTACCATGCGTCTCGCCACCGTTTTTCCGCTTCGGCGGCGTACAACGTACGACCGACTGAAATCAGGAATTCAAGATCGGACGGCTCCAGATGGGCGGAATGTCCTGCGATCCATGCGGCCAATTCATCAGAGGTGGTACGTGGTCGATCCGCCGCTTGTTCGGAGTCTCTGAATTTTTTTCTAATTTGAGCCTGATTCATGGTGCGCCTCGGAAATGACTACTGTCCGAGCCCCACTGCGAGCGATCTCAGATTGACCGATTACGTTCCCAGCCGAGCATGTGCCTGTTCAAAATAATTTTTTTGAGCCGGTTCTTCTATTGGATATCGGCACGTATTTCTAATCCTTAAGGGAAATTTTAAGAAAAAACCGAAATTCTTTCTCTCATCATATGAAAGCGTAAAACCATGTTTATGCAAGATATATAGCGATATTTCCAATTAGTGACCAGGATTGAACCGCATTGTTACAGATACGCGCGCGTGCTTCACTGGAAGCGTTGCATCCTGAAAGGTGCCAGCAACGGATTACCACCAGCGTCGATGTTGCCCGATGATCCGGCGAGTGCGTCGATTGCCAATTGTTCACCAAGACCCGCGGAGTTTTTGAAGCCGTGCCCCGAGCAGGCGGAGACCATGCGAACATTTTGCATATCGCGGTAGGCATCAATGATGAAGTTGGAATCCTTGCTGACGGTATATAAACATGCGGCGCTGGCGATAGTTTCGCTTTGTACGAATCTCAGGCGCGTCGCGACGTGTCTTTCGTACATCGCCAACGACTCTTTCGTATCCACCTCTCGCAAATAGCAATCGGGTTCCGTCTCGGTGTGATATTGCTCGGAGGCAACCTTGACGCCGTGCTTGCCGTCCACCATCGGGAAGCCGTACAGATAGTCGTCGTCGCCGTTGCCATGCATCCAAATAAAGATCGGGCAGTTTTCCGGTGCGTAGAGAGAAGGTTTGTCCGTCTTGAACCAATGGAGCGTTTGTCGTCTTACGGTCAGATGACGCTGTACCTTGCCACCGGCCATCGCCGGCGCCCACGGACCGGCGGTCACGATGGCCTTTGCCGCGGAATAGGCGCCAGACGCGGTTTTGACGTTGACGCCATTGCCATCTTCTTCAATGGCGATGACTTTCTCGTTCAGGCGCAACGTTGCACCAAGCATTTTGGCTTGGTCGAGTTGTGCCTGTACGCAGGCCTCGGGCAGCAGTGCGCCCGCGCCGGGTTCGAAGTAGGCGGTTTCGTCGCCGCGCGTGATGAATTGCGGATAACGTTTCCGGATCTCCATTGCGTCGAACACTTCGTGGGGAATATCGAATTGCGCGGCATTATCGATGGTTCGCCGGACGAAATCAGGTTTTCCGTGATGGCTGACGGCGCCGCTGATCGAACCGATGATGAGGCCGCCTGTTTGATGAAAAAGGGTCTTGCCGGTTACCGCTTCCAATTCCCGCCATATCGCGTGTGAACGCTGTATGAGTGGGATGTAAATCTGGCCTTCCCCAACGGCGACGCGCGTGATGCGGCTTGCGCCATGGCTTGATCCGCGGTCGTGCGGTGGCGTGTATTGATCGATCCCGATGACACGGGCACCGCGCTTCGCCAATTGGTAGGTTGTGGCGCTGCCGAATGCGCCGAGCCCAATGACAATCACGTCAGCGCTTTGGCGATGGCTCATTCTTGCTTCCCTCTCTATTTTTGACGATTCGCAGGCATCTCCGCGCCTCGCGACAACAGACGCACGTTTCATTTGAACGCCAGTCTTGTTCGGGCGGAATGGCTTGGTCTTGTGCGCGCTGCGCCTAGGCCTCGACACGATGATTGCAGGGGACCCGCACGATGGTGCTCGATCCTGTGTATCTTTCGGCGCGAGGAGAGTGGATGGCCGGGTGCGGCGTCCGTTTGACGCAGAGAGACGTATTACATCACGACGCGATGTCGCGATGTCAAGCGCGTGTCGACCGAAGGCCGGCACGGCATCGGATGGGCCAGGTACGCACGGTGGCGGGCTGGCCGTTGATGTCGAAAAGAGGCGATATCGCAGCATCGGCGCAGACTGCATCGCGTGTGGAAGACCTCCATCCGCGACGACAGGCTGCGCCGATGACCGCGTGACGCAGTCGTTTTCCCGGCGATGGGTCAGAATACGTGCTGAATGCCGGCGAAAACACCCGTTTGGCTGTGCCCAATCAGCGGATTGCCGGAACTCGCCGTGGTGCCCGCGCTGTTGGCATTCAAGCTGAAGTTTGCCGTTGAGCTGTTCTGCACGGTCGCGGCTTCCAGGTGCAATTGCGTGCGTTTCGACAAGTTGTAGGTTCCACCGACCGTGTACATCGTCGCGTTGCCCGCACCCTTGTTCGCATTCACGTGATACACGGCCGCGGTGAGTGTTGCCGCTGGTGTTGCTTGCCACGTGATGCCGCCCCATTCGTGATCCAGCGACGTCGGCTGGCCCGCGACATAGACACCGCCCGACGACCGGATCGCTTGATAGGCTGCGCGAACCGTGAATTGACCGAGGAAGACGTTCAGCGCCGCAGTGTATTCGCGAGAGGCGGTGAAGGCGTTATCCAACGAGCCGTTGCCGCTGTCACGCTGTTCGTCATAGAGGCCTCGGACCTGGAATAGCGATGATGTGTACGTTACCTGTGCGCCATCTGAACGCCCTTGCGTGGTCGTACCGTTGCCGTTCCAGTTAGTGGCGTTCGCGAAGGAATACTGTCCTGCGAAGTCGAAGCCACCATAAGTCGGCGATTGATAGGAGATGTTATTGCTGGTTTGATTCCAGTTACGACCCCGTACCAATGATGCCGATGACCAGTTCGACTGACCGAAAGGATCGAAATCCCATACGCCGTTGGAAATCGCAAGCTCACGGCCCATATTGAACGTACCGTATTGCTTGCTGGCCAATCCCACCGTGGCGTAGCGATTAAATATCTGGTTGTTGCCGGGCCCCGAACCGCTCATCGTATTGAAGGACCCTTCCAAGCGGAAGAGGGCCTGCAGCCCACCACCCAGGTCCTCTACTCCTTTCAAGCCCCACAAACTGGTTCCCCAATCGCCGCTTTCCGCGCGCCAGCGACTACCACCTCCACCCGGGGTGGTGTGCTGCAAGCCATTCATGTATTCAATGCCGGCGTCCAAACGACCGTACAGCGTCACGCTACTTTGCGCGTACGCGCTCGTCAAGGGTAATACCAGGGACGCCAACGACGTCACAATCCACGCTTTTTTCATTGTCTCTTCCATTTGATGGCGTGTTGTCATGGGTGACGGATTTCCGTCCTCATGTTCACGATAGTGTCGCTACTTTGTGATGAAGCCTCGGCGCTACTCCTCCTCTCAAAAACGGGTCATGCGACCCAAATCAACCCCGATCAGGCACCGGAAAAGCGATATTCCGACATGCCGGTAAATGTCGTTCGTACCGAAAATACACCGCCTGCCATGGGTTCGCTGGCAAGGGCCTCCGCCTGGAGACCAGTACGGGCACTCGTAATGAACAACGTGCGTCGGTCAGGTCCACCAAACGTCGCGCAGGTCAATCGCGATGCCGCTACATGAACATGAACGTCCATGACGCCCTCGCTATCGAAACGCACCATCCGGCTACCGTCCCAATGGGCGTTCCACAAGCCGCCTTGACTGTCGACGGTCGAGCCGTCCGGGCTGCTTTCATCGGCCAGCAATGTCGCAAACAAGGTGGGCACGCCCAGTCGACCGTCAGCAAAATAATCGCAGCGATGGATCTTGCGTGTCAACGAGTCGGCAAAGTACATTCTTGCCGGGTCGGCCGGTGCCTTTTGATCTTTTTCGGACGTTTCAGCGCCGGGGTAGGCAGCCGCGGCGCGCGTGTCGAACGCGATACTGTTCGCGCACGCAATGCGGGGCAGAGGCAACCGCTCCAGGCGGAGGTCGGCGTTCAGTCGCCAGAAATGCCCTACCGCTTCGGCTTTGTCTGCCTGGTCGAATGTGCCAAAAACAAAACGTCCTTGCGGATCGCAGCGGCCGTCATTGACACGGGTGCGGGGCAAATCGGCCTCCACCTCGACAATATCGACGAACGTATTCGTGGCAGGTTCGAACAACGCAAGCCGGGATGCCAAGCCAAGCAGCAACCAACCCGGTCGCGTGCAAAGCGCAAAACTGGCGAGGCGCTCGGGCAGTGCCCACTGATGCGTCTCGTATTGCGCGGGCGCGCCGTTGGACCAATCGGCGTCGGGGGCGAACGTATGCCGCCATAGGGTGGCGTTTTCGATATCGGTCCAATACAGTGCGTGGTTGATGTCATCCCAAAGGATGCATTCGCCAAGTGTAGCTTTGGCATCGTGAAACAGGCGTGCATGCAATTCAATCACGATCAGGTCCACCCGCCATCAACGACGAAATCTTGCGCCGTACACATCGCGCTGTCATCGGCTGCCAGGAAGAGCGCCATGCTGGCGATATGGATCGGTAGTAAGGGGGCATTGATGCATTGCCCCTTCGCAATGTCCTCTTTTGCCGCGTCGTCCACCCATAATGCCAACTGCTTCTCCGTCATGACCCAGCCCGGCATGATCGTGTTTACCCGGATATTGTACGGGCCGAGGTCCCGGGCTAGGCAGCGCGTCAGACCCTGCACCGCGGCTTTCGATGCGGTATAAGCAGGCATGCCGCCTTGTTTCAATTTCCAACTGATCGAGCCGAAATTGATGATCGAACCACCACCTGCCTGCTTCATGTCCTCCATCACCTGCTGCGCCGCAAAGAACTGGTGACGCAAGTTGACGGCAATGCCCTTGTCCCAGAATGCATAGGTGGTTTCTTCCACGCGATGCCGCTTATCGTTGGCCGCATTATTTACCAGCACGGTGATCGGACCGCAAGCGGCACGAATCTGTGCAATGGCATCGTTAAGCGCATTTTCCTCGGTGATATCTGCAGCGACAAAGCATGGACGATGGACCGTCGAAGGCAGGGGAGCGAGTTTTTCGACTAGCGCCGTGCCTGCTTTCTCGTCGAGGTCGACGAAGCCGACCCGGGCGCCTTGCGCGGCAAACGCCTCAACTAGCGCCGCGCCGATACCGGTGGCGCCACCACTGATGAATACGCAGCGATCTCTTAAAGTGGGATAGGCTGCATAAGCTCGCGCGAGAGACGAGGCCCCAAAATCCGGGGGCATGTTATTCGAGGCGTTTGTCGTCATATCAGAAAGAAAGGTCTACATTCCGCACTGCGTCAGCGGCGGGGCGTATTTATCTTAGCTAAATATCGTCGCACATGCTGAGGGCTCGAAAAGCATTCTAGTAATACCAATAGATCCCGTCATGCACGATATTCTCGGTGCTTACCCGTATTGAGTGCCTAAATAGTCTTACCATATGCTCTGAGCACTCAGGCTGGGCGTGTCAGAACCCTTGATATCGGTGCCTGGGCGACACAGAAGAAAGCCGCTGGCGAGGAAAGGCGCGCTTTTCTGTTAATCAAATGACACACGACCCAATATGTGGGATGTCGCCTTCGCGAATCGTCATCGCTAATCATTTATCGACCCATATCTTGGGATGTCCTTTAAATCGAGGCGTTGCGGTTCGGAGTAGCGCGGTACGCTCACTGACGCGAGGTTGGTTACAACAAGGATGGAGACTATAACGATGCGCATTTCAATGAAGATTTGCAGCCGCGCGATGGCAACTGGCGTACTCACGTCGGTGCTGGCGCTGGCAAGCGCCCACACTTACGCCGAAAAATTAGGGTTCCTCGTCAAACAGCCGGAGGAGCCGTGGTTCCAGACCGAGTGGAAGTTTGCGGATATCGCAGGGAAAAAGGATGGTTTCGAGGTCTTGAAGATCGCGGTTCCGGATGGGGAAAAGACACTGGCGGCCATTGACAGCCTGGCTGCGAATGGTGCCAAGGGATTCGTGATCTGCACCCCGGATCCCAAGCTTGGTCCGGCAATCGTTGCAAAGGCCAAAGCGGCTGGTTTGAAGGTCGTTGCGGTGGACGACCAGTTCGTCAATGCCAAGGGCCAGCCCATGACGGAAGTGCCGCTGGTCATGATGGCCGCGTCAAAGGTGGGTGAACGCCAAGGTCAGGAGTTGTATAAGGAGATGCAGAAGCGCCATTGGGACCCGAAGGTCACGGGTGCGATGGTCATCACGGCCAATGAGCTGGATACCGCACGTCGCCGGACCGACGGTGCTATGTCGGCGTTGAAGGCGGCGGGCTTTCCGGCGGCGCAGATCTACACCGTGCCAACGAAGAGCAACGACATTCCCGGCGCGTTGGACGCAGGTAATTCCTTGCTCGTGCAACACCCGAACGTGAAGAACTGGCTCGTTATCGGGATGAACGACAACACGGTGCTGGGTGGTGTGCGCGCGACGGAAGGTAATGGATTCCAGGCAGCAAATGTTATCGGGATCGGCATCAACGGTGTGGATGCGGTCAACGAACTGTCAAAGAGCAAACCCACCGGTTTCTACGGTTCGCTCCTGCCGAGTCCGGATATCCATGGCACCAAGAGCATCACGATGCTGCATGACTGGGTGACAAAGGGTATCGAGCCGCCGAAGTTCACCGAGGTCACCGATGTGGTGCTGATCACGCGTGACAATTTCCACCAGGAATTGAAGAAGAAGGGCCTGGAATAACGATTCCTGTGCTTATCTCCCGCACGCCCGGCCGATCGGGCGTGCTTTTGCGTCCCTATGGAACCTTTTTTACGGAGCGCAGTCATGCAGTCGAGCGCAACCTCGCTGGCATTTTGCGATATTGGCAAGACGTTTCCTGGCGTGACGGCATTGGCCGGCATCAGTTTCACCTGCCATCCTGGCGCGGTCCACGCGCTGATGGGAGAGAATGGCGCCGGCAAGTCGACCCTGCTGAAGATCCTCAGTGGCGCGTACCAGCCGAGCAGTGGCCATCTCGAAATCGACGGCAAGCCGGTGGCGTTCCGTAACACGCAGGATGCGTTGGCAAACGGCGTGGCTATCATTTACCAGGAATTGCATCTGGTACCCGAGTTGTCCGTGGCGGAAAATATCTGCCTGGGGCAGTTTCCCGGGCGCGCAGGTATCGTCGATCGCGCGTCGATGCGGGCGGCAGCGGGGTTGCAATTGCGACGATTGATGCAGGACATCGATCCCGATACGCCGGTCAAGTATTTATCGATCGGGCAACGTCAAATGGTGGAAATCGCAAAAGCGTTGCTGCACGAAGCCCGCATCATCGCTTTCGACGAACCCACCAGCAGCTTGTCCGCGCGCGAGATCGAGCAACTCGAACGCGTCATACGCGACTTGCGGGCCGAAGGACGGATTGTCATCTATGTGTCGCATCGGATGGAAGAAATCTATCGGATGTGCGACGAGATTACCGTTTTCAAGGATGGACGACTGGTGCAGACCTTTACCGATATCGCGCAACTCAGCCATGACCGGCTGGTGCGTGCGATGGTGGGTCGTGATATCGAAGACATTTTCGGTTATGCGCCGCGGCCACTCGGTGAGGTGCGGTTGGCAGTTTCGCAGCTGGACGTGCCCGGACTGGCGGCACCCGTGGATTTGACGGTGCGCCGTGGGGAGGTCGTCGGGCTGTTCGGACTTGTCGGCGCGGGCCGGACGACATTACTGCGGGCTTTGTTTGGTGCGGACCCTGCACGTTCGGGCGAAGTCAGGGTCGATGGCGCACTCTGTACGCCGGATTCTCCACGGGAGGCGATTCGCCAGGGCATGCTGCTTTGCCCGGAAGATCGCAAGGCGCAGGGCATCGTCCCCGTGCATTCGGTTGCCGACAACATCAATCTCAGCGCACGGCGTCACCATCTAGGCTGGCGAGCCCTGATCAATAGACGGTGGGAGCGCCACAATGCCGTCGAGCAGATCAAGTCCATGCGGATCAAGACGCCCGGCCCCGACCAGCTTATCCGTAACTTGTCCGGTGGCAATCAGCAGAAGGCCATCCTGGCGCGTTGGCTGTCGGAAGACAACATCAAGATCATGATCCTTGATGAACCAACGCGGGGCATCGATGTAGGCGCAAAACATGAAATTTATCAGGTGATATTTGAATTGGCAAAAAAAGGCGTGGCAGTGCTTTTTGCGTCAAGTGATCTTCCTGAGGCGCTGGGTCTTGCCGATCGGGTAATTGTCATGCGGGAAGGGAAGGTCGTAGGCGAGCGTAGTCACGATGAGGCGAACGAGGAAAGTGTGCTGGGCCTCGCGATGTTGTCCGCCGCGCCAACGGACAAGGACCCGATAGCCGCATGAACGCCGCGTTTTTTGCATTGTGCGACATGCATCTCGATTTACGCATTGGTTTTATCGATTTCAATCTATAGGTGAGAAAGAACATGGCCCTCACGCAAACGCAAGCAGGCAACAACGCGCCGCCGCAAAAGTCACGCGATGGCGCTGGCACTCTCGCATCTCGTGTATGGGACGGCTATGGCATGTTGTTGGTTGCCGTCGTTCTTTTCATCGTGTGTAGTGTCGCGGTGCCGAATTTCTTTTCGATGATCAATATGCGCGGCCTGGCGCTATCCGTGTCGCTGGCGGGGATGGTAGCGTGTGGCATGCTGTTCTGTCTGGCGGCGGGGGACTTCGATTTGTCCGTCGGGTCGATCGTCGCCTGCTCCGGCGTGGCGTGCGCCGTGGCGATGAACCGTACCGAATCCGTGGCCGTGGGCGTGGCGACGGGACTGCTCATCGGCGCGGCATTCGGCGCCTTGAATGGGTTTGTCGTAGCGCGCCTCAAGATTAATGCGCTGATTACGACGCTCGCCAGCATGCAGATGGCGCGTGGTCTCGCGTACATCATCTCGGACGGTCGCGCGGTGGGTATCGATCAGGAAAACTTCTTTCTGATCGGCAATACCAGCGTACTGGGATTGCCAGTGCCGGTATGGCTGATGATCGGGTGCCTGGTGATATTCGGCTTCCTGCTGGGACGGACGATCTTTGGCCGCAATACGCTGGCGATCGGCGGCAACGAAGAGGCGGCGCGACTTGCGGGCGTCAATGTGACATGGACGAAGTTCGTGATCTTCGTCTTAAGTGGACTGGTATCCGGGCTCGCAGGCGTGGTGCTTGCGTCGCGCATGACCTCGGGGCAACCGATGACATCGCTGGGCTTGGAGTTGACGGTGATTTCGGCCTGTGTGCTTGGTGGCGTGTCCCTGAAGGGCGGGGTCGGTCGGATTTCGTACGTGCTGGCGGGCGTGCTGATTCTGGGGACGGTGGAGAATGCGATGAATCTCCTGAACATCTCGCCGTTCGCGCAGTACGTTGTTCGTGGTCTGATCTTGTTGGTCGCGGTGATTTTCGATCGTTACAAGCAACAGTCGCGTACCTGATCGATGAGGCGGTGGTGTGTTTCTGGGCGAAGCACACCGCTTTCGGCTTGGTGAAAACCGGTCCGATGGACATGTGTGAGATAACGCAAAACGCGCCTCGGAGGCGCGTTTTGCGATTATACCGACGAAAGGGGTTGGTCGGCGAGCACGCTGTCCGCATCGACACCGGCGCTGTCGAGTTGCACAAGACTGGCCTGCCTGGCTGCGAGCGGGTCGCGGTTCTGGATCGCGGTCAAGATCGCTTTATGACGTGGCAGTGATAGCGCATGGGTGTTCGGATGGCGGCTTGTCAACTTGATCGACTCCGATAGTGCGAGCGACAGCATATTCCCGATGTGAGCCAGCATCCGGTTATGCGTGGCCGCCATGATCGCGCGGTGAAATGCGAGATCCGGTTCCAGCAGGCCATCCGGTGTATTGGCCGAAGCCATCTCAGAAAACGCGGTTTCAATGCGGCGGATATCGTTTTCATCAGCCGACGTTGCGGCAAGGGCAGCCGCGGCGGGTTCGATGATGCGGCGCACAGTCAATAGCGAGCGGAAGAAGTCTGTCTCGGGCATGCTGTTAAGTGTCCAGAACAGAACATCCGGATCGAGCAGATGCCAATCTTCGCTGTCTCGGACGACACTGCCCACACGCGGTTTCGAGACGACCAGACCTTTTGCAACAAGCACGCGCGTGGCCTCGCGCAGCACTGGCCGGCTGACGCCGTATGTCTCACATAGCAGGGGCTCAGGCGGCAACCTTTCCCCCGGTTTTAGCTTGCCGCTGACGATATCCGTCCCAATGTCTTGCACGATCTGGCCGTGCCGACTCTTGCGCGGTTGGGGATGGCGATAATCCATGCCTGCGTATGATTTGAGTTGGAGGACGGGCACGCAAGCATATCATGCAGAGATGCCGCAGGCGGATAGAACAGCGTTGCGTCACATATCACGCCGTTATCGCCGTAGAGGCATCGTATCATCGCGCGCTTTTTCCCCGCTTTGAGGCAAAGGCGTCTGGCGCGATCTGAATTATCTTGCCCAGCGCAGCACCAGGGGATCCAGCCGACGGGCGACGGTGAGCAGCCCGTCTCGGGTGGCCGGGTGAAGCGGCGCGAGCGGGTGACGGGTTGCATCGCTGGTGATGATGCCGCCCTCTCGCATCAACGCTTTGCAGGCGGCCAGTCCGGCTTGGCGATTTTCGTAGTTGATAAGCGGCAACCATTGCTGATATAACGCCGCGGCCTTCTCGGTATCGCCCGCGGTGTACGCATCGAGGATAAGCCGGATGCCGTCCGGATAGCCGCCACCGGTCATGGCGCCCGTGGCGCCGGCATCGAGATCCGCCATCAGCGTAATCGCTTCCTCGCCATCCCATGGGCCGATGATGGCGTCGCCGCCCAGTGCGATCAATTCGCGTAGCTTCGAGGCAGCTTGTGGTGTCTCTATCTTGAAATAAGATAGATTCTCGATCTCGCCAGCCATGCGCGCGAGAAAGGCCGCGGACAGCGGGGTGCCAGAAACCGGCGCATCCTGCACCATGATCGGAATCGAGATGGCGTCGGAGACCTGCTGGTAAAACGAATGGATGTGCGCCTCGCCGACGCGAATGGTTGCACCGTGATAAGGCGGCATGATCATTACCATGGCAGCGCCGGCATCTTGCGCCGCGCGGCTGCGCCTGGCGCAGATGTGCGTGCTGAAATGGCTCGTCGTGACAATCACCGGAACGCGGCCGGCCACGTGATCGAGGGCCAGTGTCTGCAGCACGTTTCGTTCATCGTCACTCAACGCGAACTGTTCTGAGAAGTTGGCCAGGATACATAAGCCATTTGAGCCGGCATCTATCATGAAGTCCAGCACACGACGCTGGCCCGCCAAATCGAGATTGCCATTGGCGTCGAAAATTGTCGGCACGACCGGGAACACGCCACGGTAGATTGGTGGGGAGTTCGTCGCGGCAACGGAGGGACGGGGCGCGTTGTGGTCGGTCATGCGGAAGGGCTCCTATGAGATTCGGTCGCGTTCATGCGCTGTTTGGACGGTGAAGAGGTCGAAGTGCCACGTTCAACATGGCGTGCGATAACGAAAGTCAGCAACACGCCAAGCAGCAGCACGCCGCCTGACAGGAAATACAGACCGTCTTCGATACGGCCAGTGGTTTGCTTGATCGCGCCCACGGCGAATGGCCCAAGATAGCCGCCGAGGTTGCCGATCGAATTGATGACAGCTATGCCCGCGGCCGCTTGCGTGCCGCTCAGGAAGCGCCCGGGCAAGGTCCAGAACACCGGTTGCGCGGCATACAGCGCACACGCCGTGACGGATAATGCCGCGAGTTGAACCACCGGTGAATGTACGGATGCCGACACGGCCAGGCCGATCGCGCCGACGCCCGCGGAAAGCGCGATATGCCACATCCGTTCGTCGCGCTTGTCTGAACTGCGCGGAATGGTTAGCAGACCGACGACCGCAAAGACATAAGGAACGGCCGTCAGCAAGCCGGTCGTGATATTAGATCCGCCAAAACCTTTGACAATGGTCGGCAGCCACGTGCTCAATCCATAGATCGCGAGCGGATAGGGCAGGAAATATAGCGCCAGCAGCAATATTCGCCGATCCTTGACCACGCTCAATAAGCCGCGTACCCCGTGTATGAGCGGTTGCGGTGCGGCGGCGCGCTCCCGTTCAAGGGTTCGTTCGAGCCATCGCCGGTCCGCTTCGGGGAGCCAGCGCGCTTTGGCGGGTGTGTCTGGCAGAATCAGAAGGGTGGGGACCGCCAGCAGGATCGCGGGGATGCCTGTCAGCAAGAAAAGCCATTGCCAACCGTGCAGACCGGCGACCCCTTCCATGTCCAACAATGCGCCCGATAAAGGGCCGGTGATGATCAGGGCGAACGGCTGGGACAGCAAGAACAGCCCGAAGATTTTCGCGCGATGATTTGACGGAAACCACTGGCAGAGAAAGTAGACCGCGCCCGGATAGAAACCCGCTTCTGCCGCGCCAAGCAGAAAACGCAACAGATAGAACGAATGCGGCCCGCTGATCAAGCACATGGCGGCCGTAATCGCGCCCCAGGTGACAAGGATGCGTGCGAACCAGCGGCTTGCGCCAACCTTCACCAGCATCACGTTGCTAGGTACCTCGAACAGGAAGTAGCCGATAAAGAACAGCCCGGCACCGAAGCCGTAAGCGGCATCGCCGATGCCCACATCGGCGTTCATCTGAAGTTTTGCAAAACCCAGGGTGGAACGATCGATATACGCGACTAGATAAAGCAATACCAGAAAGGGGACGAGACGCAAGCTGATGCGCCGTATGATGCGGTGCTCGGTAGCAGGGTCGAGATCGGCGTTGGGTACCGTTGCACCCCCAGCGGGAAGATTGTGCATCTCCGTCTCCTTGGACAGTAGCGCTATGGGGTCAATGCGAATGACGCGGTACCGCGGCGCCACGACAACCAACAAGGAAGTCGAAATCGCAACCCTGGTCCGCTTGCAGCACGTGATCTACGTAAAGATTGCGGTACCCACTCTGGTCCGCAGGGTCAGGCGCCTTTCGCGCATGCGTGTCGTGCCATTCCGTCAGTCGCGCTTGGAGTTCTTCATCAGGAATATCAAGGCGGAGGACGCCACGATAGCTGTCGAGATCAATCCAGTCGCCTTCCCGGACGACGGCAAGCGGACCACCGGCACGCGCTTCCGGAGCAACGTGCAGCACCACGGTGCCGTACGCGGTGCCGGACATCCGTGCATCCGACAGGCGCACCATGTCGGTAATGCCCTGCGCGAGCAATTTTGGCGGCAATCCCATATTGCCGACTTCGGCCATGCCGGGATAGCCCTTGGGTCCGCAGTTTTTCAAGACGAGTACGGAATCCGCGGTGACATCCAGGTCAGGATCGACGATGCGTGCCTTGTAGTCTTCCAGACTTTCGAACACAACCGCGCGACCACGATGTTTCAACAACGCGGCGGTTGCAGCCGATGGCTTGATCACGGCCCCGGAGGGAGCGAGGTTCCCGCGCAGGACGCACAGTCCGCCATCCGCCAGCAAGGGCTTGTCGATTTCGCGGATCACCTCTGTGTCGTAAATGGGTGCGTCCGAGACGTTTTCCCACAACGTTCGACCGTTGGCGGTACGTGCATCCGGATGCGGGATCAGATTTGCCTCACCCAGGCGCCGCAGCACGCCAGGCAGCCCGCCGGCGTAGTAGAACTCTTCCATCAGGAAGCGCCCCGACGGCTGCAAGTCGACCAAGGTAGGGGTGCCACGGCCGATTCGCGTCCAGTCCTCCAGTTCCAGCGGTACGCCAATGCGCCCGGCGATGGCTTTCAAATGAATCGCGGCGTTCGTCGAGCCACCAATGGCGGCGTTGACGCGAATGGCATTTTCAAACGCATCTCGCGTGAGCAACGTGGACAGGGTCACACCATCGCGAGCCATTTCCACGATGCGCATGCCGGACATATGGGCGAGCACGTACCGTCTCGCATCGACGGCGGGGATAGCCGCGTTATGCGGTAGTGTGACACCGAGCGCCTCGGCCATGCACGCCATGGTGGAGGCGGTACCCATGGTATTGCATGTGCCAACCGAGCGCGACATATCACCTTCGGCGGAGAGGAAATCATGCAGGGTAATGGTGCCAGCCTTGACCTGTTCGCTCAGTTGCCAGACCAGTGTGCCGGAGCCAACGTCGCGGCCGCGGTGTTTGCCGTTCAACATGGGGCCGCCGCTGACGAGAATGGCCGGCACGTCGCAACTGGCCGCGCCCATCAGTAGTGCCGGTGTTGTCTTGTCACAGCCAGCCAGCAACACCACCGCATCGATGGGATTGCCGCGGATGGCTTCCTCCACATCCATGCTGGCGAGATTCCGCGTGAACATGGCCGTGGGACGGAGGTTGGATTCACCGTTCGAGAAAACGGGAAACTCCACGGGGAAGCCACCTGCTTCCAATACGCCGCGTTTGACGTGTTCGGCCAGTTTGCGGAAATGGGAGTTGCAGGGCGTCAGTTCGGACCAGGTGTTGCAAATGCCGATGATCGGCTTACCTTGGAACTCATGATCGGGAATGCCCTGGTTCTTCATCCAGCTCCGATACATGAAGCCGTTCTTGTCCGCGGTACCAAACCATTGCGCGGATCGCAGTGGTCGGCCGGATGCACTCGCCGGGCCAGTCGGATGATCGGTGAGGCCGGCGCTCGGTGTATTGCTGCCGTGCGCCGTTGCGCCATGCGCCGCGTGTGCGCTGTCAGTTTCCGCTTCGCCCGTGGCAAGCCGCACGTCGGATGCGCGATCCTCGCTCATATGTCTCCTCCTGATTATTTTCCCTCATTATAGTCAGACTATTGAGACAGGTTATTCGGGTTAACGCGTTTATTAGGGCAAAGTTCGATCTTTGCCCGCATGTTGCACTAACAAAAGACCGACTATTGCAATGTTGTTCCGGCAAGGCGGTGAGAGCGAGCCGGCAATCGTGTCGCGTAGCCAGCTAGATCAGCGGTTCCGATATCTCGATAAGCGCATGGTGGCTTTGATGTCGACGCATGTCAGAACAAGATGATCCAGGTGATGCATGCGTGTCTTCAAGCTACTCTTCCATGGCGATCAATGTTTCCCAGGTAAAGACAGTCGCCGTTCCACGTGCCGCTGAATGATCTCGAGCACCGTACACATGATCCAGTATGTCGCCGCCGCGACCAGGTAGAAGGGCAGTGTGTAGAAAGTTGATGCGATCAGCTCTTGCGTGCTGCGCAACAGTTCCGTCACGGTGATCACCGACACCAGCGACGTATCCTTGATGAGGCTGATGAGGCTATTCGCCAGGCTTGGTGTGGCAATCCGCAGTGCCTGTGGACCGATCACGAAGCGCAGCGCCTGACCGCGACGCAAGCCGAGACTGTACGCCGCAAGCCATTGTCCCGGGGCGATCCCGAGAATCGCGCCTCGCATGCTTTCGGAGAGGTAAGCCGCCACGTTGGCCGACAGGGCAAGCACGCCCGCCGGTGTCGGATCCAACGAAATTCCCAGCGCGGGCAGGCCGTAGTACACGACAAAGATCTGTACCAATAAAGGCGTGCCACGCATCACACTGACATACAGGCGTGCGATGCCCGCGAGCAAACGATTGCCGCTGATGCCCATCGTTGCAAGGACCACGGCGGCGACCAACCCGAAGATCATCGACAAGACCGCGAACTTGACGGTCAGCCAGGCGCCTAGCGCCAACGCGGGCGCCGATTGAAGCAGGATGTCGGAGAAATTCATCGCCTGCCGAAACTCACTTTGCCGCAGTCGCTGACAGTGGCTTGGACACGTCCACGCCAAACCATTTGTCGGACAGTCTGGTCAATGTGCCGTCGCTGCGCATGTCGGCCAGCGCGTTATTCACCGCCTTTGCAAAGGCGGGATTATCCTTGCGGAATGGGATGCCCATCTCGGAAGGGTCGCCAGCCGTGCCGCTGGTACGCAACGGCAGTGCCGAATGCTTCAGCAGATAGGCGAGCATCAGGCGATCGTTCAGTGCCGCATCGATCCGTCCCGCCGCCAGGTCCGACAGATATTCCGGCGCGCCTGGGTAGGTGCGAACGTCGATGCCCGGCACCGCCTTGGCCATATCGTTATAGTTGCTGCCTAACGAGACGCCCAGCTTGTGGCCCTTCAAATCGTCAAGCGAACGGAATTGCCGGTCGTCGTTCTTCCGCTGGATCAGTTGGCCAATGGAATAGGTGTAAGGCGTCGAGAAATCCAGCATTTTCTGACGGGCGGCGGTAATCCCCACCTGATTGACGATCACATCGTATTTGCCCGCCTGGAGGCCAGCGATAATGCCGCTCCATTCGGTTGTCACAAAATGCGGCTTGACGCCGAGGCGACGGGCCAACTCTGTTGCAACGTCGACGTCAAAGCCTTGCAGGTCGCCGCCAGGCGCCTTGAAACCAAACGGAGGATAGGTGCCTTCCAAGCCGATTTCGAGCGTGCCGCGATGCTTCACGGTGTCGAGAAGATCCGCCGCATGCGCACATGGGGCGATGAAGGACAGCGCCGAGAGTGAAAACGCGGTGGCGCTGAAGAAGGCACGCGCCACGTTGCGCGGGGAAAAACGACTGGCCATTGCGACTCCTGCTGATGGAAAAACCGCCGGCGTCCGTCACGGACGCCGAGTTATCGGGACAGAGGAGGTCGAGCTTACCAAAAGATGGCAATCCAGGCGCAACGGCACGCGATATTCCCGCGCCGTATAAGGCTGGTCGTAAGATATCAAACGATACCGAACGCGTAGTACAACGCAATCACGAAGAATGCCGCCGCGATCTTGATCAAGGTCATGACGAAGATATTGCCGTACGACTCGCGATGACTGAGCCCCGTGACCGCTAGCAACGTAATCACCGCGCCATTGTGCGGCAAGGTATCCATGCCGCCGGAGGCCATCGCGGCGACCCGGTGCATGACTTCCATAGGAATATGCGCGGCATTGGCCGCGGCGATGAACTGGTCGGACATTGCCGCCAGCGCGATGCTCAGGCCTCCGGATGCCGAACCGGTGATGCCTGCGAGCAGGTTGATCGCGATCGCTTCGTTGATCAGTGGATTCGGAATGGCCTTCAGCCCTTCGGCGATCAACAGGAAGCCAGGTAGCGCCGCGATGATCGCGCCAAAGCCATATTCGGAGGCCGTGTTCATTGTCGCCAGCATGGCGCCGCTGACGGCGGTTTTTGTCCCCTCGGCAATGCCAGGACCATTGCGCATTCCGCGCCAACCGAAAATCAAGACAAACAGTGAACCGGAAGCCAACGCGGCAAGCACCGCCCAGATCCCGACGAGCTTCGTAGCGTCCACCGGGATAGGGGATGGCAGGCCGGGCAGGGCGAGTGAGTATACCCCCGGGAACCATACGGGGATCGCCCTGGTATAAATCAGATTGCTGACGCCGACGATGATCAAGGGGGCGAGCGCGATCAGCGGATGTGGCAACGCGATATTCGCCGGGGTTTCGGGTTCATTGCGCAGATTGGTGCCATAGCCTTCATTGGCCCGTTGTGCACGGCTGCGCGCCCGCTCGAGATAGACAATGCCGAGAATGAAGACGAAGAAGGATCCGAGAAGGCCCAGCCAGGGGGAGGCCCAGGCAGTGGTATGAAAGAAGGTTGTCGGGATAATGTTTTGAATCTGCGGCGTGCCCGGCATGGCGTCCATCGTGAAGGTGAACGCGCCCAAGGCGATGGTGGCCGGCATCAACCGTTTTGGTATGCCGCTCTGGCGGAACATTTCGGCCGCGAACGGATAGACGGCAAACACGACAACGAAGAGTGATACGCCCCCATAGGTCAGCAATGCGCACACGACGACAATGACAGGAATAGCGCGTTCGCGCCCGAGCAAGCGTATGACCGCCTCGACAATCGCCCGGGAAAACCCCGATAGTTCGACAAGCTTGCCGAACAGGGCGCCAAGCAGGAATACGGGGAAATACAGCTTTATGAATCCGACCATCTTGTCCATGAAGAGCCCCGAGAAAGCAGGCGCCACAGCGGACGGATCGGTGAGCAGTACCGCGCCCAGCGCGGCAAGGGGGGCAAACAGGATGACGCTATAGCCGCGGTAGGCAGCCAGCATCAACGCGCCAAGCGCGAGAATGGCGATGACGATGCTCATGGTCGAGGCTCGCTTTTTTTGTTGATATGTCGTCCGCTGCCGACGGCCGGGGCAGCGATGTGGCATCCATTCGGATAGCGTATCAGTGCCCCGTTGTCTCCAGTCGCTTCCGGCAAAATACCTCGAATTGGCGAACGTTCACGGCTAAAGTCAAATTCAGTGTAGCGCAGGAATGATGGCAGTGCGTCCTCGGTGCGAAACAAGCTGAGAAAATAGGTATCGACCTTGGCGAAACGCCGGATCCGCGCGGCGTCGGCTTACCCTATTGGACGCCGTCAGGTCCGGTGTCGCGAAAACCGCGCACTTCCCGCACAGGCCACGGTGATCGCACCGATGCCGAGACATTGCCAGGGGCTTAATGTCTCGCCCAGCACGATCCAGCTTGCCAGTGCGGCGATTGCGGGAGATGCACTCATCAGTACGCCAAAAACGCGAGACGGCAGGGCGTGCAGTGCAAACATGTCCAGTAGATACGGAATCATGCTCGACAGTAACGCGACCGCAAAACCGATCGCCAGGACAGGTCCTTGCCATAGTGTCGCGCCCGCCTGATGCACGCCAATCGGGACGGCGAAACTGGCGGCGATCAACATCCCGCTGGCCACTGCTCGGGTACCCAGATGGGCGACACGGGCGCCGAAGGTCATGTACAAGGCCCAGCATAGCGCCGCGGCCAGTGCGAAACCAATACCCCGTGGATCCAGGCCGCCACCTAGTGCGCTAAAGGGCAACAGACACAAGCCCACAACGGATAACGCAATCCATACCAGGTCGATCCTTCTCCGGGACAAGAGCAACGCCACGCCGAGTGGGCCAATCACCTCGATCGATACCGCGATGCTGACCGGGATGGTGGCGAAGGCGTGATAGATCATCAGGTTCATCAGGCCCAGCGTGACACCATAGCCTATTAACGCAGGCCAGATGCCCGGCGTGCGCCAGCAACGCCATGGACGGATCAGGGCGGCAAGCAACACCGCCGACAGCGCCAGGCGGAGTGCCGCCATGCCTTCCGGGCCCACCATCGGGAACAGCGTCTTGGCAAAGGCCGCGCCGGTCTGTACGGACACCATGCCGGCGATTGCCGCAAGGGACGCCAGCGATGCCGTCCGCGATGAGGTCTCATTTCGTTGGGGCAAAGCGTCTCCTCGACATCACACGTCCACGATGAAGCTTGGGCAATACCATGCATTGCCGGTCGTGCAGCATTTCACTTTCCAACGGATTATGCAAGTACGGATGGTGCGTGGCGGGCGTTGGACCTGAGGAGATGGTTTTAGGCGGATCAGGCGGGTGTTCGCCTGACGGCGAGACACTCCCTATGCAAATGTCAGCGATGGCGCCGCTTCAGCAAAGCCTTGCCGAGCAAGGTAAAGGCGCTATCCGGCAGGTCCTGTAACGTGTCTACCACGGCGGTCAAGGGATAGAACGACTCGACGGCATCGTTGAGGATACCGACGCCGACCAGCGCAACGCCTTGCATGCGCCATTCCTCCACCCGTCGCTTCAGGTCGGAACCCAGCAGGGCCGGGTCGCCGTCCGCGGTCGAGGGATAGCCGTCGGAGAACACCATCATCACGTGGCGTCGTTCGCGGCGGTCCATCAGTCGTGTTGCCGCCCAGCTAAGCGCTTCGCCGTCTGGATTTTCATGACCGCATTCGATGCAGGCGATGCCGGACAGGTTATGGGAATCAAAGCGCTTGTAGATTTGGAGATCCAATTTCTCGACGAAGCGGTTATACCCTTCCGGCTGATTTCCGGCGTCGCGCCAGCGGTGATAGAAATCGCGCATTTCCGGATCTTCCACCGAACAGTAGCCCAATACCTCGCATGCAAATCCAAGCCGCGTCACCGCGTCACTCAATGCCGCCACGCAGAGGCGCGCGAGCGCAATCTTGCTGGCGGCCATTGATCCGCTCCGGTCGACCAGCAGGGTGATCGCGGTATCGCGCGTGGGCATGAGGCGTCGGGTCTGGAACGGCGTGCGATATCCTGGGAATGCCGCAAACCGGAACAACGCCGCGCGATTGAGTTCGCCACGCTCCTGTTCGCTTCGCCAGTGCGTGGCTTCCTCGGACTGCAAGACGCGTTCGAGTGCTGCCCGTAACGGCGCGGTCTGCGCGCGCGCCGCATTGCGCAGTCGGCGCCAGGCCAGCGGGGCACCTTGCCCGGTTACATCGGTGACCGTATCGAAAGCCGTGGTGATCGGAATCGAGTGGTTCAACGGCATTGCTCCCGGCGGCGCGGAAGCACGGTCGGCAACATCGCCCGCCGACGGCGCCCTCGCTGATTCCGCCGAGTCGGCGAGGGCACCTGCCGCCGCGTCGCCAGCTTGTGGCGGCCGCGTTCTGTCTGCATCAGGCAAGGTGTCGCCCACGTCGTCATCCGATCCGTCCGCTGCGTCACCACCGCTGTCGCCGTCCGGGACGAACATCATCGCATTGACGCCATCGGTGTTCAGCGCACGGACGCGAGCGGCCAGAGCGAACGCAAAACGAATGCTGTCGAATGTCGATGACGCGGTACGCGCCGCGACAAGAATATCCGCGATGCCATCGAGAACCCGTCGGCTTTCCGCATCCGGATCATCGATGGTAGGGGTTGTCTGCCAGAGTGTTTGTTCGATGTGCCAGATTAAGCGTTGCCGCCAGGGCAGATCGGGCCAGCGTTGGCGCATCTGTCGTGCCTGCTCCGCCCGTGCCGCGGCGATGAAGCATCGCGCGCCAGGGTGACGCGCCGTCAGTCGCGCCGCGGTACGGTGATCGTCGAGAACCTGGGCTAGGCTGCGTAGCATCGGCGTGCGCAACGCATCGATTGCCGGCATGTCGGTGAAGCAGGCTCTGGCAGCGAGCTGATCGACATAGCCGATCATCGTCGCGAGCGATGCCCTCTCGTCGATCAATCGTGCCGGCAGCGTGATGTACCGGCCATCCCGCGACGCGCTGCCGGCAGTGAAGACGACCGTTGCGTCATTGACGCCAATCAGGGTGCGCGCCACCTTCGACAGGTGGTCGGCAAGCGCATGTTCTGACGTGAGCGGAGAATCAGGCATCGCCTTCGATATCGATGGCGATATGGTGCCGGATGATGCTGCCGATCAATGCGGCGTCCTCGGCATCCACCTTCGCATAGATCGTCGGTCCCGCCGCGATCTCCGGGTCGCCGGTACGCAACATCATCGCGGTCCAGTCAAGCAGCCGTCTCGTGGAGAAAGCGCTGCCGATGTCTTCGCGGATAAAAGCCGCCCGACAGTCCGCGGCGATGGCCGCAAGCGTGCGGGCCATGCCGTCGGACAGGCTGTTGAACGTCTGACGCAGTACGACGGCTTCGTCCTCGGGCGAGAGATAGTCGATCAGATAGACGCGCCAACGATCAAGAAATGCCTCGTTCATCAGGTTGGCCCCTTGATACAAGTGCCGGAAGCGGCTCATCGCACCAACGGCGTTGGCTGTGGCGAAAAGACGGAATGCAGGATGCGGCGCGATGATCTCGTTGCCTTTCTCCTTCAGCATCAGGTTGCCACCCGGTTCCAGCACCGCGGTCAGGACAGAGAGGATGGCCGGCTCCGCGAAATCGATCTCGTCGATGATCAGCCACAGGCCTTGTCGCATCGCGATGGGCAGCACACCATCGACCCATACCGTCTCGCCGCCCTTGACGGTCCAGAAGCCGACAAAATCGCCTACGCTCGTCTGGCCGTTCATATTGGCGCGCAGCACCCCTTGCTTGCAACGTGCCGCGGCCTGTTCGATCAGGCTTGTCTTGCCGGTGCCGGTATGGCCGATCAACATGATGCGCCGATTCTCGTTGACGTCTCGCAGCACGTCGTCCGAGCGTGCGGCGAACAGATAGGCATTGTTGACGGGAGGCACCAAGGGACCGCCCGTGCCGGTCGGCACCACCACGTGGCCGATGGTCACGCCAGCGCGATCGTTCGCGCGCTCCACGGCGTGCAAGCGTGCTGCCGCGTCACGGAGATCCGGCATGAAAGTGGGATGCGAAAAAGACGATGTATCGCGATCGACAGTGCGTTTGACGAATCCCTCGCGTTGCCATTTGTTGAGCTTCGCGTGTAGATTATCGAGATCGACGACGGTGTCCACCTTGACCGATTGTCCGGGTAGCCCATGCTGTATTCGGTAAAGATTCGGACGATCGGAGCGGGAGACATGCCAGCGTCCCGCACCCTCATTGCCCGGATGTGCATATTCTCCGAGTAATGCGTCGTCGGGTGCAAGAAGGGAAGCGGACGGAGAATGGCGAATAGTCATGGCCGAAAGGCGTGAGATGTGTGCTGCATGCCGGCAGAAGGTTGATCTGGCATTGGACGCGTGTCCAGCAGCAATTGCATGAAGGCAAGGTCGAGCCAGACGCCGAATTTGGTGCCGACTTCTTTCATGTGGCCCACTTGCACGAATCCCAATTTCTCGTGCAAGCGCACCGAACCTTTGTTGTTCGCTTCGATCGCCGCGACCATGATGTGCTTGCCGAGCGCTTGCGCACGGCAGATCAGTGCGTCCATTAATGTTTTGCCAATGCCTTGGCCGCGCTGATCGCTCCGGACGTATACCGAATGTTCGACCGTATAGCGATATCCATCGAATGCGCGCCAATCGCCGAACGAGGCATAACCTAGAACGGTATTGTGTTCATCCACGGCAACCAATACCGGATAGCCGGTTTCTCGACGAGACGTGAGCCATGCGGCGCGATTAGCCACATCTACCGTCACATCGTTCCAGATCGCTGTGGTGTGTTCCACGGCGTGGTTATAAATAGCCGTAATGCCTTCGAGGTGTTCGGCGGCGGCATCGCGAACGTTCATGTAAATCTCCCGTGTTGATCGGCATCATGATACCTAGCGTATCGAAGCTGCATACGAAAATGCGCCTGGACTGCCCGGGAATAGCTCATGCAAAAAGCGAATTTAGGCCAACATCGGTGTCAGGTCCGGATCGCCTTTGGCCATTGCACGCCGATACGCGGGGCGCTCGCCCATCCGTTGCAAATAGGTGCGAATGGCGGGATAGGGCGCGAGATCGATCGGATAAAACAAGCGCATGGTCGTCAGCGAAAAGACGGTCATGATGTCGGCCGCGGTGAACGCGTCGCCTGCGAGACAAGCATTTCGGGACAGATGGTCATTCATCAGCGCCAGCACTTTTGCAAGGCGTTCCTGCGTTGCCTTGATGGTCGGGTGATCGTTGGCGAGACCGCAGCGTCCGGCAGTCAACGCGCGCATGATCACGGGTTGCAGATTGCCGTTTGCAAAGTGGAACCAGTAGAGATACGGCGCGAAACCAGGGTGATCGGGCCCATGCTGCAACCTTCCATTGCCGAATTTAGCCAGAATATACTCGACGATTGCAGCCGACTCCGCAAGTATCAGGCCGTTGGTTTCCAACAGCGGTGATGCTCCCAGCGGATGCAAGGCTTTCAATTCCGGCGGGGATAGACGGGTAATCGGGTCACGTGTGTACTTTTCAATCTCGTACGGCACGTCGAGTTCTTCGCAGAGCCAGAGTATGCGCTCGGATTGAGAGTGGCCGAGGTGGTGGATTTTCAACATCGGAGGCTCCTGGTCGATACCGTTATTTCAGCGTAACGGCAAAATCGTCAAGCTGTGTGATCATCGCGTTCCATCCATCATGCAAGCCAAGCTTTTCGTGCCGTTCACGTGCCGCTTCGTCCAGAAGCAGCACGCGCGCAACGTAGCGGGTGCCACTGCCTTCGTCGGCCATCGTGATGCTCCTGTCAGGATCGTTTCGAGACTATCGCAAAAAACCAGGGTGGGTAGAAAAGTTTCCGCGCGGCCCATAGTGAAAAAGGCACATTGGCATGTTTGTCGTGCCGGCCAATAAGGCGCCGCCGCTGTCATTGCCGCAACGGCTGAGTGGGCGTGGTGGAAGCGATTGGATGATTGTTCCATGGGCTCTCGTCTTGCAGGCCGAACAATTCGCGCACCCTTTTTTGAATCTCTGCGTTAATCTCGGTCTTCAACTGACGCTTGCGCAAGGTGCGCGTGCGGTGCTTGCTGCGAATGGCGTCAAGAGGTTTTTCCAAAGCGCCCGGAACGACTACGAAATAGCCGTTATCAGTGTGAATTGCACCGGCTTCCTGCCACATCGCATAGTATTCAAGGAGATTTTCTCGCCAGCATAGCCCATCGCGGCTTGGCCGTCGGACGACACGCCAACGATATAGCCAATGCCCATCGCTTGCGCCAGGGCTTTCGACGCAACCAGCAACATCGCGTTGGGCACGATTTCGCCATTGGACTTTGCCGCCATGCGGATCTGCTCGCGGCAGTCGACGCCCCCTTGTACACCGCCGATGAAGATCACTTCGCCGTGCGGCAAATTGATGTCGCGGCCGCGCAAGAACGAGAACGTCAGCGTGCACAATGTCAGATCACCCATCGTAAAACGCAGTTGGCTTTCGCCTTCCATCGGCGAAAGCGCTGACTGTTCGACGACGATGTTGAAGGCATGTCCCAGTGCTTCGTCACGGCGCTCCCATAGCGTCGCACCGGTGGTCCATCGTGCACCGAGGCGAGGATCGGTGATTTTGCGCGTCAGGAATCCATAGTGATGCATTAAAATCTGGCGACGTGCCTCGGTGTTCATGAATTCCGAGAGATAGACGCCAAGATATTTCAGGTCGATCAATTTATCATCTGACGCAACACCGGCTTGCCGCGCCATGCGGATGACATGCAAATATTCGGCATGCTCGGCGCGATGTGACACGAAATGCAGCAATTGCCTTGTACGTTTGACGAGCTTGCGAGGCGAATTCAACAACCGGGCCAGCATGACATTTTCCCTGGGATGCGTGTTGCGTTCTTATTCTCATTGTTTATCGCGGCGCTTCTGATAAAGCAACGATTTTCTTAAAAGGGTACCGTTACCTTGTTTTCTTTCGGTAAAAACGTAAATGCTTGTCAAAAAAAGAAAATCAAATGCCTCGACAGCACAAGGCCGCGTCGATTATCCATAGACGTAATTCATTGGTCAATGACGGGATTGGTGCCGTGATTTTTGGCAGCCGATTTAAGCGTGCACCTGCAAAACACGTCTCATTAAGATATTGGGGAAGCGTGGCATGTATCCGGTGCGTGTATTGCGGATTGCCGTTTCCGAAGTTTTCGCGAATGGAGTGGAAAAACGTGATGACCAAACTCGTGTCGAAATGGCGATTGTTCGCTACGCCGAACTATGCCATTTCGTGATGCCAATGCCTGTGGCATCACAGGTTTTCTTCCAGTGCCTTACGCTGCGTTTCGAGTTGCATGATCACACGCTGTAATACACGCTCCGCCAAGGCGGAGCGTTCCACAAAGCGGCAACTAATCACGTAGCGAATTTCGCCTGTCTCCGAAGTTGCCTGCCTTGGTGCGATAATTTCCAGGTTGACGCTCAGTGAACCGAAATGCCCCAACTCGAGCGCCACATCGTGAAGTACGCTACCAATTTCGAGTCCGCTGAATCGCGCTTCATAGGTCCGCAGTGCAACGCCGCCGAGTGATAAGTCTTGCAATTCAAGCCTGAAAGCGCCACCGGCGGCAGCCGGACCGTGTGCCACGAAGGGATCCGCCACCGGCGTTGGTACGCGAAAATATTCCCGGCGTTGCACATAGAACAGTGTCTCCGGGAATCGTGCTTCAAATGCAGGCCGCCCGTCGAGTCGTACTTTCGACGCGGCGCCCGTCGTGAAATGGGTGTGAAGCGCCCCAGGCAAGCTTCGGAACGTCAATTCGTCGGCTTTGAGCAAAGCTTCGTTGTCGGCTTCCAAAGTGCCGTAGTCAAACATGAAAGTCCCGTTGCGCGGGTCAACCGCGAGCACGTGCGCGACGTACTGTCGTTCCGCGAATTCCACCGTCATGCGGTCGCGTCGCGACATCAGTGTGCGCAAGGACATGGAAATCTGCAACGGATCACGCTGCTCGTAGTCCGGGCCTATATCCTGCGACGGATCGGTTGCGTCAGGGCCGGGGACGGAATCGGTAGTCATCGTGAGGTCGGTGTGTTCATGGGGCTTACCTGTTAACGGCAGCGCGCCGGCATTCCTTGATAGAAACCGTTTTCTTGTGTGCCAGATTGCTTCATCGCGTCAAAAGGCGCAATATTATTGCGCATAAAGACAAACGTTCGAATTATTTGATGGAAATTCGCGGAATTTGTGAGAAGGATGCCGTGCCGTTGCGATGCTCATGAGCACCAGGTGCGTTCTTGGCGCCACCGCATGCACTTAAAGAGCGAGCGTACGACGAGCGGGGATGGGCAAAATCGCTTACGCGACAGGTCGGCGTACCATCGCGAGCAATATACCGAAGCTGACCATCATTGCGCCGCTGGCGCGATTTAGCCAACGGAAACCTTTCGGATGCTTCGCAAGGGAGCGCAGTCGTGCGCCAATAGCCGCATATATGGCAATCGCAACCCACTCCAACGCCAAAAACGTCGCACCGATGACGGTAAAGCTGCTCGCGTAATGCGTACGGTCGACAAATTGCGGCAGGAACGCAGTGAAAATCAGGATGGCTTTCGGGTTGCCTGCCGCCACGTAGAACTCCTGCTTGAAATCCTGGGACAAAGTTCTCTGTGTGTGGTGTGATGACGCGGTTGCGGCAAGCATGTCTATCGGCCGCGAGCGCAGCAACCTGATGCCGATCCATATCAAGTACGCCGCGCCTCCCAGTTTCAAGATGGTAAAGAGCGTCGCCGAGGCAAGTAACAGGGTGCTCAGCCCCAGGCCGGTAATGGTGATCATCACCGTGAATGCCAACAACCGGCCTGATGATGCCCACACCGCGTGCATGATGCCGCTACGCGCGCCGTTCGAAACCGACAGGACATTGTTCGGTCCGAACGACATGTTCAGCGCAAAGCAGGCAGGGAGGAAGAAAAGCCAGGCATGAAACGACATCGGTGCACCCGTCGCGGTATGGTGATCCGGCTATTTTACAAAGGTCGGCCGAGTGGGGCGGGAAAGTGCACGGCGCCCCCTGTTGGCTAGGCTGAATAGTCGAACCTGCCGATCGCTTCGAAATGGAACCGCCATCGCGGTGGTAAACTCGGAGCGATCATCGCAATCGGGCGATGATCGCGTTTGCGTCTTGATTTCGACGAAATTTCGGGTGCTCCAGTCGCATGCGCGGTGGATCTCCCGACCATCACTGGAAAATGAGCCAATATCTCGAGGTACCGTTCCGGGAAAAAGACGCCGCGAAAGCGCTTGGCGCCCGCTGGGATGGGAGTGCCAAGAAATGGTACGTCCCGGACGGCACGGCACTCGCGCCCTTCCAGGCTTGGTTACCCGCGTCGTCAGCCGCTGCGGGCGACCTTGTCGACGCGGCTTTGGATACCCTGCCTGGAGATGAGTCCGCCTCGCGTGATCTCGCCGTGCCGGAGAAGGGCATTCGGCTTTCGCAACTCCTGGCTGGCGTCTCCCAACTCGTTGCCAATGCCTATAAAGCGCCGGTGTGGACCATGGTTGAAGTCATCGAGGTCAGCAGTCGTGGCGGACATGTGTACCTCGACCTCTCGGAGCGTACATCGGAAGGCCGGGTCCTTGCGCGCGCACGCGGCATGATCTGGGCGAGCGTTGCACGGGCGATCCTGCCGGAATTCGAGCGGGTTACCGGCGCGACGCTCGCACCGGGCATCAAACTCCTGGTTCGCGGCAGGCCGGTCTTCAAGCCTGAATTTGGCTTCAGTATCGAAGTCGACGCAATCGACCCCGAATATACATTGGGCGACCTCGAAGCACGAAAACGGGAAATTCGCGCGCGCTTGCAGAAGGAGGGCATTTACGAAGCAAACCGCGCGTTGCCCGGTGTGTGGGACTTTAACGCGGTTCTGGTCGTTGCACCAGAGTCTGCCGCCGGTCTAGGCGACTTCCAGGCCGAGGCAAAACGTCTGGAAAGCCATGCGGTCTGCCGCTTTGTTTATGTCCATAGCCGATTTCAGGGGGAAGGGGCGGCACAGCAGATACGTAAGGCGCTGTTGGACGGTTTGGCGACATGGCATGACGCAAACGTGTCGCCCCCCGATGCGGTAGTGATTATCCGTGGTGGTGGCGCGGTAAATGATCTCGCCTGGCTCAACGATTATGAACTGGCGCAAACGGTTTGCACGTTGTCGATTCCTGTGTTGACCGGCCTGGGACATGAGCGTGACAGTACGATCCTCGACGAAGTGGCCAATCATGCGTACGACACGCCTAGTAAAGTCGCCGCCGGCATCGAGCAGACCGTCCGGCAGCGGGTTGCGGAAGTGCATTATCATTTTCAGCTTGTCGTCGATCGCGCCATGAGTGCCACCCGGGCGGCGGACGCCGTTGTCGAGCGCCAGTTCACGGCAACGCGGGCGGGTGCGGATCGGCAGATCGCCGCGGCGCGGCAAGCCACATCGGCCGTCTTGAGTGAAGTGCGATGGCAAGCCGGCAAGACGGTTCAAGCGGCAAAGTTCTCCGATCGGCAATTAATTAACGCAGTGGCTGATCGCGCCCGCACGTTGGTGGCTCACGCCAAGCAGCAGGTGCCCACGATGTTTGTGGATATCACCGTGAATGCAACGAAGACCGTGGCCCGATCGCATGAACAAGCGCGTTCGCAATATGAGGCGGTTTGTGATGTCACTGGCGCGGCAACGCGGCGGCGACGTGAAGCGCTCCAGTCGAGCATGCAGGATATCGGACGCGCGGCGCGGCGCACCGTCATACAAGCGAAAACGGACGTGGCATCGCACTTTCAGTCGGTCGTGGGAATGGGGCCAAACCGGACGCTGCAGCGTGGTTTCGCAATCGTGCGCGACAACGCGGATGCAACCGTGACGTCAGCGGCGCAAGCGGCGATCAAAAATGATCTCGAAATAGAATTCCGCGACGGCCGTATTGCCGTGCATATCATCAGGAAAGCAGGAAAAAATGGCTGAGCAAACTTTCAAGAGCGCCTATGGCATCCTCAAAAAGCACGCTGATGCGTTGCGTACTCAGCAGGAGCCCAACATTGACGATTTGCTGTCGATCGTGAACGAGTCGGTGGAAGCGTATAAGGTCTGCAAGGCTCGGATCGATGCCGTGGAGGCGGCGTTGGAACAGGCGCTTCGCGAGGGGGCCTACGAGGAAAGCGCAGAAATGACCCCGGTGGCGGCATCCGCGGACGAGCGTGACGACGACGTGCCCTTCTGAAAACATCGAACGCCAGCGTCGCTGCGCGCCAGGGCGATGCTGAAAAAGCTTGCTGCCTGGCGCGGCTTGCGGTCAATACACTTCCGGCACGATCATCGACGCGGGAACCGGCTGGCGGATATAGTCGTCATGGTGTTCGCGCGGGGGCAACGCGATCGTAGGGTGCGCAACGCCGTGGTAGGGGACCTGCGTCAGCAAATGTTGAATGCAGTTCAAGCGTGCGCGCTTCTTGTCCACCGCTTGCACAACCCACCAAGGCGCTTCCGGGATATGCGAACGCTGCAGCATGACTTCCTTTGCCTGCGTATAAGCCTCCCATCGGCGCCGGCTTTCCAGATCCATGGGACTCAGCTTCCATTGCTTTAACGGGTCGTGAATACGTGTCTGGAAGCGTACCTCTTGTTCCTCATCGGTAATCGAGAACCAATACTTGACAATCTGGATGCCGCTGCGCACCAGCATTTTCTCGAATTCAGGGACCGACCGGAAGAATTCTTCGTACTCGTCGTCCGTGCAAAAACCCATTACACGCTCTACGCCCGCGCGGTTGTACCAGCTTCGATCGAACAGCACCATTTCACCACCGGCCGGCAAGTGCGTCGCGTATCGCTGGAAGTACCACTGCGTTCTTTCGCGATTGTTCGGCGCAGGAAGCGCGGCAACGCGACAGACGCGTGGATTGAGTCGCTGGGTAATGCGCTTGATCGCACCACCTTTGCCTGCCGCATCGCGGCCCTCGAAAATCACGACCAGACGATGCCCGGTGGCCACGATCCAATCCTGCAGTTTCACGAGTTCACCCTGCAGGCGATACAGTTCGCGGAAATAGCTTTTCCGCGCATTCCGCGCTTCAAGATCGAGTTGCGCGTCCCCCTCGAGAATGCGATCGTCGATCTCCATTTCGAGCTCTTCATCGTAGGCGTCGATCATTTCCTCGTGAAAGCGATTGAGCCGTTCGCGAAAATAGTCGGATTCTTCGCTGGACCGATCACTCATTCCTGCTCTCCCAAAATAGCGGTATTGATTCTACGATTTTCAGCTCGGCGTATGGCAAACGCATGTATGTGCGCGTCAGATATTGCGTGCCCGGACCCGAAACACCGATTGAACGCAGTGTCGCGTGACAGGTCATGAAACGGCTTTTGTCGGCGAATTCCTTATTTTCAGGCTGATTCCGGCCGAAAAGCATCGAATTTTGTGTATTTTAAGAAAATTAGTCAAAAATCGCACACGGTGTCCGATTGTTAGCGGTCCAGGCTTGGACTCACGAAGCCGCTAAAGTGGTATGGGTGATTCGCGCCCTCGACCACGTCACATGTATCCAGCGCATGTCGTCAACCGTATTTCAGCGCGGTGACGGTCTCCACGCTAGCTCATGGACCCCGCGATTGACGCAGTTACTTGCGTGGCGATGAAAAACGCGGCCTTCTGCCGCGCGTGTTCACCATGGGTTTTTCCGATTCGTTAACACAACAATTCTTATCCGATTCGTAAGATTTCTATTGGAATCTTAAAATATCGTCGTTACAATCGCGAACGATTCTTATTCCGATAACACCTGTAATCATTAACCGATCGATATGTCTAACCGGATCACGCACTCGGGGATGCGCGTGCAGCGCACCGCAATTCCACGGGCCATCGGCCGCTTCTTGATTGGGGCACTCAGTGCCGCGACGGTTCCGGCAATTGCGCATGCGCAGGCTACGGTATCGCAGAATACAACGTCATCGACGGTGGACTCGGCCTTGCCGGCGGTATCCGTAAAAGCGAGCGTGGAACCGGGCGCACAGCCACCGGCGTATGCGGGCGGCCAGCTCGCCAGCGGTGGCAGCATCGGCATATTGGGTAGGGCAAAGGTCATCAACCAGCCGTTCAGCGTGGCCAACTACACAGAGCAGTTTATTCAGGACACGCAGGCCCGCACGATCGGTGATGTGGTGATCAATAACGCGTCGGTGCGTACCGAGCAAAGCAGCGGAGGTTTTGGCGATGCCTTCCAGATTCGGGGATTCGATGTCTCCGCGAACGATGTGGCATTGAATGGCTTATATGGCATGGTGTCCACTGCGCGCATGCCGGTAAACCTGCTGGATCGTATCGAAGTGTTGCAGGGGCCGGGTTCGCTGATGTATGGGATGGGTCCGTCCGGCAGCGTGGGGGGCGCGATCAATATCGTAACCAAGCGCGCCGACGACGTGCCGTTGACGCGTGTCACCGCACTCTATCAATCAAAGGGGCAGTTTGGCACCGAGGTGGACGTGGGGCGCCGTTTTGGCGATCAGGATCAATGGGGCATCCGGGTCAACGGCGCGTACAAGGATGGGCAGACCGGTATCGCGCATGGCAATCAAAGCCAAGGTGATGGTTCTGTTGCGTTGGATTATCGCGGCCGGAAACTACGGTGGTCGCTCGATGCGTATAACAGCTCGGAAAACACCGATCAGTATCGGTCACAGATCGGCTTTGGTCTCGCGACGGCGTTGCCAACGTCGCCGTCCGCCTACAGCAACCTGTATCCGGGGAATAAGCTGAAATTGCGCGATACGGCGGTCATGACGCGTGCCGAATACGACATCAATCAATATGTCACGCTGTATGGCGCTGTCGGGGAGCACTACGGCACGTCGGACCAGAACTTTCCGTACACGCCTGGCGTGCACAACGACGGTAATTTCTCTGTCTACAACGGCTACTACGACGAATACAACCGTACGCGCACCGTCGATGTGGGCGCACGCTTCCACTTCGATACCTTTGGCGTGAAGCATACATTGGTCGCCGGGGTGACATCGCTCAATGAAGAGCAGGGGTATTTTTATGCCTTGTCCGCCACCAGCGCCGCGTCGAGCATCTACAATCCGTCGCCACTCCCGGCGATGACCGTTGCTCGCGATGAGCCGCAGCGCAACAGTCATACCCGTTTGTTCAGCGAGCAACTGGTCGATACGATCTCCCTCTGGAATGATCGGCTTTTGATCACGGGCGGCTTCCGACATCAAACGATCGGTTCCGATACGTATGACACTACGTCGGGGGCACAAACCGCCAGCTACACGAAGGAGGCCATCTCGCCATTGGCCGGCATCGTCTTCAAGCCGCTGTCATATGTCTCCGTATATGGCAACTTCACATCGGGATTGACGGACGGCGGTAGCGCACCGGCCTATGCGGCGAATGCGAACCAGGCGTTTGCACCGTACAAGTCGAACCAGTATGAGGCGGGTGTCAAGGCCGACTGGGGGCGTGTCATGACGACTGTGTCAATCTTCCAGATAGCACAGCCGAATTACACCACCAACGCGGTTACCAATGTCTATGGCCAGGAAGGCAAGAAGCAGGTGCGCGGCTTGGAATTGTCCGCATATGGCCAAGCATTCCGCAACCTGCGGCTGATGGCGAGCGCCACGTTCTATGATGCCAAGCTCAAGGATGTCACCGATGGCAGCGCGTATGGCGACCACGCCACGAATGTCCCGTCGTTCACATTCAATTTCGGTGCGGATTATGACCTGCCGTGGGTACAGGGCTTGAGCGTCAATGCACGGATTATCCACAACGGCGCGCAGTACTATAACGGTGCGGCCGAATTCCGCATTCCTGCCTGGACTCGTTATGACATGGGTGCCCGCTATCGCACACAGATCGCGCGAAAGAAGGTCGTGTTCCGCGGCAATATCGAAAATCTGTTTGGTAGTCGCTATTGGCTGCAACAAGGGACCTATCTGACGACGGCCGCACCCCGTACGCTGTTCCTGTCGGCGCAGGTCGATTTCTGAGATAAAAAGCGGAGCACGCTTGATGCCGACGACTGTCCCGTCGACTTCATAGCAGCGTCATGCGCCCGTACGCCGTTGCCGCTTCCGTTCAACGGGCGTGTCGGGGCCGAATGTCGATCGATTCGTCATCACTAGGCGCGCACCCTGGCATTCCGGGTATCGGCCGCTCGCGCGAATGCAACGAACGATGCAAGATAGTCGATCGATGCGTCTGCTTCCCGCATTCCCAGAAATATCTGCTTGGCGATGCCATGCTCGCCCAGCTTGACCGCGGTCACGGCCATTCTGTCCGCGTATTCTTCGGCAAGCCAGCGCGGTAATGCCGCCACGCCACGGCCGTTTGCGACCATTTGCAATTGAATATCCGTCGTTTCGATGGTCTTGTGACGATGCGGCGTGATGCCGGCCGGCCTCAGGAACTGGTTATAGATGTCGAGGCGGTCCGTTTCAACCGGATAGGTAATCAGCGTCTCGTCGCGCAATGCCTCTGGCTCGATATGATCGACCCCTGCAAGCCGGTGCGTATCGGCAACGACCAACACCTGCTCGTAATCGAAAACGGGTTCGAAGCGCAGCCCGGGTCGGATCAAAGGATCCGGCGTGACGAGCATATCGATGTCATAGCCAAGCAAGGCGCCGATGCCGCCGAACTGGAAGCGCTGTTTCACGTCGACATCCACGTCAGGCCAACGCGTCAGGTATGGCGACACGATGTTCAACAGCCATTGGTAGCAAGGGTGGCATTCCATGCCAATCCGTAATGTCCCACGCTCGCCTTTAGCGAACTGCCGCATGCGTATTTCCGCGTGCTCGAATTGCGGCAACAAACGTTCAGCGAGTGCCAATAGGTACTGCCCCGCTTGTGTCAGTCGCAAGCTTCTCCCTTCTCGATCCCAGATCGGCGTGCCAAGTTGCTGTTCGATCTTCTTGACTGTATGACTCAGTGCCGACTGGGTCAAATGCAAGACGCTGGCGGCGGCGGTCAGCGAGCCCTGACGTTCGACCTCCCGAATGATGACGAGATGAAATCGATCCAGCATGGCCGTGTGCATCCCTATCGATGAAAATTATTAATGGATGAATGAAATAATGCCATTATATTTCATCGATGCAAATCCCTATCATCATCTTCAGCGCGAAATCAGCGACTCCTCTACCTCTTTCAGGATGCCAGTGTCATGGTGATGACTCACAATCTCGGATTCCCTCGTATCGGTGCAAAACGTGAACTCAAGTTCGGACTCGAACGTTATTGGGCGGGCACGTCGTCGCGCGATGATTTGCTGGCATTAGGCGCTCGGTTGCGTGAGCGCCACTGGAAAGACCAGGAGCGACTCGATCTTTTGCCGGTGGGCGATTTCGCGTTCTACGATCAAGTCTTGGACATGAGTTTTACGCTGGGTAACTTGCCGGGCCGGGTGCGGCACTTCCATGGCGATGCGCTCGACAACTATTTTCGCGTGGCTCGGGGGCGTTCCGCGCAAAGCGTCGACGCACATCTCGCATGCGATGGGGTTGCCGCCGGGGAAATGACAAAATGGTTTGATACCAATTATCACTTCATTGTTCCGGAATTCCATCGGCACACGACATTTGAACTGGATGCGTCGCGACTGGTCACGCAGCTTGCCGAAGCGCGTGCGCAAGGGCGAAAAAGCAAGCCGGTCATCATTGGACCACTTACCTATCTATGGCTCGGAAAAGCGAAGGACGATTCGGATAAGCTGGCCCTGCTGGCGCGGCTTTTGCCGATCTATTCGGCCTTGCTGGATACCCTTGCCCGGGAAGGCGTTGAGTGGGTACAGATCGACGAGCCGGCATTGGTCATGGATCTCGACCCGCAATGGCAACGCGCTTACATCAGGGCCTACGATGTGCTGCAGACATCAAGCGTCAAGCTGCTTCTCGCGACGTACTTTGGCCCGTTGCAAGACAATCTCGACCTTGCCGCGGGACTACCTGTCGACGGGATTCATATCGACGCCATCAATGCCGCCGAAGAGGTGCCGATACTATCTCAAAAAATGTCGGCACCCCGCGTGCTGTCCGTCGGCGTGATAAACGGTCGAAATATCTGGAAGACCGACCTGGAAGCCGCGCTGGCATGGCTCGAGCCATTGGCGCGACAACGTGGCGCGGCGTTGTGGTTGGCGCCGTCTTGTTCTTTGTTGCATGTGCCTGTCGACCTCGACAGTGAAGTGGCGCTCGAGCCGGACATCAAGGCGTGGTTGGCGTTTGCGCTGCAGAAGCTCGATGAATTGAACATTTTAGCGATCGCGTTGAAGGAGGGACGGGATAAGGTGGCCGAGGCGCTCGCTGAAAATGCCGACGCCATGGCGCGGCGGCGCCACTCGCCGCGCGTCAACAATCCCGTGGTCAAGGCGGCAATCGCCGATATTGATGTCACGCTGGGCCAGCGGAAAAGCCCTTATCCCGCCCGCGCAGCGAGACAATCCGCGTTGCTGCAACTGCCACCGTTTCCCACGACGACGATTGGTTCATTTCCCCAGACGCCGGAGATCCGGCAGGCACGCAGCGAATACAAGTGCGGCGCACTCGACGAGACGCGCTATCGTGATGCAATGCGTGCCGAGATCGCGCGCAGTGTGCGCGAGCAGGAAGCATTGGGCCTGGACGTGCTCGTGCACGGTGAAGCAGAGCGCAACGACATGGTCGAATATTTCGGTGAGCAGTTGGACGGTTATGCGTTCAGTCAGTTCGGCTGGGTACAATCCTACGGCTCACGTTGTGTGAAACCCCCTATTCTGTTCGGAGACATCAGCCGGCCGAAGCCGATGACCGTGGAGTGGATACGATACGCACAATCACTGACGTCACGGCCGATGAAAGGCATGTTGACGGGCCCAGTGACCATATTGAATTGGTCTTTTGTTCGCGATGACCAACCGCGTTCGGTGTCGTGTTACCAGCTGGCGCTGGCGATTCGCGATGAAGTCCGTGATCTTGAGAAAGCAGGTGTACGGATCATTCAAATCGACGAAGCGGCGTTGCGGGAAGGTCTCCCATTACGCCGTTCGCAATGGGATCACTATCTGCGATGGGCCGTTGAGGCGTTTCGCATCGCGGCAAATGGTGTCAACGACGAAACGCAGATTCATACGCATATGTGCTATTCAGAGTTCAACGACATCATCGCATCGATCGCCGACATGGATGCGGATGTCATCACCATCGAGACATCACGCTCGGACATGGAATTATTGGATGCGTTCGATCATTACCAGTATCCGAATGAAATCGGGCCTGGTGTGTATGACATTCACTCCCCCAATATCCCTACCGAGGCGCATATCGTCGCGTTGATGCAGAAGGCGGCAACGCGTATTCCCGCGCAGCGATTGTGGATCAATCCAGACTGCGGCCTGAAAACACGTCAGTGGGCGGAAGTCATTCCGGCACTGAGAAACATGGTGGCTGCAGCGAAGACGTTGCGTGCCACGGTGCAGTAACCCAGGCGGCATGGGTTGTTGGCAGGCCATGTCCGGACAAAGCATGACGTTGGCGGAGGAACGCATGGCGGATGGCGTCCGACTCGCTTCCTTCGCGCGCCAGTCCGCCGCTTCGATCAGACTGGCACGGTGCCGCGATCGTGTCTTCCCGCGATCCAGTTATCGAACAACCATGTCAATAACAATGTCAGGCCGAGCAGGGGGAAAAGAATCCCAAGCCCGGCCAAGCCGACGATCCAGGCCCGCATCGCCGGGACACTGGCAGGACGGGCAGGGGCGGCCAGTTGCCCTGTTGGGCGACGTTTCAACCATAGCCAAAAGCCACTGAGCGCCAGCGCCATGATGCTGAGAGAGATGGCGGTGCAAAGCAGTTGATTGGCCAGGCCGAAGACACGGCCCATATGCAAGCTGGTGCCGTATGAGACGGCTGCGCCCATGAAGCCATAATCGCGAAAGCCGATATCCTTCAGCACGCGTCCGTCGTAGCGGTCGATGTGCAAGGTGCGCTCGTCGCGAGGATCAAGGGCAAAGTAGGTCACCGTATAAACGTCGGTCGGCCGTTTCGGCAGCACGATCTGATAGCCGCTTGTTACGTGATGCGCCGCCGCCAATGCGACAACGCGATCGATGGAAATCGACGGTGCGTTTTCCGCTGCCGTCGTGGGAACAGGCAATGCGCCTACGGCCCATGGCAGTTGTTTCACGGGCAAATCGTCCATGACCATGCCCGGCATGACGTCCGAGTGCGCGTCAGGTTGGCGAGCGGCAGACGGCGCTGCACCGGGTGGCAGGGAATGAACGCTCTGGGGCGCATAGGTGTCGAGTGGATAGCCGACCCTGGCGGTGGTCACCACTTGCTTGAACCACTTGCCCCAGGTACTGGTCCAGGGCAGTCCGGAGAGGACGAAGGCGAGGGCCCCCATCACGACCCAGGCACCCAGTGCCATATGTGCGTCGCGCCACCAGGCGCGTCCGGTGCGGCGCTTGTCCGGCCATAAACGGGCGGGCTGTCTTGATGACGGCCACCACATGGCAACGCCAGTGCCCAACATCACCAGCGTCCAGCATCCGACCAGTTCCATGACGATCTCGCCTGGCTTGCCTAACAGCAAGCCGCGATGGATCATCCGCACTTGTTGCGTGAAGCGATGTTCGACGCTGAGACGGCCCAGTATCGCACCCGTATACGGATTAACGAATACGCTTTCTTTTTCGCCGTTCGCGAGCTTGAACCGATATTCGACCGAACGGTCGGGGGCGCTTTCAACGGATAACGTGGTGGCGACTGCCCGACTTGGTTCGGCGTTTTTCGCCTTATCGAGCAAGATGTCATAACTCAGCCGTGGTCCCGTCGACACCGGTACGACGAACAGATCGCGATGCAACAACCGGTCGATCTGCGGCTGGAAGCAATACAGGATGCCTGTAACCGCGAGCACCACCAGGAAGGGCATGACGAACAAACCCGCATAGAAATGCCAGCGCCACAGCATCCTATAGCGTGCGGCGGCTTGCGCATCGTCACCACGTGGCATCGGGGAAGGGTGGGTTAGCTGCATGTTGTGCCTCTCTCATCAATACGGTACGGGAGTTCGCATTGCCGGGTCCGGGTAGGATACGCCTGTGCCAAGAATGCGAACCTAGCCTGAGCGCGTCTCAAAATCGGTAGTCCAGCAACAACTCGAAGCGTCGATCGTTCCCGAGCAAGTACTGCGTCTCGTTGTAATAGGCGCTTTGCACATAGCGTCGATTCAATATGTTGTAGCCGCGCAGCGTGATTGTCGTATCGCGACGTGCTTGCCATGCCAGGCCGAGATCGACAGTCGTGTACGACGGCATGCTGTATTGGTTTGCGCTATCGGCGTAACGTTTTCCGACAAACTTCAATCCTGCAATGGCGGTCCACGCTGGCTTGAAGCGATATCGCAACCAGAGATTGCCCAGTCGTTGTGGCACACCCGCCGGGACGTTGCCAGCCTGCGATACAAGCGCGCCATTGATATTGGCTGCGTAGTCGTCGTATTTCGCGCGCAGCAGCGATACGTTGGCATCGACATGAAGGTTGCGCGTGATATCGGCACCGACCGTCGCCTCCACGCCCCGGGACGATTGCTGACCGATTTGTATCGAATTGTCGGGGTTCGCGGGATCGGGGGACACCAAGTTGTTCTTGACGATCCGATAGGCTGCCAGTGTCGCCTCCGCGCGGCCGTCAAGGAAGATCTGCTTGATGCCGACTTCAATCTGTTTACCCGTGCCCAACTTGTATTGGGCACTGGTGGCGTTCAGCATCAGCAGTGAACTGACGGGATCAGCGGCTTCGGCATATTGCGCATAGAGGGCCGTATTCTCGGTCAAGTCAAAGACAGACCCCACACGCCAGCCGGTGTTGGCGACAACTTTCGAGAAACCCCCGCCGTTGACGAGGTCGATCCGATTGATTGAAGCATGGTCATAGCGGACGCCACCAATCACGGACCAACGGGATGTCAGGTCCAGCCGATCTTCCGCGAACAGGGCGAATGCGTTCGATTGCGATCGGTATTTCGGTTTCGTGCCCGGAATATTGATGAACAGTCCTGGATCGAAATCGTATGCATCAACGGTCGACGTACCGGAATACGGTGAGTTGTTGTCGTGCTGGAACGTGGTGTGATTGATGTCGAAGCCGACGGCCACCCGATTCTTCAGTCCACCGATATCATGTGTCAGCGTGGCGGACGTGGTATTGCCGATCTGTTCCTGGTCGTGGAAGATCTCCGTGTAGTCTCCGCGGGCGATCTGCCCGCTGGATGGCACGTAGCTGTAGTCTTCGACATCCCGCCAGTGGCGATTGCTTTTCATTCTGTAAAACGTACTTGAAATGCGCAGCGCATCACTGGGGCGCCATTGCGCTGCCAGCGTGGCCCAGCTGTCGCGGTAGGAGATCACGCTGTCGGCTACGTTGTAATTCTTGTTGTATAGCGACCGGTCCAACGTGCCATTGACCAGTGGAATACCGAAATAGCGCATGGGATGTTGATATCCTTGCGCGTAGGATGCAGTGACATCCAATGTGGGCGTGATGTCATAGCGTACGGCGGCGGAGAATGACAGGTCCTTGCTGTTACCGCGATCTACCCAGTTGTCGGAGCGATTGCCGCTGACATCGAGTCGATAAGACAGTTTATCGTTGATGGCGCCGCCGCTGCCGAACGCCACGCGTGCGGTCTTTTCCGTACCAACACCAAGCCGTATTTCATTTTCAATCGGCCCTTGCGTTGGTTTTTTTGGCACGATGTTCACAATGCCGCCAATCGCCCCTTCGCCGTATATTACCGAGGCGGGGCCACGTAGGACGTCAATATAGTCGACGGACCAGGTGTCGAATGGATAGGTCACGCCAATCGCCCCGTATGGCTTTACGCCGTCGAACAACTGTGTGACTGAACTGCTGCCGATGAAGCCGCGCGCCGCCAGCTCACTGCCGCCGTTTCCAGGATGTGGCGATTCGCTGAAACCGGCGGCCCGGCTGACTGCGTCGGTGATGTTTTCATCACCTCGCGTTCGAAGCGTCTGTTGATCAATACGCTCGATGCTTGCTGGCGTTTCAAATATCGAAAGGCCCAGATTGGAGCCGGTGCTCGTGGTGCGATCGAGCGTGGTCTCGCGTACGGCCTTTACCGAAACCGCAGGCAATGCGCTTGTATCCCATCGATGCGTCGAGTCACTTGGGATATCGGTCGATTTTTGCACTGCTCCGTCCACCGAGGACGGAAAAGTGTTCGCCTGCGCGAGCGCATTTTGGGCCATGTATAGCGTTGCCAGCAGACCGATGATCTTCAGTCGTCGTGCGAGAAAAGTAGAGCGAAAGGGCGGCGGGACCCAGGGGCCGTATGCCGAGCGCATCGGCATGTCGCGTCGAGAAAACATGAAAAATAGCGTAATGGATACTGTTGTCGTTCATCAATGGCAACATGCGATCCTTTGTCGAAGACGAGTCGCCCCATGGCGCGAACAGAATTTCTGGTATGCGCCGCATCGTCACGCGTACGTGCCTCTCGACAAGTGCGAGAAACGAAAAGCCAGCCGGAAAACGTCGGCACGAGCGTCGACGTGCCTGGCGCGCAATGCGCCTGGCAGGCAAATCAGGGCGAACGGATTATCAAGCGGGATGCGGGGGAAAGGGCGGCGCGCGGCTAAGCGGCAGTGAGAAAGGCAAGGGCGTTCGGATGACAACTCGAACGAATCGATTACGCACGCGTCGGATGGTCGGCAACGCGACCATCAGCAAAAGCGCGACAAACAGTGCGCCAATGCCGGTCAGCAAGGCCGCGCTAAATGCACAGATATTGCTTACGGACGTGGTGCCATGCATCGGCATGCTGTCTGACATTGCGCCGGGAATGAGCGTTGACGAGCGGTCTGAATCCGTCGATGTGACGGTGGACATCGGCATTGGCATCGACATGTCCATTGCCATGTCGGTGTGACTTGCCGCCCTGTCATCCGGCATGGGCGGCAAGTGGTCGTTCGGGTCTTTCGCGGTCGCCGGAAACATCGGGCCAAAGCCGGAGCAGATGACCAGCCCGAAACTACCCGCTGGCGCGTTCATGTCGAACATGACGGCACCGCAGAGCAGTCCGCGGCATAGCATTACCAGTACGGCGCCCCATCGAAGCAGACGCGCACGGTAGCTATTGCCACGGCAAAGGGACAGAACAGGGAACATAACCCCGCATTCTATCCTTTTTGAGACGATGATTACCGTCTATTTCCGCGATTACAAAGATGGCGTGCTGCGTTGGGGCGGGATACGGCGGCCAAGGATTCGCCGCGCCGCGATGCGCTGAAGTGCTAAGCATTGCTGCGCGAGTACCCCGTTTCCGTAGTATCGGCCTGGCTGGCCACCTGTGCGCAACTGATCGCGTATACCGGTTGGCTCGATCGTTTTCGTCCAGACAGCTGTTCGAAACAGCATGTCCCACCATGGCAGCAGCACGCCGAAATTACAGCCGTAGTGCATGCCTTCATGGCCATAGCCTATGGCGTGGTGCCGGCGATGGAATGCCGGACTGACGATAACGCGCTCCAGCACCGATCCATACGGCAACCGGGCATTGATATGTTGCACGCTCTGCATGAAATTGCCTACGGCGACCAGCACGACGAATTGTGCCGGCTCGACGCCGATAAACAGAGAAATAAGTGCGAAGAACGCCGCTTGCAGGAAGGTATCGAGGATATGATTGCGGTCGTCATTCCAGAACGACATTTGACGCTGGCTGTGGTGCACCGCGTGCAATTCCCACCATACGCCGAACTTATGCTGCCAGCGGTGATACCAATAGCCGGCAAAATCCAGAATGACGAGATAGAGGCAGAATGAAACCAATGGCTGATCGGTCAGGCCGGGCCACAGCGCATCGATGTCGATATTCGGAATGCCATACAGCGTGATCAAGCTTTGCCAATGGAAGAAAAGTGGTTGAAACAGAACGAAGAACGCCAGGTTGAGCAATCCCAGCTTGGCAATCCACGTGTACACCACGTCGGCGTGCAGCGCTTTGCGTTCCGCCCAATGCTCTACCGGTCGCCACGCTTCCAGCGGACGTAATACCGCGTAGGTCAGCAGTACCTGGATTGCGCCGACGATGACCATGTACAACGCGTCATAGGTGTCCTCGTCGTAACCCATCAATCCAAAGCGGAAGAACAGCGGCTGCACTACGTGCTCGTATAGTTGCGTCTGCAGAAACGATACCGCTGTATCCGCGAGCGTCAGGATGTGGTCGATCATGTCCGCCTCAATCGGGATTCGGGGACAGGATCGGCGCGCGATCCGCCAGGAAAATACCGTGTGGCGATCGACCGACGCGGATGGTATCGATCAACTGCCGCGTGCCGAGGTCGATGATGCCCACGTGTTTGGCGAATCGGAACGTCACCCACAGATAGCGGTGATCGGATGTCAATTCCATGTCGTCCGGTCCGGGCAACAGGCCGGTGATATCTCCGGCGTTGGTCAGCGTGTTGTAATCGATCAGGCTGATCGTATTGGCAACGCGATTCGATACCGCGACGTGCGAGCCATCGTCCAGATAGCGGAAATTATGTGCCCCCCGCCCGGTGTGGATGCGTTTTACAATCTGGCGATTCCGCCAATCGACTACTGCCACATCATCCTCGCCGGTCATGCCGACCAGCAGGTAGCGATCCTGGGGAGTCATCCACAGCCCGGCCGGTTGCGTGCCGACGGGCATGCGCCACAAGATCGTCTGCGTTGGCAGGTCAATCGCCGCCAATTCACCGGAATCCTGCAACGTGACGAAGACGGTCCGGTTGTCGGATGCAAAGGTCAGGTGACTGGGCGTCATGCCAATGGGAATGCGCTTGACAAGGGTCACGTCGGTGCCGTCGTAGCGATAGATATCCACGCGGTTTATCCGCAGGGCGGCGGTGACGAACCACTTGTGATCAGGGGAAAAGCCGAGTTGATACGGGTCCTCGATATGTGGAATCGTGCGTTGGATGTCGCCAGTATGCGGGTCGACGAGCATCAGATTATTGGATACCGAGTTCGCCACCATCAGAGATCGGCCATCGGGTGTGACCATCAGGTGGTGCGGCTCCTTTCCGGTCGCGATATTGCCAACGACGGTTCGGGTGGCGGGATCAATCAGTGTCAACTGCGCTTGCGCGGAGTCAAGGACAATGACGCGATCCGTGGCGCCAGCCCGTCCGGCGAGGCAGAGACTCGTGACGATCACGGTGACGAGGGCATGACAGACACGGTTCAGCGGCATGGATGATCACGTTGGCGGACAAGACACGCCGACGCGGCGTGCTGTGTGATCGTAAAACGTGAGAGGCGCCAAAATGGTTGACGTACTTTCGGGTCAATCAGCAAAAAACGGCAGTGGAATGGCAGCGGCCATTGCGCGGTAGCCGGCATCGTTGGGATGGATGTGATCGCCGCTGTCGTATTTTCGCAGCAGCATCGACGGATGAACAGGGTCTCGCAGCGCCTGGTCGAAGTCGATGATACTGTCGAATCCATTGCCTCCGCGTATCCATCGATTGACAGCCAGGCGAATCTTTTCGCGATCCGGTGGCAGCGACGCCGGCGTCAACGTCGCGCCGGTCAACCGTTTTCCTGCGCGATGCGCGCGCATGATCAGATCTTTGTAACCGTCGATCAGGTCCACGGCCGTGACTTTCGTATGGGGGAAATCGCAGTCGAGCCCGGCGCGTGGCGGCATCGCCTGGAAATTGATGTCATTGATACCGATCAGGAGAATAATGTCACGAGCGCCCGCGATCTCCAACGCATCGTGATCGAACCGCGCGCGTAATGCCTTGCCATAGCATGGGGAATCGCTGAGTAAGCGATTGCCGCTGATCCCCATGTTTACAACGGTCGGGTTGCCGCGGGCGTCGTTGGCATTGCTTTGAGCGGCGAGGCGCTCGGCCAGCCGGTCCGGCCAACGCGCATTGGCGTTCAGTGTCGACCGCATGCCGTCCGTGATTGAATCGCCAATGGCGACGATGACACCGGCCGGCGGCTTTGTGGCGACCAGCAACATGTCCATGAAAAGCCACGATGTCGGACCGATGTGAAAGGCACTGGCCGCGCGATCCTTGGTGCGGTCGCCTGCGGCGACGAAGGTGACCTGGCTCGACAGTTTATGCCAGGTCCGCGGTGCCGCGGTGCCGTCGTCTATCGCCAAGCTGATCGATAGCGGGCCAGGCTGCAAGGCGGCGGCGATCGGATCGCTCAACCGCTCCTCGCCCGGTGCAAGCGTAACCGATCCCGCGGTGCCGAATGTCAGCGGGAGGGGCGTGCCGGCCAGCGCTGCCCCATTCCGGGCCTGGGCCAAGGTGCCGGCGGTAATCGTGACCGGCGTTTCGCCGTACCGATTTGATAAACGGAGTCGCCAGAGCGTGCCTCCTGTCCGCACCTGAATGACTTCGCGCACTGTCCGGCCTGCGACAGCCGGCGCGAGATTATAGAGTGGTGCATGGGTGGCGGGAGGCACGGACTGCATCGCCGTGCCCCACGCAGCCTGCCATGTCTCATCATGCGTCGTCCCGGCACCGCTGTCAGCATGTGCCACGCGTAAAAACGCGATCGCGAAAACGAGTGCCAGGCACGTATGGCGCAAACGCGCGTCAACAGGGTGGATCATCTGTGATTCACTTTGTTTTGTAGTGTTTTCCGTTGCATCAACAGGTGCGATGTTTGCCGGAGAGGATGCGCCCGCCGTCAACTGCCGGCCAGGCAGGACGTGGACGCACTGGGTCGATCCAGCATCAACATTGCCGGCTCCGCGATTATCTCTCGTCTTGCTCGACCGTCAAGCGTCTCTCGCTGCGCAAACGCCGGTTCAGGCTTACAGCCACGCATGGCCGTCTCATGGCATCGATTCCGCGCGGATGTTGGCTGTTGCTGCAGCGGTATCGATGTGCCGGACTTCCCTCGTTGCGGGCAACGCGTAAAGAGATCGCAAGCTCACAATCAGCGCTGCAATTTTGCGACTACATTGAGGAAGCGATGACCGACGGCAAGCGTCGGAGACAACAATACATGAAGGAGTAACGGCATGGACGCTTCAACGGCGCGATATTCCGATGCGTTTTCCGCTGAACCGTTGGTCGCCGATGGCGCGTGGCCGACAACCGGACGTTGCTTGGATGAGGACATCGCGTCGCCGCCCATGTTTCCTTTCCGTAAGGAGCATGCCGCTACGCTACCCGGCCTCCCCTTCGAACTCATCGGTTCAATCAGCGAGCACCTGGACGCGCGTGGCGCGGCGTTTTTGGGGATGTCTTCCCAGTCGACATTGGCAGCAATGCAAATCAGCCTGGCACGATTCGTTCAGGTCGCCTCGGTGGCGGATAGAATTTATCTAGCGTCCGGCGAGAGGAGACTGTCGGGTTTTATAGAAGCGCTCAAGACGATTGCGCTTTTCCCGTTCGACGCACGGCCTGTGGCGCTGCTGCTGTTGGTCCAGCGGCTTGCGCATCGGCAGGGAGATTTCGAGAAAGAATTGGGCGTCGCACCCGCACAATCGGAGATTGTCAGTCTCTGGCGTATGCCGGTATGCGAGCATAAGGACGGTAGTCCCGCGTTGATGGCATGCAAACAATGGCGCGCGGCGGCGGATGTGATCAGGCAGCACCATGCCGTGTCCTCATCATCTTCACCATTACTGCGCAATACGGCCTTGCAGCAGTTGTGTAAGGCGGAAACCTATCTGCCTTGGTTGAGTCTTGTTCGCTATCCTCTATGCCATCTCGACCACGTTTTGAAAGTCACGGTCGGGCTACCGCTATCGTACTGGCCGGACATCTTGTCATTGGTGCAGCCGCTGTTGGGCATGCCGGTATTTGCAAAGCTCAATCGGGCCTTTCATTGGTTTTCAATCCGTTATCGGGAAGTGTCGGAGCCTGTACCGCGGGAGCTGTTGGTCAACGTGCTTCGCTACCTCGTTTCGATCGATCAACGTGATACGGTACGTGACGCATTGGTCACGCGTTTCAGCATTTCCGCGACGCGGGATTCCGCGGGCATCGTGTCGGCGGTTGCGAAGACCATTGCGATGACGTTGCTAAACAAGGGCAAAAACCCGTTCGGAACGCCAGTTGACCGTCGATCACGGCTATCGGATATTCTCGTTGAGCAATTGACGCGATGGGACATTGACGATGACGGAATGTTAAACGAAGTAAATCGTTTTCTGGTGGATGGGGTCGCGAGACAATCGCATGCATTGGGGGATTGCTGGGAAAACTTTTCCCCAAAAGTGCAAAAGCATTACCGCGATAAAGTGCTGGGCGCGCCCGATGACGTGGTGCAAGCATGGGGCCATGCACGGCAAACAACGTTGCCGTTCTGGTCTATCTATCTCGATATAACGTGCACACCGGAATTCGACGACCTGACGGTGTTATGGGAACGTATCAATGTCGCACCGTGGCAATTGCAAGGCACCCTTGTTTTGCGGTTATGGACGGAGTATAGACGGCGTTCTCTGCATTTCTCTGAAGATTTTGCCTTTGAGATGTCTTCGCAATGCGTTGCATGGGAAGGTCGGCAGAGTACGAACGCCTTGAATGCTCGCACGCCCGCGCTGGCGCTGCGGGCGATTTTGGCGTCCGTGCAATGGCAGGTGACGTGTGCCAGGCAAATGCGCGATGATTGGACACGCCACGAAAATTGGGATCAGGAAACGTGCCGGCCGCGATGCCCGATAATCAGCGACCCTGGCGCCGGGGTGATCGAGCAGGTCTCGGCTGTGGATAGCGTCGAGCTGATTGGCGCGCTCGTGGCCATGCGTGAAAGCATGGTCACCGCGGGATTTTCATGGCGCTACGACAGCTATATACAGTCGAGCTTGCGGGACTTGCTATGTGATTGCAATACGACTTTATTGCGGCCGTCGTGGAAAGTGGCATGCGCTATCTCGGAAGCGGTCGCCGATGTGTGGTGGGATATCCCCGATGCCGCCGACGAACATCTGAGTCGCTTCGACCGTTTTGCGCGACGATTCGATTTGCCACCAGATGCGCGTGATCGCGCATGGCAGCGCGTCGTGATGCATGCCGTCATTTGCATCGGACGTGGCGATTTCACTATCGACATGGCGATCACCCACGGCGGTTTCTCAACGGAGGCGGAGCGGAAGACGCTGGCTTTTCATCGCTCAAGGATGGGCACTTGAACGTCTCGGCATTCAATGACGCGTCGGCCACGACGAACATGATGATTGGTGTAGATCAGTCTTGAAATCCACCGCGTTTACTAGGCCTATGGTTGAAAAGTTTATGGTCCGAGGTGGCGGGAGGAAGATCCGCGGTAAACGCCCCGTGCACGACAAACAGGCGCTTGCTCTGGAAGAATCGGGTGTCGTAGTAAAATGCACTGTTTGATATAGAAGGCATCCCTGACGGACGAACTGTTGTCAAATGTGTATTAAACGACTCTTTGTATTATTTCCTAATACGAAGGGCTTGGCCGACATTAATCATCCGCAATAATCATCGCGTAAGATTTTTTCCCATTAGTCGACTAAAACGGCTTAGAATGCGATCTATCGCCAAGGCGCGGTTCCAGGCTTTTCGCCATAAGGCCCAGAGTGGATTTGTCGTTTTTTCCGGAACGACATTGGCTGGTTAGGCTGGATCTGCATCGTCAGGCGCAGGTTTTGCTAAAATATCGATTCGATAAGACCGCTAATCCAAATCGGTCCGGTACGGGCAATCCGTGCCGTCGTAGTGCAATCGGAGAGTAAATCCATAATGAAGGACACGCGCTTTCCCACCGACAAGGTCGCGATGCGCAGGAACGACGATGCAATCGCGCGGTTTAATGCGCTATTCAAGTCTCGCAGCGAACTGGAACGTGACGCTGAAGAAGCGGAGCGGGCACAACGCGCCGCGGAAACTGCTATCAAATGGCGTGCTCAGCGCGATGAAGCACTGGAAACAGTGCGTGCGTCGATCAGCGCGCACGGTTTTTCTCAAGCTGAACTGTTTGATCACTGATTCGTAAGGTTATCTGCCGCGTTGCGTCGATGATTATCGAATCCGAATCAAACGCTATTTTCGGGGTTTTTCGGGCTTTTGGCATCGCCAACAGTATCGGCGCGTCCGAGTTCCGATAGACGCAGCGTTTCAGGAATATACCGTTGGTTCGAGCGATATTTGCCTGAGCCGAAGCGCTGAGCGTGATAAATCCCGGTATGGCCTGAAAAAAAGTAGGCCATGACGCAGGCTATGGCGGCAAATGGGCCGATGTCGACGCCAAACAACTCGATGGCCATCAGAATGGTCGCCACGGGCGTGTTGGCCGCTCCTGCGAATACGGCAACAAAGCCGATTCCCGCTAGCATCGATATCGGCAGGTGCAGGAATGGCGCCAGTGCATTGCCAAGCGTTGCACCGATGTAGAAGAGCGGTGTTACTTCTCCGCCTTTGAACCCGCTGCCGAGCGAACCAACCGTGTAGACAAATTTTCCGATGAAGTCCCACGGTCGCATGGGCTCGTTGAAAGCAAGGACAATGTCTGGAATGCCCAGGCCGATGTAGTGGTAGGTATCGAACACCCAGACGGCAGTGGCGATCACAGCCCCACCGAATAATGGGCGAAATGGCGCGAAAGGGATCATACGCTTGATGGCCCTACCTAGCGCGTGCGTTGCATTTGCAAATACCCTGCTGACGAGACCGAACAGTATTCCCGCAAGCATGACGGTGAAGGCGCTATGAAAACTGATCGATGTGATCTCGGAGACGAGATAGTGGGTGTGAACCGCACCCCATGCGCGGCAAACCTGGTCCGCCACCAACCCCGCGATCAGGCAGGGTAGCAACGCGTCGTATCGCATCCGGCCGATTGCCAATACTTCCAGGCCGAAGATCGTACCGGCCAGCGGCGTTCCAAATATTGAGGCAAACCCTGCGCTGATGCCACTCATCAGCAGAATGCGCCGGTCTTCGTGCTGGAGTTTGAACACATGCGTCAATTGATCGGCTAGCGCGCCTCCCATCTGAACAGCGGTGCCTTCACGGCCGACCGACGCGCCGAACAAGTGCGAAGCGATGGTTCCACCCAGCACGAGCGGCGCCATCCGCAGAGGGATGACCCGCTTCGGATCGTGTATCTCATCGATCAGCAGGTTGTTGCCACCATCTACGGACTGACCATAGCGGTGATACAGCAGACCGACTCCACAGCCGGCAAAAGGCAGCAGCCAGATAATCCAGCGATGCGCTTCACGCCAGGACGTGACGTGGTCGAGTGCGACCAGGAATAATGCGGACGCTGATCCGGACAGGACCGCAACAATACTGGACAGCGTGAACCATTTGCCAAGATACAGCAGCGAGGCCAGCGGTTCCGGAGGAACGCCAAGGCGTTGCAGTAAGCGCAGAAAAATCGGCATGGCGGCACAGGCAAGGAAAATAAGGGCCTGACGCACGCTGGGGTGGGGGCGGCGACAATGCGCGCGCGCCTACAGCCCCGGACGTAAATCAGGGAAACTGTAGGCGCCATCGGCCTCGCGTCCTGCGGAATAATATATTCAGCGATCGACGGGGCGGTTTGTCTAAACCAGGAGGAGCACCATCTCCTGCGCGGCTGGTCCTCTAGAAAAGCCGCATGCCCGCATTATTCCCAAATAGCGCCAACCTGTCCAGTCTGTCAGGACGGCACCGTGCGGTGAAATGCGTGGCGGTACAATCGCAGGCAACCCATGCGCGGCGTTGATCAGGCGCCTCCTGCAGACCAAGTTTCGGCTTTGAGGACGATTATTGCCTCGGGGACGCACGCGCCGACGAAGAACAGGGAGACGATGGGATGGTCTGGTTGTGTTGCGCATTTTTGCTGGCGGGTCTGGTCAAGGGGATTTCCGGGATGGGATTGCCGACTGTCGCGATGGGATTGCTCGGCAGTGTGATGTCGCCAGCCAGCGCGGCGGCGATTCTGGTGATTCCTTCGTTCGTGACGAACGTCTGGCAATTGGTGGCTGGCGGCGGGTTACATGTTTTATGGCGGCGTCTATCGAGGATGTTGCTAGGCATCGTTATTGGGACGGTGGCCGGTGCTGTATTGTTGGTGGGCGGATCGTCTCATTATTCTGGCGTCGCGCTGGGTGCGGCGTTGATCGTCTATGGCGGTTATGCATTGCTTGGACCGTCCTTGCGTGTGCCGCTCGCCTGGGAGTGGTGGTTATCTCCGGTGATTGGCGTGGTGACTGGCCTGATTACCGGTGTGACCGGCGTGTTCGTCATGCCTGCGGTCCCTTATCTGCAAGCGTTGGATATGGATAAAGACCGGCTGGTGCAGGCGCTCGGTTTGTCATTCACCGTATCGACGATTGCGTTGGCGTTAGCTTTGCTCTTGCACGGTGGCCTGCCGATCGCACGCGTGGGGCTGTCGATATTGGCCGTGATCCCGGCGTTGATCGGTATGTGGATCGGGCAGAAAGTGCGAAACCGTATCAGCGCACGCGCGTTTCGTCGTGGCTTTCTCATTTTTCTGATTCTCCTTGGCGGTGAACTTGTGGCGCGCGGCATCATTGGCCTGATTCATTCGTGATCCGGCGCGGTTTCCGCGATGAGTCGGCGCATCCTCATCCGTGGAAGAGGTCAGCCGGTCTTATTGACAGCGAGTCGCTCTCGGCGATAAGGTGCTTGCCTGGAGCACGGATCAAGCTTATTCCTCGGGCGCTGTCATTTTGGCCCAGGACCACGGGGCTACCCCGTGGATGATTTGGATGTCGCATTGCACCGCAAGAGCCCCGTTGCGCACGGCGCAAGCCCGCTCTCGCCACACCGGTACGTTGATTCGTGGCTCCTCTTTTACTATGCAACTCGATCTATCAGCTGCGGTACAGCTTATCGCGGAAGCTGCCCTTGCAGGCCCGTCCAAACACGCCAGTGTCGTCGAGCGGATCGTAGCGGTAGTCGGTGCCGACCCGCCGTGGTGTCACGATGTCGCGACCCTTGCCGTGCAACGCTTCGCGTATTGCTGGCGGGAGGCATCACCGGAAGACCTCGCACTGCTGATCGTCGATGTCCCGGCCTTCGCCGCGGCGTGGTCTGGCGTGGATCGTCCCACATTCGTTCGGGTGTTGAAGCGCGTCCCCACGCAAGTCGCGCCCCCCGTCTCGCTGGCGCATATCTCGATCCCGCTGTTGCCGACACTGGCAGACCTCGCCGATTGGCTGGAGTTGCGCTCTACCGATCTGGAATGGCTTGCCGATCGTTGGCGTGTGGAGGGCCATGCGCGCCGGCTGCATCATTACGGCTATCACGCTTGCGAAAAACGAGACGGCCGCTACCGTTTGATTGAGCGGCCGAAGCCGCTGCTACGTTCGGCCCAGCATAAAATCCTGCATCAAATACTCGATCATATTCCCGTGCATGCTGCCGCGCACGGGTTCTGTAAAAGGCGCAACATCGTCTCATTCGCGGCGCCGCATGCCGGGCAAGCGATGGTGTTGTCGTTTGATCTTCAGGATTTCTTCAGTTCTGTGACAGCCGGGAGGGTGCATGCGATCTTCCGAACCCTGGGCTATCCATTCGCCGTGGCGCGCGCGATCACGGCCTTGACGACAAATCGTGTGCCAAGTGCATATTTCGACGCGCCTCCGTTACGCGGAAAATTCACATGGCATGAACGTGAGCGCTTGCGCGCTCGGCATTTACCGCAAGGTGCGGCGACGTCGCCCGCGCTGGCCAATTTATGCGCATTTCGACTCGATATGCGGCTATCCGCATTGGCTCGCGCCCTCGGCGCACGCTATACGCGCTATGCCGACGATCTGGCGTTCTCCGGCGGCAGCGTACTCGCGCGCGCCAGCGAGCGGCTATCCATCCAGGTCGCGGCGATTGCTTTGGAGGAAGGGTTCGAAGTGCATTCGCGTAAAACGCATGGAATGCCGCGAGGCGTTCGGCAACAGCTTGCCGGTGTCGTCATCAATCGACATCCGAACCTGGCGCGTGATTGCTACGACCGATGCAAAGCCGTGCTGCATAACTGCGCGCTCCATGGTCCCGCATCTCAAAATCGTGAAGCACATGGGGACTTTCGCGCTCACCTGATGGGAAAGGTGGCGCACGCGACAATGCTCAATCCGCGACGCGGCGCAAAGCTCAAGGTTTTGTTCGATCGCATCATATGGCCTGAGGACGCCCCGGCCCGACCGCCGGACGACGGTACGGTGCACGCGATGCCGCAATGATTATCTTGCCATCATGCCGCGCGGCAATGTGCAATCGCGCTATCGAGGATAGCCAGCGCTTCCTCCGCGACCGACTTCGGTGTGTTCAGCGGCGCGAGCAGGCGTAACGTGTTGCGATGGACCCCGCACTTGATCACCAGCAGGCCTTCCTCGCGGCAGCGATCGATTACCGCCTGCGCGAAGTGTGCGTCCGGCTGGAACGGATCGGCATCCTTGACGAATTCCAGCGCTGCCATCGGTCCCACGCCACGCACGATGCCCACTTCCGGCGACGCGGCGGCGATACGCTGCAGACCGGCACGAAGTTGCTCGCCCAAAGCACGTCCTTGCTCCAGGAGCTTTTCCGCCTCGAAAACATCCAATACCGCGAGAGCAGCGGCGCACGCAAGCGGATTCCCCGCATACGTGCCGCCGAGACCGCCTGGTAGTGGCGCATCCATTATCTCGGCACGCCCGACCACGCCCGACAAAGGCAGTCCACCTGCGAGCGACTTCGCCACCGTCACGAGATCCGGTTGAATACCAAAATGCTGGAAGCCGAACATTTCGCCGGTACGGCCGAAACCGGACTGGATCTCGTCGAGAATCAGGACAATGCCGTGTTTCCGCGTCAGATCACGTAATGCATGCATGAACTCCTTGCCCGCCGGCAGGAAACCGCCGTCGCCTTGCACCGGTTCGATAATGATTGCGGCAACGCGGTCCGGCATGATTTGCGTGGCGAACAGATCTTCCAATGCACGGATGGCATCCGCTGCGCTGAAGCCGCGATAGTCATCGGGATAGGGCGTGTGATACACATCGCCTGCCAGTGGTCCGAAATTCTGCTTGTAGGGCGAACTCATGCCGGTTAGTGTCGAGCCCAACAACGTACGGCCATGGAAACCGCCTCGGAACGCGATGATACCTGGCACATTGCGATAGGCCCGCGCGATCTTTACCGCGTTTTCTACCGCTTCCACGCCGGTGGTCGCGAAGAACGTCTTGTACGGTGTATCGCCGCCAATCATCTTGTTCAGCTTTGCCGCCAACGTTACATAGCCGTCGTAACCGACGACCTGGAATGCCGCGTGCGTGACACGCTTCAACTGCTCATGCACGGCCGCGATCACTTTAGGATGTGAGTGACCGATATTTTGCACCCCGATACCGCCGACGAAGTCGATATAGCGACGACCTTCCACATCCCATAACTCCGCGCCCGCCGCCTTGTCGGCGAAGATCGGATGCGCGGTGACGACACCTCGCGGCACGTGTTGTTGACGGAAAGTGTTGAAAGCGGCGTTATCGCGGGTCATGACGAAAAGTTCTCCAGAAAAACAGCGGATCGGACCGCAAATAAGGTGTCGAGACGTGAGCTCAGGGCGTGGTGCGAGCGGCACTGACCGTTGTTGGGTCAGGGACCGCGGACGATGTGTCGTGGTCTTCCGGGGGCAGCGACGCGGCCAGGATTTCCGCGAGGTGGCGCGCGTGGCGCCCACTGAGGCGTTTGATCTGCGTGCGGCAACTGAAGCCATCCGCGACCACGGTGCTGTCGGCCGACAGCGAGTGGAGTGCGGGCAGCAATTCGCGTTCGCCGACCGTCTTAGCCACCGAGGCGGTTTTTTCGTGATAGCCGAAGGCACCCGCCATGCCGCAACAACCGGTATCGAGCACATTCGCGCCAATCGCTTTTTCCGCGCCGGCACCGCCGCAGGCGCGTTGATGGCAATGTGGGTGCAAGTGCACGGCGTCGTTAGCCAGTGCGTCCACTCGCAGCCCGTGTTTCCGCGCGTATTCCGCCATCGTGATGCAGGCTGCCGCCAACGCGTCGGCACGCGCGTCATGGGCAATCAAGGCGCGCATTTCGTCGCGGAAAACGGAAAGGCAACTGGGTTCCAGAACCAGGATCGGCACATTCGCCGCCACTGGCGGGCCCATCATGTCGAGGATGGCGTGCAACTGCGTGCGCGCCTCGTCCAGCAGGCCGACGTCGTACAGCGGGCGACCACAGCAGACATGGCGCGGTGTCAACCGTGGCGTGCCCCCCGCGGCACGTACCACTTGCACGGCGGCTTCGAGCACTTCAGGCGTAAAGCCGTTGTTGAACGTGTCGGTCCAGATCACGACATCGTTCTCGCCAAAGCCGTTCGACCAATCGGACGACAGCGTCTTCGCCACCACGCCGTCACGAAATGCCTTGCGCGCAATATCGGGGAACTGCGCGGTCTCGGCCAAGCCAAAGCGACGCGCGGCACGCTTGACCACGGGGTTGCGCATGGCGCCATTCAATACGCCGCTGAAACGGGTGGCAAGGGGCAACCAACTGCCGATACGACCCACGGCCGCATCCATCGGCGCGCGGCGCCGGGTCTGATAGTAGCGATGCAGAAACTCCGCACGGTATTTCGGGATGTCGACATGGGTCGGGCAGTCGTTCTTGCAGCCCTTGCACGACAGGCATAGATCCATCGACTCCTTGACGGCATCGGCATCGCGAGATTCACTGATGATTTCGCCGTTCAACATCTCGAAAAAGAGTCGGGCACGACCTCGTGTCGAATACCGTTCCTCGCGCGTGGCTTTGAAGCTCGGGCACATGGTCCCCGCATCGAGCGACCGACATTTTCCCATGCCGATGCAGCGCTCGGTTTCGCGTCCGTAACCGCGATCCTGCTTTTGTCCGGTTTCGGAACTGTCTCCGGAAACGGTATGTGCCGCCATCGGATACGTGAAGGCACCCGTAATATCGCCACGGCGATAGTCCGGGCCCATGCGCAGATGGGCATCGGCAGGCATGGCGTCAATCAACTTACCGGGGTTCATCAACTGTTGCGGGTCCCACAGTGCCTTGAATTCCCGAAAAGCCTGCATCAGCGTGGGTGGGTACATCAATGGCAGGAACTCGCCTTTGGCTTGTCCATCGCCGTGTTCGCCCGATAGCGATCCCTTGTACTTGACGACGAGTCTGGCGGCCTCTTCCAGGAAATCGCGCCACGACCGCACGCCGGTTTTGGAGCGCAAGTCGAATGTAATGCGGGAATGGATGCAGCCGTCGCCGAAATGACCATATAGATTGGTCTTGTAACCGTAACGCGCTACCAGTGCGGTGAATTCACGCAAGTAAGGGCCAAGCAAAGCGGGTTCTACCGCAGCGTCTTCCCAGCCCACCACCGGATCGGGCACCCCAGGAATGTGAGATAGCGACGTGGCCGAGGCACCTGTTTCGCGAATCGTCCACAGACGATTCATCAACGTGGCGTCGTCGACAAAGCGCACGCTTGGGCGTTGCGGGAAATGTTGCGCGGCTGCCACCATCGTTTGTGCTTGCGCAATAGCTTCGGCACGCGTTGCCGCGCCGAATTCGACCAAGAGCCAGGCATCGCCGGCGGGAAGTTCCGCAATGTCGTCCAATTTCAGACGCAAAGCCTTCAGACCGCCGATGATGCCCTGGTCTAGGCCTTCCATCGCGATAGCGCCCAGGGGCAGCAGATCGGGGACGCTGTCCGCCGCGTCGAAGATCGTCTCGAAACCGAGCACTACGAGCACGCGCTCCGGGCGACCTTCCACGAGCGTCGTCTGTGCCCGCAGCGTGGTGGCGAGCGTGCCTTCGCTTCCTACCAGGGCACGGGCAATATTGAATCCGTTTTCCGGTAGCAGTTGATCGAGGTTGTAGCCCGATACGCGTCGCTTTAACTTCGGGAAGCCCGCGCGGATGTCGTCCGCATACCGGGTGACCAGATCACGCAGACCGGCGACGATGCGGGCCTGGTCGCCGCCCGCCGCCATATGTGCCGCATACGCCGCGTCGTCGGTCGCGCCAACCCAGAAACGTGCGCCGGTGGTGGTCAAAATCTCGAGACGCTCGATGTTCTCGACGGTCTTGCCCGCCATCACCGAATGGGCGCCGCACGAGTTATTGCCGATCATGCCGCCCAGCGTGCATCGGCTATGCGTGGCCGGGTCCGGGCCGAACGTCAGGCCATGTTTCGCGGCGGCTTTCTTGAGTTGATCGCAGATGACGCCGGGTTGCACGATTGCATGGCGCGCCGTGGCATCAACATGCTCGATTTCGTGCAGGTATTTCGAATGATCGATACAGATCGCATCATTGACGGACTGGCCACACATCGATGTACCGGCGCCGCGCGGTAACATCGCGATACCCAATTCCGCGCAAAGTCGCACCGTTTTCTCGAAATCGTCGGTCGAACGTGGCACGACGACGCCAATCGGCGGTTGCCTGTAGTTCGACGCCTCGGAAGCATAGACGGCACGCGTCGCTGCGTCGAAACGCACCTCGGCAGTGGTTTCCGCTTGCAATCGACGACGCAATGTCATCATGCGATTCAGATCCGCGCCGCGTGTGAAGGACGATTTCATTGATCGATTTAGCACCAGAAGAGCACGAAGTGCAGTACCTAGTATAGGAAGTCGCGGTGACGCGAAACTATCGAAAAGACCGTGTGGTGCGGCACCGGATGCTGAATTTCAAGGAATGACGGCAGATCCTTCGATCCCCTTGCCGGACCTTGAGGGCGCCGCCGTTGGTGAGCGGTTTTTAACGCAGAGAGCCTTGGCAGATGTACTTGATGTGCATGTATTCCTGGATACCGTGGCGCGAGCCTTCACGGCCGTAACCCGAGTCCTTGATACCGCCAAACGGCGCCGCTTCAGCGGCGAGTGCGCCTTCGTTTACGCCAATGATGCCGCTTTCGATTGCATCGGCCAGGCGCCAGATCCTGCGCACATCGTTCGAGTAGAAATACGCGGCGAGACCGAATGGGGTTGCATTCGCGTCGGCGATCACGTCGGCCTCGGTCGTGAAGCGCGTCACGGGTACGACGGGGCCGAAGGTTTCTTCGCACGAACAATCCATCGAAGGAGTGGCGCCTGTCAATACGGTGGGTGCAAAGTAGTTTCCGCTCTTGATATGCGGCCCGGTGATGCGTTCGCCGCCCACCACGAGCTCTGCGCCCTGTTCAACCGCGTTGCGTACATGGCGCGCTATCTTGTCCACGGCTCGTGCGTTGATCATCGGACCGATCTGTGATGTCGGGTCCGTTGCGGGTCCGACTTTCAAGGCCGACACGCGCGCCGCGAGCTTGTCGACGAACGCGTCGTGCACGCTGTCCTGCACGTAGATACGATTGGGGCAGACACAGGTCTGGCCGCCGTTGCGGAACTTTGCGATCATCAGCCCCTCGACGGCCGCGTCGAGGTCGGCGTCGTCGAATACGATGAACGGAGCGTTGCCGCCGAGTTCCAGCGACAACTTCTTCAGTGTGTCCGCACTGCGGCGTGCCAGATGCTTTCCGACCGGTGTCGAGCCGGTGAACGTGATCTTGCGCACGCGCCTGTCATCGAGCCAGACGTCGACAACATCGGGCGTATGCGCGCGCGAGGCGGTGACGATATTCAAGACGCCCTTCGGCACACCGGCCTGCTCGGCGAGCTTTACCAGTGCCAGAGACGTCAGCGGCGTGTCTTCCGCGGGTTTGCATACCACCGTGCAACCGGCGGCCAGTGCCGGGGCGATCTTGCGGGCGATCATCGCGGCGGGGAAGTTCCATGGGGTGACCGCGGCAATGACGCCAACCGGTTCACGCAAGGCAAACATCATGCGGCCCGCGGCAGGAGAAGGGATGATGTCGCCGTCTGTCCGGGTGGCCTCCTCCGCGAACCACTCGACATAGCTGGCGGCGTACGACACTTCGCCTTTGCCTTCGGCAAGCGGCTTGCCCTGTTCGCGCGAGATTAGCTTGCCCAAGTCATCGGCGTGCTCGATGATCAAATCGTTCCAGCGTTTGATGATGCTCGCCCGTTGCTTCGCCGGCACTTTGCGCCATGTGGCGAATGCGCGATGCGCGGCATCCACCGCGCGTCGGGCATCCTCGGCACTGCTGTCCGGGACCGACATGAAAACCTCATCCGTTGCCGGGTCGGAGACACCGAAGGTGGCGCCATCGGCCGCGTCGACCCATGCACCGTCAATATGATTCTGGCCCAACAACAGGGCGGCGTTTTTCATCGTCAAAGACATGATCGATTTTCCTCGGATTTGTACGGTAGAAGCGCGTTATCGCGCCATGAATGTGATGTCGGCTAGACAGCCAATGGTGTATTTCGTGCGGCTTCTTCGGCCAGTGTTCGTACGCCGCGAAGATCGACTTCGTCGATCCATCCCCGTCGTAGTTCCGGCACCGACTTGGAAAGCAACGCATAGTAGGGATGCGGCTCGGGTTGGTCATAGTCGGCACGCGCGATCTGCGTGACTTTGCGTCCGTATTGCATGACGACGATTTCATCGCAGATCGCGCGCACCGTGTGCAGATCGTGGCTGATGAACAGATACGATACACCCAGCTCCTTCCGGAGTTCCGCCATCAGGTCCAGTACCGCCGCGGCGACGACCGTGTCCAATGCGGAGGTGACTTCATCGCACAATATCAAGTCGGGTTCCGCCGCCAAGGCTCGCGCGAGGTTGATACGTTGCTTTTGCCCGCCCGACAACGCGGCCGGATAGCGATGCATCGTATCGCGCGGCATGCGTACCATATCCAGCAACGCTGCAATGCGCGTCTGCAGCGCCCGCCCTTTCAGCCCGTGGTAGAACTGCAGTGGCCTGGCCAGGATGCGCTCGATCGTATGACCCGGATTCAACGCGGTATCGGCCATCTGGAAAACGATCTGTATACGACGCAGTTCTTCGCGGCTGCGCCGGCCGAGGTCGTGCGCCAGCGTTTGGCCGTCGAAGCGAATGCGCCCCTCGTAAGGTGCGATAAGCCCGGCGATCGCGCGTGCGAGCGTCGTCTTGCCCGACCCGGATTCTCCAATCACGCCGATTGCTTGGCCACGATACAGTTTCAAGTCGACGCGATCCAGAATCTGGTTTTCAGGGCGACCCTGTTTATCGAGGCGACCATAGCCGGCGCAAAGCACGTCCACTTGCAGCAATGGCTGTTTCGGCGTCACCGTTCCCCTGGATGTCACGTCGGGCGATGTCGACGATGCCCCGCTCACCTCTGAAGCGGGCGCTGCCATGGCGGCACCGTCTATGACATGGCCACTTCTAACCCGTGTGTCAGGCCGCACGGCCGCGAGCAGCCTGCGCGTGTAGTCGTGGGTTGGCGCATGCAGGATCTGATCGGTGTCGCCGAACTCCTGCATCTGGCCATTGCGTAAAACCAGAATGCGGTCGGCCACCTGTGCGACAACCGCGAGATCGTGGCTGACGTAGACCGCGGTTGTTTGACGTTCGCGCACCGCCCGCTTGAATGCACGCAACACATCGACCTGCGTGGTCACGTCAAGTGCCGTTGTGGGCTCATCGAGAATCACGACATCGGGGTCCGTGATCAGCGCCATCGCCGCCATCAGGCGCTGTAGTTGGCCCCCGGAGACTTGGTGCGGGTAACGCGCCCCGATGTGATCCGGGTCCGGCAGCGACAACTCGCGGAACAAGGCCACTGCCTTACGTTCGGCGGCATCTCGCGTCATCGTCTTGTGGATCAAGGCGGGCTCCACCACTTGATCGATGATCGTCCGCGAGGGATTGAACGACGCCGAGGCGCTTTGCGCGACGTAGGTGATCTTGCGGCCGCGCAAAGCACGCTGCGCCTCCGCGGACAGTTCCAGCACGTGAACGCCGCCTACGTCGATTGTGCTGTCGTCTGCAATCGCACAACCGCTGCGGGCATATCCCATCAATGAGAGCGCGGTGGTTGTTTTGCCGGAGCCGGACTCGCCGATCAGCGCCAGCACTTCGCCGGGACGAATATCAAAATGCAACTTGTCTACCAGCACGGCATCGCCAGCGGTGATCGTCAGGTTATTGACGTGAATCGAGACGCCCATTATTACTTCTCCGAGTGCGTGTCGCCAGTGCGGTTCATTACGTCTATCTTTGCTTTACGTTTAAGCAACGTCTTGCCGCCGGCGAGGTTGTCGATCAGCACGTTCACTGCAATCGTGAGGCTGGCGATAGCCAATGCCGGCGCGATCACGGCGAGGCTGCCTTCGGCCAAGCCATCGAGGTTCTCCCGTACCAACGAACCCCAGTCCGCGTTGGGCGGTTGAATACCCAGGCCAAGGAAACTCAGGCTCGCCAATAACAAGACGACGTAGACGAAACGTAGGCCGAGATCCGCCAGCATCGGACCGGCGATATTTGGCAGAATCTCCTGTGTCATGATGTAGGCAAGCCCTTCACCGCGTGTACGGGCAACGGCAATATAATCCATCGCGTAAATGTTGACGGCGAGTGAGCGTGCGATGCGGTAGGCGCCTGGCAGGTAGATGACGGCCGCGGTCGCCCCCAACATCCAGGTGGACGATCCGAACGCCGCCACCATGATCAGCGCGAACATTTTGCTGGGAATCGCCGTCAATGTGTCCAATACCCGACTGAGCGTATTGTCCACGGTGGTGCCGCCCACGGTTGCGATCAAAGCCAGTGCCGTGCCAAGGCCGCTCGCTACCAGTGTTGCAACTAGCGCCAAGCCAACGGTATAACGGGCGCCCATGATGACACGCGCCAGCATGTCTCGGCCAAGATAGTCGGTTCCCAGCCAATGCTGTGCGCTGATGCCGGCGAATATCTGGACATCGCCATTGCCGTAACTGGCGCCGTTCGCGCCACCGAAGGCCGCGCCGAAGATGGCGGCGCTGACCCATCCCACAATGACGCATAAGCCCGCCCATCCCGCAATGCCAAGGCGTGCACGGCAACGGCGAAACGGGGCAAGCAGGCCGCCGGCCGGCACACCCGTCGGTTCCGCTGCGACGCTTTCGTCGATGCCGCTTTGCGTGGCTTTGTTCATCGATTCATACTCCATCCAGTAACGTGAAAAGCGGTGCAGTGCGTGTGGCGTCATTTCCGGGTGCGCCTTGCGAAAACACGGGCACACGGGAAGCCTGTCCGTCCATTCAACGATGACGCAGACGCGGGTTTGCGACAATGCCGAAGATGTCCGCGGTAGTGACCAGAATCAGGTAGCCGGCGCAAAAGATCATCGCGCATGCCTGAACGATCGGCATATCTCGTTGACTGACACTGTCCACCATCAACTTTGCAATGCCGGGATAGTTGAATATCGTCTCGACAATGATGACACCGCCCAATAGATAAGAGAGGCTCAACGCAACCGCGTTCGCAATTGGCCCAACTGCATTGGGCAACGCATGCAGCATGACCAAGCGTACCGGCGATGCACCTTTCAGGCGAACCATCTCGATATACGGCGCCTGCAGTTGATCGATCAACGCGGCGCGTGTCATGCGCACCATCTGCGCGACGATCACGCAGCACAAGGTCATCACGGGCATGGCCATTGACCGCAACATCTTGCCGAGTGGGTCGCCGTCGTTGATGTAAGTCAATGCAGGCAACCAATGCAATTTCACCGCAAACAGCAATACGGCCAGTGTGGCTACCAGAAACTCGGGGACCGACACGACGCTGACAACCGCCACGCTGACGCCCCGATCGAATGCGGAGCCGCGACGCACGGCGCAGAGAATACCGAGGCCCAGCGCGATGGGTACGGAGATCAGTGCGGTCATGCCCGCCAAGAAAAGGGAATGGGCCAGACGCCCCCCCACCAAGGTTCCCACCGATGAATGCGTGACCAACGAGTCACCCGGCTGACCGGTCATCAGCCCACCTAGCCAATGCCAGTAGCGCACGGGGGCCGGTACGTCGAGTCCCATCTGCGCCCGAAGCGCAGCCACCGCTTCCGGCGTGGCGTCCTGACCGAGTTGCGCTTGCGCTGCATCTCCTGGAAGAACGGCGGTGATGGCGAATACGACGACCGAAATCGCCAGGAGCGACAGTACGGCTGCAGCGATACGCCGCACGAGCAGTTGGAGGATGGCAGTGTTCACGCGAAATCTCCTTCGTTGAAGCGGGCAGGCACGCGCGGCGGGCGGTGCATGGACGTGCGTGGGGCAGTGGATAAGCCGCTGGCGCTTACGTCTCCAACCAGACGTGTTCGGCGAATGAATAGCCCATCATTCCGCCCAGGGGAATGGGCGACAGACCCTTCAACTTATTGTTATAGCCATCGAGCGATGCAAGGAATAGGGGAATGCCAATACCCGCATCGGTGCGGATCATCGATTGCATGTCGCCGTAAAGTTGTTTGCGTTTGGCGAGGTCCGTCTCCGCGCGGGCCGCGAGCAGCAATTGATCGAACTTCTGGTCTTTCCAGCGCGATTCATTCCACGGCGCATCCGATTTGAAAAATTGCGTCAATAGCGTATCCGCATTGGGCCGTGGATTCACGGTTCCAAAACCTACTGGTGCAGTCAGCCAATAGTTCGACCAGAAACCGTCGGCAGGCATGCGCTTGACGTCCAGATTCAATCCCGCCTGGCGTGCCGTCTGTTGCAAGATCAACGCCATGTCGACGGAATACATCGCCGCGGGGGACGCGACGACCGGGATGGGTGCACTGCCGAGGTTTGCTTTCTTGAGATGGAATTTCGCCTTGTCCAGGTCGAGCATCGTCTGCGGTTGTCCCGCCGCATAGAAGCGATTTGTCGGATCGATCGGCTGGTCGTTGCCAATTACCGCGTAGCCCAGCGCAATCGACTGCTTCATCAGGTTTCGATCGAGCAGCAACTTCATCCCTTTGACGAAGTCCGGGTTCGCGCCCGGTCCGGCGTCGCGATGCATGATCAGATCGGTGTACAGACCCGATTGCGTGACGAATACCGCATGGTCGGACGAACCCTTGATCCGCGTCACCGAACGCGGATTGATGCTGGCGATCAGGTCCATGTCGCCGGATAGCAATGCATTGACACGGGCACTTTCGTCGCCGATGCCGACGAATTCGATTTCATCGAGATGTGGCAGACCCGGCTTCCAGTAACCCGGATTTCGAACAACAACGGAGCGTACCCCCGGTTGGAACGTCTGCAGTTTAAACGGCCCGGTGCCGATGCCTGTCGAGAAGTCGATTGTACCGTCCTTGACGATATGAAAATAAAACGTGCCGAGGATAACCGGAAAATCCGCGTTGGCGGCGCTGAGCACGACGGTTACCTCGTTGGGCCCACTGGCTTTCACGCTTTCAATCTGGTCCGCGAGCGTCTTCGCTTTTGACGCGACTGCAGGATCCTTGTGGCGCATCAATGAGAAGACGACGTCGGCCGGTGTCAAAGCCTTGCCGTCATGGAATGTGACACCCTTGCGTAGTTTGAAGAGCCAGGTCTTGGCGTCCTGTGTCGTAAACGACTCGGCAAGAGAAGGCTGAGGCGTCAGCGTGGCGTCCAGCTCGGTCAGATTGTTGTAAAGCATCGTGCCGCGGCAGTAGTCGGTTTTGTTCGACTGCTTTGCCGGGTCGAGCGTATCACTGGCGGACGTATTATCGCCCGCGACGCGTATCTTCCCGCCGCGACGTGGCGTGTCGGCGTGCGCACGGGTTGCAACCCCGGCCAGGCTACTGGCAAGCGCCAACTGCATGCCGCCCGCGGCAAGAATCGCGAGCACGTCGCGCCGCGTGGCGCCGCGATTCAGGGCGGACATCAACTGATCCGATTGCCGTGTGCCAACTAGGGTGTCGAGTTGCTTGCGCTGCGTCATGGTGTCTGGTTCCCGGGAGCATTGCGATGCGCTTGTTAAAAAGGGGGCAGGTCTCACTCAGGCCAATGCGTCCTTCATTCGATAGTACATGCCCATCAACGGCAAAAACCACGGCGGTCCGAGATGTCCCGGAATAGCGGGCCAATTGCGATATCGCCATGGATTCGCCTCTGTCTCGCCCAGCATGACCCGCGCGATCCGTTGACCGGTATGGACGGACATCTGTGTACCGTGACCGCTGAAGCCCATGGCGTAGTACAGTCCGTGTCGCACGCCGGCGTGCGGCAGGCGATCTCGTGTCATATCGACGATGCCGCCCCAGCAGTGCGTCAATGGGACGTCTTGCAATTGCGGAAAGGTCTCCAGAAGCCCCGCCTGTAAAATCTTGCCACTTGCGGCATCGGACAGCGGATTGGAGATCGCGAAGCGCGCGCGACCGCCGAAGATCAGACGGTGATCGGGCGAAATGCGGAAGTAATGATGCAGGTTCGATGTGGTGACGTAGGTGCGTCGTTCGCGCAGCAGTGCGGTGGCGCGTGCTTCACCCAACGGCGCGGTGGCGACGATAAAGCTCCCGATCGGCACGATGCGTCGGCGTATCCACCCAAAGGAACCATAGCCGCCGTGACGCGAGGCGCCGGTTGCAAGCAAGACGCGATCTGCACCGATCACCCCGCGCGGTGTGTGTACCCTATACCCGTGCGCGCTGCCGCCTATGCGCGTCAGCTTTTCGACCGGTGTCGCCAGATGCAGCGTCGCGCCATGCCTGACGGCGGCTTCGGCCAGGCCTCGACCAAAACGGCCCATATGCATCTGGCCACTTTTCTTGTATAGCAACCCGCCGTGATATATATCGCTGTCCACTTCGGCGCGTACGGTGGCTTGGTCGAGCAATGCCATATCCGTATCCACGCGATCGTCGGCCAGCCGTTTGAAGCTGCGGGCCAGCGCCTCGAAATGCGCGGGACGGGATGCGAGCTTCAGTTTGCCGTGCCGCAGGAAATCGCAATCGATCTGTTCCTGCCGCACCAGCCGTTCGACGGTGTCCACGGCATCGTCATAGACATGATAGATCGCGCGGGCCTGCTCGGTCCCCAATTTCTCGGCTAACGTGGCGTAATCGACGGCAAGGCCGTTATTCACATGGCCTCCGTTGCGGCCCGACGCTTCGGCCGTCACGCTGTCATGGGCTTCAAGAATGGCAACACGCAAGCCATTGCGCGCGAGTTCCAGGGCGGCGGAGAGGCCACAGAATCCCGCACCGATCACCGCGACGTCAACGGCCTCTGGTAGCGCGCTTGTGTCCCAGTGCGCCGGAGCGAGTCCTTCTTTCCAGTAAGAATCGAGTTTCATCGGTGCCGGGCAGTCCGCAGAAGGTGTGGGGGAAATGGTGACCGCATTGTGTCAACGGAATAATTGAATCACGTCAAAACCATGGCTTCGTCTCGTATTGACCATGTTCCGCAGCGGGAACTGCGGTTTGATGGGTCGTACACGGCATTGTTTGCGGTGCCCGAGCAATTATTTTGATGGGACTGGCTCGCGTCGCAAAGAGAGCCGAATTTTCCTAGCCTGTTCTGGTGGCGTATCCGCATCATCAAATCTGGCCTGCACTTCCTGTCGCATCCGTTTTACCTCGAACCATGAGCGCTTCGACGTCCTTTCCCAGCCCAACCGATGTCGGTCCTCCGATCTCGGGCATACGCGATATGACCGCGGCGGACCTTGCCGCCGCGCTGCATTTGTCCGAAGACATTGGATGGCCGCACAGGCTGAGTGACTGGCGTTTGTTCAGTAGCCTGGGTCGAGGCCGAGTCGCGATGGTTCAGGGTAGAGTGGCGGTGGTGGGGCAACGTTGGACTTGGGGTGAGCAGGCTGGCACGATTGGCTTGCTTGTTACCGCGCCGCCGTTTCGCGGTAGTGAGATCGAACAGCAGTTGCTTGCGGACCTGATGGCTGGCATGGGCCGCCGGACGATGCTGATATACCCGTTCGGCGGCCTCGAACAACTGGCGCGACGTGCCGGCTTTCAACACGATGGCGGCGTCGAGCAATGGCAGGGACGACCCCGTCCCGCGCCGCTCATGCCGCTGCCGGACGGGGCCCGTCTGCGCCCGGCGAGCCGCAACGACCTTTCTGCATTGACGGGCCTGGATGCAAGAGCGACGGGTTTGTCGCGAGGGCCGATGATTGCTGCCTGGCTCGATCATGCGGTCAACGCCATCGTCCTCGATCAGGGTTCGGCGGTATCAGGGTTCGCCATCATGCGTCGTTTTGGGCGTGGCGTGTATATCGGCCCCGTGGTGGCGCCCGACGTCGAACAGGCCCAGTCAATGATTGCGCACCTGTGCAGTGCTGCAACCGGGCGATTTTTGAGAATCGATATTCGAAGTGACGTGCTCTCCGGCATGCGCACTTGGCTGACCGGATTGGGGCTGAGTTGTGTAACAACGGTGCCGATGATGCGCCATGGCCCGGCACTTGAAACGGATCCGCGTGTGCGAAATATCGCCATCGCGGCCCAGGCGATGGCGTAGCGGTGCCCGCGGGCCTATTGGTCCGAGCGCATCAGGGTTGCCTTCATACGGGGCCGCGCGGTACTCTCCTAAAATTGTACCCCATCGGCGTGGCGGGGTACCGTTTGCGTGGCAGCGAACCAAGACCTCCTTCCTGGCTGGAATTTCATGGCAGCAAATCTGAAACTCGATCGACTCGATCTCCGCATACTCAGCCAATTGCAGAAAAACGGCCGGATGACGAACGTTGATCTGGCCGAAGCAGTGGGCTTGTCCGCGAGTCCTTGTCTTAATCGCGTCAAGCGGCTTGAGCAGGGGGGCTTCATCGATGGCTATAGCGCGCAGATTCGGATGGAGAAGCTGGGCGATACATTGACCGTCTTCACCGAGGTAACGCTATCCGACCATCATCGTGAAGATTTCATCCGTTTTGAAAAAGCGGTGAAGGAGATGGACGAAATCATCGAATGCCATCTCGTCAGCGGCGGATACGATTACTTGTTGAAAGTTATCACGCGCGGAGTGAATCACTATCAGGAATTGATGGAAGGGCTGCTTGAACGCAATATCGGTATCGAGAAGTATTTCAGTTTCATTGTGATCAAGTCTCCTTTCATCAAGACGCACTATCCAATCGAGCGATTATTCTCGCCGCCGGCCTAGCGCGTGAAGATACACGATGCGCGTCTGCATACCGTCGGACGCGCGACAATGCACGCGCCTGTTCATAGCAGTACGCGCACGTGTGTTGACCGTTTCACGCTGCCATTACCACATACACTTTGCGGATCGGTGATGTGACATTCCAGACACCTTCTGTGTTTGCCGGGAAGAATAGCGTATCGCCCGAGCGAATCTCCAGTGTTTCACCACCCGTTGGCGTAAATGTGCATTCGCCGGACAGAATGTGCATGACCTCTGCATTGGCGAGTTGGCGTTCGAAGCGTCCGATGCTGACTTCCCAGATGCCGGTTCGATTTTCTCCCTGGCCTTCCAATGGCACCTCGTGGCTTTTCGCCACGGCGGCGGGGGCGGACAATGGCCGCGCGACCGGGCCATCTTCGGTCAACGTATTCAGAGTTGCAGATTGACGCAAAATTGTGATCGGCATAATGGGGAGCGTTTCTACTGTAAGTTATTGATTGGCGTCCACCGCATCGGCTAATTGCGCGAGCGTGTGAAAGTGGTAATCCGGAATCGTATGCTCGGATTCGATCGTGCCGCCAGAGCCAGTCTGGCCGTGCCGTCGTTCGATCCAGCACGTTGCAATACCGAGTTTTTTCGAGATGCCGATATCGTGATACTGGCTCTGCGCGACGTGCAGGTTATCTTGCTGTGTATAACCCCATTTCTCCTCAAAGCGGCCGCGCGCATACGCGAAATATTGGGGGTCCGGTTTTTCGCAACGGGAATCATCAGCGCTTAATTGCAAGTCGAACGGCTGATCGAGCGTTGCTGCAAAATGTTCGAGAGCCCAACGTTGCCCGTTTGTCATTGTCACCAGTCGGAAGTGCCTGCGCAACCGTTTCAGCGCGTCGATGGAATCTGGAAATGCCGGCCATTGTGACACCGAGTCTCGGAATCCTTGCGCAGTGGCGTCATCGTCAGGTAACCCCAGGCCTGGCGCCACGATGTGCCAGCAGTGTTCAATATCATCCGGATACGCAATGGTATCAGGGCGTTTGCGCGCTTGGCGGTAGGCAGCGAGGAACGCCTCATCCTGCACCTTTGAATCCGGCGCGACTGCGCGCAGGTAGTTCAACATGCCACGCTCGAAATCGATCAGCGTGCCGACGACGTCGAACGTCAGGACCTTGAAACGCTTCAGGCTCATGAACAATGCTCTGTAAGAGGAAGTGGAATAGCGAGATTTCCAACGAGGACGCCTGGTTCGTCCAGGGCAGGAAATATCGGCCGTTGCAGTAAGTCGAATGCGTGTTGCGTGATCGGGCGGCGTATTTGCAACGCGGCGCTGATGGCTTTCACACTTCGCGAGAGGTGACTTTGATCGTAAAAACCGCTGGCCAATGCAGCCTGCAGAGGTGTTGCACCATGTTCCAGCAATGCGAGGGCATGCCTAATCCGGACCAAACAGACATACCGATGAGGCGGCATGCCGACTTTCTGTTTGAACACGCGTGCGAAACGGCCCACGCTCAATCGCGCAATGCCCGCCAGGCGCGGCACTGCGTGATTATCCGCCGGTCGGCGATGGATGTGCTCACGTACCGTGTGAATGGCCAAGTTGTTGCGTTGCGATACCTTCTCACGCGCACTGCCTGCCGCGAGGTCAGGCGGGGCGCCGAAATCGTCGTGCAAGATAAATGTACCGGTCCCGGCAGGTGCTCCACCAAATCGTGGCGCGTGTGCTGTCACGGGAACCGGGGGCGTCGCGAGCGTAGCGGAAGCAGCCATGGCGATTGGGACCATCGAGTACATGCAGCAAAGCATAAGCGAGTCCGAGCCGTCGAAAAAACTGATTTCGCGCGCATGCGCCGCAGCGAATAGCGATAAGGCAATGCATCGCCGCAGAATCTATGCCGTCTTGCCATGACAGTGAGTGGCAGGGCGACCGATGCTGATTCCAGTACTGATCGTGCATGCGGAGATTATCCGTTAAGGTCTGGCTCACGGCGTTGATGTGCGGTCGGATTCGTCGATGCAAAGTCATTGGCGTCGTGGGCACTTCTTGGTAACGGAAAGGGCGAAGACAATGCGGAGCGTGATACGTCTAGGAGACGCGACCAGCCGCGGCAGCAAGGTGTTGAATGGGCGACCGGCAGCCACGTAATGGACCGTCCCGTACTCGATTCGAACGCGCGCTCGATGCGCGTCACACACTTCTCTCACGGACTACGGCGATTATTTGTTCGTTCATAAATGAATTTTCTGGCGGCTTCGAATATAAATTAATTCAGCAGTTGATATGGTAAATTTGCGGTATTGGAATGCGCACCACGCTGCGGGTTCATCAGCCTTGTTCCTTATTGACTCCCCATGCAAACGGATTCTTCAGACCTTCCTCGTGCATATCTTTGTCGCCGCTTCCCGGTATCGATCGAGGCGTCGCTGCGCGAAAAGTATCAACTCTCCGTCAACAATGAAGACAGCATCTTGTCTCCCGCCGGGATTGCCCGACAGGCGCAAGGTGTGTCGATCTTGTTTGTTTCGGCGACTGAGCGCGTTGATGCATCGGTGATTGCGTCTTTATCGCCGACGCTTCGCACGATCGCGACACTGTCGGTGGGACTCGACCACATCGACATTGTCGCCGCACGTGTGCATGGGGTTAGCGTGTTGCACACACCGGACGTTTTGAACGATGCATGCGCGGAAATTGCCATGCTCCATGTCCTGAACACGTGCCGTCGCGGTTATGAGGGTGACAAAATGATTCGGGATGGCGCGTGGCAGGGTTGCGCTCCGACGCAAATGCTAGGCAAGGGGCTGGTTGGCGCACGACTGGGTATTTTCGGAATGGGGCGCATCGGTCGTGCCATTGCGCGACGGGCCCAGGCGTTTGACATGGTGATCCATTATCACAATCGTAGTCGTCTCCCGGAGCGCTTGGAGGCCGGGGCAGTCTATCATTCCACGCTGGACGAACTCGCGACGGTATCGGATGTGCTAGTCATCGCGGCACCGGGAACGCCGGAGTCGCGCGGCGCGATCAATGCGGATCGCATCGCGCTGTTGCCGAAAGGAAGCGTTGTCGTCAACATTTCGCGGGGTGACCTCGTCGACGATACGGCGCTGATTGCGGCATTGACGTCTGGACATTTGATGGCAGCCGGGCTTGACGTGTTCGCTAACGAGCCATACGTCGATATGCGTTATCGCACTCTGCCCAATGTCTTTATGACTCCCCACATCGGTAGCGCGACGCATCAAACCCGTGAAGCGATGGGCCAGATGTTGATTGACGGGCTTGATCAGTTGGCGGCGGGAAAGCGGCCTACGAACCTTGTCGTCTGACTATCTTTGCGCACCAGTCTGGACCTGCTAGGTCCTCGTCAAGATCTACCTGGCCGAAAACGGTAGGGCTGTCATGCCAGGTCCGCACTACGGCCCAATCCGCGCACTGTTTGGCATGATCAGAAGATCTTGCCTATGGCGGCATTGTCATCCACCGCCTGCAGGGTGAAATCGAGCGCATCGCTGAATGAGGTAACCTGTTTCTCCACCGCCGCTGGCGGTGGGGCTTTCCCATTATCGGTAAATGGATCGACGATCCGTACCGCGGCGCGAGCCGCGTCCGGCACGCCTGCTGCGATTTTATTGGTTAAATCGGTGACACGCGCCTCGGTTTCCGCATCGCTAATGGTATAAAGCAGCAGGCACACGCCGACCAATGCCGGGTCCGCATCTGGTGGCGGGGACAGGAACTCCTCAAACGTGAGGTGACGTGCGTCGAGATCGCGCGCGCGCAGTACCCTTACCAGAATCTCGGCAAGCAATGCGTCATGTATGGGATGGGACGGTATGACGAGAATCAGCGAGCGGGGTGGGCCGTTAACGGGACCTTGCATCTTGCCCAGCATTGCCTCACGTCGGGATCGCAGTATTTGGCCCAGGCTCATGCCATCGCTCAATGTGATCTTGGGCATGCGCTGACGTCGTGTCGTGCTTGTCGTAATGTCCTCGAGGACCACGAGGATCGAATTCCCCACCGCTTGGCGCTCGGTTTCGCCAATCGTGCCACGGTCCAGATCGGCCTTGGCAAGCATCAGTGCCGGAAGCAAGACCTTGTCGCAATACGCTGCCAGGGATCGCTTTCGTATGTATTTGCGCGCATCACGGCTGATCTCGATGGCGTCGTTCGACAACGCGCGTTGGTAGAATCGTTCCGACAGCGTCAAGGCGGGAAGATCCGCGAGCAATATCTCGAAAATACGCAGGGATTCGAAGTGGCGACCGAAGACGACAAGGCAGAGCGTGAGTGGCGTGGATAGCACGAGGCCCACGGGACCCCATAACCAGGCCCATACGATAGCGGAAAGCACGACTGACAGAGGCGAAAGGCCTGTACTATGTCCATAGAACAGCGGTTCGACAAATTGCGAAAAGACCAGTTCCACGCTGATAAAAATCACGAGGACTGTAACGGCGAGCGTCCAGCCGTCGGATGAAATCATGCCCATGAAGGCGGCGGCCGCCGCCGCAATCAGTACCCCGACATACGGTACATAGCGGAATACGAAAGCCAGAATACCGAATAACAGCGCGCCGGACAGATCCGCGATCCACAGCGCGATTGCGATCGTAATGCCAACACAGGCGTTGACGATCAGTTGTGAAACGAAATAGTGGGACAGTTTCTCGCCCGCTTCGTTAACGGCCACCGTGGTGGCGCGGATATCGCGGGTGCCGGTAACGCGGATAAATCGGTCACGCAACGCCTCATGTTCGAACAGCACGAATACGAGGACTGCCAGTACCACCCCGGTCGATGACAATATAGGCCAGGCGAAATGGATTGCCCAGCGCAAGAGGAAGCGCGGATCGGTGGCAAGTGCCATCTCGGTTGGGGGTACTCGCGCCGCCGCGCGAGCGCGTGATGAGGAACCACCCATCCGTTCCAATGTTCCATAGTCAAGTACTGACCGGAACCGCTCGCTCAGCCAGTTCGTGCCAACGTCGGCGAAGTTCGAGAGCGCGAGCAATTTTTGATGCAGTACCGTCGCATAGAGGGGCATCTCCGCAGCGAGTTGAACAACGCGCGACGCAATCAGGATACCGATGAATCCGGCGACGATCACGGCAATCAGTACCGCCAATGCAATCGACAGATTATGACCGATGCCGACACGACGCAGCCGGGCGACCAACGGCATGATCAGGAAGCTTAGGATGATCGACAGCGTGACGGGGATCAACACTTCGGCGGCAAAATGCAATGCGGCGACAATGATGACGAACGCAATCGCATAGACGCTGCGCTCGAAAAGCGTTGAGGCGGGGTTGGTTTTCTGCACGGTCGGATCGGTCAAGTCAGTGCGAGGGCAGGGGTGGCGGGCCAGGACACATTGGCATCGGCGTGTGGTTACACGCTTCAAGCTCACGTCGCAATGGTCATCTTTGTAGCGGATGGTCCGAAAGAGGCGCGTTTGCAGCCTGTTTGCATCTGCCTTGCTAATCTACCACGCTGACTACCATCTACTGCAGGCAAGATGTCGCAAAAGTGTTGCTATCCTTCCAATTGTAACAAATAATTATTTTATATTACAATTGCGAAAAATGAAGTGTGGTCTTGCCTGTGGTGGGTGACAGGGCTGTTTCATTCCGTAGTGATGGAGGCCTTCTTCACAATTTCTCGAAAAACCTTTCAAGCGTTCAGTGAAATGTACAAGCTACGACTGGGGCATTATTTCAAGATTAGTTGGTCCGATGGAACGAGAGCTATCTTGAATCGGCCACTTTTAAGTGTCGGAATTTTTGCGGCAATTTTCGCTTCGTCCTTGTGGCGAACCGAAATTGTTGAAATGGCGCGCGTTGCCGGGGCGGCTCGGGGCCAGGGCGGCATGCCGGCATTGATTCACATACTTCTTGCTCGCGTATTACAGTCATTCGCCACGATGGCGTTGACGGTCCATGTCATTCGGTATGCATTACTGGGCGGAAATGGGAGCGGACACGTATCCATGCTTCGCGGCATCTGGCGGGCATATCGCGTAACGTCGTTACTAAGTGTGTTCGCGGTGCTTGGTGGCGGCGTGCTTGTGCTACTGATGTTTTTTACGCTTCACCATCTCGCCTGGGGTGCGCACCACGGCATCGCTTCAACCTTCGTCAGCATCACTTTTCCGATAGCGCTGTGCTTTTTTATTATGGTACGGCTATCGTTTCTGACTTGTAGCGGCGCGATCGGGGAACGATTGTCCATATCCGCAGCCTGGCATCTCACCGAAGGGCATTTTTGGGCGCTCGCACGCATGCACTTTCTTGTCGGTGCGCCGTTGGTAGGAATGGTCATTGCTCACGCGTGCATCGACATCTTCCTGGTGCGTCATATTTCACATGGCAACTTCCTGCTGGAAACCAAGGCTGTAGAGGCGATCTTAGTGATATTGGGCGTGAGCGTGGGTGCTACCTGTCTTGCCTGGCTTTACCGCGACATGTCGGCTCACGCGACCGTCCTGGCGGTAAACGCCGACCATTGATCCCGCGGCGGCATCGGGCCCATTCTTGTCACATTCACCTTGTTCGCCGTTTTTAATTACTGATCGGGCGTGGCGATATGTCGCTTTCGGATGACTTTCATACGCGCATCGGCCAGGAGATATGATAAAAAGGACCGTGAACTATTCCTACAGGTTTTGGCCGGCATGCGAATTGATCCCGTGTCAGAGATTCGTCCTACAAAGAACGATCGTATCTTCCAGGTGACGCAAACGGGAGCGCGGCTATTGCCGATCATGGCGATGGTAGTCGTATTATTTTCGTTATGGCGACAAGCCGGTGCACCAGGGCGGGCCGAAACCCAGCCAGTAGCCATGGCAATGTTGACGTCTATCGGCATCGTGTGCCTGTCATGCTCGGGTTTATTGCACCCGCAGAGCGCGGAACGTTCGATTCGCGCCTTGAATGGCGCGGCATTGGCAACGGCACTGATCGCCTTGCTTTCGCAGGTTTTCACCGGGGCCGACGTGATCAGTCCTGTGCTCTCGAAATTGGCCATGCCGCGCGGCGCCGCATCGCAGGCGCAGACGTCCATCGCCACCGCGGTCACCATCGCGCTGCTATCCATCGGTCAATTACGGCGCCTTGCACAGCATACGACTTCGGCCGACTACTTGACCGGGGCAGCCATGCTGTTTGCCAGCGCGGCGTTATTAGGATCGGCTCTTGGGGTGCCGGATTTGCACCACATTTTCCTTTATTCGACAATGGCGACGTCCACCGCCATGGCACTCTTCATTCTTGCGCTTGCTTTCGTCGTTGCCGATCCCACGCGTGGTTGGGCCGCACTGATCACGTCGACAAGCGGGGCGGGGCGGGCCACCCGACGTCACTTGGTGTTGGCGCTTTTCCCCATTCTGGTGGCCGCTGGTTTGCTACGCGGTGTTCATGCCGCAGTGCTGAGCGTGGAAGCCGCGATGACATTCGCGATCTTGTTGATCCTGGCGCCATTAGTGATCTTGACATTCCGGGAAGGAGGCGCGCGCGAGAACAGGGAAAAAGCGACTGATGCGTTGGCGCGGTTCCAGCAGCAAGCGGCGACCGATCTTAAACGGCAGTTGGCCGAGCAAGCCGCGTTGCTGCTGACAGAGGGCGAGGAACGCCGTAAGGCGGAGTCGGGCATGTATCGTGCGCAACGGCTTGAAGCGCTCGGTCAGGTGACCGGCGGCATCGCGCATGACTTCAACAACGTGCTGATGGCAATCAGTGGCAATTTGCATCTGATGCGTCAGTTCGTATCCGTTACGCATCCCGGACACGGCTATCTTGAAAGCATCGCGATGGCAGCGCAGCGCGGCGCAAAGCTGACCAAGCAGTTACTGGTTTTTTCCCGGACGCAACTGATCGATGTACGGGCCGTGGCGTTGGACACGGTTATCGAAGGTGCCCGTGAGCTCGTCGGCAATGCGCTTGGTCCCGATGTCAACGTGGTGCTCGATCTGCAAACCGCCGATGTCTGGGTACGTACCGACCCAGAGCAACTGCAACTGGCTATTCTCAATCTTGCGATCAATGCGCGCGATGCGATGCCGAACGGCGGCAATCTTCGCATTGGAACATCGGCGTCGGTCATCGAGGCTGTCGACGGACAGCCTCGTCAATTTGTCGCCGTACACGTCGTTGATGACGGCATCGGCATGTCCGCCGATGTCGCGGCGCGGGCAATAGAGCCTTTTTTTACAACGAAGGAAGCAAGCAAACGGTCGGGGCTCGGTCTGGCCCAAGTGTATGGCGTGATGCGGCAAAGCGGCGGTGAATTGCGCATCACCAGCGATGTCGGCAGAGGCACGACCGTTGATTTGCTGTTGCTACGGACTGACCCGGTCGGACACGCGGAAGATATCGCCCCGCCGTCGACGCCCCCCACCATTGGGGTGGTATTGAAAGCGCCGGTCCTGCTAATCGACGATGACGACGAGGTGCGCGCCGCAATGGCAGAGCTGTTCCGCTGCAGTGGCTATGATGTCGTCGAAGCCGCGGACGGCAAGATAGGACTCGAGGCGTTGGCATCGATCAAGCCCGCCGTCGCAGTAATCGACTATCTGATGCCGGGTCTTAACGGCGCACAGGTTGCGCGGTTGGCGCGTGATGCGCATCCAACATTGCCGATCATTTTTGTCAGTGGCTATGCTGACACGATGGCGCTCGATCAACTTAGCGACGCCGTCGTGTTGCGCAAGCCGGTGCCTATTGACGAATTGCTTGCCACCGTTGCTCGGTTTGCTGTCGAGCAATGACGGCGGACGCGGAGGTTACTGTCTTTCGCCATGCGTGGCTGCCTGGATGAGCAGCTTACGTACCATTGTCGCCAGCGCTTCCAGATTGTAAGGTTTCTACAGCAAGCTGACTACGTTCCGAGATGGCTTGCGCAACACGTTGTTCAGGTGCCGTGTCAATTGCAGCAAATCCGCTTCTGCCACGGCACGTTGTCGCGCGGCGACCAGACCCTCCGTGGTTTCGATAACGACGGCAACAACACCGGCCGGCGCGCCATCTCTCCACACCAGCCTTGACAAGCATGATCGTTACGCAACACCCGCATGAAGCCTCGTCTTTAGTACGATGATTCGGCAGCGTCCGACACCGGCGGCACCACGTCAATGTACGTGATGTCGCTAAAATATCGGAAAATACAGGCGTTGTTGCTATTCCAGCGGGTCGATACAGCGTAACGGCACAGCGTTGTAATGGCAGGTAATGCCGGAGCCGTGAGCCTGAAACGGACGGAGACTGTCGCCATGCCTATGGCAAGTAGCGGCGCAGGCCCAAAGCCAGCGGCAATATGGCAATCGCGGTTAAGGCTGTTGCGAAGGTCGCACCATGAACGCCGAGATGGTCTCCAAGTATCCCGTAGATAATGGGGGCGATCGCACCGGAGCCAATCGTGCCCGTGTAGAAAATGGCAAATGCGCGCTCGGTATGATCGGTCGATGTCAATTCCGGGACGGTGCCGTATAGCACGGAAGAGGTGCCGTTCAGCATCACGCCCAGCAGTGGTAGCAGCATCAGCGTCAGCGGCAATGAACAGAACATGACCGCGATAATGCAGATGGCCGTCCCGCTTTCGGTTGCCAGTACCGTACCAATAACGCCCGTTCGAGCACCTAGCCAACCGCACGCGAACTTGCCGGCCGCGCCGCCGATGAAGACCAGTGCCAGTGCCGTTCCAATCAATGATCCGGCCGCTCCTTTTTCCTTCAGCAGGAAAGGCAGGAACGTCAGCAGGCCCATACGTACGCCGGTGTCGAACACACCGATAAGGAACAGCATCATGAAGCCTGGGTTCAGCGCACTGTGCGCGCGCCGTGCTTTGACCTGTGCCGTGGTGGCTGACGCCGTCGGTGAAGATATGGGCGTCGGCGATAAGGGCATTGACGCATCTGGTGAAGTGTCTAGCACCGCTTCTCGCGGGATTGCCGGAAAACAGCGTCCGATAAAGAGTGCGACGGCAACGCCCAGTGCCGACACGATCCACAGTGCATGCCGCCACGGCATCACCGTGACCAGTAGTGATATCGATGCTGGCAACGCCGATTTGCCAAGATCACCGGCAAAGTTGTAGATGCTTAAGGGGCCGCGTGCGTTGGCACCGTAGATACGCGAAACCGCGCCCGATGCGACCGGGTGCTGCGTGCTGGAGCCTATCCCTGAAAGGGCCAGCGCCGCGCCAAGTGCGAGCAGGCCACCCGACAGTCCGGCAAAGGCATAGCCTAGTGCAGCCAAGAGCGTGCCGAGCGCCAAGGTGGCACCGTTTCCGATCCGCCGGGCCAACCGCCCGGCGGGCAGTTGCAGGGTGGCCATCGTGCCTGCATAAATCCCGCGCAGTACCGCCAAGGCGCCGTAATTCAGTCCGAAGTCCGACTGCCATATGGGCAAAAGTGCGTAGATCATATCGGTATAGCCATCGTGCAGCGCGTGCGCGGTGCAAGAGAGCGTCAGCACGCGTCTACGCGCTGCCGTGGTGGTGGCGTCAAGTTTGTCGTCGATGCCGACAGTTGTTCGAGGTAGTCGGAGCAGACGCATGCGGTAGGCCTTTTATAAGCTGCATCGATGTGACGGCGGCTCCTGTCAATGGAAAAAAAGATGCGTGGCACGCCGTTTTGATGAATATGATCATTGTATGACGGGCGAAAATAGCCGCCAATTGACGTAATATCGCGCAATGGGAGAGAAAAAGTCACGTTTGGACGTATTTATTACGTCGTGTGGGGAGCGCGTCAGAGAATGAATACTTATCGTGAAAAGATGCCGCCGTTGAACGCGCTACGCCATTTCGAAGCGGTTGCACGTCACGGCAGTTTTGCCGCGGCGGCCGTCGACCTCCATGTGACGCATTGGGCCGTGGGCAAGCAGATCCGTCTGTTGGAGGACTGGTTCGGCTTACCGCTTTTCGAGAGGCGTGCGAGCGGGGTCACGTTGACCGACGAAGGCGCCGCGCTGCTGGAGGACGTCAGCGGTGCGTTTCAACGTCTTGGCTCGGCGGCAGCCCGCCTGCGTGGTGACACGTCCGCGCGGCGTATTTCGGGGCTGGTGCGCGTGAACGTGTTGGCCAGCTTCGCGCTGTGCTGGTTGTTGCCGCGGCTTGGGGATTTCGAGGCGCGTTATCCTGATATCGACGTGCGGCTGAGCACGACATCTCGTAAGTTACGCTATATCGGCGACGCCTTTGATATCGGCGTGCGCTCGGGGCCGGAAGCCGGCACTGTCATTCACTCACGATTCCTGATGTCGGACATTCGTCTGCCTGCATGCAGTCCCACGCTGTTACGTAGACGACCTATCCAGTGTGTACAAGATCTACGCCACTATACGTTCTTGCATGCGGCAAGCACTCGGAACGGCTGGGCGCAATGGCTGCGGACGGCTGGAGAACCGGATTTGAAGCCGGTGCGCAACGTCGAGTTCGACCACACGTATCTGCAGCTTGCCGCCGCCGTCGAAGGGTTGGGTGTCTCGCTGGTCTCGCTACCATTGATTCAGCGCGATCTGGCCGCGGGTCGGTTGGTGTGCCCGATTGCAACACCGGCGTGGCGCGCGGAAGACTATACGCTGATCGTCCATCCCGATCGGGTTGACGATGATGCGGTAAGCGTATTCGAGGCATGGATTACCGAGATGGCCGCGCAAGATGCGCGGAGGCTACAGGGTGGTGTAGCCTCCGAGTCGTGAGCGTGATAAAACAAAGGGCGCACCATTTAACGCCGGTGCACCCCTGTCGCTTCAGTGCCTGTCCACCACTCGTTTCATCCCATGCGCATCAACGCTGCGCCCGACCTTGCTTGCGACGCCCACGCATCAGCAGCGAGCCGATGGCGATCAGCACGACCACCATGCCGACACCGATACCGACACGCGTCATCGTCAACAGGTTCGAACGCGGTCCACCTTGACGGATTACTGCAACATCCGCCGGCGTTACCGCTCGCGCGCTATTGCCATACTGCGTCAACACGTAGTTGGCCAGTGCGGCGACATCCTCGTTGCTCAGGTTCGTGACGGCACCGGGCTGGCTGCCAAACGATGGCATGAACACGTGGCCGCTTGCCGTCTCCCGATCCACACCATACAGGATTGTGGCAAGCAGGTTGTTCGGATTCGCGCCGGCGGTGGCCGAATTATGGAACAGGCTCGGGTAATAGCCGTCTTCCGAACCTTGTCCGTTATAACCATGGCACGAGGCGCAATTCGCGGAGAATAGCACTCCGCCACGGTTGCTGCTCGCCATGCCGGCTTCGAAGCCCTTACCCCGGAACGCCGCCAAGTCACTTGACGCCTTGCCCTGGTCAAAACGAGAGCTCGTGGCGGGATTTTGCGTCACACCATCGCCAATCGCCGGAATATGCATCATATATACGGCAATCGCATTGACATCGGCATCCGTCAGATAACGGAAGCTATGCGTGATTGCCTCCGCCATGCTGCCCGCGGCCTGTGCCTTGCCTGGCAGGCGCCCCGTCTTCAAATACGTGACCAGATCTTTCTGTGTCCAGGTGCCAATGCCATGCGTGGCATCAGCAGTGATGTTCGGTGCATACCATGGCCCTACTTGCGCACCGGCCATCGACAAGTCCTGCTTTTCCTGCATCAGGACGCCGCGCGGGGTGTGACAGGTACTGCAGTGTGCGGCGCCATCCACCAGGTACCGGCCGCGATTCCATTCTTCCGATTGACTCGGGTCAGTGACATACGGCTTGTCGTTCAGAAACAGTGCGTTCCAAATGCGCATCGACAAGCGGATGTTCATCGGGAACGGCAGATGCGTTGCGGCGGTTGGCGTGTCCACCGGCGTCACGCCCTGCATGAAGTAAGCATACAGCGCATGGATGTCGTCGTTGGATAGCGTGGCGTACGCGGTATATGGCATTGCCGGATACAGGTTCGCACCATCTGCGCGCACACCTTTGCGCAGCGCATCGGCAAACTGTTGCTCGGTATAGTTACCAATACCATGCGTCTTCGATGGTGTGATGTTCGAGGCGATGATCGTGCCAACGGGTGATGCAATGGCTAAACCGCCGGCCATCGGCCGGCCACCGGTCGCCGTGTGACAGGCGATGCAGTCGGAGGCGGTGGCCAGGTAACGCCCTTTCTCGACCAGGCTCGGGGCGAAAAGGCCAACTTGCGGCGCGGCACTCGATGCCGCAGTCGGCGTGGTAACCGCCGAAGCAGTGGCGGCCGTGACGTTCGCGGTATCGGCCGCGTATGCCGTCGACGCCATGGCGCCCATCAACGCCAGAGAAACGGAAGCAGTGCACAGCACGCGGGTAAGCGATGTCATTGTCATTCGCATCATGCGCCTCGCGTCTGGCCGACGATGGCGTCTGCGGCCTTGAACGCCAATGCCGTCATCGTGATGGTGCTGTTGCCGCAAGCGGTGCTGGGCATGGCGGAGCCACCTGGCAGCCAGAGGTTTTCATGATCGTGCGCGCGGCAGTTGGCATCGACGACCGAGTTGCCGGCGTCGTTGCCCATGATCGCGCCACCCATGATGTGTTTGCTCTGCGCGAACTTCGCTGCGAGTTTAGTGTCTTTCGCGCCCATTGCCGCCGCGAGCTTTTTCGCGATCGGAATCGAGTACGTGTCGGCCGATTTACGTACGTAGTCGCCTACGTCGTAATGCACGGCCGGACGTGGCAAGCCCAGCCAGTCCTTTTTGTCCGAAAGTGTGAGGCGATTTTCCGGATTTGGCAGGATTTCGTGCGCGAGCACGATATCGACCGTGCATGCCGACAGGCGGCGAATCTCGGCATCGAGCGCTTTGCCGACGAGGCCCTTCTTCAACGCACTGAATGTCACGAAGCGGTTGCGGCCGAAGTTATTGAAACGGAAGTAGGCACCGGCGTGTTCCGATCGGAAGGCGCCTTGCGACGTTTCCATGATGCCACTATTGACCACGGGCCCCACGCCCGACCAGAACGGGTCCTCAAGCGTCAACGTCATGGTCAGTTGCGGATGGTCCATCATGTTGCGGCCGACTTGGTCCGAGCTGTTTGCCAGTCCGTTCGGATTGCGCTCGTCTTTCGACATCAGCAGCAGTTTTGGCGTTTCAATGCCATTACACGCCAGTACGAAGCGCTTGCCGGTGACGCGATGGCTTTGCCTGTTCTGGTCGAGATAATGCACCGCTTCGATTTGATTCTTGCTGTTGGTCTCGACGCGATATGCAACCGCATTGCACAGGATCGTCGCCCCCTTGGCTTCCAGTCGCGTGAGGGCGGTGGACGCATCGTACTTCGCCGCTACCGGGCATACGGGTACACAGTTATTGTTGGCGCAGCAGGCTGGGCGATCGTCGTATGGCATGCCGCTATTACGCGCCTGCGCAGTGGGAATGTTGTTGTATCCCAGGCTTTTTGCGATTTCGGTAAAACGTTGTTCACCCGGTCCAAAAGGTAATGCCGGCATCGGATAGGGGGCCGAGCGTTGCGGCGGCCATTGCAATGCCGGGTCTGACGGACCGCAAATACCCAGGTAATGTTCGGTACGCGTGTAGTACGGCTCGAGGGTCTGGTAGTCGAATGCCCAATCGCGACCAACGCCAAAGTTCGAATGCAGGCGCATGTCTTCCGGCGTCAGGCGCCAGCAGGTGCCTGCCCAATGCCAGGTCGAGCCGCCCGCATAGCGGATGTACGACTGCGCATAGCTATCGACGCCACTGAGTTGCAAATAGTGATCGTGTGGGTCTTCATGCGACCACATGGGATGTGGCGCCCATTTGGCTGGTGGATAGCACGACGACGGGTCGCCTTTTAGCGAGAGAGGTAGATTCCGGAAATTCTCGACGATCTCGCCGCGTTCGATGCGTGGGCCGGCTTCAAGCATCAGGACAGACGCACCCGCGTCGAGCAATTGCTCGGCAACGGTGACGCCGATGACGCCGGTTCCGACGATGACGACGTCGGCACTCTCTTTGTTGGGCATTGTGGGGTACGGATAGTTGCGATTACCGGAACGCACCCGCAATGCGAGCGGGCCGCACCGGCATCGTCATGTCGATCTTAGAATTGGGGCATTGCATCCAGCGGAGCATTCGAACGCGTCCAGGCATTCGGCCCGGAGAGGCCGTACGAAGGAATTTGCGTCACGTCCTTGGTTACCTGATAGGTCAACGCAAGTTCGTACGTGAATACCTCGGCATCATGGCTTGCCGACGATGAGCCCGAATACCAGGCCGCGATGATCCAGTGCGCCAGATCCTTTGCAGCGCCGTCTGGAATGTCATCGAAGAAATCCTCGACGGCCGTTGCCTTCTTTTGCTGTGCGATGGCGATGATGCTGTCCATCATCCTGGATAAATCGGGATGCGCATTCGATGCAAATGCGGCAATCCGTGCACCAACGCCGGCATCGAGATGGTGATTAATCAGCAACGACGAAAGGCGCATGAATTGTGCATCGATCGCTGCTGGTACGGCAAAGGTTCCGGGTGCCACGGTTGTCGGCTCGGACAATGCCAGACACGGAAATCCGGACACGGTCACATACGTTCCGACAATCGCCGCGCCCCCGATAAGAAGCTTACGTCGCGCAATTAACATCTTTTTGAGATTCTTTGTGGCAACGAGGAGGAATGTTGCCACAGAAACAAGTCATGCTGCGACGAAATGGCCGGGTTAACGCGTAGTGTGGCGGATGTGCTGCACTCAGTTTGCATGGACGGAGCAGCTCTTAACGTCAGCATTTCCTCACAGTTACGCGTAGTCGTGTTGATACCGCCGCCATATGACGTAAGAGACGCGCGGCGCTAGAGACGCGGATGCGGCACAAGCGGGCTTGCGCGAAGCGATAGCCAGGCGCGAGGAAGAACAAAGATATAAATCGCAACTAACAGCAATATCGAGCCGCTACTTGGTGACGCTCGCGGGATGAAGTTGAACGTTTGGGGCGGGCGATCCATGGCGCGCGCTAGCGTTTGGTTCCTCGGGGTTGCAGTAATCGCGCAAGCACCTGGATGCCTTCCCACATTTCATCTGGCCGCCACGCCGCGAAGCCGAGAACCAGCCCTGTTTCAGCGCCAATGGGAAGGCAGTTTTTCGATAAAGACCGTGCTATCACGTTTTCGCTTGCCAGCGCAGCGGCAAGCACGACGTCATCGGCGTCGGTGGCCAATCTAAGCAGCAGTTGCATGCCACCGGCCGGTGGGGAAATCTGAATCGAATGGGGCAGCACGCCACGGAGCGTCTCCACCAGGTAATCGCGTCGACATTGGTAGACGCGTGTCATCCGGCGAACGTGTGATAAAAAATGTCCGTCTTCCACGAAGGTTGCCAGTGCTTCCTGTGCGGCGGCAGGTACGAACTGCCCGGTGCTGTGCTGTGCCTTGTGAAAGATGTCGACAAGCCAGTCAGGAACGATGACATAGCCAACACGGATATCAGCGAATGTCGTCTGCGCAAACGTTCCAACGTGGACCACACCTGTGCCGAACGTGTCCAAGCTCTGCAGGGCCGTGAGACGATGCCCCTCGTAGTGGAAATCGCTATCGTAATCAATCTCGACGACAAGGGCATTGTGCTCAGCCGCCATATGCAATAAAGCTTGACGACGCGTGACTGACATAAGAGCACCCGTTGGATACTGATGAGAGCGCGTCACGAATATGACCCGGGGGCGGCCGTGTCGAACGTCGCCGCTCATACCGGCCCGATCAACTTCGACACCTACTGGATGTGCGCCCACTGACCGTATTGCCGCGCGTACTCCGCGGTAACCCGGACTTTCGATCCATGCAACGTCACCTGGATTCAAGATGGTCCGTGCGATCAATTCGAGAGCGGATTGCGCGGATGGCAGTATGAATATCCTGGATGTCGTGGCGCGTATGCCTTTTGATCGTCCTAGATACCGAAGCAAGGCCCACTGAAGACGGTGGCAGTTGATGGGTGAGCGCGTCGCCGGGGTGATGGCGTTCCTACGGGCGCCGCTGCGTAAGCAACGCGCCCATATGTCATGTGGAAATTCTCTTGGGTCTCCAAATCCTGGGGTAAATGGAAATGTGCGTGGCAGCGTGGGAGGCGGACAGTCCATTTTTGAAATGCGCATGGCCCACTGCGATTGGGCAGGGTGGTGTCGCGCAACCCATTTTTTTTCTGCTGAAACAACGGATTTTTCCACGCTTGGCAGTGCGGAGACGCGTGGGCGCCTGCCGCGGCTTGCGCTGAGAAAGCCTTCCATCACAAGCTGGTCGATAGCTGCGGCAACCGTGTTGCGCCCAATATTGCAAAACAACGCCATTTCCCTGCTGGAGGGCAGTTGGAATCCTGTCGCCAACCTGCCTGCCATGATATGGTCCCGCAACTGATCACATAATTGCCGGAACAGTGGAACAGGAAGTTCTTTATTCAACGTGAGGTCAAGCATCCTTGAACGTTCCTTTCTGACGCTGACTGGCATGGATATATTCCATCAACCTGCTCTGTGCGACAGCATGGGTCGAGTTTACCATTCGATTAGTTCTACTTTTATTTTATTAAAAGGCGGAGCAATGAAGGAAAATGCGATCAAGGCACGTGGTGCGATATTGTTGCTATGCCTCGTCGTTGTCACCTGGGGCGTGAATTGGACGCTGACCAAATTAATCGTCGACAGCATTCACCCAATATGGGCGACCGCTATGCGTTCCGCTATCGCATCGGTCGCACTACTGCTATTGCTCATGCTGCGTCGACAATTGACGCTGCCGAAAAGAGACGATGTTCCCGTTATCATGGCGATATCGCTGCTCCACATGGTCGGGTTTTCCACGCTGGTTGCTTATGGCGTAACCTATGTTCCAGTTGGGCGCTCCATCGTTCTCGCCTACACCACGCCGTTCTGGGTGGCACCGGCGGCGTGGTTGTTTTTAAAAGAACCGATGAGTCGTCTCCTTATTTGCGGGTTATGCATCGGCCTTACGGGGGTCGGGGTATTATTTAATCCGATGGCATTCAATTGGGGCGATACACGCGCGCTTTTAGGATGTGGCTTGATTCTGTCAGCAGCATTGTGCTGGGCATGCAGCATTGTCTACGTTCGCACATGTCGCTGGACTTCAACGCCGCTTCAACTGGTTTTCTGGGAAGCGTTGTTGGCGACGATGGTGATGTCGGTGCTTGGCGCGACGATGGTAGGACGTCAAAACATTGATTGGACATACACGTTGATATGCGCCTTGCTGTTTGCCGGCGTTGCCGCAACGGCCATGGCATTCTGGGCGATGGCGTTGGTCAATCGACGCTTGCCTGCAACAACCACCGCGCTTGGCTTGCTCGCGACACCGGTCGTGGGCATAACGTGCTCCACGATCTGGTTGGCCGAGCCTTTGGATGTAACGCTGATCATTGCGCTGTTTCTCGTGATCACCGGTATTGCCATTGGCACGGCCAGGGTCGGCATAAATGTAAAGCGCGTGTCGTCAGAAACGTCGAGGTAATACCTTCCATGCACGTGGCCGTGGTGCACCAGCTTCACTGCAAATTACCCCAGCGCTCGGTTGCCGGCTCGGCTTGTGCCCATTTCCATTTTCCGTCAGAGCGCTTGCAGACGGTGGTTTGGAACCACTGTACGGACAGCGTCGTGGAAGTTGTGCCACCCGCCGGCGCGGGAACCGGGGGAACCGCGCCCGGTGCGCCCGTGTCGTTAGTGGAAGGGAGGGGGACATTGTTTGCCTGCCGTGCCGTCCGCTGCTTTTTCGTCAGCGCCGAGAACAACACGACGCGACAAGGACTTAACGGGTTATCGATATCGGAGACCACCTGCATGTCGCCTTGTTTGTCCGGCAGGGGCCAGATTTGCTTTGCGATCCATGGTGCACGCTGTCCCACCGGCAAACTGCCTGCCTGAGCGGCAAGCCGATCCTGTTCGCCCGTTTTCATGTGCCGGAAGATGGCATCGAAGAGCGCGTCGACGCCTGCGCGTAACGCGATACCTACGCCGATGCCAACGGCAGGGTTCGCGCTGGCGCCAGCGGCGGCAACGCCGCCTACCGCACCGGCATAGCCCCCGATGCCGCTACAGCCGGCCAGCATCGACACTATCAAAGTCAACGTTATCGCTGTGTGCAGCGGGAAGGACACACCGCGCGACCTCACTGCAATGCTCCCCAGCGTTCGGTGGCGGGTTCCGCGCTGGCCCATTTCCAATTCGCGCCGTCCCGGCAGATTGTCGCCACGTAAAACGCGCTGATGGGTTCGCTATCTGTCTGGACATGGTCTCGTGGTGCCTGGTGGGTAGCTTGGTCCGCAAGCCAACCATCGCTACTCCTGCTCCCCTGACTGGAGGCCGTGATCGGCTGTGTTTTGACCTGATGCATCACCGTATCGACCGAGAAAACAATTTCCTTACAATCCAGGCCTTGCGCGGCAATCACGCGGCTCACGGTCACGCGTCCATGTTGTTCCGGTTCAAGTTTGACCCGGGGATCGAATTGCCAGTCGGCGACTTGTCCCGGCGCAAGCGGACCGGCACGCTGCGCGATCGTATCCTGCTGTTGCTGGTGCGCGCGTTTTTCGACGTACTTGGCGCCAGATTGCGCCGCTGCAAGGGCGCCGAGGCTGATGCCGGACGTCACGGCAGCGCTGGCGGTCAGTTTGCTCGCCACCGTTGCACCCACCACGCCCGCGCCCGCCGCGGCACCCTCGTCGAACAAAGAGCCACACCCGCTCAATGCCAATGGCAACGCGACCAGAATGGCGAGCCACGCCGGTCCGCGCCATGGAGGCGGTGCCGGATCCCTCAGAACGGCCTGACTGATCAATGGCCGCGCGCCGTGCGATCCGTGCGCAAACCGCAGCCACGTGGCCAAGCGGAACCGGCGCGACGCGCCAGCAGGGCGGTCAGCAATTTTCACGGCGCAGCGTCTCCATCGTAATAGTGGCTTTATCATGCACATCGTGCCGGGTTCCGGCCGGCAACGCACATTGCTTACTTCCAGCATGCCTGATATTACGGATTTTTGCAGGCCAACGATGTGTCAGCAAGTCAAGCAGGCAGTCATTCCGTCCACGGCCAGGCCATGATCATTTGCCCGCCGACAGCACCTCACGTCGTTACAGTTGGCCGCGATCGAGATCGCGCCTGGCGGGGTGTGTCGGACAGCCCGCCTGCGCTCCGACATGAGTGGTCCGATCGTGCAATCCCAATAATAGGTCGTCGATCTGCTTGAGGTGGTGTAGCCGACCGTGCCCCCGCGATCTACTGCACCGCGCTTCGGCGCGATGACGTTATTGCCCGTGCGCCCCTGCTTTGCAAGGTAGCTTTTGAATGGGTTACCGTCCTGAACCTGTTTGGCATGGTGCCAAACGCGTCGTAGATCATTGAAAACCGTGCGATTGGTCAGATCGCAGTCGTGTTTTTTGATCGGTGAAGGACGTATGCTATATATTAGGATTACGATGATTTAAAGAATGCGAAGAATGATCGGTCGCCAGCTCAATGGTAATGAAAGCGATTTCCCTAATGACATCATTATGTCCATGAAATAAGGCTGATCGTTTCGATATGCCCGCGACCAAGCGGGTCGGCGTTGTTCACGCGTTCACGCACCGTATGCGTTTGTCTCCACACGAATGGCCGGATTCGATGGTTACGTCACACGATCATGCTAAGGCTGGGGGGCCGTTTATCGCGCGTACCGGGCCAGGAACAGCGCCGCATTGGCCGCTGCCACGCGTTGTTGTTCGGCATCCGTTAGCGGCGCTTGTCCCATGGTGACCTGTGGCCAGAAAGCAAAACCTTTGACTAGCCACTGCAACTGCTCCGAGGCGAACGCGATATCATCGATCTGAAGCTTGCCCGCCGCGACCGCTGCACGAATCCAGATCGTCAAGTCTTCTTCGCGCTCTCCCAAGCGCGCGATCATGTCGCGCGCACGCTCAGGCGAATGGATGCCTGCGGCAATGGCGACACGGGCCAAAGACAATAATGCTTCATCGTTCAATAAGCGCATTTTATTGTGCAGCAGCGCGCTGAGCTGTTGTGCCAACGGCCGGTCGTCATGGTAGACGACAGTGGCATTGCCGCAACTCGCTTCCCATAATTGCATCAGGATTGTCGCGAACAACGCCTCTTTGCTGTCGAAGTGGTTGTATACCGTTCGCTTGGACACGCCCGCCCGCGCGGCGATTCGATCCATGCTCGTGGCGTCGAAACCCGTTTCGCGGAACGCGTCGATCGCGGCGGCGATGATCGCCGCCCGTTTGCGATCGGTCAGGCGCGTTGGTGTTGCAGGAGAGGGGGGCACAATTTCCATCCGGGAATTCTACACCGGGTAGTTTACCTTTCGATGCATTCGGACTACACTAAAATTAAACTACACCGACTAGTATACATTTTTCGATTTCCAACAGGAAAACCAAGGGCATGAACGATGTTTCGGAAGCGGGCGTGGACACGCGGTCGCGTGATGGCAATACTCCGGTGCGGGATATGCCGACGGCGTCGCTGGCGTCGCGATTTTTAGACGTTCTCGGTGCGCATGCATCTCGGCAAGGTCGGCGATGGTTCGGTCGTTCAAGACAGCACGACGGGCAGCGCTTTCGTAATGTGAAGCCGCGTCCGTCCGAACCGTTCGGAAAGACCCTCGGCATCATCTGGGACATCCTGTTCAACAAGCCGCGTGATACGCGTCCGGCAGAGGGGCCCGACGCGATCCCTGTCATGCCGTTGTCACGCGCCGCGCTGGACGCCGCACCGGATTTCAGTCTCTATCGCCTCGGTCATTCCACGCTGTTGTTCAAGCTGCGCGGTGCTTTCTATTTGACGGACCCAGTGTTCGCGGAGCGGGCGTCACCGTTCAAGCACTTGGGACCAAAGCGCTTCCATGCGCCACCCATCACGCTCGACGCGCTGCCGTCATTGCGAGCCGTGTTGTTGTCGCATGACCATTACGACCATCTCGATCGCGAAACGGTCTGCGCGCTGGCGAGCAGGACCGACGTTTTCTTGACACCACTGGGCGTGGGTGACCGGCTTATCGCGTGGGGGATTGATGCCGCAAAGGTGCGGCAGTTCGACTGGTGGCAGGGCACGGCCGTGGATGGCATCGCGTTCACCGCCACGCCGGCGCAGCATTTCTCCGGGCGCAGCCTGCTCGACGGCAACAGCACGCTCTGGGCATCATGGGTCATTGTCGATGGGGCAAAGCGCTTTTTCTTCAGCGGCGACACGGGCTATTTCGATGGTTTCAAGGAAATCGGCGCGCGGCTGGGACCGTTCGACGTCACGATGATGGAGACCGGTGCCTATGACAAGCGCTGGCCTTATGTGCATATGCAGCCGGAGGAAACGGTGCAGGCACACATCGACCTGCAGGGGCGTTGCATGGTGCCGATTCATAATGGCACCTTCGATCTCGCGATGCATCGCTGGCAGGATCCGTTCGAGCGGGTCACCGAACTGGCCGCTGCGTGCGGCGTGATGGTATCGACGCCGCGTATCGGTGAGCGGCTCGATCTGGACGTTCCCGGCAGGGGCTCACTTTGGTGGGAGGAGGCCGCGGCCCCTAGAACCGGCGAACCAACACTGTCAACGCTGCCCCGCCAGCCAGCGCGGTAATCACGCCGATGGGCAGATCATCGGGTGCAATCAACACACGCGCGCCGACATCGGCCCATACCAGGAAGATTGCACCGAACACGGCACAGAGCGGCAAAAGGCGTTGATGGGCCGCGCCGCCGAAACGGCGGCACAGGTGCGGGATAACCAGACCGACAAAGCCAATCGCACCGCTGACCGAGACCGTGATCGCGGTCAGCATCGCACAGACGACGAAGATTTCTCTACGCATCCGTGCCGCGTCAATGCCGAGTGCGGTTGCCGACAGGTCGCCGCTCATCATCGCGTCGAGCGCGCGACTGCGCGTCCAAAGCCATGCGATGCCGGCCACCGCGCACGTCGCTGGAATGCCGAGCAATGACCAACGCGCCAGACCAAGGCCACCCAGCATCCAAAACAGCACCGACGTGGCGGCTCGTTGGTCCCCTATGTAAAGCAGCAGGTTGGCCAAGGCACCAGCCGTAAAAGCAATCGCAATACCGGACAGCAGCAAGCGCGCAGGCGTCAGGCAGCCGCGCCAGCCCGCCAGCAGAAGCACGAGGGTACTGGCGATCAACGCGCCGATAAACGCAAATAGCGATAGCGTCCACTGTCCGGCCATGTTGCCGGCAATGACGACCGCGACCACCGCGCCACATGCCGCGCCGGTGCTGACGCCAAGCAGATGAGGGTCTGCCATCACGTTACGCGTGGCCGCTTGCAGTGTTGCGCCGGTTACGGCCAACGTCGCGCCGACGATCACCCCCAATAACACGCGCGGCAAGCGGATCAACCAGACGATGCCATCGGTCGCGGGTGATATCGTCGCTTCCATGCGATGCAAGCCGAGATGCGCGAGCACCACTTGTAAGGTATTGCTCGGTGATAGCGTGACCGGTCCAAGGGCCGTCGCCGCGACAATCGATATCAGCAGTCCGGCAGTCGCCAACGACAATGTGACAATCCAGGTGCGTGATGCGCCTCGGGGATGCGCGGGGTGCGAAACGGATTTGCCCACCGGTCCCATGGACATGCGATGCCAGTCGCGCTTGGAGGCACGTTTCATCTAACGTGATCCTGGTTGGGCGTCGCGTGCAAAGGCGTGCGGATGCAATGCGTGCGCGATGATTCCCACCGCCTCGGCATTATGGATGCCTGGCGTGGCGGCGTCGTAGGGCAAGACAATAAAGCGGCCGGCACGGATGGCGTCGATGCCTGCAAGCGCCGGGTTATCGCGCAGGAAGTGGATTTTTTGTTCAGCGGTCGTGGGGCCATAGTCGACGATGATGATCGCTTGGGGGTCGCGGTCGACGACACTTTCCCACCCTGCTTGCGTCCAGCTTTGCTGTACGTCATCCATCACGTTGCGGCCGCCCGCGGCTTCGATCAAGGCGGTCGGCATCGCCAATGCGCCTGCCGTAAACGGCTTGTCCTGACCACTGTCATAAACGAACACGCGCACTTTTTCCGGTGTGCCGGAAAGCGCATGCCGCACCGCGGAGACCTGCGCCTGCATCGATGCGATAAGCGCCTCGGCCCGTGCATCGACATCGAATATGCGGCCGAGGTTGCGCAGGTCATTATAGGTGTCATCGAGCGTTGCCGCCTGACGAGCCATGACGTGCCCGCACGACTCCGTTAATTCATAGGTGGCGATGTTGAGCGGCGCCAGGGACGATGGCGTGACCGGACCGCCTACCCGCATGCCGTATCCCCAGCCCGCTACATACAGGTCGGCGTTTGCGCCAACCAACGTTTCCAGTGGTGGATAGCGGCGCGCCAATTCGCGAAGCGGACCGAGCGCGGCGGTCAGGGAGGGCGATGCGGTTTTCCATCCTGAAATGCCGGTATAGCCGACCATTCGATCCCGCAGGCCTAACGCCAACATCATTTCGGTCAGGTTGATGTCGTTACTGATGGCGCGTCGCGGAGCATGGGTAAAGGTCACGGTCCGATTGCAACTCTGAATTGTCACCGGATAATGGTTGGGATGGGACAATGCCGGCGGGGCCTCTCGTGTCTGCGATACGACGGACACCTTGCTACCGGGTGGCGCGGCTTGCGCTGCCGCGGCGATGCTCAGCGCAAGCGTCGTAATCCAGGTCGCCAGGGATCGTTGTCTGAATTCAAGAATAAGCGTTGTCACCGTTACTCCGTGATCAAGGTGATACGGGGATGCCCATGTACCGGATGGTCGTCTATCAATGCGTCGACACCGTAGTACTGCTTGAGTCGTTCGGTTGTCAATACGTCACGCGTCGTGCCGTGCGCGACAATGCGACCTTCAACGAGCAAATACAGCCGATCGCAAAAGGCGGCTGCCAGATTGAGGTCATGCAGCGCGGCAAGCGTGGACACGCCACGCGCCTTGACACGCCGCAGCAACGCGATCTGGTGGCGCGGATCGAGGTGATTCGTGGGCTCGTCGAGCATCAGCACGCGCGGCTGCTGGACGAACGCGCGCGCCAACAACGTGCGTTGTCGCTCGCCGCCCGACAGCGTGGCGAAAAGGCGGTGCCGATAGTCGCCTAGATCGACATCGTCCAGCGCCTGCTCCACGAGCGCCAGATCCTCCTGCGTCACGCCGTCCAGCAGGCGCTTATGCGGCGTGCGTCCCATCGTCACTACTTCTTCCACGGACAAACCGAATTCGTCGGGCGGATCCTGCAGCACGACGGCAATGTGCTGCGCGCTCCAGCGGGCGCTCGCCTGCCAGATATCGGTGTCGTCCAGCAACACCTGCCCACTGTCGGGACGCGCATGGCGAAAGGCGCAGCGCAACAAGCTGCTCTTGCCGCCGCCATTGGGGCCGATCAGCCCGACAAACGCCCCCGGCGCAACGGTCAATGACACGTCATGCAACAGGTCGCCCGATGCGTCGCGGGATTGATCTCCATGATGCCGGGTCAACACACGTCTTGCCTGATGGGTGCGTGACCCCGGGCGCCAATGCAATCCTGTGATTGTCAACCGCGCGGTTTCTTGCATGCGTTGTCCTTGTCGTGCCGTGCGCCGATGCGAACGCACGGCCCGTCGATGATAGCGTCAGAACGTCATGGTAGCGGTGACGCCGCCTGATCGGGGTGTACCCAGCAGCCATTGCGTCCCGCTATTTGACGAGGTGACAACGTAGGTACGATTGGTCAGGTTGCGCAGATAGAGCGCCAGGGTGAGTTGGTGGGAGACCCGCCAGGATGCGCTCGCATCAAACAGTATGTAGGACGGAATTCGCACCGTGTTGGCCGTGTCCCCGTAGCGGCTGCCAACATACCGCACCCCCGCGCCCACGTTCCACCCTGGCGCAAACGCCCAGCGCAGCCAGACATTGCCGGTTTGCTGTGGCACGTTATATGGCACGTTTCCGTCGCGCGACACGGTCACACCGTTGACCGATTCGGAAAAGTTGTCATATCGGGCGCGCAACACCGAAAAATTCGCGTCGACGACGATGCCGTGCGGCAACGTCAATGCACCGGTCCATTCGATGCCGCGAGAGGATTGCTGGCCTACCTGGATCGTCTGCGTCGGATTATCCGGATCTGTAGTGAGCAGGTTCTTTTTGACGATCTGATAGAACGCCAGTGTCCAGTCGGCGCTGCCACCGGCAAGGATCTGCTTTATGCCGGCTTCCCACTGGTGACCGGTGGACAGCGAGTAGGCGCTGTTTGCCTGCGACAGTGTGATGAGCGACCCCACCCCGTCGGAGCCAGTGGTGTATTGACCGTAGACCGATAGGTCCGGTGTCATGGCAAAGACCAGGCCGGTGCGCCAACTGGTGTTCGCAAACGTGCGGCTGAAGGACGTTGCAGCGGTGCTCGACGTGGCAAATGTGTCGCGACGATAATCGATATGGTCGTAGCGCAGGCCGCTGACCCAGGCAAGGCGGTCGGTCACTTCCAGGCGGTTCTCGGTAAAGACCGCGGCCTGGTTTGTTCGTGTGCGGAACACCGGGACCGTTGCGTCGCTGCTGGCGAAGACACCTGGGTCGAAGCCGAGTTGCGGGACCACCGAGCTGCCATCATAGGGCGTATTGCTTGTGTCGACGAAGTTCACGGAATTGAACTCGGTGCCGATGACAAAGCGATTCCGATGTCCGGCAATGCGACCATCGAGGGTCGCATCCAACGGTCATAGTACGCTATTCGCGCGTCGCTCACGTTGTAGTTTTGCCGGGTCAGCGCGGACGAGTAAGCGCTGTTTTGGACAGGAATACCAAAATACGTCGTGGGCATCTGCCGTGCGTAGTCGTAGTCCAGCGTGAACCGCAGTGTAGGCGTGGCGTCCAGTTGCAATGCACCGCCTACGGCCGTGCTGTGCGATTGTCCGCGTGGCAGCCAGCCGTTGTTGCGATCGTCATTCAGGTAGAACCGGTAAGTCAGCATTGGACCACCCGGACGGCTGGCGTCCACGGCGCCCGTTGTATCCAGTGCCATGCGTTTCTCACCGTAGGCGCCAACGCCCAGGAGGACCGTTGTGCTGCGTTCGGCCTGCGGTGCTTTCGGGATGACGTTGATGACGCCGCCCATTCCGCCTTCACCATTCAATACCGAGGCCGGCCCGCGGAGTACTTCGATTCGATCCACGGACCAGGTATCGAACGGAAACGTCACGGTTCCAGCGCCCACGAACATTTTGGTGCCGTCGAATAGCGTCGTGATGGACTCCTGGCCAGTGAAGCCGCGCACCGACACCGCCGTGCCGCCGTTGCCGGGCGCCGCATTGTTCGCATAACCGGCTGCGCGGGTGACCGCATCGACGACGGTTGTATCGCCGCGTGCACGTATCGCGTCGCCGGCCAGCGTCTCGACGCTGGCCGGCGTATCCAGGCTCGAAGTGCCAAGCCGACTGCCGGTGTGCACCGGCAGGGCCAGGCGTTCCTTGCCGGAATCCGCACGCGGGGCAGCAACGATAACCGCCGGCAGGGACGATTGGCGTGCTGCTTCATGCGCCGAAGGGAGCGGGGTATTCGGGTCGACCGAGTCGGCGGCGTATGCCACATGCATTGCACCGATCGATTGCAATGTGGCCAAGACCGCCATCGCCGGCAACCTCGGCCTTGGCGTGCGCGCACGCCGCTTCGTGTCGATGATCTTATAGCCGTGAACACGGCGAGGGGAAAGCGAAAGAGATGCATCAGCCGCGGATGCGCCTGTCCGCAGTCGGACAAAGGATTTCACGCAAATGACTCCATGGGGTTACGCGCCCCGTTGGGTTGGATGGATACATGTGCGGAGCCAGGTCTGACTTCCGGCGCGCGAGGAGGGGTTCATCGCTTTATGGCCGGTCACAGTGGCGCGACCGTGCTGGATTTTCACCCGCTTCCGGACTTCGCATAGCGCGCATTGTACTGTGCAAATGGCGTCGTGCAAGGATCAATTCGTCCTCAGGTACATAAATTGCGCTGCTCGCCTTACCGTTTTATGTCCCGTAAGGAATGCGATGGCCAAGATCCTCTGGAAAGGTGCGATAGCGTTTGGACTGGTGCATGTCCCAGTGCAACTGTATCCGGCGACGCGGGCATCCAAGCCGTCATTTCATTTACTGGATGGCCGGTCGCTCGACCCCATTGGTTATCGCCAGTACAACAAGCGGACCGGAAAGGACGTGCCGCGCGATAAGATCGTGCGGGGTTTCGAATACGAGAAGGAGCACTTTGTCGGGCTGAGCGATGACGAGTTGCGCGCAGCCAATCCAAAATCCACGCAAAGCATCGATGTCATGTGCTTCGTGCCAGCCTATCAGGTCAATTTTGTGTACCTCGACACCCCCTATCGTCTCATGCCGGATACGCGAGGAGAGAAGGTTTTCAAGATGTTTCGGGAAGCCTTGGATCGGTCTGGCAAGATCGGGATCGCACTCGTCGTCATGCACGAGCGGCAGCACCTCTGCGCGCTGGTTCCCACTCCCGACGGCCTGTCCTTGACGACATTGCGCTGGGCAGAGGAGGTCCTGGATGCGGAGGACGACGGCGATGCGCATGCATGCGCCTGGCGTGATGCCAGCGTCAGCGCACGCGAGCGCGAGATGGCGGTGCGTCTGATCGACGATATGACCGCGGATTTCACGCCGGACGGCTACAAGGATCGCTTTCGAGACGACGTGCTCGCGTTGGTCGAAAGAAAGATTCGTGCTGGCAAAACAACGACCGTGGAAGCGGTGCCGATCCCAACGGACGATCGCACGCAGTCCGCCAATATCCTTGATCTCACCGCCTTGCTGAAACGGAGCCTGGGTCAACGCGGCGGGAAGCGTCACGATGACGATCGCACGGCTGGCAAGACGACGCGTCAATCACCGAAGCGTGCCACTAGTGCACGGAAGAATAGCGGCAGGTCCGGTCGGAAGAAGACCGGCACTGGAGGACCATGATGGCGGAAGACTATCTTGCGACCTATCGTGGAAAACGGAGATTCGTTGGCGCGTCAGCCACCCGGGAGCCCGACGGCGGTTCGGTTGCGGTCACGGCATGGAGAAAGGGGAGTGGCACGCGTGCTGGCGGCCGGGAAGCGTTGTTGTACGTTGTTCAGGAACACCATGCAAGCAGCCATCATTTTGATTTCCGCTTGGAATTGGATGGCACGCTGAAATCCTGGGCCATACCGAAGGGGCCGAGTGAGGACCCGGCGGTCAAGCGTCTTGCGGTTCATGTCGAAGATCATCCCATCGCATACGGTTCATTCGAAGGCACCATTCCCGCAGGGCATTATGGTGCCGGCGACGTCAGCATATGGGATAAAGGCTCTTGGGAACCAGAGGGAGGGCTGGCTGCGGCGAGGGAGGGCTATCGATCTGGAAAATTGGTCTTCCGATTACATGGTCAGCGCCTGCATGGGTCATGGGCGCTTGTACGTACACGGATGCGAGGAAAACAGGCGCAGTGGCTGCTGCTGAAGGAGCGCGAATCGAAAGAAGGGACGGTAAAGCCGAGAGCAAAAGCAGCAAAGGCGACCGTGGCAAATAAGCGTGGACGGGTAGCGGAGAATTGGCAAGACGTGTGGGCCCGGGTCAAGCCCCACGCGGTGCGCCGTGGCTGTCCGGAGACGATGAAGCCCCAATTGGCGACTCTCGTCGCAGCGGCGCCTGAGAACGGAACGTGGTCGTACGAGATCAAATTCGATGGTTATCGGATTCTCGCGCAGTCGCGCCCGGCTGCTTCGAAGGCGAAGGAAGAGCGTCATCGGGGCCGTCTTTTTACGCGGCAGCAGAACGATTGGACCGCCAAGCTGCCCGAGCAGGCGGATGCATTGCGAGGATGGACGGAAGCCATTGCCAAGGAAATGGGCGGCCCGTTTGGCGGGGCGTGGTTCGATGGCGAGGCGGTGTCGTACAACGAAACAGGCGTACCTGATTTTCAGTCGTTGCAGAACGCGTTCGATGCAGATCGCAGTAGCCACATCGTTCTCTATCTTTTCGACGTGCTTTATTTCCACGGATATGATCTGCGCGATGTGCCGCTTTTTGAACGCAGGGCGCTGTTGCGTGCCTTGCTTGCCGATATCCCCGTGCCAGGGGACGCGAATGCCACCAAGGCGACTGATCTCGCGCGTGCTCCCGCAAGCGCCACGCGTGCGACTGCATCGAAGCGCAAGGCCGCGCGTGTCGCCTATGCAGCGGATGCGGTGATCCGATTCTCCGACGACTTTGACGCGCCCCCGGCCGAGTTGCTCTCACATGCTTGTGCGCTGTCGCTCGAAGGGGTGATTGGGAAGCGCATCGACAGCGCTTACCGGGCGGGGCGCACGCAAAGCTGGATCAAGCTGAAGTGCCGTCGGCGGCAGGAGTTCGTCATCATCGGATTCACTGAGCCAACAGGTTCGCGTCGCGGTTTCGGTGCGTTGTTGCTGGGCGTCAATGCCAAGGACGAGAAGGGCCGATCCGTATTGCGCTACGCGGGACGCGTGGGAACCGGCTTCAGCGCCGCGATGCTACGGTCGTTGAGGAGCAGCATCGATAAACTTGTCTACAAGGGCACTTCGAGGCGCCAGCGCGTTATTGATGGACCTGTTCCACGCGACGCGGCCATGATGCATTGGATCAGGCCGACATTGGTGGCGGAGTGTGAATTTTCCGAGTGGACGCGCAATGGCGTATTGCGTCAAGCGTCGTTCGTGCAATTGCGGGCTGACAAGTCAGCGAAAGATATTGTTCGAGAGGACCCCCAGATGCCTTCACACAGCCGCACTATCTTGTCCGAGACAAAACGCAGTGCGACAGGTGGACGCAGGCACCTAGCCGCCCAACAGGACGCGACGCAGAAGGTCTCCAGAAAGCATTCCGCCTCCAGCGAGACGATTGCCGGGGTGCGCATCACGCATCCCGACCGTGTGATTGATACACACAGCGGCGCACGGAAGATCGACCTGGTTCGCTACTGTGAATGGATCGCCCCTTGGTTGCTGCTGGAACTCGCAGGGCGGCCGGTATCGCTGTTGCGCGTTCCGGCCGATATTGCTGGTGAGAGCTTTTTTCAGAAGCACGCGCCAACGTTATCGATTCCCCATGTCATGCAGCACGCGAAGCTCGACCCCGGCCATCCGCCGCTGCTGACGCTCGATAATGTGGCGGCGCTGGTTGGTGCCGCCCAGATGGGAACGGTCGAACTGCATACGTGGAATGCCCGGGTCGACTCCATCGAGAAACCGGACAGAATGGTGTTTGACCTCGATCCCGGCGCGGGGTTGTCCTGGAAGAAGATGATAGAGGCGGCGCAATTGACCCGCGCATTTCTCGAAGAAATCGGCCTGCGGTCGTTTTGCAAAACCAGCGGGGGAAAAGGTCTTCACGTCGTTGTGCCGCTGACACGTCATGCGGTGTGGGGCACTGTGCGGGATTTTTCGCAGGCTGTCGCGCAGCATCTTGCAGGAACGCTCCCCGAGCATTTCAGCGCAAAAATGGGTGAGGAAAATCGTAAGGGCAAGGTCTTTGTCGATTATCTCCGAAACAATAGGGGTGCCAGCACCGTGGCCGCGTACTCGTTGCGTGCGCGGCCGGGATTGGGCATATCAATTCCAATTAATTGGGATGAGCTGACATCGATTCGTGGGGGAGATCATTGGACGCTGGCCAATATTCACGAAAGAATGGCAGATTTGGCTGATGCTTCCGTCGTGGAAAACGATCCGTGGCATGACTACACTAAGACGCATCAACGTATCACGGCAGCGATGCGAAAGAGGCTGGCAGATGCACGGAAGGGGGTCTGGCGAGAGGCCAATTGATGCATTGGGTCAATGCACGTAGTCACAAGTCCTCGCCCACTTATTCGGCATTTCTAACAACTGCGTGGGCGACAATTTCTATCTTGGCGCCAGGGACCATCAGACCGGCAATCACCGTCGCTCTGTTCGGATAGGGCTTCGAAAACGCGCGTCTGTAAACCTCGTTCATATCGTCAAAATACATTTTGTCAGTGAGAAAAACCTGAACTTGTGTCACATCGTCCATCGTGCAACCCGCAGCCTCCACAATCTGCTTGAGGTTGTTCAGTGTCAACTCAGTCTGTGTGATGATGTCGCCGTCCTCGATCGAGCCATCCGCGCGTACAGGGATGCTAGCTGTATAAAGGGTTCCGTTCGAGATTGTCGCCCATTCAACAGGTGCATTTCCCTCGGGCAAGCCGGTTGCAATTGTCTTGCGCATATTCATATTCCTTATCTACCGTACAGATACATTCCGAATAAATAAAAAGTGGTGCGGTTGATTTGTAGATGGCTATTAAGTGACGACCAGGTAAGCGAACGCGAGCACTGGTCATGTAGATCTGAACAAGTTCTCCTGATGGTCGTATCGAAAGAATGTCATCGCAAGCTAGATGGCATTTTGCCGATGCTGCCCGGCAACGCGCCCTTGATCGGCTTGCTGCTGTGGGTAAAGCGCTATCTAGAGCTGCGCGTTGCCGCAAACGCTTTAACGACGAACCAAGTGTTAAATTTCGTGTTGCGTATTGGATTGGCGCTTGTCTGGGACAATTCTCCGCTGGTCTTCGCCGCCCGGTAATGCTTCGTATCCGCTATCGTCTTTCAGATTGACACCGGTTATCTTCCGCGTGCGCGCGGCATCGGCCAGATACGCGAGCTTGAAGGCCGCCGCGTCGTACGTGAGACCCTCTGGCCTCACGTTAGAGATGCAGTTCCTTTCGGCGTCGCTGCATCCAACTCGTGGAGCGAAAGTCAGGTAGACCCCGAGGCTCGCGGGTGAACTGAGCCCAGGCCGCTCGCCGACCAATACGGCCACCATCCTGGCCTCTAATATTTCGCCAACGACGTCGCCTGCGGCGACTCGGCCCTGGGTGACGATTACAACCGGTCCGATACGCCAGCTTGGCAATCGCGCAATGGTTCGTTCAATGAGCGCCACGGCGTGGTGAGCAACCGCTTGCGATGAAAGACCGTCGCAGATGACAAAAATTAGGTCCGGCTTTGTCTCAATTTGCTTGGCCATTCGGAATAGACGAGATTTACTTTCTTCGTCCAAGTGACGACCAAGGTCGGGTCGTCTCAGAAAGATATCGCGGTTAGTGGCGGCGCTCTTTACTTCAAGCGTCTGTAACGATCGCGTGTGGAAGTCCGCTACCAGCTTGGCGACGTCTAGCGGTGTATGCACCGCATCACGAGCGCGAGCGTGTGCAAGATTAAAAGCCAGCAGCGGCGCGGTGGGTAAGCTGCTCCCTGATCGTCCCAGCGCAATGCGCGCATCGGTAAACTTTCTCAATGCGCCCCATACATCGGGCTTTACATTGCCGTCGTCGTCTCGACGCTTCGGTGTATCGCTCATGAATCGACCCAACCCAGCAGTGGTTGAGTATGCGACTGGCTGCTGATGCGTCCCATTTGATCGATAATCTGCATCGACTCAAGCCAGCTTTCAAACTCTGGTGCTCTCTTCAGTCCGAGTACTTGACGCACATACAGCGCATCATGGAACGACGTGCTTTGATAATTGAGCATGACGTCGTCCGCGCCCGGAATGCCCATTATGAAGTTGATATTGGCAGCACCTAGCAATGTCAGTAACGTATCCATATCGTCCTGGTCCGCTTCAGCGTGATTCGTGTAGCAGATGTCACACCCCATCGGTACGCCAAGCAATTTCGCACAGAAGTGGTCTTCCAACCCCGCCCGAATAATCTGCTTGCCGTCGTATAGGTACTCCGGACCGATAAAGCCGACTACGGTGTTGGTTAGAAAAGGATCAAATTTCCGAGCGACGGCGTAAGCCCTGACTTCACATGTCTGCTGATCTAGTCCATGGTGAGCGTTCGCTGACAACGCGCTGCCCTGACCCGTTTCAAAGTACATGAAGTTGCTTCCCACGGTGCCACGCGCAAGCGAACGACCGGCGTCATACGCCTCTGCAAGAAGCGACAGCGAGACGCCGAAGCTTGCGTTCGCTTTTTCGGTTCCCGCAATCGATTGAAAAATCAGGTCGACCGGCGCACCTCGTTCGATTGCCGCGATTGTGTTCGTTACGTGCGTAAGGACGCAAGTCTGCGTGGGCACGGCATACGCCTGACGGAAGTCGTCCATCATCCGGAGCAATGCAGTGATCGCGGAAAGCGAGTCGGAAGCCGGGTTTATCCCAATCATTGCGTCTCCACTGCCATACATCAAACCATCGATCATGGATGCTGCAATGCCTTTCACGTCGTCGGTAGGATGATTGGGCTGGAGTCGGACGGACAGGTGACCAGGCAGACCCACGGTATTCCGAAAACGCGTCACGACGGGGCGTTTTTTTGCAACGAGGATGAGATCCTGATTGCGCATCAATTTCGATACTGCCACGGCCATTTCAGGCGTTACGCCATTGGCAATGCCGGACAGCGCCGACGCGTCAACATCCTCGCTCAGCAACCAGTTTCTGAAATCACCGACTGTCAGGTGGGAGATCGGCTTGAATGCTGCATCGGAGTGACTATCCACGATCAGGCGCGTGATCTCGTCTTCCTCGTACGGTATGAGCGTTTCATTGAGAAATACTTTTAGCGGCGTTGCCGCAAGCGCGAGCTTCGCGGCAACGCGTTCTTCTTCCGAAGATGCGGCAACCCCTGCCAGTTCGTCACCCGAGCGGCGCGGGCCGGCTTTGGCTAGCAACGATCCTAACCCATCGAACAAGTAGGTTCGCGCGCCGATGGTTTCACGAAAAATCATATGCGGTTCCTGGCAAAGGAGAGTGACAAAACCTTAATTGATTGTCTGCTCACTTTTCCATTCGCCCTGTTTTACCTCGAAGAGCGTGTAAGGCGGATTCACGAGGTCACCGCGAGAGTCGAAGGCGATTTTACCGGTGACGCCCTGGACCGTGACCTTTGGCAACGCAGCCACGATTCTTGCTCGATCGGTTGAATTGGCTTCATGAATCGCTTTGATCATGGTAAGTGCCGCATCGTAGGCAAATGGCGCATAAAGCTCGACATCCTGATTAAATCGCACTTTGTATCGTTTGGCGAAATCAACAGCCGACGGAAGTTTGTCCAGGGCAGGACCGGGCTCCAAATCCTTGGTGCCTTCCCCTGCTGGCCCGGCTATGCTCAAAAACGCGTTGCTTTTGAGCGCCCCAGCACCAAAGAGCTGCGTCTTCATGCCAAGTGAGCGCATTTGCTTCACAAGCATCGCGCCTTGTTCGTCAAGTCCACCAAAGAAGATCAGGTCGACCTTCTTTTGCTTCATCGTTGTCAGGATCGCGCGAAAATCTATCGCTTTGTCGTTTGTGTATTCCCGGCCGACAATATTTCCTTTGACTTCACCGACGCCTTTCACGAAAGCGTCGGCCAGACCTTGGCCGAATGCAGTCCGGTCGTCTATGACACCAATTCTGTTCGCTTTCAATTGCTCGACGGCGAAACGTCCCGCGATGACACCGCCCACGCCATCATTTCCCATCGTCCGGAACACATTGGCAAATCCTTGCATCGTCAGCGCCGGGTTTGTTGACCCAGGTGTGATCATTGCCATATTGGCATTATGATAAACAGCTGACGCCGGGATACTGCAGCCTGAGTTGTAGTGGCCGATCACCCCCACCACGCCGCTGTCGACAAGCTTCTGGGCAACTTGTATCGCAACGCGCGGATCGGCCTGGTCATCTTGCACGTCCAGAACAAACCTGACAGCCTTTCCGTCGACTACAGGCTTACGCGCATTTTCCTCGTCAATGGCGAGTTGCGCTCCGTTCTCCAGGTCTTTGCCAACGCGGGCTACAGCACCGGTGAGAGGTCCGGCGTAGCCAATCTTGATGATTTCTGGCTCCGCGGCGAAAGCGGACGTCTGGGCATATAGCGCGCCAACAGCCAAGCTGATTAGCAGATTGCGACGATTCATGGTGCAGCCCCTTCAGAAGCGGTGGTTGATGGTGTTATGCGAGAAGCGTTTTGCGCTGTAGCGACGCAAATCAATACAAGGTTCTCGACCTGAAATCAGGTCGGCTACAACCGAACCAGTTATGCCACCCAGTGTCAGGCCAAGGTGCTGGTGGCCAAATGCATACACAACGCGCGAGGATCTATGTGAGGTGCCTATGACGGGAAGGCCGTCTGGCAAACTTGGGCGAAAGCCAAGCCATTTTTCACCTGATGGTCCTAGGTTTGGCAAAGCCGCCCGCGCCGACGTCTCGATCAGGCCGAGCAGGTCTTCGTTCTTGCGGTCTACAAATCCTCCGAGTTCCACCGTTCCTGCCGCGCGTATTCCGGAAGCCATTGGCGTCATGTAGAAGCCGCGCTCCGCCCAACCGCAAGGCCGCGATATCAACGATGCGGTTCCCGGAAAGCTCACGTGATAGCCGCGCTCGGTATCAAGCGGGATAGCGTCGCCACATTGCTTTGCGAACCGGCGGGAAAGGGCCCCGGCGCATACGACAACGTGCGATGCTTCAAATTTCTGGCCTGTGTCATCGGAGATAGATACGCCCGTCATCATCGGATCGATCTGGTCAATGCCGTTTCGTTCGTGACGCATTCCTTTTTTGATTAACGATGCGTGAAGCTGTTGCAAAAATCCACGCGGGTCACTCAAGAACCAACTACCGGTGAAAAGTGTTCCTTGTCTGAAAATGGGTGCGAGATTTGGCTCATACTCTTGAATTGCTTCTTTTTCGAGATTGTCAAATTCGATGCCAAGAGACCGTCTCAGTTCCAAGGATGGATACGATGCTTCGAACGCAGATTTGCTGGAGTAGAGATAAAGGCACTCACGTGGCTGGACAAACGCCAATAAGCTGGAGTCGATAAGCATGTCGCGATAGCCTTCTTGCGCGCGGGAAAGTAAGCTCGCTAATGCTTCCGTGCTGTTGCGATAGCGCGACGGCGTTGAAGAAAGCAGAAAGCGCATCAGCCATGGCGCAAGTGTCGGCATGTACTCCCAGCGGATGCGCAAGGGACTGGCTGCCGAAAGCAGAAAGCGCGGAATGCCGGCGAATACCGAAGGGTTATTCACGGGGATGCAGGCGTAGTTGGCAAAAGTACCTGCATTTCCATATGACGCGCCCTCTCCTGGGCCTTTGGGGTCGAACAAAGTGACGTTATGGCCTTCGCGCATCAACCAGTAAGCGCTGGAGAGCCCGATGAAGCCCGATCCGATAATTGCTACGTCGGCCATTACTTTTTCCAGTTCGAGGCGGGTTTTTCGAAATGCGGTGAAACAGATCCCAGGCGCTTTTTGCGTGTGGCAACGTAAATGAGAGACACAACGGCCAGGCTAACAAGGCTCGCCACAAGTTGCATTGACAATTCTTTATCGAAGGCCATGGCGAGGAGTACGCCTGCGATAGCGGCAACCACCAAGTAAGACAGCCAGGGAAATAGCCACATCTTCAAAGAGAGACGCTGAGGTGCCGTTGCCTCTAGTCTTTTGCGGATGATGATTTGCGAGATGGCGATGAACAGATAGACGAAGAGCATGACTGCGCCTGATGCGCTGACAAGGTAAAGAAATACACCCTGAGGCGAAACGATTGCGGCGAGAATCGCCACGTAACCAATGCTGCTGCTTGCAACAACCGCCAAACGTGGCACTTTGCTGGATGTCAGCTTCACTACCCGACGAGGCGCATCACCTTGCTCCGCTAAGCGAAACATGATGCGAGACGATACATAGAGGCCGGAGTTGAGTGCAGACAACACTGCTATAAGCACGATCATGTTCATGATGTCGGCGGCACCATGGATATTCATCACGGACAGCGCCGCGACGAACGGTGACGTGCCAACTTTAATGTGAGCCCAGGGAACAATGCAGGCGATCACAAGCATCGACGCTACATAGAATGTGATAATCCGCAGAATGACGGAGCGAGTCATGGAGGCGACATTCCTGCTCGGATCATCGGATTCGGCGGCGGCGATTGTTGCAATTTCCGCGCCGCCCACGGCAAAAATGACCGTCGGAATTCCCGCGAAGACCGACATCCATCCGAACGGCAGGAACCCGCGATCCGCGAAGAGATTTCTGGAGATATGACTCCAGTCACTGAAGCCAAGGAGGTAGCCGACACCTACAATGATGAAAACCACAATGGCGATGACCTTGATGGAGGCGAACCAATATTCAAACTCGCCGTAGGACTTGACCGACATCAGATTAATTGCGGTCATGAGCGACAGGAGAATCAGTCCGATCACCCACACGGGCAGGGGCACCCAACGTTGCAGAATGCCGGCACCCGCCACCGCTTCGACAGCGACTACAATGACCCAAAAGTACCAATAGAGCCAACCGTTGGTAAATCCAGCCCAGTTACCGAGGGCAAGGCGCGTAAACTCCGTGAATGAGCCCACGCCAGGGCATGCCAGTGCCATCTCGCCGAGCATCCGCATGATGAAGAGTACGACGATGCCTGCTGCGAGGTAACTCAGGCAGGCAGCCGGCCCCATCGATGCAATCGTCGCGCTGCTTCCAACAAACAGACCGGCACCGATGATTCCGCCTAGCGAAATCATCGTCACATGACGCTTGCGCAGTGCGTGACCTAATGTGTTTTGGCTTGGGGCCGTTCGCGTGTTCGAGCGTGGATCAGACTGCAAATCTTTCACAACGGTCTCCAAGGCGTATAAAGTGCTGGTACGATCGCAGTTCGTACAAACATTGAGAAACATACTCACACAAAGTTTTTTTGAACGCAATTACTTGTTTTTGTGTGAATGTAGGCGTTTTCCCCAGCTGCTAACGGGCCTCGTCGGAATAATGCTTGCGAATTCGGGGAATTTAAGATGCGTAAGGCCAAGATTCTGTGATGATGGAGCGATAAGTCAGTGCCGCATTCGTCTATATATGACTTTTTTGTACGGAGATTTTATCTAGATGATTGTCGATGATAGTCACACAAAATCTGCTAAATCGGTTCAAACAAAGACGCGTCAAGCAGCGTATCTGGAGATTTCTCATAACCTTGAGCAGCAAATCAGAAGCGGGCAATACCCTCCCGGTAGCAGATTGCCTCCGCAACGAGACCTGGCTGTTGAGCTGAAAATCAATGTGTCCACTGTGTTGCGTGCATACAAAGAACTGCAGGCACGTGGGCTTGTCGTAGCCAGCAAGCGACGTGGATCCATCGTGACGGGTGGCGCGATGCCCGCCGTGAAATTGGCGCAGGGCCGCAACGAGGAGACATCACGTGGCGACGGTTTGGTGACTGGCGTGGTCGACCTCACAGTGAATCGGCCAGCCACAGGAGCGTTTCTGAGCCAACTTGGTAAAACGATGGCCACGATCGGACAAGATCCCCGTTTTCCCGAAACGCAGGAATATCAGCCGCCACAGGGACCCGATTGGGCCAGGCTGGCGGGAGCGAAGTGGATCTCGACGGGGACGTTCAATCCATCACCAGACAATGTGGTGGTTACGAGCGGCGCGCAACATGGCATATACGCGGTGTTGAGTAGTCTCATGGGACACGAGGGCATCATTCTCTCGGACAAGCTTACTTATTACGGCTTGAAAGCACTGGCGCCTGTCTTCCAGTTCGAACTAATGGGCATTTCGAGCGACGAACAAGGTTTGCTGCCGGATGAATTGGAGGAAGCTTGTCGAACACGTCGGGTAAAAGCGATATTCGTCGTTCCGAACTTGCAGAACCCGAGCGTCGTGACGATGAGTCTTGCGCGACGCATTGCGCTGGTGTCGATCGCCCGCAAGTATCAGATCGTGATCATTGAGGATGACGTGTACGGCCCTCTCGTTAGCAAGCGATTGCCAACTATTTGCAGCCTTTGCCCGGAGCTGACCTTCCATGTCGCGTCGACCTCGAAGATTCTGGCACCTGGGTTGCGGGTGGGATACGTGCTTACACCAACTCACGGCGCCGCGCTTGCCGCTGAGGCTGTGCGAACCACGGCTTGGATGCCGTCGCCTTTATCAACGCTGATTGTCACGCGCTGGATTGAGGACGGCACGGCCAAAATTATTCTGGATGCTCAGCGGACCGAGTTGAAGGCTCGTCAGGAATTGGCAGGGCAGTTACTTCCGAACGAGCTGCTGCGCAGCGACCCAGAGTGCATGTTTGTCTGGTTGCGTGTTCCAGAGCCCTGGCGGTCGGAAGACTTCGCGGCAAATGCCTTAGCTCGCGGCGTCAATACAATGCCTGCCTCTGCGTTCGCCGTGGATCGATCTCCAATCGAGCACGGGGTACGTATTAATCTTGCATGCGCGTCTTCTCGATCGGAATTGTCCCGCGCGCTTGGCACGCTGGCACAGACGCTTCGCGACCGACCTCGGGCCTTATTCGGAACGATCTGAGCCTAGGGGATCATCGCTTGCAGGTGCCAAGCAGCCTCGGGATATCCGGTAAACAATGTCGATCATCACGCGCTAGGGCTTTTCGGTTTTTCCAAACTTGAGTGATGTCGGCGGCTCACAATGTTCGAGGGGGCATCGTCGTCGAGGTCTGCTATGATGCTGTACAAAAACACAGTCTTCTTCGTACCTTGATCCCTGTGCCCGCCGCTCAGTCATACTACCCCTACCATTTCACCTGCGCGATCGATTGGAGCGTGCGGCGTTATCAAGACCTTCTCGATGCGCGCGAGCATGCTGTCATTGCCGCTTTAAAGATACTGCCCGTGGTGTTTCAGGCGTTGCTTATACGCAGGATGACGCGGCGGGGCAGGCATTTCCCGTCGCGCGAGCACCGTTACGACGAAAAAAGATATCCGGTTGACGTTGCCGGCGCCACGATGGAATCGCTTGCTGCAATCGGTCGCGGCGTTACGATAGTTGCAATGCTGTTGCCATGAACTATGTCATTGCCGTGCGCGCCCTCTGCGAATTCACCGCTCGTAGCGGTGATCTCGATATGCGTTTTACCCCGGCGCCCACGGCATCCGAAGGCATGGCTGGGCATGTCACAGTTGCGGCACGCAGGGCGAAAGGGTACGAGGTCGAAGTGGTGTTGTCGGGCGTGTACGGGGACCTTACTGTGCGGGGACGCGCGGATGGGTATGCCAGCGATGAAAACCGCCTCGAGGAAATCAAGACCTATCGCGGTGATCTGGACGCCATGCCTGCCAATCATCGCGCATTGCACTGGGCGCAAGCGCTGGTGTACGGTCATTTGCTCTGTGAATCGCGCGCACTGACGACGTTGACGGTCTCGTTGGTGTATTTCGATATCCGTAGTGAGAAGGAAACCCTGCTGACGCAGTCGCACACGGCGGCGTCGCTTAAAACATTCTTTACCGTGCAATGTGAACGGTTCCTTGCGTGGGCAGTGCAGGAGGATGCGCACCGTCAAGCGCGCAACGCCGCATTATCCGGGCTGGCGTTTCCCCATGCATTCCGGAAGGGGCAGCGTGACATCGCCGTTGCGGTGTATCGTGCCGCGCGCGACGGGGCAAACCTGATGGTTCAAGCGCCCACCGGAATTGGCAAGACTCTGGCGACCCTGTTCCCGCTGTTGAAAGCATGTGCCGAAGAGCGGATCGACCGCATCTTCTTCTTGACGGCAAAGACATCGGGCCGGGCCCTTGCGCTCGATACCGTCGCGTTGTTGCGCGGTGGCGCGAAGGGCTTGCCGCTAAGGGCACTGGAACTGGTGGCGCGTGACAAGGCGTGTGAACATCCGGACAAGGCTTGCCATGGTGATGCCTGTCCGTTGGCGCGCGGCTTCTACGATCGTCTCGCGGATGCGCGCGCGGCGGCATTGGAACATGGACAGTTGACGCGGGAAGTCGTTCGAGAGACGGCGCTCGCACATGATGTCTGTCCGTATTACCTGGCGCAGGAGCTGGCGCGCTGGAGTGATGTCGTTGTTGGGGACTATAACTACTATTTTGACAGCAGCGCATTGCTGTTCGGATTGACTCAGGCCTATCAATGGCAGGTCGCGGTCCTGGTTGACGAGGCGCACAATCTGGTGGATCGGGCTCGCGGCATGTACAGCACGGCGCTTGACCAGACGGTGCTGCGAGAGATCCGGGCAAAAGCGCCCGCTATCCTGAAAAAGCCACTGGATCGGTTGAACCGTGCCTGGAATGCGATCAATCGTGTGCAACAGGAGGACTATCAAGTACACGAGACGATTCCCCAGCCCTTGCTTGCCGCCGTGCAAAACCTAGTGGAAGTGGCAAGCGACCACATGGCGCAGGCTCCACTTGAGGTCCCGCCTGCCGCACTGCGTTTTTACTTCGATGTCATGCATTTCGCCTCCCTAGCGGAAGGATTTGGCAAGCATGCGATATTCGACGTGATGCTGTCGCCCCGGGATCGGGACAATGCGGGCGCGCACGTTCATTTGCCGCGGCAAGGCGCTGCAAGCCGCCCGTTGGAAGCGACCACGCTCAGCGTGCGGAATGTCGTGCCTGCCCCTTATCTCGCGACGCGGTTTGTCGCCGCGCGCGCCACGGTGCTTTTTTCGGGCACGTTGGCACCAGGACAGTTTTATCGGGATACGCTGGGACTGGCGGAAGGCACGGAATGGCTTGAGGTGGAAGGTCCATTTCGCGCGGGACAACTTCGAGTGGAAGTGGTGGGGCATGTGTCCACGCGGTGGCGCGATCGGCAGCGTTCGTTGTTACCCATCACGGACGTGATCGCAGGCCAGTATCGAGCACATCCTGGCAACTACCTTGCGTTTTTCAGCAGCTTCGACTATCTGCAGCGAGTCGTGGAAACGATGGCATTGCGTCATCCGGACCTGCCCATGTGGGCGCAAACACCAGGCATGAATGAAGCCGCACGCGACAGTTTTCTCAATCGGTTTCAGATCGATGGGCGTGGGATCGGGTTCGCGGTATTGGGCGGTGCGTTCGCGGAAGGCGTTGATCTTGCTGGTGAGCGCCTGATCGGTGCGTTTGTCGCCACGCTGGGTTTGCCCCAGATGAATCCCGTCAATGAACAGATGCGGGCATCGCTCGAACAGCGCTTCGGGCGTGGCTATGACTACGCTTATCTGTTTCCGGGGCTGCAGAAGGTCGTACAGGCCGCCGGGCGGGTGATACGCACCGAACAGGATCGCGGCGTCGTCTTCCTGATAGATGATCGTTATCGTCGCGCCGATGTCAGGCGCCTTCTCCCGCGCTGGTGGCACGTGCCCCGTTGATTCGCCATACGGCGGTCGATCCGAGGCACGTTGATCCGGCGTCAGACGATATCGTCCACTACGCCACCATCTACCCGCAATGCCGCGCCGGATGTCGCGGACGCTTGCAGAGAGCTGATGTAGACAACCATATTGGCGACTTCCTCGACGGTAGCCGCGCGTTGAATGATCGATGATGGCCGGTGCGCCATGACGAACGCCTTCGCGATCTCGTCCACTGACTTGCCGGTGCGGGCAACCTCATCCTGCATCATCGCCGCGAAGCCGTCGGAGAGGGTCGGTCCCGGCAATACGGCATTCACGGTGACACCGGTGCCGGCAAGGCGTTTTGCCAAGCCCCGAGACATGGAAAGTTGCGACGTCTTCGTCACGCCGTAGTGGATCATGTCCGCTGGAATGTTGCGAGCCGACTCCGACGAAATAAATACCACGCGTCCCCATCCCTTCTTTACCATCGCCGGGGTCAGCGCGCGGGAGAGCCGCACGCCGCTCATCACGTTCGTCTGCCAATAGCGTTCCCACGTGTCGTCGTCCGTCTCGTAAAAGTCGCGCTGCCCGTAAATACCCGCGTTGTTTATCAAGATATCGATGGGCGGACATTGCGCCACCAACGCCTGGACGCCGTCGTTCGAGCCAAGGTCCGCGGCAGCGACATGCAGGGAAGCATCGGCCACCTGGGCTGCGAGCTTGTCCTTGGCTTTATCCACGGAATTCTTCGTTCGACCGTTGATCACGACCACCGCACCGCTTTCCGCCAAGGCTTTCGCGATCGCGAATCCAATGCCTCCGGTTGATGCGGTGACCAGCGCGGTCTTGCCTTTTAAATCGATTATCACGGAATGGCTCCTTTCATTTGTTCACATCGGTGGCTACCACGCGCGGTACGCATGCAAACCATCATAACGCCATGCATCGAAACGACTGCGGCAGAGAACTTCGAAGTCAAGGGTTTATCCGCATTGAAGGACATTTGTGAGATGCGATAGTTTGTCATTACATCATACGTATGGCAAATAACCATGATGACGGTATATCGGCAAATCTTGGATCGAATTGGCGAGCAGATCTGCGCGGGACACTTTGCGCCAGGGGATGTGTTGCCGGCGGAGCCGGCGTTGGCGGAGCAGATGGCGGTCAGTCGCATCACGATTCGGGAGACGGTGAAATCGTTGTCGGCAAAAGGCATGTTGGACGTGCGTCGTCGACATGGCACGGTGGTGACTCCGCGAGCGCAATGGCAGTTGTTCGATCCCGATGTCATCGGCTGGCGGGCAAAGTCCGGGACTGTGGATGCGACACTGATCCGCGATTTGATGGAATTGCGCCGGATCATCGAGCCGCAAGCGGCGAAGTTGGCGTCGACACGCGCGACGGACGCCGAAAGGCGCGCGGTGCGCCATGCCTATGACGCGATGGCGGAGGCGGTCGCCGGACGAGGTGCCTATGTCCCTGCGGATCTGGCGTTTCACAGTGCGATCTTGCTGGCATGCCACAACCAGTTCATACAGCAAATGCAAACGGCATTGTCCGCGATCCTTCAAGCAAGTTTTGCGCTGAGTTCCGAAGTGGAAGGGGGGCCGGCACGCTCTCTGCCGTTGCACGAGACCTTATGCGTGGTCATTGAACGTGCCGATCCCGATGCGTCGGAAAGGGCCGTGCTGGCATTGATCGATCGCGCGGCGGACGATTTTGCCGACCGCGACCGCCGTTTGCACGCTGCGAATTTCTTCAATCAGTCGGTGGCACCGCAAGCGGCGCGCACCAACGCTACATAAAGGATGCCCCGGATGCGTTCTCTATTCGACCTGACGGGCCGTACTGCACTGGTTACCGGTTCCGCTCGCGGAATCGGCTTTGCATTGGCGCGCGGACTGGCGCAGGCCGGCGCGAAGGTGTGGATCAACGGTACACGCGAGGAAACGGTTGCGTCGGCCGTCGCGACAATACGCGAGGAAGGGTTCGACGTTATCGGACGCCACTTCGATGTGACGGACGAAGCGCAAGTGGTCAGCGCCTTTGAATCGTGGGATGACGCCGGGGTGCGGATTGATATCGTCATCAACAATGCAGGTATCCAGTTTCGCAAGCCTCTAGTGGAGCTTGCGTTGCCCGACTGGCAGCGAGTGATCGATACCAACCTGACCAGCGCATTCATTGTTGCCAGGGAGGCCGCACGCCGCATGATCGCGCGCGGCGCTGGCGGGAAGATCATCAACATCGGCTCGCTGACCAGTGAAGGCGCACGGGCCACGGTCGGGGCCTACACGGCGGCAAAAGGCGGCATCAAGATGCTGACGCGTGCCATGAGTGCGGAATGGGCGCAATCGGACATACAGGCGAATGCAATCGGTCCCGGCTATATCCTCACAGACATGAACAAGCCGTTGGTGGAAGACGCGCGTTTTGATGCATGGGTCAAGAGCAGCAATCCGTCGCAACGATGGGGGCGGCCGGAGGAATTGGTCGGCGCGGCCGTCTTCCTTTCTTCGGCGGCGTCGAGCTATGTCAATGGACAAATCATTTATGTCGATGGTGGGTGGTTGTCGGTCTTGTAGAAAAAAAGCGGCGAATGAAATCGCTTGCCGCACGTAAATAACATTGGAGACGAGGCATATCATGAACGACGTTCAACCGATCGCTACCCGCAGATGGTGGTATTTGATGCCGGTGATTTTCATCACCTATAGTCTTGCCTACCTGGATCGTGCCAATTATGGATTCGCGGCAGCGGCGGGGATCGATAGAGACCTGGGCATTAGCTCCGCGACGTCGTCGTTGATTGGTGCGCTGTTTTTCCTTGGTTATTGCCTGTTTCAGGTGCCGGGCGCGATCTATGCGCAGCGCAACAGTGTGCGCAAGCTGATTTTCTGCAGTCTTGTATTGTGGGGCCTCTGCGCCGCCGCTACTGGCATGGTCAGTAATATTCCCACGCTGATGGTGCTGCGGTTCGTCCTCGGCGTGGTGGAGGCAGCGGTGATGCCGTCCATGCTGATGTATATCAGCCGCTGGTTCACGAAGACCGAGCGCTCCCGGGCAAACACGTTGTTGATCCTGGGCAATCCGGTCACCGTCTTGTGGATGTCGGTGCTATCCGGTTATCTGGTGCATAGTTTCGGATGGCGTCATATGTTCGTTCTGGAAGGGCTTCCTGCGCTCATCTGGGCCGTGGTTTGGTGGTTCACGGTCAGCGAACGTCCGTCCGAGGCCGGGTGGCTGACCACAGACGAGAAGCGTGTGCTACAGGCGCGCTTTGATGCCGAGCAATCTGGTATCGCCCCGGTGCGCGACTACCGGGGCGCGTTTCGCTCGCCGATCGTCTTGAAATGCTGTGCGATTCACGCGCTGTGGAGTGTGGGCATCTACGGCTTCATCATGTGGCTACCGTCTATTCTGAAAGCCGCTTCGACGATCGATATCGTCTCGATCGGCTGGCTGTCCGCGGTGCCTTATCTCGCAGCCATTGTGTTGATGTTGTTGGCCTCCTGGTTGTCCGACCGTACCGGCAACCGCAAGCTTTTCGTCTGGCCATTGCTGCTGGTCGGGACGGCGGCGTTCGTCGGTTCGTACTTGCTTGGCAGCACGCATTTCTGGTGGTCGTTCACGCTGCTCGTGATCGCCGGTGCGACGATGTATGCGCCGTATGGACCATTCTTTGCACTGATTCCCGAATTGATTCCAAGTAACGTGTTGGGCGGTGCAATCGGCCTGGTGAATGCATGCGGCGCGTTGGGTGCGTTTTTAGGTGCTTACCTGGTGGGTTATCTGAACGGCGCCACCGGCAGTCCGGCCGCATCGTACATTTTCATGGCCGTCTCCTTGCTTGCCTCTGTGTTCCTGATGATGACGGTGCCTGGCGGCACGGCATCGCGTCACGTCGGCGAGCGTCCCATGGCAGTAAGTCCCTCGTCGACCTGAGTCGCGCCGCGATACGCCCACGCAGTCGGCGCGATGCATGAAGAGACGTCGACCGAAATCAACCACGTATCAATGACGAAACGTACCGTGACAACACTGATCACTGATTTGAAGGTCATCCTCACCGCGCCGGAAGGCATCAACCTGGTCGTCGTGAAAATCGAGACCAACCAGCCCGGGCTTGTCGGCTATGGCTGTGCGACATTCGCCTATCGTCATCTGGCGGTCAAATGCGTGTTGGAGGATTATCTGCGCCCGTTGATTATCGGACGTGATGCGCATGCGATCGAGGATCTATGGCAGTTGATGCATCAGAACGGCTATTGGCGAAACGGGCCAATCGAGAACAATGCCATCTCGGGTGTTGACATGGCGTTGTGGGATATCAAGGGGAAGGTGGCGGGCCTGCCGTTATATCAACTGTTTGGCGGTAAAAGTCGGGAGGCCGTGCCGATTTACCGGCATGCGGAAGGGCGGGATGTGGCGGCATTGTGTGACACGATCGCCCGCTATCGTGAGGAAGGTGTCACGCATATACGATGTCAAAGTGGCGGCTATGGCGGCGGCGGTTTCGGCAAGGCGCCAATGCATGCGCCGCACGGTGCGCCAGACGGTATTTATCTCGATGCCCGGCAATACATGCGCGACACGCTGAAGTTATTTGATGGCCTGCGTCGGAGGCTGGGCTTCGACGTCGAACTGATCCACGATGTCCATGAACGTCTTGCGCCGATCGACGCGATTCGCTTCGCGCGTGCGCTGGAGCCGTATGCGTTGTTTTTCCTCGAGGACGCGATTCCGCTGGAAGAGGGCGAGTGGTTGCGGCAGCTTCGCGCGAAGACGACGACACCGTTGGCACAGGGTGAATTGTTCAATCACCCCTTCGAGTGGCGTACGCTGATTGCCGACCGGTTGGTCGATTTCATCCGAGTGCATTTGAGCCAGATAGGCGGGATCACGCCAGCCCGCAAGCTGCAGATTTTTGCCGAACAATATGGTGTGCGCACCGCGTGGCATGGACCAGGTGACATGTCTCCTTTCGCCCATGCAGCGAATATCCATATCGATCTGTCCGCGCGCAATTTTGGTGTCCAGGAATGGTCCGGCGTGGAACCGCCGAATTTCGTCATCCAGGAATTGAAGGGGCCGCACGCGGCGTTACTGGATGTTTTTCCAGGTTTGCCGGAATATCGGCACGGCTTTGTCTATCCGAACGACGCACCAGGCCTTGGCGTGACGCTCGACGAAGCACAGGCAAAAAAGTTTCCCTGCTCGAACGCCGTCACAACCTGGACGCAAACCCGTCTACGCGATGGGACGTTACAGACGCCATGATCAATGCTGGCAAAAACGCAGACGTGTCAATTGCGCGGCTGCGTTGTGCAACAAAATCGATGTATCCGCCATGGCCGCTTCGAGCGACATCGGACCATCGTTGATTGCAAAACAGCCCGCGAAGTGTTGCCCGAGCAACGGACCCGCATCCCGGGCAATCGCGCCGGACAGCAAGGTTGCCGGTACGCCGGCGGCCCGCGCGCGCATCGCTGCGGCGAATGGCGCCTTGCCGCGCAACGTCTGTGTGTCCGACCGACCCTCACCGGTGATTAACCAATCGGCGCCCTCGAGTGCCGTGCGAAGATCGATTTGCTCCGCAACGATGTCGGCGCCTGATTGCAGCGTGCCACCCACCATGCGGATTGCAAATCCGAGACCGCCCGCAGCCCCTGCGCCGGGCGCATTCGAATATGCGCAACCCATTGCGGCTTCCAGTAGCCTGGCAAAGCGGCCGATGGCGGCATCGTGAGCGTTGGCACTGTCGGCGCGTATCCCTTTTTGCGGTCCGAATACATGCGTTGCACCGTGTGGACCTGTCAGCGGATTATCGACATCGGCCATACCGACGAGCCGGCATTTCGCCAGCCTGGCATCCAATCCCGATGCGTCCACGCGCATCACGTGCGGCAGACTGTCCAGCGTGGGCATCATCCGGTTGCCCGCCGCATCGAATATTCCCACACCAAGCGCGCTCAGAAAGCCCGCACCACCGTCATTGGTGCTGGTGCCTCCCAACGCGATGAAGCAGGTGCGAATACCCCGGTCGAGTAATTGAGATAATGCCTCACCGAGCCCCGCGCTGCTGCGTGCCGTCACCGGCACGGACATGCCTGCCGGGTCGGTAATGCCGATAATATCGGCGGACTCGACAATGGCCGCGCCTTCCGGCGTGAGCCCCGCTATCGTTTTCCGACACGCGCCACCTGCGCCTTGCACCTGCAACGGCAGACATTCCCCTCCGTTGTACAGTAAGGCGGCGCGAGTGCCTTCGCCGCCATCTGCCATGGGGTATTCCCGCACCACCGCATCCGGTAGCACGGTTCGAATCCCGGCGGTAATGGCGCGCGCGACGCCTTCCGCATCAAGGGCACCTTTGAACGAGTCCGGTGCGACGACGATGATGGGTTGGGCAGCAGGTATAGGCATGGCGAGCGACGGGAGAACGGAACCAACCGTTACTGTACCGGATCAACCGGGCGGCGTTGCAGGCGGTGAATGCAGAAACTCTTGGCGACGTCCTGCCGAGACGATACAAGCGCCCTATCTGGCATTCGGGACAGTGGATGCGAGTTTGTGTTTTCCGATCCGCATCGTTGTCCTGGTTGTCGTACGCAAGCGATCCTGATGACATAGGATAGCGGGCGCGAAAACCGGTCACCGTCGTCGGTGGTGGGCAGATTAGCCGTATGGCCATATCGTCAGGCGTGGCAGGGAACCGGGAGCATCGAACGTTACACTCAGCACCTGGTAAAACGTTGTTGGGAGACAGCATGTATTTCTTGCGGAGGGCCGACCCGGCCGACGCGGATGCGCTACGCGTCCTGACCGCGGATGATGACGCCGCCTGGGGATATGCATGCCCGTTACTGCCTTCTACGGAATGGTGGCGTAACAAAATCAAGCGTGCCGAGGGCCTCGGTTTGTTTATCGTCGCTCAGCGGTCGAACAGCAATGAGCTCGTGGCTTTCATCGAGATTGGCAATGACGGTTTTCAGCCGATGCGGCGTCACGTCGGATCAATTGGGTTGTGTGTACGCCGGGACTATCGACGCAAGGGCATCGGTCGTGCGTTGTTGACAAAGGCGATCGAGTGGTCCGATCAATGGCTTGCCTTGTCCCGTTTGGAAATTACCGTATGGGAAGCCCATGTCGCCGCGATCAGTTTGTACGAGGCACTCGGCTTCGCGCGAGAAGGCGTACATCCGGCGTACGGCCATGGCGCGGGCGGCTATCGTTGCGCGGTATCGATGGCCCGTCTCAAACCGTCGGGTTCGACCGATGCCGCAATGGCGGAGGCGGTAGCAACCAAACATCAGGCAACGACACTGATCGCCTAGTGAGTTGGTATCTCTTCGCACCATGCCGGCTTCGTCCTGAGTACACCCCATGCCATCGTTACTGGGGCTTACCTGGCGTTGTGCCGCCAAGGCTTTCGCGCATCACGGCAAGATAATGATCGGCCACGGAAAACCGGGCGTGATCGCGAGGTAGTGCACGGGGTGACGGTGGCTTCAATCCCAGATAGCGGCATACTGCCGACACATACGGTTTTGGGTGATTTTCTGAACTGAGTCGATGGGCGGCGGCTGTCAGGCGCGGTGCTCCAACTTGCTCAAGCAACCATTTCAGCAGTTGACGGTCTCGTTCATTGATGACGCGAATGAGGTGTTCCATCGTTGGCTCCCAGTTGGCACTTCATTACTGTATAAATATACAGTAATTGTGGCAAACCTGCCAGACTCGGCCAGAAGGTCTAGCCCACAATGGTGCCGATGTTGCGCATGGGCAAAAGCCTTACCACCGCACTGCCAAAGGGGAGCAGTCTTTCGGATCAATTGACCGTGGGACTGTTTCGATAGCAAAAACGAGCATTGACGCCATCGTTCGCGCTAAATCAACCTACCCATCTCGCAACGGATCCTCGATAGTTGTTCGCAATCGATACGCGTATCTGCTAGCCAGGTACGACCGTTCGTGGTTTCGTGCCCAGCTTGTGCTAGGGACTTTTAGCCGCGGTCCGCTTGGCATCGAGTTCAGCGAAAAGCCGGTCGAAACGGGCTTTCGCATCGCGGGGTTGCGCGACATTGCGGGCTGCTGCCTCGTTCACGGGATCCCCGACCACCACCAGTCCCACCATGCCCATCATGTAATGCGGGACGCAACGATAGCCGTAGACGCCTGGCCGATCGAACTTCACCGTCAGGTCTTCACTGACCTTGCCGGCGAACGGTTTGGCGCCGTCCGGAATCATGCCGGGAATCGATTGAACGCTATGTCCCTTGTCGAAAGCCACGAAATGCACGCTGTCGCCCGGTTTGACGTGGACGATCGCGGGTGCGAATCCCCGTTCACCGTTCGAGTCTTCGTTCAGCATCTTGACTTCGGCGTCGGCGGCAAGGCAGCCGAATGACGCTAGCAACCCGAAACTCAGGATTGCTGCGGAAATCCTCGATTTGTGACGCATACGTTTCTCCTGCGCTCCGGCCGAAAGAAGCACTCTCTCGGCCTTGGGGATATCAATCTCGCTTCAAGTCGAAGCGGTCGAGGTTCATCACTTTCGTCCATGCACCGACGAAATCACGCGCGAACTTTTCATGTGCATCGTCCGACGCATAGACTTCGGCGACCGCTCGCAGCTCGGAGCTTGAGCCGAACACCAGATCGACCGGGCTTGCCTTCCATTTCAGGCTACCCGTCTTGCGATCGTGTCCTTCGTACACGCCGTCGTCGTTCGCGGACTTTACCCACTGGGTCGACATATCGAGCAGATTCACGAAAAAGTCGTTGCTCAAGGCGCCTGGTCGGTCGGTCAGAACACCGAGCCTGGCATGGCCGGCATTGGCATCCAGCACGCGCAGGCCGCCGACCAGCACCGTCATTTCAGGCACCGTCAGATCGAGCTTGCTCGCCCGGTCGACCAGCAGATCGGCGGGCGAACGGTCGTTACCGGTCGCATAGTAGTTGCGGAACCCGTCGGCGGTCGGCTCGAGTACGGCGAAGGAATTGACATCGGTCTGTTCCTGCGTAGCATCCGTTCGCCCCGGCGAGAAAGGTACCTTGATGTCGTAGCCGGCCTTGTTCACCGCATCTTGGACCGCGGCGTTACCGCCGAGCACAATAAGATCAGCGAGCGATACCTGTTTGCCGTCGGTTCTGTTGCGATTGAAGTCGGCCTGGATGCCTTCCAACGTTTTAAGGACACCGGCCAATTCCGTCGGGTCGTTGACCGGCCAGGCATTCTCCGGAGCAAGCCGGATGCGCGCGCCGTTTGCGCCGCCCCGATAATCGGTTCCGCGGAACGTCGCGGCAGATGCCCACGCAGTCTTGACCAACGCCGATTTAGGCAGCCCGGATGCCAGTATCTTGTTCTCTAGTGCCGCCACGTCCTTCTGGTCGATCATCTTGTAGTGGGCGGAGGGAAGTGGATCCTGCCAGATCAGATCGGCGCTGGGTATTTCCTTGCCGAGATAACGCGCCTTCGGTCCCATGTCACGATGCGTCAGCTTGAACCACGCCTTGGCAAAGGCCAGCTTGAACTCCTCGGGATGTTCTTGAAACCGCTTTGCGATTCGACTATAGGATGGATCGACTTTCAATGCGATGTCCGTCGTGAACATCATCAGGGGATGCAGCTTCGACGGATCGTGAGCATCCGGTACGATGTTCTCCGCGTCCTTGGGCTTCCATTGATGCGCACCGGCAGGGCTCGTGGTCAGCACCCAATCGTGCCCGAGCAAATTATCGAGATACTGCATCGTGAAGTGCACGGGGTCGGCCGACCAAGCGCCTTCAAGACCGCTCGTGACCGTGTCAGCGCCATTGCCGGTGCCGCACTTGTTGACCCAGCCAAGGCCTTGCTGCTCGAGCGCCGCTCCAGCAGGCGCGGGGCCGACGCATTTAGCGGCAGACACTGCGCCATGCGCTTTCCCGAAAGTGTGGCCTCCTGCAATGAGTGCCAACGTCTCTTCGTCGTTCATCGCCATGCGGCCAAATGCATCACGAATGTCTTTTGCCGCGGCAACCGGGTCCGGCTTGCCGTTCGGCCCTTCCGGATTGACATAAATCAATCCCATTTGCGTTGCGGCCAGCGGCTTTTCGAGTTTCCCGCTTTTATCCCGATTGCTTGACAAGAACTTAGTGCCGGCACCCCAATAGACCAAGTCGGACTGCCAATCATCTTGCCGGCCACCACCGAAGCCGAAAGTCTGAAAACCCATGGATTCGAGCGCGACGTTGCCTGTCAATACCATCAGGTCGCCCCACGAAATCTTCTCGCCATACTTTTTCTTGATTGGCCACAATAGCCGCCGTGCTTTATCGAGATTGGCGTTGTCGGGCCAGCTATTGAGGGGTTCGAACCGTTGCTGGGCGCCATCGGCGCCGCCCCGGCCATCATACGTGCGATAGGTGCCAGCCCCGTGCCATGCCATGCGGATAAAAAACGGCCCATAGTTGCCATAGTCTGCCGGCCACCAGCTTTGTGACGTCGTTAAGGCGGTTTTGATATCGGCCTTCACGGCGTCTATATCGAGACTATTGAATTCCTTAGCATAATTGAAGTCCTTGCCGTACGGATTCGACTCAATATCGTGCTGACGAAGTGGCGAAAGATCAAGCGTCTCCGGCCACCAGAAGCTATTTGGTCGTGGCGTGCCATCGGCCCACACCAGAGTGGTTGTAGTTCCAAGCGTCGTGATCGCTAGGATTGCAGTGGAATATTTAATCAGGTGTGCTAGTCGTATTTTCACTTTGATTCCCTTTAAGTGATGTTGAGGCCTGGCGCGGGGGACAGTATCGACGCTTATTTGAATCGATGACCAATAGAAATATTTCATGGTGTTTATAAATTCGCGCTATCAAATGCAGTCACTTTGTATCAGTCTTATGTCTCTCAAGTCGTGTTAATGTTTGATGAAAGTTGAAGTACTATAACGCATGGAATTATTTATACGATCAACTAATAAAAGTGCCTGATGGGTGGTTTGCTTTGCAGTTGCCTTCCATCTTCCATGGGGCAATCGAAGGTAGCATCTTCACGCTACCACGCGGGATGTATCGTAATGAAAGCTTGTGCACCACCGAATAGGCTGTGCTCGACGCGTAATGGAACGATGATCCCGATTGATCATATTGTTCGGATATGTTCCCAACGGATCGTGATGGGCTGTTGGCCAGCAGTGTTGATGCGCTTTAGCGTGGCCGGGATCATGGTGTTTTTATCAACCGTTACCGTCTTGGGTAGATCGATTTGCGTCCGCCCTCAATGGCATCCCGGTGCTGGGCGCTCGACCAACAGTGCATCGTCGTGTTCATTTGAGCGTCTTCCTGATGATTTAGCGCAGTTTCTAACGTCTTGCCGCACCAACGCACCAATGCTGTTGGCGCCATTGATGTTACGTGGAAAAGTAATCTCCCGATTGACCGCGCACGCTTGTTTCGTCGCTGATCCCAGTAGCGTGTTGGAGGGTAGTGCTAACGAGTAGAACAAAAACGCGACAGTCCAGTTCAGACTTACCTAGTGACGGCTAAACGCCGATGAGCGTGTCGGTTGCATCGACCATGGCATGTTTTTCAGATAAGCGGGGCACGGTGTTGGCTGTTATACATTGATCGTCGCGCTCCTTGGGCTATTCCTGTGCAAGTCGTCGTACTTGTCGATGTGCATGTTGCGAGAGCGCACGGTAACTGATATATCGACGCCCTGATTCAATTCATGCTGCACATCCCCAAAGCTGAAACACGGGATTTTTATAAATGCTTGTGCCTTATTAACGAAGTCACATTGCCGCCGCTCGGTTTAAAAAATAGATAAGCAGGCCGGCCGCCGATAGATCGGTTACGGGACTGTTATAATAAAGAAAGCGAATTAATCGATAAAGTTTGGCCAATCGATTCGATACAAGGTCATTGCAGTCGATTGCCGCAGGCAAGCGGTCACCTTGCTAGAGTAAAAAGGGGGGCTGGGAAATGTGCAGGTGTGGCACTAACCAAAAAGTAAGTAATTGTTCTAGGAGCATGGAAGTAATACCATCCAAGCGATACCCTAGCGTTATTTTTTCCAAGTGAGAAAGCCTAATGTCCAATACAGTCGTCATCTTTTTTAGCGGGTATGGTCACACCAAACGCATTGCGGAAGTTGCCGCAAAGGCGGCCGACGCAGAATTGATTCAAATCGATGCTGAAGGCAATGTTTCAGAATCGGCATGGGAAAAGCTTTCTGCCGCGGAAGCCATTATTTTTGGGGCGCCCACATACATGGGTTCGGTGCCTTGGCAGTTCAAGAAGTTTGCAGATGCGACATCGAAGATCTGGTTTACACGTGCGTGGCAAGACAAGGTATTTGGTGGTTTCACAAATAGCGCCAGCTTTAACGGCGATAAACAAGTAACGCTAATCTATTTGCAAACCTTGGCTTCTCAGCATGGCGGGATCTGGGTGAGTCTCGGTCTGCCGCCTACAAACAGCAAGGCGGCCACCCGTGATGACGTCAACAACCTGGGTGGATCGGTCGGCGCGCTTGTGCAGTCGCCATCGGATGCCAGCGTCGAGGAAATCCCGACCGGCGATCTGGATACGGTTGCCTCCTATGCGGCGAGAGTCGCTGCGGTCGCAAAGCGCCTTCATGGCTAATACGTCAATGAAAGCCGACGATCAAATCGTCCGCACCTGAAAAAGCATGATGCAGGGGGCGTTTTCTGGCAGGCGGGGAACGCCGGTTGTCGGCCGTTCGGTCAGCACGGAGCCGGACGCCCGAGGCGACTTCGATGGGGTCAATTGATGACTTGATGTTGCCTTCGACTCGCGATGCTTGCCAATTTGATAGCTGCTGTCTTCGTTTTGCTTTGGTCAACCGGGTTCGTCGTGGCGCGCGCGATCAAGCCCTACGCCGATCCCAACCTGTTCCTGCTGTGGCGATTCAGCGGCACAGCCGTGGTGCTTGCGCTGGCCGCGTGGGCAGCACGCGCCGCCTGGCCACGCGGACGTGCAATCAGCAAGCATCTGCTTGCAGGCGCGCTGATGCAGGGTGTCTATCTCGGTGCCGGCTACTGGGCGGTCGCGCAAGGCTTGAGCGCCGGCGTCATGGCGCTGCTCGGCGCCCTGCAGCCGCTCTTGACCGCGGCGCTGGCGGTGCCGCTCTTTAACGAGCGCCTGTCGCCGCGCGGCTGGGGTGGCATGGCGCTAGGGCTTGCCGGCGTTGTACTTGTGCTGGCACCGAAGATCGCCACCGTGGCACCCGCGCATGCCGGTCATGTACCGTCGTGGCTCGTCGTCGCGATTTCGATTCTCTCGGTGGGGGCCATCACGGCCGGGACACTGTTTCAGAAAACTTCGCTTGCGAAAGCCGACATCCGCAGCGCGGGTGCCGTGCAGAACCTCGGCGCAGCGCTTGTGGCTGCGGTGCTCGCATTCGCTCTGCGTGAACAACGTTGGATACCGTCGACCACACTCTGGATATCGCTCGCGTGGGGAATCGTGATGCTGTCAGGCATCAGCGTGACGCTCCTGATGTGGATGGTAAGGCGCGGCCACGCGTCGCGCGCTACCTCCCTGCTGTTTCTCGCACCGCCGCTTGCGGCGCTTCAAGGCTATGTCGGGTTCGGCGAAGCGTTGTCGGCCCTGCAGATTGCGGGATTTGCCGTGGCACTCGCGGGAGTACTGCTGGCGCGGTCGTGAGCGCGCTCGCTGGACTGCCGTGACATTGCTGCTCCGACGCCTGCAGCAATGGCATCGCGCACGATCAATCGCGAATTTTGCCTCTGAATCAACTTTCGAAATAATGTGCTAGGGCTTGGAGAGCGGCTCGACGTACCAAAGCGCACTATCGGCATTGGCCGCCGCGGTTGGATGCGATGCCGCTCTTGACGATGACATCGCGGAAGTCGTCGTCGCGCTCGTCATCGGCTCAGTTGATAGGTCGCGTGTCGTCTCGGCAGGCTGGTCGTTTGCCCGAGCAGCGCGCGCAGCACCGCTAGCCTGATGCGATGTGCCCTGCGGGCCAACTGTCGCAAACCATAAGGCACCAGCCACGGATGTCTGTTTGGCCGATGTTACGCCCTGTGCGACGGCGTCCGGCGTGTTGCCCTTGGTCACATTGCTCTCCTGCTGGGAGAACGGTTGAGTGCTGGCGGCTACGTTTGAGGGTATTACGGCGGTACGTTCTGCCTTGGCCTGAGCGCTGCCCAATTGGAATACGAGATGGGCTTGCAACGAGTCGATCACTGCGTATGGCGGATGCCTTTTCCACGACAACAATATCCGTCCCTGCGGCGTGTCGGCGAAAATAGCCGGTGCGTGTGCCAAGTCCTGTAACTGGACAAAAGTTTGCGTGCCATCATCAAAGACCTGGACAGGCCGGACATCGGGCGTACCTGTGATGGTCCAGCCGAAATGATATTTGCCGGGCGCGACGGTCATGGATTTCATGTCGGGTGTCGTGCCTGATGCGGCCGCGTTGGCATCGGCTGCGATCTCTGGCGACTTGGCGAATCGTATCCGGTCAACTTGCAAGGTCTCGAACGGATTATACGATTGCGGCGGCGTGTAGGACGGGGGAAGAATTGGCATTGGAGAACTCGGCGGGCTAATGATCGAATGCGCAGCGTCGACTACTTTTTGGGCGTATGCGAGCTGCTTGCTCGGCGAGGACGCGTTATAGGCTCCGATGGCGACCCACGTAGGCCCGAATCGATGGATATTTTCAGAGAGAATCCAGGCCGCCACATAAGCATTTGTGCAGGGATCGAAGAGCGACTGTTCGCTGATGCCCTGCCGCGCAAGCGCGGGCAACCAGGCGCTGTTAATTTGCATCAGGCCGATGTCATAGCTACCGTTCGAGTTGGTGCTGATGACACGCGTATGCGTGCCGGTCTCGACCTGCGCGATCGCTCGCATCAGGGAGACGTTGACGTGCTGGAATGCCGCAGCGTCGTCGATACAATCCGCGCGCGCGCTGACGATGCCAGCCGCGGTAGCACCGCAAACACATGCCACCCAGATTGCTAGGCGGGCAACCTTCGGATGACATCTCATCGCTTTTGTTGAAAACATATCATTACGGCCGGCATATGAACACATGGATTTTCTTCACCGGAGCGGCGTGACAATGCTTGCATAGATCCCGGCCATTGACTGCATCTCGTTGTTTTTACGGGGAAAATATAGGCGCCCAATATTTTTTAATGCATAAAATAGCTGATCTTATAGGATACCATTCTCCGCGTTGGCATTATCCCCATCCATGCGCAAAGAGCAGCGAAGGGTTTTACCTCGTCCAAGTCTACGTGGTCGACGTTCTCGGCGCTGTCGCGACTGAGCATAATGCCAGTCGGGCTCAGATTGCCCGCGCTTGGCTCCTGGTACAAAAGGGCTGGATCGTGCCCATTTCCGGGACAAAAAAGCAAATTCGGCTAGCGGAAATTCTGGGCGGTGCCATCCGCGAACTAAGGGCAGAGGATCTTATTGAGAGCAACCGCGAAAGTGCCAAAATTCAGATTGAAGGAGAGCGATTGCCAGAAGCTTTCCCGAAAATGACAGGTCTGTAAACGGCAACACTCTGATTGTAAAGGGAGGTCGCCAGAGGTGCGCTGACGTGATTCCGTTAGCCAGGGGGCGGAGAGTGTAGTGCGGTTATACTCGCGTGCCTTGAAAACATCTGCCCTCAGACGGATCGGCGGTCCCTGCGGGGCGGATACTTCTTATCTCGAAAAATTGCTTTTCATTCGAACAGGTATTTTCCAATAGCAGTAACACTTCACGCCGCGCATGTCGGCTACGTCAGTTGGCGCAGTCGTTACGTCCGGATGTGATCCATGCCTGGATCTCAGCGCTCATTTTCCTGGCGAGTGTCTGGACAGCGGCCTGCTGCGCGCCGACGATTGTCGACAGTCCACCTGGCGCGGGTTGCGATATCGTTTCGCTGCAAATCAGCACGGGATTATTGCCGCCGTCCTTGGTCAACGTTGCGCTCCATGCTGCATTGATCGCAACGGACTGGCCAGGCCAGCTATCGAATCGACGGATCTGCAATTTGACATCAACCACGCGGCTCCACGGGGACGTCTGTAATCCCATGATGTCCTGCGCATGTAATTCGTTCGCCAATTGCAGCGAGATGGCAGTGCGCACCTCATCGCCGAAAGGGGTGGTCCAGTGCTTGGAGGTGAGGACCTCTGTCTGCGTCGATCCTCGACGAACGACGATATTCCTGCTGTCCAATTGCGGCGGAATGCCGACTGGCAAGACATTCAACGCAAAGTCGGCCGTCTTCGCCGCATTCGCGGTGGACGCCATCGGCGTGATCAATGTGTAACTCGATGGGCCGAACCAAGCGCACCCGGACAAGGCGAACGAAAACGTTGTAATCGCGACTGTTGCAAACGACTTCATTATTGAGGTTCCATCGATGACTGGCGTCAACTCGAGACACGGCGATGGATTGTATCGCATCGGCTGTCACTCTGATGCGAGATCCCCGGCCACACGTGGTGGCCGGGGCGACGCGTCCACGCACGGCTGACGTCGCTTGGCCGACACGCTATGGCAGCTTCATGAAGTCGATTGAGTAATGCATGCCTTGGGCTGTGCCCTCTACGTCGATGACGACATTCCACCAGTCCATCCGGTCCGGTGAGAGTATGGCCGGATAACGCTGGTACTGACCGCCGAGCGATTTATAACGTCGGCCTGCCTTGTAATTCCCATACTCTGCGTCATCCAGGAGGATGACATTCGCTTTATGAGAGCATTCGACCAGAACCGAATCACCGTGCTTTAAAAATTCTCTCTTTCGTATATGCCGCATCCCCGTTTCCCTTGAACGCGAATCCCTTTTAAAGGACTTGAAATGAATGCCGGCATTATACTTAAAATCGCGGTAGGATCGTACGGGATTGAAATAGTCGAGGGATGGCAGCTGATTGAATCAGTGGCAGCGAATGGATTGCTTCGGAGAAGGGACGGACAAGTATTGAAATACCAGAATTATCTTATTGGTTATCCTGCCTTGAATGAGTATTCCCCCATCAATAGTCGCGCGATGCGTTAAGTATAGTGGGTCCGCACCACGGCCTCATGTGCGTGACGACCATTCCGGATCACCTCGTGATTGCTTTCTGCGAGCGAGGACAGCACATGCAGCACGCGTTCGGCGCCGGTGACGAAGGAAGAAATACTCACGGCATTTTCATCAGGAAAGGCATTTTTATCAGGAAAGAGGGGCGCAGTATGGCACGCGCTTCTCTCCGGATAAAAATAGTGTTCCTATCTGATGAGAAACCTTCAGTGCAGTTTTTTGGGAAATTGAGCGATGGACGCCTCGAGGTGATCCCTTGCCGCATGGCGAAATCACCGTTGTACAAGCGTCCTTCGGGGGGGGGCGTGTGACTTGCAAGTCAATAAATGTCCGAAAATATTATTGCTGCGTTTTGCGAATCTTCGAGGCGTCGTAGCCAAGCTGCGTTGCACGAACGATTAACGCATCGGCAAGTGTTTGGCTGGGTTTTGCGTCACGGGTGAGAATCCACAGGAATAGCCCGGTCGGTTCACCAACTATGGACCAGCTGTAATCATCGGCGTGATCAAGTACCCAGTATCTACCAACATAGAAAGGTCCGAAGAAAGACACCTTCAACTTGGCGTTTTGTGAGTTCTCGATGACTTGCGCCTTGCCTTCGATTGACCTGGCCGGACCGGTCGCGCTTCCCTCGCGACATACGTTGACAACGCGAATCAAGCCGTCATTTCGTTTCTCATATTGGGCCGTCACGCCCTCACAGTTTCTCTCGAACAAATTGTCGTAGCGTGCGAATTCATACCAGTTGCCAACGTATCGATCGAGATCCACTGCCTTTGCAGGTTCGGGAACGCGGTGGTTGCCAACCATTTCTTCTGCCTTCGCCGGGATGCCCGTGGACAGCACACCGCCGGTTATTACCGCCGCGACTATCCATTTGCGCCACTGTTCATATGCCATTCCGTCACCTCATATTGCAAAAAATTGAGTGCTTGAGTCAGTACGGTGTTATATAACCGTGTAATACGATCAAGTAAGCCTTATTGCTCAAGAAATCTCATTACATCAGATGCGATGTCTTTCTGTATTCACTGAAAAGTGCTTCATTTATTCGGTTGCGTTGCACGGATGTCGTGCGAGGCATCGGACATCCCGTGATGGGAGGGCACGTGGTATTTAGCGTATTTTGGCGTGCGTCATCACGTCGGCAGCGGACAAGAAGACGCGGGCCATGTGGATTTCGTCATGCATGATGCCGTCTGCGAACAGGCCGTTGCGCTCTTCGCCGAACACCTCAAAACCGAGGGATCGATAAAGGCCTGCAGCGGCAACGTTCCCCTTCGTCACTGTAAGCGTGACCTGCATCACCCCAGGCATTGCTTGTGCGAATGCCATTGCGGCATCCACGAGTTTTCTACTGATGCTGACCCCTCTATGTCCAGGATGGACATAGACGCCCCATAGCGCCGCCTTATGACGATACTTGAGCAGGTTCTGTCTACGCACGCCGGCCACGCCAACCAGCGCTTCATCAACGAATGCACCGATGACAGCTTGCTCCGAGGTTTGGGTAAGGCGGCTGGCAACGTCATCGACTGAGCGATGCGCTTCTTCCTCATAGCTTGACCCAAATGCCGCGGGAGCCTCTTGTAGTCCGAGAAGGCGGATCCCCTGGAATGCGGCAGTATCCGAGGGTGTCAATCGGCGAATGAACATGGCTTTGCACGCCTTATTTACTGGGGAGCGAGATACCATAGTGTATTGCAACCCATGCATTCAGGCGAGAGCGGGGCGCAGTGCGCGCCGGGACGGCGCACTGCCAAAAAAATCGACTTCGCGATAAGCGTTATCGGGGGAGCGTCGCTCGGAAAATCGCGCTCGCCAAAAAGACGCCAGCATCATGACGCGTCACCAAATCGAAATAAAGAAAGCAGGAAAGCTTGGTATGCATGGTTTCCGATATTGACTATGCTTTTTCTCCCACCATGCTGGAGACGGCGGCGGCAAATATCGTGGGCGATGGAGAGAACGATCAGCACCGATGCCGTTCGCGTAATCATGAGGAAGAGGCTATATGGCGAGCTTGATTGATACGACTAAAAATACAAGGCACTGCCAGCGATTTTTATCCCAGACCTGGTTCGGGCAATCGCGGAGTTCGGCGGCACGTGGGCCGCGCGGCATTGCCGTGTTGATGTTGGCCTTTTTCGGTCTGTGCGAGTTTTTTGCCTTCAGTGAAGCTGCGGCGACATCCCGCGGCGGGATTCTGACGATGGTCGTCAGCCCGGAGCCCCCTACACTTGTATCGTTTGCGTCGACGGCCGTCAACGTTCTAAAAGTCAGTCCGAAGGTGGTCGAAGGGTTGCTGGAGTACGATTTCGATATGAATCCTCGCCCATTGCTGGCGACCTCCTGGGACATCAGCGCGGACGGAAAACGTTATACGTTTCATTTGCGGCATAACGTACTCTGGCAGGATGGAAAGCTCTTTACCTCTGCTGACGTTGCGTATTCCTTGCGATTGTTACGGCAATATCACCCCCGCGCCAATTCGACCTTTGCGAATGTCGCGGAAGTGCAGACGCCGGATGTGGATACTGTCACGTTGATCTTGTCGAAACCAACTCCGTATTTAATTCGAGCGTTCTCGGCATCTGAAACACCGATTTTACCCAAGCACCTGTATGACCATGGCGATCCTTTGTCCAATCCTCACAACGCGGCACCAATCGGTACCGGCCCCTTCCTTTTCGTGAAATGGGTGCGCGGTGACCATATCGAATATGTGCGGAATGACAATTATTGGGATAAAGGAAAACCTTATTTGGACGGCTTGATCGTTAAAATCATTCCCGATGCGGCGGCTCGTACGATTGCATTCGAGAGCGGTGCCGTGCAACTAGGTGGCGATAATCCTGTACCCTTATCCGATCTGGCGCGGATCAAGGCGAATCCAAAGTTGGGGATTGATTCCAGGGGTTATGAATTCAGTGCTGGTGTCTATCGGTTGGAATTCAGCTTGGATAACCGCTATTTGAAGCGGCTGGCTGTTCGCCAGGCAATCGCGTCCGCGTTGGACAGGGCGCTCATCGCTAAAGTGGTCTACTACGGTTACGCCACACCGGACGCAAGCCCGTTGGCCCCCCGCAACCGTTACTACGACCCGTCGCCGTCACCCTATCCTTTCGATATCAATAAAGCAAATGCGTTATTGGACAAGGAAGGATTTCCGAGGGGGCCGGATGGTGTGCGCTTCCGGCTTATCGTTGATGCATTGCCCATTGGCGATCAACCTGGGCGTACCGCCGCCTATGTTCGATCCGCGTTGGCGCGCATTGGCATCGCCTTGACAATCCGTAACGAGGATCTGCCGGCCTACTTGAAGCGCATTTATACCAGCCACGATTTTGATATGGCGGTGAATGGCATGAGTAATTTGTTCGACCCCGTAGCGGGCGTTGCACGTCTTTATGTCACGTCGAATTATCGTCAGGGCGTGCCTTTTACGAACGGTTCCCACTACAGTAGCCCGGAGGTGGATAAACTGTTCGCGGATGCCGCCGTGGAAACCGACGAGACGAAACGTCGAGCGCTGTTCAAGTCGATACAACAGGCAATCGAGCACGACCTGCCTGACGTCAATCTGATTGCCCCCGATTATGCAACGGTCTATGCAAAAACCGTTCACGACGTCAATCGCGGGGCCGACGGCTTGAACGAAGGTTTTGCCAACGCCTGGCTGCAAAAGCCGTGATATCCATATCGCAATCCATTGGTAGCCGTTCGCAGGAAAGCGATCTACAGTAATCCGCTGGAATTCCCGAATGTGATTGACAGGAACGACCATGGCTTCAACGATTCCAGCGGTACCAGGCGAGAGATCCCGCGGGTCAGGATATCGTCGCTGGCAGCGTGGGCTTGCTCGTATAGTCGCGCGTGCTTTACCGACGACCCTTGGTGTTGTCGTCTTAAACTTTGTCCTAATGCAGTTGATCCCGGGCGACGCAGCCGATGTGCTGGCGGGAGAGTCGGGCTCCGCGACCGCCGAAACAATGGTGCAGATACGCCATCACTTCGGCCTTGATCGGACGTTGTTCGAACAGTTCATTGCCTATCTGAATAATCTCGCGCACTTCAGCCTGGGCGTATCCCCTCGGTTTAATACTCCAGTGATGTCGCTGATACTTTCGCGGTTGCCGGATACCCTGTTTTTGATGCTCTTTGCGTTGGGTTTTGCTTTGATTGCGGGCATTGCGTTGGGAGCCACGATGGCGGCATGGCAAGGCCGGTGGCTTGACCGGATGCTATCGGTGTTTGCGTTGCTGCTTTATTCAACGCCGGGTTTCTGGGTAGCGTTGGTGTCCATCGTCGTGTTCTCTGTTCATCTTGGCTGGTTGCCCAGTGAAGGTGCAACGACGCTGGGACAGACGCTGAACGGGTTTGAAGATTTTTGGGACAGGCTACGTCATGTGTTGTTGCCTGCTGCAACGCTCGGCAGCTTCTATGTCGCGATTTATGCACGTCTGACACGTGCGGCGATGCTGGAAGTCCAGCGTCAGGACTATATTCGCACGGCACAGGCAAAGGGTCTGCATCCCTGGGTCGTTACGGTGCGCCACGTCTTGCGCAACGCTCTGATTCCAATCACCACGGTCGCAGGCATGCATATTGGCGGGCTGCTTGGTGGCGCGGTGGTCACGGAGACGGTATTCAGTTGGCCGGGTCTGGGCCGTCTGGCCCTGGATGCCGTGCAGGGGCGTGACTATTCCGTCCTGCTCGGTGTGATGCTGTTGTCGTCATTGCTTGTTGTCGTGGCCAATGTTCTGACCGATTTGCTGCAGGTATGGCTCGATCCCCGAGTGGAGAACCGCCGATGACCCAAAAAACGGACGATGCACAACGCTATGCCCCCGTCGGACAAACGCGGTATGACGCGGGGCAGGATGTCCGACAGTCGGCGTACGGATCGGCACCTCGTTCGTGTGACGACGTTCCAACCCTCGGCCATGGACACGCCTCGGCGCGATGGGGAACGCAACTTCGATCCTCGGTATTTGGCGCGTTCCTCAGCGGAACCGCCTATCCGGACGCAAGCGCTTCGGACAACCACGGTGTCGAGGGCGGTGCCAGCGCGTACCAAAGGGTCCCGAAACGGGCGTCGCATCGACTTCTGGCGGATTCGGCGTGGGGCCGATTGGCACGGAATCCACTGGCTGTCGTGGGTGCGGTCATCCTGCTGGCGATGGTCGTGATGGCGTTTAGCGCGAATGTCTGGTTTCCGGGCGATCCACTGGACATGGTGGCTGCGCCGTTAATCCCGCCTTTTACAGATGCGCATTACTGGCTCGGCACGGATTCCCTCGGCCGTGATGTTGCGGCAGGCATCGTGCATGGCAGCCAGGCGTCGTTGTGGATTGGTGCAACCGCCGCAGTGATCGGCGTTTGCATCGGTACGTTGATTGGTGCGGCGGCGGGATACTTTGGCGGATGGGTTGATGACGTATTGGTGCGGATCACCGAGATATTCCAGACTACGCCGGCCTTCCTCTTCGTTATCGTGATCGTCACGATCACATCGCCGTCGATGCAGACGATATCGCTCGCGATTGGCGTGACGTCCTGGCCGACCGTCGCGCGGTTGGTGCGCGCCGAGTTCCGTTCTTTGGCACATAGCGAATTTGTCGCGGCGGCGAAAGGACTTGGTTTCACGCCGGTGCGAATCATTTTTCGAGAGATCCTGCCGAATGCATTGCCACCGATTATCGTTACCGCGTCGGTGATGGTAGCGAGCGCCATTTTGATGGAGTCCGCGCTGTCATTTTTGGGGCAAGGCGATCCAAACCGTGTCAGTTGGGGAACAATGATCGGCACCGGACGTGAGATGCTACGCACCGCGCCTTCGTTGACGATTTTGCCCGGCACTGCGTTGGTCTTGGCCATCCTTGCCTTGAACCTCCTTGGTGATGGTTTGAATGAAGCCTTCAATCCGCGCCTGCGCGAGCGGCGATAAGAATGGCGGCGGCGTGATGTCGTCATGGTTCGAATAACTGCTGGCAATACGCATCGGTCGAGGGCACACTGCCATGAGCAATATCTTGGAATTGCGCGCGTTGAATGTCGATTATGGTCGGCGCGACGCGCGGAACGATGTCGGGCATCGCGTCGTGTCGGATTTCGATCTCGCCGTTGCGCCGGGAGAAACCGTGGCATTGGTAGGTGAATCCGGTTGCGGCAAATCCACCACGGCATTGGCCATCATGGGATTGTTGGCCAATAATGCGACCGTATCCGGGAAAATTCTGCTAGACGGCAAAGACTTGTTGTCGTTGTCGCCGGCCGCGCGGCGCGATGTCAGTGGGCGAGATGTTTCGATGATTTTTCAAGAGCCGATGACGTCTCTGAATCCGGTAATGACCGTGGGTGACCAGATTGCGGAAGTGCTGCATCGCCACCGGCGCTTGTCGTCGCGTGCCGCGCGTGCGCATACAATCAGCCTGCTGGGACGAGTGAAAATACCGAATCCAGAGCAACGAGTCGATGATTTCCCTCATCGGCTTTCTGGCGGGCAGCGCCAGCGCGTAATGATCGCGATGGCTATCGCCTGCCAACCCAAGGTGTTGATTGCCGATGAGCCGACAACTGCGCTCGATGTCACGATTCAGGCCGAGATACTGGCGTTGCTTGCCGAACTGGCCCGCAACATGCAAATGGCGCTGTTGCTTATCACGCATGATCTTGGGGTTGTCGCGCAATATGCGGATCGGGTTGCCGTGATGTACGGCGGCCGTAAGCTTGAAGAGGGGCGTGTGGATACCCTCTTCGGCAAGGACACCGAGGCAATGCATCCTTATACGCGTGGACTAAGGGGTGCGTCTTTGACATTTGATCATGCTGTGCATTATCGGCAGGAGCGCCTTGCCGAGATTCGGGTGGAATCCACTCTTAGCGGCAAAGCACCGACGTTCCGCTTTACCTTGCATAAAAGAGATCTTCGAACGCCTGACAACAGCGCGGCAATGGCGCGCGCCGTATCCCCATCGGATAAAAAGGTCCGCGCACCGATGTTGCGGCTAACGGATCTTCACACGCATTACGGACAACGCGGGCAACTGGTGAAAGCCGTCAATGGTGTGTCGTTTGATATCGCGCCTGGGGAGACCGTCGGATTAGTGGGCGAGTCCGGCTGTGGCAAGTCGACATTAAGCCGCACCGTGATGAAGCTGATCGCACCGACCGCAGGCGACATTGAACTCGATGGACAACGCATCACCCATCTGGGTGAGCGTGCCATGCGGCCGCTGCGCCGCAAGGTACAGATGATTTTCCAAGATCCGTTTGCGTCGCTGAATCCGCGTCATGATGTGCAAGGCATTCTCGATGCCGCGTTGAAAGCGCACCATATCCGCGACCGTGACGAACGCCATGCGCGAATCGTCGATGTCATGCGCCGAGTCGATTTGCCGTTGGATGCGTTGCGCCGCTATCCCTATGAGTTCTCTGGTGGGCAGCGTCAACGTATCGGCATTGCGCGTGCGCTCGTACTCCAACCGGCGTTGGTCATTTGCGATGAGCCGGTTTCCGCCCTTGACGTCTCCGTGCGGGCGCAGGTTTTGAACCTGTTGGTCGAATTGAAGCAGGAGCTGGGCTTGTCCTATCTCTTTATTTCTCATGATCTGGCGGTGGTGCGTTATATCGCCGACCGGGTCTTGGTAATGCATGGTGGCCAGATCGTCGAGGAAGGGGACCATCAGTCGTTGTGGGATAACCCGCGGCATCCTTATACGCAGTCGCTGATCGCGGCGGTGCCGCGTGCCGCCTGATCAGATTATCTGTTACACGTTTCCAGGAGTTGCGCATGTCATATCGAAATCTCGGGCGTTCGGGAGTCAAGGTATCCCCGTTATCATTAGGCACGATGATGTTTGGCGGTCAAACCGACGAGGCCACGGCGCGCCGTATTGTCGACAAGGCGTTTGAACAGAAGGTCAATTTCATCGATACAGCGGACGGGTATAACGGGGGGGCATCCGAAGAAGTAGTAGGTCGCTTGATCGCCGATCAACGAAATAAGTGGGTGCTTGCAACCAAGTATGTCAACGCGCGAGGCGATGGTCCAAATGATCAAGGTGCGTCTCGAAAATATACGATTCAGGCAGTGGAGGCGAGCCTCCGTCGATTGAAGACTGACTATATCGATTTGCTGTATCTGCACCGCGAGGATCACACCACGCCTGTCGCCGAGACCCTTCGCGCGATCGACGATCTGATTCGCGCTGGCAAAATCCGCTACTACGGTTTGTCCAACCATCGCGCCTGGAAGATTGCCGAATTCAGCCGGACCGCGGATGCGTTGAATATCGATCGCCCCGTTGCAAGCCAACCGTTATACAACCTGGCGAATCGCCAGGCCGAGCAGGAACAGCTCGAAGCGGCGGCGTATTACGGGCTTGGTGTGGTCTCGTATAGTCCGCTGGCTCGTGGCGTGTTGACGGCCAAGTACACGCCGGGGAAAAGCCGGGCGCGGATACGCGTGCCGGAAGGCAGGATCGTCGGCTGCACCAGACGGAGTGGCGTCCTGAAAACCTGACATTGGCGCAGGCAGTCAAGGCGCATGCGGAAGCCCGGGGGCTGACACCCGGACAATTTGCGCTGGCGTGGGTGCTTAATAACGCCTTGGTGACATCGGCGATCACTGGTCCGCGGACCGAAGCCCAGTGGGATGACTATCAACCCGCGCTGGCGTATCGTTTCACCGCGGAGGACGAAGCCTTTGTAGATGGTCTTGTCACGCCCGGGCACCCATCCACGCCGGGTTACAACGACCCTGGCCACCCGTTTTTTGGCAGACATCCACGACACGAGAAATGACTGCTTCCATCTCGGAAATTATTCGCGAGCAGCCGGATGCGTCGGCGCTCGACGATAGGTCGGCCGCGCGGTCCGGTAACGTGTTCGTGTCGCCTGCATCGCCCACCGCGCCTGTCGATCGTCTTTGGTACACGCGCTGTCCGGCCCCGACCCCGTTTGGCGTGGTAATCCAGCAAGGCGGATTGGCGCAGGCGTTCGCCGCCGACGGTATCCATTGGGAAGCACTGCAGGACGCCTCGGATCCCGTCGTTCGACGCTCGCATTACACGCATTCGCAGCCGCATTCGTTTCGACAGGGTGGCAATATCCCAGCGTTGTGGGCACGTGCCAATGGTGCACTGACACGCGTAATTGGTTTGTCCTGGGTAGATGAATTTCAAGGCATCATCGCCTTGCCTTCGAGCATGATCCGTCACGTGTCGGATCTTCGTGGACGTCGACTTGGGCTGCCGCATAACCCACGCACCGATATTGTCGATTTCCATCGCGCTACCGCGCTGCGGGGTTATGACAGCTTGCTTGATGTCGCGGGGCTGACTTTGCGCGATGTCGCTTTGGTACCGTTGGCACACACGCCCACCAGTCTGGCGGAGGCGCGTGCGACTGCCGACAATGGGCTTGCGATGAGGATGGCGACCGAGCGACCCCACGAGTTTGCGCGTGAAGTCGCAGCCCTGCTTAGCGGTGAAGTAGAGGCGGTCTTTGTCAAGGGCGCACCTGGATTGGAAGCGGTGAATATCGCGGGAGCGCGGATCATCGTCGAGATCGAGCAACACTCGGATCGACTTCGCCACGCGAATAATGGGACACCGCGTCCACTCACGGTGGATACGGCCCTGTTGACACGCCGGCCGGATCTGGTGGCGAAAGCATTGGGTGCGGCGGTAAGCGCTGGCGAGTGGGCATTGGCGCATCCGGACCAGGCGCGTGCGTATATCGCCCGTGAGGTTCGCGCGGCCGAGCATTGGGTGGCCCCGGCGTATCCGCGCGGCAGTCACACCCAATTGACGATTGGTCTGGACCCGCAGCATATCGCTGCCTTGGATAATTTCAAGGCGTTTCTCGTCAAGCACGGGTTCTTATCGCAAGACTTCGAATTGTCCGCGTGGATTGATGCGTCCGTTTTCGATCGCCTTACGCATGAGCGAGTGGTGCCTGGCGTTGATCAGCCTATTGGAAAGTCCTCGCCGACGCCTGCTTAGGGTCTTGACGGTGGACTCGCCGCCATTCGGCGTCATATTCAAATCAGATTTGGTTGTTTGTCTGCCCTTTGCATTGGCGCGATAGTCGCTGCATCGCAAACGGTAAGGTTCAAGCAGGGAGCAAGCGTAATGCCAGCAGTCGACACAGGGTGGGGCAATGGTCCAAGTGCGCGTTATGAAACATTGATTGCGCCTTTTCGGCCGATTTTCGATGATATTCGGCAACGATCCGTCGAGCGTGAACGAACGCACACATTACTGCATGACGAAATACAAGCATTGCGCCACGCGGGCTTTACGCGCTTTCGGTTGCCAAAGGCGTACGGCGGTTTTGATGCAACATTGCCGGAATTTTTCGCCGCCGCGGTCGAACTGGGACGGGCCGATCCGAACGTGATCAATGCATTACGCTCGCATTTTGGCTTTACAGAAGAAGTGTTGGATAGCGCTGATGGCACATGGCGCGACACGTGGCTCGATCGCCTTGGGGCGGGCGAGCTTTCCGGGAGCGGTTTTTCCGAGACAGGAGAAAATCCGCTTGGTACGCTGTCGACGCAATTGCGTCGACGAGGCGATAAATGGGTCTTGAACGGCGAAAAGTACTACACCAGTGGTTCCTTGTATGCGGACTGGATCAATCTTAGCGCCTCTGATGAAACGGGTACGATACGAGGCGTGCTGGTACCAACCCGTGCACCCGGCGTGGAAATTCTGGATGACTGGGAGGGCTTTGGCCAGCAGTTGACGGCGAGCGGAACCGCGCTGTTTCACGATGTCGCAATCGACGATGCCTTGGTAAAGCCGCATGCCGAGCGGTTCCGCTTTGCCGGAGCATGGTTCCAACTGATTCATATCGCGACACTAGCCGGTATCGGTCAGGCGGCGGCGACCGACCTGTCGTCGGCAGTGGCCGCAAGAAAGCGTGTGTACGCGGGGCGTACCAACTTCAATCGCCCGAGCGAAGACCCGCAAATTCTTCAAATCGTCGGTCGTATTCGAAGTGCCAGCTACGTGTCCACAAGCGCCGTGTTGAAGGCAGCGGAAGCGCTGCAACGTGTTGTCGACCTGCGCGCTACCGCGATTGCCGAAACAGAGATATCGTCTGGCGATGCACCATTGACCGATCCGGCACGTCTTGCATGGGAGGCCGCACGCACGCAGGCAAACGTCGTGGCGGACGTTGAGGTCAGTCAGACAGTAACGGTTGTGACCGATCTGATTCTATCGTCGACCACACATCTGTTCGATGCCTTGGGGGCGTCGGCAACAAAGCGTAGTACGGGACTCGATCGTCATTGGCGTAATGCACGCACCATCGCGTCTCATAATCCGCGTGTCTATCACGATCGGATCGTTGGTGACTACGCTGTCAACGGCGCGCCACCGCCGATCAAGGGCGGGATTGGCGTGGTGGCATCTGGGCAGTCGCTGGCGTCGCGTTCCGACAAGGAGTTCGCCTGAATGAGCACGCGTCAGTTGCATTTAAATTTTGGCATAAACAGTACGGGCTATTTCCCGAATTCCTGGCGTCATCGAGAGGGAAATCCTGGCGATTTCATCGACATCGCGTATTACCTTCGCCTTGCACGCACCGCCCACCGGGCCCGCTTCGATGCCCTGTTCCTTTCCGATCACCCGGCACTAATGCTCGACTCGAAGGATAGACCACTGCATTCGCTCGACCCGCTCATTCTGTTGACGGCGCTGGCGGCGCATGTGCCGGATATTGGTCTTGTGGCAACCGCTTCGTCCACCTACAACGCACCCTATAATCTTGCCCGTCGGGCGATGACGTTGGATCTCGTCTCGGGTGGCCGGCTGGGTTTGAACATCGTGTCGTCGTTCAAGCAAGAAGTGGCGGCAAATTTCGGTGCGGCGCCGCTGCCGGTACGGGCCGTGCGCTATGCACGTGCGGACGCGTTTCTCGACGTGTTGAAGCAGTTATGGGGTAGTTGGAATTTGCCTGCAGGATTCACGTCGACCGAATCGGCGTTATGGCCGGCCGACAGCGCGCGGCCCATCCACTACCGTGATGCGCATTTTTCGGTGGATGGGCCGCTCAATGTACCGTGCAGCGCGCAAGGGCAACCCGTTATCGCGCAGGCAGGCGCATCGAAGGGCGGCATTGCACTGGCCGCGAAGCATGCAGAACTTGTGTATTGCGCACTGTTGTCAAAGCAGGCCGCCGCTCATTTTTCGGAGGCGATACGTGGTGCGGCGGTGGCGCATGGGCGACGCGCCACCGATGTGCGGATTACACCCGGTGTCGTGCCCATCATCGCACCGACGCGAGAGGCCGCTTTGCGGCGTCACGAACGCCTGACGGATACCGGTTCGGAGGCGGGTCTGCTGCACCGTTTCGCACGCGATGCCGGACTTGATCCTGATACACTTGATCCCGATGCGGTGTTGTCACCGACATTATTTGCAACGGCGGAGAACCAACGCCAGCCACAGGGCTTCACGCAAAGTGTGATTGACTTGCTGACGTATGAAAAGTTGACCGCCCGGCAGGCAATCAGACGCTATGAACAAGGGCATCGCCTGGTTCTTGGTAGTCCGGATGAGGTGGCCGATCAATTGATCGACTGGTGGGATAGCGGTGTGGTGGACGGCTATACGGTTCAGGTGCCCGCGCTACCGGACGACCTTGATCTTTTTGCCGACAAGGTCATTCCCATCCTGCAGAAACGTGGTGTGTTTCGCACGGATTACCAGGAAGCAACATTGCGCGAGCGCTTTGGTCTTCCTACTCCATTGCCACCCTACTGACGTTGGCATTTCACAACGGTCTTGGAGGCGTTGCCCATGGGAAACGCTGATCGATATATGAAAAAGAGATAAACGAAGCACTCGACGTTCGTTGACGTCGCTTGACGCCGATCAGAAGATATCGTCGCGTCATGTATCTGCTCGGGAGCAGCGACTCACGTCGTGTCGTCGTTCCACGATACATCGTACCGCGCTTCAATCGATCAGCTATTCCCTAATGAGATTTCCTTTGTTCCGTCATTCCGCGCACCACTTCGTACATGCTTCCTTTATCCGCGGCATCGCTTCTTGCCGTATGGCCTGCCTTTCCGTCGCTGCGGCGCTGAGCATGGGTGTGGTATCGCAGACCGCGCACGCAGAGGGGACAATTCGCATTGCGCAACAGTTCGGCATTGTCTATTTGTTGCTGGATGTGGCGCGCGATCAAGGCTTTATTGAAAAAGAGGGCGCCAAGCTGGGATTGCAGATCAAGCCGGAATGGCGCGCCTTGTCCGGAGGCGCCGCGCTGAATGATGCGCTGCTGTCAGGGTCCGTTGATATCGCCGGTGCTGGCGTTGGTCCTCTGTTGACGGTTTGGGATCGGACAAAGGGTAAGCAGAACGTCAAGGCCGTGGCGTCGCTGGGAAATTTTCCGTATTACTTGATTTCCAACAATCCAAAAGTCAAGACGATCGCCGACTTTACCGAGAAGGACCGGATTGCCGTTCCTGCGGTGACGGTCTCGGTGCAGTCCCGGGTATTGCAATTTGCGGCGGCCAAGCAGTGGGGAGACGCGCAATATAATCGCCTGGATAAATACACGCAGGCATTGCCGCACCCTGATGCAGCCGCGGCCGTTATATCGGGGAAAACGGAAATCGATAGTCACTTTGCCACGCCTCCTTTCCAGGAGCAGGAACTGGCCGGAAACCCCAATGCGCACATTGTCTTGAATTCCTACAACGTGCTGGGTGGCCCTAGTTCGGCGACCGTGCTCTATACCACGGAGAAATTCAAGCAAGAGAATCCTAAGACCTATCACGCCTTTGTTGCGGCTCTGAACGATGCCGCGGAATTGATCCGCCAGCGCCCGGAGGAGGCCGCCGACAGCTATCTGCGCGTCAATCATTCGAAGATCGATCGAGCATTGCTGCTGAAGATCGTCAAGAACCCGGAAGTGACATTCAAACTGACGCCGGAGAATACGCTGCCGCTGGCGCAATTCATGCACCGAGTAGGTGCGATCAAGAACGAGCCCGCATCGTGGCGGGACTACTTCTTCGCTGATCCTTTAATCGCGAGCGGAAGTTGATATGGCGTCTTCAAGCGCACACAGTCATTGGCTAAAGGACACGCATGGCGCCGAGACTCGGCCGGAGCGCAAGAAAGCCTCAACAGCAGCCGAAACGCAAAGGGGAATCGAGACGGGTAGCAGTGTATTGTTGCGGGTATCTGACGTCGATCTGGAATATAAGACATCCGAGCGAATCGTGAAGGCGACGCATCGGGTCTCCTTTGATGTTCACGAGGCCGATCGCTTCGTGTTGCTCGGCCCTTCCGGCTGTGGCAAATCGACCTTGTTGAAGGCTGTTGCAGGCTTCATCGCACCAACAGCCGGCCGTATCACGCTTGACGAAAAAACGATTACGGGTCCAGGCCCTGATCGGATCGTCGTATTCCAGGAATTCGATCAATTGCCGCCGTGGAAGACGGTGATTGAGAATATCGCCTTCCCGCTACGCGCAGCGAAAGGGATCGGACGGCGCGAGGCGCTTGAGCAGGCCGCACATTTTCTTGACAAGGTCGGATTGAGCGCGTTCGCGAATGCATATCCGCATACGTTGTCAGGCGGTATGAAGCAGCGCGTCGCCATTGCGCGCGCATTGGCAATGCAACCGCGCGTATTGTTGATGGACGAACCGTTTGCAGCGCTCGACGCCTTAACCCGCAGGAAGATGCAAGAGGAGTTGTTACGCTTATGGGAGGACGCACCATTCACGCTGCTGTTCGTTACCCACGCGATTGATGAAGCCTTGATCGTCGGCAGTCGCATCCTGCTGCTGAGTCCTCATCCAGGGCGCGTACGCGGCGAGCTGAACAGCCATCAATACGATCACCGGAATGCGGCGGGGCGTGCCTTCCAGGACGCCAGCGCGCGTATTCACGGTTTGCTGTTTCCTGAAAACGCGAATTACGAGGGGGCGACGCATGTCGGCGGATGACATTTTGCGCGCGCGGCAGAACACTGGACTGCCACCGCTTCGCGCCGAGTATGAGATAGTAATATCACCCTTCGATGACGGCGAACGGCGCCCGTCCGCAGATGTACCCCTCTCAGGACCATCGGTCAGCGCGATTCTGAGGGCGGTCTCGCGCAAGTTCAATACGACGTGGCTCCGAAAAACGCTGATTGGTCTCGTGTTGCTTGCGCTATGGCAAGTACTTGCGCTGTCGATGAACAATGCGCTTTTGCTGCCGACGGCGACGGATACCTTGCTGGCATTCGTACAAGGCATTGCGTCCGGGGAACTGCTGACCAAGGCGGGAAACTCATTATCGATGTTATTGAAGGGCTATGTGCTGGGCGTATTCAGTGCCTTGGTCTTGACCTCGCTGGCGGTATCCACGCGGATAGGGCGCGACCTGCTCAGTCTGCTTACGGCCATGTTCAATCCGCTGCCATCCATTGCTTTGTTGCCGATTGCATTATTGTGGTTTGGCCTAGGGGAAAACAGCATCCTGTTTGTCCTCGTGCATGCAGTATTGTGGCCGCTTGCACTTAGTACATTTTCCGGCTTTCAGTCAGTGTCTCCGACGCTTCGGATGACGGGTCGAAATTATGGATTACGTGGCATCCGTCTGGTGCTTTTTGTTCTGGTGCCCGCCGCGATGCCGGCGATTCTTTCCGGTTTGCGCGTTGGCTGGGCATTCGCCTGGCGGACGGCCATTGCGGCCGAGCTGGTTTTTGGCACGAGTTCAGGCAGTGGCGGATTGGGATGGTATATCTTCGAAAATCGCAACGAGCTCTACACAGACCGTGTCTTCGCAGGATTGATCGCGGTGGTGGTGATCGGTTTGATAATTGAACATGTGGTATTTGATACCCTGGAACGCCTGACGGTACGCCGTTGGGGCATGCATGGCTGACACTCTGCGCTCATGCGTGCAGCGGAATGTGCCAAGGCATCCCCGGCGTATCTCTGCTGCTGAACATAGCTGAAATGGTTCTTTGACGATGTCGCGCCTCGCTGACCAGAATAGAGGGATAGCGTTTCTTCTATGACGGACTACCTTCACCGGGAGTGTTTATGCGTCGCGACAACGGCCCAGAGCGGCAGCTTCATCTCAATATAAACATTCTGCACTCCGGTTTCGTCCCATCGGCCTGGCGTCTTCCTGACGCTGACCCTTCTGCATTCTTCGATATTTCACATTTCGTGCGTATCGCACGCCTTGCCGAAGCGGCCAAGTTGGATGGCGTTTTCCTCGCGGACAACGCCGCCGTGGTGGAACAGATCGACTTCCGCCCGCTGCTGGCGCTTGAACCGACGATGGTGTTGACGGCCATCGCGGCGGCGACGTCACATATTGGTTTGATTGGTACCGTATCGACCAGTTACAACGAGCCATATAACGTTGCCCGCCGGTTTGCGACGCTCGATCACATTAGCGCTGGCCGGGCCGGATGGAATATCGTTACCACGGCCGATGCGGCGTCGGCACGCAATTTTGGGAAAGCCGAAGTCGCAGCGCACGAACAGCGTTACGCCAGGGCAAGGGAATTCACCGATGTCGTCAAGAAGCTATGGGATTCGTGGGACGATAACGCTTTCATAGGTGATAAGATCGCTGGGGCATTCGTTGATATCGACAAGGTACACTCCATCAGGCATCAAGGCGACTTCTTCGACGTGGCAGGGCCATTGAATGTTCCGCGGTCACCGCAGGGTCATCCCGTTTTAATCCAGGCGGGGGGATCGGTTGATGGTCAAACGCTCGCCGCACGGCATGCCGAAGCGGTGTTTTCCGCATCGCAATCGTTGGAGGAATCGCAGGCATATCGGCGTGCTTTGCACGAGCGCGCCCAAGGCTTTGGTCGTGGTCCGGAAGCGGTGAAAGTGCTTGCAGGACTGACAACGATTATCGGCTCGACGCAAGCCGAGGCCATCGCGCGACGCAATGCGCTTGTCGACCTCATTCCGTGGGAATACAGCCTGAAGCGACTGGCAGGAACGCTTGGGGTGGATGTCGGGCGGCTGAAACTGGATGAGCGTCTGCCTGAAAGCCTGCCTGTTCCCAACGGCGGAAACGGCAACCACACATTCTTCCATGCGACGATCGCACACGCGCGCCGCCATGATCTTACCGTGCGGGAACTGATTTATGGATTGGCGGGCGGGGGTGGGCATCGTGTGGTTGTCGGTACGCCTGAGCAGGTTGCCGACGATATAGAAACATGGTTCCGTGAAAAGGCGGCCGACGGCTTCAATCTGATGCCTGATGCGTTGCCGGACGGTTTCGAGATATTCGTCGAGCAGGTCGTACCCATCCTGCAGCGGCGTGGATTGTTTCGCAAAGAATACGAAGGACGTACCCTGCGAGACCATCTCGGTCTCGCGCGTCCCGAGGATGGTTCGCGCGTCCGGCGTGAATCGGAAGCGGTGGCGGTTCGAAGTGCTGCGTGAAGGCACCGGCGTCAAAGTCGTGCCGGAACGATGCAGCGCGACGGGGTAAGCGAGTGAAAACAGGTGGCATACGGATGGAACTGACCATCGACGACAGCAATATCGGCGTGGCGCCGGGCGGCGGCGAGGGCGCGTCGTTGCGTCATCGTGTCGCGATGCACCCGACGCTAGGCATCAAATGCCGCTTTGACGCGCAGGGACGCGCCTACGCAGAAATAGCGGGTAAACGGATTGGCAGCCTTACCTCTGAAATTTGGGAGATACCCGGTCCATTGCCTGATGCAGGCGGGTCGACGGCGCGTGAGAAGGGTGCCCTCGCGCCACATCCCACCGGGATTTCGCGTATCGCGCAGCGCGCATATCATGGCGCAATGGGCCCCGCGGCGGCGCGGCCCATTCTTTCGTCGCGACCATCGTCGTTGATGAATGATGTCGCAACACAGGCATTGCCTGGCGTACTCGATGACCTCGATGATTCGTCTTTGATCGACGCGGACCGTATTCTAAGAGCGGTGCACGCGGTGAACTTCTTTTCTGCGGGACAGAGTTCGCTGCTATTCTTGCCGGTTCACGATCGGCTGCTGAAGAGCATTCGTTATGATCATGGTAAGCATTTCGCGCAATTGCTGGTTTCGCTTGGCTTGAGCCCCGCGCGCGTTGTTATCGAAATACCCCCGGCGTCCTCGGCGCACAAGACGTTCCTCGCATATTTGCTGCGCAGCTATCGATCGTATGGCTTCAAGGTCGCGGCGTATCTGGAAGATGCCGGAAAAGTGCTGTCGATCGATTCCAGCGCCATGCCGGATTTCGTCGTCGCGCATGCTGCCACCGCATTGCGGGATGGCGTGGTTCGGCCACTCGTTCGCTTTGGCGGAATGACGAGGGTCCGTATCGTCTTCGCCGCCGTCGCGAATGACGACGAAAGGGATCGTCTTACCGCGATGGGTGCAACGTATATCGAAAATCGCCTGTGACACATGCCATTCGGCGCGTGATCGACCGGATTATCAATCAGAAAATGGGATCGAGACATGAATATACGGCTGAACTCCGCTGCGCAACGTGCGACGGTGCTGAGTGCGGTACCCGCATTGGCCAAGGAGATTGGTCGCAACGCGGCAGAGCGTGAGCTTGCACGCATTCTCCCCTATGACGGCTTTGCACTATTCAGAGAGTCGGGCTTGGGGCGCTTGCGGATACCGGCCGAGTACGGTGGCCTAGGCGGGAGTCTTGAGGACTTGTTCGAGATCGTTATGACCCTTGCGGCCGAAGAATCCAACGTCGCGCATGCATTGCGGACGCATTTTGATACAACAGAATGGTTATATGTATCCGCCCCTGCGCCCTTTCTGGAGCGCCAGATCGATCGTATCGTCGGCGGTGCGTTGTTCGGTGGCGGATCGACCGAACGCGGCACGGCGAAACCTGGGCAAGTCACGACGCAGTTGGTGCGGGATGGGACGCATTTTCGTTTGAGTGGCAAGAAGTACTACACCACGGGAACGGCTTTCTCGGACTTTGTCCGCTTCAACGTATTGGACGAGAATGGTACAGCCGCGAGCGTCATTCTGCCTCGGGACCGCGACGGTATCGAAGTCGTCGATGATTGGGATGGTATGGGGCAGCGGATGACGGCCAGCGGTACCACCGTTCTGACGAACGTGATCGTCTATCCGGAAGAAGTGTGGGCGCGTGGATATACCACGCTTGCCGGACGGCACGGGGGAGCGCTGCGGCAGTTGCATCTTGTTGCTACCGCTGCGGGCATCGTGCGCCGAATCGTTTCCGATGCGGAGGACTACGTGTTGCATCATGGGCGCGCCGCCTTGCACAGCGCTGCGGCGTTGGCGCGGGAAGACGCTTTTATCCAGCAAGTCATCGGGGAGCTAGGCGCGCATCGGCACGCGATCGACGCCCTGGTCCGAGAAAATGCCCGTGCGCTGGGTGTGTCGGCCGAGGCCATCAGACACAATGCGCCTGATGCCGAAGCGTTAGTGCTGCAAAGTGCGCTTGCTACGGCCCGTACACAATTGATTGTCAGCAAGCTGGCGCTGCATGCCGGCGAGCGGTTGTTCGAAGCGGGTGGGGCATCGGCCACATCCCGTATCTACAATTTCGACCGCCATTGGCGTAATCTCAGAACGTTGTTCAGTCACAACCCGCTGTCGCATAAAGCGCGTGTATTAGGTGACTATGCGCTGAACGGAACAACCACGCATTTGATCGAAGGGCGAGTTTTCTGAGGTATCAGGTTGTGGTAAGGCAAGATCGGAATTGCGCTATAGGCGCTACCGTTACCGACGAGTGCCCTGGTATTTACGTTGATGTCACGAACACGTCAGCGAGATTGCCATTGAGGCCATCCGCCGTCACGGTGTGATGATGGACGCGTCTGTTGTACACCGTGATCTGTTTTAATGTGATCAGGTCGTAAATGGGCAAGTCGGCACCTACCTTTTGTTGGAATGCCTTGAACAAAGCAATCCGTTTTATCGCGTCAGGTTCGGTTGCCGCCGCCTCGAGCAACCGATCGACCTCGGGATCAGTATAGTGCGTCGCATTGGAGAATGGCACGCCCTTGCGAAAGTTCTTCGACCAGTAGAGGCGCTGCACACCTACGCTGGGGTCGAAGGTATTGCCGAGAAAGTTCGCATCCAGATCGAAGTCCCTATCCGTGTATATGCGTTTTACATAGGTGGCGAAGTCCTGTGAACGAACAGTGGCGTCGATACCGATGCCACGCAACGCCTGACGTAGATAGGCGGCGAGTTGCCTGAAAGATGGGTCGTAGGGGTTGTAGTCGATCGTCAGCGCGAATCGTGTTCCGCCGCGCAGCGGATACCCGCTTTCGTCAAGGAGTTTTGCGGCCTTCTCGCGATCGAAGGGATAGGTAGGGACAGTCGGGTCGTAGTATTGGCTCAGCAAGGGGCTGATGGGAGACGGCGAAGATATGCCGAAGCCAAAGAACACACTGCGCAGGATCGTCTCACGATCTATTGCATGGGCGATGGCGTGGCGCACTCTTACATCTTTGAGGTAGGGATTGTCCAGATTGAATTGAAGTTGCGTCTGTGCTGCGTTATAGCTATAGCCACGTGTTTCGACGGCAAGGCGTGCAAGGCTTTTCAGTCGTGCGACGTCGGGCAAAGGTACGGGATTTTCACCGGCAATATCCAGCTCGCCGGTTTCCAGGGCCGCCGCGCGTGCTGATGGATCACTGATGAAACGCAGGATCAATTCATCCAGATACGGTTTGGGAGCGTCCCAATAATGCGGATTACGCACCAGACGCACGTGGCTGCCGCGAATCCATTCCTTGAACAGATAGGGGCCGGTTCCGATGGGTTTCACATTATTGGGATTCGATAACGGATCGCCATCGCTATAAAGGTGCGACGGGAGGATGGGTGATTCCTGTGCCGCCAGCGCGTAGATAAGATAGGGTGCCGGCTTCGACAGTCGAATGATCGCGGTGTGCAAATCGGGTGTGTCCACTGAGGTGACATTGGCGAATGTCGTGCTACCACGCGGATGATACTGCTTTAGTAACTGTACGGAGCGTCTGACGTCGTTGGCGACGAATGGCTTGCCGTCGTGCCAAGAGACGCCTTCACGCAAGTGAAAGGTGTAAGTCAACCCGTCGTCGCTGATGTTCCAGGCGCGCGCGAGTTGCGGCTGTGGTTTGACATCGAAGTCATAGCTGAGCAAGCCTTCGGTGATTTTTGGCGATGCCTTTTCTTCCGCGCCGGCTGACGTCGCGAAGCTGACCAAGGCGTTCGGCTCTGGATTGACAAGCAGAGCGAGGCGGCCGCCATACACCGGCTTGATGGTGTCGGAGGTGCCGACGGGGGCTGCTAGCGTGCGGGCGGCGGTGCTGCCAAAGGCGATGCCCAAGCAGGAAGCAACAATGCCGTGCAACGCGGTACGACGAGATGGATAGTCGATCGTGCGTGGTGCAAGACTGCTTCCGTTTTTTGCGTGCTGCAAGACGAGATCCCGCCTTGCTGATGTCTTTCCTGAACACATGACTTTGCCTTATTGGGAAATCCGTTGGAAAACGTGCCTTCCTGGCTGACTGAGTAGATCAAAATGGATATGCGGAGTGAAAGCGTAGCAGTCTGTATTTGAAGTGCTAAATATTGATTTTCGATAAGTACAGCGATGGTGTTCTGTTGTATCGCGCTAACGTTTGATTGAAAGAGAGCGTGTCGCATCTATCGGGCTGCAGTGCTTTAACGCGATATCCAAATTCCGAATCATTCGTTGTGTCAAGCCAGACTGCCTGACTACGCTTCGAAGGTGCCGCCATGGCACATCCAACGATGGAGGAATACATGACTAAACGTGACACGCTGTTTTTGCTGGAGGCCGGCTTCAGCGATCCGCAATACCCGGGAGAACGTTTCCTGTGTCCTGACGGCGCTGCGATAGAAGGACTATTGGCGTCCGATCGTGCGCGCGCGGCGCGTCTCGACATTATTCGGGTGCCGTTTCCAAAACCACGCGAAACGGTTGTCGCCGCGCTGGACGCAGAGCATCAAGGTGTCCCCCTCCTCATTCTGGGTGATGAACAGGCCACGCCTGACGATGCCAAGTCATTGCGCGGTCGGAGATATGTGGATGATCCAAACCGAATCCTGTCTCTGCTCGCCGAGCGGCATGGTTTTCCCAAATTACATTGACTTGAAATGTAGGTGACGGAAGGTATTTTCTTGGCGACGCTGAGGTTGTGCGCAATGTGTCACGTCACGGGTACGTGAACTGGCCTGCGATGGCGCCCTGGGTTCGCACGTCTGCATTATGCAAAATAGGCATAAGAGCATGTCAAATGCTTGGTTCGCGCGGGATAGCGTCCGCGGTATGCTGGACGCTCTCTTTTATGGATGGCGTTGCATATGGGCCACGACTCGGAATTTCTGTGGTATATCCCAAATCAGTCGGTGGCCGGCCATCGTGGTGACAAGGTAGTCGCTGACCATAACAGTTTGGCGACACTGACCACACAGGCGAAAGCGCTCGAGGAATACGGCTGGAAAGGTGCACTGCTTGGTGCCGGCTGGGGCCGTCCGGATACTTTTACCGTGGCTACGGCCCTGGCCGCGCGCACGCGGACGTTCGAGCCGTTGATTGCTGTTCGGCCCGGCTATTGGCAGCCGGCCCAATTAGCGACTGCCGTTGCAACGCTCGACAATCTGATCGACGGTCGGGTTCGTCTCAATATCGTGTCGGGGAAAGACGATCTTGCGGCGTATGGCGATCGGGAAGGCGATCACGGGCAGCGTTACGCCCGCACTCGCGAATTCATGCAACTGATCCGGCGCTTGTGGACCGAAGAAAATGTGACCTTCAACGGGGAATACTTCCAGGTTACAGCGTCAACCTTGTCGCCACGGATTCAGCCGCGAGGGGAGCGGCGGCATCCAACGCTGTACTTCGGTGGTGCGTCAAGCGCTGCGGAAGAGGTCGCCGCAACCGAGGCCGATGTACAGTTGTTCTGGGGAGAGCCGCTGGCTGATATCGCAGAGCGCATCGACCGCCTGAAAAAACGTAGCGAGATAGCGGGACGAACGTTGCCACCGTTGAAATTCGGCTTGCGCGTCACCACGCTGATCCGCAATACATCAGAGCAGGCCTGGGCCGACGCCGAAGCCAGGGTGGCGACGATGGCGCGCGGCGACGGCGGACAGTGGCATGATCACAGACACACATTGGCCGTAGGGCAAAAACGTCTGCTGGACTTGCAGTCACGTGGTGATGTATTGGATGATAATCTCTACACCAGCCCTGGCAAATACGGCGGCGGTGGCGCTGGCACGACCTGGTTGGTCGGGTCGGCCGAGGAAGTGGCACGGTCACTGCGCAAGTACGAGGCCCTGGGCATTTCCCATTTCATCCTTTCCGATACCCCCTATCTGCAGGAAATTGAACGACAGGGCAGGCAATTGTTACCCCTGCTCCGCGATTAAAGATGTTTTTTACGCCCCGGGGGAGCAGTGAAACCAGACTGATGACCCCGCGGATGCTCATGCGGGATGGGCGAGAGAACGTATACTGTTGGCATCATCATGGATGCCTTGTCGGTGCGAATGCCTGAATGAATTGGATTGTTGCCTTGCCGATGTACAACGTCACGACGTTACTGGATCAACAGTGGCGGGCACTATTACGTGATGTCATCATGCAATTGCGGGCAATGGGTATCAAGGACGCCATTACAGTGCATGATACCCCGGGGCCTGATATCGCTGCATTATGGCAGCGTCCCGATCTGTTGTTATCACAGACGTGCGGCTATCCACTGATGTTTCAGTTAAAGGAAAAGGTACAGGTTGTTGCGGCACCGGTGTTCGATGTAGAGGGATGTGATGGACCGTCCTATCGAAGTGCGATCGTCGTCTCGGATAACGCTTACGCATCAGGTGCCACGGAACTGGCGGCCTGCCGGGGCTTGCGTGCTGCTTATAATACGATGGACTCGCACAGCGGCATGAATGCGTTTCGCGACCGCGTGGCGCCACTTGCGAAAGATGGCCGATTTTTTGCATCGGTGGTTGAGACAGGGTCGCACATCGCCTCCCTTCAGGCGGTCGCGCAAGGGCATGTCGACATTGCCGCGATCGATTGCGTGACGCTGGCCTACGCGCGTGACGCATTCCTGTTCGTCAGGCAACGAACCCACTGCATTGATCTGACGGTCCCTGCGCCCAGTCTACCGTTTATCGCGTCGCCTTACGTGGACGGTACGCTGCTGGCGCAACTGCGAGTGGCGCTCGCCACAGCGATCACCCTCGACGACGGGCGTGCGCGTGCACTGCGTTTAACGGGCATCGCGCCCATGAATCGTGCGGCGTATCACGCCATTGTTTCCGCGGAATCCAGGGCAATCGCGGCCGGCTACCCATCACTATCTTAGCCGAGGACGTCCGACGGCATTGGCACGTCTAGGTCGGCGGATTTTCGCATTTTCCAGCGGGTATAGCAGCCTGCGTGATATCGATACAAGCATTTTTCGCTTCCCGGTCGAGGTTCATGGGAATTAGGATGGCCAGTGGGAAACGAGGTGGGTGAATTGATGAATAGGAATACAAATCATAAAGAAAGCGGGGAAGCCGAAAACGGCACGCACGCCACCGCTTTCTTTGATGCGGAACATGCGCGTGCGATATGCCGCCTGCAGGAGCGCTTCATTGCCCGATCCGAATGGCCGACGTGGGCAGTATGTGTGAGTGTCTATGGAATGTGGATCGGCACGCTGGTGTTGTTGCATTTGCAGTGGTTGAGTTTGTTGCTAGCCACACCTTTGCTTGTTTTTTCAGCGGCATGGTATATGTCATTGCAACATGAGTTGTTGCATGGCCATCCAACGCGATCCTGGCAATTTAATAAGTTTTTGGGTTATGCGCCATTGGCGGTGTGGTATCCCTATACGCTTTACCGCGACTTGCACATACGGCATCACCGGGATGCAGACTTGACAGTTCCGGGGCTGGACCCTGAGACTAATTATGTGGATGCGGCCAGATGGCAAGGCATGTCGCGGATGGCGCGGCAACTCTGGAAAATTCAGCGTACGTTCATTGGCCGGATGATTGTAGGACCGCCGTTAGCGGTGGCTCGAACTTATGCAGATGCGGCGAATGCGCTAGCGCATGGCGAATGGCACTATCTAAGAATGTGGTGCACGCATGGCCTGTTGTTGTTCGCGATGCTGGCGGGGATGCGGCATTGGGCTGGCGTTCCGGTATGGTACTACCTCATTGCTGTGTCATGGCCGGCATTGTCGCTGTCAATGATTCGGTCATTCTATGAGCACCGCGCGGCGGAGGTTGTTGGGGAGCGTACCGCAATCAATGAGGCGGGATGGCCGATGCGTCTGCTTTACCTGAACAACAACTACCATCTCGTGCATCACGATTTGCCGGGGCTGCCATGGTATCTGCTGGCAGCGGCTTATCGCCTGCGATCCATTGATTACATACAGAAAAACGGCGGTTTCCGGGTCGCGGGCGGATACAGGACATTGCTGAGAAAATTTGCTTTCCGGGAGCCCGACGCGGCGGTACATCCCATCGCCATTCGTGTGTCACGTCGTTGAGCGTCGATATTCAGGGGAGCGCGCCGTCCTTCGCAATGCGCTTTGCCGATCGTGCTCAACGGCAGGTGTGGTAGGGACCCATGTCGAGATGCAAATGCGTGTGATGAAGGGCGTTGTAATCAGGCCCCAGGACGACGTGGAAATAGCGGCAGGCGCCGTCTCGTGCCTGTTTCAAAAGCATTCCTCGCGGCGTGTCGCGATGCCAATCATCAGCGATTGATATGCGTTGTCCGTTGCTGAGGACAAACGCTTCTATGTCGATTGCGTTTGCATGGGCATGCTCACTAAGAGTGCCCTGTGATGCATGATTGATATTGCGGCAGGCGAAGGTACCAACATGATCAATGCGGGTGACGCGAGCGTGCTGTAGCGCAGCCGCAGGCTGCCAGGCGTGTCGCTCCGCCATGGCAAGACTTAGCGCCAGTGGGCAGCTCGCAAGGAAACGCTGGTTGACGGCGGCGTCGGAGAGTCGCGAGACGCGCACCGCGTCATGGACAGCGCAGCCATTTACAGAAGTGGTATCGGCTACCGCCTCAAACGTCATTCCGGATGTTGCAAGGGCGGCCATGCACCGCGCCGGATCATGCGTTGCTTGCCAGAATTTCCATGTCGTCAACGGCCCCGGTGCCGCCGCGACGTTAAGCGGCACGAACGGGTTGAATCGCTCCGACACGGGGATCTGACCTTGCTTGATCATCCACGCCGCGCCAAGCCCGCCAAGCAAGACAGTCAACAATAGCCATGCGACGGCTCGGCCAAGGGTCATGTCGTCTCCGGTGATGTCAGGGCGCCTGCGTAGGCGTGCTCGCGCGCTTTACTAGCATTCCCCATACCCGTGTGCTGTGTTATTGGGGCACTTTAACGGCGCTTGCCAGCGTTAACGTTATTTCTTTGCAGCGAGTGCCGACATCGCGGCGCCCACTTCATGCTGGCCTCGCGCGATCAATGCGTCACTGGCACCTCGAATATCGGCTGCATCCTTGTTCTGCCCCAATTTGCGTTTGCCCACGAGCCGGGTAATTTCGATTTCCACACCAACGATCGCCTTCAACATCGTATTCAAATAGTCCGACGGAGCATCGCCCATTTTCCACGGCACCGCCTCGCCCGCCTCATGCGTTCGGGTCAACCGTGCGACGACGCCACGTACAAACGCCTCGTCGTCTCGAATTCGGATCCGGCCATGCGCATGCACCACTGTGTAATTCCAGGTGGGTACCTGACGATGATGTTCATGCTTGCTAGGGTACCAGGACGGCGATATATACGCGTCGCCGGCGTGAAAGATCACCATGACGTTGTCGTCATTGGTGCATGTTTGCCAGAGGGGATTGGCACGTGCAATGTGGGCGTGCAGCGTGCCGAATGCGCCATCCGCGCTTAATTCGAATGGCAGATGATTGGCATCGAATCCTTGCGCATCCCGTGTCACGAGCGTGCCTAACGGATGTTCGACCATCAACGCGTGCAGCACCTGGGTGTCGGTTTCGAGAAACGCGGATGGAATGTACATGATGGACTCGTTCGTGGCGGGGCAGTGAAGGGACAACCGGAAAGCGGTCCGATGGTGTTTCGTCGATTATCCCAAGGAAATGGTTTATTCTGTAGATCCATTTTTGATACAAATGAATAGACCACTATCATGCCGCGCACGGCGAGTAATGTCGACTTACCATGGTTGCCAGTACTGGATCGCGGTGCCGGAAATCTCGCTCGCCAACTGTCGCAGGTTTTTCGAGATGCCATCCAGCGAGGGGATTTGCGAGTGGGCGAGGCGGTACCTTCGACCCGGCTGCTGGCAGCGGTGCTGCAAACCGCTCGTGGAACAGTGGTGGAGGCCTACGCGCAATTGATCGCGGAGGGCTTTCTTGAGTCGAAAAGCGGTGCGGGCACGCGTGTGGCGATTGCCTTCACCGACATACAACCCGCGCAAGTACGTGATCGCAATGCTTCGGAACAGCAGCGTGTCGACTTGCCGAGAGCCGTATTGCCGCCTCATGCTGCACGCTTTGCGCGAATCGCCGCCGAATTCCGCGCGCTGCCGGCGGTGCCCTTCGCGGGTATCCATACCATTCGGATCGGCCATGCCCGGAGACGCTTGGCGGCGGCTTGGTAATCGCGTGCGTGCAACGGGCCCCGGTGCGCCCGCGGGATATGGAGAGGCACAGGGGGTGTTACCGTTGCGCGAAGCCATTGCGACTATGTCCGCAAGTCACGATCGGTTCAATGTCAGGCGAGCCAGGTTATCGTAACGAGCGGCACGCAGCAGGGCTTGTATCTGACGAGTCAGGTGTTACTCACGCGGGGAGATGCAGTCTGGGTCGAGAATCCCTCCTATCGCGGTGTGACAGCAATGCTGGAAAGCACTGGCTACGGAGAGACAATGATTCGCGTGCCTGTGGACGCAGATGGCATTGACGTCGAAGCAGGCATTCGCATGGCTGTACACGCGCGTGCTGCTTACATTACACCGTCGCACCAATATCCGATGGGGATGCCGTTGAGCATGGCGAGGCGCAACGCCCTGCTGGCCTGGGCTCGTCGAGAAAATGCCTGGATCGTCATCCACCCGAGGCCGACCAGTATGTGCTGGCGGCCTACATGCAGGAGGGGCATCTGGAGCGGCATATCCGAAAAGTCCGCAATGTATATGCCGCCTATCGCAAGGCTTTGCTGACGGCACTGGATGCACTATTGCCGACCGCGTATGCGTGGGTTGCGCCAGGAGATCAGGGCATGCACCTCGTGCTCTGGCTGGCAGCAAACCTGGACGATCGCGCGATTGCCCTCGCCGCTGCTGATGTCGGAGTTGCTGTCCGCGCGGTGTCCCCGACATTCGCGCCCGGAACGGGTCGTCCGGGATTAATTTTGGGATTTGGTGGCTTCACGGTTGCCCAGATGTGGACGGCCGCAGAGCGACTTGCCAGCGTGATTCTTTCTGCAAAACCCGCCCGCGGGCGAATGTTCGCGTGCCTGTTTAATTGAAGCTCGCCTGAGCAACAAAGAATTTATAGTTTCTTTATACCGGTCGTTACTTTCTTTGCAGGTTCTTTATGGCCCTTTAGATAGTCTTCGTCTTGACCCAATCCCCATGAGGAAGGAATCAAATGGACGTTGTCTATCTGGCCGGCATGCTCGGCTTGTGCGCGCTCTGCGCGGTGCTGATCCAAGGGTGTACCCGCTTGCATCGCCCGCCCGGAGGCCGCCCATGAGCGCCTGGAGTGTGTGGACGGCCGGCGCCGCATCGGTGCTGCTTTTTGTGTACCTGGTGTACGCGCTTATCCGGGCGGAGGATCTGGAATGAATGCCAATAATCTGGGCCAGGCAACCGTGCTCATCGTGTTGCTATTGGTGTTGGCCTTCCCAGTAGGACGTTATATCGCGTCCGTCATGGATGGATCGTCATTCGTCGTGCGGCGCATCGGACGACCGGTCGAGCGATTGTTATACAAGCTCGCCGGCGTCGACCCCGGCAGCGAGATGTCGTGGAAGCGGTACGCACTCTGCCTGCTGGTATTCAGCGGTGCCGGCACCTTGCTGTTGTATGCGATCCTGCGATTACAACAATGGCTTCCGCTCAATCCGCAGGGCATGGCCAATATGACGCCGGATGCGGCATTCAATACGGCGATCAGCTTTGTCACCAATACGAACTGGCAGGAATACGGCGGCGAAAGCACGCTGGGCTATTTTGCGCAAATGGTGGGTCTTACCGTGCAGAATTTCCTGTCGGCGGCCACCGGGATTGCCGTTGCAATCGCGCTGATCCGCGGCTTCGCACGCCATACGACAAGCACGATCGGCAATTTCTGGGTAGACCTGACGCGCATCACGTTGTATATCCTTGCGCCGATCGCTATCGTATTCGCGGTCTTTCTCACCGGGCAGGGCGTTATTCAAACGTTTTCGCCCTATCGCGACGTGGCCACCTTACAAACCACGACGTACCAAACGCCTAAGCTCGACGCAGCGGGTAGCCCCGTTAAAAATGCAAAAGGCGAGCCGGTCATGGTTGACGGGACAGCCGACAAGCAAACCTTGGCGTTAGGTCCGGTGGCATCGCAGGAAGCGATCAAAATGCTGGGCACGAACGGCGGCGGTTTTTTCAATGCCAACTCCGCACATCCATTCGAGAACCCCACGCCGCTGAGCAATTTCATGCAGGTGCTCGTGATGCTGTTGATACCTGCGGCGTTGTGCGTGACATTTGGTCGTATGGTAGGTGACAAGCGACAAGGACGCGCTTTGCTCGCCGCTATGACGATTGCATTCGTGTTGGCCGTGGGGGTCGAGCTGACGTCGGAGCAGGCTGGTAATCCTGCCTTTGCTGCGTTGCATGTGGATCAGGCTGCCACGGCAATGCAGTCCGGAGGTAATGCCGAGGGTAAGGAAACGCGCTTCGGCATTGCGCAGACGGGCATATTTACCGTCGCGACCACGGCCGCATCCGCCGGTGCCACCGATGCCACGCATGATTCGTTGACACCCATTGGCGGCCTGGTTCCCATGCTGTTGATGCAATTGGGCGAAATGATCTTCGGGGGAGTAGGGGCGGGCCTTTACAGCATGATCATCTTCGCGGTCCTTGCCGTGTTCGTTGCTGGCCTGATGATCGGGCGCACGCCGGAATATCTCGGAAAGAAGATCGAGTCATATGAAATGAAAATGGTGGCGATCACCGTATTGCTTACCCCGTTTCTGGTACTGGTCGGCACGTCCATCGCGGTCCTGGCCGATGCGGGCGTTGCCGGCATCCTCAATCCAGGACCGCATGGCTTCTCTGAAATTCTCTATGCCTTCACGTCCGCATCGAACAACAATGGCAGCGCATTTGCCGGGCTGACGGTGAACACGCCGTTTTACAACGTATTGCTCGGCATCGCCATGTGGCTGGGGCGCTTTGTCTGGATCATACCGGTGCTCGCAATGGCTGGCGCGCTGGCCGCGAAGAAGCGACTTGCACAAACCGCAGGTACCTTGCCGACGCACGGGCCGTTATTTGTGGTGCTGATATTGGGCACGATCGTGTTGGTTGGTGCGCTGACCTACGTTCCTGCGCTCGCGCTTGGACCCGTAGTTGAGCAGTTGATCATGCTCGCCCCCCACTAAGCGCTTCCCTTTAAAGATAACGTCATGAATTCTCCGTTGAATAAGGCGCCAACGCAGACGCCTTCGGCCTTGTCGCCTACGTCGCGCTCCGCCTCCCGCTCGATGTTTGATCCGGCGTTGTTGAAGCCCGCTTGCATTGACGCGTTCAAGAAACTTTCGCCCCGCACACAACTGCGCAACCCGGTCATGTTTTGCGTCTACGTGGGTAGCGTTTTGACGACTGTCCTGTGGATCGCGGCGTTGGTGGGACGTCCCGCATCATCCGATTCGGCGGGTTTTATCCTCGCCATCGCACTGTGGCTATGGTTCACCGTGCTTTTCGCGAATTTTGCCGAAGCCCTTGCCGAGGGGCGTTCGAAAGCGCAGGCCGCATCGCTTCGAGAAGCTAAGCGCGATGTATTGGCGAAGAAGCTCGTCGATCCAGCACGTCATGACGCGTTCGAGTTGATCAATGCATCTTCTTTGCGCAAGGGTGATCTTGTGGTCATCCAGGCGGGCGATACCATTCCCGCGGATGGCGAAGTAATCGATGGGGTTGCCGCCGTCGACGAATCCGCCATCACTGGCGAGTCGGCGCCGGTGATTCGTGAGTCAGGGGGCGATTTCACCGCCGTTACAGGCGGCACCCGAGTATTGTCGGACTGGATCGTTGCGCGGGTGAGTGTCAATCCAGGCGAAGCGTTTCTGGACCGCATGATCGCGATGGTCGAGGGAGCCAAACGGCAAAAAACACCAAACGAGATCGCGCTGACCATTCTGTTGGTGGCGTTGACCCTGGTCTTGTTATTCGCTACCGCCACGCTGTTGCCATTCTCGATATTCTCGGTTTCCGTCATGAAAGCGGGACATGTCGTGTCGATTACGGCCTTGGTCGCGTTGCTGGTGTGTTTGATTCCAACGACCATCGGAGGCTTGATGTCCGCGATCGGCGTGGCCGGCATGAGTCGCATGCTGCAGGCCAACGTGATTGCCACATCAGGTCGTGCGGTTGAAGCGGCGGGCGATGTCGATGTGTTGTTGCTGGACAAGACGGGAACGATTACGTTGGGCAACCGTCAGGCGTCGGCTTTCGTTCCCGCGCCGAATCGGACGGAAGCCGAACTTGCCGATGGCGCGCAACTTGCGTCGCTGGCGGACGAGACGCCTGAAGGGCGCAGCATTGTCGTATTGGCAAAGCAGCGCTTCAATTTACGCGAGCGTGATATGGCTGCCTTGCAGGCAACCTTTATTCCGTTCAGTGCGCAGACGAGGATGAGCGGTGTGGATCTTCCAGACCGTGCATTGCGAAAGGGCGCGGCAACAGCCATTCGACGGTATGTAGAGGAAAGCGGGGGTGACTTCCCTGCCGCGGTGCAACATGCGGTGGACGACGTATCACGTCGTGGCAGTACCCCGCTTGTTGTGGCGCAACGTCGCCTCGACGGCGACGCGCCTGCTGGAGTCGTCGGCGTTGTCGAACTCAAGGATATCGTGAAAGGGGGGATCAAAGAGCGTTTTGCGGAATTGCGCAAGATGGGCATCAAGACGGTCATGATCACCGGGGACAATCGGTTGACCGCCGGGGCGATTGCCGCCGAAGCGGGAGTCGATGACTTTCTGGCCGAAGCCACGCCGGAAGCCAAGCTGGCCATGATCCGATCGCATCAAGCGGAAGGCCGACTGGTCGCCATGACAGGCGACGGCACAAATGATGCCCCGGCACTTGCCCAGGCCGATGTCGCGGTGGCGATGAATACCGGGACGCAGGCCGCGAAGGAGTCGGGGAATATGGTCGATCTGGACTCGAACCCGACAAAACTGATTGAAATCGTCGAAATCGGCAAGCAGATGTTGATGACGCGCGGCGCGCTGACAACCTTTTCGATTGCCAATGACGTCGCCAAGTATTTTGCCATCATTCCAGCGGCGTTTGCGACTACGTATCCCCAATTGCGGGTCCTCGATGTCATGCATCTCAGTTCGCCATCGTCGGCAATTCTGTCGGCAGTGATCTTCAACGCCCTGATTATCGTGTTTCTGATTCCATTGGCATTACGCGGTGTGCGATATCGCGCACTTGGGGCAGCAGCGCTGCTGCGGCGCAATCTGCTGATCTATGGTCTGGGAGGGCTGCTCTTGCCGTTTCCGTGCATCAAGCTCGTGGACATGCTTTTGACTGCGTGCGGTTGGGCTTGAAACGTACTTGTTATTTATCGGCGGGCGGCTTTCCATCGCGTCACGTCAGTCACTCATGAACTGAGATAGCATTCCAGATGAACAACGTTCTTCGCCCATCGCTCGTTTTGCTTGTTGCTTTCACGGTTGTCACAGGGGTTGTGTATCCCGCCGTGGTGACTGGTATCGCACAAGGCGTGTTCCCGAAAGAGGCCAACGGCAGCCTTGTTTATCATGATGGCAAACCGGTGGGGTCCGCGCTGATCGGGCAGCAATTCGATGCGCCGCGATACTTTTGGGGCCGCCTTTCCGCTACGGTTCCGAATCCCTATAATGCCGCGGCATCGTCCGGATCCAATCTCGGACCGACGAATCCTGCGTTGATCGACGAGGTAAAAGGGCGGATTGCCGCCTTGCGCGATGCCGACCCGACGAACGCGGCACTGATTCCGGTCGACCTCGTCACCTCCTCGGCCAGTGGGTTGGACCCGGAAATCAGCCCTGCCGCGGCCGATTATCAGGCCGATCGCGTTGCCAGGGCACGAGGCGTTCCCGTGGATGCAATTCGTGCGAAAATCAAGCAATATACCGTCGATCGGCAGTGGGGCGTGTTCGGCGAACCCCGGGTCAATGTGCTGCTTTTGAACCTGGCCCTGGACGATGCATTGCCGGGCAGTCACGCTGATCCTAGCAATGCGGCGCCCAATCCGGCCCAGGCGCCATCCATCTCGCAATCCGCATCGTGACAGAAAGGCCTGATCCAGACGAATTGTTGAGTCGCATCCAACGCGACGAAGCCCGACAGCAGCGTGGCAAACTGAAGATTTTTTTTGGGGCTTCGGCCGGCGTTGGAAAGACCTACGCCATGCTTCAGGCGGCGCATCGTCTGGCCGATGAAGGGCTCGACGTCGTGGCCGGTGTCGTCGAGACGCACGGAAGACGCGAGACCATTGCCTTATTGTCCGGATTGGAGGTCTTGCCGGCGGCGTACTTCGAACAGCGGGGTCGGCGCCTCGCGGAATTCGACCTGGATGCTGCCCTCGCGCGACGCCCAGCCCTGATCCTGATCGATGAGTTGGCACATTCCAATGTCGCCGGCGCGCGCCATGCGAAACGTTGGCAGGACGTTCAGGAATTGCTGGATGCGGGAATTGACGTCTACACGACTGTCAATGTCCAGCACCTGGAAACATTGAACGATATCGTTGGCCAGATCACCGGGATACGTGTCTGGGAAACCGTGCCGGACAGGATCTTCGATCTGGCGGACGAAGTGACGCTGGTGGACTTGCCACCCGAGGAGTTGTTGGAGCGCTTGCGCGACGGCAAGGTCTACATGCCGGCGCAGGCCGAGCGAGCCATCGAGAACTTCTTTCGAAAAGGCAATCTCATTGCGTTGCGGGAATTGGCATTGCGCCGGACGGCTGACCGTGTGGACGCGCAAATGCGCGAGTACCGCGCCGACCAATCTATTGAACGGTTATGGCGGGCGCGAGAACGATTGATCGTGTGCGTGGGTCCTGGTCCGGACAGTGCTGCCATGGTACGAACCGCATCGAGACTGGCAAGCAGCCTCAAGGCCGATTGGCTGGCGGTGTACGTCGACACACCGCGCTTGCATCGGCTTGCCGACGTCGAGCGCAAGCCGACTTTCGAGGCGCTGAAGCTGGCAGGTGAGTTGGGTGCCGAAACGGTTGTGCTTGATGGTGCTAATGCGGCTGAATCATTGGCTGCTTACGCATTGATGCGCAATGTCTCAAAAGTGTTGGTGGGTAAATCATCTCGCGGCCGCTTGCGCGCGTTATTGCAACCGCCTTTCGCCGCCTGCCTCGCGCAGGCCGCCCCACAGGTCGAGCTGACGTTGATCGCACCCTCATCCGACGTTCGGCATGCGGATAAGCGCGCGAGGCGACCATTGCTGCGACGTGGCGAGTCGTCAGGAGACCCCCGCTCGCCATTGTCGGCCTACGTGATTGCGACGATCATCGCGGCAGCGATCACGGCCGTCGTGACTTTGTCGCTATCGCAGGCAAACTTGTCCAATCTGGTGATGCTGTATTTGCTCGGCGTTGTCTTTGCGGCAGTAAAGCTAGGTCGGGGGCCGGGCGCCTATTTGTCCTTCCTCAGCGTCTTCCTGTTTGATTTCTTTTGTGTCGATCCGCGCTTTTCTTTTGCAATCGCCGATACACAGTATTTACTGACCTTTGTCGTGATGCTGACGACTTCTTTGACGATCAGTCATTTGACGTCGAGTCTGCGCCGACAGGCGCGTGCCGCGTCCGCGCGAGAGCGCCGCACGGCGGCGATGTATGCGATGGTCAAGGAACTGGGGGCGGCGCTGACGGAAGGCCAGATTATCGAGATTGCGACGCGTCATACCCACGAGGTATTCGGCGCGCGTGTGGCGGTCCTCCTTCCTGATAGTGAAGACCAGGTCCGGCAAAAAATCGATCATCCGGACCCGATGACGGCATTACCGGAGGAATCGCTTGCGATCGATGTCGCGCAATGGGTATACGATCGGCAGCAGCCTGCCGGCGCCGGCACGAATACACTGCCCGCCAGCACGGCCTACTATTTGCCGCTAAAGGCGCCGATGCGCACGCGCGGTGTAATGGCGTTGGTCAGTAACCGGAACACGCAATGGGCTTCTCCCGAACAGAACCGGTTGCTGGAAACGTTTGCCTCTCAGATAGCGCTGGCATTGGAGCGCGTGCACTACGTGGAGATCGCGCAGGACGCCCTGGTATCCATGGAATCGGAGCGACTGCGGAATTCCTTGTTGGCGACCATTTCTCATGATCTTCGCACACCGTTGACGGCGATCCTTGGTTTGGCCGCCACGTTGGCGGCACAGCTTCGCGAATCGACGTCATCCCGCAATGACCAGGGGATCGATCTGGCGAATACGATTCACGGCGAAGCGCAGCACATGGTCAGCCTGGTCAGTAATCTTTTGGATATGGCCAGGTTGCAAGGGGGCGTAAAGCTGGATTTGCAATGGCTGATGTTGGAGGAAGCGGTGGGCGCGGCGCTTGCGTTGTGCCGCAGAATATTGGATGGTCGTCCCGTGACGGTGACCATCGCGCCCGATGTGCCGATGATTCGACTCGATGCGGTGCTGATGGAGCGTGTGTTCGTCAACCTTTTTGAGAATGTCTGCAAGTACGCAACGCCGGGTACGACGATTGGTATCGTCGGGACGGTGGTGCATGATGGTGCGCGCCGCTTCGTCAAGGTGGCGGTGAACGATATCGGTCCGGGTCTCGTGCCTGGCACCGAGGGCAAGATATTTGATAAATTCACGCGAGGCGTCAAGGAGTCGGCAACGCGCGGGGTCGGATTAGGACTGGCAATCTGCCGCGCGATCGTCGAAGCACACGGAGGCCAGATGCAGGCACGCAACCGGATAAGTGCTACGGGCGAACGCATCGGCGCAAGCTTCTCGCTGACATTGCCGGCGGACGTGCAGCCGCCGGCTATCGAGGAAATGGGGGAGGACGACATGCGTGATGAGGAATGCTCCGGACGTTTGATCGCCGCAGATGCGAAACGAGGGGATGGAGAGCATGAGTAAGCTGGCCGTGTCGGTAGTACTGATAGAGGATGAAAAGCAGATTCGGCGTTTCGTTCGGACCGAGTTGGAAAATCGGGGTATCACCGTGTACGAAGCAGTCACCGGCAAGGAAGGGATTGTCGCGGCCCAGACACGCAAGCCGGATCTTTTGATCATCGACCTTGGCTTGCCGGATATGGATGGCCTGGAGGTTATCCGCAAGGTGCGTGCATGGAGCGATATGCCGCTGATCATCTTGTCCGCGCGCAGTCATGAAGCGGAAAAAGTCGCGGGTTTCGAAGCAGGGGCCGATGATTACCTTACAAAGCCTTTTGGGACAGGCGAGCTGATTGCGCGCATTCATGCGTTGTTGTGGCGAACCAATCGCGGCCACGTTATTGGCGAGGGAAGTTCATCGGAGATTCGGTTTGGTGATGTCAAAGTCGATCTGGACGCGCGCACCGTCATGCTTGGCGATGAGCATGTACGTCTTACGCCGGTCGAATTCCGGCTCCTGTCTTGTCTGATCCGCAATGCCGGTCGCGTCATGACACACCGTCAGTTATTGACGGATGTGTGGGGGCCCGCACACCAGCAGGACACGCAGTACCTGCGAGTGTATATGGGCAACCTCCGGCAAAAGCTCGAGCGTGAACCAGCGCAGCCCGCGCACCTGGTCACGGAAACCGGTGTGGGATATCGGCTGATGGGCGTGCAACGATAGTCATGCAGGCATGTCCGGCGATGTGAACTCGCGGGACATGCCATCTCGTTTTTCCATTAGGCGGCGAGTTCCTCAGCAATCGCGCCAGAGAATGCATCCAGGTCATGGGGATTCCGTGACGTAATCAATGTCCAGCCGTTTGCAGGACACCGCATGACGTTTTTATCCACCCAGTCTAGCGCACCCGCATTCAACAGATCGGTCTTGACGCTCTGATAGGACGTCAGTGTCTTCCCCTTCACGACGCCTGCATCGACGAGCACCCATGGGCCATGGCATATCGCGGCAATGGGTTTCGATGCCTTGACGAAGGCCTGTACCAAATGTTGCGCGGCTTCGTTCACGCGAAGCTGGTCCGCATTGACTGTACCGCCTGGCACGACCAGTACGTCGAAATCTTTTGCGGAAACGTTGGCGAGTTTGACGGTGGACTGGACGACGGCGTCCTTTTCCGTATCATGCAGGACCGTCTGCACTGCTCCGCCATCGATCGATGCGTGGATGATCGTGCCGCCGTCCGCGGCCAGCGCTTTCAACGGCTCCAGTAGTTCATCGCGTTCGACGCCAGCGTTTGAGGTGATCAACAGCACTTTTTTACCAGTCAAACGGGTATTCATATGTTTTCTCCAGTCTTGCTTCACGACGAAGGTCGTAACAGGTGCAGCAAGAAGCGGTCCTCGCCAGCAGGAAGGCGATCCCGGTCATGATTCATCTCATGGGGACAGAGGCAAGGGCATGACCGGGAGGCGGCGCTACACGAATGTGCCTGATCCGATCCTGGAAAATACCCTTGAACATCATGGCGGTTATTGCTAAGTCACTGAAAAAAATGATTTTATGGCGTACGACAGGTGTGCGCGGCGTTCGCAGGCTTGCGATACGCTCGTTCTCGTTAAAGAAGAACCAGGGCGAGGAAATGCTGGACGAACTCAGGCCACTCAGTATGACCAGCGATACTGGGGCATGGTTTTGCGCAAAGCCCGTTCAATATCGGCGTGGCGTGCCACCCGCAATTCTCGAAGCATGGCTACGACGCTCTTTTGAGCGATGCCGAGAACCGGGGTTTGACTGTCCCGAAATACGGTGACTGACGTGCAGGATTTGCAAGAGAAACAATTTAAAATAGCCTTGAATCGCCAAAGCGCGGCAGGGAGAGGACGGATGATAAGCAATGAACCGGGTGGTGATGAACGTCCGCCCGTCGATGCCGATGTGGACGACAAGCTATATAGGAAGGTGCTCTGGCGGATTGCACCGATTCTCTTCCTATGCCACGCGATTTCGTTTTTGGATCGGGTGAACATCGGTTTTGCCAAATTGCAGATGCTCGGCGGCCTTCAAATAAGCGATGCCGCGTTCGCATTGGGTGCAAGCGTGTTTTTCGTTGGCTACATCGCACTCGAGATTCCCAGCAATATCGTCATGCATCGCGTGGGGGCAAGGTTATGGATCGCCCGGATCATGTTCAGTTGGGGTGTTGTTTCCGTTGGTACGCTGTTTACCGCCGAGCTCGCGCACGTTTTTGGCATCGGCAACGCGACGATGTTCTATGTCATGCGATTCCTGCTAGGGTGCTGTGAGGCAGGCTTCTATCCCGGAATGTTGCTGTATATCAACTACTGGTTTCCTTCAAATCGACAAACCAAGGTCACCTCCGGTCTGTTGCTTGCCTTGCCCTTGAGCCTTGTGTTTGGCGGTCCACTGTCAGGGTGGCTGATGTATCAAACGCAAGGATGGTTTGGTTACAACGGGTGGCAGTGGATGCTGGCGATCGAGGGAACGCCGCCGATCGTGCTGGCTTTTGTGGTGTATTTCGGACTTTCGGATCATATCTCGAAAGCCAGGTGGCTGACGCCGGAGGAGAAGTCGCGCCTGGAGGCAAATTTGGTCGCCGAGCGCGTGACGAAGATTGTGCACTTTGGTGCCGCGGTGCGTGACTATCGCGTCTGGATGGTTGCCGGCATTGTTTTCAGTTACGCAACCGGCTTCTACGGTCTGTCGTTCTGGTTGCCGTCCATCATTCATGTGGGTGGTGTAACGGATACACGGTCGATCGGCTTGCTGACGGCGATCCCGTTCGTGGCCGCGGCGGCGTCCATGTTGTTCAATACCTGGCATTCGAGCAAGACGGGGGAGCGCCGATGGCATGCCGCCATCCCCGCCTTCACGGGTGCGGCCGGTCTGATGCTCAGCGCGGCGTTCCAGGACAATTTACCGCTGGCGATCTTTTTTCTCAGTGTGGCCGCGGCAGGTATTCTTGGTTTGACGCCGGTGGTGTGGACCTATCCCGGCAGTTTGCTCACCGGTACCGCCGCCGCCGCAGGGATCGCGATGATCAATTCCTTCGGCAGTCTTTCTGGCATTGCCGGTTCGATGATCGTGAACGTCATGCGCGAACTGACCGGCAATCTCAATAACGGCACCTATGCGTTAGGCGCGGTCTTGTGCTGTACCGGTATTCTCGTACTCGCCCTTCCGGCGAGCACGTTCGCCGCCGGGAACCGGGGCGTCACGCGTAACACGCTACTCCGCCGGGTGTATTCAAGTCGATTGTCTCGAAAGGTCCCATGAAAGACCACCGCCAGCCCAGACCGTCACGAACGGTCTTGTCGAATAGCCCAACCGGCGCCGACCAGTCTGGCTCCTACAATGGCAACGGGCTTGCGCAGTCTCAGACTTGATGCATCAACAGTGCTGTCTCCTTTCTATTTGGCACGATGCCAGCCGTCTTTTCAGACGCCATTCAGGCTGCTATTCAAAACGGGCAGAGGGCCCGGCGCATTGTGTTGGACACGTTTTAAGAAAACCTTGCGATCGATTACTATATGATGCAGTCTTCTGACTGCTTATCATATCGATCATGTTTACTTGTATTAATCAATCCTGCGGCGCGGACTGGCGGCTGTCCGATGTCGATATTCATAACGAGGGCCAAGGGCTGCTCTTCCGCTGCCCGATGTGTGGCGCGCGCAATCATGTGAAGCAAGGCCCCGATTCGCCGGATGGCACGCCAAACTATAAACAGATCTCAAAGACGGAGGCGACCAATGGCGTCTAAGTGGTTGCTTGGTGCATGAACTCCCGGCGATTGGCGCAGGTTTGCTCGGGTGTTTGCTTCTTTGACACGCGTCGCGGGATTGAAAGGTCGCGTATGCCGCACTGTTATTTCGATATGGCCATCCGCTGAACCGTGCTATGGCGATCGTGTGGGCATGGCAGCATGCTGATCTGCCGCCGATGCCACGTCAGGTTCGAAGAACACCCAGCGCGCAGCCGGAAAACGCTGTTGTAGTGCTGTTTCAATCAGGTTGATCGCGTCGACCTGCGCACGACCGCTTGGATAATCAATCATCTCGGCTTGCACCGCAACGATGATGTGTTGGCCCCATTGCAATGTAATAAGACTGATGAGGTTGCGGATCTCCGGTCGTGCTGTCAAGAACGCCTGTATTTCACGCCGCGTCTCCGGTGCCGCGGACTCGCCGATGATCATCGACTGCACTTCACGCAGCACGAGTCCGGCAACCAGCATCAATACCAGGCCGACGCCGATGGAAGCCCATGCGTCGTAGACCGGGTTTCCCGTGAGCGTGGACGCGACAATGGCGATAAACGCGATAGCAAGACCTAGCAAGGCTGCGGTGTCCTCCCCCGTCACCACCAGTAATTCCGACTGCCGCGTCTCACGAAACCAGCGCCATATCGATTTCGTCGGATTTCGCCTGCGGATCTGCTTTAACGCCCCGCTTAGCGATATCCCTTCGAGGACTAGGGACACCAGCAACACGGCGATTGCGACATAGGGGTAGGAGAGGGGCTCGTGATGCGCGAGCCGATGTACCCCTTCATAGGCGGAGAATACCCCGCCGATGAAAAACAGCATCAGCGCCACGATCATCGAATAGAAGTAGCTGACTCGGCCGTTGCCAAGCGGGTGAAGCTCGGACGATGGTTCCTTCGCATGGCGCATCCCGACCAACAGCAGTAACTGATTGGCACAGTCCGCCAAGGAATGGATCGCTTCCGCTAGCATTGCACCAGACCCGGTGAACGCGGCTGCCGCGAACTTGCTGAGGGCGATCAGCGCATTCGCGCCAAGCGCCAGGAAGATAGCGGTGGGAGATTCAGTGGCCATGCGTTTCCTGTACAAAAAAAATGCCGCCATCGAGGGGCGGAACCGATGTTGCGACCAGCTACCCAGGTTATCTCAAATACCGGGAATGACGCTTGGTTCTGAGCACAGCGCTTATACGCGAGGTAAAATCGACTTATGCAAATGATTCTCATTTATTTGCGTTACGCCACTCGATGTTTTATCCTTCGTTCATGCCTTCTTTGGGCCGCAACAATGAGGGTAGGTGAAGGAATGCAGGATGATTGAGCATGCCATGCAATTGGATGCCGCCGGGCGGTGGCCAGCGGATGTGACGATATGGTGCGTCGCAATGCCGCCGCCGGACGCCGCATTAGACGACGGCATGCTTACCGCGTCTGAACGCGCGCGGGCGGCGGCCTATCATCAGGCCGTGGATCGTACACGCTTCGTCGTTGCACGGGGCACGTTGCGCGCCTTGCTTGGCAGTCGCCTCGGGATCAAGGCGGGTGACGTCCGACTGCACGTTGGCATGCATGGTCGACTTGCACTATGTGATAGTGAGAACAGGCTCTCTTTCAACGTGTCGCATTCGGGGGGATATGCCCTGATTGCGATGTCGGACGCACGGCAGGTTGGTATTGATGTCGAATGGTGTGATCCGGCGTTGGACTGGCGATCATTGGTCGACCTCGTGTGCACGCAGCAAGAGCGTTCCGTGCTGTGCTCGCCGGCGAAGTCTGCCGCGTGGCAACGCGAGCGCTTCTTTCAATGTTGGACAGCAAAGGAAGCGCTGCTGAAAACCCTTGGCGTAGGTATTACGGGAGGACTGCAAGGATTGACGCTCGATCTTGCCGACGGGCGAGCGTCGCGTCGCGTTGTGCAAGCGACGCATCAACTGGCTGGCGCATGCGATCTGCGCTATTGCTGGTTCTCCGATATCCCGACGTATATGGGCTGCATCGCGTTTACCTCTGAAGCGGACGTATCGGTATAGGACTATTTAAAGTTACACATTCGCCATCGTATGGCGCGACTGATGTGCAAGGTGAAATATCTTTGTCAGATAGATGTGTTTCTGCATTCCGCACCTGCGAGATCGCGTGGCCCGAGGCGACGTTGATGTGTGCAACTTCACTTGACAGCAAAGTTGACCTACCGGTATTGTGCGTTGGTAACGAAAATGATTCTCATTATGCGTCACAGCGATACGGCGCTGCTTGCGCGGCTATGTCGGGTGGAATAAACGTGTCGGCGGTGAACAAAAAGCGTACTTATCTCATAAAGGTGCAGGCAATGGCTCATCGTGTTCAAGGGGGTGTGCAATGAGTTGGGGTGATGACAATACGCGGTTCCAGGTCGTAATAAACGATGAAGAGCAGTACTCCATCTGGCCGGATTACAAGGCGATGCCGGCAGGTTGGCGTGCGGCTGGAAAGGCTGGCGACAAGGCTGAATGTCTCCAGTGGATCGATGAGGTGTGGACTGATATGCGGCCGCTGAGCTTGCGGAAGGCTATGGCCGAGCAAGCGGCGCCTGACTCGACCGTGTCGCGACAATGACGTTGACGTTGGTCTGCTTTGCGCATGCCGGCGGAAACGGTGCACTGTTCCGAAGCTGGGCGGCACGGCTGCCTTCGTGGGTAACGGTTCGAGCGGTAACGCTGCCGGGGCGCGGTGCGATGCGGGCATTCACGCCACTCGAGACGTGGCCGGCGGTGCTCGATCATCTCGATCACACGTTGGCGGACGTTGCTGAATCGGACGCTCCCGTTGCCGTATTTGGTCACAGCATGGGTGCGTTGATCGGCTTCGAGTGGTTACAGCGACTGCGGCAGAGACGTGGGCGTCAGGCAGTCTGGTTTGGTGCATCGGGAACCGTCTGGCCGGCGTTACGGGAGGAAGAGGATGGCTGGCTGGTGGCGTCGGCGTCCGAGATGGTGAGTCGTCTGCGCACGCGCGGCGGAACGCCGCCAGCATTGCTCGATGATCCCGCATTTATCGATATGCTGATGCCTGTGCTGCGTGCGGACTTTCATCTCTGTGGCGTTCATCCCGCCTGGTTTCGGGCACGGTGGCGTGCATCATGCGGCATGCATGAAAGCAGCACGACGGATGGTGAGTATGACGCGACACCTCACGACGCCGCCCGGCTGGCGCCACTCGATTGTCCTTTGACGGTGTTTGTTGGACGTGATGATCCTGCCACCGGCAATGATGAAGCAGTGCGATCCTGGTCGTGCGGCACAACCGGACGATTTGGCATACGGCGTTTTGACGGCGGTCATTTTTTTGTCGAATCCGCGGCGGAAGATGTCATGGTCGCCATCGCGCTGGAGCTGGAAGGATGCGCGGCGCATCCATGCTGATGATTGCGCGGACGCAGCAATGGATAGTGCACGCGTGGAGAACCGCCGCGGTGCGCATGGGAATTTTCATGATCGATGCATGGTGCACCGGACAATCGTGAGGCGTGACAGGGAGAGTGGCATGGACAGGCTGACCGATGATGTGATCCGTGACGTGTTTCACACGGACGGTGTGCGAGTCGTCGAAACCCGGATGCAGGCAAACGGCACGACTATGGCGATCTGGTCACCGGACGTATCGGAACAGGTGCCTCTGGCATGCTGCCTCGACGCGTTGCGTACGCATCTCCCACAGGCACTGCTGCGTGATGGCGCGGTTTTGCTGCGAGGATTTGCACCGTTACAGGTCAGCGGGCTCGATGCATTCGCCAGCGCGTTTGGCGATGCCCTGCAAGACTACACGTTTGGTTCAACGCCTCGCAGCCAGGTTGAGGGGCGGGTTTATTCATCGACCGAATATCCGGCGACGCAATGGATCGACCAGCACAATGAGCAGTCGTACACATTGCAATGGCCGAAGCGCATCTGGTTCTATTGCGATATCCCGGCAACGGAAGGCGGCGCGACCCCAATCGCAGACAGCAGGACTGTTTACACCCGACTGCGTGCGCGTCTGCCGCAGACTGTGCTTGACCGTTTCGAACGAGAAGGCGTGATGTATCTGCGTAATTATGGTAACGGGCTCGACGTGCCGTGGGAGCAGGTATTCGGGACATCCGATCGTGACGTGGTGGCAGCCTACTGCACCGCGAATCGTATCGATTACGAATGGCTTGACGACGGTGAAGCACTACGTACCCGCCAAATCTGCCAGGCGGTCTGGCGGCATCCGGTAACGCACGCGCCCGTCTGGTTCAATCAAGCACATTTGTTTCATTTGACAAACCTGCCTGTGCCGCTCCGGGAAGCGCTGTTGGAGGCGGTCGAGCCGGACAGGTTGCCGCGAAACACCTGCTTTGGCGACGGCACCCCGATCGACGACGCCATTCTTGACGAGATCCGAGCGGTATATCAGGAAACAATGTTGTCGTTTACGTGGCGTGAAGGCGATTTGCTGGTGCTGGACAATCTTCTCGCCTCGCATGGGCGGGCGCCGTTTAGTGGCAAACGCCGTGTCGTAGTCGCTATGAGCGGGGCGTCTGGCGCGTAAAGATTGATCAGTCATTTATTTAGGCGGTAACAATGAATAAATATAGGACAACGAAATGGAAGAGATAGGTAATCTTTCTTCGCACGATAAAGTCAATGTCGATGTGGGCGGTGCCTCCTCGTCTTTGTTTAACTTTGCAACGTACGAGGGGAGCAGCGATGACTATCTTGAATTGATTCGGACGTTTGCCGCCGCACCACCTTTCCGCAGCGCGACGGTGGACGAACTGGTGTTGGCGGACGATTTTCACCGTCGGGCCTTGCGACCCGAGGATTTCGAATTTCTGAAATTCCGCAAGCCGGTAAGGCACGACAATGTCAGTCGCCTGCCTTCGCTTGCTTCCCATCGCACGCTGCTGTCGATCTACGAGTTGGATGTAATGCGCCCACCCCGCGCGGCCGACGCTGCCGCGTGGGAGACCTTTACGGCTTTTTACGACGAACGCAATCGTAGCTTGGGTGCGCGCATCGCACCGTTCCTCGAGTCTTACGCATTCTCTTATCTGCGCTCAGGGCCCGTGAATGGCGCACAGAACAGATCAACCGATTCCGTGTTGCTGGCCACGGAGGCATTGTCGCGGATCGTCGACGAAGAACGTGATTTTTGGGATAAGACCTTCGCTCGCCTGCTTCGGCATGACTACTTGCAGGAGGGATTACGCTTCATCATGATTCAGCGCTGGGCGCTGGCGCAGTCACAGCGTCGGGCATTGTCCCGGGCAGCGGGAAGCGGTTTTTTCGATATGCTTTTGGCAAGCGAGTGGCCCAGGCTGCACGGCTTGACGGCGGATGCCGATCCGTTGTCGATCGGTGCGGTCGCGGAGCGGGTTGCGCAAGCCGTCGACGTTACTGGCAAGCCGCACGCCTACTGGCAGTTCTATCTGCCCACCAGCCTTGCAAAGACCAACCTGCTATACGCTCTTGCCCGTCGCCCGGATCGGGCCTTTGCGTTGACGGGGGCCGCCTTCGCCGCGGAGGCCGAATGGCTTGCGTTCGGTGCGGCATTGCAACGAGCCTGTCCGCATCTCGTGCCAGCGGGCCGCGCCGGGACCGTCGACCAGGCGTTCTTGCAGGCACGGTCTGATCTCGACACCCGTTTCAGCCGCACGCTGCGACGATGTGAAGATCGTTACGGCGATGCGGCCTTTGACCAGATCGTATCGGGCTTTCACGCTCGTGAACATCTGTCCGAGCGCGGTCGCTGGGACCTTGGTGAGCAACTTCGCTGGCTGTCGGCGATCCCGCGTTATGTTGCATTCGCGCACCGCATCAGTGAGCGTATCGAGGTCGAATGTCCTGGGATCGATCGTGAAACGTTCGTCGAGCCGCTGGAGATGTGTTCGACGACGCATGTCCACAATGACCATCGGCTGGTGACGATCGAATCGGGAGATATGCTGTTTTGGGGCAATCTGGGCATGCAGTTGGCAATGCATCCTGGTGACAAGGTGTTGATCCCGGACGGCCGACTGCATGGTTCCACCGTCACGTCCGCGGAATGCACGTATCACCAACCGATCATTCCCGACGATTGGGTGGCGGCACTGGTCGCGGAGCTCGACGCGCCGGACGTGGTATCGCCCGGTGACGGGCGCACACAGCCGCCGGCGTCGCCGCGGTCGACGGCCCGGGCCATCGGGTGAATGGCATGGACACCAATCCGAAGCCATTTGCCAGCCTCCTCGATGATCTGGCAGGGCGCTTGCCGATTGATACGATCGACCCGCAACAATGGACTAGCCGCCTGATCGACGGCGAGCGGATGGGCACCGAGACGGATCCTCCCGCATGGCTCTCGTCGTCCTATCAGACGCTGCGCGACCAGGTGATGGACCCGGCGTATCCCTGTTTCTTCGGCACGATGGCGGAGAAACGCGGCGAGATGTTCTACGGGTTCGTTCGAGGCAAGCGTTATGAGACGATGGTGAAGACGATGCGTACGTTTGCGGCGCTATCCGCGATGCCTCGTTTTCGCAAATTCAATATCGCCATTTTCTTCGAACCCGACGCGCTGCCGTTGCCGCATGAGAGCTACCATGATCTGTTCTGGCGCACATTGCAGCATTTGCATGACGTCGACGAGGATCCGGACGCGCCGTACCAGCCGCCGCCATCCGACGAAGCATGGGAATTCGGCTATGCCGGCTTGCAGATGTTCGTTGTCTGTGCATGTCCGTCGTTCCGTCTGCGACATAGCCGGAACCTGGGACCTGGCATGGTGCTATTGTTCCAGCCACGTGCCGTTTTCGTCGATACCATCACGAACAAGGTCATCGGTCGTGAGGCAAGGCAGCAGGTCCGCAAACGTCTGGAAACATGGGACGACGTTACCGCGCATCCGGACCTGGGTTTCTATGGTGATCCCGGCAATCTCGAGTGGCGGCAGTATTTCCTGCCCGATGCCAATTCGCCGTCTGCGGACCGTTGTCCCTTCCTGTCGCGCATTGAGCAATCCAGGCGCAAAGGAGCGCGTGAGGGCGGTAAACCGAATGCACCGGCTCGCCGCGCCGGCGCTGGCGAGGCGTCGACAGCCGGGGCCGATAACGGACATGGCGCGCCTGCCGCGGTGACTGCGCACACCGCGGGTGATAAGAAAACCGTGAATCATGAAGGCTGGCATCGCAATTTGATGCAAAAATGACGGCGGGTCAAAGCGACGCTGCCGTCGCTGCCCGCCCTAGCAAGGAGCACCATGTCGATTTTGTTGCAACTGGTCCGCCAGTCCCGGGGAATGTTGTTGTTGGCGTTACTGTGTAGCCTGATTGGCGGACTCGGGAATGCTGGCTTGCTTGCGCTGATCAATCAGGCGCTGGCCGCGGACGCGTCGTCGCTCTCGCATCTTGGCATGTCGTTTCTGGTGGTCGGCCTGATCGTGCTGGTAACGCGGACCTTGGCGCAAACCTTGTTCATGCGTCTCGGGCAGCAGGTGAAGGCGTCGCTGCGGATGCGAACGATCCGCCGTATTGGCGAGGCGGCGTTTGCCTCGCTCGAACGCCAGGGCGCGGCAAAATCGCTGGCGGTACTGACGCAGGATCTGGATACGATCGTCAGCTTTTTTATTGGCATGCCCGCGCTTGCCACGCAGGGCGCATTGGTCGTCGGCTGCCTGGCGTATCTCGCCTATCTGTCGTGGGGCATCTTTGCGGTGGCGGTGGTGACGATCGTGCTTGGTACCCTGGGGTATCGGATCGCGCATACGAAAGCCTTGTTTCATCTGCGCGCCTCGCGTAAGCGGGAGGACGATCTTGTAAGGCACTTCCGGTCGTTGTTCGATGGCGCGAAGGAGTTGAAGTTGCATCGTGCACGCCGCCGTGCGTTTATCGACGATACGCTTGCGACCAATGTCGAGGCGGTTAGGGTACAACGCACCCGCGGCTATGTCCTGTATGCGGCCGCGAACAGTTGGGGCAATTGTATCTTGTTCGCGTTTATCGGTCTGACGCTCTTTGTGTTTGGTCAACATCTGGGCGCGAGTGCTCACGTGATGTCCGGTTATGCGATCGTGTTTGTCTATATGATCATGCCGATCGAGGCGGTGCTATCGGCCATGCCGATGATCAGCGCCGCTCGGGTGGCCCTCGAGCGCATCGAGCAGGTCAACGGCGAACTGCTGCCGGAACCTGGTGCAGATACGCATGCAGGCAACGATGGGGCGCCGGAAACGGACCGGACGCACATGCGTCACGTCCCTGTCGGCTCTGCGTCATCGGTCAGCCATAGCGTGTCAGGATCCTTCGGCGAAATCGTGCTGGAAGGCGTTGCGCACCGGTATTTCCGGGAGAAAGAGAACGGGACATTCTCCTTGGGGCCGATAAACGCGACGTTCAAGCCGGGCGAAATCGTGTATCTGATTGGCGGAAATGGCAGCGGCAAGACAACGCTCGCCAAGATGCTCGTTGGACTCTATGCGCCAGAGGACGGACGGATCGTCGTGGATGGGAAGGTGATCGATGAGCAGCATCGTGAAGCGTATCGTCAGTTGTTTTCCGTGGTGTTCAGCGACTTCTTCCTGTTCGACAATCTGCTGGGTCTCGATGCGACAGCGGGCAAGGTGGATGATGAGGTGAGTCGATTGCTTTCCGAACTGCAACTGGATCACAAGGTCAACGTGCGCGACGGGGTGTTTTCGACATTGAATCTTTCACAGGGTCAACGCAAACGGTTGGCGTTGCTGGTGGCGTATCTCGAAGATCGACCATTCTATGTTTTCGATGAGTGGGCGGCCGACCAGGACCCGCTGTTCAAGGACGTGTTCTATCGGCAACTGCTACCGGCGTTGCGGGCACGCGGAAAAGCAGTGTTGGTGATTACGCATGATGATCGGTACTTTCCGCTTGCAGACCGTTACCTGAAACTGGAATACGGGCAGTTGATCGAGCACGGTGACGGCGAGGCACTGGTCTCGGGCGCTGCCGCCACGAATGCGGATACCACGGGGCGCGCATCGGTCGCGGCCGTTGTTGCCGATTGAACTCCCCTCTTTTTTTGCAGGCGAATGCCGAAATGCCATTGTCACAGCATAAGATCGATATCGAGATACCCGCGGCGCAGCTGTCACGTGATGTGGCGTCGTCCGTGACGGCGCCCCTTTTCACGTTGACCGAGGCGACGTTTCGAGTGCGGGATAGGACGTTACTGCAGCCGTTGACCCTGTCCGTGCCAAAGGGGCGTGTTTGTGGATTGATCGGTCACAACGGATCGGGAAAATCGACGCTGCTGAAACTGCTGGCGCGCCAGTATGCGCCGAGTGCCGGCGAAGTATGTTTCGATGGCCGTGCTCTGTCGCAGTGGTCCAGCCGGGCACTGGCGCGTCGCCTGGCTTATCTGCCGCAGCAGCAGCCATCAGCGAACGGGATGACGGTGCGTGAACTGGTGTCGCTGGGCCGCTATCCCTGGCATGGCGCGCTGGGACGGTTTACGCAGCAGGATCGGGAGAAGGTCGACGAAGCACTGACATTGACCGATCTGCACGACTACGCCAATCGTCAGGTCGATCTGCTGTCGGGCGGCGAACGGCAACGCGCCTGGATCGCCATGCTGGTGGCGCAAGATAGCGACTGCCTGTTGCTGGACGAGCCCATCTCCGCCCTTGATATCGGGCATCAGATCGAGGTACTGGATTTGGTCCGGACGTTGAGTACACGCAATGGCCTGGGCGTAATCGTGGTTTTGCACGACATCAATATGGCGGTGCGCTTCTGTGATGATCTGATTGCCTTGAAAAGTGGTGCGTTGCTCGCGAAAGGCCCGGCCGTCGATCTGGTGGAAGCGGACATGCTGGGCACGATTTACGGCGTCAGGATGGGCACGCTGCCGCATCCGGCGGGCGGCCCACCCATCAGCTTCGCTTACTGACGCGAAATAACCATCCGGTACGCCGGATGCGCAAGAAAGTACTGTATAGGTCTACTAAGCAGGTAGCGGAGATAAGCGTGACATGCAAAGGCATGTTCTCGCACCACGACCTTTTAGTGATTGCGCCATGCGCATGTCACCGATGAGGTGCTTGGCGGGGGCGGCGTGCATGCACGCGAATGCATCGAGGAGACATGGATGACGACGATCGATCTCGACAGCGGATCACAAGCAGAGATGCGACAGGATGGGCAGGATGATGCCCGCGCTACACCACATACGGCGTATGGTAATGTGCCGCCGCTGGCCACCCGCGACGAGCCGCCGGCAACCGACAGCGGGATGACCGGCGCGCAAGAGATCGGCCCGATTCGGGACGCGCTGACGGCGCTGCACGGGCAGGCGGCACGCCATCCGCATCGCGTGGCGTTGCGTTACCTGGCGGACGGTGACCACGAGGGCGTCGTCCATACGCTGACCTATGCGGCGTTGGTACGAGAGGCACGCCAACTCGCGCGGCTCCTCATGCGGCATGCTGAACCGGGGGCACGGGTTGTACTGATGCTCCCGAGCGGCATCCGCTATGCGGTAGCGTTCTTCGCCTGCCAGTATGCGCGCATGATCGCCGTGCCGGCCTATCCGCCGGAGGGGCGGGACATGCGCATGAGCGCGCATGTGCAACGGCTTCGCCGCATCGTCGCGGACTGCGATGCGCGTATTGTGATGCTTCCCGCGCACGCCACGCAAGATGCGACCGAGGGTTCTCGTGACAGCGTTTTCTCGGGTGCGGGGCTGCTGGACGCCACGCCGTTAGGGGACGATCTGGCAATGCTCGCGACGGTCGCACTCGAGGTATTACCGTCTGGCACACTCCACGCCACTTCCTCGGGCCCGAGTGTGAATCCGTCGACCGGCACGCTTGCGACGCATGCCATGCCCGATGCGATCTGCTTTTTGCAATACACCTCCGGTTCGACGGCATCGCCGAAGGGTGTGATGGTCAGCCACGCCAACCTGTTGGCGAACGTGGCCGCCCTCGCGTATGCGTGGCAGTGTACCGAGGCGGATCGGATGTTCTCCTGGCTGCCGCTTTATCACGATATGGGACTGATTGGCGGTTTGCTGTTGCCGATCCTGCATGGATTCCCGGTGACATTGATATCCCCCGCGCATTTTCTCGAACGGCCGTCGCGTTGGCTGCGCGGCATTGCCGCGGAGCGTGCCACGGTCAGTGGTGGCCCGGATTTCGCATTTCGATTGTGTATCGACCGGATGCGACACCGCGCGATCGATGGCGGCGGTGATTCGCGCATCGATGGTCCCGATCTGCGCGGCTGGCGTCTTGCGTTTTGTGGTTCGGAGCCGATCAGACAGTCGACGATGGACGGTTTCGCCACGCATTTCGCGCCGTACGGTTTTGCATCGACATCGCTCTATCCCTGCTACGGCCTGGCCGAGGCAACGTTGATCGTCAGCGGTGGTGTGGCAGGCACCGGCGCATCGCCCGCCTGGTTTAGCGTGCAAGCGTTGCGCGAGACACCTGCGCGTGGGGTGTCGGTAAACGGGAGTGTTGCCCAGGGCGAGGGCGGCAGCGCGGCGAAGACGATCGTCGGTTGCGGCAGCGTCGTCCCGTATCACGAGATGGCCATTGTCGGCGATGACGGGCAGCGTGTGCCGGACGGTGAAGTGGGGGAAATCTGGTGCAGCGGGCCGAGCATCGCGCAAGGCTATTGGCGTAATCCGGCCGCCTCCGATGCGGCCTTTGTCCGCCCGGCATTTGCACCAGATGCGCGCTGGTTGCGTACTGGCGACCTCGGGTTTGTCGATGCCGGTCAGGTGTTCCTATGCGGACGGCGCAAGGACATCTTGATCGTGCGTGGTGAAAATGTGTATCCCCAGGATCTGGAGGCGTTGCTGGCGGACAGGGTACCGGGTCTGAGGCGCGGCCGTATCTCCGTGTTTCCCGTGCCGATGCCGGAGGCGTCCGATGCGGGCCTTGAGGAATCGAGCGAGGGTATCGGCATTGCCGCCGAGGTGCCTAGAGGCAAGGCGCGCCATGCCGCGATCGACACGCTCGTAGGCGACATCGCGGCCGCACTCGGCGAAGCGTACCAATATCGTAGCGATGTCGTACTGCTGCTTGAACCTGGTGATTTGCCTCGCACCTCGAGCGGCAAGTTACAGCGTGGCGCTTGTTATGCCGCCTGGCGCGACGGCACTTTGGTGCCCTACGCGGTCTACGACCGGCGTGGGTCGCCGCCAGCCACGTCATCGTCGTCCGACACGTCTCAGACGTCGACTGGTGCGACGACGGTTGCACGAGCGTCGTCCACCGGAGCACCGCCTCCGCGCGAACGCGAAACTGGATGGTCCGCCACGGCCCGTCTTATTGCCGATGTGTGGCATGACGTCCTGGGACGCGACAATGAGGGAGATGCGCTCGCCGTCGACGCGGCCGTCGCGCGCGACGATCAAGCAACGGTCGAGAATCGGCACGCGCGCGAGGTACCCGCTTTACGACCCGACAGTGATTTCTTTGCAATGGGTGGCCGGTCCTTGCTGGCGACCCGCGTCGCCGCGCGACTGCGTGCCGTGACGGAGCGGCCCGTGCCGGTCGGGATGTTGTTTCGCTACCCTGTACTACGTGATCTTGCTGCGGCGTTGGACCATGCGTGGTCGGTGGAGGACATCGAAACGACAAAGGGAATAGCGAACGAGCATGATGCGAGACAAGCGGTGTCGCCTGAAACGCCGCACGCCGCGGTGGGGCACGGCGCGATGGTGTCATCACACGATGCGACATCCCCGCCTCTGCAGACGGCGCCTCTCTCGTTGCAACAGCAGCGATTGTGGGTGTTATGGCAGATGGATCCGGACAGTTCCGCGTATAACGTCAGCGCCACCGTGACGATCGACGGCGCCGTTTCCACTGCTGGATTACAGGACGCCGTGGAAGCGGTGATACGTCGGCACGATGCCCTGCGTACCCGTTTCGTGACGGACGAGGACGATTGTCCGCTGCAGCAGATCCTGCCGCCGCACGCCGTGGCGCAAGCGTGGGATTGGCGAGAGGTGGTTGGCGTATCGGAGACGCTTGCTGGGACATTGCGCGATGCGGCGCGTGTACCGTTCGATCTGAATGCCGGTCCATTGTTGCGTGTCATCCATCATGTGCTGGGCGCGACGCGGCACGTTGTGCAATTTGTGCTACACCATATCGTCACGGATGGGTGGTCGATCGATTTGATGCTGCGCGAATGGGCGCAGGCGGTGCGTGCGCCTGCAATGTACGCGGCTCTGGCGCCGCTTCCCATCAGCTATCCCGACTATGCCGTGATGCAACGGGCCCAGGTTGGCGGGGCCGGACGCGCCGAGTACGATCGGCAACGCGACTATTGGCGTCGGCGCCTGCAAGCAGTGCCCGCGGTATGGCCGTTGGCGCCGGATATACCCGGCAACGGCGATCACATATCGGCACCGGTGCATTCCCCTTCATGTGACAAGGCAACCTCGGACGGTCTCGCTGGAGACAGCCGCGCCGACGTTGCCACGGATGCCCTATTCGGTGCGGCGCGCCTGACGCTCGCGATGCCATCGGCGCTGACGCGGGCGATAGATGATCTGGCCCGGAAGCAGGCCGTGACCCGTTTTTCCGTTTGCCTCGCGGCGCTCGATGCGTTGTTGTATCGCGATGCCGGTCATCGTGATCTGACCATCGCGGTACCGGTGGCGGGTCGTGACGATCCGCGGTTGGAAACAGCGATCGGCTTCTTCGTCAATACGCTTGTCGTTCGATCGACAGTCGACGGTGCGCAGCCGTTCACGACCTTGCTGCGCAGTGTGCATCACGACAGCCTTCAGGCACAGGCACATGGCGCCGTGCCGTTCGATCGCGTCGTGGCCGATGTGCGTCGTGATGCCCTGGCGTCCCGCAAGGACGCCAGGGCATTGGATAGCGATCGTGCCGATCGCGCGGGTGATGATACCCATCGCGCGAACGGCGCGGCTGGTGTTGCGGCGGCATCTGGCATGAACAACATGTCGCATGGGCGTGCCGCCGACATCGCAATGCCGCCCGATCATCCGCTGGCGAATCCGTTCACGCAGATCAAGTTGGTGCTGCACGATGCGCTGCCGCGCACACTGGTGCTGGGTGAACGCATGGACGGGACGGGGGCGCCGTTGACCGGAAAGGTATCGAACGCCGATGCCAGTGATGCGCGTTTCGCGATTGCGCTGGACCTGGTGCCAACTGATGCCGGGGGCCAGCCGGCCATCGAAGCGGTGTTCGCCTATGCCCCCACGCTCTACAGCGCCGCGCGGATGGCGCGATTCGCAGCAGACTATCAGACGCTATTGACGCGGGTAAGCCGCGCGCCGGAGACGGTGCTGGACGCGCTGTAAGTCGCCGTAGCAACGCTTATTTTTGGAATATCGATCATGCAAAACCCGAACCCGTCGAAACTTTTGTCGCCGTCACACGATGTGAACGGATTGACCGATCGCCCGGGGCACGGCGAAGCGGCGATGGCGGCCTCCATCCTGGGCCGTGTTGCCGCGCATCTGCGCGATCGGCCGGACGCAATCGCCATCGTCGACGGCACCACGCGTCTGGATTGGCGTGCGCTCGGGCGACAGGTTGCGCGAATCACGGCGCGCCTGAGGGATGCAGGCGTGACGCCCGGTGCACGCGTGGCGCTCGCGTTGCCTCGTAGCGCCGACTTTGTCGCATCGGTACTGGCGGTCTGGCGTTTGCGCGCGTGCTACGTGCCGTTTGATCCGGCCATGCCCCCGGTGCGTTTGCAATACCAGGCATCAGACAGTGGCGCGCGCGCATGCATCACGCGCGGCGCACAACGTCCTGACTGGTTGCCGGACAATATGGTGGTCGTGGCGGCGGGCATCGCTGATACCGGGCCTTCAGATCGGTACGCCGCGGGTTCCGGCGTGGCGGACGGTCTCGATGGGACGGTCGATCGCGTGGATGATAGTCATATCTTGGCGCCCTGGCCAGCGTATGTCATTTATACGTCCGGTTCCACCGGGCGGCCGAAGGGTGTGTCGATATCGCACCGGGCGCTGCATGCCTACCTCGACGGCGTGGCCACGCGGCTGCCGGCATCATCGATAGGCAGCGCCGCGTGGATCTCTACACCGGCCGCGGACCTGGGACATACCGTGCTGTTCGGCGCGCTATGGCATGGTTGGACGCTGCATGTCGTGAGCGCCGATCTCGCTGCCGATGCCGATGAGTTCGCCGCGTACATGCGCGCGGCCCGCATTGATTTGATCAAGATCGTTCCCGGTCATTTGAATGGCTTGCTGCAGGCGGCCAACCCCGCGGATGTGCTGCCGAGGCAGTGTGTCGTGCTAGGGGGCGAGCCCTGCGCCTGGCAACTGGTTGCGCGCATCCTCGCTTTGCGTCCAGCTTGTCGCGTCATCAATCATTACGGTCCTACCGAGAGCACCGTTGGGGTGCTGACCCACGAGGTCGATCCGGCATTGGTCACGCATGCCATCGATGACGCGGCGGGACCCGACGCGGGCCTGTCCATGGAATCGATGCAACAGACGCGAGCGGATCGATCGGCGCTATCTACAAAGACCTTTCCCGGCGTGACCGTTCCGCTGGGCCGTCCGTTACCCGGCGTTGTCGCGTGCCTGATCGGCGATGATGGCACGCTGCTCGACGGTGAACAGACGGGCGAGCTTTGCATCGGTGGCGCCAGTGTCGCGGACGGCTATCTGCACCAACCATCGCTTAGCGCGGCCCGTTTCGTGCCAGGTTCGCTGATCCAGGGCGAGGCCGCGAACGAGACCAGCCGCGCTCGTGATGCGATGCAAGCCCAGGCTGATGGCTTGCGCTTGTATCGCACTGGCGACCGCGTTCGTCGATTGGCGGATGGGGCCTTCCTGTTCCTCGGACGTATCGACGACCAGGTCAAGGTTCGCGGTTATCGGGTGGAATTGGAGGAAGTCGCCGCGCAACTGCGCGGATTGCATCATGTCCGGGACGCGGTTGTGATCGCCCGGGCCGATGGCGATGCGCCGCCGCAATTGCATGGGTATCTAGCCGGTCCGGCGGACCTGGACATCGATGCCATGCGCGCGCTGCTCGCGTCGCGCTTGCCCGACTACATGGTCCCATCGACGCTGCAAGTATTGCCCGTGCTTCCGGTGACGCCGAATGGCAAGATCGACCGCGCCGCGCTACCCGATCCCAAGCCACTGCCACGCGCGATGGCCCAGGTACACGGGGCCGTCGCGCGTGAGAACAGTCCGACTGCGGGCGGTCCCTCCGGGCAGACATCGGTCGCGGCGATGCAGAAAGTGGATACGAACCAGAACGATCCCGCGTCGACATTGCTTGCGATCTGGCGACAAGTGTTGCGGCGCGATGATATCGACATGGAGGACAACTTTTTCGAGATAGGCGGCGACTCGATCCTGAGTTTGCAGATCATCGCGAAGTGGCGACGTGTGGGTTGGAAACTGACACCGAAGCAGATGTTCGCGCATCCGACGGTCGCGGGTGCCGCGCAAGTGGCGCAGCGGATCGATACGCCGACGGGGGCCGCGGGGACAGCGACGTCCGCGACGACCACGACAGTGGTGTCCGGAAACAACGTGAACGTTACCCCGCACGCACCGGCGCCGCAGGAAAGCGCGCCAGCCGACGCGACGGTGACGGGACATCGGGTTGGCGCGCCACAGCCAGCGAAGCACGCAACCCCAGCGACGTCCATGCGATATCCGGCTACGCCGATGCAACAGGGGCTGCTGTTCCACGCGATGCGTGACGCGGCACAGGGCGTTTATCTCGGGCAGTTGCGTCTGACGCTGGATGGGGTCGCGGCGGATTTGATGCGAGAGGCCTGGCAATGTGTGCTGGATCGTCATCCGGTCTTGCGTACCGCGTTTGACTGGCCGAGCGACAGTGACGCGTGGCAAGTCGTCGCTTCTGATGTGGCGGTGCCATGGACGGTTCATGACTACCGGGAGCGGACGGATTATGAGGCGCATTACGTGGCGGCTCGCGATGCCGATCTGGCGCGCGGAATCGATACGCGCCATGCGCCGCTATTTCGCGTGGCGCTGTTCCAGCGTCCCGATGGCGCGGCGGATCTGCTGTGGACCCACCATCATGTCTTGACCGATGGGTGGAGCACGGCGCAGTTGATCGCCGAAGTGCTTGAAGCGTATCAAGCAAAGGTTGCCGGCAATTCGCTGGACTACGTGCCTGCTGCCAGCAGTTACGCGGACTATGTCGCTTGGCGTGGCGCGCAGCCTGATGGCCATGCTTTCTGGCAAGCACGCCTGGCGGCTCGCGATGCACCCGCCATGGTTGCTGATATCGCTGCGTTGCCCTTGGGGCGCTCGATCAAGCCAGCCGATGTCAGCGAGGCAAGCGTATGCCACGACATCAACACGGTGCGTCACCAACGGATTATGCACGCCGCGTCTCGTGCCCAAGTGACGTTGTCCACGTTGCTGCAAGCCGCATGGGCGTTGGTGTTGACGCAATATGCCGGCAGGACGCAGGCGGTTTTCGGCGTCACGTTGTCCGGGCGTCCCGAGGCATTGCCGGAAAGTGATCGGACGATCGGACTGTTTATCAACACGCTGCCGGTATGGATCGATGTGGAACGGACACGGCCATTGATACAGTGGTTGCGCGATCTGCAATCCGCGAGCGTGTCCCTGCATGAGGTTGCGCACACGCCGTTGCAGCATCTGCAGCAGTGGGCTGGTGCGCCGACCGCACCACTGTTCGACAGCACGCTGGTGGTGGAAAACTATCCGTTGGACGCCCGGTTGCGAGGCGATGCGGCAAGGGTTCCGGATGGTCCGCGGGTGCGCGCGATTGAAGCGCGCGACCGTACGCATCTGCCACTGACGATCGTGGTCGCTCCCGCGCATCTAATAGGAAACGACGGCGTTACCGATCGTGCCGGCCCCGGCGCGGCGTTGCGCGTTTCCTGGCGTTGGCAACCTCAGACGTGTGATGGGACGGTGATTCGACGTATGGCTGGCGCATTCGATGGGATGTTGGATCAACTCGTGGCATCCGTGATCGAACGCGCGGGCCAGGATGCGTCCTCTCACAAGGTGTGCGTGCGCGACGTCTTGGCAAGCGCGACTGCTACGCAACGTGCATTGTCGCCGGTTGCGGCATCAGGATCGCTGTCGGACTGCCTGCCTTCCACTTCGACGCCCGTCGCCTTCCAGTCGGTGATGTCGCGTATCGCGGCACAGGCCGTGGCAAGGGCTGAGTGTGTCGCGATCACGGCGTTCAGTGCGTCATCCGACGGACCAGGACGCGGCAATGCCCTTGACGTCGCACCGCGTGGCATCGAGGCCATGCAAGACGATCATGGCAAGCAGGCCGCGTCGCGGGAGACAACGGATCTCGATTACGCCGCCTTGATGCACGTATCGGCGCGGATCGCGCGTCGCTGCCTTATGGCGCTTGTGCAGAGCAAGGCAGGGACGGAGCCTCGCATCGGTGTCGCGCTCCCGCGTGATATCCACCTCGTGCCGTCGCTGCTGGGCGTGTTGCGCGCCGGTGCGGTGTATGTGCCGCTCGATCCCGAGAATCCCGATGCACGCCTGGCGTATATCGGCCGTGACGCCGCCCTTGATGCGTTGATTGTCGATCCGGCCTTGGTCGAACGTTTTTCGGCGCTGTTGCCTGACGTTCCACGCATTGTCGTTGATGTGACGTTTAAGAGCCCTGGCGATTCATCCGCTGATGTACAGGCAATCGACGGCGACGATGCGATGTCGATCGACGCGCCGGTACATCCTGCGCAATTGGCCTACGTGATCTACACGTCGGGATCGACGGGTGAGCCGAAGGGTGTGGGGGTAACGCATGGGAATGTGTCGTCGCTGTTCGAAGCGACGTCGGGTGGTTTTGCGTTTGACGAGAATGATGTGTGGACACTGTTCCACTCGTACGCGTTTGATTTTTCGGTATGGGAGATTTTTGGTGCGCTGGTGCATGGGGGGAGACTGGTGGTGGTGCCGCATTGGACGGCGCGTGAGCCGTCGGCCTTGCATGCCTTGCTTCGCGGTCAGGGGGTGACGGTGCTGAACCAGACGCCGTCGGCCTTCGCGCAACTGACGCGGGAAGACCGTGAGAACACGCTGGACAGTCTGCGAGTGGTGATTTTTGGTGGTGAGCGTCTGGATGCGGGGTCGATCGTCGAGTGGGCGCAGCGCGCGAGCGCGCGGGGTGTGCGGCCGTTGCTGGTGAACATGTACGGGATCACGGAGACGACGGTGCATGTGACGTGGCGTGTGCTGGACGACGCGTTGTTGCGCGCGTCGGCGCGCAGTGGTCGCAGTGTGATCGGTGAAGCGTTGCCTGGTTGGGAGGCGCGCCTGTGCGATGCGGAGGGCAACGTCGTGCCGGAGGGTGGGCAGGGAGAGATATTGGTTGGGGGAGCGGGCGTGACGCGCGGCTATATTGGTCGACCGTCGCTGACGGCGCTGCGTTACGTGCCGAATGAAGCGGGCGCGCCGGGATCGCGGGCGTATCGGTCGGGCGATCTGGGACGGGCGCAGCGATTCGAGGCGGGTGAGCCAGGCGGAGGGGCCGATGCGCGCTCGGCGGGGGGTGAGATGGGGTCAAGCGAGTCGGCGGGTCTGTTGCTGTGCTATGTGGGCCGCAACGACGATCAGGTGAAGATTCGGGGTTACCGCATCGAACTGGGGGAGATCCAGGCGGCGCTGCAGGCACATCCGTCGGTGCGCGAAGCGGCGATCATCGTCTCGGAGGGGCGCACATCGGCCGATGGCACCCCGCCAGGTAGTGCAAAGGATGGCGCGGCGACACGCGAGACGCGGTTGCTCGCGTACTGGATTCCGGTTGACGGATGCGATAGTGGTGTCGATGCGGCGGCATTGCGCCAGTCGCTTCGCGAACGTCTACCAGTGCATATGGTGCCCTCGGCATTCGTGAAGCTGGATCGGTTCCCATTGACCACCAACGGCAAACTCGACCGGCGGGCATTGCCACAGCCGGGCGAGGAGCGGGCGAAAGCCCATGTGAACGAAAGAGCGAATCCACATAGCCAGCAAACGCAGTCGACGATGATACAAAGCGATAACATCGATACCTACCGTGCGCCGCGCGATCCCATCGAAGCGGCCATTGCCCATATCTGGCAGACACAATTGCAGGTGTCACGCGTTGGCGTGGATGACGATTTTTTTGCGTTGGGCGGCCATTCGCTGCTGGCGGTCAGGATGCTTACCGCCGTGCGTGAGACGTTCGGCAAGGCACCGCCGTTGCGCAGTGTGTTCGATCGGCCGACCTTGGCGGCATTTACCGTTGTGGTGCGTGCCGCGATGTTCGGGCAGCCGCTTCCTGACGTATCGGAGGACGGCGACAAGCCTGTCAACCATGGTGACGATACGCGCGCATCGTCCATGGTGTCCAACAAAGAAACGATGGAGGATACGACCCCCGCGGCGGCCGATGGCGATGACATCTGGCAGGCAAGCGCCGCCGATCCGTTCGCGCTTGACGATGAAGACGGGAAAGCGATGCCTTTGTCGCCATCGCAAACGCAGCTATGGTTCTTGTGGCGATTGGACCCGCAGGCATCGGCATACAACATCAACGGTGCGATTCAACTGACGGGCACGCTCGATACCACCGCGCTCGCGCAGGCGCTGGCGCAGTTGCCGCTACACCATCCGGCGCTGCGGATGCGTTTTTCGATGCAAGGTGGAGAACACGGGGGCGTGCCAGTCCAATACGTGGACGCTGATGCGCGGTTGACGCTCTCGAAGGTGGACATGTCCGACACTGCACATGTTGGCGAATCCGTTTCGCCGACGTCGCATGATGTGTCGGCATCGGCATCGGCATCGGTGCCGGCGCGAGTGCAAACATATTTGCGTGAATGTGCCCGCAAGCCATTTGATCTGCTGGCGGAGCCCCCGGTGCGCGCCACGCTGATTTGCACGGCCCCCGATGCGCATCTGCTGCATCTGTCGATGCATCACATCATCGGTGACGACTGGTCCGTCGGTTTGCTGATGCGCGATCTCGCACGGATATATCGGCACTTGGCCGGCGTGGCCGAGGCAAGGCATGGGCAAGGCCAGCCGAGCGCAACGGCAGTGACACGCTCGGCGGCGAAGGTGGCGATCGCCGCTTATCGGGACCATATTCAACATCGCCTCGACGTGGCGGCGCACGACGAGGCGCAACTGGCCTATTGGCGCGACGCCCTGACGTCGGCGTATGAGGCCGCGGACGGCGTTCATTCACTCGATGCGCCAATGGCGTTGCCTTATGACCGGCAGCATCACGCACGGGCGGCCGATACCGCGGGGCGGCCTGGTGGTCGCCTGCAACGGCGCGTTCCCCCGGATGCAGTACGTGCCGTGCGACGTCTCGCGCAACGCTGCGGTGTGACGCCGTTCGTGGCAATGCTCGCTGCGGTTGATTTGCTGTTGTATCGCTATACCGGCCAGCGGGATCTGCGGATTGGTGTGCCGCTCGCCGGACGCGATGCGGAAAAGGCGGCTGACATCGTCGGGTTTTTTGTCAATACCGTGGCGTTGCGTGCGCGGATGCGCGCCAATATGACACTGCGGGGCCTTCTGGCGCAGGTCAAGGACCGCGTACTCGATGCGCATGCACATCAGGCATTGCCGTTTGCGAAAGTGGTGCGGGCGCTTTGTCCTGCGCGCGACCTGACATGTACGCCGCTGTTTCAAGTACTGGTGAATCAGCAGCAACGTTTTGCGGAGGATACCGCTTTTGGTGAGGGGCTGCGGGCATGCGTCTCGCCCGTCGACAGTGGCGAGGCGCAGTTCGACCTGATGGTGCAGTTCGGCGACATGCATTCCGTGCCAGGTGGGGCATCGAATGGACCGGATGCATCGATGTCCGCGGATACGCGGACATCGATGCCGGACGTGACCGCGTCGAACGCGGCGAAGCACATCGCTGACGGCGAAGTGTCTATCGATTGGACATTCGCACGCGACGTCTTCGACGAAGCGACCGTTGCCGCGATGGCCGACGCGCTGGTGGGGCTGTTGACGCAGTGGGCGGGGGCCGACGCCAACCATGGCATGCCGGAGGATCTCCCGCTGGCGCATTGGCAATTTGGCGGCGGCGCCGATGAACGGTTGACGTCTCTCGCCATGACATCGGCGAGGGCCTCGGATGGCGCGAGTGGGCATCGACATCATCTTGAAAATAACAACGATTTCGTCGCCCGGATCGTTGCACAGATGATGACCCGGCCGGACGCGCTTGCGGTGACGTTGCCGGCGGACGGCACGCATGCGCAAAGCGATTGGCGCTACCGCGATCTCGCGCTGGCATCCGCCGCCATTGCGCGCGCCCTTCGCGCGCGGGGCGTGACAGTGGAAACGCGCGTCGGCGTTGCCATGCAACGCGGTGCCGCGTTGATCGCGACGTTGCTTGGTGTGTTGCGGGCGGGTGGCGTGTATGTCCCTCTGGACCCTGCCTATCCAGCGTCCCGCATTGCCTATATCGCCGCCGATGCCGGGCTGCATTGTGTATTGACGGACCAGGCCAGCGTTGACGTATTTATCGGCTCGGGGGGGGGCGTGCCGTGTGAGCAACTGCTGGATATCGATGCGTTACTTGCGGAGGGCACGTCCGGTGCCGTGCAAGAAAGGATCGACGCGCCGGTACATCCTGCGCAATTGGCCTACGTGATCTACACGTCGGGATCGACGGGTGAGCCGAAGGGTGTGGGGGTAACGCATGGGAATGTGTCGTCGCTGTTCGAAGCGACGTCGGGTGGTTTTGCGTTTGACGAGAATGATGTGTGGACACTGTTCCACTCGTACGCGTTTGATTTTTCGGTATGGGAGATTTTTGGTGCGCTGGTGCATGGGGGGAGACTGGTGGTGGTGCCGCATTGGACGGCGCGTGAGCCGTCGGCCTTGCATGCCTTGCTTCGCGGTCAGGGGGTGACGGTGCTGAACCAGACGCCGTCGGCCTTCGCGCAACTGACGCGGGAAGACCGTGAGAACACGCTGGACAGTCTGCGAGTGGTGATTTTTGGTGGTGAGCGTCTGGATGCGGGGTCGATCGTCGAGTGGGCGCAGCGCGCGAGCGCGCGGGGTGTGCGGCCGTTGCTGGTGAACATGTACGGGATCACGGAGACGACGGTGCATGTGACGTGGCGTGTGCTGGACGACGCGTTGTTGCGCGCGTCGGCGCGCAGTGGTCGCAGTGTGATCGGTGAAGCGTTGCCTGGTTGGGAGGCGCGCCTGTGCGATGCGGAGGGCAACGTCGTGCCGGAGGGTGGGCAGGGAGAGATATTGGTTGGGGGAGCGGGCGTGACGCGCGGCTATATTGGTCGACCGTCGCTGACGGCGCTGCGTTACGTGCCGAATGAAGCGGGCGCGCCGGGATCGCGGGCGTATCGGTCGGGCGATCTGGGACGGGCGCAGCGATTCGAGGCGGGTGAGCCAGGCGGAGGGGCCGATGCGCGCTCGGCGGGGGGTGAGATGGGGTCAAGCGAGTCGGCGGGTCTGTTGCTGTGCTATGTGGGCCGCAACGACGATCAGGTGAAGATTCGGGGTTACCGCATCGAACTGGGGGAGATCCAGGCGGCGCTGCAGGCACATCCGTCGGTGCGCGAAGCGGCGATCATCGTCTCGGAGGGGCGCACATCGGCCGATGGCACCCCGCCAGGTAGTGCAAAGGATGGCGCGGCGAAGCAAGGAAGCGACGCAGCGCGTGAAAGGGCGCATGCGCCGGCAGGCGCATTGCAAGCGCATCCGGCGCGGTTGATCGCCTATGTTGTACCACGCGATGGCAACACCGGTACACGAGGCGGCGACAACGACGGTACACATGTCCCGCGATATGATCGTGAAGCGTTGCATGGCTGGCTGTCGGAGCGTTTGCCCGCCCATATGGTGCCGTCGGCGTTTGTCATCATCGACCAATTTCCACTGACGGCGAATGGCAAGCTCGATCGCCGTGCCTTGCCGTTGCCGGAAATCGTCACCGATGCGAAGGGCCAGGGTAAGACAGCCGACGCCGACGAATCGCAGCGTGGGGCGCAGGCGGCTGGATTGGACGTCGAGGTCGGGCCGGCGGAGGCCGTGCTGACCGCGGTGTGGCGCAAGGTGCTGGGCCAAGTGAAGATCGATCGACACGACAATTTCTTTGTCGTGGGGGGCGATTCGATCTTGAGTTTGCAAATTGTCGCGCAAGCCCGTGAGGCGGGCTGGGTCATTACGCCTCGCCAACTGTTCGAGGCGCCGACGATTGCCGCGTTGTCCGCCCGCGCACAACCGATAAACGCGGCCATCGTGACGCGATCCACCGAGTCCGATGATGTGGCACGTCATTCGGAAAGCGCCGACGTGCATGCCGGGAAACCGGATACGGCGCTATCGGTGACCGCTTCCGCTAACGTGGCGGCGGATGGAAATGCGGATGCCGCAGGTGCGGTGCATCGCACCTGGCGGGCGTTGGGGTTGGTGCCGGAGCATGTCGACGACGTATATCCGGCGAGCCCGTTGCAAAGTGGCCTTTTGTTCCATTCGGTGGCGGGTGGAGAAAACGCCGCGTACCTGAATCAGTTTCACCTGACGTTGCGCGGCCGCTTTGATGCCGAGGTGTTTCACGCGGCATGGGCTGCCGCGATGATCCGCCATCCAATGCTGCGTACCCGCTTCCTGTGGCAACACGGTGGCGCGCCGATGCAGGTCGTTCAGCGGCATGGCCCGCTGCCTTACGTCGTCCACGACTGGCGTGGACGTGATCACGCCGATGTCGCAACGGCCTTGGCTGCATGGCGCGCCCGCGATCTCGAAAAAGGCATGGCACTCGACGCCGTGCCGCTGATGCGTATCGCGGTTTTTGAACAAGACGGCGGTGTGACCGATATCGTCTGGACCCATCACCATGTGCTGCTGGATGGCTGGAGCATGGCCACGCTGTTCGGCGAAGTGCTGCGCGACTACCAAGCCAGACTGGACGGGGTGGCTTGCACGTTTGCATCGGTACCCGGTTACCGTACTTATCTCACGCGGGTGAATCGCGTGTCTGACGATCCCGCCACGCGTGAATGGTGGGAACGGCATGCCTTGGGTGGTTTGCATCGAGAAAACCATGACGTTGGCGCATCGAACATCGCGGCGACCGGCGAGGACGCGTTGCCCGCCACACTGATCCCAAGCGTGCCCGCGCCACAGGCGCGCGTGCCGGGCGTTGCGACCTCGCGTGAGCAACTGCCGCCGGGACTGTCGGATGGCTTGACCCAGGCAGCGCGCGATTATCGGGTCACGTTAAATACGATCATGCAGGGTGCCTGGGCGATCGTGTTGGCGCGGTATGGGCATCGCACACGCGTTGCGTACGGGACGACGTTGTCGGGTCGTCCGTCGGATCTGCCCGGGGCGGATCGGATGGTCGGCCTGTTTATCAACACGCTGCCGGTATTGTTCGACGTTGCGCCATCCGCGCCATTGGGAGACTGGCTGGGCGCGCTGCAGCAACACCTGAGCGCAATGAGTGACATGGCGTCGACGCCGCTCGCGCGTGTCCAGCAATGGCTGGGGCGCAGCGGTGATGCATTGTTCGATTCCCTGCTTGTTTTCGAAAACTATCCGCTTGACGCCACCGTGTCCGACGCGCGCGGCGGCCAGGCGGGTCGCGATGCCAACAGCGATGGGCCGTTGGCCATCACACATGTCGATGCGGTTGATGCCACGCACTATCCGCTTGCACTGGCGGTCATGCCGCGGCGTGGCCGCATCGCGCTCGAATGGTCATGGGACGGTGCGCGTCTGGATCGCGACACCGTGATGCAACTGGCGACCGATTACCGCACGGTCCTGATGCGGCTCGCACATAGCACGTTGGCGGGAGCCACCCGTCCTGTCGTCGCGGACATCAATCTGCTGCCGCTGAACGAGGCGGGCGACCGCGCGGTGTTGCCAAGCACGAAAGGGGGGGCGTCATCGTCATATCGGGAACCGCACTGCTATCCGTATGAGTCAGTTGTGTCGGCGTTGCGCGCGCAGGCGTTGCGAACACCGGAAGCGGTGGCGGTACGTTGCGAGGGTGGCAATGGCGCGGGTTTTGGGAGGCGAGCGGATGGGGGTGTGCCGCTGGAGACTTCGCTGACGTACGGAGCGCTGGAGGCGTGGTCTGGCCGGATCGCGTTGCGACTGCGCGCGGCGGGCGTGTGCGCGGAGACGCGGGTGGGACTGTGCGTGGGTCGTGGCCCGGCGCTGATCGCGGGGATGTTGGGGATTTGGCGCGCGGGCGGGGCGTTCGTGCCGCTGGACCCGAGCTATCCGCTGGAGCGTCTGGTGATGATGCGCGAGGACGCGGGCATTGCGCAGGTGGTGGGGGATGAGGCGAGCGTGCGGGGTGTGGCGAGCCTGTTCGATGAGGTGACGCTGATCGATGTGGGTTCGGCGTGCGAGGGGGAGGAGGTGATGGAGGCGCCGGTTGCGGCGCTGCATCCGTCGCAACTGGCGTACGTGCTGTACACGTCGGGCTCGACGGGCAGACCGAAGGGTGTGGCGGTCGAGCATGAAGCGCTGTGGGTGCATTTGCAGGATTTCCTGTCGACCTATGAGATCACGGCCGAGGATGTGGTGCTGCATTCGTCGACGATCAATTTCGACGTGGCCTTGCACGAGATCGTTCCGGCGCTGTTGCGTGGTGCGAGGATCGAGATGCGCGGCGAGCAGCCGTGGGATTTACGCAGTCTGAGCGCGCGTCTGGTGGGGGGGGGTGTCACGTTCGCGCGGATTCCGACGGCGCTGTGGCAGCAATGGCAGCACCATGCGCCGGCGCGGGAGTTGTTGAAGCTGCGGCAGGTGACGGTGGGAGGAGAGGCGTTGCCCGGTGACGCGTTGGCGGTGTGGCAGGGTGGTGCGTTGGGTGATATCGCGCTGGACAATTTGTACGGACCGACGGAGACGACGGTTGCGGCGCTGTACCGGCGCACGCAGGCATCGGACGCGAGCGCGACGACGGTGCCGATCGGGATTACGTATCCTGGTCGCACGGCGCGGGTGCTGGACGCGTTTGGTGATATCGCGCCAGTTGGCGGGTTGGGGGAGTTGTGCATTGGCGGGCCGACGGTGGCGCGGGGTTACCTGGGTCATGCGTCGCAAACGGCGGAGCGTTTCGTGCCGGATCCGTATGGTGCGCCTGGTGCGCGGCAATACCGAAGCGGGGACCTGTGTCGCATGCAGGCGGATGGGTGCGTGGGGTTCCTGGGTCGCCTGGACCAGCAGGTGAAGCTGCGTGGTCAGCGCATCGAGCTTGGAGAGATCGAGGCGGCGTTGCGCAGTTGTGAGGGGGTGCGAGAGGCGGCGGTGATTGTCACGGGGACGGGAGCGCAACAGCGTCTTGCGGCGTACGTGGCGGGTGAGGGAGAGGGCGAGAGTCAAGGTGTTGTAGAAGGGCAGGTGCGTGCGGGCTTGGATGGTGGGGTGATCCGTGAGGTGCTGCAACGCAAGCTGCCGTCGTACATGGTGCCCACGAGTGTGATGGTGCTGGAGAAGTTGCCGTCGATGCCGAACGGGAAGCTGGATCGCGGTGCGTTGCCGCTGGTGCAGGAGGGGGTGTCTGGTGGAGAGAGGACGCAGGCGCGCAACGATGAGGAGCAGACGTTGCTGGGGATCTGGCGTGCGGTGCTGGGACGAGAGGATGTGGGGGTGACGGAGAACTTCTTCGAAGCGGGAGGGGATTCGATCCAGAGCTTGCAGATCATTGCCCGCGCCCGCGAGGCCGGATGGGTCCTGACACCAACACAGATCTTCGAGCAGCCGACCGTGGCACAACAGGTCACCTGCTGGACGGCCGTGCATGCCACGGCGCCCGCTGCAAACACCGGTGGCACCAATGAAGACGCCACACTCCCGCGCGGGGTTGCACATGACCCGCGCGGTCAGCACCCACGGCAGTCATCGTTGCAGTCACTGAACGACGATCTGTCGCCGTTTCCGCTGACGCCGATACAGCAACGCTTTTTCCTGCGCTATCCGCATGGCGAGGCGCACTGGAATCAGTCCGTCCTGCTGCGCGTCAAGGGTGTGTTGGACATCAGTGCCCTGGCCCGCGCGGTGGAGGCACTACGACTGCGCCACGATGCGCTGCGTTTGCGCTTTACGCGTAGTGATGCGGACGGTTGGCGGCAATGGGTCGCCCCGCGTGCCATTCGGGAAGACGATCTGATCCGTCGCCAGACGTTGCGCGATTGGGATGATCTGGCAGCGGCCGGAGAGCGTGTGCAAGCCAGCCTCGACCTGCAACGCGGGCCGATCTGGCGCATCGGCTATTTCGACGTTGCCGGCAATGCCGCCGATGCGGTGCCAGTGGCCGCGATGCCGGAAACCCGTTTGTTGTTGGCGATCCACCATCTGGCGGTTGACGGCGTGTCATGGCGTGTATTGCTGGACGAGTTGCAGCAAGCCTACGAGCAAGCCGAGCGAGATGAGCCGGTCGTGTTGCCCGAGCCGTCCACACCGTGGCGCGAGTGGGTTGGTGCGCTATATCACCATGCATGTGCGGACGATGTGCAACGTGAAGCCGCGTGGTGGGCATCCCATCAAGGCGCGCACGCCGCGCCATCGGGTGACACCGCGGGCAATGTTCGCGCGCACGATCTTTTCACTGCCGGCAAGGGCTTGCCATGCTTGATGCGGGACAGCGTCGTGCGTGAATGGCGCCTGGACGCCACGCGCACGCGTGCCCTGTTGCAACAGGTGCCGCGCGCCTATCGCACACGGCCCGACGAACTGCTGTTGGCTGCGCTTGTGCAGGCCATCGGTCAATGGGCGCATGTCGCCGAGGTGCCGATCGAACTCGAAGGACATGGACGCGAGGACCTCATCGATGGCGTGGATCTGAGTCGTACCGTCGGCTGGTTCACCACACGTTTCCCGCTTGTGTTCAAAGTCTCGCCTGCCGCCGACGAACAGGCCGCCAATGCCGGAGCCAACGTCGATGACGATCCGGACGCGGGCGCCACTTCGCTGATCGCGGTCAAGGAAACGCTTCGGGCAGTGCCGAACAAGGGTTTCCATTGGGGCTTGCTGCAGATGGTGAATGAGTGTGGCACGCCGGCGAGTGGCGCGTCGGCATCCGTTCAGTCGCCGCCACCGATCAGCTTCAACTACCTCGGGCGCTTCGATCAAACACTGTCGGATGACGCGCGGTTTGCCTTTAGCGGCGATGCGGCCGGCAAGAGCACCAGCGAGCATGCTTTTCTCGAACATGCGCTCGATCTGAACGCGATGGTGAGCGGGGATGAATTACAGGTGCGATGGCGCCATGACCCGGCGCGGATATCGGTCGAAGCGTTGGATCAGATCGTCGCGGCGTTCGCTCGGCAAGTCGACGACTTGATCGACCACTGCCTGCGCGCTCGTCCTGGTGCAACCGCATCGGACTTCCCGCTTTCCGGCCTAGACCAGAACGGCTGGCGCGCGGTTCGGCGCCAACTATCGCAGCCCGTGGGGGTGGGGGGAAGTGCGCGCAAGGTGGTGGATATCTCCAAGATCGCCGATATCTATCCCGCCACGCCATTGCAGCAAGGCATGCTGTATCACAGCACTTTGCAGCAAGGTGCCGGGGTCTACATCAACCAGGTTCAACTGACGTTGGGGGGAGCGGTGGATGTGGCCGCGATGCATCAGGCGTGGCGCAGCGTCGTCGCGCGTCATGACATGCTGCGCACGCAATTCGAATGGGGCCATGGTGGAGACGCGCTGCAAATCGTACTGCGCGAAGCAACGCTGCCGTTCGAGGTGCATGACTGGCGTGACCGTCCCGATTACGATGCGGCATTGCGAAACTGGCGAACCCGGGATCTCGCCGCCGGCGTCGACGTGACACGTGCGCCGTTGATGCGGGTCCATCTTTTCCGCCGCCCCGACGGGCGACACGACCTCGTGCGGACCCATCACCATGTGCTGACCGATGGATGGAGTGGCGCGCAGCTGCTGAACGACGTTTTTGATGCGTACCAGACGCATCTGCGCCGGTCCTCCGCACGGCAAGGCGGACAACCGGAGACGCCGTTGCCTCGCGTCGCACCGGCGCCTTCCTATCGTGGCTATGTACGGTGGTTGTCCGGACAGCCGACGGCACGCGATTGGTGGTTGGCGCGTCTCGCCGAGGTCGACGATCCCGGCACGCTGTGTAACAGTCTGGCCGCGCCGCGCGTTGGCGCCGTCGCTCACGCCAGCATCAACGCATCGAAGCGCGCCTCGAACGAGGTCGTCGCGGGCATGGCCTCGGACAAACTCGTGATGCATCTTGATTCGACCCTTGATGCGGCGCTGCGTCGAGCGGCGCAACGCGCGCATGTCACGTTGAATACAGTGATGCAAGGCGCATGGGCGGTGCTCCTGTCGCGTCTGAGCGGGAAGCGCGGCGTGGCGTTCGGGGTGACGGTATCCGGACGTCCGGCAACGTTGCCGGACGCTGACCGGATGATTGGCTTGTTCATCAATAGCTTGCCCGTGTTGATCGATGCGCCGGGAGACATGCCGTTGCGTGACTGGTTGCAGCGCTTGCAACGCTACAACTTACAGATGCGCGACGTAGCGCACACGCCGCTTACCGAACTGCAACAATGGGCCGGCCGTAGCGGCGATGCGTTGTTCGACAGTCTGGTCGTCTTCGAGAATTACCCGGTGTCACGTCGTCAGGTGCCGTCGGCCGCTGCCGGGGAACGTCTCGGCGTCGATGCCGACAAGAGCGCACTCGCGGCTTTGCGCATTGATGCGGTCGACGCAGTCGAGCGCACGCACTATCCGCTGACCCTGACCATCGTGCCATCCCGTATCGACACCGCGGACGATCGACCGGGGCAACCTGTCGCTCTCGGTGATCCACGTGACGATAGCGAAAAGCGTGGTGCGATCGTGCATTGGAGCTGGCAGACGGCGCGTCTCGATTCGGTGCAAATCCGGCAGTTACATGCGCAGTACGTCACGTTGCTGATACAACTCGCTGGATTGGGCGCCGAGCCGGTAACGGACGACCGCGACGCGCCTGATGGCGATGTCTTCGATAGCGACATGGGCGCCATGACGCCGGGAGAGGCCTCCGGTGTTGCGCCTGGCGCCGTCACCGTGGCCGCACATCGCCGCGCGGTCCGATATGTCGGGGACTTGAGCGTCGAGCCGTCGTCGAATGCCGCCGATGCGCCCGCGAGCGATGTCGTGACTCAGGCGCGATCGCCGGCGTCGGCATGGTCTGCCGCATCGCCTTCGATCGTTGCCGACACGCTCGGTGGCGGCGTGGAGGGAGCGGTATCGGTCGTCGCCCGTGTCGAGGCGTTGGCGGTGCAGATGCCTTCGCGGGTCGCTGTACGTTCGTTGACGCGTATTGGAACCGAGAATGGGATGCAGGCGGGCTACGATGGCGTCAACGCTTATGGCGATGCGCTCGACTACGCCGGGCTGGCTCGCTGGCTGCGGCGTCTGCATGGCGATCTCGCGCGGCATCGGCTGCCGCCGGAAGGCGCGGTTGCTGTCTGCATGCGCCGCACGCCAGGATTGATCGCCAGCATGCTGGCGATCTGGCGCGCGGGCGGGGTCTATCTGCCGATGGACCCGCTCTTGCCGCCGGCACGGCTTGCCGCGATGCTCGATGAAGCGGGCGTCGCGCATGTGATCGTGGATGAAACCGGTCGCGCGGCGCTTGATGGCCTGCTCGCGCATCGTGCCGTCATCGATGTGGCGCCGTGCCCCGATCGCATCCCGCAAGCCGAAGAAGTAACGCAAGATAGCGCGCCGTGTGATGCGCAGCAGTTGGCCTATGTGATCTTTACATCGGGCTCTACGGGGCGTCCCAAAGGGGTAGCGGTCCCGCATGGCGCGTTGGACAGGTTGCTGAGGAGCGTCGATGCCGCAATCGGCCAGCGGGACGACGATCTTTTCGTGTCGGCGACGACGGCATCATTCGATATCTCGCTCACCGAGTTCTGCCTGCCGCTTTTACGGGGCGCAACGGTGGGTCTCGTGGACGACGCGGTATTGGGTGACGGTGCCGCATTGGGCGCGATCATCGATGCCAGCGGCGCGACGATCATGCAGGCCACGCCAAGCGGTTGGCGCTTGTTGCTTGAAGCGGGCTGGCGCCGTCACGCGCTCGGCGAAGGGGCTGGCAACGGCGGGCGGTTGCTGGGCCTTAGTGCCGGTGAACCGCTTCCCGCCGATGTCGCGGCGGCTTTGCGGCAGCGTGGCGTGACGATGTGGAATCTTTACGGGCCCACGGAAACGACGATTTACTCCAGTGGCATGTTGGTCGCGGCTGCCATGACGTCTGCAACCCTGCCGCCGGTTGCACCGTTCGGCGATGACGGGTCGTGGCAGCGTGACACACGTCCAGCTCAGGATGCCACGGTGGCAATTGGTCCGGCACTGCCAGGAAATACGGTGCGACTGTGCGACGCCAGCGGGCAGGCCACGGCGTCCGGCGGCGTCGGGGAATTGTGTATTGGCGGGGACAATCTTGCACGCGGCTATCTCGGTCGTCCGGGGCTGACGGCCGAGCGGTTCGTGCCTGATCCATTCGGTGCGCCTGGCGCGCGGATGTACCGGTCAGGTGATCTCGGGCGCGTCGAAGAAAGCGAGACCGTGGCCGGGGACATCGTGCAGGGTTTTGCATGCCTTGGCCGTATCGACCAGCAGATCAAGCTCCGTGGTTATCGTATCGAACTGGAGGAAATCGAGACCGCATTGCGCGACATTCCCGGTGTTCGCGATGCCGCTGTTGTCGTCGTGAACGGCATTGCAGTCGCGGCGCATACGCAGGGCATGATGGGAACGTCGGATGCGGTGGCCGCGGATGCCGACGCGCAGGCGAGGCTGGTGGCGTTGCTGATTCGCGAAGGGGACGCATCTGCCAATGCCGACGTTGACGTTGACTGGCGCACGCCGTTGATGGCCCGTCTGCCGCGCTATATGATCCCGTCCGCCGCCTGTCGTGTGACGTTCTTGCCGCGGACACCCAATGGCAAGCTTGACCGTAAAGTGCTGCTGCAATTGGCCAGGGACGGCATCGCTGCCCAGAAGCAACGTACCGATGCGGCGGATACCGGCGATGTGATGCCGATGACGGGCATGACGGCCTTGATCGCGGAGACGATTGGTGCCGTTCTTGGCGTGACGCGAGTAGGGGCCGACGATGACTTCTTTGCGCTGGGCGGTCATTCGCTGGCCGCCGTGCGGGTCTGCGCGCGGTTGACGCAGTTGTGTGGAACGCAGGTCGCCCTGACCATGTTGTTTTCGCACCCGACGCCGGCGCGGCTTGCCGCGTATCTCGACGGTCCGCACGGCGGCGATTCGGGTCTCCCCGCGGCCGTGCATCGCACGCCGGTGGACGCGCGATCCGCGCCGAATGTCGCGTCCGATGGAGGACGCCCTGCCCCGGATACATCGCTGCAGGCGTTCGATGACTTGTTCGATGCGCTGGACTAGCCGGTCACCGCAACGTTTTATGAAAAATCCTCCGGAGCCCTTGCTTCGGAGGACGCAATCGTCCTTCGAGGACAACACGCCGATGCCATCATGCCGATAGACCCACACGACGATACGGCGCATAAGCCACACGATACGGAAAACACCGCGCTGCGCGGTGACCTCGCCAAGGAAGTGCGCGGCGCGACAGGTGCGAAAGACGTCCTTGCCGTGACCACCCCGCCAGTCGACGCCGCCGCACGCGAGGCAACGGCCGCCATCGCTTTGCCGCGCGCCGACAGCATTGCGCGCAAGTACGCTGCCCTGTCGCCCACGCAGCGGCAGCAATTCCGGCGCAAGGCGCATGCACAACAACTCGACTGGACGCGCTTGCCGGTGATGCCGCTGAACGACGGGAGCGCGGACGTGGCAACAGATGCAACGTCGTTCACGGCGCAAACCGATCCTCGCGGTGATGCCGATGCGGGGACGACCGCTCGGGACAGCGCGTCCAGGCGCCGCTATCCCGTTTCTCCCGCACAGTTGCGCTTATGGTTCCTATGGCGCCTGGACCCGTCCAGCCCGGCGTACAACCTGTCTCAGGCAGTGCGTCTGGAGGGCCGTCTGGATGCGACGGCGATGCGCCAGGCCTTCTCGGCCGTTGTTGCACGACATGGCGCATTGCGTACCGTTTTCACCGAAGAGAATGGCGCGGTCTGGCAATCCGTCCGGCCGATGCCCGAAAAAGACGTTGCGAACGTGTTTGAATTTCAGGTGATCGAGGACGATGCGGACCGCGATCGTCTTCGCGAGCGGTTGCGCGTTATCGCGCGAACGCCGTTCGATCTAACGCGTGGCCCGTTGCTTCGGGTGACGTTGTTGCGTTCGGCGCCGGAGACGCATCGGATGGTGATTGTTACGCACCATATTGTCTCTGATGGGTGGTCGCAGAAAATCCTGTTGAGCGAATTGGCGCAAGCCTATGACGTCGCGATACGGGGCGGCGATCCCACGATCGATTTGCCGCCGACGACGATACATGCCGCGGACGTCGCGGCGTGGCGTGACGAGTGGATGCGTGCCGATGGAGACGGTACGGATACGTCGCGCACGGACGATGCGCTGCAGTTCTGGAAAACGCGCCTGGCGCCATGCGCGCGCCGCGCGCCAATCGCCTTGCCGCTGGATCGACCGCGTGGCGTGCATCGAGGCGTGGAAGGCGGACGTGAGCGTATCGCCGTCGACGGTGCCTTGCTCGACAGCCTGCGTGCGTTTGCCCGCGCGCAGCGCACATCGTTGTTCACCGTGCTGCTGTCGACGTATGCGGCAACGCTTTACCGATACGGCGCTTTGCGTGACATCGGGTCGGACGCAGGCGATACCCCGGCCCGTTTGCCGATCGGGGTGCCATTCGCGGGCCGCGACGATCCGACCTTGCATCCGGTGATCGGGTATTTCGTCAATACGATCGTGCTCGATCCGGCAGTCGACGGCGCGATGTCGGGACAGTCCTTGGTGCAAGCGGTACATAGGCGCCTGGGTGAAGCGCAGGCGCATGCGCATGTGCCGTTTGGTCAGATACTGGACGTTTTGAACGTGTCGCGGGAAGTAGGCCGTGCACCGTTGTTTCAGGTGATGTTCAACCTGGAGCAGGGCGGCGGTCGCGAGGCGGTGGCGAAACTGTCCGGCCTGACGGCAAGCGGCGAGGATGGCGGTACCGATACCGCGCGTTTCGATCTGGTGCTCAATGCGGTGGATCAGGGCGATGGCGTCGCGCTGTTGTTCCATTACGCTGCCGACGTGTTCGATGCCGGGACCATTGCACGCTTCGCCGCGGATTATCGCGGGTTGCTCACGGCGATGACCGCTGATCCGCAGGCACGTATTGGTGCGCTGCCGGTTGCGTCATCGTCATATCGGGAACCGCACTGCTATCCGTATGAGTCAGTTGTGTCGGCGTTGCGCGCGCAGGCGTTGCGAACACCGGAAGCGGTGGCGGTACGTTGCGAGGGTGGCAATGGCGCGGGTTTTGGGAGGCGAGCGGATGGGGGTGTGCCGCTGGAGACTTCGCTGACGTACGGAGCGCTGGAGGCGTGGTCTGGCCGGATCGCGTTGCGACTGCGCGCGGCGGGCGTGTGTGCGGAGACGCGGGTGGGACTGTGCGTGGGTCGTGGCCCGGCGCTGATCGCGGGGATGTTGGGGATTTGGCGCGCGGGCGGGGCGTTCGTGCCGCTGGACCCGAGCTATCCGCTGGAGCGTCTGGTGATGATGCGCGAGGACGCGGGCATTGCGCAGGTGGTGGGGGATGAGGCGAGCGTGCGGGGTGTGGCGAGCCTGTTCGATGAGGTGACGCTGATCGATGTGGGTTCGGCGTGCGAGGGGGAGGAGGTGATGGAGGCGCCGGTTGCGGCGCTGCATCCGTCGCAACTGGCGTACGTGCTGTACACGTCGGGCTCGACGGGCAGACCGAAGGGTGTGGCGGTCGAGCATGAAGCGCTGTGGGTGCATTTGCAGGATTTCCTGTCGACCTATGAGATCACGGCCGAGGATGTGGTGCTGCATTCGTCGACGATCAATTTCGACGTGGCCTTGCACGAGATCGTTCCGGCGCTGTTGCGTGGTGCGAGGATCGAGATGCGCGGCGAGCAGCCGTGGGATTTACGCAGTCTGAGCGCGCGTCTGGTGGGGGGGAGGTGTCACGTTCGCGCGGATTCCGACGGCGCTGTGGCAGCAATGGCAGCACCATGCGCCGGCGCGGGAGTTGTTGAAGCTGCGGCAGGTGACGGTGGGAGGAGAGGCGTTGCCCGGTGACGCGTTGGCGGTGTGGCAGGGTGGTGCGTTGGGTGATATCGCGCTGGACAATTTGTACGGACCGACGGAGACGACGGTTGCGGCGCTGTACCGGCGCACGCAGGCATCGGACGCGAGCGCGACGACGGTGCCGATCGGGATTACGTATCCTGGTCGCACGGCGCGGGTGCTGGACGCGTTTGGTGATATCGCGCCAGTTGGCGGGTTGGGGGAGTTGTGCATTGGCGGGCCGACGGTGGCGCGGGGTTACCTGGGTCATGCGTCGCAAACGGCGGAGCGTTTCGTGCCGGATCCGTATGGTGCGCCTGGTGCGCGGCAATACCGAAGCGGGGACCTGTGTCGCATGCAGGCGGATGGGTGCGTGGGGTTCCTGGGTCGCCTGGACCAGCAGGTGAAGCTGCGTGGTCAGCGCATCGAGCTTGGAGAGATCGAGGCGGCGTTGCGCAGTTGTGAGGGGGTGCGAGAGGCGGCGGTGATTGTCACGGGGACGGGAGCGCAACAGCGTCTTGCGGCGTACGTGGCGGGTGAGGGAGAGGGCGAGAGTCAAGGTGTTGTAGAAGGGCAGGTGCGTGCGGGCTTGGATGGTGGGGTGATCCGTGAGGTGCTGCAACGCAAGCTGCCGTCGTACATGGTGCCCACGAGTGTGATGGTGCTGGAGAAGTTGCCGTCGATGCCGAACGGGAAGCTGGATCGCGGTGCGTTGCCGCTGGTGCAGGAGGGGGTGTTTGGTGGAGAGAGGACGCAGGCGCGCAACGATGAGGAGCAGACGTTGCTGGGGATCTGGCGTGCGGTGCTGGGACGAGAGGATGTGGGGGTGACGGAGAACTTCTTCGAAGCGGGAGGGGATTCGATCCAGAGCTTGCAGATCATTGCCCGCGCCCGCGAGGCCGGATGGGTCCTGACACCACGCCAGATTTTCGACTATCCAACGGTGGCGGAACAAGTGGTGCAATGGACTCCGGCATCCGCTACGGCATCGGCCGATGACGTCGATGATGTGGCGGACGCCTATGACGCGGACGCAGGGGATGCGCCAACATCCCTCCCGCTGACGCCTATTCAGCAATGGTTTTTCTTGCGCTACCCCCATGGCGAATCGCATTGGAATCAGTCCGTGCTGTTGCAAGTGGCTGGGCCGCTCGATCTGGCCGCCTTGGAACAGGCAGTGGATCTGCTGCGACGTCGGCACGATGCGTTGCGTCTGCGGTTCACGCGGGACATCGTGATCGATGGCGATGAAAAGCACGATGCGGAGACTGCGCTGGCCAAGCCGGGAACACCCCATGCGTCGCCAGATCCGCGCTACACATGGCGTCAGACGGTGCTTCCCGCGTCGATAGCCGAGCGCGATCTTGTATGGCGGCAACACCTCGTCGGCTGGGATGCATTGCCCGAGGCAGGGGAGGCGGTACAGCGCAGCCTGGACCTGACACATGGCCCGATCTGGCGTGTAGCGTATTTCACCCTGGCGGATGCGGAGCCGAAGGCGGATACGCGACTGTTGCTGACGGCCCATCACCTGGCAGTCGATGGCGTTTCCTGGCGCATCCTGTTGGACGAATTGCGGCAAGCGTACGAGCAGATCGTGGCGGGCAATACGACCAGCAACGGTACGGATGCGGGCGCGATGCTGGGAGCAAGCGCGGATGCGCATGCCACGCATTTGCCGAATCGAAGCTGGTCGTGGCGGCGCTGGACGCGGGCTTTGTCGGCGTATGCGAAGGAGCCCGCGCGTCTTGCGGAATTGCCGTGGTGGCAAACCGCGCTACGGGAGACGACACAAGGCGCGGCGTCCCTGTCGGCACCGCTTTTCCATACCTTGTCCAACACCGCTGCGCCTCAGCAAACCGTTTTACGCCGTCTGTCGCCGACGCTGACCGACGCATTGCTCCGGATACCCGGTGCGCTGACCAGCCGTTCCGCCCCGAGTGGAATACGTACGGCGCCGTCACCTACGCGACCTGCGATTCGCGTCGAGGATTGCCTGCTTGGCGCATTCGCGTCCGCGATCTGTGCCCATGCGGACCGCGGCCGTTTGCTTGTCGAGATCGAAGGGCACGGCCGCGAGGATGTGGTGGGAGGCGCAGACCTGAGCCGTACCGTAGGCTGGTTCACCACGCAATATCCGATTGTCGTCACGCATCAGCTGGCGCCGGCGGCGATGGTGGCGTCGGTCCGCGACGTCATGGCGCGTGTCCCTGCGCGGGGCATCCATTGGGGCCTGTTGACGCAACAGGCTGATGCGGCGAGCATTGCCGCCGTGCGGGCATTGCCGCAACCCCAGGTCAGTTTCAATTACCTCGGTCGCTTCGACAGTACGCTTGCGGCCGATACGGCGGAGTCGCCGCCATCGCGGTTTGGTTTTGCCGCGGAATCGGCGGGCCGCGCCACGGCACCATCAACGCAGGGACCGGATCGTGTTTTGGACCTCAACGCCTGGATCAGCAATGGCCGTCTGTCGGTGAGCTGGGGCTATGCCCCGCAGTATCTTGACGAAGCCCGCGTGACATCGATCGCCGATGCGTTCGAGGCCGTTATCGCCGCATTGGTCGATGCCGATGCAGCGCACAACGTCGCGCATCAGGTTCCCGGGGCGTCAGCGTATGAGATGGCCGGGTCGGGCGATGTGTCACACGCGGCATCGACACCGCTTGTTGCATCGCCCAGGGCGCCGCGAGAAGCGGAGGCGCTTCTCACGGCGCTGCCGTCGCCAGTGCGCTTGCCTGCCGTGCCGAATCATCTGCGCCAGGCGGCCCTGTCCGAACCAACGCTCAGCGCCTGGGTGACGCGTGCCGATATCGAGCATGCGCTGTTGTCGATACCGGCCGTATCGCCGGGATTTTCCACGTGGTCCGGGTCGACACAGAGGCGGACGGCGCTTCTCGATATTGCACGCGATGCCGCACGGGAGGCCGATTCGCTCCCGTTGATACCGATGAATGCACTGGGGGCGCCATGGACTGTGTTTTGCCTGCATCCTGGGTATGGGATGGTGGCGGAATACTGTAGCGTCGCCCGCGCGCTGAATGGGATTGCCACGGTTGTCGGGGTGCAAGCACCGGCGCTGCGGGGATGTCCCTGGGACGGCGCGACACTCGAGGCGCTGGCGGCGCACTATGCGGACGCAATAGCCGCCTGGTGCGCAGACGCAGACGCTGGTGCGGCGAAGGCCGTGTCATTCCCCGGTGGGCACCCGCGCGGCGCAGGGCGAATCGGTTTACTAGGCTGGTCGTTCGGTGGCCGTCTGGCGGCGGCAATGCTCGCCGCGCCGGGCACGATATCGTTCGATTTCGTCGGCATCGTCGATACGGCCACGCAGTTGGCGGCCTCCGGAGGCGCCGACACCGACGCGCCGATGGCTGCCGGTACCGGGACGCCAAGCTTGACGGACAGCGTGCGCACTGGCGCGCCGTCGCTATTGCGTGCGGCGTTCGAAGCGGATGCCATGCATACGCGACTACTGCACGGTCACCTATTGCCGTCGTTACAATCCAATCTGTTTTTTTGGCGTGCGGCGCGGAGCGGCGTGGCGCAACCGACGGTAGGTGAAAAAGCGGGGGACACGTCCGTCACGTCCGCGCAAACGCCGACGGCAGTCCATCAGGACGTGCCAGTACGCCGCAGCGATTGGCAGCATGTCACGTCGGGCGTTGTCGTCGAGCGCAGCGTGGACGCAACGCACACGAGCATCGTTCACCATCCGACGTTTCTGGCGCAACTTCATGAAACGCTGGCGAATATCGCGCATGAAGGCTAAACATCGACCCACCACGATCTCATTCGAAAGGCGGGTGTAAGAAAAATCTGTCCTTCTAACAAATGATAGTGGTTCTCATTTGTATTAACATATCGCCTGCATCGCGGTTTTCACAAGCACAGTGCTTGAAATCAAACTGACTGACGGCGAGGATATAAGAAGATGGAAAGGCAGCAATTCGGGGCGGAATGCGGCAAGGTGGGGAATGGGGAGCGGGGTGGCAAGAAAGGGCGGCAACAGGGCATGCACACTCGGCTGCGCGCGAAGCGCACGGTGATCGCACGGCACGTGGTCTCTGCGTTGACGTTGGCCGGCGCGGCGGCGGGCACCGCAATGGCGCCCGGTGTGCACGCACAGGCCAACCCATCCAACGGCACCGTTGATACGGGCTCCACCAGCAGCGCCGCGAGCACATCGCAAACCACCTCGGCGATGCAGGCGACCGTTAATGCTGCCTTGCCTACGGTCGCGGTGACCGGAAAGACGGAAAATCCAAAAGGCCCAGGCGTCGGCTACGTCGCCACGCGATCGATGACCGGCACGAAGACCGACAGCTCGCTGATGACGAATCCGCAGAGTGTAAGCGTTGTCACCCGCCAGCAGATGGATGACCAGGGCGCGATGACCGTCGACCAGGCGTTGCGCTACACGCCGGGCGTCTATACGCAAGACGGTACCGATATTCGATCGGACCAGATTCGCGGCCGGGGTTTTACACTGGATTCCTATCTGGACGGATTGAAGCTGCAGGCATCTCCACGCTTCTCCACGCCGCGTGTCGATGCCTATCTGATGGAACGGATGGACATTCTGCACGGCCCGTCTTCGGTGCTGTATGGGTCAGCCAATCCCGGCGGTCTCGTGAATTTCGTCAGTAAATTGCCGACGGAGACGCCATACCACGAAATCATGCTGCAGATAGGGAATCACAATACCTATCAAATCGGCTATGACTTCAGCGGCCCGGTGGATAAGAACGGCACGATCTTATATCGTATCACCGGCATCGGGCGCACCGCGGAGACGCAGGTAAGCGCGATCAAGGACCAACGTATCGCGATTGCCCCGTCGGTGACGATCCGTCCGAGCCGCGACACCTCGTTGACGCTGCAGGGCGGTTATCAACGCGATCCCAATGGTGGCCTGTTCAATCCGGTGCCGGCGTCGGGGACGATTCTGCCGAACCCGAACGGGTCCGTGTCCTCGGACCGGTACTTGGGTGACGCAAGCAAGGACGGCATGCATCGCTCGCAATACTGGCTGGGCTATCAGTTCCAGCATGGGTTCAACGACACGTTCAGCGTGTCGCAAAATGCCCGCTATCTGTTTGTCGACCAACGGTACTATCAGACGTCGGTGGGGGCAGCGCTGCTGAACAATGGGGCAACCGCGCCGATGTACGGAAACGTCGACCAGGAACGGTATTCGCAATTCGAGATAGATACGCATGCAACCGCCAAGTATGCAACCGGGCAGGTGCAGCATACGACGTTATTTGGTCTTGATTACCAGCGGGCATCGTTGAACGACGCAACCAATCTTGCCCAGTTTGTGGGCAATACCAGTCTGTTCAATCCGAACTATGGATCGCTCAGTTCCGTCCATCCGCTGTACAAGGACTCGTATTCCTTGAGCCAGGTGGGCGTGTACGCGCAGGACGAAGCACGGTGGCGTAACTGGGTACTGACGTACGGCATTCGGGAGGACTGGGCCGGGACAGATCAAAATTACCGGCTGATTTCCACCGGTAACAGTATCCAGCATCAGCACGCGGACGACCATGCCTTCACGTGGCGCGTGGGCCTCGCCTACGAGTTCAATAACGGTATCGCACCGTACATCAGCTACGCCAAATCGTTTGCGCCGGTGCTGGGTGCGACATACAGTGGCGCGGCGTTCAAGCCGACCACCGGAAAGCAGACCGAGGTCGGTGTGCGTTACAAACCCACCGGTTATGATGCGCTGTTCACCGCCGCCTTCTATACACTGACGCAGAACAACGTCACGACGACGGACCCGGCGCATACCTCGTCGAGCATCCAGACCGGCCAGATACTATCGCGCGGGATGGATTTATCGGCCAATGCGAACTTGACGGAGAACCTGAAACTGATCGCGTCGTACTCGTACATCGATCAACGCAATACGCAGAGCACCACCGCGTTCGGTAAGCGTCCTACCATCGCGCCGCGTCACTCCGCGTCGATTTGGGCCGATTACACACTGCACAAGGGACCTTTGCGGAACTTCGGTTTTGGTGGCGGTGTTCGGGCGGTGAGCAGTTCGGCCGGGGACGACCAGGACACGATCCGTGTGCCGGGTCGTATGCTGGTTGACCTGAGCGCGCATTACGATATCCAGAACTGGCGTCTGTCGATCAACGTCAACAATCTGCTCGATCGCGAGTATATTTCCTACTGCACGACGTCCTATGCCTGCTATTGGGGTGCAACCCGCACCGTGCTAGGAACGGCGCGTTACCAATGGTGAGCTTGAATGGTCAGGCCGCTGATGTTGCCGGAACTACCAATACTTATGCCCATGCCGGATTGCGGTGACACGAACTTCGGCGATCCCGTTCCGATGACCCGCCGCCGCTGGTTGCGGGCTGTTGGGGGCATGCTTGGCATGGGGTGTCTCGGCGCAGCAGGATTATTGGCCGACCCGGCAATGGTCCATGCCACGTCCACCGCGACGCCGTTTGATCGCAATGCCGCGCGTCGGATGGCGACGGGGACCATGCCGCGGGTTGCCGTGCTCGACTGGGGGCTGACCGAGGTTGTCTTGTCATTGGGCGTGACACCGCTGGCGATTGCGCGACCTACCTGGTATCGGGCGCTTGACGGCGATCCGTCGTTGCCGGTCGCGGTAACAGACACGGGACTGCTCTACCAACCGAATTTCGAGGTATTGCAGGCACTTGCACCGGAGCTGATCATCGTCACGCCATGGCATGCACCGCTGCTACCACAATTGAGGCGCATCGCACCGGTGGAAACGGTGGCAATGTTCGGCGCGCGTCATGATTTGCTTGCGCTTGCGCAATCCGCCACGCAGCAGTTGGGCGACCGGCTGAATCGACAAGCGGCCGCCGCGGCATTGGTGGCGGAAACCGGGCAGGTGATTGCGGCCACCCGGGCCACGCTGGCGTCCCGGCTATCCGATAATGTCGGGACGCCGATGCTGTTTTTCAAACCGATCGATGCGACGCATGTGGCTGTCTATGGCGAGAACAGCTTGTTCGGCGCGGTGGCCGGCCGCGCTGGTCTGCAAAATGCCTGGACGGGAGAAGGGGACTTGCTCGGCAGTGGGCAAACCGATCTCGCCGGTTTGGCCGATGCCACGCGTCTCCATGACGTCGATCGATTGCTGGCCGTTGCCATCGACGCCCCGCCGCCATTGGCCGCCGCGATGCGTGGTAGCCGATTGTGGCAAGTTCTTCCGTTTGCCACGGCCGGGCGTGTCGTGCAGTTAAACGGCATGACATACGATGGTCATCCGTTCGCGCCATTCGGCGGATTGCGGACGGCGATTCGTTTTGCCCGCGCGCTCACTGGCGTACTCGACTTAACGTCTTCTCACAACGTGGCTTCCGGCAGTATGCACGCCCTCTCACGGATGTCGCCCGCGACGCCCCGCGCCTGACGCTAATCGATTCCTGATGACACGATACGATTCCGCTTCACGTGATCCGGCACGGTCCCCCGCGCCACCCGCGCCCGTCCGGTCGCGCGAACGATGGTCGATGCCGGTAGTGGTGTTGCCCTTCCTCTTCATCGCCCTGGCATTACTGGCGCACGGGTTGGCGCAGCAGTTGCCGGTGAGTACCTGGCCACGATTATTCGGTTTGGTTTTTGACCACGGTGCCAGCGTCGGCGGCATCGGCAGGCCCGTAACAGACCACGCGTCGCATGCGGCCTCGGCGGTGGAAACCCTGTCGATCTTGCTGGTCCGCTATGGCTGGCTGCCACGCGTGGTGATTGCACTGATTGCCGGGGGAGCCTTGTCATTGGCGGGCGTGATTTTCCAGCAAGTCTTGCGTAATCCGCTCGCCGAACCCCTGACGCTCGGCGTGGCATCAGGCGGCTATCTGGCGCTGACAGTGGCGGCGGTGGTCGCGCCGGCCCTGGTTGCGGATGCGCGATTCGCCGTGGCCTTCGGCGGTGCCGCGGTGGCGATGCTGCTGACGATGGCCTTTGCCGCCAGGCGCGGCTTTTCATCGCTGTCTGTCATTCTCGCCGGCATGATCGTCAACCTCTATTGCGGCGCCGTGGCCGTGCTGTTGACCATTGTCTATGAGCGCTCACTCACCGCGGTCTTTATCTGGGGCGGCGGCGTCCTCAGTCAAAGCGGCTGGCAAGGCGTGCTCTGGTTGTTGCCTCGGGTCCTCGTCGGCGCGGTGCTGGCAGCGCTGTTGATCCGCCCCTTGCGTCTGTTTTCGCTTGACGACGCGCAAATGTCGCAACTGGGTCTGCGGCTCGCGTGGATCCGGCCATTGGCGCTGACGCTTGCCGTCTTGCTGAGCGCATCAGTTGTCAGCGCGGTCGGCGTGATCGGTTTCATCGGTTTGGCAGGTCCCGCGTTGGCACGACTGGTCGGCGCGCGGCGCCTGCGTGACCAATTGCTGTGGGCACCGGTAATTGGCGCGCTTTTGCTGTTGATCGCCGATCAAGTCGTGCAAGCGCTGCCTCCGGCGCTCGGTGCGCAGTTGCCCACGGGTGCCGCCATCGCTTTGCTGGGGGGGCCGTTGCTGTTGTGGATGTTGCATCGGTTCCGACTGGACGGTGCGCGCCCGGAAACGCTGCACGCCGCCGCGCCGCGTCGCGCGCTGCACGGGCCGGCATGGGTACTGACGATTTTGCTGTTGATCGGCGTATGGCTGTCCCTGCACCTGGGGCGTGATGTCGGCGGCGGTGGCGGGCAGGGTGGATGGACATGGGCTGATGCGTCGACACTGCCACAACTGATGTACTGGCGCTGGCCGCGCTTATTGGCATCGCTTGCTTCGGGCATCATGCTGGCGTTGGCCGGGACGCTCCTGCAGCGCGTCACCGGTAACCCGATGGCAAGTCCGGAGTTGCTCGGGGTCAGCGGTGGCGCAATGGTGGGAACGTTATTGCTGGCGCTGTCGTTAGCGGCGCTCGGCATGGCCCCCGGCACGGGCTGGCTGCTGCTGGGGGCCTCCGCTGGCGCGCTGCTTTTCCTGGCCGCACTGCTCGCGATAGGGCGGCGCCGTCGGTTCGCGCCGGGGCATGTGTTGTTGGGCGGTATCGCGCTCAGTGCCTTTGCACAGGCGGTCATTGTGCTAGCCACGGCCAGCGGTGGCGCGTATGCCACGTTGATACGCCCCTTGCTGTACGGTTCGACCTATCTGGTCAGCCCCGGTACCGCAGTCGGTGTTGCCGTCTCCGCGGTGCTGTTGACGCTGTTGGCGATGCTGTGTGCCCGTTGGCTCGATATGTTGCCACTAGGGGGCGACATTGCCGATGGCTTGGGCATGGACAGCGGGCATGCGCGACTCGTGTTGTTGCTGTTGTCCGCGGTGGCGAGTGCGGCGGCGACGTTGATCGTCGGGCCGATGTCATTTGTCGGCCTGATGGCGCCGCATCTTGCGCGGCTGCTGGGGTTCAATCGAGCACGCTCGCAGCTATGGATTGCCGCACTGATTGGCGCGGTGCTAATGGTGTTGGCGGACTGGCTCGGGCGGAATGTCATCTTCCCGCAGCAGATGCCGGCAGGTATCCTGGCGACGCTGATTGGCGGGCCTTATCTGCTGTGGTTGTTGCAAAAGCGGTAAACAGCATTGCGGCGCCGTCTTGCCGCTATGTTCTCGCGAACGCGGACGGCAGCGTTGGCGGAAGCAGGCACTTCGATAGTAATTTAGGGACCGATGTAAATGCGCTGACGGTTACGCGAGGGAGTGCAAAGAGATCGTCATTCGCACGCGCCCGGCCGCGCGCCGTCGTGGTGGCGTTGCTGTAGCCGGCCTTACGCGTCATGTCGGCAAGTTTCGCGTTCCAATCACCATAGGGGTAGCAGAAAGCGTCGACTGGCGCGTCCACCACGGTTTCCAAGGCGTGTTTGGAACCGGCGATCTGCCGCTCGGCCGATGCGTTGTCCAACTGCGGCAAATGACAGTGATCGATCGTGTGGGAGCCTACTTCCTGGCCCGCCGCGTGCCACGCCCGCACCTGCGCGGCATCCATCAAGGGCGTCGCGGGGACGCCGAGATGCGCGTCCCAGTCATTCGACCCCGCCAGCTTTCCCGCCACGAAATAACATGTCGATGTGAAATGCAATGCCGTCAATACGGGCGCCGCATATTCAAGCACGTTCGCGAAACCATCGTCGAAAGTAATCCCGAACACCTTGCCGGTTTTTTCGCCGTGCAGATAAGGCTGCAGGTCGCGCATCGACAGACCGCGGTAGCCGAGTCGTCGCAGCCATTGCATCTGAGCGCGAAACGCCGACGGTGCGACATGCAACGTCCATAACGGGTTATCGCGCGGCGGCACGATGTCGATCTGGTGGTACATCAGAATCGGAATAGCGGCGCGCGGCGTCATCGAGGGCATGGTGTCAAAGGGCCTGCGACGTGTTGGATGGCACGATCGGCTTGCTCACGCCTGTAGCCGTGTCCATGCTTGTCCGTGTGTCCTTGGTCTGCTTGCCGCGTGCTGCAATGGCGCAATGGTAGACCGACATCGTTTCGACAAGAAAGCCTTCCATGCCGAATTGCGCGACACTTTTGCTCCGGGCTGCGCGCCCCAGCGCCAGTCGATGGTCCGGGTCGTTTAATATCTGGCGCAGCACGCCAGCGACAGCCGCGGCATCCCCTGGTGGGACTACCCAGCCGTTGATACCGTCATCGACATTCTCCAGTAGGCCGCCGCTGGCAGCCACCATCACGGGGAGACCCGCGGCCATTGCTTCCCGGCAGGCGTACGACAGGGTTTCTTTTTGCGATAAGACAAATGCCATGTCACTACAGCCTAATACGGCGTTTTTGTCCGTGATCAGCCCGGTGAAATGAAAATGACGGCGAACGTCCAGCGCGTCGAGTGTCGCCAATGTCAAGTCACAAGGTAATTCCCCGGCCAGTACAACGGACAGTCGCGCGCGCTCCTCGGGGCGCAACAAGACGAGCGCATTGGCCAGTGTCATCCAGCCCTTGTGCGCGCCCGTCCCCGCGGTGCTGCCTAAAACCAGATGAGGCAACCGGCCCGAGGCACCGTAACAGATGTCGCGTAGCCCTTTCCATTGCCGTGCCAGTTCGGGATGATGTCCGGCGTCGAGATCAATGCCGTGTTTGACGACTGAAACCTTGCGGTAAGCGGAGTTGGCAAGGAAGGTTTTGACGTAGTCGCTTACTGCGATGGTGTGATCGGTGAAGAAGCGGGCACGAATGGCATTTCCGATCGAGCACGCGCGATGCTCATTATGTTTCGTGAAAACGATCACAGGGCGTTTGCGAATCAATGCGCAGGCAAGCATAACGAAGCGGTGATCGGCCGATCCGTTGACGTGGATGATGTCGAACTTGCCGGCGACAATCAGTTTTCTCAGGTGAATGATCGTAGTGGCCCACTCGGCGATGCGCGGTTTGAAGTCAAACGGGAGAAACGCGATATCGGGCAGCGCGTCACGCCATGCATATAACTGACTGGTGTCCGGCGTGGCAATGCTGATTCGGTGTTCCTTGGACAACGCCTTCGCCAGCGTCACGATGTACGTAGTGTGGCCTCCACCATTCAAGCTGTGGAAATTCGTATATAGGATGTTCACGCTGGCACCGTATGGCGTTACCGATTATTACTTTCCGCGCCGAGTTTAATACATGCAATCTGCTTACAACTGTCCGTCAGTCCGAAATATACAAAAGTCGCAAAGTCGCAAAGTCGCAACGTCGCGTAACGTGACATATCGACGCCTCACAGCGATATCAGCAGGCGGTCAAACGAATTATTGCTTAGGCACTAAACAACATGCAGCGGTATGGACTATCTGTTTACCGCGAACGAGAAGGCGTAGCGAGGCGAGATGGTCGACATTCATGGTGCCGTCATGACAGGTGACTAGTCTGGGGCTGCTTCACTTCTTTATCCCATGAGAGCCCAAATGACAAAGATCAACTGGCATCATGCGGCTGGCGTTGCAATGGTTGCAATGAGCTTGGTCGCGCACGATGCGTTTGCAAAAACCCCGACAGTTGGCAGTCGGGAATTCAAGGTCCTCTTGAATCCGGCCGCGTTCGACAGCGACCCACTGGACGCGGCGAACCGGTTCCTGACCGACTTGCAGGCCAGCCTCGCGTCGAATGGTTTCGATTCGACCGTGAAAAAGACGTTCGCCGCCGACCACGATCGCACCGTGCTCTATTACGATTCACCGGGAACGTGTGAAGTGAAGGCCGCAGGATATTCGATGCGCGAACGAGACGATAGTGGTGACCGTGAAATCGAGTTGAAGTTTGGTTCCACCGATGAAAGTACGGCGGCGAATACCGATGTCACCGGCAGTTCGTCAAAAGCCGAAAGCAAGCTTGAGGACGATATCACGCCGACGTATCACGAGCAGTTTTCGCATTCGACTTCAGAACCGTTGAAGAGCAGTAAAAACCTCAATCACCTGAGTGACATCAAGGATCTGTTCCCGACGACGACTGTTTTCGATAGCGTCAGCAGCCAGGCATTATCGCCAGTCAGCGGCTTGTCGATCCATGAGGTGACCTATGACGGGCCAACCAGTGATATTGGTCAGTCCGATGCGGATTTCACGCTCACGGTGTGGTACGCAAACGGGGCATCGACTCCCTCATTGGTGGAGATATCGTTCGAAGTCGACGTGAATGGTGATGGTCAATTTACGGACAAGGTGACGTCGCGGTCGAAATTAATTTTCAGCACCTTGCAAGGGATGACGAACTGGACGTTGTCGCCCAGCACGACGAAGACGGCGTGGGTGTACAACTACCAGCCGTCGTTTTGCTCGCAGTAAAAAAACGATCCTATCGGTCAGGCCGGCTGTGCCCATGGCGGCGATGTATCGGCCGGACGGGTGTTCGCGAGCATGGCTGGTAAGATAGCGGGACAGTCATCAGCCCGTCTCCCTTCCACCGATGAAGCCAGCCGCAAAGCCGACCCGAAAGGATATCGGAACCCGAATCACCCCTCGCCCCGCGCAGCGCCTGACGTATTCGATCGGCAACCTCGATCGCCTGCTGCGCCGTCACATGACCGACGCGCTTGCCCCGCTGGGCATCACGCTGGCGCAGTACACGGCGTTGTCCGTACTGGAGGCGCGTGGGCCGTTATCTAATGCGAAGGTTGCCGAGCGCTCATTTATCACGCCGCAATCCGCAAACGAGGTGATGAGTGCCATGGCCACGCGAGGACTGATCCGGCGCGATGCCGATCCGAACCACGGCCGCTTGATCCTTTTGACACTGACCGCGGAAGGCAGCGCGATGCTGCGTCGCTGCGAGACCGTATTTCAACCCCTCGAATTGCAAATGCTCGACGGCATGCAGGATGCCGATCGCGCGGTAGTGCAACGCTGGCTTGACGTCCTGGTGCGCAACCTGCGCAACTGATTCGGTTTCGGACACGCAGCCTTGCCCGACATATCCTGCTGGTTTCGGGTATACACCGAACTCGTGCGCACGCAATATCAGGTAACCTGATATAAATCACCTCTGGTTGCAATCGCGTCGGCGTGGCACCGCGATGCGATGCACTGATCCACACGAATAACGGGAACGTGACATGAGCAAATATGGAAATCGCTGGGAAACGGTGAAGGTGGAGGTATCGGCTGGTATCGCATGGGTCACGCTGAACCGACCGGAAAAGCGCAATGCGATGAGCCCGACGCTCAATCGCGAAATGCTGCAGGTGCTCGATGAGGTCGAGTTCGACGACGAGGCGAAGGTGCTGGTGCTGACCGGTGCGGGCACCGCGTGGACGGCCGGCATGGACCTGAAGGAGTATTTTCGCGAGATCGATGGCGGCTCGGACGCCTTGCAGGAGCGGGTACGTCGCGACGCGTCCGAGTGGCAATGGCGCCGGTTGCGGATGTATAGCAAGCCGACGATCGCGATGGTCAACGGTTGGTGCTTCGGCGGTGGATTTTCCCCGCTGGTCGCGTGCGATCTGGCGATTGCCGCCGACGATGCGGTGTTCGGGCTGTCGGAAATCAACTGGGGCATTCCGCCGGGCAATCTGGTCAGCAAGGCGATGGCGGATACGGTGGGTCATCGCCAGGCGCTGTACTACATCATGACGGGCGACACGTTCACCGGGGCCGAAGCAGCGGAGATGGGGCTCGTCAATCGCAGCGTGCCGCTCGCCGAATTGCGCGATGCGACGATTGCGATCGCCGCGAAGCTGACCGACAAGAATCCCGTCGTGCTGCGCGCGGCGAAACACGGGTTCAAGCGTTGCCGTGAACTCACGTGGGAGCAGTCGGAGGATTATCTGTACGCCAAGCTCGATCAGGCGCAATTGCGCGACCCGGAGCATGGTCGCGAGCAGGGGCTGAAGCAGTTCCTCGATGACAAGGCCATCAAGCCGGGCCTGCAGGCATACAAGCGCTGACTGACAGTGTGTGCTGGTGCCGGGCGCAAGGCGAGCCGAAAGGCGTGTATGCCGTCTTGCGCGGCGTGGCGTGTCCGACGTACCCGTCACGCCGACGTGATGAAAACGATAACGACCCCATCTCGCCCCGCGCCGGCAAGGGCGGGGTGAAGAGACGGACAGGAGACAACATGACCGACGGAAAGATGCTGATCGGCGGCGAATGGCGCGCGGCCACGGGCAGTGCGACGTTCGACCGACACGATCCGGTAACGGGGGCGCTGGCCTCGCGCGCCGGTGCCGCAAGCGTCGACGATGCAACGGCGGCGGTGGCGGCCGCGCACGCCGCCTTCCCCGCTTGGGCGGCGCTCGCCCCGACGGAGCGCCGGCGAAAGTTGCTGCAAGCGGCCGATCTGATGGATGCGCGCGCCGCGGACTTCATCGCCATGGGCGTCGCGGAGACCGGTGCGACGCCCGGTTGGATCGGCTTCAACGTGATGCTTGCGGCGAACATGTTGCGCGAGGCGGCGTCGATGACCACGCAGATTCAGGGCGATGTCATTCCGTCCGATACGCCCGGCAGCCTCGCGATGGGCTTGCGGGTGCCGTGTGGCGTCGTACTCGGCATCGCGCCGTGGAACGCGCCGGTCATCCTCGGCACGCGTGCGGTCGCGATGCCGCTTGCCTGCGGCAACACGGTGGTATTGAAGGCGTCCGAGCTATGTCCGGCACTGCACTTGATGATCGGGGGCGTGCTGAACGACGCGGGCATCGGTGCGGGGGTGATCAACGTGATTACCCATACGGCGGCCGACGCGCCGGCCGTTGTTGAGCGGCTGATCGCGGACCCGCGTGTGCGCCGTGTGAATTTCACCGGTTCGACACGGGTCGGCCGTATTGTCGCGCGGCTTGCCGCGGAGCATCTGAAGCCGGCACTGCTCGAACTTGGCGGCAAGGCGCCGGCGATCGTTCTCGATGACGCCGATCTCGATGCCGCCGTCGACGCGATCGCCTTCGGTGCATTTTTCAATCAAGGGCAGATCTGCATGTCGACGGAGCGCGCGATTGTCGCGCGGGGCGTTGCCGATGCTTTCGTCGAGCGGCTTGCCGTGAAGGCGCGGACGCTCGTGGCGGGTGATCCGCGTGACGGGCATCCGCTTGGCGCGATGGTCGGCGCCGACGCGGCGGCACGCGCCGCGGCGCTGGTCGAGGACGCGACGTTGCAGGGCGCGTCACTGCCGGTTGGCTGTCGTGTCGATGGCGCCATCATGCAGCCGACGATCGTCGACGGTGTGACGTCCTCGATGCGGCTCTATCGCGATGAGTCGTTCGCGCCGGTTGTCGCCGTGCTGCGCGCTGAGGATGACGAGCATGCGATCACGCTCGCGAACGACAGCGAGTTCGGTTTATCCGCGGCGGTATTCAGCCGCGACCTCGCGCGCGCCATGCGTGTTGCGAACCGGATAGCGTCCGGCATCTGTCACATCAACGGCGCGACCGTGCACGACGAGGCGCAGATGCCGTTCGGTGGCGTCAAGTCGAGCGGTCATGGCCGCTTCGGCAGCCGCGCGTCGGTCGCCGAATTCACCGAGCTGCGCTGGATTACCGTGCAGACCTCACCACGTCACTATCCGGTATGAGCAAGGAGACTGCCGTGCTTGCCACGCCTGTTTCATCCGTGCGTTATCGCGCGGCCGACGTCGCCGAGGGCGCCGCGCATATCGAGCGCGACGGTGACGGCTGGCTGCTGCGTGCGGTCGAGCCGCTCGGCGCCTATCCGGATCGCCTGACCGACTGTCTGATCGCCGGGGCGCGGGCGCATCCGTCTCGCACAATCGCCGCGCAACGTGGACCGGACGGCGAGTGGATCCAACTGCATTACGCGGCGATGCTCGAGCGTGCCCGATCACTTGGCGAGGCGCTCATCGGGCTCGGACTATCCGCTGAACGACCGCTCGCGATCCTGTCCGGCAACGACCTGCAGCATCTGCAACTCATGTTCGCCGCGATGCTGGCCGGTGTGCCCGTCGCGCCGATCTCGCCAGCGTATTCGCTGGTATCCACCGACCATGGAAAACTGAAATACACGCTTGGCGTGCTGACGCCTGGCGCGGTATTCGTCGATGACGGCGCGGCGTTCGCACGAGCGATTGCAGCGGCCGCGCCGGCCGACGCGGCCGTGATCGTCGGCCGCAATGCCGGAGCCCTCGCGACGCCTGGCGCGCGCGTCGTCGCGTTCGATGCGCTCCTCGACACGGTCCCGTCGACGATCGATGCCGTCCATGCGCAGGTGGGCCCCGACACGCTCGCGAAGATCCTCTTTACCTCCGGCTCGACGAAGCAGCCGAAGGCCGTGCCGACGACGCACCGGATGTTGTGCAGCAATCAGCAGATGCTGCGCCAGACCATGCCCGAGCTTGCGCGCACGCCACCGGTACTGGTGGACTGGCTGCCATGGCATCACACATTCGGTGGTAGCCACAACCTCGGCATCGCGCTGTACAACGGCGGCACGATCTGGCTCGATGACGGTCGGCCGGTGGCAGGTCGTTTCGACGAAACCGTGCGAAACCTGCGCGAGATCGCGCCCACGATCTATTTCAATGTGCCGAAGGGCTGGGAGGAACTGACGTTCGCCCTGGAGCGTGATTCCGCGTTGCGCGAGTCATTCTTTTCGCGCGTGAAGTTGTATTTCTTCGGTGGCGCGGGACTGTCACAGGCTGCGTGGGACCGGCTTGAACGGGTGACCGAGGCACATTGCGGCGAGCGCGTTCGCATCATGGCGGGGCTCGGCATGACGGAGACGTCGCCGTCATGCCTGTTCACGACCGGGCCGGTGCGACGTTCGGGCTACATCGGTTTGCCTGCACCCGGCTGCGAGGCGCGGCTCGCACGCTGTGGCGACAAGTTCGAGTTGCGTTTTCGCGGGCCGAACGTCATGCGTGGCTATCTCAATGCGGAGGTAGATCCCGCCAGCGTTTTCGATGCCGACGGATTTTATCGCAGCGGCGATGCGGCATATTTCGCCGATCCTGATCGTCCGGCGCTCGGGCTGATGTTCGACGGGAGGCTGACGGAGGATTTCAAGCTCAGTTCAGGGACTTTCGTCAGCGTCGGACCGATGCGCGCGCGGGCGGTATCGGAGGGCGCCCCCTATGTGCAGGACATCGTGGTGACGGGTATCGATCGTGACGACATCGGCTTTCTGGTGTTTCCACGACTCGACGCGTGCCGGCAACTGGCGGGTCTAGCCCCCAATATTCCGGCGGCCGACGTGCTCGCTTCGCCGGCGGTGCGTGACTGGTGCGCGACGTGGCTCGCGCGGTTGAACGCCACCGCGACCGGCAGCGCGTCGCGGATTGCGCGCGTGCGTCTGCTGGAAGTGCCGCCGTCACTGGATCTTGGGGAAACAACGGACAAGGGGTCGATCAATCAGGGTGCGGTGCAACGGCATCGTGCGGCGCTGATCGAGCGGCTATACGCGGCGGCGGCCGACGATCCGCTGGCGATTCTTGCGATACACGACGCACAACAGTGACACCCCATGAAACGCGATCGGCGGACGGGGCGGCGGATCTCACCGTCGCGCCGCACTGCCACAACGGGCATACGGAAAAGGAAAAATTAGGTATCCGTATGATGAAAGAAAACCGATAACAGACATTGCCGCGGCACATCAGACGTCCGCAAGCGGTGCAAATGGAGACCGACGCATGAATACCTATGTAGCGCAGCGGCAAGGAACCGCCGCGACGCTCGCGCTGTGTTTCGCGATTGCCTTGCTCGAGGGGCTCGACTTGCAATCGGTCGGGGTCGCGGCGCCGCGGATGGCGCGAGAATTCGGCCTGTCGGTTGGGCAGATGGGCTGGGCCTTCAGCGCAGGGACGTTCGGACTGCTGCCGGGCGCGATGCTCGGGGGACGGCTTGCGGACCGCTACGGCCGTAAGCGCGTGCTGATTGCATCGGTCTGCCTGTTCGGGTTGCTGTCGCTCGCGACCGCACAGGTGTCGAGCTTTGCCATGCTGACGGTCGTGCGGGTTCTCACCGGGATCGGTCTGGGCGGCGCGATGCCGAACCTGATCGCGTTGTCATCGGAGGTGGTTGCGCCGAATCGGCGCGGCACGGCGGTCAGCGCGATGTATTGCGGCATTCCGTTCGGCGGTGTAATCGCTTCGCTGATCGGTGTCCTGCTGGCAAGCGATACCGAATGGCGTCATATTTTCTATGTCGGCGGCGTCGGGCCGCTGCTGCTGGTGCCGCTTCTTGCCTTGATGCTGCCTGAGTCGCGCGCGTATCTCGACGCGGCCAGTACACGCAGTGAACCGGCGAGTGTTCGCACCGTGCTGTTCGGCGGCGGTCGCACGCCTGCGACGCTGGCGTTGTGGCTCAGCTACTTCTGCACGCTGATCGTGCTGTACTTCCTGTTGAACTGGCTGCCGTCGCTGATGGCCGCGCGCGGACTCGGCCGCGCGGAGGTCGGCATGGTGCAGATCTGCTTCAATATCGGCGGAGGGCTCGGTGCGCTCGGCATCGGCATGTTGACCGACCGACTCGGCGCGGCGCGCGTCGTGGGTGGCATGTACACCGCAATCGTCGTGTCGCTCGCGGCCCTGGCGCTCGCACCCGGTTTCACGACGTTGGCGGCGGCCGCATTTGCCGCGGGGATGTTCGTGATCGGTGGACAGTCGGTGCTGTATGCGCTAGCGGCGATTTATTATCCCACGGCCATGCGCGGTACCGGCGTCGGGGCGGCCGTTGCCGTGGGGCGGGTCGGCTCGGTCGTGGGACCGCTCGCCGCCGCGCAACTGCTTGCGATGGGACGCAGTACCTCCGTCGTGATTGGCGCGAGCATCCCTGTCACGGTGGTGGCCGCGCTCGCCGCGCTGCTGCTCGTGAGGCGTCAACCGGCCGATGAATGAGTCGCGGATGAGGGCGGTACGCGCATCCCGACACCCGTGTGGTCCACGCTAGGTGTTTGTACTAAACCGTACGCATTGGCGATTTAATATCAGGCTTCCTGATATAAGATGCGCTTCACGACAACGGACATTGGCGCGCCCGATGCCAACGTCGAATCGGGCAATACACGTCGCGGATGTCAAGAAGGCAGACTTTGCGATGCAACTAAAAAGGCGGCATCCGGGCATACCGGACAGTTGCCATCCTGCCAGATGGTTTGGAGATTGGAGACAGCATGAAGAAACTCGTCTGCATCGCGGCCTGTGCGATCGGCAGCGTCGCGCACGCGCAAAGCAACGTGACGTTGTACGGGGTCGTCGATGGCGGCCTGCTTTACCAGAACAAGAACGGCGGTCCGGGAGCGGGCGGTCCGACTTCTCATAGCAGCTTTCTGTTCAGCTCGGGAGGCAATACGAGCAATCGCTTCGGATTGCTCGGCATCGAGGATCTTGGCGGCGGCCTGAAGGCTGGCTTCCAGTTGGAAGGGCAGTTCAGTCTCGGCACGGGCGCGCTGTCGGCAACCAATACGTTGTTCGGCCATTATGCAAACGTGTTTTTGCGCACGCCGTACGGCCAGGTGACCGCAGGTTTGCAGCAAGATCCCGCGTATTACGCATTCGGTCGTGTCGACCCGCGCGACCTGAAGCAGGCGTTCAGCGCGGCCGGCTTCTGGAATTTCAACGAAGGCAGGAGCACGAGCTCAGCTGTCACCGTGTATGAATCCAATTCACTCGCGTATACGTATCGCACTGATAGCGTCTACGCTGGCGTGCTGTACCACTTCGGCAACCAGTCCGGCAGCCTTGCGCAAGGGCAGACGGTGTCGGCCGGCGCTGCCTATACGGGCGACCCGCTGATCGCCGAGGTGGCATACGTGCAGAAGAACGACACGACCGGCACGCGTGACCTGCGTGTATGGTCGCTCGGTGGCGGCTACCGGCTTGGCACGGTCACGCTGAAGGCGGCGTGGACCGACTACGACCAGCCGTTGGGCAATGCCATTTCACAGTTCGGGGTGACGGGTCCGTCCGACATCCGCGTGCTCCAAGCGGGCGCTAACTGGAATGTGACGCCCGCGACGCGGCTGACACTCGCCTACTACTGGGCCGAGGATCGGAAGAACACGCAGAATGCGACCACCACCGTCGTGTTGAGCGATGATTATCTGCTGTCGAAGGCGACCAGCGTATACGGCTATGTTGGTTGGATGAATGCGAAGAAAGGCGCGAATGGGCTAACGAATCTGATGACCGCATCGCTGACGGGCGGCGTGGCAGGACAGAACACGACGGCAGTCGGCGTCGGCATCTCGCATAAGTTCTGACCACGCGTAGCGGCACAATGCAACCACGCACGCAGTGGTCGCGTGCGTAACGACGACAAGCGGGAGACGACACGAAATGCAGATGGATCACGATAACGCGGTGCATCGCCCGGGTGGCGCCGGCGTAGCGAAAGTATCGGCCGGCAAGGTTGCATGGATGGTCGTGCTGGCCGCTGGCGTGGCTGGCTATTCGGGGGCGGCCCTGTCGGCATCGGCATCGTCCGGCTCGGCTTCGTCGGTCGCGCGGCGCGACGCCGATAGTAGCGCACAGATGTGCGCGCGCCTTGCTGAAAGCGCGATACCCGATGGCACGGTCACGTCGGCGAAATGGGTCGACGCGGTCAACGGCAAGCCTTCCGAGACGCTACCGGCGCATTGCCTCGTCGAGGGCGTGCTCGCGTCGCGCACCGGCCGGCCCGCGCCGGTCACGGTGAACGGCGCCGCTTCGACCAATGCGCAATACGGCATTCACTTCCAATTGCGTTTGCCGCTCGTATGGGCGGGACGCTTCTTCTACCAGGGCGGCGGCGGTAGTGATGGCGTGGTGCTGCCGGCTACCGGCACGATCCCGTCGTGGCGAGACGGTCCGCGTGCATTGGCGCGCGGCTTTGCCGTCGTCAGTTCCGATGCCGGCCACACCGCCGACCAGAACGTCGGCTTCGGTGTTGATCCCCAGGCACGTGTGGATTACGGCTATGCATCGATCGGCCCGGTCACGCGCGCCGCGAAGCAATTGATTGGCGCATTCTACGGCATCGGGCCGAAGCATTCCTATTTCGCCGGCTGCTCGAAAGGCGGCCAGGAAGCGATGGAAGCGATGCAGCGCTATGGCAGCGAATACGATGGCATCATCGCAGGTGATCCTGGTTTCCGCTTACCGCACGCGGCCATCGCGCAGGTTGCCGACACGCAGGCTTTCTCCCGCGCCGCGCCGCGCGCCTCGGACGGGCGTGTGTTGCTCGGCCAGGCGTTCTCGAATGCGGATCTTAATCTCGTCGCCACGGCCGCGCGCGCGCGCTGCGGCAACAGCGACGGCTTCGATTACCGGCCGGACACCTGCCGGTTCGATCCGGTGGAACTGCAGTGCCGGGCGGGTCAGACCGAGCAGTGCTTGCGCCCGGCGCAGGTTACCGCGCTGCACGAGGTGTTCGATGGTGCGAAATCATCCGATGGTCGCCCGTTGTATGCGCGCTGGCCGTATGACTCGGGGATTGGTAGTGCGAACTGGCGTCAATGGAAGCTGGGTGACAGCACGAATCCGTCGCTCGCCGAAACGCTGGGTGCTGGATCGATGCAGTACGTGTTCTCGACGCCGCCCCGCGATACGTTTGATATCCAGACGGTGTCGCTCGACGATCTCGATCGTTCAATCTACCGGAAGACCCCGGAATATCCGCAGTCGTCCGTCGAATTCATGGACGCTGATTCACTTGATCTCGACGGTTTCAGGGCGCGTGGCGGCAAGCTGTTGATGTATCACGGCGGCAGCGATCCGGTGTTCTCCGTGCTGGATTCCATCGACTACTATCGGCGGCTTTCCGAAAAATACCGTGCACGCGCCGATGCATTCGCGCGCCTGTACATCGTGCCGGGCATGAACCATTGCGCGGGTGGCGACTATGCGCTCGACAGCTTTGATTCGCTTGCGGCGATAGTGGGCTGGGTCGAGCGTGGCACCCCGCCGGGTGCGCTCGTCGCGCATGCAGGCAGTCAGTCCGGGTCGCAGTTGCCGGCCGGGATGACGCGTCCACTGTGCCCCTATCCGCAGACCGCGCGATATGTGAAAGGTGACGTGAACGATGCGTCGAGTTTTGTGTGCGTCGGGTCGTGAGCGCGATGAACAGGAGACATGCGATGAAAACGACTTGGTTGAAACCGCGGGGGTTGGCCGTCTTGCTGATGCTGGTATCCGTGGCGGCCGCCCAGGCGGCCGATATACCGTCACCGCCGCCGGAGCATCCCCCTTCGACCGAACTCGTGATGGAAATCACCTGTGATCTCGCGCCGACGATGTCACTCGGTGAATCGCCGATCGGTGAGCGGCGGATGGTGCCCATCGTCGGTGGCACGTTCACCGGCCCGCATATTCACGGAACCGTGCTGGCGGGTGGGGCGGATCGGCAACTGGTGCGTCGCGACGGCTACAAGCAACTATCCGCCACCTATGAGTTGAAGACCGACGACGGTGCAGTGATCAGCGTGTCGAATCACGTACTTGCGCCGCCGCAGCGTGCGCCCGGCCAGGCTGTGTTCTCGAATCTGGATCTGATTGCGCCGTCGGGGCGGTACGGTTGGATCAACGAGGGCGTGTATGTCGGAACGCTCGACAGCCTGCGTCCGGCACGCGATGCGGTGCTGATTCGCGTGTATCGACTTAAGTAGGCTTTTCGCGGCCGGACGATTCGCGACGATTGCCGCCCCGCATTGCCGGGGCATTGATCAGGTGTCGCTGTTGCCGCGCGCGTCGCGTTCGGCGATCCATGCGTGCGTCGGATCGTTCTTGAAGTGCCAGGTGCGCTTGTCGCCGGCCATGACATTCAGGTAGTAGTTGTCATAGCCGTACGGCACCACCACGGGATGATAGCCGCGCGGCACCATCACCACGTCATGATCTTCCACGGCCATCGTTTCGTCGAGGTCGCGCTGGTCGGTGTAGACGCGCTGAAACGCGAAGCCTTGCGGCGGATTCAGCCGGTGGTAATAGGTTTCCTCGAGCGCGCTTTCCACCGGCACGTTGTCCTGGTCGTGCTTGTGCGGTGGGTAGCTCGATGCGTGCCCGCCAGGCGTCTTCACTTCCACGACGAGCAATCCCTCGGCGGGCTCGGTCTGCGGGAGAATATCGCAGATATAGCGTGTATTCGCCCCTTTGCCGCGCGTCGAGCGGCTCATGTGCGACGGATCGATAAGGCGTGGGGGATACATGCCGGTCGCGGGCGCGCTCGCGACACCGATCTCGGCGTGGCGCGACGCGTGCACGGTAGCCGTCAAGGTGGGCGGTAGATAGACCGCGTACGGTGCGGTGTCCTCGAACACGCTGTCGCGCGTGCCGATGTTTTCCCAGCGGTGCATGCCCGCCTCGATCGTCACCGTGCCTGACAAGACCACGATGCACATCTCACGCGCCGTCTCGTAGAGTGACAGGCTCTCGCCGGGTGCAAGCCGGTAGGCCGCAAAACCGACATGTTTCCACGCCGCGCTTTGCGGTGTCACGCACGCGATGGTCTTGCCGTCGCGTGAAGCCTTCACGAGTAGGTTCATGCTGCCTCCTTCGAATGGGAATCGACGAGCGCGCGCAAAGTGTCATACCCCTTTTGCGCGAAGGCGTAGCTCGGCGCGATGACCGGGTCCTGCTCGGCCTCCACCACCAGCCAGCCGCGGTATCCGTGCTTTTTGAGGCGTGCGATGAGCGCGGGGAAGTCGATGTCGCCGTCGCCCGGAACCGTGAACGCGCCGTTGACCACGGCTTCCAGAAAACTCCAGTTGCGATTGCGTGCCAGCTTGACGACCTCGGTGCGCACGTCCTTGCAGTGGACGTGGCATACGCGTGCGACATGGCGATCCAGCACGGCGAGCGGATCTCCCCCGGCGAATGTGATGTGTCCCGCATCAAACAGGAGGCCCACCGTATCGTCGGTCAGGCTCATCAGCCGATCCACGTCGTCGGGGGTTTCGATATAGGCGCCCATGTGATGATGGTAAGCGACGCGTACACCGTGCGAGAGGGTGTAGGCCGCGAACGTGTCGAGGCGCTCGGCGTACGTGTCCCATTGCGCATCGGTAAAAAAGCGTGGGCGTTTATAAAGTGGTTGTGGCGCACCTTGGATCGAATGGGCGACCTCGCCATACACCATTACTCGCGCGCCGTTCTTCGCCAGCAGAGCCAGATGAGGGCCGACCGCTTCTATTTCCGCCTCTGCGCTGCGCTCGGCGAGGCGCCCCGAGTACCAGCCCGAGACGAGCGCGAGATCGTATGCGTCAAGCAGCGTCTTCAGGGCATGCGGTTCGCGCGGAAACTTGTTGCCGAGCTCAAAACCGTCATAACCGATCCGCCGGCCTTCGGTCAGCGCCGTGGCGAGTGGCGTTTCACCACCGAGCGAAGGCAGGTCGTCGTTCATCCACGACAGCGGATTGATGCCGATGCGTACGTCGAATCTGCTCATGGCGTTAGTCCTTTTTGCGTCCGCGTGCTGCAACGGCGCGTTCGTAGATCTCGCGTGCCTGGTTTACCGAGGCCCGTGCCGAGACCTCCGGCACCGCGACTTCCCACCACCAGCCTCCTTCCTCCGTCGGACGTGCCGGGTCCGTGTCGATGCTGATGAGATAGCTGTAATGTGCGGCGCGTGCGCGTCGCATGGCGGCTTCGAGTTGGCTGATGTTGGAGACGTGTTCGGCGCTCGCGCCGAGCGCGCGGGCATGCATTGCGAAATCGATGAAGGGCGCGCCGTCCGGTCCTTGTCTGCAGTCGTCGATAAGATTGTTGAACGGGGCGCCGCCGCACGCCTGTTGCAGCCGGTTGATGCAACCATAGCCGCGGTTGTCGAGTAGCACCACGATCAGCTTGCATCCGAGCATTACGGACGTGGCCAGCTCGCTGTTCATCATCAGATAGCTGCCGTCGCCCACGATCACGATCACTTCGCGGTCCGGCCGCGCGAGCTTCACGCCGAGGCCCCCCGCGATCTCATAGCCCATGCAGGAGTAACCATATTCGACGTGGTAAGCGCCGGCCACGCCCGCGCGCCAGAGTTTCTGCAGATCGGCGGGAAGTGTGCCGGCCGCACACACCACGATGTCGTTGACGGGCGACTCGGCGTGCGAGCGCTGCACCGCGCCGATCACGTCGGCTTCGCGCGGCAGCGCGTGGTCTGCGGGGGGCGTGCCGGTGACGCGAGCTACGGTGGCGCGCCAATCGCCGGCCAGGGCCTTCGCGCTGGTGGTCCACTGTGGCGCGGCACGCCAGTCCCCGAGCGCGGCGCTCAGCGCATCGAGCGCGGGTGCCGCGTCGCTTTCCACGGCGATGCTGCCTTGCTTCAACGCATCCAATCCATTCGCATTGACCGCGACGATGCGCGCTTGGGAGAAAAGCGTATTCGAGCCGGTGGTGAAATCCTGTAGTCGTGAGCCGACGGCGAGCACGCTGTCTGCCGTATTGGCGAGATCGTTCGCTGCCGCCGAACCGGTTACGCCGATGCCGCCCACGTTCAGCGGGTGATCCCATGCGAGCGCACTTTTTCCCGCCTGTGTTTCCGCGACGGGCACGCCATGGCGCTCCGCGAAGCGCCGAAGCGCCGCGCTTGCGTCGCCATACAGCACGCCCCCGCCCGCGATGATCAGCGGCGTGTACGCTTCACGCAAGGCGTGCGCGGCCGCATCGATTTCATGTGCGACCGGCGCCGGGGCATGGAAGGATATCGTGCGTGGTGCGAAAAACGCGAGCGGATAGTCGTAGGCCATTGCTTGCACGTCCTGCGGCAGGGCAAGCGTTACCGGCCCGCACAGCGCCGCGTCGGTCAGCACGCGAATCGCGCGCGGTAGCGCACTCAGCAATTGCGCCGGATGCATGATGCGGTCGAAGTAGCGCGACACCGGTTTGAGGGCATCGTTGGCCGAGATGCCGCCGTCGTGCGTGTCCTCTATCTGTTGCAAGACGGGGTCGGGGGCACGCGAGACGAATATGTCGCCCGGCAATAGCAAGACCGGCAATCGGTTCACATGCGCGAGTGCCGCCGCGGTCACGAGATTGGTGGCGCCTGGCCCGATGGAGGTGGTGACCGCCATCATGCGCTGGCGGAAATGCGCCTTTGCATAGGCGATGGCACTATGCGCCATCGCCTGTTCGTTATGCGCCCGATAGGTCGGCAGGGTGTCGCGCGCTGCGTATAACGCCTCGCCGATGCCTGCCACATTGCCGTGTCCGAAGATCGCGAAGACGCCGCCGAAGAGCGGTTCGCCCGTGGCCACCCGCAACGCCGCGATATAGCGCACGAGCGCCTGGGCGGTGGTGAGTCGGACCGTCGTTGCCTGCGCGCTCATGCTGCCTGCTCCTGACGTCGTGGCATTCCGGGTGCGCGGACCTTCCGCCATGCGTCGACCAGCGTTTGGAACGTATGCCGTACCTGCGCGATCAGTTCGCGGTCGTCGATTTCGCCGGCGAGCCATGCGCGGCTGGGATCATGAAAGATGGTCCGTCCGACCGTGAAGCCACGGCATGTCGCGGATGCCGCCGCCGCCACGAATGCCTCGCCTAACTGCTCGACTGGCGCCGACAGCCCGAGTAGCACCACGCCCTGGCAGGCAGGGTCGCGCTCGGCGATCAGTGCGTCGATGGCCTGCCATTGCGTCGCGCTCATGGACTCCAGCTTCCACCAATCCGGATAGATGCCGAGGTTATAGAGGCGCTTGAGCGCACGATAAACGCTGTCCTCCTCGGCGATCGGTCCGGTTTTCGGCACGATCACTTCGAGCAGCAACGCGTGACCGCTTGCCTGCGTCGCGTCATAAAGGGCGCGGATCTGCGCTTCCTGTTCGAGCCGCACATCATGGGGATGGTCGGGATGAAACTGCACGAGACATTTGACGATATGCTCGCGCGGCCAATCGGCCAGCGTCGTGCCGATCGAGCGACCTTGGTCGAATACGAGCGGCAGCGACCCTGGCATCTCCACGGGTCGCGCGATCCACCATCCGCGCCCGGTCGCCGCGTTGAGGGCATCCTGACCATAGCGCCCGTCGATCAGCACGCCGATGCGCCCTGCGAGTCCGCATTGTTGCTCGGTCTCGGCCACCGCCTCGACGAAGAGGCGCTTGAGTGTCGCGATACGCTCCTCGCCCGCGCCGCTCTGCTGTGCGAGTTCGAAGAATTGCGGACGATGATCGAAGGCGAAGCCAAGCACTTCGTCCCATTGCCTGCGTGCGGGACTGGTGCGATGCAGGCGCGCGAGGTGGGCATCGCGGTCCGGACGACGCATGCGTTCAGGCTCACGGCTCGCGGCGTCGAGGAAATAATCGAGTTCCGCGGACGTGGGCATGGCCGGCGCGCATCCATGGCGTGACACCACCAATGCGCCGCAGGCGTTGGCGGTGCGTGCGCACGCCTCGGGTGACGCGTCACGCAGCCATTTGGAAAGAAAGCCCGCGGCGAACGCGTCACCCGCACCCAGCACATTCAGCACTTCCACCTGCACACCGCGATGGATCAGTGTGGCGTCGAGTGTCGGCGGCACCGCGCCGTCGATGATCGAGCAGCCGAGCGGTCCCCGCTTGACCACGAGCGTGGCGCCGGTCACACGCCGTACGGCCGCGAGGGAGTCGACGAGGTCGTCGTGTCCTCCTGCGATGCGAAACTCTTCCTCGGTGCCGATCACGAGATCCATCAGCGGCAGGATGCCTTGCAGATGCGCGGTCACGCCTTCGTTCGCGATAAAGCGTGTTTCGCCATCCGCTTTGCCGGTCAGCCCCCACAACACCGGCCTGTAGTCGATATCGAGTATGGTACGCACGTCGTTGCGGTGCGCGTATTCGAGGGCACGGCGGCTCGTGCGGTTAACCTGCGGCGTGGAGAAGTGCGTGCCCGTGATCAGCAGCGATTTCGCGGACGCGATGAATGCTTCGTCGACGTCGCTTTCATCTACCGCCATGTCGGCGCAGTTTTCGCGATAGAACACGAGCGGAAAGGTGTCGCGGTCTTCGATGCCTAGGAGCACGAGCGCCGTAAGCCGTTCGGGATCCACCTTGATGTAGCGCGTGTCGCAGCCTTCGCGCTGGAGTGTCTCCAGGAGGAAGCGGCCCATATGGTCGTCACCGACGCGCGTGAGCATTGCCGATTTCAGGCCAAGTCGCGCCGCGCCAAACGCGATGTTCGCCGATGAACCGCCGAGATACTTCGCGAACGTCGAGACGTCTTCGAGACGCGCACCAACCTGCTGTGCATAAAGGTCGACGCCAAGTCGACCCAGGCAGATGATGTCGAGCGCGCGGTGACGGTCAAAATGGATTTCAGCGCGTGATTCGTTTTTCACTGACATGTCGCGTTCCGGTGCGTAATCCTTGTTCAACGGTCAGACCGTCGCCCCTTCCAGTTCTTCGATCATCCGCTGCATTTCGGCACCTCCCGCCATCATGTCGAGCACTTCGTTCTTCGTGATGGTGTCCTTGGTGAACGTGCCGAGCGAGCGCCCGCGATTGAGCAGCGTGAAGGAATCGCCAATCGGATAGGCATGGTGCACGTTGTGGGTGATGAAAATCACGGAGATGCCTTTGGCGCGCGCCGCATGGATCAGCCGCAGCACGTTGAAACTCTGCTTCACGCCGAGTGCGGCAGTGGGTTCGTCGAGGATCAGTACGCGCGCGCCGAAGTGGATCGCGCGTGCAATCGCCAAGCACTGCTTTTCGCCGCCGGACATGGTGCCGATGGGTTGATGCGGGTCGCGTACGTGGATGCCCATTTCGGCAAGCTTCGCGCGAGCGGTTTCGGCGGCAAGATCAAGGTCCATCACGTTGAAGAGGCCGAGATATTTTCTTTGTGGTTCACGGCCCATGAAGAAATTGCGCGCTACGGACAGGAGCGGCACGAGCGCGAGATCCTGGTAGACGGTCGCGATGCCTAAGTCCAGCGCCTCCTTGGGGGACTGGAACATCACCGGCTTGCCATCGACGAGATACTGGCCGGAGGAGGGCGCATGCACGCCGGCGAGCATCTTGATCAGCGTGGACTTGCCAGCGCCGTTGTCGCCGAGCAGGCAATGCACTTCTCCCCGCCGCAGATGCAAGGTGACGCCATTGAGTGCGATGACCTTCCCGAAGAACTTGCTGACGTTGTCAAGCGCAAGAATGACATCGTCGCTTGGCGTGAAAGAGTCGGTGGACATGACGATTTCCTCGCTCATTGTGCCTGCGACACGCGGCGGCGCACGTAGTGGTTGAAAAGCACGGCGAGCAGCAGCATCACGCCCAGGAACACACGGAACCAGTCGGAACTGACGTTCGTATAGGTGATGCCGATCTGCACGACGCCAAAGATCAGCGCGCCAAAGCATGCCCCGATGACCGACCCATAGCCGCCCGTGAGCAGCGTGCCGCCGATGACGGCAGCGATGATGGCTTCGAACTCTTTTTGCAAGCCGCGATCGGCGGCGGCCGAGCCGATATCGCATACCTGGAGCACGGCGAACAGGCATGCGCAGAAGGCGGTCAGCACGAAGAGGGAGATTTTCACGCGCTTGACCGGTATGCCCACGTTCTTTGCCGCATTGGCGTCGCCACCCACCGAGAGAATCCAGTTGCCGTAGCGCGTCTTGGCAAGCACGAAGGCGCTGACCGCTGCAAGCGCGAACCACCAGAGAAGCACTTTTGGAATGCCTGGCACGAGTGGCTCGCCATTATCAAGCAATTGAAGCAGGCCCATGTGGGCGAGCGCCGTGAAAAAGCCGTGGAACGCGACGCCATGAAAAAGCGTGTTTGTGATCCGGTCCGCCTGTGCGATGTCGCCGACGCCCGAGACGATGGTGCGGTCAGCGAACAAGATGGAAAGCGCGAGCGTGAGGCCGCGCAGGATAAAGAGAAACGCGAGCGTCACAATGAACGACGGCAGGCGCGTCTTCATCACGATATAGCCGTTGAGCGCACCGAGCAGCATGGAGGCAATGAACGCGAAGAGGATCGCGAGTGAGATCGGCCAATGGAAGTACACCGAGGGAATCGCGACCATCATGCCGCTAAAGCCGATCATCGATCCGATGGAGAGATCGAATTCTCCTGCGATCATCAAAAGGCATGCACCTACCGCAAGCAGCCCGAGATAGGCGGCGACCTGCGACCAGTTCATCACGCCATCGAGATTGAACATGCCCGAACTGCCTGCCCCGAACCCGAATATCGCAAAGACGAGCACGGTGCCGGAGATGGCGGCGAATTCGGGGCGATTCAGCAGATGGCCGAACCACGATTCGCGCCGGACGCGCTCGTCGTCCTGCGCGTCTTTTTCAACCGCCCCGGACGACTTTGGGTACCGGGGAGGGTAATGTTTGCCGGCTAAGCCCATGATGGCTCCTTGAAACCTATTCAATGCGGTGCGTTGATACGCGCGCGCCAGCCATGCCTCTCGGCATGGGAATCAGGCGTGCGGTTGCAGCGGATGCGACGCGCGTTCGAGGACGGCCCGGGCTCGCGTTTTTCCGGCAACGGACGGATCAACCGGTCAGCGGTACTGGCCCGCATATTTCAGTACCTTGTCGATATTCTCTTTCGTGATGAAACCCGGGCCCGAACGGATGTTCTTCGGCCCATATGACGGTTGCAGGCCATAAGTCGCCAGGCGCGCCTGGAATTTCGGATTCGCCTCGAGAATCTGGCGGATCTTTACCGGATCAGTGGTCTTGTCTTTTTTCACGATGGCCAGCACCGCAACCGGAATGTAGCCTTGCAGATAGGGCTGCTGGTCGATGGCGAACTGGATCGTGCCGGCCTGGATGGCTTTGGCGATATCGTCGGAGAAGTCGAAGGTGGCGAACCAGATCTTGTTGGCAAGGCCCATTTGTTGCACGGCTTTGAGGGTGGCTGCGGCCGGTGTGGGTCCGAGCGTCAGGATGGCCTGCGTGTTCGGATGGTTGCGCAGGTACGCGCTCACCTTGGACTGGATTTCGGTTGGGTCCTGGCCGGAATCGAGCGTGGCGGGCCTGTAGTCCACACCGATCGCGTCGGCAAAGCCACGACAGCGATCGAATGACACGACGTTGGTGGCGAGGTGGTTCACGCACAGGAACGATTTGATGCCGGCCGCTTTCGCCCTTTCGCCGGCCGCTTTGCCCGCCACGTATTCCGGCTGGCCGACGTGCATGATGGCACCCAGCTGCGCGCTCTGTTCCTCGGTGCCCGAATTGATCGTGACCAGCGGAATTTTTTTCGCCGTTACTTTGTTTATCGAACTTTTCAGCACGTCGTAGTCTGCGATCGTGCTGATCACGCCGTCGTAGTTGCGTGCCGCCGACTGCTCGATCAGACGTGCCATGTCGGCGAGGTCGCCATTCGGCGGGTTACGGTAGTCGGTCTGGACGTTGAAGTCTTCATCCGCCTGCTTGATGGCGTTCTTGATGGTGTTCCACCACGAGTCCGAGTCGGGCGCGTGGCTGATCAGGACGAACTTCGCGTCGGCGGCCGTTGCCGTCGGCGAGGTTATTGCCGCTGCGCCGCACAACGCGACGGCAGCCGCCAGCGCACGGAGCGCATCCCGGCCGTTGCAGAATGTCATTTGTCTCCACCTGTTTCGGTTGTCTTTTTAATGGAACGGTCGATGTGTCCGCGAGGCCGTTCACGACCAAGAGTAGGGCAACGGTGACGGCTTTGCAATAGGAAGTTTAACCATCTCATAAATAGAAAATACGTTCCATTTGCGCTGCGACTTCCCTATACTTCCGAGCATCGTTGCAATTTTGAGAAAGCACCATGCAGGAAGAGAACGGAGCGGAGCAATTGGGCGTCGACGAACTGATGCAGCGCATCACGGCAGCATTCGACACCTTGCCGCGCCAGTTGAAGAGCGTCGCGACCTATATCGACCAGCACCGCGCGAACGTGATGATGGATCGCACGAGCGACATTGCGACGGCGTGTGACGTGCACCCGTCCGCCGTGGTGCGGTTTGCCCAACGTTTCGGGTTTTCCGGCTTCTCGGATCTTCAGGCGGTGTTTCGCCAGGCGTACACGGGGCAAGGGGGGGGCGCACAGAGCTACCAGCAGCGCATCCGCAAACTCATCAACGAGAAACCCGGCAAGCTTTCATGCGTGGCCGTGGCGCGTGAGTTCATCGAGGCGTCTCGTAGCGGGCTGGGAGAACTTGAGGCGGGTCTCGACGACAAGCAGTTCGAGGCTGCCGTGGAAATGCTCCGGCAAGCGGAAAACATCTACGTGGTCGGGGTGCGGCGCTCGTTTCCGGTGGCAACCTACATCGTTTACGCATTGCAGCACACGAAGAAGCGTGTGCATTTGATCTCCGGTTTTGGCGGCATGTATCGCGAGCAGATCCGCAGCGTGAGAAAAGGCGACGTGGTGATTGCCATCAGTTTCGCGCCCTACGGCAAGGAGACGCAGTACTGCGTGCGCGCGGCGCAGCATCATGGCGCCCGCACGCTTGTCATCACCGACAGCCAGCTTTCGCCGCTCGCGCGTCACGCGAGCGCGTATTTGTTCGTGAAGGAAGGTAGCGCGTTCGCGTTCCGTTCCCTCACGAGCACGATCTGCCTGTGCCAGGCGCTTTTCATTGCGCTTGCGTACCGGCTCGAGTTGAACGTGGAAGAATCCAAGGAGACCGGCGGCTATGACGATTGATGTGGCGGTGTTCGGGGCGGGGCGGATTGGTACGATCCATGCGGCGAATCTCGCGCGCCAGCCGGGCGTAAGGCTTAAATACGTGGTGGATGTGAACAGCGCCGCCGCCGCGACGCTCGCCGCTCGACACGGCGCGCGGGTTGCCGATAGGGACGGGGCCATGGGCGATGCCGCGATCGGCGCGACGGTGATCTGTTCCAGTACCGATACGCACGCCGACCTGATCCTGCAATCGGCGGCGCAGGGGAAGCATGTTTTCTGTGAGAAGCCGGTGGATCTCACGCTCGCGCGTGCGCGAGCGTGTGCCGATGCGGTCGCGCAGGCCGGCGTCGTGTGCATGATCGGTTTTCAGCGCCGCTTCGATCCGACATTTTCCGCCCTCAAGGCACGCGTAGACGCGGGCGAGATCGGCGTGCCGGAAATGCTGGTGGTGACGAGCCGCGATCCGGGTGCGCCGCCGGTCGATTACCTCCGCCATTCTGGTGGCATCTTCAAGGACATGCTGATCCATGACTTCGACATTTTCCGCTGGATGCTCGACGATGAAGCCGATACGTTGCACGCAACCGGCAGTTGCCTGACCGATCCGGCCATTGCCGCGGTGGGCGATATCGACTCCGCGGCAGTCACGATTCGCACGAAACGCGGGCGTTTGTGCCAGATCAATACGACGCGGCGGGCGGCCTACGGCTACGATCAGCGCTTTGAACTGCTTGGTAGCGAGGGCATGCTGCAGGCAGGCAACGTGCGACCGACCGAAGTGACGGCGTACACGAAGCAGGCGGTATCGAATGACGTGCCCGAGGCGTTCTTCCTCGAACGTTATCGCGCCGCGTACGCCCTCGAAATCGCGCATTTCCTTGACGCCGTGACGACGGCCAAGCCCGTGCGCACGACCGTTGCGGACGGTATGAAAGCGCTTGAACTTGCCGAAGCCGCGACGCTTTCCTGGAAGGAAGGCCGCATCGTCACGTTTGGGGAGCGCGCGGTATGAGCGTGCCCGTTCAGGTTGGCATTGTCGGGCTAGGACGGCTCGGTCGACGCCACGCGGAAAACCTTGCCTGGCAGGTGCCGGGCGCGGTGCTGGCGGCCGCATGCAGCCCGTTGCAGGAGGAACGTGAGTGGGCAAGCGCGAATCTGCCCGTGCTTCGGCTTTACAGTGATTATGCCGCACTGCTCGCCGACGACGAGATCGACGCTGTCTGGCTCGTCACACCGACGTCACTACATCCGGCGCAGATCATCGACGCCTTGCGCGCGGGCAAGCATGTCTTCTGCGAAAAGCCGCTCTCGCTTGATCTCGCCGACTGCAACCTTGTGATAGCGGAGCATGCACGGCATCCTCATCTCCAGGTGATGATCGGCTTTGTGCGGCGGTTCGATCCGAGCTACCGCGACGCTTTCGAGAAGCTCGGGCAGGGTATGATCGGCCGGCCATTCATGGTGCGCTCGCAAACGTGCGACAAGAATGATCCCGATGGATTTTTCGTGCGCTTCGCACCGACCTCGGGAGGACTGTTTCTCGACTGCAGCGTCCACGACATCGATCTGGTGCGCTGGCTACTCGGTAATCCAAAGCCGACACGCGTTTTCGCGAGCGGGACGATCGCCTTGCACGAGGGTCTGCGCGAATGCGGCGATATCGACAATGGTGTGGGTGTCTGCGAGTTTGAAGACGGGAAATTGGCGGTGTTCTATGCTTCGCGGACGATGTCGCACGGGCACGATGCACAAACGGAGATCATCGGCACGGGTGGAGTGCTTGCTGTGGGACACAATCCCCGGGCCAATCGCGTGGAGATTGCCGACGAGCATGGTGTGCGCAACGAATGTACGCCGACCTTCTTCGAACGTTTCGAGGCTGCCTTCTTGCACGAGGCGCGGGCGTTCATCGGCGCATTGCGGGGCGGCCCCGCGACAGGCCTCACGCTGGATGACGCGCGTGAGGCCACCCGTATCGGCATTGCGTTGCGTGAGGCGTTGCAAGGTGGACAAGTGGTGCGGCTTTAGGGCGAGGGCTTCATGTACCGTGCATACTTCTGCGCACCGCCCTTGTAAGTTGGGGGCAGAGGTAATGCCCATCTATGTCGGGCGCGGGCGCGATACGTGACGGCGGCGCCGACCGATCCGGGCCGGCGCTCGAAACGCGACGTGTTACGTCGATCTATTATTTCGAGATTGGCATGGCGAACTCGGCGCCTTTCCCGATGCTCTCCGGCCAGCGTTGGAGGATCGACTTTTGCTTCGTGTAGAAGCGTACGCCTTCTTCCCCATACGCATGCATGTCGCCGAACAGGCTGCGTTTCCAGCCACCAAAGCCGTGCCACGCCATGGGAACCGGAATAGGGACGTTGATCCCGACCATGCCAACCTGAATCTGCCGCCCGAATTCGCGCGCGATATTCCCGTCGCGGGTATAGCATGCCACGCCGTTGCCAAATTCATGATTATTGACGAGCGCCACTGCCGCCGCAAAATCCTTGACCCGTACACATGCCAGGACCGGGCCGAAAATCTCTTCCTTATAAATCCGCATTTCCGGGGTGACATGGTCAAAAAGAGTGCCTCCGGTAAAGAAACCTTCCTCCCGGCCAGCTACTTTCAGCCCGCGTCCATCGACGACAAGTTGCGCGCCTTCTTGCACACCGATGTCGATGTAACTCTCTATGCGTTCGAGCGCCTGCCGCGTGACCACCGGTCCCATTTCCGCGTCGGGTGCCATGCCGTCCTTGACGACCAGGTTACGCGCGCGGTCGGCCAGGCGCGGCATGACTTTGTCGGCAACGTCGCCGACCAGGACGGCCACTGAAATCGCCATGCATCGTTCCCCGGCCGAGCCATAGGCTGCGCCAATCAAACCGTCGATTGCTTGGTCCAGGTCGGCGTCAGGCATCACCACCATATGATTCTTGGCACCACCCAGGGCTTGAACGCGTTTGCCGTTTTTTGCACCGGTTTCATAGATATGATTCGCAATCGGCGTCGAGCCGACGAAACTCACTGCGTGAACCTCCGGGTGCTGCAAGAGAGCATCGACGACCGTTTTGTCGCCTTGCACGACATTGAATACGCCGTCCGGAAGCCCGGCTTCTTTCAGCAATCGCGCCATGAAAATAGCCGCTGACGGGTCGCGCTCGCTGGGCTTCAGAATAAATGTGTTGCCGGTGGCGATGGCGACCGGATACATCCAGCAAGGTACCATGCAAGGGAAATTGAACGGTGTGATGCCGGCAACCACGCCGAGAGGCTGTCGCACCGTCCAGTTATCCATGCCCGTGGATACTTGCTCGGTATAGTCCCCCTTCAACAATTGCGGGATGCCGCATGCGAATTCGATGATGTCGATGCCGCGCGTGACTTCTCCCTGTGCGTCTGAAAAAACCTTGCCGTGTTCGGCGGTGATGATGGCTGCCAATTCGTCCTTATGCTGATTCATCAACGCGAGAAATGCGAGCATGACGCGTGCGCGGCGAATTGGCGGCACGTCGGCCCACTTGGGGAAGGCCGCTTTTGCAGCTGCCACGGCGGCGTCGACATCGGCGGTGTCGCCGAGCAAGAGTTTTCGGTGTGATTGGCCGGTCGCGGGGTTGAAAACGGGTTGCGTCCGAGTGCCTGCACCACGAACCTCGACGCCCCCAATGAAATGCGTGACGTCGGCGGTTGCCTGATAACTTTGCATGTGACACCTTTCGGGTTGACTGTTCAGTATTGGTAGTCTATGACCGAAAAACCAGGCCGAAAAGCGGCGTTTTCAAAACACATTGTTTTTTCCTATGAACAATCGCGTGAATGAAATGGCAAGTGTCGAAGGTCTTTGGGTCCATCTTCACTGGCTTGTGGTACTCAGTGAGCAGGGATCGTACACCCGGGCCGCCGCACGGTTGCACGTCAGCAAAGCCGCCATGAGCCAGAAAATCGCCGAGTTGGAGCGTGCCGCGGGTATCGCGCTGGTGCAACGAACCACGCGTAGCGTGCGATTCACCGATGCGGGCGAGCGACTGGTGGAAAGCACGAAATCGCAGTTCGAGGAAATTGCCTCACACTTTTTGAACGTGCGGGAGATGGCGGGCGTGGCGCGAGGGGTGATAAGGGTGACCGCGCCGGTGGCATTCGCCCGTCAGCAACTGGTGCCGAAAATGGCGTCGTTCCTGCGGGAAAATCCCGAGGTGAAAGTGGAGCTTGAAGTCTCGGATCGACTCAGCGCGATTTCGACGGAAGGGTTCGACCTGGCGGTCCGTCATAGCGCGCACGTCCCGGATACGCATGTCGCCCTGAAACTTTGTGAGACGAAATCGGTGATTGTGGCAACGCGGGAATACCTGGAGCAAAAAGGACGTCCTGAGCATCCCGGTGATTTGGCCCGGCATGACTGCCTGTTTTACCTTCGTGCGCGCGGACCCACCGAGTGGGCATTTCAACCGAAATCGGAGAAACGAACCCCGGAGTCGGTTCACGTGGTAAAAGTGGACGGCGCATTTGCGGCAAATAACAGTGAGTCGCTACGCGATGCGGCGCTTGACGGTCTTGGTATCGCGCTGCTTCCGGATTTCACGGCGCAAGCGGCAATACGGGATGGACGGCTGCAGATATTGCTCGATGACTGGTATCTGACCAATGCCTTTGCCGACCAGTTATTCGTCGTAAGACCTTACGCGTCACAGGTTCCAAGAGCCATCGATTTATTCACGACCTATCTTCGCGAGACGTTTGTCGGTGGTTTTCCCTTGCGCTACGGCACATTGCCCTGACTTTGAGGACGCCTGTGTTCGCTGCGGCAACGGGGACACGCGTGCGGCAAGTTCGTCGCCGGTGTCAACGGGTCGTTCGAGCGGTGCGGGTGCGACAACTCAGGCTTCGCTGAAATCCGACAGAATGTCTTCGCGAATACGGCTTACAAGCGGATGTGTGCGCTGTCTTGGGCGGGGCAGCTTGATGTCGACGATTCGCGCGATATGCCCCGGGTGGGGCTTCATGACCACGACTCTGTCAGCAAGAAAGACAGCTTCGTCGACATCGTGCGTGACGAGAACCATGGTGATGTTTCCCGCTTCCCATATACGTTGCAGTTCCTGTTGCATCCGCGCGCGCGTGAGTGCATCCAGTGCGCCGAAAGGTTCATCGAGAAGCAATAGCTTGGGGCGATTGACCAGGCCGCGCGCGATTGCCACACGCTGCGCCATGCCGCCCGATAACTGATTCGGAAAATGGTGTGCGTACCCTTTGAGTCCGACGAGTTCGATATGCTCGGCCACCGTCTTCTGTTTTGTTTCTCGCGACAAGCCGGCATTGCGCAACGCCACCGCGATATTCTGTTCAACGGTGCGCCAGGGAAAGAGCCGATGGTCTTGAAACACGATTCCGCGCTCTAGCGACGTGTCGCGGACCGGTGCGCCATTGAACGTTATATCGCCATCGTATTCGGTATCAAGACCTGCCACCAGCCGCAGCAGGGTTGACTTGCCACAGCCGCTCGCGCCAACAATCGCGATGCATTCTCCCTGTTGGACATGCAAATTCACGCTATCCAATACGGGGTGTGCGCTCCGGGTATCGAAGCGTTTGGAGACGTGCGAAAGGGCTAACAGCGCCTCGGACGGCGTCGGGCTGGCGGACGATAAAGTATTGGATGACATGGATGGCGTGTGTGTCGACGAAGAGGTGGTGGATCGATGTGTCTCACGCAAGACAATCAAGCGTCAGATGGTGATCAGTCTATGGTTGCGATGAGGTCGGATGTTGCCAGGCGAAGCGGCGCTGAATGAAACGCGCGATCGCGTTGAGAAGCGCGCCAATGACACCGACGACGAGCACGCCGAAGAGCACCATATCCATGCGGAAATGCTCGCTCCCATCCACTAACAGATTGCCGATCCCACTTCCCGCGACCAAGAGGTACTCGGCACCCAATGTGGCCAGCCAGGAATAGATTAGCGCCAGATAAATACCTGTGAAAATGGACGAGGATGCGCTCGGCAGCACGACGTACACCATCGTTTGCCATGGTCGATAGCGGAAGACGCGAGCGACCTCGCGCTGTTCGACTGGGATCGCGCGAATGCCGTCGGCGGTATGAACGGCAACAGGAACCAAGGCCGCGAGCGATAAAAAGACGACCTTGGCCGCATCGCCCAATCCGAACCATACCGATATCAACGGTATCCATGCGAAAAGCGATACTTGCTTGAAAGCATTAAACGACGGAGAAATCACGCGGTCCGTCCATTTCGAGATGCCGATTGACACACCGAGCAACAGACCCAGCGCCGCGCCGATGGCAAAGCCGGTGAACTCACGTGCTAGGGACGCCGACAGCGCCCGTGCAAGGGCGCCTGAGCGTACTTGTTCGACACCGGTACGCCAGACCTGAGCCGGCGATACGGCTATTCCGTGAGGCGCTAGCGAATCCGGGACGACAATGAACCAAACCGCGAGGAGGGCGACCGGAAGGACCCAGGCCCGCCATGCTGCTCGCCGTGCAATTGCGTTCCTCGCGCGACTGCCTGACGCTGACGCACGCGCAGACAGGGTGTTTGGCAGTTCGGCGATGACGGATGTATCGGAGGGCGGTGGCATGACGTCAGGCCTCGTATGGACTAATACGTATTGAAATTACTTACCCGGAGTGGCTGGTGTAACAACGGCTTGTCTAACCGCGGTGTAGTTTGCTTTCCAAGACTGTCAGCAGGCGGTCCGCGCAATAGCCGATCAGCGCAATGATCAACACCGATGCAAGCACCAGATCGAGTTGGAACAACTGACGCCCATAACCGACCAGATAGCCTAAGCCGGATGACGCGGCGAGCATTTCGACAACGACCAGAGCCAGCCATGCCTTCGTAAACGCCAGTCGGATGCCGGTGCCGATTACGGGCGCTGCCGCCGGCAATATCACCGATATGATGGTTTGCCAGCGTGATAACCGAAACGTCCGCGCCACTTCCATCAATCCTTTCGGTGGTTCACGGAAACCTTGCAAGGTACTCAATGTGACGGGGACGAACGCTGCGTGTGCGATCAATAGGTATTTCAGCGGCTCGCCGATGCCGACCAGCAGCATCAGAAAGGGCAACCAGCCAAGCGACGGAATTTGCACGATGGCATTGAAGGTGGGTAATACGTATGTCTCGGCGACCCGTGATAAACCGAGTATGGCCCCGAGTGCCAACCCACCGGCGACGCCAAGCCCGAATCCGATAGCGATGCGGGTCAGGCTCGCGCTCACATTGGTCCATAGATCGCCGCTGTATGCCATATCGTGAAGCGTCGCAATCACCAGGGCCGGTGGTGGCAGGATCTGCTGCGAAATCCATCCCTGCTCAGAACCGAGAACCCAGAGCAATACCGCCACGCCCGGAAGCAGCCATGGGGCGAGATGCCAGGCCAGCCGCAGGGGTGACGGACCTTCAGTACGTTCCTGGGATCGTTTGGTCGCTATCGGCAGAACGGCGCGAATACGGGCATTAGCCATCAAGGGAAACTCCGTGAAAGCAGCATTCAGCTATCGTGATGGAGAGCGGATTGTGTACTGATGGATCAAGGGCCGGCCGTGGCATCGGTCGATCATCCAGGAATAACCTTGCCATTGGTGTCGTAGCGTGGCCATTCCTTCTGGAGCTGCAACGTTTGCAAGGCATGGTCGAGATATTTTGTTTCGAACCATCCATCCACCTTGACAGGCGTCCGGATCAGGTGCAATGCGAGCGCTTCATCCGCGACCTTTTGGTAACGTGAGATGTAGAAAGGATCAATCAGGGGAGACGCTCTTTCCTTTAGTTGTTGACCTTTGAATTCGTCTTCCCAGGAACTCACAGGGGTGCCGCTATTTGCCCATAGCGCGAAGAGTGCCGCCCGATTCCGCTCATCGGAGGTCCACTGCGCGGCCTGAACGAACGCGGTAACCACTGCTTGCACGACATCCGGATGCGCTTGCTCGAATTCTGGCAGAACAAGCAAGTGCGATTGACGGGTGTATTGCGGGCCGGCCTCTCGAGAGGAATAGATGATCTTCGCCAAACCTTGGCGTTGCAAAGTAAACAACGTGTAGTCCAGGAATGCCGCATCCACGCCCTTGGCGACCAATGCCGCTTGCGCGGCCGATGTATCCAGATTGATGACATGCAGGTCACGTTCACTTAAGCCATTGGCTTTCAATACGTTATCCGCGACTAATTGGGCATTGGTACCTCTGAAAAGCGCGACGTTCTTACCTTTGAGGTCCTTCACGGTCTTGATATCGGAACCGGGCGGTACCGCCAGATAGATGCCGGTACGAACACCGTTGGCGACGATGATATGACTCTTTATCCCGTTCGCGCGGCCCAGCACGGCCGGTAAGTCGCCTTGGTCCGCGAAGTCGATCTGCTTGTTCGCCAATGCTTCATTGACCGCGGGTCCTGCTCCCTTGAAAAAAAACCATTTCACTTGAATGCCTTGTGCTTTCAGGGCATCTTCGTATCGACGCTGGATCCGGGCAGTGGCGTTGGGGGACCCGCCATACGTCGGAGGATCACCACTGCCCTGGGTTGCCACGCCAATCCGTACAACCAGAGAATCCGCGGCGAAAGTATTCGCGGTGCAAAAAGAAAGCGAAGCAAACAGCGTACTGTAGATGAGGCGCACGATGGCAGGTGAAAAAAGACGGCGAGTCGGCAGGCATGGTTTCATATAAAGCGGAACCTATTTTGGCTTACGGAAAAATGGGCGTATCTTGAGGAATGCGCTTTCCAGAAGCCGATGGCATTGGCAAAACGCTCGAATGACGTGTTACTGTCTCTTGTCAACTGACATTCAGGCAACGCGGCGTTGTTCGTATCGACTGCCGGGGTGTGGCAGGCCAAGATTGCAACGAAGATGACCTCCGCGGTTTCCGCAGCGCGTTCCCGGCCGGCTTCCGATGCGCCTGCCTGAACGACCACGGGTGTACCCTGCGGTAAACGCGCGACGGTCAGCGGCCCGCGTACCTGAAAATACTTGCCCTAATAATTCAGGACATGCATTTTTTCCGTGTCGAAGTAGCGGCCGCTGTCTTTGTCGCGAAGAAAGGCATCGTCGTCCCAGTTGTTGATGCCGACATTATCGGCGAAAAATACCGCATCGAATTTGGCTCGTTCCGCTACGTTGGCCAATTCGGCGTAATGCGAAAAATCGAGGTCGCCCGCGTCGTCTGTCTGAGGGTGGCGCCAGGCGGCGATATGGTGCCCCGTTTCCATCAGGAAAGCGCCCAGTTTCATACGGCGCGGATTACTTGTCGACGCTGTGCTCACAATGTTTTCCATTTGTCTGATAAGAAACGGCGTTGCTGATGCATGGCGCTTTCTCAATGCTGGAACGATTGTGCGAGATTTTCGTGCGGATACCAAATAATCTATTTTGGTTTGCTTATCAGCTCATTGGCTCAAGGTGCATCCGGGGAGAAGACGCCGTGCGTGATGACTTCCCAATTTTTGTGTATCGATATATCAAATAGTCGTTTGGCGATGGGCGCATCCGTTCCGAAAAACGAAGTGTTCTGCCGAGAGCGAGCGATGCAGCATTGATTGGAAGACTGAATATGACGAAAAAAGATAAGGTTCGAATTCTAAGCGCAGCACGATTTCTTTGTTTGAATCCCGTGGGGCACTTGATACGGTAGCGTCTATTGTTCACAAGATCTTTTCGTCATCATGCGAGACAGAACCAATCTGGTGCGGCATCTGGAAATTACGAATCAAAGCAACAGGGGCAAGCGTGCGTTCGCCGCGCGACTCAACGCGACATTGAAACGTAGCGGTTTTACGTCGAGCAGGCTCGCAAAGGCGTTGCAGGTAGCGGAAAATGTTGTTGAATTCTGGAGAAGAGGCGTTGTTCTGCCGGATTCGAATGATTGTCGGCGGTTGTGCGAGATCCTTCAGCTCGACGTTTTATGGTTATGCGACGCCAGTGAAAACGTCCCACGGTTGAATGAGGTGGTGCATCGCGTGGTGGTGCGGAGATCAAACACAGCCTGAGCATGATATGGCATGCGTGGAGAGGCCCAGGGACGTCATGCAAGATGACAGTCAGCATGATGCGTATGTCACATGAGTGCGTGCCTTTATTGCAGCGAGAAGAGACCGCTGTTCCATTCCTCCTTCAGTCGTCGCATGAAGGTCGGCTCGACGCGATGACTTTGCTCGCGCGCGGTTTCCTCGACCGCCGTTGCAATTCGATCAAGTGTTGATTCAGCCTCATGCAGGCGAATGCCGCAATGGCGGTGTGCAAACTGCAAAAGGGTTTTTCTGGTCGGATAGCCAAGCGTCTTGTTCAACTTCAACGCGAGCTTTCTATCCGTCAACGTCCGGCCTGATTGCGGATCTTCGATATCATAGGCGCTGGTTGTCACGACGTCGTAGAGCGGAGACAACGCTGGCGCTGCGCCGTTTGGATGGTCGTACAGCAGGCCGAAATTCTTCAGGTGGGCATCGCCGTTCCTGACAAATATCGAGAGGGCGAGATAGTCGAAGTAGCGTCGCAGGCTTTCGGACGAATGCTCTTGGCAAGTCAGGGCGATCATCTCTGCGATCTGTTCGTAGGATCCTTGGTATTTCTGTAATGTGTTTTTGCGCAGCAGCACCGCCATGTCCTCAAAGCCGAGCTGTACCTTTTCTGGTCCAAGAAGATCGAAGCGGCGCATGACGAACAGTGAACCGTCATCGGATAGCCAGAAGTCCGGGACGCGCAGCCCGGCCTTTTTAGCCGCGCTCATGCAGAGAAATTCGTTTTGCGCGAGGCAGGGGTAGTCCTGCCCGGCCGATTTGACAATCAGGTCCGGCGTAATCGCGGTGGATCGTCCTGCCATATCACCATCGGTCGGTGCGGCAGGTATATTATTCAGCGCGTTTGCATCCGGGATCATGATTTTTGGCTGGAAACCCGATATGCCCGATGTGATGTAGGCATTCACCAGATATTCGAAGAGTTCCTCACTTGCGCCGGACGCGAGTAAGGTTTCCAGGCCAACTTCCGCATGGGTGTGCTGCCGCTCCGTGCCCGGCTCCGCATAACGCAGCCGCCCAATCTGATTCGCGCCGGTGATGGCGAGCAAGCGCATGTCATCGAGGTCGAATACCTTGCCAAAGCGTTCCCATAACTTATCCGCCAGATAGCCTTCGGGCTTATTCATGGCAAAGATCGTTGGCAATACGGTGTCGGCGTAACTTTCGGCACGAAGCGGCATGATAAGCGACACTTCCCGCCTTTCATCCGACGTCGTGTAGTTGAACGCATAGCGTGACGCTTTATGCAGCTCGCCCGCGGAGCCTTGTGGCGTAGTCACGTTCAAAAGCTTGATTTTCGCGCTAAGCATCGTCGAGCTGTCCGATCTCGTCGTAATTGATTCGTGCCGTATCGATTCGCAACCCTTTTCTTAATCCCGACAGCGCAGCAAGAATGGTATGTAGGCCAACGTTTTCGCCTTTTTCGATCTGGCTTATTGTCTGCCTCGCAAGTCCTACTTTCTGGGCCAGTTGTTCCTGCGTCAACGCAAGCGCCTTGCGTTCTTTGCGAAAGCATTCGCCAAACTGTGCAGGCAAGACCGAGGTTGGAATGTACGCCATGGCTTACTTTTATCTTTTATTTTCTAAATATGTTATCTATAGGTTACATGAAATCCCGTGAGTGCAATAGTAAATGTTAGCTATATACGACAAATTGTGCTTTATATGAAAAAATGTCGGTTTTGGCGTACATCTTAGGGCATGGCGAAACAGTAACGTCATCGCGTCGGTTCCCCAATGCCTACGCCTACTCCAGACGGGTGCTTCGGTAATGATTCAAGACTGGCGAAAGGCGCGAACGTGCGACGCGCCTAGGTCACGATAACCGCTGGGCGGAAATAAAATGCCGGCGATAGTAGTGCGATGCTTAGCGTCGCGAAGAGGATTCAGCGGAATCGCGCGAGGGGGGTATGGATGCCAGTGAGGCCGCCCTGAGGGGGCGTTAGCTGTTGCCAGAAGGCGTCCACACTGGTGGCGCGACGCTTCCTGCCTGAGTGGTGATACGGCTATACGCTTCCAGACGGCGGTGTTGCGCAAAATTGAAAATCGTATTGCGGCCCAACTCACACATGCCGAGATCGCAATCGGCGACGATCACCTGATCCTCGCAACCGGTGGCCATCGCCATGATTTCCCCTTGCGGATTCACGATAATCGAGTGTCCCATCAATTCGAAGCCATCTTCGATACCGCCTTTCGCCACGCCCACGCCGAAAGTCGCATTCTGGTAGCAGCCGGCCTGAATGGATAGTTGCGAGTGAAAATTGCGCAGATAGTGGGCCTCAAAACCGCGGTTCTCCTGGTTCATCGCGGGAGTGTTGTAGCCGAGCATGACCAGTTCGACCATTTGCAAACCAAGCTCGCGCCACGCTTCAGGCCAACGTCGGTCATTGCACAGCAGCATCCCCAGGTTCACGCCGTCGACATTCCCGACCGGTGCGCGTATGACCGGATACCCCAGATTGCCCACTTCGAAATAGCGCTTCTCCAGATGCTGCACTTTTCGAATCTGGGAGAACTCCTTGTGCCCCGGCAGATGCACCTTGCGATATTTCAAAACGATCTCGCCGTTTGGCGCGATGATGACCGACGTATTGAAGCGGCGCTTACGTACCACGCCTGTTTCATCAGCCTCATGCGCGATCTCCGCGTAGCCGAGATAGCAGGTCATCTGATAGCGACGGATCGCATCAAACAGAGGTTGGGTGGCAGGCGAGGGGAGGGTCTCTTCGTACCAGTGATCGGCTTCATCCAGGTCCTCGACGTACCATCGCGGAAAAAACGTCGTGAGCGCGAGTTCGGGGAACACCACCACATTGGCACCACGCCGGTGCGCATTTTCCAGTAGCGCAATCATGCGCGCGACAACGGATTCACGGGTGTCTGCTCTTTGGATTGCGCCGAGTTGCGCCGCGGCGACAGTGATGAGACGTGTCATATTATCTGAAAGCGGTTAAGTGACGTTAAAGTACGCGTGAAGACGGTGTTTATCCGAGCAAAACTTGTCCTAGCGCCATCGCGGTTGCGGCCTGCGTGGGTTCGACGACGGGAACGCCGGTGGCCTGTTCAAGGGCGTCACGATAAGTGGCCATGCCGGCACATCCCATCACGAGGACGTCGGCCCCGTCGCTGACGAGTTGTTTGCCCACTTCCTGCATGCGCGCCAGCGTGCGGTCGCGGTCGCCGAGTTCCGCCACGCCCAGGCCAATCGCCTGTTCGCCTGAAAGACGGTCGAGCACGCCCATGGCGCCGTATTTACGATAATGGCGTGCAATGGATGTTTTCAAGATAGCGATCACGCCAAAGCGTTGACCCTTCGTCAGCGCCGTGAAGACGCCACTTTCGCTGATGCCGAATACGGGAACATTACGCGCCCGCATGACCTCACGAACGGCTTCCAATCCCGGATCGCTGAAACAGGCGATAACGATTGCCGCGCAGTCATCGGGAAGCGCCTGACAATGCGCGACCAGCGGTACCACGACGCTATCCACGTCTAATTGCGTCTGTATTCCCGGCGGCCCGCTGTCAAGTGTCAGCGTGACAATGCGGGGGCCGCCGGGAATGCGCAAACCCGCCAATGCTTCGTCCACTCCGCGCGTCACGGCGTGTGTGCTATTGGGATTGATGACGTAAATGGTGGATGGCATGACGCATTCCATCAAAAAAGAGCAATATGGCGAATGTAAGTCACACTTTCCGTCGAGCGAAAGTACCGATATATTCGTGAGCGTTAACTTTACGTTACGCATGGGCGCTGCACGCGCCTGTGGTCACTTTTCGCACCTGTCTTCTGTTTAGGTGGAGGCGCTGCCTTTATACTGCGTACTGCGGCCTATCCGGCATGCTTTTAACGGATGGGACTTGGCCTGGCGGTGTGGGATCGGCAATGACGGCGTTAAATTTAAGACAAATCGAGGTGTTTCGCGCGGTGATGACGGCTGGCACCATCGCGGGCGCCTCGCAGATGCTCTTTGTGTCAAAGCCGGCTGTCAGCCGATTACTCTCCCACACCGAGCAGCGCATCGGCTTTGCCCTTTTTGAGCGGATAAAAGGGCGGCTGTATGCTACGCCGGAAGCAAAGCGCCTGTTCCATGAGGTCGAGGAAGTCTATGGGCGCGTACAAAGGGTGAATGAACTCGCGGCGGACTTGGCGCGAAACCACAACGGCATTCTCAACCTCGTATCCAGTCCAAGCGTGGGCCAGCGTTTTATTCCAGAGGCGCTTTCCCAATTCCGCCAAAAACACCCGGATAGCAAAATCACGTTTTGCTGCCATAATTACGAGCATCTCAGTGATCGGTTGCTAAAGCATCAAGCGGATCTCGGCGTGGTGAGCATGCCGATTGAGCATCCCAATCTTACTATCGTTCCGCTGTGCGTCAGTCGGTTGATGTGCGTTCTGCCAGACGATCATCCGTTAGGCGAAAAAGCGCAATTAACGCTCGACGATGTCCTGGCCTACCCGATGATTGGCTATGGTTATGGCACACGCCTGGAACGCAAGGTGGCTGATTATTACGCTGCGAAAGGATTCCAGCAAAGCTATTCAGTGGAAGTTGCCTCGCCGCAGAACGCCGTCAGCCTGGTTGAGATTGGGATGGGCCTGGCGCTGGTTGATGCGTTCTCGGCGTGCAGTGGGTCGTCGTCCCGGCCCGTCATGGTTCGCCCGATGATCGACGCGCCTGAACTTCAGGCGAGCCTGGTCCATCCTCGCTATGAGCCTGTGTCGCAACTCACGCAAAGTTTCGTGGCAATACTTCGTCGACTGCTGGATCGCCATGGTTTCGCTTTGCTCGGTGACGCTGAACCGCTAAGCGCAGAAAGCCTCTAGCCGCGCGACGGCCATGTTTAACCTTATGTTAAACACGCAACCCAAATTGGAATGGGACAAAACAAGCGGTGCTGACGACAATATGAGAAATGCACCGGTGCGATGTATCTGAACTAGCCTGCTTCTGCATTCCTCCTGCACTTTCGCGTCAGCGTGGATTGGGAGGGGCAACGTACGGACGCAAAAACGCTTATGCCGTGCCTGTCAGGGCGCGTGGCGCACCGTTCTTTTCAATCGTACCGCGCCGCAGCCAGCAAGGCCGTCAGGCGCTGTTTCTTTTAAGGTCGACAAGATGTTGTCTTATCGCATGCCCACCATGCAGGATATTCGAGACGCGGCGGAATTGCTTGCAGGCGTGGCCGTGCGAACGCCGGTGGTACGCTCCGATGCATTGGATGCACTGACCGGCGCTCGGGTGTTCGTGAAGTTGGAAAGTCTACAGCATACGGGTGCCTTTAAATTTCGAGGCGCGTATAACTGCATGGCGCGCCTGGACCGTGCCACCTGCCCGGACGGCGTGGTTGCCTATAGCACGGGCAATCACGGGCAAGCGATCGCGACGGTCGGCCGCATGCTGTCGATCCCTACGATTGTCGTCATGCCGTCGAATGCGCCGGAAAATAAAGTCGAAAAAGCGCGTATCGCCGGTGCGCGTATCGTGCGGTATGACCGGGAAAAACAAAGTCGTGAAGCAGTTGCGGAAGCGCTGGCGTGCGAAGGGCAATATCAGGTCGTGCCGCCGGGCGATCATCATCACGTGATCGCCGGACAAGGTACGCTGGCTTTGGAAGCACTCGAACAAGTTGGCGGCGATGTCGACGCAATTATCGCGCCGTGTGGTGGGGGCGGAATGAGTGCCGGGATCAACCTCGCGGTGGAGACGGCAGGTTCGCGCGCTCAGGTATGGGCGGCCGAACCGCGTGACTTTGACGATACACGGCGTTCACTTTTGAGCGGTCGACGGGAAACGAATGCATCCGGTGGTGTCTCTATTTGCGATGCCTTGCTCGCCCCCGTGCCGGCGGCGCTGCCTTTCTCAATCAATGGCGAGCGCCTGGCGGGGGTGTTGACAGCGAGCGACGATGCGGTGCGCCGGGCGATGGCATTCTGTTTCGAGGCTTTTCGGGTCGTCGTGGAACCGGGCGGCGCGGTGGCGCTGGCGGCGATGATGAGCGACCCGGCAGCCCATGCGCTTGTGGGCAAGCGCGTCATCATCGTTGCTTCCGGCGGTAATGTCGATGCGGACTTGTTCGCGTCTTGCATCCGTTCCGTCGCCTAGCGGTACGCCAGGCAGGGGAAAGCGATATGGCAGTGCACCTGTCAAACAGCTTGCAGCCGTCAACATGCGTAGATGAAAACAATGAGTCTTGCGATGAATCTGGCGAAAACCTTGGTGATCGGAAACACGGGCGCGGGGAAAAGCTGGCTTTCCGAGCGGTTGGCGAGCGCTCGGGGGAACACCTGGGTCGACCTGGACCTGTTCAACTGGGAGCCCGGCGGTTACAACGTGTCTCGAAAAAGAGAAGATGTCATTGCCATGGCGCGTGCAGCGGCAAGTGGGGAGGGTTGGGTGATGGAAGGCATTTACGGCTGGATCGCATCCGAAATCCTGCCATTGGCCACCGCGTTGGTATGGATAAACATCGACGAATCCGAATGCGTCGCGAACATTCACCAGCGCGGCATGCGGCGTGGCGCGACCACGCAATCTTTCAAAGCATTACTGGAATGGGCGATGACGTACCGTTCGCGAAGCGGTTCGAGTGCGCATACCGCCCATGCGTCGCTGTTCAAATCATTCACGCGAGACAAAGCATGTCTGAAAACGCGTGACCAAGTCACGACATTCGCTCGCGCTTTCTATCGATGAATGTCCGTCCGGCACAGCACCTTCTAGCGCAATGCCATCGCCATGGTCCGACAAAAAGCACGAGATCGACTGCGAAGAAGTAGGCATGGCACGTTTTTCTGGGAAATAGCGTAGCGAATACGCATGTAATGGTCAGGTCAATAATTTCGTGCCGTGACGATATCAGTCCGTAGTTATCCTATTCAATCATACGTATCGACAGCCCACTTCATTGCGCATTGCCGCAACCGTCTCGCGAGGGCTGTGTTGAAACTAATTTGTCACCAGCGATGTTTACCATGGCGATCGACATGCACGATGCAGCGAATGTGCATGTCGATCCTGGCTAGCGTGGCGGGCTAATTTTTATGTATCGGTAGAAGTAGCATTTCTTCACGTTGAATGATCGAAAAGAGTTATTTTTAATAACGTCAAGTCATCCTGATATTTAATTCAATATAAAAACGTCTGGAGAATGATCGGTGAAGATATCCGCGGCAGTAGTAACAATTGGCCTCGCCACGCTTGCAGCACATGCACAGGCTCAGAATTCGGTGACGCTGTATGGCATTGTGGACACCGGGTTGCAGTACGTGCATAACGGTGGGGTACAGTCCACCCAGATATCGATGGTCAGTGGGACACAATCGGGTTCACGTTTCGGCCTCAAAGGCGGAGAGGACCTGGGAGGCGGCTTGAAAGCGATCTTCCAGCTGGAAAACGGCTTCAATTCTACAACCGGAAAGTTGGGGCAGGGCAGCCGGATGTTTGGGCGCCAGGCATTCGTCGGGCTGACGGGATCGACTTGGGGTACGGTGACCGCGGGTCGACAATATGATCCGCTGATTACATTAGTGCAACCGGTTCAGGGTGATAATTTCCTGGGCGGGTTTTTTACGACCCCCGGCGACATCGACAACGCTGACAATAGCGTTCGCATCAGTAATTCGCTGAAGTGGGTCAGTCCGACCTGGTCCGGGCTGCAATTGTCGGCCATGTATTCATTTAGCGGGATCGCCGGGTCGACTGGATCGGGGCAGACGTATAGCGGTGCGGCCGGGTACAAAAGCGGCCCGGTGTCGCTTGCTGTAGGTTATCTCCATATCGATAACGGCAATGCAGCACTTTCGGCACGTACGACGACCAGTGCCGACTCACTTTTTAACAGTTCGGTCAACAATGCGTACGCCTCATCGCGGTCGATTAACATCACTCGCGCAGGTGCCAACTACGCCATTGGCCCAGTGATCCTCGGCGGCTATTATAGTTTCTCTCAATACAATCCCGATGCGAGTTCGACGTTTACGCGTGCGGAAAAATATCACAACGCCGAGGTCTATGCGGTTTGGAATGTTTCTGCACAGATTCAAACGCAGATTGGTTACGATTATCTGAAATCGACCGGTGATTCGTCCGCCAAGCAAAATCAGTTTACGATCGGCGCGGATTACGTCGTGAGCAAGCGGACTGACTTTTACGCTGTAGCCGCTTATGCGCACGCCGGCGGTACGAACGGAACAGGTAAAGCACAGGCCGTCATCGGCTCACTGGATGTGGATTCCGGAGCGAGCTCGCAGGCAGCCGTGGTGGTTGGTATGCGACATAGATTCTAATGTCGTGCGGTCTCGTCGGCATTAAAGACGGTGGTAACCATGCCGTGACGGCAAAAAGGGAATGGAGCCGGCGGAAAAAGCAGCCGGCTCCGCAACCGTTTAAAACGAGACGGATTAGCGAGTGGCCTCAGTAGCCGAGCGCGTCGCGTACGAGCCGCGCTTGTTCCGTCCGATGCGCACGCTGTGAGGCATGCGCTCCCGACGGGGTCGCCGTGCGGCAGACCGCTTTCAACGCACACCTCGAAGGTAACGCCGCCTCTATTTCTTCACGCACGCTTCGCCACGCGCCTTGATTCGCATCTTCTTCCTGTGTCCACACCACGTCACGCAGGTTCGGATAAGCGGCGAATGCCGCGCCTAGTTCCGTAGACGGGAATGGATACAATTGTTCAATGCGCACCAGGGCTACCGTGCCGTCGTTCTCCGCAGCGCGGCTGGCTTCCAGTTCGTAATAGAACTTGCCGCTGCACAAAACGACGCGCGTGACGCTCTCGGAAGCACCACGATCCTCAGGGGCGATCACGGGAAGAAAACGGCCTTCCACGAGATCACGTACACATCCGTGCGAGGCTGGGTCTTCATAAAGGCGAGACTTCGGCGACATTACGATCAGTGGTCGGATAGCATTCGATGCAGCCTGTTCACGCAGCAAGTGAAACCATTGCGCGGACGTGCTCGGCACGGTGACGCAAAGGTTGTTTGCCGCGCATAACTGCAAGAAGCGGCCCAGATAGCCATTCGAATGTTCGGGCCCAACGCCTTCGTGACCATGTGGCAGCAGCACCGTCAAGGCGGACTGCTGCCCCCATTTATATTCGCCGCTGGCGATAAACTGATCGATCATCACCTGCGCGCCGTTGGCGAAATCGCCGTACTGCGCCTCCCATATGGTCAGGCGGGATCGCGTCTGTACGCTGTATCCGTACTCGAATCCCAACACCGCTTCCTCTGTCAGCGGTGAATTGACGATGTCGCATTGGCCTTGCGCACCAATATGCTGCAATGGGACATAGGTGCTTTCATCTTCTGGCAAATCCCCTTGCGCATGCCAGACCGCGTGCCGGTGCATGAACGTGCCGCGACCGACGTCCATGCCGGAAATGCGCAAACCCACGCCGTCGTCCAACAGGGTGGCGTAAGCCAGGTTTTCCGCGAGTGTCCAGTTAACCGGAGACGTTTCCTGCGTCGCTGCCGCTTTCCCGTTGTCGATCAGCCGCCGGACCTTTTCATGTACCCGCAGGCCCGGAGGAAGCGTAGTTAATGCCGCGATGGTCGCGTGCAGCTGCACTTCCGGGCATCCCTGTGTCGCTCCCGTTCGTAACGGCAAACGGTTCGACGCCGAGTCCGTGCGCTTTATCCTGGTGTTTTCTACCGCCACCTCGCCAAGGCGATTTAGCGCCTCGGTGCGTAGCGATTCAAGTGCGGCTACGCCGGGAATCATCGCGTGATATCGCTCGCATACCGGGATATGCCCATCGATTTGTTTCTGCCACTGCGGCTGCGTCACCGCAGGGAGGTCATGTTCAGAATGCCCCAGGCGTCGATAGCCGATCAGATCAATCACGACGTCCGTGCCAAAATGCATCCGGTAGTCAAACGCGATTCGGACTGCTCGCAGTACATCATCAGGATAATCCGCGTTGACGTGTATTACGGGGGCATCAATCATCCGCGTCACGTCAGTGCAAAAAAGCGGTGATTCGGCATTCATCCGGTTGGGTGTCGTGAATCCGATCTGGTTGTTCACGATCACATGAATTGTGCCACCCACCGAATAGCCTGCTTGACGCGTCATATTAAGCGTCTCGGGTACGACCCCTTGTCCCGCGAAGGCGGCATCGCCGTGCACGACGATTAATGCGCCGTCGGATTCCGGATGGTCATCGCGCCACGCCCGCGCCATGCCACTGACTACAGGAAACGCGCTTTCCAGATGTGATGGATTGCTGGCCAGCGTCATGTCGACATGGCCTGATGTTGTCGCGCGCGTGGTTTGCGCACCGAGATGATAGGGCAGGTCGGTCTGCGTGGCGGCGGTATCTGACAGCGGGTCGAGACATTCCAGCATATGCTGGGCCGGTACGCCGAAGAGATTGACGAGAATGTTGAGTCGCCCTCTATGCGGCATGGAGACAAACAGATGGCGCACCCCATTACGCCCGGCATTGTCGACCATCGCATCCATGAGTGGCAGAAGGCTTTCGCAGCCTTCCAGCGAAAAGCGCTTGCCATCCGGCACGGTCTGCGCAGCCAACCGCTCCCATGCCTCCGCCGCCAACAAACGGTGCAGCAGCGTTTCTCGTGAATTGGGTGCAACGGGGTCCGCCTGACTTTCGGATTCGATGCGTGCATACAGCCATTTACGGCGTGTCTCGTCGCGCAGGCCGGTACAGTCGAAGCCGATATTGCCGCAATAGGTGCGATGCAACCAGTGCGCCAGTTCGCGCACGGTCAATGCGCCGGGAAGCAAGTCTGGATCAAAGCCGCGCGCTTGATCGATGTCGAGATCGTGGAAGGCGGGCGCCAGTTCCCGGAGACGTGGAGCGGGAGAGAGGCCAAGCGGGTCGAGTCGTGCGATGCGATAGCCATGTTGCCGGTAGGCATCCGCGAGGCTTTGCGTCTGTTGCGGCGATGCAAGTGCCTCATGGAGACCGCGCGTCGCCGGCGACGAGCCCTTTATCACTGGAGAATGCAATACATCAGGATACTCGAATGGTGTGTTGGGCATGTCGGTCGATGTGTGATAAGCAGCCGTTGATCGGTTAGTGCAGCCCACCGCTTCAGTTGGAGCGTTGGACCGCCCGACGTCCCACCGCGATAAATCCGCGATGGTTTCGTCGCTTCATTTTTATCGTTTGTCTCCCCGCGTCCCTTCGGTGCCTCGTTTGTCTCTCTGTTTTGCCTGGCTTGATTCCGCTTTACGAGATGCCTCCCATCAAACGCCGGCCAGCACGGCGCGATGCCCCGCGTTGGGAAGGGCGTTGAAAGCCGCGGCTCCCGCAGTCGGGGATGCTCCTGCCGCCCCTGTTTCGTCAAGCCGGAAGGCGCTGACCAATTCCGCCAGCTCGCCTGCCTGGTCCTGCATGGACCGTGACGCCGCGGCACTTTCCTCGACCAATGCGGCATTTTCCTGCGTGGCGTGGTCGACTTGCGCAATCGCCTGGTTGATCTGCTCGAGCCCCTCGCTCTGTTCGCGACTGGAAAGCGTGATTTCCGAGACGACATCGGTCACGCTCTTGATGCTGTCGACAATCCGGAGGATCGTTTGTCCGGCGTCTCCCACCATCTTGCCGCCTTGCTCCACTTGCTCAACCGACTCGCCGATCAGCTCCTTGATTTCCTTCGCTGCTACCGCGCTGCGTTGCGCGAGTCCTCGCACCTCACTGGCGACGACGGCAAAACCGCGTCCGTGCTCGCCGGCACGCGCGGCCTCGACCGCCGCGTTCAGCGCGAGAATATTCGTTTGAAAGGCGATTTCGTCAATCACGCCGATGATGTCGGCAATACGCCTTGACGACGTATTGATCCCGGTCATCGTCTGCACGACACGTTCAACCGCGCCACCACCTTGTGCCGCCACTTCCGATGCCGATTCCGCCATCATGTTTGCCTGCTTCGCACGATCGGCGTTCTGCTTGACCGTTGCGGTCAATTGCTCGATTGCGGCCGCGGTCTGCTCCAACGCGCTGGCCTGCTGTTCGGTACGATTGGCCAGATCCATGTTGCCGGCAGCAACCTCGCTCGAGGCGCCTGCAATTGTGTCGGTACTAAGCCGCACTTTGGAGACGATGGCATTCAGGTTGCGTACCATTTGTCCAAACGCCGTGAGCAGGCGCCCGATCTCGTCGTTCGACGTCACTTCCACCTTGCACGTCAGATTGCCAGCCGCCACATCCTCGACCAGCTGAACGGCGCGCTGTACTGGAACGGTGATAGAACGCGTGATATATACGCTGATCACGCTGGCTAGCACAATCGCGCCGATCGACAAGAAGACCATTTGGAGCTGGGCGCCTTGTGATTCGGTGTTCGCGTCCGCGACGTTGCGGCTCATCTGAGCAGACTGATAGTCGACCATCTTGTCGACGAGTGCATAGTAGCTGGCCTGTAGTTCTGCCATGCGTCCTTGATAGAGGTCGCGCGCTTCAGGAATGTTGCCATCCTTGACCAATGCGAAGAAGTCACGAACGGCTTGGCCATAGGCGGAACGTGCGGTGAACTGCTGTTGGTACAGCGCCTTGCTCTCCGCATCCTGTGGCAATTTCTCGAATTTCGCGTAGGCGCTGGCGTTGGCTTCCCGTATCTGCGCGTACTGGTCCATGTACTTACGGGACTGTTCGGCCGACGATGACAGCAACAGATTGCTGAGAATGTTGCTTGCCCTGTCGCCGTTGCTCTTGATCTTGTTGCTCAACGCAATCAACTGATAATGCTCGTCGATCACGCTGTTCATCTTCTCCGTATTGTCATTCAGGTGCTGGGTCCCCAGCAACGCGACGGCGATCAAAAGGAACACGACCAAGGCGAATGCGAGTCCTAGTCGGACCCCAATTCTGAAATTTAAGAGTTTCATTTGGTGAGTATCTGTTTCGAAAATTTCAACTGAACCCCCCCGAAGGGGACGGTAACCATCTAGATCTGATTTCGCAAAACTCCTAGGACGTTGGCACTTGCCGCGCGCTTTACGATCCTGTGCGAGCCTGACATCGGCTCAGCGTAGTTAATGGACAATTCGCTCAGTCGTTTGATTACTGCAATGCGCCTGTGAGGCGATCGGGTACTAATACGTCTATAGCCATGCTGATAAATACGTTTTCACGAAGCGACTAGTGTCCTTACGGCACACACCTTGTGAAACTTGAGAAATTTTATTTGTCTAGTTAATTATGCATAAAAGAATCATACGTTTATGTGCCACAAAGAATAAAAAATGATGTCCACTGGTGTCGTAAAATCGACAGACCGTCCTGGAAATTGTGACGATATTGTGATATTGCAAAAGAAAAGCATCTAGATAGGTGTTGGCACTTGCACAAAATTGGTCCGGGAAGACGCTCAACTGATAGCCGCAAGTGCAACAAGCTGATCGGGTGCTGTCGGTGTATGTCAGGTGGGTTGCACACGTGACTGTCATCATTGACGTATCCGCCGTGCCAGCATATGCGGTCGTTGGGTGACGTCCGGGATAAGCATTGCATCCCTTATCGATGCGTTGGTGTGACGAGCTTACCCCCGGAGCGCAAGGAGTACAGGACAGGGGGTTTGCGTTTGCATCGTTGATGCGGTGAGCTTCTACCTGAGCGTATTGGTGGCAGAGGGAACTGCCACAATGCAAGTGAAAAACGCTCAGCGCGCTATACAAAACGGAAGTGACGGCTGGATAGCAGCGTGAAATGCATGAGACGCGGTCTACATGCCGGCAGGCACGCTTGTACTATTCTTCACGACGACCGTATCGAAGGCGAAGTTGAAACAAGAAATAGAATGGTTACTCGTAGGTAACATCATTCGGTTTTTAATTATACTATTTTAATAGTATAAGAAGTGCTTTCGATAACTGGTGTCATCAGGCCAGTTGAATGCTATCACTATCTGTGGTGATCAAGATAATTAGAGAAGATTTTTTGATAATTAATTTTTATATGTTGCTTGCTGACTTTGGAATATGTTCTAAAAATCACGGCCAATATAGAGTCTCATGAGGAAGTTGACTGGTTTGAGTGAGGTGTTTCTATTTTTTAGAAAATAATCAATGTTTAATATTTATTTTTGATATGCCGGTGATGCAGCATGAATAAGTCACTGCAATACTGAATCAAATCCCGGTTGACACGCGAAATATTCCGATCTGACGGACATTTAGAGATAGGGACGGGATTGGTCCCTGGGGCATGTGGCAATGACTGATGCCCTGGCAGACATAGGCGTGACATGTTAGTAATCGCGTATTTCGTTGAAAAACATACTTGCGACGTATCGACGTGTTGAAGGAAAGCGGATCGCTCAAGATACATGCCGTATCGTGCGCTATCGTTAAAACCATATGAGAATGTCTTGAACCAGGTGGCATCGTGAACGGCGTTTTATTTTGAGAAAAATGTGCTGTGCAGCTAAAAGCATCAAATGTCGTTGCAAAAATGCCATCGGTGGGTCTGTCGGAATGCCATGTCAGTTAATATTCCACAGAAAATGTTCACGAGTATTGACAGGCAAGAGGACAGATATCAGAACAGACCGAGCATTGACGATATGACCAAGTAATTCCGCTTTTGCCTTTTGGTGTCTTATCGACACGCCCACGAATCACGTTCATTTTTGCTTCATGCTATCTTAAAGGCACGCAATGCACTCTCGTTATAAGGCCGCCAGCTCTGCGCTTCTTGCGGCTGCTTTGTTTGGTGCGGCGACGCCGGTCGCCAAGGTCCTTTTGGGCTCGTTGTCCCCATTCATGGTTGCCGGCCTTTTTTACGTGGGTAGCGGCATTGGGCTGGCGGCGGGGATTGTGATCCAGCGTTGCCGCGCGACTGCACCTGAACGTTTGGACGGCAGCCGCATTGAGTTTGAAGATGTGCCGTGGCTCGTAGGCGCGATTGCCGCTGGTGGCGTGGCCGGACCTGCGCTGTTGATGCTTGGCCTGAACACGGTGTCCGCGTCGACGAGTTCCTTGCTACTGAATTTTGAAGCCGTGTTTACGGCAATGATTGCCTGGATCGTATTTCGCGAGAATGCCGATCTTCAGATCGTCCTCGGGATGGTTGCGATCGTGGCGGGTGGCGTGGCGCTGTCTTGGCAATCCGGCGGGGCGGACGTGTCCTCAGGGGCATGGCTTGTGGTTGGCGCTTGTCTCGCGTGGGCGATCGACAATAACCTGACGCGAAAAGTATCGACAAACAACGCGGTGGTCATTGCATGCGCGAAAGGGCTTGCGGCCGGTCCGGTAAACCTGGGTATCGCGTTTTCCATGGGTGCGCATCTGCCGAATGCAGAGACGATGACGCTAGCCATGCTTACCGGCTTCGCGGGCTATGGTATCAGTCTCGTGCTCTTTGTCGTGGCGCTGCGTAACCTTGGCACGGGAAGAACTAGCGCCTATTTCTCCGTTGGCCCTTTATTTGGCGTCGCATTGTCGCTATATCTATGGCCGCAAATGCCGTCACCGTTATTCTGGGTTGCGGCGGCACTCATGGGATTAGGCATCTGGTTGCATATTCGAGAACGGCATGCGCATCAGCACACGCATGAAGTGGTCACGCATAATCATCGACATCGCCACGATGCGCACCATCAACATAAGCACGACTTCGAGTGGGATGGTCATGAACCACATGCCCATCTGCATCAACATGAACCGATCACACACATGCATGCCCATTTTCCTGATGTGCATCATCGTCACATGCACTAATGCGGTACGTTTTGTTGTGTGTGAGCATGGCCGATCGGAGTATTCGCTTCACGTTAAAAAAGCCGTGGCATAGGGTTATGACGTGCCATGAATATTAGAATATGTTGGGTTATGTCGAGGCGAAGTGCTTTGTGGTTCCTCGTTCAGAGATGCAAATCTGATCGGCTGAGGGGGCAGGAACAAGTTCTGCTAAGGAGGTATACGCGTTGACAAAGCCACGTTAATTTGTTGATATAAGCGAAATGCGCTTTTAATGAAACGCGCGCCATCCATTATCGCTTCCGAGCCGAAAAGAAACAGCATATGCCTTTGCTATAGGATCCGCATGCACCACAATCAACGCCCCTATTCTCCTCCCCAGAAGCGCGATGATGCCATCGCCAAATTTAATGCACTTTTTAAAAGCGCTGACGAAGTAGAACGCGACACGCATACGCAACGGCTTGCCGAGGCACGCTTGAGAGCGGAAGAAGAGCGGGCCGTGGGGCGTATTCGAGCAATAGAGAAAGTCAGAGACGCCATTGCCGAGTATGGTTTTCAGAAAGCGGATCTTTATGGTTGAATGCACGATGACAAAGGCGCCGCGTGCTACACCAGATGTTTTCTCGTCATGTCGACATTGTTCGCGAAATGCTTGGCGTCATAATGATCTGCGGCAAGAAGCTTCGGTAGTGTGAAGTTTGGCAAATCATGGGCGCGATATCCGTTGTGGTCGATTAACTAACCGTCTATGACGGAATGAATTGGCCGCGGCTTGGCCAATGGATAAGTGTTCAAGACATAGAATCGTTTATTATCGACAGCGAAATTCCGGTTTAAAAAGTGCAATTGCACCGGTCCCAATCCGCAGAGGGGTTTGCGATAGTGCGTTTCAACCAGCATATGCCCGGATGCATCTTTACCGAGTGGTCGATCAAGATGGACAGACGGTGGACTTCTTGCTCAGGGCCAAAGGCGACGTGGCAGTAGCTAATCTATAAGGCATTCATACATATACCAAATATTTCCGCCAGACGAGCTATTTGCACTAGCGCCGTAATGAGAAGGTGCCGGAACTCGTGCAACCGACATCGCCAGCCGCCTAGCGGCATATCGATATGGGCCGCCACTATGCGTTCCCCTGCGGCGCATAGGCCATCGACCTGGACACCAGCATTCAGAGCCTGGCCTGGGAATGACGGAAACAGCGGCGCGAAATGCGCTCTCCACTATCACCCGGAACGTGCACCGTAGGCCGTGGGAACTTTTGGCGGTTTGGGCTACACAATGGCATTCGGTTAAGGCTTCGGCGCGGCACCAAACGAATTCCATCGCGTGCGGGGCTTGAAGGAGCGTCGCGGGTAGCGCCGCCCCGGGCGATTGCGTTGCCTGATTCGGGCCACTGCCGCCATCGCCTTATCCAGCCAGTCCGCAACAGTACGCCCTGCCATCAGAACAAGATTTTCCAGGTGGCGTCCGACAACAGACAGGCAATGCTTGAAATTGATCTTCAACGTCTTGCCGGATTGAGGCCATGAGATCGTGCGGCAGGATTCCTCTGGCCGGCCATTGGAAGGTAGCCGGTTGCGGGTATCTATTTCAAACAGTCGGGCAAGGTTGATCAGCAGGAAATGCCCATAGATCTCATGCTTTACACCGCGCTCCGTTTGCGAATGAAAGTCCTCCATGCCGATGATCTCTTTCGAAATCTTGTACAGCTCTTCGATGCCCCAGCGCCCGTGATACAGATCCGGAAAACAGTCTGCAGGATAACCGGCCTGATCCATCAGGGTCGTGGCATACACGTGGGTTTCATCCTCGATACGGCACTTCACCAGCCTGACTGAAAGCGGCTGAGGACCCACGGTGTGTCCGCGTTTTTTGAGCCCATGTTTCACTGCGGGCGACGGGACGTACTCGATAATGGCGTCCCTGCGCTCACTCCCCCAGAACGCGGCCACTTGCGAATTGGTGGTCCCCTGCTGCAGGCGGAACACCGCGTATTGTCCGCTGGCCAGAACCTGATGCAGCATCAGGTAGCTGAAGTAGCCCCGGTCGAAAATGACCAGATCTCCCTCCTCCAGTTTTGCCAGATGGTCAGGCACACAGCGGCGTTCATCGTTGTGGGGTACCAGTACGAAATCGTAGATCAGTTGTTCCTGCAGGTTGTACAAGCCGCTCACCATGCCGCAAGGGTAATGCCGGGTCGTCTCCCGCGGAGTTTTATAGCCGTATTCCAGCAGGCCGCGGGGCGCATTGATTTTCGAGCCGTCTATGGCGAAAACGCGATGCCCTTTCCAGTTCGGGGTATCCCGGTGAGCATGCCACAGTGAAATCAGTTCGTTGTTGAGCGTTTTAAAAATGGCTTCTGGAAGCTTTTGCCGGGCCTCACACAGCGACGAAGCCGCAACAGCATCGGTACGGGGCAGAGTGATCCCTTTGTCCGAACAGGACTCCCAGAGTGCGCACAGACTGCTGCCATAGCCCTGCCGGTTTCTACTCAAAACCAGCTTCAGGATGAATACGACCAGCAGCCGGGTATCGATCACGCGCTTACGTTTTCGCCAGATTGGATCCATGGCTTGACAGGTTTGCTCAAACAGTTCGCCGGCTTTTGTCCAAAACACTGATATTTCTTCATGAGGCATCGGGAAGAGGAACCTTGCTCGATTTTTTGAGAAAACTAGCATAGCGCTTAACCGAATGCCATTGTTGGGCTACACCCCCCAATCAGCGCGTCCGCCGCATTACGTCGCGCCTTAGATCGATAGCAGGTCTGGATGATGCCTGGCACCTCGCCTGCAAGCCGAATCGACCCCCGTCGGCGTGCCACCCCGTCCTTGGCTATCTCGCGGCGAGTAGATGGCCTCAGTCTTTTTTTGCTATCGCCTCAGCGATGATGTCAGCCTTGATCTTCTTCACTACATACATCTTGCGAAGCTGGGCGCTATCCGCTGTCTGCTATTTCATCTTCGCCATCAGCGAGACGCCCGCACCGCCGTATTTACCACGCCAATTGTAAAACGTGGCCACGATGATACGTCACTCCCGGCACATCTCCGCTACCGCCCAGCCAGGTTCTACTCGCTTGAGCGCGTCCTTGATCTGACTGTCCGTGAACTTCGACTTCTCTGTTCTATAAAACTCCCTTTGCTGGAATATCCCACTGTCACACGCGCGGATTGCGAGAAGCGATTACATTGATAAGGGAAACGAACTACTGGTTTCGTTTTGCGGAGCGGGTTTTCGTGCGGCGTACGCCATACACACTCCGCCGTAACTACGCTTGGGTTCCAATATGTTTCAACATACCGATGCCATCCCATGCCGCCCAAACTCCCCAGCATCTTGACTAGTGTTTGCGTCTCGCGTCCTTCGTCGCAACAAGCGGGCACAGGCGAGGCCGCCACGCCGTCCACGCCTGCCAGAAAAGCGTCCAGGCAGCGCGGCGAATTTAACGGTTTGAAGAAAGCCCCCCCGGCACCGCCTGCGCTGCCAGGCGCGCCTCAACCCAACGTCGGCATGGCGAAGCGGGTCGGTAAGGCGTTGCGTGCGCAAGTCAAGAACACATTCAGCTGCATGACCAAAGACGGTGCCAGCCGACTCGACTGGAACACACCCTTCAGCACACATTCGCGGACAGGCAAACCGACCACGCTGCGAGATTTCACTCACGTCAAGCGATTTGCCGAGCGGATTGCGGGCACGCGCGGCGATGCGCCTCAGCCCGGCAGCCCGTCGCGTTCCGGGCGTAGAACCAATGAGGCGCTCAATCATGCAATGACCGGCCTGCGCACTCAGATTTCGGCGATCGCGAATGCCAGCGCTAGCCTCCACGGCGATAACGCGCAACCAGCGCAAACGCTGCAACACGTTGATGACGTCATTGCCTACTGGGCGTCGCCGGAAGGGCAAGGGTTGGCCGGGAAAGTCAGTAGCGAACCCGATGCGTTCGTGACGGGGATTCGGGAGATGGCTGCTGCGCATTCGCCTGCGGTCGCCACGGCGGTCTCGATGGCGCTCGTGTCTGCCAAGGAACGTCTCGACCCGGACAACGCCACAAAGCTGAATGGCGACATTTTTTCGTACCTGAAGCATGCAGACCTAGGGGCTGAAATCGGCAACGCGAAAACGCATTCCGAGACATCGCGCGATACCCATATCCTCGCGCTGCGTGGCGCGCTGCAGCAGACGCGCGAGGCTCTGATGGCAAACCGGTGCACCACTGCTACCGATTCGGCTGGTGTGGATGGTGCGTCTTCGTCGGCACCGTCCCACGCCATACACGTCGAGGCTCTGCAGGCATTCATCCAAACGGTGCGGGATTTTCCTATCACCATGCGTGAGGCCGCGCGTCATGCGCCGCAGGCCCTTGCCGATTGGCCAGGGGTCCGCGACAGCCTAGGGAAGTTCGATGCACACAATGCCGAGGCAGCCGCAGCCTGCCTGGCCACGCTCGAAGCGGTGGCCGACGAAATCGGTCCGCAACAGCCCGCGCACGGGCAAAAGGGGCCGGTTGTGGTTTCGGCGCAAACCGTCGCGAAAATCCGCGACGCGCAGGAGGCAATGATCGCGGTTGTCTCTACGCCGAGGCACCTGCACACACACGACGAGCAGCTCAAGCATGCCGAATTGGGAAGGGCCGTAGCATGGGGCGCGCTGCAGCACGCCGCAGCCACCGGCAACTTCGAGGCTATGCTCGCCGCTACGGGTAATCATAGCCTTGGCGCCATCGAACAGGCCAACCTCCGCGTCCATCTACAGGCTGGTGCCGCGATTGCAACCGCACTGAAGGCCAAGCCGACGCCCGAGGCGCTGATTGCCGCGCGGCTTGCCCCGCACGAGACGGTGTCGAGCGCGACGAACTTCGCCCAGCGCGTCTCCGATGCAAGCGCCAAGCTGATCCATGGCGCCGGGCCGGCCACCCTGAGCGCCGGCGACAAAAGTGATCTAGTCGCATGGCGCAACGGCTTCACCGACGACGCACCGGGTTCCGACCTGAGCCAGCTTAAGGCGCGTATGTTTAAGTCGCTTACTTGGGTCAACCGAATGGGCGACGACCGGCATGCGTCACTGCCGAGCTACCACAAATCGCCGCTCTCCGCTGCACGCATGGGGATGGCACAGGGCGATCGCGCCGTCTTGGCGAACGAGCAGAAGGCACTGATGGCCGAGCTTGCGAAGCCGGCGGTCACCGAGGTAGTGCAGGCGGTTGCCGCAGAGATGGAACGCCTTTACGCCACCCCCCCATCGCTGCTAGCCGCTGCCGAAGAGGGGGAAACGCCTCGTGCGGATGCACTGACTGAAACCCATTGCCAATGGATTGCCTTGCGGGTCGCGCTTGATGACTGGATGCCGGAGCACAGCGCTGCGCGTCAGGGGCATCAACTTGTGCTGGGCCGCGAGTTCTCGCCTGCAGCATTGCCGGAAGATGTGGAGCAGCGCATTCGCAAGTTCACAGAGGACGCCGTACAAAAGGTGACATCGGGCTCCTCCGAAGCCCTGGAACAGGCGGTTGCCAACGTTCGGCAGCATCTTGGCAAGGTCCACCTGGGCTTTGAAGACGTGCATACGCTGGCCAACTTCTTCAATATCGAGCGCTCCGAGCCTTACGAGAAGGCCATGGAAACTGTCCGGAAAATTGCGGCCGCCCCTCCGCTTGGCCCCGCTGACCGATCGCAGCAGAGCGTACGCGCCATGGTGGTCGACTTCCTGAAGACGATTCCAGGTGGCAATACGGTCCGCTTCAGCCGCGGTACCAATGGCGGGTTTAGCACCAAGGGCGTTACGAGATCGCTCGTCAATGCCAAGAAGCGTCTGCTGGGCGTGCCAGTGGCGAGCAATGCCCGTATTGATCTGCGTTATGAGAAGGGACGTGAAGCGGTCGTCTCGATGTCATACCCTGTGCACGCCGCCGAACTGTTCATTGGCACGGAAAAGCGCCACCGAGCACGCATTGGCGCGGGCTGCTTCTTTGGCGCCAAGCTATTCAAATGCGGCCGCGCCGGCGCCAACGTGGATGTGAATCCGTACGAGTACGAGCGCACGGATGCCAACGGCCTCATAGTCCGGATCCCGCGCCGGACAGCGGCAAAAGAGGCGGAAGTCCGCGCGCTATTCTCGCGCGTGACCGACTTCATGTTTTCGGCGGCGGATGCACGGCACCGCACGCCCGAGGGCATGCCCGACGCCGATGCGCTGTTCCGTGCCTTCGCCAGCGAGTTCTACGCCGAGCAAGATCTGTCGATCAGTTGGATCAACCAGAAGACACGCGCCCACCGCAGCGAGATGTCGGCTGGGATCGCAGCGTCCGTCACCCAGCTGCTCAACCCTAGCCAACAACGAAAAAGCCAGCAAGAGACCGGCGCCCTTGGTACGAGCCTGGGCTACTCGTTTGAGAAGCAATGGTTGTCGACCTTCAAGCAGCTCGACGCCACCGGCACTTACCGAATCGCCAACCTGCGCGAGCAAAAGCTGAGCCGGCACAAGCTCAGCCTTGGACTCACTACCTCGGCCACGACCGGCAAGATCGGCAACACGTCGGCCGATCTGTTGGGTGGTGCGGTGGTCAGAGAGCGCGACACGAACGTGAAGTTACGCCTGGCCATCGATCGGGACAACGTGCTGCCGATCAAGTCGGTGGCCGATTTCGAATTCGACAGCGTCAACGACTACGCCCGGCACGTGGAGGCGACCAAGCAGGAGTGGGTAAAATTTTTCGCCTATCCACACAAGAACGATCCCGACGGTGGACTGGCTAAGGGACTTAAGGCAGTCAGCGACAATCTGGATACGGCCCGCCTCCTCGACACGCCGTACAATGCATTTTTTGTGCGGCGAGCCCTCACGACAGATGCCGCGAAAACGCTGAACCATCTGCAGCAGCTTTCGGAGGTGACGCCGCAAAGCGAGACGGAGCTGCGCACGCAACTGGCGGCGTCTTACACCAAGACCATCAATGCTCCCGACTCCTGGATGCCGATCGGCTTGCGTGCTTATGAAAAATACAATGAGGCCGATGGTTTCAATGTCAACGCGGGGCTGCGCCTGACGCAGAGCACCGGCTTGAAGGTCGAGCGGCAGATCGTGTTCGACACCATCGACGCCAAGCTGCTCAAGGAGTACGAAGCCGAGCTGACAGCAAGACAAAACGCGCCGCAACAACCAACCCAGGCCGAGGCTTCAGACACCGTGCCTCCGTCGCCTCGTCCGCTGCGGCGCGAGGGTTCATTGGACACCCTGGCACGTCCGAGCGCGCAAGGCGGACGATCCGAGATCGAACTGGCAGACGAAGAGCCCGTCAGCGAACCGGTTTCGGTGCCGACGCGCGAGGCTTACCGGCCTACTTCGCTTGCCGCCATGTTCGGCAGGTCTTCGTCGCGTTCGCAGCCGGAATCGCGGCCCGACGATACTCGCGCGCATCTGGAGCGCTTGAAACAGCAAATGGATGTGAAGGCTGGCATTGCGCCTGCTCCGAAAAAGTCTGGCGATCTCTCCCGCAGGCTGTTCGGGCAACGTAGGGGCGCTCCAAAAACCGGAGAACAAAGTTAGTGGGCGTCGGATGCCGCCACCTTGGGCGCCGTACCGGGGGAAGCCCGCTCTATCATTTCTGCTGTACGTCGTTTCGAGGCAGGGTCACGCTCGTCGAAAAAGTATGGAAGCCCCCTTCAGCAACACACAAAGCATCCGTTGAATGGAGGTCAACAGCAAAATCGGCAAAACTGACCTATGGACGCGATAGTCAAGACGAACGATGAGAGGGGCGTTGTCAGCGCGCGTCTGGTCGCAATGTTGTTCGATCGGGTGTTCTTGACCCAGTCCGTTGCCGTGCTGCTGGCGATCCTGCTAACCAGTATCTCTTTTCAAGAAAAGCCCAGAGAGGTAGTAGGTTGGCTGTTTTTGATGATCACAATTGCCTTATGGCGCGTTCTGCTCGCAGCCCGGTTCAGGCACTCAGTCAATCCTGACGTCACGGTTTGGTCTCGGTACGCTGTTGTTGCCGCAGCAATAAGCGGGATGGCATGGTCCGTCGGTATTGTGATACTTACGTGGAAAACGAGCCCAGCGGTTGCCATGTTTGTACCTTTCATATTGGCTGGCGCAGTCGCTGGCGCGGTGACCACGCTGGCTCCTGTCCCTTCCGCGTTCGTTGCTTTTGCATTAACGCCGTTGCTTACGCTGGCGATTGTTCAATTCTTTACGAATACTCTTGCGCTCCGTTTTCAAGTTACCGCCGCTGTCGTGCTTTTTCTTTTGGGCATGCTCCTGTGTGCGCGACAATTTTATGAACAAATTCAGAAGGCGATCGTACTTGAGGTACGCTACGCGAATGAGGCACGTTCGCACGCCGCCGCGCGTGACGCGGCCTTGAATGCGGCGAATGTAAAGAGTGACTTCCTTGCCATGATCAGCCACGAAATCAGGACCCCAATGAACGGCATTGTGGGTATGAGCAGCCTTCTTGCTGAGAGCGAGCTGTCGGAGGCGCAAGTCGAGTTGGCCAATGTGATTTGCGCTAGCGCTTGCACACTGCTTGAAATCGTCAACGACATAATAGATGTCGCGAAGTTAGACAATGGAAAACTGTCGCTAGCACGTTCGGCGTTTAGCATTAGAAAACTATTGCACGAGAGCGTGACGTCACTTCGCCTAAAAATCGAAGAAAAAAACATCAAGATTGGGCTCTCGATTCCCGACGACATTCCTGCAATGGTAATGGGTGACGAGCGTAAATTTCGCAAGGTCATTGATAACGTACTATCAAATGCCGGGAAATTCACTGAGCAAGGCCGGATCGATGTGCGTGTGGAAAAATGCGGCAGCACTGAGAACGTCCTGTGGTTGACGTTTGCGGTGATTGATACCGGGATAGGTATTCCGCAAAATGCAGAATCGATCCTATTTACCCCTTTCTCGCAAATTGATGTTTCATCGACGAGGCAGCAAGGCGGAATCGGTCTTGGCCTGATGATTTGTAGGCGTCTCGTCGACGCAATGGGTGGCACGATAACCTATGAGAGTGAAAGCGGGCGCGGATCGACGTTCTACATCGCGCTCCCGTTTTTGCAAGTGGAGTTGCATCCAGGCGCGACGTCACTCTAGCAGCAGCGAATTAATCGTAGTTAGAAATGCTGTTCATACGATTGATTAACTGTCATGCGGATCCGTGTGATGGAGCGAGAACATGGCTAATGCTATGATTTTCAGTGGCACGACAGTCACTCTTGAAAGGGAGCTGAATCATTCGTTTTATTGCTTGCATCTGAAAGTGTTTCAGGTTGATCGAAATCAAATATGGATACTTCAGAAAATCCGTGGCGTGCCGTAAACCCGATATGACCCTTGGATTGAGATAATGCAATGCCGAATGCGAACGCCCCGGTATCCGCAACATCGAATAGTAGCATCATGGCGCCGTTCAAATGTACGGGTGATGCTCATTGCAGTGAAATAGGATTTTTGGAAAATTCCAGAATATTAAATAGGATACCAGAAGAATCCTACAATCGAATTGTTCGGCGTGTAAGTGCTTACTTTGACGTTCCTATATGCTTGATCTCTTTGATCGATGCTGAGAATCAATGGTTTAAGGCGAAAGTTGGCGTGGACTTAGATACCTTTCCGCGCGAAGCGTCGTTTTGCGAGGCCGCACTTGAGCAAAGCGACGTTTATATTGTGACTGATGCATCACAATCCATACGTTTTCGTGATCACCCGGCAGTTGCCGGGGCGCCGGAAATTCGCTTTTACGCCGGCGTACCGTTGCTTTTCGAGGGGCGTAATAAGGTTGGCACACTGTGCATACTTGATACCAAGCCGAGAACATTAGATGCGAACCAGATCGACGCGCTGAAGGATTATGCGTCTTTAGTTGTCGATGAATTACACCTTCGCCTACGCGCAGTCAAGGTTGAAGCACAACTCGATAGGTATTATCACAACCTGAACGAAAGTATTGCGGCCGAAAAGGATCGTGCGGACTTTCTCGCCATGGTGACACACGAGATACGTGCTCCGCTGAATGCGATCCTTGGCATGGTAACGCTTTTGTCGTTGGAAGGTGAGCAGGCGCAGAAACCGTTTTCTCCGATCGACCTTCGGACATCGACGGAGCATCTTGTCCGATTGATCAACGACGTGCTCGATCTCGCGAAGCTGGAAGCCACCGGATTTCCATTTGTTTTGGCGCCGTTCAGTCTTCGCCTTGAAATGGAAAGTATTGTCGAGATTGTACGACCCCAAGCGGAGGCAAAAGGGCTGTCCCTGAAACTGTCGCTATCAGAGAGCATTCCGGACTTAATTGTCGGAGACCGTACCCGGCTATCCCAGGTTCTTCTGAACCTGCTAAATAATGCCATCAAGTTCACCGTAGCCGGCGGTGTGCATGTACAGGCTACAGCGACACATTTAGAGCAATGCGTCGAGATTGCATTTTCCGTATCGGATAGCGGGGTGGGTTTGCCCGAAACAGCCAAAGATCAACTTTTCAAATGCTTTTCGCAATTGCACCTGAGTCGTGACGATGACCAACAAGGAACTGGCCTCGGACTCGCTATTTCTCGTAAGCTGGTTGAAGCAATGGGTGGCACGATAGCGGTGTCGAGCAAGCCTGGCGTCGGGACGCGTTTCAGCTTTTGCCTCCGGTTCAATGTCGTATCTGCTACACCGATGTCTCCGGCAACCCATACGGCATCCCTGCGCGTCCTCGTTGTCGATGACGACGTTATTAGCAGCAAGGTTTTCTGCGCTTTGCTCAAACACATGGGGCATGCCGTCGAGTTTGCATTGAACGGAGGCGAAGCGTTGGCCCGGCTCAGTTCCACGCCGTTTGACGCGGCATTCCTGGATATCAACGTCCCGGAATTGGACGGCTATGCGATCGCCCAGCAATATCTTGAAGGTAAGTCACCGGATGACGTCGCCACGCTCATTGCTGTATCAGGTGCGGATCCGGCAGATGGTGATGCACGACTTGCTTTATTCGATGATTACTTGGTTAAACCCGTATCGATGGACACACTGCAGGCAAGCATCGCGAAACTCATGCAAGGACGGCGTGGATTCAAGACGATCAAAGGGGGCTGAGAATGAAGCTGCAGCCCCCCATACATACGATCGATCATGCACAGTCGGGTTCCGTAACCAACGACGACGCGGCGCAGGAGGGCGGCCGGTTTCCTCGTACCCTTGGATGGGCTAGCCTTTCCGCGCTTGCGATGGGGGGAAGTAATCAGAGCCTTTTTCTCATCGCCGCCTTGCTTGTCGGCGGGGAGCACATTCCTGGGATCGGGACTTTAGGACTGGCTTTATTTGTCGTGGGTATCTTGCTGAGCTATGCGGCCTTGCCCGGATGGACGGAACTTGTGCTGATGTATCCGCGCAAAGTTGGAGGGATCGCAGCGGTATGTACCGATGCTTTCAGGCGGTATGGTGACATGCCGTCAGCGTTGGTAGGGATATGTTACTGGTGGGGATGGATTCCCACATGTGGAATCACCGCGATTCTCTGTGCGTCTGCGATACATCAATGGTTTCTGCCACAGCTATCGGTCACTCTGATGGCCTGTACGCTGGTTGGATTCTGTACTTTATTGAATCTGTCAGGCATCAAGCATGTCGCCAGACTTTCCATCCCGATAGCGATATTGTCGGGACTTCTTGCATTTATCTCTGCTCTTCTACCGGTGACGACGGGCGCTGTAGATTGGCATCAATCGTTCGATTTGCGTTTGGAGACGCCGTTCCCGGGTTGGTTTGGCACAGTCACGGCGCTAATGGCAGGGCTTTATCTGGTCGGCTTTGCCGCACCGGCATTTGAGGCAGTCGCATGCCATGTCGGAGAAACAAAAGACCCGGCTCGAAACGTCCCGCGTGCGATAAAAGTTAGCGCCGGTATGGCATCGATTTTTTTTGTGGCACTTCCATTTATCTGGCTAGGAACGATTGGCAAAGCCGAGTTGGCTGGAAATCTAGGCAGCTCCTTGAGCCCGACTTTCGCGCCACTCTTTGGCAGCTTTGCAAAGTCGGCAGCGCTGGGTTTCATGGTTTTTAATATGTTTCATGGAACGATGCAACCGCTCGCCGGTGCGTCGCGTACGTTATGGCAAATGGCTGATGACGGCCTTCTACCAACCTTTCTGGGACGCCTTTCCGCGAAACAGGTGCCAACGGCAGCCACGCTGATGACGGCCGCGACCGCGATAGCCTTCCTGTTATTCGGCGATCCTATCTGGCTTGTTGCCGCCGCAAATTTCACTTATCTGATCGGTATTGCCGCGCCGAGTCTTGCAGTATGGCTGCTGCGCCGCAGCGCACCACAAGCGCCCCGGCTTTATCAAGCGCCCCGTTTCACACTGGGCCTTGGCCTGCTTGTCGCGGCAATCTGGATAGCATCAACGGTTCTGGGGTTCCAGCAGTTCGGCGTGCCGACCATTCTCGCTGGGTTATCGATGGCCTATTCTGGTGCGTTGCTACACGCTTTTCGAAAATGGCAAGACCGTCGCCGCAATGGACTTCACGGCTTTACGATGAATCTGCACGTCAAATTGACTGGGGCGATGTTGCTTGTGCTCGGTTTGGATGGAGCGGGTTATTTACTGGCAGTGTCACAGTTACCCGTACCAGCGCCGATGTCGAGCGCATTGGCCGATATTTTTACCGCTGTCGCACTTCTTACTATGGTGGTCGGGATCGTTTTGCCAGGCACCATTTCCCAGACCGCAAAAAGCGTTGGTGATGCTGCTGAACGCTTGGCAAGCGTGACGCTATATGAACTGGCATCGGCCATACGGACCCTCGGGGAGGGGGATACCGGTATGGTGAAGATCAATGCCAGCCAAGAGCAACTTCCGGTTTATTCGCGGGACGAGCTTGGCCTGATGTCAGAAAGCTTCAACACCATACATCGACACGTACTTATTGCCGTCGAGGGTATCGACATGGCGCGAGGGCAACTCGACAAGACGCGAAGTGGATTGATCGAGTCAAATCGCCTGTTAGAGGCGAAGGTTTTGGAAGAGCGAAAATTGATTGAGGAGCTACGGCTCGCAAAGCAGATTGTTGAGATGTCGAATGGTGCAAAGGATCGTTTCGTGGCACGGATGAGCCACGAGCTTCGTACGCCCTTGCATGGTGTGCTGGCCAGCGCCGAGCTCCTGGAACTCCGGGGTCTCGACCACGATGCTACGCAACTGGCACATACGATTCAAGAGTGCGGAGGCGCACTATTGAATCTGGTCGATCATATGATTGAGGTCACGACAACGGAGAGTAATGAAGCGACGCTGAACGCGACTACGTTCGACGCGCTCGCTATGTTGAACGCGCTATGTCGGCAATATCAGCGTAAGGCCAAGTGGAAAGGCTTGTCATTCACTGCCGAAACGACAGGGTTCGAGCGATATCTTATATCCGTCGATCGCGAAAAAATATACTGGATCGTCAATAATTTACTGTCAAATGCGGTACGTTTCACGAATATCGGTTACGTCGTTTTCAAGGCGGAGCTCTTAACGCTCGCAAACGATGTCAACCAGCTTTCTCTTACCGTGCGTGATAGCGGAAGCGGGATCGATCTCGCACGCGCCGAGGAAGTCTTCGCATCTTTTCTACGAGCGGAGCAAGGATCCGCAAGGATAGTTGATAGTGCAGGAATAGGCCTTTTTCTAGTGCGGGAATTGGTGAAAAAGCTGGATGGCGAGACGACGATGCGAAGCGAGATGGATGCTGGCACCGACATTTCGCTGACCTTGCCTGTCGGCATACTACCAAGGAAGGATTCGAAACCAGGCGTCGAGCACGGGCAGCGGGAAGGGCTTGACGCTTATAACGCAGGGGAGGCTGTCGACGCCCTTGAAACAGCCGAGCCTGCACTCTGGCACCGACCGCGCATTCTGCTTGCCGAGGACAATCCCGTGAATCAGGCAGTGGCCATGGCGTCATTGAAGCGTATCGGTCTGACAGCGGATCTTGCCGTTAACGGACGTGCTGCTTTGGCACGATTTGAATTGGCGGAATACGACATGGTTCTGATGGATTGTCACATGCCTTATGTCGACGGTGCTGCCGCCACGGAGGCCATACGCGCACTTGAGAAGGCCCGTGGAACATCGCCCGTCCCGGTGATTGGGATCACAGCAGATATGACGGCTGGGAATATCTCACGATGCCGACGCGCCGGTATGAATCATATTCTCTCGAAGCCGTTTACGGTTAGGGAATTCGAGGCCTGCATTGTCGAATTTCTTCCGGAGCCTTACCCGGGTGCGAGATCCGCCGTCGGCTTGTCGAGCAACCCTTTTTTCACGAACGCTAGACCGGATACGATTGCCTTACCAGCCGCGCGTAGCGGCAGCGAGGCGGCACACCCTGGCGACTTGATATTCGACGAACAGAGTGTGCGAGCGTTGCAGGCGCTTGCGGATGACGACACCCCCGACTTTGCCGACGACCTCGTCAAAACGTTTGTGCACAACGCGACGGCTCAACTAGACGCCCTGATGGCGGCGCTTGCAGACAATGACTCGGACCAGATCAAACAGATATCGCATTCGCTGAAATCAAGCAGCGCGTATGTCGGTGCTAGTGGCTTTTCGACCTTGATGCGCGCTTTGGAGCGCGACGCCGCGAATATATCCCAGAAAGATCTAATGGATTACCGGGGCCGCCTTCCGATTGCATTTCAATTTGTGAAGGAAAGCCTGAATCGCATCTTTGCACAACGGGGGCATGATGTCTGAGGCAATGCATGTTGCGGCGGCTTCCATATTGGTTGTGGAAGATGATCCGGTTCAATTGTCGATTCTCACCGCGATGCTGAAGTCGCTCGGTGTGCAAAGCTATGGCGCGACTACTGTGGCACAGGCGCGCGAGGAACTCGCACAGCGCGATGTAAGGACGATTTTACTTGACTTGCAACTTGGACGTGAAAACGGACTGGATGTCTTGCAGTCAATGGGCGCTGGTTTGCTGCCGCGCTCGGTCATCTTAGTGAGTGGTTGTGACGAGCGAACGCGGATTGCCACGACGCAAATCGCCGACGCGCTGGGAATCCATGTGGCTGGATCCATCGAGAAGCCGGCGCATCTGGCCGATTTGGCGCATTTACTTGATCTGCCGATGATCAAGCCAAAACCGACTCTCGCAAGACCGAAACAGTCGATCGAGGCACCACAGCTTGCAGAGGCGCTTGATAGAAATGAAATCGTGGTGGAGTTTCAGCCGAAGGTTTCCTTCGCGACTGGGGTGCCAATAGGCGCTGAAGCGTTGGCGCGATGGCGGTCGAAGACAATGGGCGACGTTGCACCTGATGTCTTTATTGCTGTTGCCGAAGCGTCGGGTCAAATGCGGCGGCTTACCGAGACGATTCTGCATCGATCCGTGAAGGCATGTGCCCGCTGGCGTCAGGCGTTTCCCGGGGTCGGTGTGGCCATTAACGTATCGGCGAGCGATATCGACCAGACGTTGTACGAGTCCATTCGTTCGGCCTTGGTTCAGTATGGCGTGCCTGCCAATGCTCTAACTGTCGAAGTGACAGAAAGTATCTCGCTGCCTAACACTGATGCAATACGGAGTATATTGACGCGTATGCGCATCGATGGCATCTCGTTAAGCATTGATGATTTCGGGACGGGATATGGCAACTTGGCATCGCTTCTTAGAATGCCGTTCAACGAACTCAAGCTCGATCGTTTATTCGTCGCATCGGCCCTGGTCGAAGTCGATGCGCAACGGATACTTAAGTCCCTCGTAGCGCTTGGACGTGAAATGGGATTAAGAACCGTGGCGGAGGGGGTGGAGTGCCATGATGTCGCGGAGCGGTTGAAAGCTTATGGATGCGGCATTGGACAAGGATGGTGGTGGGCGCCGGCGATGAGCGAAACCGCTTTCTCTTCCTGGCTCCGACACCGAATTGGGACCATGACGCAATCTGCTTGAATCGCCTTGTTTTGGTAACGACGAGTAAGTCATGCTTCTGAGCCTAAATAACGTCGAATACGAAGATACCTATGCGCGTATCGCCACTGCTTGGCGAGCGTGCGGTTACGAGTCTTGGAGCAGCGTGGTGTCGGCATGTAGTCAACACGGGCGTCTGTTTCGTATTACGTTCGCGCGAGATCGTCCCGAGCATTTCGTCAAGCAATTTTCCCATATGGTAAAAGCAAGCGGTCTGCTGTTGCGCGTTGGGAATCGGTTGGACCTCTTTCTAGGTGCCGAGGAAATGTTGGATTTCTATGAGGCTAGAGGCGTCTACCCGCCTTCGGATATTACGGACATTTCGATGTTGGGACACGTGGATATCCAATCCGAACCACATGTCGTCCTCTCGTCTCCCTCGCGTTCGGCTGGGGTGCAAAAGCGCGGCGCGCCTCCTTCGGCGATCCTGGGTGGTAAGACGGCAATGGTACTCGACGACGACGTGGTGTCGCGTCGCGTGATTTCCCGCATGTTAGGGCGGGAGGGATGTGCCGTGCAGTCTTTGGCCGAAGCGGAGCCGGCATTCCAATTATTGCGAACAGAAGTGCCGGACATCGTGATTTTAGACGTGGTGTTGGGAGGCGTAATTGATGGCCTCGATTTCTGCGAGTCGATGCGCAGTCAAGCGCATCTGGCAAAGACCCCGGTTATTTTCGTATCCGGACATGGCTCCAGCGGTATTCGCGATCGTGTGCAACAGTATGCTGCGGTATTTTTGGATAAACCAGTCAAGCTCGAACAATTCAAGCAAGCCGTGGAATCTCTCTCGGGTTGACAACGGCAGGTCCAGGCTTGAAAAATTTAATCGATGCCTATGCCTGAGACGCGATAATTTGCATGTTAAGGTCGCGGGCATCGATTGCACGCGTCCTGACTTCGCTTATCTGTTGCAAACAACATACGTTGAAAGATTTCCGCATCGCTTTTGCCCCCGCTAAGTTTCCGGTGTACATCTTCTGGGACAAAGAGCGTGTTTCAACACGATGTACGCAAAATGATGAATCGGACTTCAGTAGCAGGACACCCATCCGTTATCACTTGAAGAGCGGCATCGTTGATTTGGTTTTGAGTGACGTAAATTCTATTAGGAATGGGACTGATGAATGATTCCAAGTTAATAGCTGGTCAGGAATATGAGATAAGTCAGAACGACATGCTTGTTTCCGCGACGGATTTGGCTAGCAACATCCTATATTGCAATCCAGCATTTATCGAGGCGTCGGGCTATTCCAGCGAAGAGCTTATAGGCAAGCCGCACAACATCATTCGGCATCCAGATATGCCGCGTGAGGCATTTGGAGACATGTGGCAAACGATTCGATCTGGTAAGCCCTGGACATCTCTTGTTAAAAACAGACGAAAGAACGGTGACTACTATTGGATTTGTGCAAATGTTACGCCGATCGTACGCGACGGCACCGCCATTGGTTATTTGAGCGTCCGCACCAAACCTTCTCGCGAGGACATTAAACGTGCCGAGACCCTTTATCGGCAAATGCGTTTAGGTCAAGCAAAAGGATTCACTATAAGGTCTGGGGAAATAAAAAGAACGGGTCCGCGGCGGTTCATTGACGCAATACTTGACGCCAAACTAGCTGCAAGAATGATGGCAGTCGCCGCGTGCTTTACGGTTGCGGTAACGTCTCTGAGAGTCACGTTCCCAGAAGCGTTTGACGGTGCAGTAGGGGTTATAACATTTGTGCTTTGCATGCTTGCGGCATCGATACCGTCACTGCTTATGGCCTGCCGCACAGGAAAGCAGATTGCCCTAATCGAAAAAGCTATACGTCGTTTGGCGGCCGGAGACTTGGCGGCGGCAATACCAACATCAAGGAACAGCGACGCAAAGGGTATTTTGAGAGGGCTGGTTCAACTACGCGTCAGCCTCGTGGCGATTGTATCAGACGTACGAAAACAAATTGACGGGGTCAAGCTCGCGACCGGTGAGATTGCCAGTGGTAACATGGATCTCACGACTCGTACCGAGATGCAAGCTGCATCACTGGAGGAGTCTGCCGCATCTCTCGAACAGTTGGGAGCAACGGTCAAGAGTAATGCGGAGTCTGCGAAGCAAGCAAATCTGATTGTTGAGAAGGCGCAAATGACCATAAATCAGGGATGCGAATCAGTGAAGATGACTGAAGAGACCATGAGAGGAATAGCGGCGCGCTCAGAACAAATCACGGCCATTGTTTCCGCAATTGACAGCATTGCATTTCAAACTAACATTCTCGCGTTAAACGCCGCGGTCGAGGCTGCGAGGGCAGGCGAGGCAGGCAAAGGATTCGCCGTGGTCGCGGGAGAGGTACGCAATTTGTCTCATAGGTGCGCTGCTTCGGCGAAAGAAATAAAGGGAATCGTTGAATCCAATTCGGTCGCGGCGAAAGAAGGGACCGCAAGTGTGGAAACGGTCTCCGCGCAGATGGCTTCGGCAGCAGAAACGATGACCAATGTGCTCGCCAAGATAAAGGAAGTCGCCATGGCGAGTCAGGAGCAATCATTTGGTATCGATGCGATCAATTCGGCCGTTTCGCAACTTGACGACGCGACACAGCAGAATGCGGCGCTGGTGGAACAAAGCGCCGCTACTGCGAAAAGTCTTTCAAATCAGGCCAACGTTCTTGACGAGGCAGTAAGGCTGTTCACGCTTCCAACATGAGTTCGAAATTCCTCATCTTTTCGCCGATGCTAACGAAAGCGCCTCATTGTGCTGAATTGCGTGGTAGGTAACGTGTTCTAGCCTCGTGCACTACTGGTCGAATAGCTCAATTATATGGGGTGTTTGGATACTCGCGAGAATCCGATTGGCTTGACGGTGAAGCGCATCCCCACACATTTCTCGTATGTAGACGGGCGAAAAGACTCGAAATTACGAGAAGCATCGGCAGGAGCGAGCAATTTCGGGGTTGGCGTTGCTACGTCGTCGTGCTATTGAGATTGAAATTAGTAAAACTAATTATTAACGCAAGACTGACGCGATTGTACGCGAAAGCTCAATGCAACTCACTTACCGACGCCGAACGGGAAGACTTTTCATTTCGCTTTGTATGTATTACGCAATGATAGCTCGTTTCCTTCAGCAAGTTTAGGATCACCCGTTACCCATAAAGAGCAGTGCGTATTTGACGCCTGTAATCGATCTGAGGGTATCAGCCATGTATCGGGAATCTGAGAACGACGTCGTATCGTTTGCAAGGAAAGATGGTCAACAAGATCTGGAAGCGGTATCACATCATGCGCTTATCGCTGTCGACTACTTGAATGTGTTGATCGAACGACGTGTTACAGAGTGCGTCAGAGATCTCGAATTCGGACGGGTTGACTGGAGCCGATAGCATAAAGCCAGCGACGCTCGGGACGCTTAGCATAGTAACTTACGCGTGAGCGATATTTGGCTACTTTTGACGCCGCCTGATGAGCACATAAAAATGCTGGAATACGTTTCGGCGCTTCGGGAGAGACACATGGATAACAAACGCGATAATCGCTATTTGACCGACTGCGATCTTACGCACATCTTTGAACTTGCAGACTGTGCTTGCATTCTGGGTTTTGGGGACGACCAGAATTGCGCGGATCATCAAAACGAACACAAATGGAATTCGGTGGGCACGGTCGAGACGACGTTGATCAATATGCTATCTCTTTCGGATGCGCTGGTGCGCCTGCGCATTATCGCGGAGATATGTCATGAAAGCTTATCGGCTAATGAACGTAAAATCCTGTCGGATATCTGTAACACGATTCAGTGCGCGGAGAGGGAAGAACGGTGGCGCGAATTGCATTATTGCCGAGCCGTTGAAGACTGACGCCTGCGGCGCTCGCCATTATCTAAGGGCACGTGACGAGTGTGAGCATTGTGGTGCTGATGCCCAGTTTTCAGCAAGTTTCCGGTCATGCAGTCCTGGCATCCGCAGGCTTGAACGCATCCATGATTCCGCTATCCGTTAATCTGAACGCATTCGTGCTGTAGAACTGCTTTTGCCTGAATATGCGACTCTCGCCCTTGCTTACGGCGCTGCGTTATTACTGGCGAGCGCAAGATCGCCTTAAATAATTTCGAGCTAAAGTCTGACCTGACACATTATTGTGATTTTTACGAAACGCTGTTGATCTCCCGGGCGCAACGCTAGGTTCGAAAAAGAACATATGTTTACATGCAGGAAGGCAACAAACGCGTTTCGTTAAAGCATCCTTCGTATCGGAAACTGGATAGAAGGATATACTTCATTGCAAAGTGCTGATGCAAGACATGAGGTTTGCTAAGAAAATTAGAGGAACGGCGAGGCTATGTTTTATGTTGTTCAAGGATCAATTTTTAGTTTACTGGATTGGCTGTTTCGAATGGTCAACTGTTGTTTGTCGGTATTAACGAGATGCCTCACGGGGCAAAAATGGATAGCGTAAAAGCAGCGGTGCCTATGGCTGACATCGACAATTTCAACGTGTTATTTGTTCTAGGATAAATTTCGCTGTTATTCAATTTTGCCGTTTGAAAATAGAAGCGGAGAAGGCATGAGTGCAAGAGTATCGATTTTTAGCAGAATCAAGAAGCTTGACCTAAATGACCTTCGGAAGATCGTTGTGTCGTTGGCATTGTCAGTGTTGCTATTGACCATAACAATGGTATTTGCTGGGTGCCACAACAAAAAAATAGTACAAGAATCATTTCATGAAACGCTTGGGAAAACAGAAAATAATATTCTGGAAAGGTTGGGTAGATACGAATATGGTCTGCGCGGTATGCGGGGTGCGATCGTTGTCGCAGACTCTGGTATCGTGACAGAAAAAAAATTAAATGACTACAGCAAAACCCGAGATCTTCCAAAAGAGTTCCCTGGGGCAAAAGGAATAGGTTATATTAATTTTGTCAAAGCAGGCGACGTGCTTTTATTTCAAAAAGAGTTTTTTCAAAAAAATCATTTTAATATTGAAATTCGGGATTTATCTCAATCTTCGGGTGACAAGTTTATTATTCAATACATTTTCCCACGCGAATCTAATGCTAATGCAATGGGGTTGAATATCGCTTCGGAGCACAACCGTCGCCAGGCAGCGGAATCGGCTGCCAAGACCGGCCTAGCGACCTTGACCGCACCGATCACGTTGGTCCAAGACCCAACGAAAACGACACAGTCCTTTTTGTTTCTATTGCCGGTATATTCAGGTGATGAGAACAAAACTGAGGATGAGCGAATCCGCTCCCTTCGCGGTTGGTCGTATGCTCCGCTGTCCATGGCCGAAGTTTTGGGTAATGGAGGTTTAGACGCTGACAAAGTTCGACTTAATTTGTCTGATTCCTCGGAACCTGGACGTCCCGTTCCATTTTTCGAATCTATCGTTTCCCCTACGTTCAAAGGAAATGGAGGAGAGATTCGACGGGATATAAACGTTTATGGTAGGAGGTGGACCATCGATCTGCATTTTTCGAAATCGTACATTGCACAACAGTCGATTATCCCGCTGTGGCCACTCTTCGGATTTCTTGTAGCGATAGCGTCACTGGTCAACGGATTCTTGTTTTTCAGATTTGAACAAGCCCGTAAGGCGACAGAACTTTTCAAAGCCCGTATGGAATTAGCTTTGCTGGTAGACAGCTCGATAGATGCCATTATTGGAAAGAATCTAAACGGAGTCATCACCACCTGGAACAGAGGTGCAAGAGAGATATTCGGTTACTCAACTGCCGAGGCAATAGGGAGGCCATTGCTCGATCTGATCGTGCCATTAGATCGGAAAGATGAAGAGGCACATATCCTTGATGACATATCAAAAGGTAAAAGTCGCCTGAATTTTGAGACGAAGCGGCGAACAAAGAGCGGCGAACTGATCGATGTTTCTGTCTCCGTGTCACCAATATTCGGACCACAAGGGGTAATTCTAGGGGCCTCAAAGACTGTCAGAGATATCACTGCCAAGAAGGCAGCAGAACGGGCAATACGTGATGCGAAGGACGCGTTAGAAAATGAGGTTAAGTTACGAACGTCCGAATTAGAGTCAGCGCGTCGTACGTTGCGTACGGTCATGGACGCCCTGCCATCGATGATTGGTTATTGGGACAAGAATTTGGTCAATCAAGTGGCGAATATCGCGTATCACAACTGGTTCGGCGTGACGCCAGGCGAGCTATTAGGACGAAGACTTCCTGATCTTCTTGGCCTTGATTTATATACCCAAAATATACCGCATGTTGAAGGCGTTCTAGCTGGTCAGCCTCAAACGTTTGAGCGAGAAATCGTCACACCTAATGGCACCAAAGTTGCCATTGCTCATTATCTCCCCGATAAAATAGATGGCGAAGTACGCGGCTTCTTTGTAATCGTCCATGACGTGACTGAATTAAGCCAGCAACGCGCTGAATTGTCCGATGCGCTTCATACAAATCAGCTTCAAAAAGACATGCTTCGTGCAGCCAACGAGCAGCTCGAATTGGCAGCGCAAATCGCACGTCTTGGTGTATGGATTTGGGATATCGACACCGGTGAGCTCAGGTGGAACAAGTTAATGTTCGAGCTCTACGATTGCGAGGGAATATCACGTGATGAAAAAATAGATTACGAGCAATGGCGCATCCGGGTTCATCCAGATGATATCGAATACGTGGAATGCGCTTTACGCCGTGCAATCGAAGAGGACGAAATCTACGATCCGAAGTTTAGGGCGCTCCACAGAAATGGACAAGTAAGATATATCCAAGCGGCGGGAATGGTCGAGCGAGATCACGAGCGTCGTGCGGTACGCTTGATAGGCATCAACCTTGACGTAACCCAAAATCATATATATCAGCAGTCTCTTATTTATTCTAAGCAACAAGCAGAGCAAGCAGATAGGGTCAAGGGACGATTCTTGGCAAATATGAGTCATGAAATTCGCACTCCACTCAATGCGGTGTTGGGGATGTTGCAATTACTAGAACGTTCTATGTTGACCCAACGCCAAGGTGACTATGTCCAAAAAGCGAAAAGCGCGGCCCAATCGCTCCTGGACCTGCTCAATGATATTTTGGATTATTCAAAAATTGAAGCAGAGAAGATAGAGCTAGATGTTCACCGATTTTCTCTTAGTGAATTTTTGCAGGAAATAAATGTTGTTTTGAGTGGCAATGTCGCGGGCAAGAACTTAGAGATCTTGTTTGACATTGATCCACGAATAAACGATGAGATTATTGCCGATCGGCTACGCCTGAAGCAGGTGTTGGTCAATATCTGCGGCAATGCGATAAAGTTTACTGAGCATGGTTACGTTTTGCTCGCACTTGCCTATGTCGAAACTGTTGGCGGCCAAACGCATGTTCGCTTTTCGGTGAAAGACACTGGTATTGGGATCTCGGAAGAGCAGCAGGCATTTATCTTTGATGCTTTTTCACAAGCTGAATCGTCTACGACCAAACATTATGGAGGCACGGGGCTTGGGCTGGCGATAAGCAAGCGGCTAGTCAATTTAATGGGTGGTGACTTGCACTTAAGCAGTGCGCTCGGGAAAGGCAGCCATTTTTGGTTTGAACTGCCTCTCCATATCTCGCCTGTCCAAACGTTAAGAACTGAAGAGCCGTTGCGTGTCATGATCGTTGATGACAACGCGATAGCAACGAGTATTTTGGCCTCAATGTGCCATTCATTCGGCTGGGAGGTCGATACTGCACAAAGTGGCTACGAAGCGCTTAATCGATTTTTGCGGATCGCGGATGGCGATCAGCCTCAAAAAGATGTGATTTTCATGGATTGGCGGATGCCAGGCATGGACGGTATCCAGGTATCTGAAAAGCTGCGCCATTTGCTTGGAAAGCATTGTCCTCCTATCGTTATGGTAACGGCTTTTGGACATGAAGATCTGTTGGATGTGCTCAAGCAAAGATCGGTGCCGTTTAGTGATGTCTTGACCAAGCCTATTCTGAGGGATGATTTATTACGGGCGGTAACCAATGCTCGCCTGCATCCTGACCAGAGTAATGTGCTATTGCCGACCAAAGCGCTAGCCGGACCGAAGCTTCCTGGCGTAAGCGTTTTGGTCGTTGAGGACAATGAACTGAATCGTCAGGTGATTCAAAGTTTACTTCTTGAATCAGGAGCGCGGGTGACGCTTGCTGAAGGAGGGCTGTCCGGTGTCCGACTTGCAACACATCACGATTCGGAATTCGAAGTTATCCTAATGGATATACAAATGCCGGATATTGATGGATTCGAGGCAACTAGGCGTATTCGTTCACATCAGTTTGGTGCTAACGTTCCTATTATTGCCATGACCGCAAACAACGCACCTTCCGATGTTGAGGCATCGATTGCCGCTGGGATGGATGCGCATATCGGAAAGCCAATAGACATCGAAGAGGTAGAGCGAACATTGCTGCGCTATGTGAAGCGTCCTTTAAGTTCGGATTTGTCACCGCAGCGCAATATGCAACAAGATCCGAGGGAAGATGAGGCGCAAACACTGGTTGAATCCTGGTCACGTATTGCCAGAAGATTTAATCAAAATACAAAAGTGTACAGGCTTGCCCTGAAATCTTTTTCCGAGCAAGCCCGTTTTCTAATCGATAAAATTCAAGCTCATTTAGAGAATGCTGATATAGGAAATAGTGCCGATGAGTTTCATGCCCTGAAGGGGGCTGCGGCAACTGTCGGTGCGATAAAGATTGCCTCCGTTGCAAGCAGCGCGGAAGTGACTCTCAGGAATGCGCGCGACGCTGACGCCGACATGAGAATCGCAAGAGATTTAAGTAACGAGATTTGCGCTCTCGTCGAACCTACTATAGTGGCATTACATGCTCAGGTGGGTATATCTGTTGCAGAAGAAAAGAGTGAGGTAAATTCGCCGCTGGAATTATCGGAAGAGAAGTTCAAAGATAGGCTGAAGATGTTGACGACTTTGTTGAAAACAGGGAATATCAAGGCAATTAGTGAAGCAGAGCAATTGTCAAAATTATCAAACGTCAGCAATCAAGCTTGGATGCAAGAATTGTGCAATCATACATCGCAATTGCGTTTTAATCAGGCGATTGATATTCTGGAAAATTATTTGAGCGAAGGTCATCGTGAGTAATCTTAATGAATTAATTGAACGACGTGGTCAGTTGCCACGCATTTTGATTGTTGATGATCAGCCTGCGATCATTTATTCTCTGCAAACGATATTTGATAGTCATTATGAGATATTTTTCGCGACAAGTGGACGTGACGCACTCAAGATGTGCAAGGAAGCATTGCCTGATTTGGTAATTCTGGATATTAAGATGCCAGATTTGAATGGGTTGGACGTTTGTCGCTCAATCAAAGAAGACAATAATGCGTCTACCATACCAGTCATATTTCTTACGTCTAGTCGCGAAGAGGTTGACGAAATTGCCGGATTTGAGGTTGGTGCGGCTGATTTTATTTATAAACCAATTAATCCCGTAATATTTAAAGCCAGGCTGCTCAACCATCTAGCATTAAAATTTCAGACGGATATTTTACGAGACCTCGCGGAAACTGACGGTCTGACCGGCATTGCCAATCGCCGTCGATTTGAAGAACAATTTCATAAGGAGTGGCGCCATTTCATGCGAACCTCCGAGCCGCTTTCGCTGCTGATGATTGATGTCGACTATTTTAAACGCTACAACGATACTTATGGTCATTTAGCGGGTGATGATTGTTTGAAAAGAATTGCTGCGACCCTGTCATCTGCCATCAAGCGTCCTCACGACTTTATTGCACGATACGGTGGAGAGGAGTTTGTCGTTATACTTCCGCGCACTGGTGGAGCAGAAGCGGGTCTGGTGGCCGAGAAAATGTTAGAAGCAGTACGAAATTTGAAAATCGAACATCGTAGATCCGATGTATCGAGAAATGCGACCATCTCGATCGGTGTTGCTGAAGCAGCGATATTTGACACGGCTGATTCGAAGAGGCTGAAATCCGCTGCGGATTTCGCGCTGTATCGTGCAAAGAATTTGGGACGTAACCAAGCTAGAATCTGTGACATTACTGAATACAGCCGAGCCTTCGAGTGAGCAGGACAGTTGCTAATCGAGTTCGATGCCCGAGTCGAACTCGACTAACCCTTTCTTGTTATTACAGGTAGGTCCTTAGCTAAACCTACATCGCTCAGGAAGGCAATGCCGCCAAGGTGAAGGGCCTTGTCTATTTATCGGAGCTGGTACCGGATGATGACCAGTCCGTCGCTGACCTGCTGCAGCGGCTCGACGCGCAAATGTCGGGCGTCGAGCCGGATGCGGAGGGCATGATCTGGTTCGACGATCCTCGACGGTTCCAGCATATTATGGCGGCAGATATTCCGTTCGAAGACGGGCGTTCGCTGGCATCGGTTCAGCAGCCTATCGCTGCGGGGTGCTTTACTGGCAAGATCCAGCACGCGGCTTGGCACGACAAGCCAAGCTGGTATTTACGCACCACCAACGACAACGCGCTTAGGCCCGCCGTGCAGCAAGCCGTTGCGCAGCACATTGGGGCCACGGTCATGTCCATTCGCTCCAGCCACATGTTGATGCGATCTCGCCCCGACGACGTTGCAAGGTTGATCGATCACGCCGCGCGAACGGCATCGCAATAACGTATTGGGTGTTTTGACACGCTTTGCATGAACTGTATAGCCTTGCAACACTGGAGTATGCGACGTCGCGCCGGGTCGCGGCGCTGTCGTGTTAATTATTTGTTAGGTGGCAACCATGGGTGTGCATCAGACTCTATCGTAGGAAAATAGAGAGGTTTGCACCATTAGAGAAATCGGCAGCAGCGAACACGCCAAGATGGCCTGATCGACGGCACCCTCGGCTGCGACTACGCACTGTTGAGCGGCAGCTTCAGAAGCTTTTTTCGGCATTCAAGGTCGATCCGCGAGGGCTGACCTATCCGCCGCCACGTGCCAATCAGATCAGCGCCTGCGGAACGCATCGAGCGAAGACAGTGCGTTCCCGTGAAAATCGAACAATGTGTTGTTGTCCCATTGATCACCGGCGCCCAGTTTCCAGCCGACGTTCGGCGTCGGGATCCATTCCGGTTCCCACCAGAACACGCCCTTGCCATGGCCGTTGGGAATCGACTGGACGATATCCGTCAGCGCGTTCAGGAATTGCGCTTGTCCCGCTGGCGTCTGCGGATAGGTCGACGAACCGACGTTGGTCATGGCGTTGGGTTCCGAATCACCGTCACTGGTCGTCCACGGAAAAGCGGTCTCGACAACAATCACGTCCTTGTCATAACGCGTTGCGAGGTCGTTCGCGTTGGTCTGCAGATCGTTGAGTGAGCCTTGCCATTGCGGGTAATACGACAGCCCGATGACGTCGAACGTGACACCGCGCTGCGTGGCGCTATCGAACCACCATCGGCTCGTTGCATTATTGCCGCCGCTGTCCAGGTGGAGCATCACCTTGATGCGATCGTCCACCGATTTGACCGCGTCGTGCCCGGCTTTCAGTAATTGCGCGAGGTTGTCCCATTGATCATATTTACCGAGCGGCCAGAGCATGCCACCGGTGATCTCGTTGCCGACCTGCACCCATTCTGGATGCACCCCGTCGCTGCGCAGCATCTTCAGCACCGTCGACGTGTAAGCGGACAGCAAATCACAGGTTTCAGTGAGGTCCTTGCCGGCCCACGCATGCGGGGGATACTGCTTGCCGGGATCGGCCCACCAGTCGCTGTAGTGGAAATCGATCAATATCCGCATGCCGAGCGCTGCTGCGCGGCGAGCGAGCGTGCGCACATGCTCGGCATTATTGTAGCCGGCAACGGGACTTTGATTGGCCGGAAAGAAATCCGGGTTGCCGGGATCGTTCCAGACCTTGATGCGGATCGCGTCGACACCATGCGCGCGCAGGATCCGCAGACAGTCCAGTGGTGCGTGGTGATCATAGAACGTCGCGCCATTGGCCTCCAGTTCGAGGAGGGTGGACACGTCCGCCCCCATCGCAAAACGGTTCCTTCTGCCCATCAGCTGTTCCAGTCCGCCGGCCAAGGCCGGGGTACCTACGCCCGCCGTTGCGGCCGCGGCGCTCGCTGAGGCCAGCCATCCAAGCATGTCTCTTCGGTTCATTTGTCATCCTCCATTGATTGAATGGCGGCTCTCAGACACGGCCGCCTTTTCCGGGTTGACGCGCCACGATGGCTGCGCCCGATTGCATCCAGCCTGTTGCGCCGTCCTTTCTCAAGCGTCCCTCCACACGCAGACATCACCGGTTTTCAACGATGCGTTGCCGAGCACGAAGGCCGCATTCGATGGCGCCGGCGCTTCCACCGCTTGCGCGCCAAAATTGAACGCAAAGACCAACCCGTCGCGACGGCGAACGCGCAAGCCTTCCGGCAAAAGTCGTGTCGCGATGCCGGCATCATGCGCAGCCTGTGCAAGCACCGCACGATGTAATGCATGTGATAACCAGCCCGCCACATACCGCACGCGCGCGTGCGCGAGCACCGCCGGCCACGCATCGTCGAAGAGCGCCTCGACGCGCGTGTCGTCGTTGGCACGCACGTGTTCGCGCCAATGCAGCGCGACACCCGGCGTATCCCCAATCGTCACGGCAGGCGCGAGCGTCGGGCGCAGCGATTCGACCTCCAGCACCTGCATCGGCAGAACGTGTTGCAGCGCGCCCGGCGGCAGGTTGGATGGAATTGCGAACGCGCTGGTCTTCGAGCCGCTGCGCGGTCCGAAGACCCATTGCGCGGCTCCGGTTTTGAACTGGTCGATGAGTGCGTCGTCGATCACCGCGAGGCTGGGCACCACCACCAGGCGGTAGGGCGAGAGATCGGTTCCACCCGATACGATATCGACATCGAGCCCCAACTCGCGCAGCGCTTCGTAGTAGTCGAACACCAGTGTCTGATAATCGAAGTGCTTGCCGTGACGCTGGATGTCGAACATCCATTGCGTTTCGTAGTCGAAGACGATCGCCACACTCGCGCGGGAGGGTTTGCCAAGCTTGGACAGCACCGCCGATCCAGCGATCTCGCGCGCCGCTTGCTGTACTTCCAGACCACCCGGCGATAATTCGTTGTTCGGCAGGTTCAGGGCCGAATGCATCTGCTCCTGGGCATACGGACACTGGCGCCAGCGAAAATACGACACCAGCTCGGCGCCGTGTGCGAATGCCTCGTAAGCCCACAACCTGACCATGCCCTGTGCCGGCACCGGATTCCACGGTGCCCAGTTGACCGGACCCGCCTGCTGTTCCATCACCCAGAGGCGTCCGCCGCCGATCGCGCGATAACGATCGTGGTCGAATGCCGATACATCCGGATGCGCGGTCCTTGCGTAATACGCTTTCTGCGCCTCGGGCAGCGCGATCGATTCGGTGCGGGCAATCGGATAGTTGTCCCAGGCGGCGATATCAAGCGCGCTGTCCGAAGCAAAGCGGTAGTGATCGAAAGTCGTGAAAAAGCCCATGAAGTTATGCAGCAGATCCGCACCGGGCGCATGTGTGCGCAGCACCGCGATCTGTTCGCGATGAAAACTCGCCACTTCGTCGGACATGAAGCGGCGAAAGTCGAGCAGGTGTATCGGATTGGCATCGGTCGGCGTGAGATGCGGCAATTCGATTGCCTCGAACGATGGATACTCCATGCTCCAGAACACGTTGCCCCATGCCTCGTTCAGTACGGCGATGCGCTCGTAGCGCTGCCGCAGCCACGCTTGAAACCGTTGCAACGCGGCGTGCGAATAGCTTGGCACGGTGTCGTGACAGCCGAGTTCGTTATCCGTTTGCCACGCGACAATCGACGGGTGTCGTCCATAACGGGCTGCCATCGCCGTGACGATACGCAAACATTCGCGCCGGTATGTCTCGCTTGAAATGTCGTAATGCCGACGCGAACCGAAGTGCCAGCGCGTGCCGTCCGCGCGTACCGGGAGGACGTCCGGATGCGCATCGATCAGCCATTTCGGCGGCGATGCAGTTGGCGTGCCGAGCACGAGTTTCAGCCCCGCGGCGGACAACGTGTCTACCGCTTCGTCAAGCCATGTCCAGTCGAATTCGCCGTCGCGCGGCTCCATGCGACTCCACGCAAATTCACCGATGCGTACATGGGTCATACCGATTTCGACCATTCGGGTCGCGTCGTCGGCCCACATCGAACGGGGCCATTGTTCCGGGTAATAACAGACACCAAGTTGCATGAGAAAAGTCTCCTGAAGAGGTGAAGGTGCAAGCCGAGTCGCTCAACCCTTGCTTGCCCCGAACGTCAGGCCGGCGATGAAATGTTTCTGCATCACGAAGAACATCAGCACGGAGGGCAGCGCTGCCAGAACGGAGCCCGCCGCCACGAGATTCCAGGCGGTGGTCCACTGTCCTTTTAACGCGGCGACACCCACCGTGATCGGTGCGGCGTCGTCACCTTGCGTCAGACACAAGGCCCAGAAGTAGTCGTTCCACACGAATGTAAAGACCAGAATTCCCAGTGCCGCGAGTGCGGGACGGATCAATGGCAACACGATGCGCAAATAGATGGTCCACTCGCCGGCGCCTTCCACGCGCGCAGCTTCGATCATTTCAAAGGGCAACTGCTTGATGAAGTTGCGCAGAAACAGCGTGCAGAACCCGGTCTGAAACGACACATGGAAAATCACCAGCGCCCACACGCTGTTGAACAACCCTACTTTCAGCGCCATGTCGCGCACCGGAATCATCAGGATCTGGATCGGCACGAAATTGCCCGCGACGAACGCGAACAGCACCAGCGTATTGCCGGGAAAGCGGTACGTCGCCAGGGCAAAGCCCGCCATCGAAGCTAGCACGATCGCACCAAGCACCGAAGGGACGGTGATCAGTACGCTATTCGCGAAATAGTGCAGCATCGGCGTCTGCGTAAGCGCCGTGCCGTAGTTCTCGATCAACGCGAAATGCCTGGGCCAACCCCAGTAGTCGCCCCGCGAAAGTTCGTCGGACGAACGGATCGATGTGACCAGCACTGCGAGCATCGGCAGCAGCCAGATCAGCAGCGCGATCGGCAGCGAGGCTTTATAGAGCGCGCGATTACGCGGTTTCCAGCGTTCAATGGGAAGCGGATACATGGCACGGAATTCCTTGAAATCAGCGTTCTTCGCGCAGCATGCGGCGCAGATGGAACACGATGTAGACAAGCATGATGGCGAACAGTACGACGGCAATCGCCGCGGAATAGCCTTCGCGGTAGTACTTGATGGCCTGGTCGTACATGTAATAGGCGAGCACGGTGGAGCTGTCGAACGGGCCGCCGCCGCTCATCACCGCGATCAGGTCGAAACTGCGCAGCGCACCGATCACGGTAAGCACGACAGCCATGAACGTGGCAGGGCGCAGTTGCGGCAGGATCACGTGCCACAGCAGACGTACACCCTTCGCGCCTTCCATGCGGGCCGCTTCCACCACTTCGGGATTGATGGCGGTAAGACCGGTGAGATACAGGACCATGCAGAACGGTGTTTGCGGCCAGAGTGCGGCGAAAATGATCCCGAAAGTCACCGTATGGGGATCACCGAGCACCGGAATGCCATGTCCCACGAGCAGACGCAGCAGTCCGAAACCGGGATCGTAGAACCAACTGAACACAAGCCCTACTACTACGCCGGACAACACGAAAGGGGCAAAAAAAAGCGATTTCACAACACGCATGCCACGGATGTGCTGGTTCAGATAAAGCGCGAACAGCAGCCCGAGCGGCGGTGCCAGTAGAAACAGCCCGAGCCAGAGCAGGTTATTCTTCAACGCCGTATAGAACGTGTCCGCATGAAACAGTTCGACGTAGTTGCTGAAGCCGACGAAGCTTTTCGGCGTCATACCGTCCCAGCTGTAGAAACTGAGCGAAATACTGCTGATGATCGGATAGATCACGCACAGACACAGCAGTGCACAGCCGGGTAACAGGAAGAAGAATGCCGCGCGATGTTGATGCCGGTGCGTCGTCGAGACGTGACGATGCCGGGCCGCCGGCAGGCGGCGCGCTACGGGATGGAACATGATCAAGCCTCGTCGGAATGCGATGGCGAGCGCCGGACGGGGTAGTCGTGCCGGCGCTGCGGGGCTTACTTCTTGTAGATGCGCTTGCGGGTCGCTTCGAGGCGGGCGAGCAGGGCATCGAGCTGCGACGGGTCGTTGTAGAACTGCTGCATCGCCTTCATGCCTTCGTCGGCCATTTCCTTGGTCATGTCGCGATCGTAGAACTGCGCAATGCCGCCTTGCGTATTCGCGAGTGTCTGGAAGCCGACTTTCGAAATCGCGTCCTCGGGTTCGGGCGATTTATTGTTCGATGGCAGCGTACCCCAACCCTTCGCGAGCTCCGCATTGATCTCCGGTGTCTCCATGAAAGCCAGGAGCTTGCGCGCGTCGGCTTTGTTTCTTGCTTTTGTCGGAATCAGCAATACGTTCACCGGACCGTCCTCAGCCATTGGTACGCTCGCGTCGATCACGGGAAAACGGAAGAAACCGATCTCGGGTTTGATCGACGCAGGAATGCTCGCCGAAAAGAAGGTGCCCATCAGCATCATCGCCGCCTTGCCATTGACGAGAAACGGCGCAATCGAATCGAGGTCGTAAGAGAGCGCGTTATCGATGAAATAGTGGTTTTCTATCAGCGTCTTCCATGCGGTGTACACTTTTTTCACACGCGGATCGGTATACGGAACGTCGCCTGCCATCAATTGCTGGTGAAACGTGTTGCCGTTGATCCGCAGATCCAGATAGTCGAACCACGCGGCGAGCGTCCAGCTATCGCGCGCGGCCACGGCGATCGGCGCGACACCGCTTGCCTTCAGCTTCTTGCAGGCGTCGAGCAGTTCGTCCCATGTTTTAGGCTCGCCCTTGATCCCCGCCTTCTCGAACAGATCCTTGCGATAGAAAAATCCGTACGCGTCATAGCCAAGGGGCGCGGCGTACTGCTTGCCCTTATAGGTCGAGGCTTCCTTGACCGACGCATATTGCTGCGACCAGCCGTTCTTGCTCCAGTCCGGGGACAGGTCTTCGAGCAGGCCGCGTTGTGCGTAATACGCCATGCGTTCGCCGCCATGCCACGACAGAACGTCCGGCGGATCGGTGGCAAGCCAACCGCTCATCTGCACTTTGTACACTTCCTCGGTGACATACGTGACTTTCAGGTCGATGCCCGGATTGGCTTTCTTGAACTTGTCGAACGCTTCTTGCCAGGTCGAGCGCTGATTTCCGCGTGCCGACACGTTCACGTTCAATGTCGCGGCGTCGGCCATGCTGCTGGAAAACGCGCCGACAACCAACGCGGCGGCCGCGAAACATTGCGCTAGACGGCGAAGGCGAAGAGCAATCATGTTTTGTCTCCTTGACTACCTTTTCTCTGACAACTCGGCGCTGCCAGACGATGTAACCCGCTCTCTGGCGGGATCCATTTGCGCGCTGCCCGCGCGCCATGCACTGGCAGCGTGTCGTGCTATGCGGCGGCCTGCTCACGCTTGAAAGCGTTGCGTGGCATCGCGATTCCGTCCGCGTCGAACAAGTGGCAGGCGGATGGCGGGACGTGCACGCGAACGTGCTCGCCCGCGCCGATCGATGTGTCGCCCTCGGTCTTGGCGATCAGCGACCCGTCGGCGTGGTCGGCGTGAATGTAGCTGTGCTCGCCGAGCCGTTCCGACAGCACGGTCACGCACTGGATGAACTGTCCGTCGCCGGCAAGCCGCAGATGTTCGGGCCGCACGCCGAGCGTGACGGTCTGTCCCGCTTGCAGACGGTGGCCGTCCACCGCTGCCTCAAGGTGCTCGCCGCTTCCGGTGAGCTTGACGCGCACGCCGCCTGCAAGCTTCGATTCGACGACGGCATCGATAAAATTCGTCCGCGGCGAGCCGATGAAGCCGGCCACGAAGCGTGATGTCGGATGGTGATAGAGATCAAGCGGCGCGCCGCTTTGCGCAATGCTGCCGAAGCGCTCCGCGTCGGCACCGGCGTGCAGCAATACGATGCGATCCGCGAGCGTCATGGCTTCGACCTGATCGTGCGTCACATAGACTACGCTCGCGTTGGTAAAGCGCTGATGCAAACGTGCGATTTCGACGCGCGTCTGGCCGCGCAACGCCGCGTCGAGGTTCGACAGCGGTTCGTCGAACAGGAACACGCCGGGTTCGCGCACGATCGCCCGGCCGATGGCGACGCGCTGACGCTGGCCACCGGATAGCGCTTTCGGGTAACGCTCCAGAAGACTGTCCAGTTGCAAAATGCGTGCGGCTTCGCGCACTTTCCGGTCGATCACGTCTTTGGGGTGTTTCGCGAGCCGCAGTCCGAATGCCATGTTGTCGAACACGGTCATGTGCGGAAACAGCGCGTAGCTCTGGAACACCATCGCCACGCCGCGGGCAGCGGCGGGCACGTCGTTCACGAGACGGCCGCCGATGTGCAACTCACCCTCGCTGAGATCCTCCAGCCCGGCGATCATGCGCAGCAGCGTGGACTTGCCGCAGCCCGATGGGCCGAGGAACACGCAGAATTCGTGTTGTGCGATGTCGAGGTTGACCTGCCGGATTACCGGCGCATGGGCACCGTACGACTTCTGCACGTTCGTCAGACGAATTGTCGCCATTTTCCCTCCGATTTAACCGCTTAAATTTTTGTCGAAAATAGTACGAAAACCCTTGCAGGATCGGCATTTAATCGCTTAAATTCGAGGGCGGTGGAAGAAGGCATAATGCGTGTCTCCGCTGTATTTTTCAGCAAGATATCACAACCTTGTCCATCCTTTGCAATATTTGAATAACGTTCCCTGAATGTGGGATAGCGAGATCATGGTTACCCTCTCCGAAGTTGCCAGACGGGCGCATGTGACGGCCGCTACGGTGTCGAACGTGCTGCGCAACCGCGAAAAGGTTCGTCCTGAAACCGCCGAACGTGTGCTGAAAGCGATTACGGATCTTGGCTACAGGCCAAACCTGAACGCGCGCGCGCTCGCCGAGGGGCGCTCGTCGACGCTGGCCTTGATGCTGTCGAATATTTCGAATCCGTTTTATCCGGAGTTCGTGCTGGCGGCCGAGCGTGCTGCGCGCAAGGCGGCCCGTTTCCTGATGGTTTGCAATACCGACGACGACGCCGAGATTGGCCGCGCCTACTTGAACCAGATTGCCGGCACGCTGGCCGACGGCGTGCTTGTGATGAACACGGACATCGCGATCAATGATCTGTGCGCGTCGGCGATACATAGCGCGCCGATTCTGCTCGCCATGTGGGAACATCCCGAGACGCCCCCCGCCTTACCCTGCGTTGCGGTGGACTTCGCGCATGCGGGCGCGCTCGCCGCGCGTCATCTGCTCGATCTTGGGCATCGTGAAATTGGCCTGCTGATCGGCGACGGCTGCGGTGGCCTGCAGGATGCGCGCTCGAACGGCTTTCGCGCCGCCATGCGCGAGGCCGGTATCGAAACGGATGCCGGCGCGGTATTGCAAATTCGCGATTCGATCGATGCCGGATACGCAGCCTGCATGCAATTGATGGCGAATTGCCCGCACCTCAGCGCGATCTTCGCGACCAATGATCTGCTGGCCATCGGGGCGGTGCAGGCCTTGATCACGCTCGGCCGGTCCGTGCCGGGCGACGTATCGGTCATCGGCATCACCGACATTCAGCTTGCGCATCAGGTTCATCCGGCGCTGACCACGGTTGCGATCCAGACGGCGGCGATCGCGGAGCTATCCGTCAGCAGTCTGATTCGTCTGATCGATGCACACGAGATGCATCCGGGAATGGTATTGGCACCACCACCCAAACTGGTCGTGCGTGCGTCGACGGGGCCGAAGTCGAACCGGTCGCGCTGAGGCAGGGCGAGGGCCCATGCAACCGCGCGTTATGCGTTTCCGAATGGCGTCGGGATGGTCCATCTTTCACGCCCCAGCAAATGCCGCCCACCTCGAGAAAGCGGTTCCGTCGCTCAAAGCGTGGCCAATGCCTGATCGAGGTCTTCCAGCAGATCATCGATATGTTCGATACCCACCGACAGCCGCACCGTCTCTTCACGCACACCCGCGCGCGCTAGTTCTTCCGATGAAAGCTGCCGGTGCGTGGTGGAAGCCGGGTGCGTGACCAGCGATTTCGCATCGCCTATATTGACCAGGCGGGTGAACAAATTCAACCGATCCTGGAAGCGTGCACCGGCGGCACGCCCACCCTTGACGCCAAACGTCAGGATGCCGGGGCCGCGCCCTGACAGGTAGCGCTTGACGAGCGCATGGTCCGGATGGTCTGGCAAGCCTGCATAGCTTACCCATTCGGTGTTTCCGTGCTTTTGCAGATGCTGCGCGATCTTCAGCGTGTTCTCGCTGATTCGATCCATGCGCAGTGCCAGTGTCTCGATTCCTTGCAAGATTTGAAATGCATTAAACGGAGAGATGGCGGCCCCGATGTTGCGCAGCGGTACCACCCGCGCCCGTCCAATATAGGCAGCGGGTCCAAGCGCTTCGGTGTAGATGACGCCGTGATAACTCACGTCGGGCGTGGTCAGGCGCTTGAATCGATCCGCATGCTCGGCCCACGGAAACTTGCCCGAGTCCACGATCGCGCCGCCGATGCTGGTGCCGTGACCGCCAAGATACTTGGTCAGCGAATGCACCACGATATCCGCGCCATGGTCGAACGGGCGCAGCAGATAGGGAGAGGGCACGGTGTTGTCGACGATCAGTGGCACGCCATGACGATGCGCGATCTCGGCGAGCGCGGCAATGTCCGTGATATTGCCAAGCGGATTGCCAACTGATTCGACGAAAATCGCTTTGGTGCGATCGTCGATCACGGCGCTGAAAGAGGCTGGCTCACGCGAATCGGCAAAACGTGTGGTGATGCCATATTGCGGCAACGTGTGCGCGAACAGGTTGTAGGTCCCACCGTACAGCGTACTCGAGGAAACGATGTTGTCGCCCGCTTCGGCGATCGTAAGGATCGAATAGGTGACCGCTGCTTGGCCGGACGCGACCGCTAGTGCGCCCACGCCGCCTTCTAGCGCGGCAACGCGCTGTTCGAGCACGTTCTGTGTCGGATTCATGATCCGGGTATAGATATTTCCGGGCACCTTCAGATCGAACAGATCCGCGCCATGCTGGGTATCGTCAAAAGCGAAGGCGACCGTCTGATAAATCGGTACGGCTGCCGCGCGGGTAGTGGGGTCGGGCTGGTATCCGCCGTGCACGGCGATCGTTTCAAGGCGCCAGTTGGCGGATGCAGGCTCGCTCATGTTCGGTCTCCAGTGGTGAGGTCCTCCGTCGAGGCACGGTGGTAGGAGCTGATTATTGAACGCTTTGCCAGTGCGTTTTAGCACGTTTTGTCGCTTGCTTAGCTGATTTGATTTCATGCGGCGAAACACGGATGTGTTTGCTGAAGGCAGATAAGCAAAGTCACATATCTGCTTACGACCCTCACTGCTATCGACGGAACGATTTGTTGTTTAGAGGCGGTATCCGCCTGCTCCTAGAATTTCGGACGGTGACGAAAAGCAATCGCGACAATAGAAGAGGAAATTAAGAAATGCCTGCAAGCATTGCGTCTTTTATAGCGCGACTAGCTCGAACCGGCTTGATCACCAGCGCGATAGCCGTTGCGGCGGTAACAGTAAGCGGTACGCCATACTATCTGGGTGTCAGCGGCCCGATGACCGATGTCAATGCACAGTATGGCGAACAATGGCGAGCACGGTTCGATCTGGCGCTCGCCCAGCTCGACGCGGATGGTGGTGTGCGGGGGCATCCGCTTGCCTATACCTTCGAAGACAGTTAGAGCGATCCGCGTCAGTCGGTGACCATTGCGCAGAAGTTCGTCTCGGATCTGCGCATTCTGATCGAGCTCGGCGATTTCTCCAGCCCTGCGTCAGCACTGCCGCCTACGCCTGCGACGGCGGCTAGCACGCGTCATTAAGCGGTCGCGGAGGATGATGCGCACTGATGACGTGAGACATCATGTGACTTCCGTTCATCGCCGCCGGGGCAAATGATGACGTTCAAGACCACGCTGATTCTCCGATCATGACCTCTATCAATCCTTCTTTCGATGCCGATACCTTCCGTCGCGTGCTGGGCCACTTCGCAACGGGTGTCACCGTCATCACGACGCGCGACGTCGATGGCCGCCCTGTCGGCATGACTGCCAACAGTTTTAACTCCGTGTCGCTTGATCCACCGCTCGTCCTCTGGAGCCTTGCTCGACGGGCAACATCGCATGCCGTGTTCGCGTCGGCACGCTACTGGGCCGTCCATGTGCTGTCAGAGGAGCAGGAAGCGCTGTCGCGGCGTTTTGCAACGCGCGATATCGACCGGTTCGCCGGTCTCGACATGCTAGGCGGGTATGGCGGAACGCCTTTGCTCGTCGGCTGCGCTGCCCGTTTCGAGTGTGAGACTGCGTCGCTCCATGAAGGCGGCGATCACACTATTTTGATTGGTAAGGTGCTGGCGGTGGAACAGCACGCGCCTGCCGCGCCGCTGGTGTTCCACGGCGGACGATACCGCCGCCTGGCCACGCCAGCCGACGCCGCTGGTCAACCCGCCGTGGGCGTTGCCTCGCAGGCCGTGGCCGCTTGATGCACACCCGCACCCAGGCGCGCGAGAAGCGCGGCAAAGCGTTTATCGCCGCGAAGGGGATCGAATTGCGGCGCACTGCACAGCAGCAGTTCGGGCGCCGTGGGCATTTCGAGCGCGACAGTCAGCGCGGAAAGCGCGGCGTCGTGATCGCCCAGTCCGAGCTGGATTGGCACGCGTGCCATCGACACCCGTGCAGGATCGTCATCGGAATCGTTGAGTTCTTCCAGTATCGCGCGTGCCTTGTCGGTCAGACCCGCGCGGGCACTGACGTACCCGAGCTTGCCGAGCGCGTAGGCGCTGCGCCCCCCGATCTCGGTCAGTTCCTCGAATCGGCCGAGTGCCTGGGAAACGCGTCCGTCCCAGAACAGCGCGTCCGCAAGCAGCGCCTGCGCGGGCTTGAATTCGGTGTCGAGCGCCACGGCCCGGCGCGCCAGTTCAACCGCTTCGCCATAGCGGCGACAGTTGATCAGCACCGCCGCGGCCATTCCGGTGACGGTGGCCGACAGCGGATGGAACTCGCGCGCCAGGCGAATGTCGTTCATCGCACCGTCCAGGCATCCCACTTGCAGATGCAGCAGGCCGCGCGCCATGCGTGCGCCGCAGTCCTGCGGCGCAAGCGTGACCGCGCGCGTCAGGGCACCATGGGCTGTCGCCAGATCCAGAACGAACAACGATGCCATGCCCCATGCGATCAGGCCTTGTGTAGCCAGGTGCGGCTCTGTCGTGCTCATCTGCGCCACGTGTCGCAGGCGCGGCATGAGATCCGCACCGGAGCCCGGCACGATGGTGATGAAGGCGGCCAGCAGATTGGCCAGCGTCAGTTGCATTTCGGCGTCGTTCGGGTTGTCGCGCAGACGTGTTTCGAGCCAACCGATGCTGTGTCGCATGATGTCGAGCACGGTCGGCGTGCAGCCCATCCCGACGAGCAAGATCTGTCGCAGGTCCGAGTCCAGCCGCACGCTTTCGATGAACGTTTCAGCCAACGACGTCTGCCAGACAGGCGCACTGCGCATCAAATCAGTCACAAGCCTGGCAGCGGTATCTTCCAGGAAGCCGGCCTCGTCACACCATGACACTACCTTGGCATGCGTCCACAACTGGCAGCCGGTGACGGCGTCAATCAGTTGCAACAAGATGCGGATGTCGTTGCCGGTTCGTCGCAGGCTACCTTCGAAGAGCAGCGTTGCGCCAAGGTGTCGTGCGGCCTCTCGGATATCGACCATCGGCTGCGCGGTCATGGCGCGACAGGACGATCGCGCGGCGACTTCGAGTCGTGGAAGACGGCTTAAGGCATGGCTGAATTCGTCGGACAGGCTTTCACCAAAACCGCGCAGCAAGGGGTCGTCGCCCGTGGCCATGAACGGCAGGACCGCGACGCGTGCAACCGTCGAAACGCTCCGTGGCGCGAAGCTCAATGAACGTGATGGCTCGGGGATCGACCACGCCAGCACCGCGAAAGAACGCTTGGCCAATTGCAGCCGTATTGGATTGGCAACGCCTTCCGTTTCGTAATAACGGGTAAGGCGGGCGCGCAGGCGCCACGCTTCGGTACGCACCACGGTCTCGATGCGCGGATCGAAGTCCTTGCCCCGTCCGAATACCTCGACCGCGATCGTATATTCCTTGAGCCGATCCGCCCGCCCGTCGAGGGTCTGGTTGACCAGGTATTCGATCAAGGCGCGCATGCGTTCGGACGTCGCGAAGCATTGGCTGACAAGGATTCGGGCAAGTTCGCCGCGCACGCTCGCCGCGTCGGGCATCGTGCCAGCGCCGTGACATGCGTGATCGATTTTCTCATCACGTTTCAATGATATTTCCCCGGAAAATCGATAATCGGCAATGTTTTTATATTAGGGCGCCCCCTCGTTTCCCACTACCCCGAGAAAACCCCACATCGGTAGACATATAAACAACGCCGCCTGTCTCTGCGCATGACGCAAGCGTTCTCACGGAGATGCGGTGAACGACGTGACGTTGTTGATCGGAGTCGGGAACATTGATTAGACATCTTGTAACTTCATGTCGCTTTTGACCTGGCGCAAATTAGGGTCTCGCATTCGCCTTGCGGTGTGCAGTGGCGAGTGGCAGCCCGACCGAGAGGAATGTAATGACCATGACCGAGTTGTTTCCCGCCGATGGCGCCCCCGCCCTGACTACCGAACGAGGGCGTCACATCCGTGCACGGGTTGCCGAACTGGTGCCGCTGATTCGCAAGCATGCGTTGGAGGGGGAGAAGCTGGGTGCGCTTCCCGATCCGACCGTGGCCGCGCTGACAGAAGCCGGCGTTTTCAAGCTGACGACGCCGGTCGAGCTTGGCGGCTATGCGTTGGGCATTCGCGACGTGGTTGACATCGTGTCGGAAGTCGGCCGTGCGGATGGCGCGGCGGGTTGGATGGCGTTCGTCGCAGGTGGTACGCGTAACCTGCTGCCGTTCCCGGCACAGGCGGTCGAGGAGGTCTTTGCTGAACGCGACAGTTGGGTCGGCCCGTTGGCTGCCGGCGCATCGGTCTTTTCGACCAAGGTCGGCGATGCACGTCGTGTCGACGGTGGTTTCATGGTCAAGGGTGTCTGGCATTTTGGTAGCGGCTGCAAGCATGCGGGCTGGACCACTGTCGGTGTTGAACTCAAGGATGCCGAAGACCACGGGCGGCGCGGTATGGTGCTGCTCAAGCGTGATCAATATGAGATTCTCGATGACTGGCACGTCATGGGCATGCGGGGTACGTCCAGCAACAGCGTTGCCGCGCGGGAGGAGGTTTTCGTCCCGCAACACCGTTTCCTCGACATGGCTGACTTGGGTCCGCGCATGGACGCACTGCGTGGCAAGTACGAGGGCGTGGCCTACCGCATGGATATGCGAGGTCTGATGCTCGTCACGCACTTGACGGTGATGGCGGTCGTGCATGGCATGGCGCGCGGCGCGCTTGAGTGCTTCATGGAGCAGACGCAACGGTTACAGCCGTTTAACCTGCCGTATCCCACGGTGGCTGATATGCCATCGGCACAGATGGTGGCGGCCAAGGCCGATGCACTGATCAGCGCGGCGCAGGCGATGATTCATCGCTATGCCGAGGTGGTGGACCGCGCGGGCATCGAGGGCACGGCGATACCGGCGGAGACCGAGGCGCAAATGACGATGCACACGGTCTATGGCGCCAAGATGTGTGATGACGCGGTCGGGATGATCCAGTTGTGCCTTGGCTCGTCCACCGCGCGCGATAGTAATCCTATCCAACGCTTCGTACGCGACATCCGCGTTGCGAATCTGCACGGCGCGACGCGGGTGGATCCGCTCAGCGAGATTCACGGTCGGCATCTGCTCGGTCGTCCGCCGTTCGGCATGTTCGCTGGTGGGTTGCCTGACGTGGCCGGCCCCAAGGACGCGAAAGGACCGCCACCGGCGCGGTGATCGCCAGGACAAGACACGGCGCGGGTACGCCGGGCATCACCCAGTACCCCTATAAAACTTTAAGAAATTCGGAGACAAGCATGGACATCATCCACGATGGTGCCGCGGCACAGGATCGTCCCACCACGGCCGACATGCTGCAACACGATACGCGTTACCGATGGCGCCTGCTTTGCGCGCTCTGGATCATCATCGTCTGCGCCGTCGCATTACCCAGCGTGGGCGCGAGCGTCGTCAACACGCATATGGCCGAAGCACTGCATTTCGATCGTACCGTCATCGGCGTCGGCTTCGGCCTGTTCGTGTTGACGATGGGGGTACCCGGTCCCATCGTTGCGGCGGCCATTCGCCGCTTTGGTGTCAAGCGCGTTCTCCTGGCAGGCTGCAGCCTGCTGGCCGTCGGCAGCTTCGTCATGGCGACGAGCGTGACGCGTAGCTGGCAATTTCCGCTTGCTTTCGGTCTGGTCGTGGGGGCTGGCTGCGCCTGTGCCGGCGTATTGCCCGCACAGGCCTCCGTGGCGCGATGGTTCCCCGACAAACGCGCGTTGGCGGCGTCGATCGTGCTGTCCGCTATCGACATCGGTGGCATGGTTGCGCCACCCGCGCTCGACAAACTCATTGCCCTGAACGGGGGCGATTGGCGTGCGGGATGGTTTGCGATGACCGCTACGGCACTTATCGCGCTGATCATCACCACCTTGGTGATCCGGCCCGATGGCGCGCGGGAAGCCGACCCCCTGGCTACCGGCGTGCATGACATGCCGGTGCCTCTGCGTGATGACGAGGCGGAATGGACGTTCCGTGGTGCGCTGCGGACCCGGGCGTACTGGATGATCATGATCTTCACTTGCGTGGCCGGCTTCGACTGGATGTTGATGATGGCCCACGGCGTGATCCACCTGCACGACAGCGGATATTCATCGTCAGCATCCGCCTTCGCGGTGGCGCTCATGGTGGCCGCCTCACTGACCGGCAACGTGCTTGCCGGCGTGCTCGGGGATCGCATCTCGGCCCGGTATATCGGCGCGGCGGCGATGTTTTTGCTGACGATCGGACTGGGTGCGGCGATGCATCCGCATGGGGATGCGGGTCTATGGTATTTCGCCGTGCCGGTGGGGCTTGGCTATGGTGCGTCCCAAGTCTGTCTGATGGCCCTGCTCGCGAAGTATTTCGGGGCGCGTGCGTTCCCGCAGGTGTTTGGCCTGATGCTCGCCGTCGGTACGGCTTCGGCGGCGTTGTTGGTGGGGGCGGGAGGGGCGGTGTTCGATAAGACAGGCAGTTATTCGCCCGTGTTTGTTCTGTGCATCGCGCTGTCGGTGCTTGCCACCATCGCGGTAGGCCTGGCCGCGCAACCCGAACCGAAACGCCAGGTCTGATAACGCCGCGCCGGGCATCTTCCAATGCTTTGACTACTCCTAAAACAACGCTACGCGAAGTCCATAATCATAATGAAATTCGTCAATAACGTCCTCGCGACAAAGGTACTGTTGCTCGCCGCCGTTACGGCCAACGCGCAATCGAACGCGCTCACCCAGGGCGGGGATGCCAGTACATCCGATCCGGCTACCAGGGCAACCCAGTTGGTCAAGACGCCGGCTGCGCCGGTTGCTGCCGCCAGCGCGACGGGAGTCGCCAACGGTCATGGCGGCACTACGGCGCAAGGCACGCAGTATGCCCAGAATGTGGTCACGCCGGACACGACGCCGAATATTGGCATGCCGCTTCCCTCGGGAGGGCATGGTGATGCACCGGGGCTACGGCAGGGGCCGCTCGCCGGGTTCGGCGACTGGCTCGGCAAGTACGGTGTCGACCTCGGTTTGCTCCTCACCAACGGCTATTTCAATAACCCGTCGACCGGCGTTTCGCCGGGTAAGTCGGCCAACTATGGCTCGCTTTTCATGTCTGCGACGATCGACCTGGATAAGCTGATCGGTATCCCCGATACCCAGATCAACTTTGTCGAGGCCTGGAACCGACCGGCGCACAATACCAAGACCTACCTGTTTCAAACGGGTTCGGCATTCACTGCCTTCCCGGTACAGTCGGAAAGTAGCGATCTTGTCAAGTTCACGTTGTCGCATGACTTGTTCGACAAGCGCTTGCACATCGAGTATGGGCGCATGAATACGAACGACAACTTCATGGTGCCCACGATGTGCAGCGGCTGCGTTGTCTCGACGCCCGCCATCACGCTCGACGCACCCGGGGTGACAAAGTCGGTCTGGGGTGCACGCGTTGCCTGGCAATTGACGCAGTACACGAAGCTGGGGCTCGGCGTCATTGAGGACAACTCCGACAACTGGACCACGACGAGCGGCTGGAACTGGACCACCAGAACGCGCGCGGGCCTGATCGGCATCGCCAACGTCACGCACGATACGGATTTCAAGGACAGCCGCTTCCCGACGAAATACGAGGTCGGCGTATATCACAAGACCACACCGTACACCGATTCACTGTACAACACGGACGGCACGAGCCAGGCGCTCAATCCAACCGGCACGCCGCTCAAGCATACCAGTGGCACGTGGGGCTTCTATGGGCAGGGGCGGAAAGTGTTCTGGCGCGACAGCGACTCGAAGGGGCCGGTGCCGCGCAACCTCGCGGCTTACGGCGGGGCGTTCATCACCCCCGGCCCGGGTCAGGCCTATCCGATCGAAGCATACAGCGGCATCGAATATGGCGGGTTTCTGAAGAACAATCCGGTGGCGTTGGTCGGTACGACGGTGCGCTACATCCGTCTGAGCAGCGAGCGGGCGCTGTACGAGCAACAAGCACGGTATGCCTTCACTAGCATGCTCAACGGCGCAACCGGCGGGGCGGTCCCCGTGGTCAACAACAGCGTGGCGCGCAATACCTTCACGTTCGACGTGCATGCGCAGTTCGGCATCGTGCCCGGCATGCTGGTCCAGGGCTTCGCGCAATATTTTCTGCATCCCAACACGGCCGTGCTGGCCAGCGTTTCACAAGCGCAGACGCGCAGCGGCTGGATGGTCGGTGCATTTCTCGTAATCGATATCGGTCGCCTCACCGGTCTGTCGAAAATGTGAACGCGGCACGCCATTTCTTAAATCCTAACCTACAGGTACGTCATTTATGAGCGTGAATTCCTCGCCAGAGCCTACGCTGGAGCAAAAGAACCGTCAGGTCGTCTTCGACTTCTTCCGGCATGTGCTCGAGGCCCGCAATCCGGCGGCCGTAAGGCAGTTCGTCACCGACGACTACAAGCAGCACTGCAACCATATCCCAAACGGCCCGGATGGTCTGGAGCAGTACCTGCGCGGCCTGTTCGGGGATGCGCCGCCGCTGCCGGTTCAGGACGAGATGAGGTTCCCGCCGGCAATATTCGTGGCCGAGGGCGATCTCGTAGTCATTGCCGGCTACGCCCCACAACCGGAACCGGACGCGCCCGGCACGATGTACGACTATTACGTCTTCGATGCTTTCCGGCTACGCGATGGCAAGCTGTGCGAGCACTGGAACAGTATTAACAAGATCGCGCCGCCTCGGCATCCCGAGTCCGCCTGATAGCAGGTTTTCACGTACGCCATGCGAAAGCATGGCGCCGTCGTTTTCTTCCACGCCTTATATCATGACCATCTTGATCGACCCCATTATTTTTTCACGGCCATTTACCGAGGCCCACACGGCCAACAGGTTCACCGACGAGCCAGTGTCAGACGATGCCCTGCACATGCTCTACGAGGCTGCCAAGTTCGGGCCGACATCGATGAACTGCCAGCCGATGCGATTGATCTTTGTCCGCGGCGCGGAGGCCAAGGCCCGTCTGTGTGCCGTACTCGCACCAGGGAACGTGGAGAAGACCATGGCCGCGCCGGTGACCGTCATTGTCGCGATGGACAAGCAGTTCCACGAGCAGATGGCAAGCCAATTCCCCGCCATGCCGAACGCCGCGGGCATGTTTGCGGCCAACCCCGCGCTGGCGGAGGAGACCGCGCTACGCAACGCCACGCTACAAGGTGCCTATCTGATGATCGCCGCACGCCTCGCTGGCTTCTCCGTCGGGCCAATGAGCGGATTCGACCGCGCCGGCGTGGACGCGGCTTTTTTCGCCGGCACCGAGTGGCGCGCCAACTTCCTGTTCAATCTGGGCGTTGCCGATCCCGCCGGTTTCCGCCCGCGTGGACCGCGCCTGTCCTTCGATGAGGTCGCGCGTATCGTATAACGCACGGCGAGACGCATGTCGCCAACGCCATGGTCGGCAAGGTGCATCGCGCAGCGGCCTGCCAGCGCCGGCTTGCGTGGCGGTTGGCTTTATTGGGCCGGCAGGGCGGTGGACTGGAAGTGCAGCAGGCGCCAATCGCCATCGGTGAGGCGCCAGAGCGTGTGGATGTAACTGCGCGTGGCGATGTGCTTGGATTCATCAGCGTGCAGCGTGGCATGCATCGTCTGGATCATGGCGATACTGGTGAGGTGACCGTCCTCGGTCACCCGTTCGATTTGACGTTCGATGCGAACGACGCGCAGCGTTTTCGCGAAAAATTCCAGAACGTCAGCCTTGCCTTGAACCAGGCCCGTCGAGTGAACATAGATCAACGTGTCGTCGAACAGATCAGCCAGCGCGGACAACTGGCCTTGCGCGAGAAGTGCGACACGGCGGTCCTCCGCGGCCATGGCTGGACCGGGACGCAGGGCGGCGGTCGTCATCATACTTCCAGCGCTTGCCGTACGGGAGACGCAGCCAAGTGTTGCCACGTCTTCATCAGGTCATCCACGACGCTTGCCGCATCGCCTTGGCCGAATACATAAAAGTCCGGACGCACGAGAACCGTGTTACCGCCCAATTCCGTGAACCAGCGCGCGTATGTGCCGTCGATGTCCTGCGCCGCACAGTGCTCGCCGACTCCGATCACGATGGCCCCGATATCGCTCAGGAACTGACGCTGTGCTTCGCTCAATGCATTCGACGGATCGTGTTCATGGCCGATCAGGGCGAAGCCCGATCCCACGATATCGTCGAAACGGCCGATTTTGCCCTGATAGGCAACGCGCCCTTGCACGCCAAGCAGACCGGTGTGGTCGTCGCCCTCGCGAATGAACGGCGAATCTCCCAAGCGCGGCGCCGGCCAGCGCTGCTCGCTTCGGCCGGTATCGTTGCGCAATTGCTGATCCCGTTCCTCTGCTTGACGGGGATCGAGCACACAAATAATCTTGCCCAGCATCACGGCAAACGCGACAAATACCGTTGCGTGTTCCTTCCGTTCGGCCCCATAGCTGTCCAATAGTCCGTCCGGCGCCTGGTCACGCAGAACGGCGTCAAGCCGCCACGTAAGCGCCGAGACGTCGCGCAGGCCCGCGCAAAGTCCTTGCGCTGCAAAGGGCGGCGTGAGATGCGCTGCATCGCCGGCAATCATCATTCTGCCGCGTCGCCATGTCTGCGCGACGGCAGCGCCGAACGTATAGACGGCGTGTCGTTCAAGAATCGCATTGGAGGGTGTCCAACCCCAGCGTTCCAGAAGCGGCCATACGGCTTGCGCATTGTTGAAGTCTTCCTTGCGTTCACTCTCGAGCATCATGAATTCGAAGCGACGGCGGCCGGGTCCGCCCGGCACCGCCGTGGTGGGCCGCTGAGGGTCGCATATCTGGATGACATCCGCGTTCCATTGTGACGGGTCGCGCGGTTGCAGGTCGACGACGAGCCAGTCCGCGGCAAAGCCGATGCGCTCTAATGACGAGCCCATTGCCTGTCGGACAAAGCTACCCGCGCCGTCGCATCCCACGACGTAACGCGCCGCGACATAGGTTGGTTCGCCGCCATTGTCGCCCGTCACGTGCGTTTCGAGGACGACGCGGTCAAGATGCTCCACGACGCCGGTGACAGTGACATTGTGATGCACCGTTACCTGCTCGCCATACCCCTCATGGATTTTCTTGTCGAGCAGCCGTTCGAGGTCCGGTTGGCTGAACGCGCAGCGGCTCGGCCAACCGGAGGCGACCACTTCATTGAGCGCCGGGAAGGCCTTCAATACTTCGCCGTCGCCGTTGCGCCATTCGTACCGCTCGCTCAGGCACGTCGCGGCCTCGAATTCCTCCATGACGCGAAGTGACTGCAGCATGCGCATTGCTTCGTGATCCAGACACACGGCGCGCGGCAGTCCATACAAAGTCGACCAACGCTCGACCACGACGACGCGATGTCCGCACTGCGCGAGCTTGAGCGCCAGCGCTTGCCCCACTGGCCCGTAGCCTACGATGGCGACGTCTGCCATATCCACCTGGCTTGGCGAGAGGCCGTCATCGCGATGTTGTGAGATGGATGCCACTGTCTTTCTCCAATAGGTCTTCATAAATGTGGCGAAGACAATGTCAGGTCCTCGCCATCAATGTGTCAAGGCAAGGTGTTCACCACGTGTTCTTCGATGGCGTTCGAACGATGCGGCTCGCGTACCCCGATCGCAACGATCGCTGCACCGAACACGGTGGCGATAAGGGCAATGACCGGAATCACCGTGATACCCATCTGGTGCGCGAGGGCCCCGGCCATGGCCGGGGACAGTGCGCCGCCGACAATCTCTCCGACACCGACCACCACGCCGGTGGCTGACGCTGCCAGCGGTGCGGGAACGGAAGCGCTCGTGAGGGGGCCGACCGTGATCGCAATGGCACCGGCGTTCATGAAAGTAATAATGAACAGGATGGCGAAAAGCTTGAGCGGTTCGGCGCCGATTGATGGCAGAACCCATAGCGCGACCACTTCCACGATCAGTGCAATCAGCAACAGCGGTTTGCGTCCGAATTTGTCGGAGAGCGCGGGAATGATGACCATGCCGACGAGACTGCCCACGCCCTGGCCGCTTAGCACCAGGCCCATCTGGTCCAGGCTTAATTTGATGTGGTCCGTCAGGTAATTGGGCATGAAGGCCGACAACGTAATGAGGCAGGTCAGATAGCACAGCATGGTCGCCGTGTTGATCAATACCGCGCGGTGGGTCAGAACGCTGCGCCATTGTGTGGGCGCCTCGCGCGGCAAGGGCGCCGCTCGCGGCGCGTTGCGCAGCACGCGGGCCATGACGAACGCGAGCAAAAGCCCGGGCACCGCGACCGCCGCGAACACGTAGTGCCAACTCGGCATTACCTTGAGCAAGCCTACGGCGATGACGGGCCCGAGACCCAGGCCGACGAGGGGTTGCGCCATTTGTTGCAGACCGACGTTGAGTCCGATCCGCTCAGGTTTGGACGCATTGACCGTGGCGACGATGCTGGCGGGCAGATAGGCACCTTCCGCCAGTCCCATGACCGAACGAATTACCAGCAGGCTCACGAGGCCGGTCGCAAATCCCGTCGTCGCCACCAGCAGCGAAAAAATGACCATGGCCGGCACCAGCACGCGTGCGGGTCCCAATCGATCCGTGATCCGGCCGCTAACGATCGATGCGAATCCCCAGGTCAGCGCAAGCGCCGCCGAGATCATGCCCAGGTCCTGGTAATCGAGCCCGAGTTCCTTCTGCATTACCGGGAACAGCGGATTGATGATAAAGCGATCGAGTCCGACCATTCCCAGGCCTAGTGCCAGCACGCCAACGGCCTTGAACTCATAAGCCGAATCGGGAGTGGCGGGAAGATGCTGTTGCATTACAGGTCTCCTGTGTTGGGCAGGCTAGCGCTTCCGCACCTGATCCGGCCCTGCAAGATGATTCTTATTGTTCGTCAGCGAATCGCGGGCAAGATTGAGCCCTGCCGCACGTCGCGCAGCATGTCAATGGCTTTACATAGAAGGGTGCGGCTGCACCCTGCGGGATCAGTGCTCCCGCATCATGGATTGTGCTTTTTGCGGCCGCCGCGACGTTGTACGTCACCCGGTGTTTCGCCTTCGTTGAAGACCGCCTTCAGAATGATCCCCGTGGTCGCCCAGAAATGCTCGCCAAGCAGTTGTGTCGCGCGATCGGCGTCCCGGGCCATCGCCGCATCCATCAGCTCACGATGTTCGGTCATGGCGTCCCGGTTTGCTCCGGAGGTGTGTTGCTCAGCCAGATTGCGATAGCGCTCCGACTGATCGTAGAGCAAGCGGCACAGGCGGAGCGTCCACGGCGATACGCATCCCACCAACAGCGCTTCGTGGAACTGCCGATGCACGGATGCCCACGCTTCATGCAGATCCGGCGAACTGGGCGTCGGCGTCCTTTGCAGACGGTGAAACGCGGAGAGCACATTCGATTCCCACTCTACGCCACCACGCACGAGGGCCTGACGCAGGCCGGCACATTCCACTTGGACGCGCGTTTCGGTGAGATCCACAAGATCTTCACGCGAGACCGGCGTCACGCAAAAACCGCGCTGATCCTCGGAGTCCACGAGGCCATCGGTCACAAGGCGTGACAGTGCTTCCCGAATGGCCGTGGCACCAATCTCATAGCGCTCACTGAGCGCCTGGATCCGCAGTCGTTCCGCCGGGCGCAGCAGTCCAGAAAGGATATCTCCGCGCAAACGTTCGACCGCAAGCGACGTCAGGCTCTTGCCGTTCGGAGATGACACGGTGTTTTGCATGAGATGAATGATTCCAAGGTGATGAAGCGTAGGCTGATTCTCGCCTTGATCATGCATGTTGGTCAAGATTATGGAATTTCCTATGTTTTATCGATTTTATTTAGAATAATATGTGAACACGGATTTCATGGATTTGTTCGGGTGTCCGACGTCATGTCGAGGTACACCGGTCGGATGACAAAAGAAGGAGACGCTTTCGTGATTACAGTGCAAGACATTGCCTTCGTGCGGTATCAGGTCACGGACCTCGATCGCATGGAGCGTTTTCTGCTCGATTTTGGTCTGCATCGCGCCGCTCGCACGGAAAGGGCGCTCTATATGCGTGCCGCCGGTCCCGCGCATCACGTGCATATCAGTGAACTTGGGGATAGCAACCAGACGGTTGGCTTCGGACTGTATGCCCGCGATGCGGCGGACCTGGAGCGTCTCGCGTCACATCTCGGCCTGCAGGTGGAAGATAACCCGGAACCCGGTGGTGGCCGTCGCGTGCGGATGCACGATCCGAGTGGGTTCCTGGTGGACGTATTACATGGGGGGGCGCAGCACGCGCCGTTGCCGCTGCGTGAGTCGGTCGCCGTGAACTTCGGGGGGGCGCCCCAACGCCTGGGCAAGCCGGTGCGTCTGAAGCCGCGTCCTAGCGGCGTCATGCGGCTTGGACACATCGCCATTCAAGTCAGCGATTTCGCGGCATCCCATGCTTTCTATCGCGATGTTCTGGGCTTGCGTGCGTCGGACACCTACTGGGCCGGCACTCAACAGAACACGATCGCGGCGTTCATGCACTGCGGACTGGGCGATGAGTGGACAGACCATCACACGGTGGCGGTGATTGCCGCTCAGGACGGGCGCTCCCGGTTCGACCATGCCGCCTTCGAAGTACTGGATATCGACGACGTCATGCTGGGTGGTGAGTACCTGAAGTCGTGCGGCTATCAACATTCCTGGGGCGTGGGCCGGCACGTTCAGGGTAGCCAGATCTTTGATTACTGGCGTGACCCTTTTGGAAACAAGATAGAGCATTGGACGGATGGCGATCTCGTCAACGACAACATGCCCGTGGGGCATGCCCCGATGTCGCCAGACGAGCTACGTCAATGGGCTCCCCCCATGACGCCAGAATTTTTTGAATGAACCCTACATCAAAACGCATTCCGCAGGAGCGCTTAGTATGAAACTTGCCCGCTACACCCTCGCCGGCGTCACGACCATCGGCGTCATCGACGGCGACCGCGTCATTCCACTGACGGCGCTCGACGCTTCCGCACCCGCCTCGATCCGCGAAGTGCTTGCAGCTGGCCCGGCGCTGCTAGCGCGTCTCGAACAGGCGCTTTCCGACGCGTCGGGTGGCGTATCGCTTAAGGACGTGAAGCTTGAAGCGCCGATTCCTGATGCCCAGAAATACCTGGCCATCGGCATGAACTATCACGATCATGCGGAGGAAGCGGCGCGAGCGGGCATACAGGTGCCGACCAACCAATTGTGGTTCAACAAGCAGGTCACCTGCATTACCGGCCCGTTCGATCCGATATACAAGCCGAAAGTGTCCAGCAAGATGGATTACGAGGCCGAGTTGGGCGTCGTCATCGGTAAACGTTGCCGCTATGTGAGCGTCGAGGATGCTGCAAGCGTGGTCGGCGGCTACTTTGTGGCGAACGACGTGACCGCGCGCGACTGGCAGTTCAAAAGCCCCACCTTCACGCTGGGCAAGTCGTTCGACACGCATGGCCCGATCGGACCATGGATCACGACCGCCGATGAGATTGCCGATCCGCACGCCCTGGAAATGAAGCTCTGGGTAAACGGAGATTTGCGCCAGAGCGCGAGCACTGGCGGCATGATCTATAACATTTGGCAGCAGATTCACGAGCTTTCCCAAGTCATGACGCTCCAGCCCGGCGATCTGATCGCGACAGGCACTTGCGCGAACGTGGGCATTGCGCTCGGCAAGTTCCTTGAGCCCGGTGACGTTGTACGGGTCGAAATCGAACGACTAGGCCATATCGAGAACGCGGTCGCAGCCGAAATTGCCTGAACGGCCGATGAGGCATGGCCTATAAAAATCAGGGGACACGAGACATGGTGTACGAAGTCAATTTGTTGGTCGGCGGAAAGGCCGTGCCGGCTGCGGGCGGTAAATCCTTTGAGCGTCGCAATCCACTTTCCGGAGAGACGGTAACGCAGGCGGCCGCGGCCGGTGTCGAGGACGCCACGCTGGCAGTCGAGGCCGCCGGAACGGCGTTTCCCGCGTGGTCCACACTCGGGCCGGGCGCCCGACGCAAACTCCTGACGGCGGCGGCTGACGCGCTGGAAGCGAAACTTCCGCAGTTCGTCGAGTCAATGACTGCCGAGACCGGCGCGAGTGCCGCATGGGCCGGTTTCAACGTGGAGGTCGCGACTGGCTTCCTGCGCGAAGCAGCGGCGCTCACGACCCAGGTAAATGGCGAGGTGATCCCATCAGACTTGCCGGGTTCGCTCGCGTTGTCGGTGCGGAAGCCGGCCGGTGTGGTGCTCGGCATGGCGCCCTGGAACGCGCCAGTGATTCTTGGGGTGCGTGCGATTGCAGCCCCGCTCGCATGTGGCAACACGGTGGTGCTCAAGGGTTCGGAGCTCTGCCCACGCACGCATTGGCTTATCGCCGATGCGTTCCGGGACGCCGGTTTTCCGGCCGGTGTCGTCAATTTTGTCAGCCACGCGCCCGACGCGGCGGCGGCGGTCGTGGAGACGATGATTGGCCATCCCGCCGTGCGCCGGGTGAATTTCACGGGTTCGACGCGCGTGGGGCACGTCATTGCGCTCACGTGCGCCAAGTACTTAAAGCCGGTGGTGCTCGAACTCGGTGGCAAGGCGCCACTTGTCGTGCTCGATGATGCGGATATCGACGCCGCAGTGAACGGCGCGGCATTCGGCGCATTCGCCAACTCGGGACAGATTTGCATGTCGACCGAACGGATCATCGTCGACGAAACGATCGCCGATGCATTCGTGGCACGGCTCGCGGCGAAGGCCGGTGCACTGCCGGTAGGTGATCCGCGTGGCCAGGTGCCGGTGGTGTTGGGTTCGGTGGTGGACGTCAGCACCGTCGAACGCTGCAATGCCTTTATCGACGACGCGCTGGCGAAAGGCGCGACGCTGCTGTGCGGAGGCAAATCCACGAACACGCTGATGCCGGCAACACTGCTCGATCATGTCACCCCCGCAATGCGAATTTACAGCGAGGAATCGTTTGGTCCCGTGAAGCCTATTGTGCGCGTACGGGGCGTCGAAGAGGCAATCGCCTGCGCCAATGACAACGAGTATGGCTTGTCGGCGGCGGTATTCGGCCGCGACGCGGCCCGCGCCTTCGAAGTGGCGAGGCGCATCGAGTCAGGCATCTGCCATATCAACGGACCGACGGTGCACGATGAAGCGCAGATGCCGTTCGGCGGTGTGAAGGCAAGCGGCATGGGGCGTTTTGGCGGTCAAGCAGGTGTGCATGAATTCACTGATCTGCGTTGGATCACGTTGCAGACCACGCCGCGCCACTACCCGTTCTGACCCATCAATCAAACATAAGGAGTTATACGATGACCATAGAATTCAAGCCAGGCGTACGCTATCGCATGCCTGCCGTGTTCGGTCCGGCGCCAGGGCCCCGTCAAAAGGCGGACGGCACGCCATGGACGCTCGAGGAATCGGGAACGATGAATGCACGATGGATGACGGTAAGCTACCGTACGAATCGCGCGCAACTGGAACGCATTCTGCCGCCGGGCTTCGCGCTACGCGGTGAGCCTGAAGTACATGTCTCGCTTGCCCAGTTCAGCGATCTGTATTGGCTGGCTGGTAGAGGGTACGGCATTCTGATGGTCGAAGTGCCGGCCGTCTATACCGGTAAGGACGAAACGATTGACGGTTCGTTCTGCCCTGTCTTATGGGAAGGTCGTCCAGATGCGATCATGACCGGGCGCGAGGAGTTGGGATTTCCAAAATTGTTTGCTGATATGCCCGATTTGCGTGTCGACCTCAAGACCGGTCTGGCGGGCGGGGACGCATCATGGTTCGACTTCAAATTTTTTGAGATGCAGATTGAAGGGCTGACTGAGGCGGGCGGTGAAAAGAAGTTACCTGGACCCGGCGGCGCGGCGCTTTTCTACAAGTACATGCCGCGCACCGGAAGCTACGGAAGTGGTGGCTGCGATGTCGCCTACACAACCACGTCGCAGCCATTGCCGCAAGCAGCCGGTGATGTGTCACCAATCAAGTTTAACGACGCGAACTTTAAACGCTGGAAGGGCGAGAGCGGTGTCGTGAAATGGAACCGGGCAACCTTCGCGCAGTTGCCCACGACGTTTCATATCGTCAATGGAGTTGCGGATCTGGAGATTCTCGACTATCTGAGCGTTGAGATGGTCGAGTTCAGTGGTCCGGGTATTGCCGTGTCGGCCAATGTACTGCGTGCAGTCGAGCCGGCCCGCTGACGCGGGAGTTTGCAAAGCGTGCCAATGCGCCAGGGTTGGGGGTGAAACAAGGCGTATGGCACGGTGCGTACGAAAAATGTCGTTGTAAAGGTAGTCGAAAATACTAATAAAATGGAGACGGAAATGAAGCGATTCGTTGGAATATGTTTAGGTATACTTATGTGTTCGACAGCGTACGCACAAAGCAATGTCACGCTTTACGGTCTGATCGACGGAGGCATTTCATACGTATCGAATCAGGGGGGGCATTCGGTTACGAAATTCGATGACGGGATCTATACGCCAAGCATGTTCGGCCTGACGGGGAACGAGGATCTGGGCGGCGGAACCAGCGCTATCTTCAACCTGCAGAGTCAATTCCAGTTAGGTACGGGAAGCGTGCTTCAGCAAGGGATTTTCGGCCGCAATGCGTATGTTGGGTTGAAAAGCAGTCGCTTCGGACAGTTGACGTTGGGTAACGTATACGACTTCATGTCTGCGTCGTTGCTGGACAAGGGAAACAATCCCAGCGCGCTTACCGGTGGGTTGTACAGCTTCGCCGCCGGACCCTTTCAAAAACTCGGTATCCCGCAAAACTCCACGGGTTGGTTCGACTGGAGCAGGGCGAGCGGTATCCAGATGAACAGTTCCATAAAATACGAGTCACCCGTCTTTGCAGGTTTCTCCTTTGGTGCATTGTATGCGCCGGGGGGTGTTTCGGGATCGTTTGGCGCGAATTCAGGCATGAGTTTCGGTGCGAACTATGTGGCAGGGCCGTTCGGACTCGGCGCTGCTTACACGGAGAAGAAATATGCCGGATCGTCTGGCGGATCGCCTCAGATTCCCATCAGGAATTGGGGAGTCGGCACGCATTATGTACTTGGCCCGGTCTATCTGGTCGCAGACCTTGTAACTGTTCGAAACGCATTGTCCGGTGCAACGGCATGGGCCGCCCAGGCTGGGGCCAGTTGGCATCTTACCCCAGCGTTTTCGCTCGGGGCTAGCTATATGTACATGAAAGGAAACGAGGTGCTTGATGGCAACCACGCGCATCAGGTGAGTACAATTGCGAACTACTCGCTGTCCAAGCGAACGACGGTATACGTCGAGGGCATCTATCAGCGTGCCAACTCTGGCGCACAAGCGGCGATCAATGGCATCATGGATACGTCAGGCTCGTCGAGCAATGCATCTCAAGCCATTGCGCGCGTGGGCGTTCACACCATGTTTTGAAAGCAAACCGCGCCACGGTCGATGTAAGATAGATTGTTGGCGCACCAGCGTTTGCGTTAATCCAGTACGTTAGTGCGCCGGTATTCTTTTGGCGTGAGCCCCATGTGCCGCTTGAAGTGTCGGCTGAAATACGCCGGATCCTGAAAACCCAGCTCGTATGCGATGGACGAAATGCTTGACGGCACGTAGGTAAGCTTACGACAGGCCTCAAGCATCAGCCGCTGCTGTATCAGATCAAAGGCGGACTGGCCGCACAGTTTTACGCACAGCCGATGCAGGCGACTGGATGTCACATGGAGCTTCGCGGCATAAACGCCAACTTGCCATTGTTCCTTGAAGTGTTCTTCCACGAGTGCACGGAAGCGGCTAAACAGTTCGAACTCCCCGTTCCCCGAAAGCGCGGCGGAACGGTGATCGGCCTCCAGCCGAACCAGATGCAGCAACACGCTACGCGCCAGCCATTCAAGCATCAGAGTATGGCCGGTGCGCGGCCATGCCGATTCCTCGATCAAGAGGCGCAAAAGAGATTCCAGTCGCAGGCACAGGTCCGGGACGCGCGTCAGGTCGATTGCCATCGGCCGCAGGAAAAGCGGCGAGAAAAGACTGCTATGGTCGTTTCCGTCGCCCAGTGAAAATATCACCGGTGGGTCGACCGTCAGCACGAAGCCAACCGCATCTTTCGAAAAGTCAAAGCCGTGCACCACCGACGGGTGAATGGTGATGACGACGGGCCCGTCGCGCTCCCAGACATCCTCTTCCATTTGTGCCGTAACACGGCCTGACATTAAAAAAAGTACCTGAAACAGGTTGGCATGGGTATGCGGCAGGATGTGCCAGTCGTGTATCCGGCTGCGGGTCTCGATCAATTCGATATGCACGGACTCGGCGCCATCTGGCCGGGCAATCTCGCCATAAAGGGAGAATTGCGGTATCTCGCCGATGCTGGTTTTGTTTCTACCCACGATCATGTCTCCTCCGTTCCGGAGAATCTGTTATTTTTAGGATGTGAAAATAGTACAAGTATTTTTCGGAATCATCCATTTCTAATTCGAAACCGCACGTCTACCATGGGTCCAAGTAAGGGGATATCCCGTAAATAAGGAGACGTGGCAATGCAAACCCAAGTAGCGATCATTGGCGCCGGTCCCGCCGGCCTTCTTCTTTCGCATCTGCTGCACTTGAACGGCATCGAATCCGTCGTACTGGAAAACCGCAGTCGCGAGGAGATCGAGGCCACCATCCGCGCGGGTGTGCTGGAGCAAGGTACGATGGATATCCTCACCGAAACCGGGGTGGGCGAGCGCATGAAGGCGGAAGGCGCCCTGCATCGCGGTGTCGAACTCTCTTTTGGTGGACGTCGCCATCGTATCGCGCTATCCGAACTGACTGGCAAGGCCATTACGGTTTACGCGCAGCATGAGGTAATCAAGGATCTTGTCGCAGCGCGCCTGGCGGCGCAGGCCCGAATCTTATTCAACGTCAGCGACGTGGCGCCGGTGGGAATCGAAACGGACAGGCCGTCAGTCTGCTTTACCGATCAAGGGGAAAAGTACCAGCTGCATGCCGATTTCGTCGTTGGCTGCGATGGCTTTCATGGTGTTTCGCGTCCCGCGATCCCCAGTGCCGTGCGCGAAGACTACCAGCGCGTTTATCCGTTTGGTTGGTTCGGTATTCTTGTGGAGTCGGCCCCGTCTTCCGAAGAACTGATTTATGCGCAGCATGAAAGAGGATTCTCGTTGGTCAGCACGCGCTCCCCTACGGTGCAGCGCTTGTATTTCCAGTGTGACCCGAAAGACAATACCGACAATTGGTCGGATGATCGCATCTGGAACGAGCTTCATACGCGATTGGAGAACGCCGATGGGTGGCAGGTGAAAGAGGGGAAGATCTTTCAAAAGGGCATTATCGGCATGCGTAGTTTCGTTTCGTCATCCATGCAGTATGGTCGTTTGTTCTTGGCAGGAGACGCGGCGCATATCGTCCCGCCGACGGGCGCCAAGGGTATGAACCTCGCGGTGGGGGACGTCAAGCTGCTTTCACAAGCCATTGAGGCGTTTTACAAGGAATCTCGTAGCGATCTTCTGGATTCTTATACCGCCACCGCCTTGAAACGTATCTGGCGTGCCGAATATTTCTCGTGGTGGATGACAAGTATGCTCCACACTTTCTCGGACGCCTCGCCGTTCCAGCAGCAGATACAACGTGCGGAGCTTGAAAACGTCGTGAACTCCCGGGCTTTGTCGACGGCACTCGCTGAGAACTACGTAGGCGCATTTTGACCGCCATGCGAACGCGCCGTTAGTAAAGCGAAGGTCAACGCCGGTTACATAAATTCTGCCAACGCGCCTGCGGCGGCGAACACATCAACCGTCTCTTTTGCGTGTTGGGGAATCTCCGCGCGGACTTCAGCGAGGTTTTCGGAAAGCAAGGCGCGAATAATCATCGGCGAGACGACGGCTTCATGAATACGGACAGCAAGTAACTGTGCATGTTGCTTTGCCGCCTGACGCGTGCCTTCCGTCTTCGTGCGCTGGCCGTACTCGGCAAGGGTCGTCGCTACCGCATCGATCGTGCGAGCTCGCCCGGCATCATGAGTGAGTTTGGCAAGTGCCGGAAATCGGGGCGCTTCAGCTACCACCATCCTGATCAGACCGATGACTTCATCGCTGATCAGTCGTGCCGCGAACAGCTGGGTCATCGCCACCAGTTGCTCCGGGAGCGTTCCCGAACGCTTTTTCTCGTAAGCAAGTTGCAAGCTTTGTTCGCAATTGCGGCGTACGACTTCCGCGAACAACGCGTCCTTGCCGTCATATCGGCTATAAAGCGTTGCCTTGCTTGCGCCGGCTGCCTCGGCAATACGATCCAGTGACGCCCCACCGAATCCACGCTCTATAAACGTTGCTGTTGCGGCATTCAGTATCCGCTCATCCACGTCTCCCGCCATGGCGTTGGGCGGTCGACCTGGCTTGCGAGAAAAAAGCGATTTGGGTAAACCGGTGGTTTCCGGTTTATTGACGATCTTGGGGATACGGCTCACGAAAGCGCCTCACTAGATAATGCGTTCCTGGCACATTATCCCAAATCTCAAAAATAGAACGAAACGGAGTCGTTTTATTGTAGTATACCCTGCCTAGCCTTTTGGAGATTGTGATGGCCGGTAGCGATAGCGCAGACGACAGCGCCTCTCGGTCAGGTCGGGAGAACCCGCCTGCTCCGTCAGATAACGAGCAGGGGCCGCGTGACATGCAGAAGTCATCTGCGCCGATGGGCCCGAAGCATAAGCGCCGGAACGCGCTCCTTGGCGGGGTGTTGCTGATCATTCTCGTGGCGGGATGCCTGGCCTATTGGCTTCACAGTCGTCACTATGAAAGCACCGACGATGCGTTTATCGATAGCAACCAGAGTCAGATTGCTTCGCAGGTGAGCGGGCGCGTGACTGCATTGCTGGTGGCCGACAACCAGCATGTGGACAAAGATCAGCCACTGCTTCGGATAGACAGCCGCGACTTCGAAGTGCGCTTGAAGCAATCTGAGGCACAGGACGCGAATGCCCAAGCGCAGGTCGCGCAAGCGCGTGCCGATTTGGTGTACCAGACGGCCACGCTTTCGCAGCAGGTTGCACAGGTGCGTGTTGCGGAAGCGGATTTGACGCAGGCCAAGCAAGACCTTGCCCGCTATACTGGCACGGATCCCGCTGCAATCACGCGCCAGCAATTAGAGCAAAGCCAGGCAAGTACGAAGAGCGCGCTCGCGCGTCTCGATAGTGCCAAGGATGCCGTGCGGGCTGGCGAGGCGCAGGTCGCGTCTCAGAAAACGAAGATTGATGCAGCGCTCGCGCAGGTCCGTCAATATGACGCCGATGTCGAGAACGCGATGCTGCAGTTGAGCTACACGACAATACGAGCGCCGCAGGCCGGCAAGGTGACAAGGCGTACGGTCAATCTTGGCAACTATGTCACGCCGGGCCAGGCATTGGTCGCTGTCGTTCCCGACGACATGTGGGTGACGGCCAACTTCAAGGAAACCCAGCTGACGCATATGCGCGTGGGGCAGGCCGTTGAGGTACACATTGATGCCTACCCGGAAAGCGTGCTTCATGCACACGTCGATAGCATACAGCGTGGAACGGGTTCGGTATTCAGTACCCTTCCGGCGGAGAATGCCACCGGAAACTACGTAAAAGTCGTGCAACGCGTGCCAGTGAAAATTGTCTTCGACAACGATGATTGGCGTCATCTGCAACTGGCACCGGGACTATCAGTCACGCCGCGCGTGACGGTGAGATAGTCATGGCGACCGATAATACCGCCTTGCCGCGGTCGGCCGCGGGTGACTACAACCCTTGGTTGATCGCCGTCATCGTGTCGATTGCGACCTTCATGGAGGTACTGGACACCACGATCGCCAATGTGGCCCTCAGACATATCGCCGGTGGATTAGGGGCAAGCCAGGATCAAAGTACGTACATCACCACCAGTTACCTGGTGAGTAATGCGATTATCTTGCCAATCAGCGGCTGGCTATCGAACGTGATTGGACGTAAGCGCTTCTATATGATGTGCGTGGTGCTTTTCACGGTCAGCTCTGTTGCGTGTGGATTTGCAACGTCGTTGACGATGATGGTCGTCTTCCGGGTGTTGCAAGGTCTGGGCGGGGGCGGCCTGGCCCCGGTTGAGCAAAGTATTTTCGCGGACACGTTTACGGTCGAGAAGCGTGCGCTGGCGTTCGCGCTCTACGGATTTACCGTTGTCACGGCGCCGGCGATCGGTCCGATGCTCGGGGGATGGATCACCGAGAATTTCTCGTGGCACTGGGTTTTCCTGATCAATTTGCCGGTCGGTTTGTTGTCGTTGGTGTTGACCTGGCTATTCGTCAGCGACAGCAAATTGGTGAAGCAGGAACGACAGGCGTTGCTCGATAAAGGTGTGAAGGTCGATTACCTGGGCTTTTTTCTTATCGCGATTGGCTTCGGTTGCCTGCAGATCGTATTGGATAAGTTCGAGCGTGAAGACGGCTTCTCATCGAACTTCATCTGCACGCTGTCTGCTATTGCAGGCATCGCACTGATCGCCCTCGTTATTCGCGAGTTGACGACCGACCAGCCAATCGTGAACCTTCGCTTATTCAAATCGCGTGCCTTTGCCATCAGTTGTACCGTAATGTTCGCATTCGGTTTCATCATCAACAGTACGACACAGATCCTGCCGCAATTCACGCAGGAATTACTAGGCTATGACGCGACCAACGCCGGTCTGACGCTCGGCCTCGGTGGGCTCATGACGGTCTTCATCATGCCGATTGCCGGTGTCGTCACCGGCCGTGTTTTTCAGCCGAAATGGCTCGTGATGGTATCCCTGGCAGGTACAGGTATCGCGCTGCTCCACACGGCAGGGCTCAATTTGAATATCGGTTTCGAATATGTGTCGTTGTCGCGTCTCTATCAGGTCATCTGGTTGCCTTTCCTCTTTATTCCTTTGTCGACGGTTCAGTTTGTAGGCGTACCGGAAAGCGAAAATAACAATGCGTCGGCGCTGATCAACATGACGCGCAATCTAGGTGGCAGTTTCGGCGTATCGTTGGTGACAACCGAATTGGCGTGGCGGGAGCAATTCCATCATGCGCGGCTCGCTGAACATATCACGCCTTATAACGGTTTTACCGGTTCGCTTCGTTCGATCGCATCAACGGTGGAACAGCAGGCATCTGTCATGAGTTATCTCGATGTCTTCATCGTGCTGGGGGTCATTTCATTGGTGCTGGCGCCCATCTGTTTTTTCTTGCCCAAGCTGCCGAAGGGAGCGCCAATCAATGCGCATTGATTATCGATTGCCATCCCTGTTGATTTCGTCGATTGCTTTGGTCTCCGGATGTACGATGGGCCCGGATTTTCAACGGCCGGCGCTACAGACGCCAGCACAATGGACGGAAACGCCGACACCTTCGGATACAGGGCATGCGGTTGCCGTGCAGGAGCCTGTTGCGCCTGCGTGGTGGAACAGTTTCGGTGATCCGTTACTGACCACGTTGGTCGCGCGTGCCATGAACAGCAACCTCGATATCCAGGCTGCGGCGGCACGCGTGGCGGAGTCTCGCGCGCAATTCAAGCAGGCGCGCGCGAGCGCGTTGCCAACATTGAACGGAAACGCCTCCTATACGCGGGAGTTGCAGAGTGCCGACGGGGTGGTCGGACTGCTTGAGAGTAGCGGCTCATCGGCCGCAACCTCTACGAATGGGCTAGGCGGCCGTGAAAGTGGGGTGCCGACACAAGACGTTACGTCGAGTGGGCTGCCACCGTTCAATCTCTATCAATATGGATTTGACGCGTCATGGGAGCTTGATCTGTGGGGCCGAGTGCGGCGTACCGCGGAGAACGCCAGCGCGACAGCGGAAGCGCAGGAAGAAGCAAGGCACGACGTGATGGTGTCCACGGCTGCGGAAGTCGCACGCGACTATCTTACCCTTCGAAGCACGCAACAGAAACTTGCGCTTGCAAAGCAGAATCTTGCTTACGCGCGGCGCACGGTCCAGCTGACGCGTGAACGGGCGAAACATGGCTTGACGACCGATCTGGATGTCGCAAATGCGGAAAGCCAGGCGGAAACGACAGCTGCGAACCTTCCCCAGTTCGAACAGCAGGAGGCGCAACTGATCAACGCTATCGGGCTATTGCTCGGTGAATATCCTCAAACGCTTGCCGTACAGCTACGCGAACCGGCGGCAATACCGGTCGCGCCACCGCGTGTACCCATTGGCCTACCGTCCGACTTATTACGTCGCAGGCCCGACATACGCGAGTCGGAGGCAAAATTACACGCGGCAACGGCCAGCATCGGTGCCGCGAAGGCCGACTTTTTCCCGAAGATCACGTTGTCGGGTAGCGTTGCCATTCAGGCTACGCAGTTCTCCAATATGGGGAGTTGGGGGGCGCGGAGCTATAGCGCCGGTCCCAGCATATCACTGCCGATTTTCGAGGGAGGCAAGCTACGTGCGACCCTTGCCTTGCGCAATGCGCAGCAGAAGGAGGCGGCAATCACCTATCGGAAAACAGTGCTATCCGCTTTCCAGGAAGTAGATGACGCGTTAACGCAGTTCGGTACGGAGCAGCAGCGCCGCGATAGCCTTGCGGCAAGCGTCGATGCTTCAAAGCGCGCGTTGGATCTCGCGAATCAACGGTATTCGAGAGGGCTGACCACTTACCTCGATGTACTGAGCGCGCAGAAAAACGTCCTTACCTACGAGCAACAGTGGGTCGACAGTACCGCGACGGTTTCCACTGATTTGGTGGCGCTTTATAAAGCATTGGGAGGCGGCTGGGATGTGATGTCTGATTCAGGTGAAGCACGCCTCGCGAACCATGTCCTGGCGGTGACTTCCTCGCGGAATGCAGCGCAGTAACGGCGGGTGATCGGCCCCGAATCAGTGGTAAGACGGTGGCAAACGCGCCTATCGTCGCGCTGCCTGCCGCGGCATCAAACGCCGAGCGCATCCGCTTGGCACCTGCGACGCCCGCCGCCTCCGCCGTTGCGAGACCGTCAAGGACGGCCCTCACGCGCGAATGGAGACTGTTCCAACTCCAGTGTATTGCGCAGAAAATCCAGGAAAAGCTGTACCGGCTTTGGAAGTGTACGTCCCACCAAGGTTTGCAACTCGAGATTACGTGCGTCCAGCGCCTTGTCCCGAATCAATTTGGCCACCAGGTCTCCGCGGCGGCAAGCATTTCTCACCGATACTTCGCCTGACACGGTGATGCCATTTCCCGCACGAACGAAGCTATGCAGGCAAACAATGAAATTGCTGGTGATCGCGGGTTCGACTAGCAGTTGTCGCAGGCTGCAAGCAATGTCGAATAGCTGCCGTACCGTGGTGCTCTGGTCCGGAAGCGCCAGCGGATATTGAATCATCTCGGCCAAATCGATGTAATCCCGGTCCGCAAGCGGATGATCGGGCCGCATCACGGCAAGAACGGGTGCCGGTTGACGATGTTCGACCTTGATTTCTTTTTGGGGTGTCCGACTGAATACGAAGCCGATATCGGCATCTCCTTCAATAATGCGTCGGGACACGTGGACCGGTTCGGTGACGGTGACATCAAATGTTATTCCCGGATAGTGCTTTTGATACTCGGTAATGACGCCCGGCAGGAACTCGATTGCGAAGCCCTCCGAAGACGTGAGGCGAATACTGCCGCCTTTCGCACCTTGTAAATCCGCAATCTGCTGAATAACATGATCCGCATCGAGCGCTGCCTTGAACGCATGCGCGGCCAGTACGTTACCGGCAGCACTTGGCACCATGCCGCGTGGTCGCCGATCGAAGAGACTGGTCTCCAGTACGTTTTCGAGATGCGCGATCTGCCGACTGATTGCGGAGCCGGCAACACCAAGCCGAATCGATGCCTCCGTGATGGAGCCGCAGCGTACGACTTCAACGAAATAGCGCAGCGCGGTTTCCTGTAAGTGATGGACTTTCATTAAACGAGCAAGTCAAAAAAGCGATCAAAACCGATTTCCAGGGTGTCGACACCAAATGGTCGATCGGCGTGGGACAGCGACGTGCATCCGTGCTGTCGTCGACGGTATGCCGTTTCGGCAACGCAAACTTATTTATTTGATATTAGTCGCAAAATAATTCGCTGATAAGCTCGATTTCATGGGATCGGGCACCGGCCCTACGATGGCCGACACGCTGCCCCTGTTGATAAAGGAATACGAGAGATGCAAGCTGCTGCCGTTCCGCTTCGCCTGTTATCCATGCTCCAATCGGTACGACGTCCGTTTTCGTCGATCATGCGCGCCACGTTCACCATTTCGATGCATGACCGGATGTGGCATGGTGTGCTTGTCGCCGCGCTTGCCATTCCGTTGACTGCACCATTGACGGCGCACGCAAGCAAAGCCGATAACACATTGATTTATGCATCAGACAGCGAAGCGGAAAACGTGTCTCCATACCATAACAATGTCCGCGAAGGTGTAATACTTGCGCATATGGCGTGGGACACCTTGATTTATCGAGATCCGAATACCGGTAAATATCTGCCTGATCTGGCCACGGCCTGGAACTGGGAGTCACCCACATCGCTGGTGCTGGATCTTCGCAAGGATGTGGCGTTCCAAAACGGTGATCCATTTACCGCGGATGACGTAGTCTTCACATTCAACTACATCAACTCACCGGATTCGAGAGCCGTCTCGCGGCAGAACACGGATTGGATTAAGACTGCCGAGAAAATCAACGACTACAAAGTACGTCTGGTGTTGAAGGCGCCATTCCCGGCGGCACTTGAATATCTGGCTGGACCGACGCCGATATACCCGGCGGCCTATTTCAAGAAAGTTGGGCTCGAAGGTTATAGCAAGGCGCCGATTGGCACGGGGCCATACACGATTACGCAAGTCACGCCCGGCAAGGGTGTGACGATGGTGATCAACAAGCATTATTTCAAGGGAAGTCCGATCGGCACGCCGCACATCGGCACCGTCAAGTTTCTGGTGATCTCTGATCCGGAAACGCGCGCCGCGCAGTTAATGACGGGTGCAGTGGATTGGATATGGCGCGTGCCCCCCGATCAAGCGGACTCTCTGAAACAAATGCCAAATATCGCCGTGATCGGCGGCGAAACGATGCGCGTCGGGTTCATGTCCATGGATGCGCTAGGCACTTCCACACCCCATTCCCCGTTCAAGGATGTTCGCGTGCGTCAGGCTGTCAATTACGCAATCAACCGAGCCGGCATGGCGAAAGATCTGGTGCGTGGCGGGAGCCAACCGCTTTGGGCAGCCTGTTTCAGAACGCAGTTCGGATGTGATGACTCAGCGGTAACCAAGTACCCGTATGATCCTGCAAAAGCGAAGGCGCTGCTGAAAGATGCCGGTTACCCGAATGGTTTCGAAACCGATCTCTATGCCTATCGCGAGCGCGAATACGCGGAGGCATTAGTGGGTGATTTGCGAAAAGTGGGTATTACCGCGCGCCTGCACTACGTGCAATACGCGACCCTGCGCACTACGCAACGCGACGGCAAGACGCCGTTGACCTTCCAGGCCTGGGGATCGTATTCAATCAATGATGCCTCGGCTTTCGTCGGCAATTGGTTCGAAGGCGGGCCGGACGACGTCGCGAAAGATCCCGAGGTGATTCAATGGCTGAAGACCGCCGACACGTCGAATGATCCAGCCGTACGCAAGGCAAATTACGCGAAGGCATTGAAGCGGATCAGTGACCAGGCATATTGGGTTCCGCTGTTCTCGTATTCGACGAACTATGCCTATAACTCCGCGCTGAATTTCAAAGCCTATCCCGATGAGTTGCCACGTTTCTATGAAGCGAGCTGGAAGTAGGTTGGTGTCATTGCCCTGCCGTCTCATTTATCCCTATCCATGCGTGATGAGCGACGGCGTTCACCCTGTATCAGCGACAAAAGCCGAGCGGTTGCGGCCGGATAATCGGGAGAACGTGTGATGTTTGCCTATCTGTTGCGACGTCTGGCGATCGCGTTGGCCGTTTGTTTCACGGTGTCCGTCGTCAGCTTTACCTTGCTGCATTTGTCCGGCGATCTGGCAACGGCGATTGCGGGGCCCGAGGCGAATGCGGCGACCGTTGATGCGCTTCGGCATCAACTCGGACTGGACAAACCGTTGGTGACGCAATATGTGGAATGGTTGTGGCGGGCGTTGCATCTCGATTTTGGCCGCTCCTTCTATTTTCAGGCCAGTGTGATGTCCTTGATTGCGGCCCGCTTGCCGATCACGCTCCAGTTAGGCGGCAGCGCACTGGCGATGGCCACGCTATTGGCTATCCCGTTGGGTATTCTCGCCGCGATGTATCGCGATACGTGGATCGACCGTCTTGCCTTGTTGATCGCGGTCATTGGCCAAGCCATGCCGAGTTTCTGGTTTGGGCTGACGCTGATTCTATTGTTCGCCGTGGGCTTGCACTGGTTTCCTGTCGCGGGCAACGCCTCGTGGAAAAACTTCGTACTTCCTGCCGTGGCGCTTGGTTATTACGCAACCCCTTCGATGATGCGGTTGACCCGTAACGGCATGCTTGACGTGCTGGGTTCCGACTACATTCGTACTGCCAGGGCCAAAGGCCTCAGTGCCTCCCGGGTGATTTTCAAACACGCATTGCGCAACGCCATCATTCCGGTGGTTGCGCTAGCCGCCGTCGAGCTGGGTTTCATGCTGGGCGGCTCCGTAGTGATCGAGTCGGTGTTTTCTTTGCAAGGTCTGGGGCAGCTTGCCTGGGACGCGATTTCACGAAACGATTTCCCGATCGTCCAGGCGGTCGTCCTGATCATTGCTCTGATTTACATCGGGCTGACTTTTTTTGCGGATGTGATCAATGCGCTGCTTGATCCGCGCTTGCGTAGCTAGGAACGCGAATGACCATGACATCATCCCGCTCCGCTGCACAGTCGTCCTCTCCGGCACCCGTGGTGCAGGCTCCCGCGTCCGGCGGTGCCATGCCATTGCAGATGGACCTGCCATTGGTCCAGCCGCGGCGGCACGGGTTATCTCGCCTTCTAGGCAGGCATGGACTGGTACTCGGTGCGGCCCTTCTGTTCATCATCGTGCTGGCTGCGATACTCGCTCCCTGGATTGCGCCGCATGATCCCTATAACCAGGACCTGGGCACGCGATTGATTCCACCCGTCTGGAACGCGCGTGGTAGTTGGGAGCATGTGTTGGGAACCGACAAACTCGGACGGGACTATCTAAGCCGTCTTTTGTTCGGGGCTCGTGTCTCGCTACTGATCGGCTTGCTGACCGCGCTGATTTCAGGCGCGATCGGTACGACGCTTGGCGTACTCGCCGGCTATTTCGGTGGACGCGTCGACGCGGTGGTGAGTTACATCCTGACAACCCGGCTGGCATTGCCGGTCGTGCTTGTGGCGTTGGCGATGTCGTCATTGATCGGTGGTTCTCTGAAAACCGTGGTGCTGCTGCTGGGCTTTCTTTTATGGGATAGGTTTGCCGTGGTCACCCGCTCGGTCACGCAGCAGTTGCGTAACGCGGAATTCATTGCGGCGGCCAAGGCGCTTGGTGCATCCACGCCTTTTATTCTATTGCGCGAGTTGTTGCCGAACATCACAGGTGCCTTGACCGTTGTAATTACCCTGGAAATGGCTCATGCCATCCTGCTTGAGGCGACGTTGTCGTTCCTGGGGTTGGGTGTTCCGCCGCCCATGCCGTCCTGGGGGCTGATGATCGCGGAAGGGAAGTCATACATGTTCTTCCAACCTTGGATCATCATGATTCCGGGCGTGGCGCTGGCGGTGTTGGTGATGGCGATCAATCTCCTTGGCGATGGGCTGCGCGACCTGAACGCGCCCGATGGCCGCAACTGAACCCGCAGCGAACGGACGACCAATGGAAAAAGAGGCGCGGATATGAGTGCACTACTCGAGGTTCAAGATCTGCGTGTTGATCTGCCCACGCCGAATGGTGTGCTGCACGCGGTGCGGGGAATCGATTTTCATATCGATCGCGGCGAAATGCTGTGCCTTGTCGGCGAGTCGGGGTGTGGTAAATCCATGACGTCACTGGCAATCATGGATTTACTTCCGAGACGAGCGATGCGCACTGCTGGGCAATTGCGTTTCGATTCGATCACATTGCCCGGCTTGTCAGCGAAATCGATGAATGCGTTGCGCGGCGCGCGCATGTCGATGATCTTCCAGGAGCCGATGACCTCACTGAATCCGTCATTTACCCTGGGCGACCAATTATGCGAAACCTTGTTGCAACATCGCAAGGTGAGTCGGACAGTGGCGCGCGACCGGGCCGTCTACTTGCTGGAGCGCACTGGCATACCGCAGGCCGCAGTACGGATGAGGCAGTACCCCCACCAGTTGTCGGGTGGATTGCGCCAGCGCGTGATGATCGCGATGGCGTTGATGTGCGAACCTGATCTGATCATTGCCGACGAGCCAACGACCGCGCTCGACGTCACTGTTCAAGCACAGATTCTCAAGCTGATTCGCGAACTGCAGAAGGAGTTCGGCACCGCGGTCCTGTTCATCACGCATGATTTGGGTGTCGTTGCGCGGATCGCCGACCGCGTTGCCGTGATGTATGCCGGGCAGATCATCGAAACCGCACCCGTGAACGAACTGTTTGCAACGCCTTCCCATCCTTACACACAGGGACTGCTGAACTGTATTCCCGTGCGAGGTAAAACAGCGCCTGGCAGCCATCTTGCGGCGATTTCCGGTACGGTGCCTTCATTGGTAGGAGAAATCACCGGTTGTCCGTTCCGTAACCGCTGTCCGAACGCACATGCAGCGTGCGAGAAAACGCCTCCTGAGTTATCAGTGGGTCCGAATCATCAGGTTCGGTGCGTGCTTGCAAAATCGAGTGGGGTACTACCGGCCGCGATACCATGCTCCAATATGGTAGGGGAGGCCGTCTGATGGTCAGAGCGTCTACCTCGGATTCCTTTGCACAACGGACGAGCGCTTTTTCGAAAGGCGACGGTTCTGTCATGTCGTCGGACAAGCTGGCGTCTCCGATCGCGCTCGAGTTATGCGCGATCAGTCGGGTTTTTCAACTGAATGGTGGTCTCTTCCGCTCACCAATGCCTTTCAAAGCGATAGACAACGTGTCATTACGCGTAATGCGTGGCGAGACGCTGGCCTTGGTGGGTGAATCAGGCTGTGGTAAAAGCACGCTGGCAAAAATCCTGCTAGGACTGCTGCCGCCCACTACGGGAGATGTACTGATCGACGGTAAGCAAATCGATCCGGGCAATCGACTCGCCAACGCACGACGTATCCAACCGGTTTTTCAAGATCCCTATTCGTCATTAAATCCGCGCAAGACTGTCGCCCAACTGGTGGGTTTGCCATTGATGCTGCATGGGGTTGGCGACAGGATGCAGCGCGATGCCGAGGTGCGCCGGATGCTCGAGTTAGTCGGCATGCCGGAACGCACGCACGGCCAATACCCAAATCAGTTGTCAGGCGGGCAGCGGCAACGTGTCGCCATTGCGCGCGCGCTGATCTTGCGCCCCGGTATACTGATCTGCGACGAGCCGACATCGGCGCTCGATGTGTCGGTGCAGGCGCAGATACTGAACCTGCTGCTTGACTTGAAGGCGGAGTTTGGCCTGACCTATCTCTTCATCAGCCACGACCTCGGCGTGGTGGAACATCTGGCGGATCGTGTCGCCGTGATGCACCAGGGAAAGATTGTCGAATTGCAAAGTCGGGAGCTGATTTTTTCCGCACCCGAGCAAGCCTATACGCGACGCCTGCTCGCGTCCGCGCTGACACCTGAACCCGGGTTGGGACTGCCCGACCTGATGTCTGAAGTACTTTCCTGAGCCACCATTACCCTGATCATGAGCCTGCACAATAGCCGAGCGAATGCTATCGAGCGCGTCAGCGCCTACTTTGACGACGGTCGCTTTTACGCGAGTTTGCAAAGACGCGTCGCTGTCAAGACGGAAAGCCAGGACAGCGAGAGCCTATCGATTCTGCTAGGTTATCTGAGAGAGCAACTCGCACCAGCGCTGGAAGCACTTGGTTTTACCTGGACGGTGCTAGAGAATCCGATAGCGGGAAAGAGTCCTTTCCTGATTGCGGAGCGGATAGAGCCGGGCGCGACCTACACCGTCCTGACCTATGGTCACGGGGATGTAGTGCGTGGCTATGATGCGCAATGGCGTACCGGGTTGAGCCCATGGAAGATCGTGGTGGAAGGCGATAAATGGTACGGCCGGGGAACTGCGGACAACAAAGGCCAGCACACAATCAACCTCGTTGCACTGGCGGAGGTCATTGCCGAACGTGGTGGCGTACTGGGCTATAACGTCAAGGCGATATTCGAGATGGGAGAGGAGATCGGCTCTCCGGGCCTGGGCGAAATCTGCGCGGCGAACAAGCAAGTGCTTGCGGCCGACCTGTTTCTTGCATCGGACGGTCCACGTCTCAACGCGACTCGTCCGACATTGTTTCTTGGATCGCGTGGTAATTTTAATTTTGAGATGCGACTGGAATTACGTGATGGGGCGCATCACTCAGGCAACTGGGGCGGCTTGCTGCGCAGTCCTGGCATTCGTCTGGCGAACGCATTGGCCAGCATGGTGAGTCCGACAGGAAAGATTCTTGTCGAGAAACTCCGTCCGTCCGGACTGCCGCAAAGCGTACGTGACGCGCTGAAGGACATTCATGTGGGGGGCGGTCCCACGGATCCGGAAATCGATCCGCAATGGGGTGAACCCGGACTGACGCCGGAGGAGAAGGTATTCGGTTGGAATTCCTTCGATATCATGGCGTTCAAGACCGGTAATCCGGAAGCGCCAGCGAACGCGATCTCCGGGTATGCGTACGCCCATTGCCAGGTGCGCTATGTGGTGGGAAGTGATGGCAGCCAGTTTCTCCAGTATATTCGCGATCATCTGGATTCACTTGGATATTCGGATATCGAATTGAAGATCACTTCGACGATGATGCCGGCAACCCGGCTCGATCCGACCGATCCTTGGGTGAACTGGGGGCTGACGTCGATTGCGAAGACCACCGGTAAGAAGCCTGCGTTGCTGCCGAACCTTGGAGGCTCGTTGCCGAACGAAGTTTTCTCCGACATTCTTGGGCTGCCAACTCTTTGGGTGCCGCATTCCTATCCCGCCTGTTCTCAGCATGCACCGGACGAACATATCCTCGCTAGTACGACACGGGAATCGTTGCAGGTGATGACTGGACTGTTCTGGGATCTGGCCGAACAGGGCGCATCGGTCGTTGCGTCACGCAGCGCGGGACTTTCCGCTGGCTGATAGGCAGAATAAGACCTTAGGGTCGTTGGTGTCCCCAATGTTCGAGCGTGAATCGGCCGACAGTCCCCGATCGGGCATGTCAAAGCACGAAAATCACCTAGCTTGAAACACCGTTCCGAAACGTCATGTCTATGAAGACGTATCCACCGGGCGCAACATGAAATTGGCTATTGTCTCGACCACACAGTCAGCTAACGGAAGTTCCGGATTGCTGTAGGTTGCGATGTTTTCGCTTCTATCGTCTGTGCCAACAGCTTTCAGAACATGATTGGCGTTGACGAGGTATGCAAGTTCCGCTTTTGGATTCGCCTGCTTTAGTCGTTCGGCGTCTTCGCGGCCTACCTGTATATCTCGGAGTCCCTGAACAATGAGCACTGGCTTCGTGATGTTGGTCAATAGTTCAGCCGGGTCGAGCGCAAACTCGCTGATTAGAAAGCGTTGAATCGCTGGCCTGAACAATGGCATCAAAACCGGATCTATCTTGCTCGCATCCACGAATTCTCCAGCGGCAAGCCAATCAAGCACCGACAATGCATTTTTCATAACTGGTGCATTTTCCGGATTTGCCATTAGTTGCGCACGCAGTACATCTCGCAAAGGACGGCCGGGTGTAGCGACCAGAACAATTCCATGGATATCTAGGGTGCTCTGAGCCGCTACCAGACTAACTAATCCACCCTCGCTATGACCTAGCAGCCATACCGATCTGGTTGGGTAATTTTCACCTATCGCCCTGACCCATGCGTGCAAGTCATTCGAATAGTCGTGAATTATCACATCGTCTGCATTGTCCAGTGCGGAGGCGCTACCGTACATACCGCGTTTATCGATGCGCACGGTCGCAATTCCGCATTGCGCTAGTCCGTGTGCAAGTAAATGGTATGTTGACGCGTGAAGACCGTACGGGGCGTTTCCGTTCCGGTCCGTGGGCCCGGAACCGGGAACGATAAGCACGATCGGAGCATCTTTTGCCGCTGGCAGTAGTAACGTGCCGCGAAGCGATCCTGTCGAACCTGACGCAGCTATTTCTGTTTCATTGTTTTGCGTTGCGTCGGCAAGACAATTTTTCTGCTTTTTTGCATCCGGATGATGAAAGGTCATTCGGTTCTCGTGAGGTCATCGTAAGCGTCGGGGGGATAACGTCAGACTGATGCCCGCCGCGTTCAATCACTATAGTAAATTCACGGGAGCTTGGGAGGGAACGAATCTTGGGAAGCAGGGTCGCAAAATCTCACTTGCAAAGTGAGGAGGTGTCATTTCTTTAAAAATCGCGCCGTGAAAGAGACGACGCGTTAATCCAGCGCACGAAAGTGATGGATCAAGTCATCGTCGATCGTTTTATTCAGATCTGTGCAGGAATGGTGATGCTGCTAGGGCAAGACAGGGTCGAGCCTGTATCGGTGATCGGCACTACTTGGCCGTTTGAGCCAATCGAGGTTGTCACGGTGCTGTGGCTACCCACTTGCAGCTCGCCATTGGTCACTGAGAACGCATTACCGCCTGTGATCTTACTATTGGTGATGCGAATCCCGTTATTGTCCGTAGTAGGTACGCCCATCAGGCTATTCGAAAGGCCGACGATGGCACCTTGCGTCTTGCTGGCGGTGGCGATCACGTTGTCGATGCTGACATTAGCAATAATCGGCAAGTTGCCGCCAGTGCCCGATGCATAGGTGTAGGTGAACAAAAACGGCTGCTGCACGTTCCGCATGCAAGTGTTCCGGTAAGTAACCCCGGTGGTCGCGCCGCTGTCTTTAGCGGTCTGGTCGGTTTTAATGCGATAGCCGTAATCCGTGCCACTGAATTGCACTGTGTCGACCGTGACCTGGGATACGCCAGGATTTGCAATGGTATTTCCAGCTGCTTCCTGGCCACCAATAGATATGCCGTGTCCGCCTCCGACTACGCAATTGCTGATGTTGACGTTGGAGGTGGCGGCAGCGCCGGCGTTGGATTTAATGGCGATATCGTCATCTCCTGTGTCGAGCAGGCAGTTCTTGATGGTCGCCGTCTGGGTGCCAATGATGTCTATCGCGTCCGTGTTCGGCGCCAGGTTATCGCCGCTGGCATTGCGGTTTGGGTTTGCGTAAATCCATACGCCATCGATGGTGACGTTCTTGGAACCCGATTCTATAACCAATTGCTCCTTCGGAGAATTGCGGATGATCAGCGCATTGCCAGTCGCATTGGACGCGCTCGGGAACGTGACAATCGATTGCGCCTTGCCGGTATCGGTAAAGTTCGATCCCACCTGCAGGTTCGAGCCCGTTATTGCGATGAGCTTCGGGCGTGCGGTATTATCCTGGCCGACTGCGGCCGACCAGTATGTCTGGCCGTCTCCGTCTATCGCGCCGGTACCGGTGATGGTCACATTACTGACATTGTTCCCAACCAGCATGGCGCCACTCGATGGCTGCGATGGAGAGCCTTTCAGCGTGAAACCCGATTCGATTTTCAGGACGATGTTGCTGGCAAGGTTCACGGTTGTGATAACCGCCGTCGACACGCCATTGTTGGTTGTAAGGTCGATCAGGCCCGGGCTGCCACTAGTGCCGACGCACTTATTGATGGCGTTCTGAAGGTTTGTCGTATTGGTGCTTGATGAGCTGCTCCACTGCGGTGTACAGGTTGCAGCCTGCGCCGGTACTTGCACGACGATCGCGGTGAATGCGGATAGCGTCAGTGCTATCCGCATACTGCTTTTTCTTTCCATGATTTTTTCCTTGTTTTCGAATGGACGAGGGGACACCGGGTTCGGCAGGCGATTGACATCACGCAACCCGTGTATCAATGCCCGCCGTCGGGAACCTCAACTGGGGTCAGGTCCGGACCCCAGGTACTACCTGGTGCAGCCGTAGCGCCGAAAGCGTTTCAAATCAGCGCGTGGCGGTGATAGTGGTGTTGTTGTAGAGCTGTCCAGCAATTTTGACGTTCTGCAACGTGATCCCGTTGACGTTCCACGCGTAGATCGGTCCCGGCACGGTGGCGCTGGCGGGACCGACCGCGGTCGGCGAGCCGAAGTCGCAGTTCGAGATCGTCACGCCGCTGATGGGGGGGATCGCGGGTGTTGGTGCAGGGCCGTTATAGTCGAAGGCGACCGGGCCTTGCGCGACGATTGCCTGGAAGCATGAACCGGTACTGCCGCTAAGCGTGACGTTGCTCGCGGTGACGTTGGTGATATTGACGTTTTGCACTTGCGCTGGGCGCGTGCGAATCGCGTCGCCGGCCGGTTGATAATCGCAATCGAAGGTAATCAGGCCACCCTGCGATGCGGAGGGGTTGCTCGCGGATGCGGTCGCAACACCGAGCGGTACGGTGCTGTTGATCGGACTGCCTGCCAGTAGCTTGCTGCCATAGCCACCACCTGTCAGGCTTACGCCATTGGGTAGCGTGACACCGTCGACGTAGAAATTGCGAACGAAACCACCGCGGTTCATATTGGTCTTGATGCGGATCGCGATGTTCAACGAGTTGGTTGCCCAGAACTGATTTAGCATCGTCAGGTTGCGCGCGTAAATGTTTTCCACGCCACCGCCCATTTCGCTGCCGAGCGTAATACCGCCGTGCCCGCTGTTCATGGTGCAGTTCTGAACCACATGATTTTGAGCGGGTCCGTATTCCGTGTCGAGATTCTTGCCGGATTTGATGGCGATGCAGTCGTCGCCAGTGTTGAAGGTCATGCTGTCGCACAATACGTTATTGCAAGCGTCGGGATCGAAGCCGTCGTTATTCGGCCCGATGCTGTCCACCATCACGCCGCGGATCACCACGTTCGTGCAATCTGTAGGGTGATGCTGCCAGAACGGCGTGTTTTGGGTGTGGTAGTTTTCCATCAGCACGTTGGTGCAACCAATGAACTCGACCATGCAAGGGCGTAGGTAGTGGCCTAGCCCAAAGATGCGCTGCGCGACGGGCACGCCGGCTTCGGATAGCGCTGGGAGATAGTTCTGATCCTGTTGCCAAGGTGTTGCGGAATTAGTTAGTAATGCATATAGTGATGAAGAAATGCCAGGAACCTTTGTCTGCAGGTCAACGTTGTTAGGGTTCGCGTAGGATTGCGAGGGCGTCGATGAACTCGTGCAACCATAGGTCCCCGTGCTTCCCTTGTATGTCCACCAGCAGGTTGCCGTGTTGCCCGATCCGGTGAATGGCGTCATTGCCTGGCCGTTCAGGATGGAGGTCACGTCCTCGCCTGTCAGCGCGATGTTGGTGGCATTGCGCGCGTAGACAGGTGCACCGAAGTTAAGGCAGTCGTTGGCCTGCCAGCGGCTATAAAAAAGATTGCCATTTGTGCCGCAATTGACGGGTCCATCCTTGGCGTAGTCGGCGGGGTTAGGACTGAAGAAGATCGTGCAGTTTGCACTGAGATGAAAGTTGACATTACTTTGCAATACGATCGGCCCAGCGCAATACCAATTTCCAGCCGGCACCACCACGCGTCCTCCGCCAGCAGCCGTGCAGGCATTGATCGCGGCAAGGAAGGCCGGACGCGAGTCGAACGCGCCGCTGGCCTGAGTGACGCCCGAGCCCGGGCTGACGGGGGACTTTGTCGCGTCGGTGTACGGGCTCGTCTGGGCAATCACGGCACAAGGCTGCGCGCCGTAGTTCACGACCGAGAAATCGATGGCTGGAAAGGCGGACTGGGTAATGCCGCTTAGCGACGAAATGATATTTGTCGCGGCACCCGTTGGTCCCCAGATAGGATCGCCTGATGTGCCGGTACCGCTGCAGCCACCAAGTAAGTGGCTTCCCATTACTGCACCGCTATAGCAAAGAAAATGTCGTCTAGTAATCCTAAATGGTATGTGTGTTTTGTGATCGTTAGACGTCGCGTCGAGATTGGGGGTGGTCACTGCTGTCTCCGTCTTGGTTTTGTAATTTTGTCGATGTATACGCGTTAGCAGCACAACACTTCAGTCATACGACGACAGGTGAATCATACGCGCGTTGCGATAAATGGAACGTACGTGTCTACCCTAGTCATGCAGCACGAAATTTCGTCATTATTGCAATGTGTAAGGTGTATTTCTAAGAAAATTAGCGATCCAAAATGGGACGATCGCAAAATAATAGTTGCATATGATGGTCCATGAGACATTTAGATATGATGTATGACATCTTTAATAGTGGCGATCTGACAGACCAACATGCCGCTCTCTATTTTTGGGTAGTTATGCAAAGTAAAGAGGGTAAGCCAACCAAGTAAAGATGCTGGGCTTTCGGTTCAATTTCTTTGACTATGCCAATGCGTGGAGATAAGCGGTCGCGAAGAGGGGGGGCAGAAATTACTTACGGAGAAGGCGATCACTTCAAATCGCCTGACAAGACGTGGCCGCCAAACAGGAGGAGGGCAGCCTGAACATGTGGAAAGTAACTGCGAAGCGCGCCTCGGCATGGAAGACAACGCGATGTAATCGCCAGTTATTTTCTATCGATTATCCGCGCCATCTTCAAATTATGCACCGATCGGCGAACGGTGTGCCGAGGTTGTCGGCGTTATGCAGTCATGGGCGCCTGGGCAGGTACACGCGAGAGCGACTTTTTGGGCGACGCCCGACGAGCGGTTGATGGTTTTTGCACTGACTGCTGCTGAGTCGCGATTTGCGGTTTCACCTGGAAAATAGCTACCGCGTCGCGCAGGCTCTGCGCTTGATCTGCCATGGCCTGCGCTGCGGCCGAGGCTTGCTCTACCAGCGCTGCATTTTGCTGCGTCACTTCATCCATTTGGTTGACGGCAACGTTCACCTGTTCGATCCCGGTGCTCTGTTCTGTTGACGCAGACGCTACTTCTCCGATGATGTCGGTCACACGCTGCACCGAGCGAACCACTTCGTTCATCGTGCCGCCTGCATCGTGAACGAGGCGTGATCCAGCACTAACATGCTCTACCGAAGCACTGATGAGATCCTTGATTTCTTTCGCGGCGGTCGCGCTACGTTGCGCGAGCGTGCGTACTTCACCCGCGACGACGGCGAAACCACGTCCTTGTTCACCGGCACGCGCCGCCTCTACCGCAGCGTTAAGAGCGAGAATATTCGTTTGAAATGCAATGCTCTCGATGACCGAGATAATTTCGGCTACCCGCGTTGAGCTGTTTGAAATGTCTTCCATGGTTGATACTACCTTTTGGACAGCTTCGCCACCCGCGGCGGCTATTTGTGACGCTGTCGCCGCCAATGTGCTGCCTTGGCGCGCATTATCCGTATTCTGGCGGACAGTGGAAGTGAGTTCTTCCATGCTCGCAGCCGTTTCTTCCAGAGAAGCTGCTTGTTCTTCGGTCCGCTGTGACAGATCGACGTTACCTTGCGCGATCTCGCCCGCAGCGACGGAAATGGATTCCGCCGAGACTTTGATACCGGTGACGATTTCGCTTAGATTCCTCCGCATGGATTCGAGTGATGCCATCAGGCTACCTGTGTCACCCTCGGTTAGATGCATTTCAACCATAAGATTGCCACCTGCAATTTCGCGGGCGACCGTTTGCGCGTCGGCTGGCTCCCCCCCTAACTGTCGCAAGATGCTTCGAGTAATCAAAATAGCGGCCACGACGCCAATTGCCATTGCGAGTGCGATGACCGCCCACGTTACGCTGTTGATCGTCGCATAGGTCGCCGCTGCCTCGGCGGCAGCTTGTTCATTGAGCTCGTCTTCAAAATTGGCAAGTTCATCTAGGCGAGATATCCAGTCCGACGTTTTTTGCCAAGCTTGCTTGATCAACACCTCGGTCGCGCCCGCCTGGTCGTTTGCCTGGGCGAGGTTGATGGCGTTGACCCAAATCGGTTTGGTGGCGCCTTCGTCTATCTTTAGCTGGGCGAAGAGCCTATGTTCTCGCTCCGTAGTGCCTGATTCCTGGGCGAATATTTGTCCGAGCTTGTCATACGTATCCTGATAGGTCTTGTCTTGTGCCGCGATGCGCGCTATTTGTTGCGTGATTTGAGACTGATCGGTGAGTAACGCTACGTTTCGGATTGCGATCGCGCGATCACGCACCGTTGATTTGAGAGCGTTTGCCAGTCTTCCTTCTGTATTGTTGATGCGCGCAATTTCGTCTAGCTTGGTATATAACGTTTTTTCTGAATAGAAGCCTAATGCGGAAAGCAGGGCCAAGAGCGCAAGAACGAGCCCAAAGCCTAAAGCAAGTCGGGACGATACTTTCAATCCTTTCATTTTATTCGCTCCTGACGAGTAGTCGAACGTTTGTTTGTCGTTTAGCGGCAGGGCGTTTTTAAAATTTAGTAAATCGGTAAAAAATGGTTATTGTATTTTTCAATGAACTATTTTCCGATTGACGAAATATGACTATCGATGCGTTGTGCGCTTGGCTATCTGACGCCAATTAGAGATGAGTGTCTATCGTCAGAGAAAGTAATTTATATGAAAGATTATTGTAATTAACTGTTTTTACTCTGAACGCTTCTCGGATTACATGATTGGTCATGCGAGTGTTGATTCAAGGCCTTAAATAGCGCGAGTGATAGGGCTTTACGCGTGCTGCCAGTGAATAGAGATTAATGAGCAATAGGCAAAAAATATCAGATATGCTCATTAAAGATAGCAAGAATCATATGATTTTTCACCAACGCCGAAATTTTGCACCACTGCCAGCGCCAGCTTTAGCCATCTACGATCACCTGTTAATAAGTCGTTTCGGCGTAATCGAATCTCTACAACAAAGCATCATGCACGTGCGCTATTTATCAAGTTGCAGTCGCCGCCGTGATTGCGATAATCCAAAGCGTTCGGCAATTCAATACTATTTCTATAGGGAAAGTGATCGAATATGCCGATCGCCGGATCAACCTATGGCGAAGCCGCGCGTGCTCCTGCGAATAAGACTAGAAGTTCAGGATCCTCTGTGGTTGGGGACTGGCGACAAAAGTGGACGGGCGCGCCGTAATAAACGCGCATTGATCGTTGCTGGCAAAAGCTTCTAGCGCCGGCACCTGGCCGCCACCTCCAGGCCATGCCAGGAGAGCGTAAACGTCTTAAACATCTTAGCAGGACGGCACCCACGACTGTGTACCTGGCAGGTCTGACCCGATGTTCTCCAGTATCGTAATTTCCACGGGTTTGGGCGTATTGTCGCCCTGGCCCTGAATCTTGACGATATCTTGCGGACAGGCGGAAAACGCGACGAAACAATCCATTTCCGCGCGCAATGTAATGTATTCGCCGGCCTTCGTCACGGTAGGCAAGGTAAGCAGGGTAATGCCGTCTGGTTGCACACGAATATTCATGAAAATGTTGAAGGACGCAAGGTTCGGGCGCGGAGGGGTCACGCCGAGTTCGAACATGCCTTCGAACATGTTGTCGCAGCAGTTCCGGTGATAGCCACGTACGCCTAGCAGTTCATACCGCTTGCGATCACAGGCAGCCATGAAGGTGTCGTGAACGCCTGGTGTCGTATCCTCGACCAGAGTCAGCACAGGATGACGTTGATTGGTCACGAAGCTGTCGCCGAGGATCGGGTTCAGCCGTTGATTCCATACGCGTGTGGTCTCCATGCACATGTATTCGTTGAGGTCATACGCATTCCAGGCCCAACAATCCACTACCTGGGTACCATGTGTGTTGACGATGCGTACAGCTTGACCTGTCTTCAGTCGAACCGCCTTGCCGTGACCGGCGGGAACGGTCGACGTCTGTTGATTCGTGTCGTTCATGGACATTTGGATTCCTGGTTGAAGCGAGTGAGAAATTGCTGCAGGCGGGGCGACGAAGGCGCATCGAGTACTTCTGCAGGCGGACCCTGTTCGACGATGCAACCGCCATCCATGAAGATCACGCGATCTGCAGCATCGCGTGCGAAACCTATCTCATGCGTGACGACAATCATCGTGGTGTTCTTTGCGGCGAGACCGCGCATTACCGCGAGTACTTCGCCGACGAGTTCCGGGTCGAGCGCGCTGGTAGGCTCGTCGAAGAGGATCACTTCCGGTGCCATCGCAAGGGTGCGAGCGATCGCCACGCGTTGCTGCTGTCCGCCCGACAGGTTGGCGGGCATCGCGGTATGCTTGCCAGTCAAACCCACTTGCCGCAGGGCCTCCACAGCACGTTCACCTGCGGCAAGGCTGTTCATCCGCTTGACCGATAGCAGGCCTTCCTTTACGTTCTCAAGCACAGTCATGTGCGGCCAGAGATTGAAGCTTTGAAACACCATGCCGATACGGCTGCGCTGCGCGCGTATCTCGTGGTCGGGGCGCGGCGTGGTCGACCCGTTCGCGTTTTCACGCAAACCGATTCGCTCATCGCCGATCCAGATGCCGCCCTCGTCGGGCGGAGACAGCCAATTCATACAGCGCAGCAGTGTCGATTTCCCGGAGCCGGATGGGCCGAGGACGCAGACGGTTTCGCCACGGCGTACGGTCAAATCGATACCATCCAGAATGCGGTTCGGACCAAACGATTTGACGATGCCGGTTGCCTTCAATGCTACGGGCACGGTGGTGCCGGATAGGTTCATGCTGTTCACCGGGACAAGGCGACTCGTTGGGTGCTGTCGAGGCGGCGTTCCCAATGGCGGGTCAAGAGGTGGATGACAGACGTCGCGGCCCAGTAGACCAGCGCGACGACGAAGTAGACTTCCAGTGGCGCATAGGTGTCGGACACGACGGCCTTCGCTGCGAACATGAACTCATGCACCGAGATCACGGACAGCAGTGCGGAATCCTTGAGCAGACCGATTAACAGCCCGGTCAACGTGGGAAGTAAGAGCGGCAGCGCTTGGGGCGCAATGATGCGTCGCGTGATTTTTGCCGGCGACATGCCGATTGCAATCCCTGCCTCAATGCTGCCCGCAGGCACGGCGTCGATAGCCGCATGCATGACTTCCGCGACGTATGGGCCATAATAGATCGCGAGCGTGGCGGTGCCAACCAGCGGAGCAGGCAACAGCACGCCAAAGTCCGGCAAGACGAAGAACGTCACATACAGTAATACGAGCAAGGGCAAACCCAGCGTCAACGCCGTATAGCCGCGAATCAATGTTACAAGCCATGGTGCGCCGCACCGCTGACCCATGGTCAGCAACCCACCGAGCAGGCTGGACATTACCGCCCCGGTCGCGCAGAGCCAGAGTGTGCCCCCAAATCCTTGTGCGAGGTCGCTCCAATGTCCGGAGAGAACGTCGAGGTCGAACCTCATCGTGTCGCTCCCGTAGCAATAGGCGTGGCGTGCGCCATGCGCGGCTTCTGCTGAATGCGTCGCGCGGCGTAGATCACCGGAAGCGCGACCGCTAGATAGCCAACGCTGACGATCAACATCACTTGCGTCGACGTATAGGTGCGGGCGATCACCATTTGTCCCGCATACGTGAGTTCGGTCACCGCTACGACCGACGCCAGCGGCGTGGTTTTCAGGAGGATCGTGAATTCGTTGATCAGCGCCGGCAGGCTCGCCCTCAGCACCTGCGGCAGCGCAATGCGTAATGCGATACGCCAGGGCGCCATGCCGAGTGCGATCGCCGCTTCATAATGACCGGTCGTGACGATCCGGAGATTTCCTCGGAGGATTTCGGCGGTGTAAGCGCCACTGTTCAGTCCGAGAGTTAGCGCCGCTGCCAACATCGGTCGACCGCCCAGACCAATAAGGGGCAGCGTGAAGAACAGGATGAAAAGTTGCACGAGCGCCGGGGTCCCCCGCATAAAGCTGATGTAGAGGCGGGCGGCCCAGCGCAACGGTGCGATACGCGTCAGTTGCATCGCCAGGGCGAGATGGCCGAACAGAACGCTGCCCGTCGCGCCGAATAGCGTCAGTTCCACGGTCAGCAACCAGCCGTCGATCAGCGTAGGCAGGCTGTGGATCACTTGCGGGTCGAGGCCCATTGCGGCGCCCTCCTGAGATCAGAGTTCGTCGAGTTCTTCCGCAGCCGAAAGTGCGATCGCGCCAGGGGTGTCGTTACCTGAAATGCCGGTGCAACAGGCAGATACGATAAAAATCATATCCGTGACGACACGGCATGCAATGAAATCTCCCGAGCGCGTGGGGTTCGGCAGCGGTTCGATGCGGCCGTCACGATGCAGCGCGACATGCATGAAGAGGTTGATCGGGTCAGGTATCTTCGGCGGCTTGAGGCCGAGTGCGTCGATCACCGCCTTGACGGACTCGACGCAACCTGTCTGTCCGGCATGGCCTTGTTCGGCGAGATATGCGGTCGTGGATGCGGGGAGCAATAAGTCGTGCTTGCCGCTGGAATCCTTGCCCAGCACCATCATGGCGCGGCGACGATTGCTGACGAGACGCATGCCGGCCTGCAACACGTACGAATTACTGAACACTCGCGTGTGATGAACTGACAGGTAGACGTCGTCGTTGGTCTGACTGAATCCGAACATGGACGCGACCGCACCGGGTGCTTTCGCTTCAATGCGCAGGATCTGACCGGCTTTTACGTTGATAGCGCCGCTTTCCCCGGCCGGTACGAGGACGGTTTGCGGCGGCAGTGCAGGGCGGGAGGCCGGATCTTTTAGAAGCAGCATAATGTGTCGGTTCAGGCGACGGCGCGGGTCGCAGGCAAGATGGAAATGGCGATGTCGGTGACCTTGAGGCCGTTGCCCGGAATAATGTCTTGCGGGCATGACGACACTGCGCACACCAGGTCTTCGAGTACGTCGAAGGTGATGTGGTCCCCCGGCTTGCTGGTGGGATCGGTGACCTGCATGCGGCAGTCGGCGGTGACTGGCCCGTTCTGAAACAGATTGAACGGTTCGGGGACATCGAATGGTGCTAATCCATATAGCGCAAGTCCGGCGTGCATGTTGTCGAGACAGTTGCGATGTCCTGCGACGTTGAAATCAACCGTAAAGCGGGTGTCGTCGCACGCGGGGACGTTGGCGTCGTGAACACCGACCGTGTCCTCGATGACCCGCAATAGAGGGCGTCCCAGCGACGAATACAATGCGTCACCGATATTGAAAAACAGGGTGCGAAGCTGCCGACGCGTGTGGGTTGGCGAAAGCTTCTCGCGATGGTCGCCGGCGACGATGGCGACGAAATCGGCGGCCTGCTGGCCTTCGACATCGGTGATGGTCAATCGTTGGCCCGCCTTCACTTCGAAAGTACGGCCATGCCCCGCCTTAACGGTGATATTCAGAACTGGATCGGTCATTGCTGTTGAGTTGCTCGCTTTTACTGCTGAGGAACGAAGTTGGACGTGGGTGTATCGAAGCTTACGCCCAGATGTGTTTTTTGCAGACGGGTGAGTTCGCCTGATTTTTTCATGGCGATGATTTCGTCACTGATGGCCTTGTTCAGGCGCGCATCGTCCGGCCGCGTCGCCCAGGCGATCCATTGCGACGGACCGAGTTCCCCTGTGGATTTAAGTTTGCCAGGATTATGTTTGATGACGTCCGCGAGCACGGTCATGTCGTCGAACACAAAGTCCACGCGACGTGTCATCAATGCGGCGATCGTCTGATCCACACTGTCCACGCTGACTAACGTGATGGGGGCGAGCCCTTTCGCTTTCAGCGTTTCGTTGAATTGCTTGATGATCTGCTCGGGCGCGCTGGCGCTCTTGACTGCCGCGGTGAGGCCGGCAAGCGATTCGACGGTGGCTTGTGCTGGAATCTTATTGAAATCGGCACGTACGAGTGCGCCGTTGACGGTCTTGCTGGTGGGGACAATGTAAGCGAGCCGCTTGGCGCGTTCCGCGGTCACGTTCAATGCCGAACCCTCGATATCGAACGAATGCGCGAGCAGGCCAGGAATAATCCCACTGAATGCCATGCGCTGATATTCGATCTTCACGCCGAGATGCTTCGCTACCGCTGCCAGTATGGCCGGATCAAAGCCGACGATGTTGTTGTTCGCATCGGTGTATTCGTATGGCGCAAAAGTCGGATCGATCCCTACGGTCATCGTGCCGCGACGCTTGATGTCGTCGAGTGTATCGGCGCTCGCCGAGATCGTGTGAATCAACGCGGCGAATGGCAACAACGCGGCGAGGGCCATGCTGGAGAGGCGGCGCTTCGACATCGGTGGAACTCCCTTGAACAGGTGAACGATGCCGGATGTAATGCATTAACCGTACCAGTGGAATATCTGAAATAGATGTTTCTGATATTTACGCTAAAAAACATGTGTTTCTTAGATAGATTTCAAGAAACGTTGATTTCACGCATCGCCATGCTGCGTCTATAATGAAGCCGATGCGATGGTCCTGGTCCGCACTTGTTTCGTGCAGGGCAACCTGAATGCACATTTTCGGTGCCAAAATCGCACCATCACGGAAATCAAGGTAGTCAAGAACGGAAATGTCGAAAGCACAGATAAAAAAAGAGAAGCGATCCCCGCCATCGATCGAAAGCCGGATTGCGGAGTGCTATGACGAACTTTCCGAGATCGATCAGCGTCTCGCGGATGTCATTTTGAGCGCGCCTGGACAACTGGCGATGCAAACCGCCACGGAATTGGCGACGACCGCGCAGGTATCGAAAGCGACCGCAACCCGTTTCTTTCAAAAGTTGGGTTATGCCTCTTATGAAGATGCCAGGGCTATTGCGCGAGCGGCACAGGTCGGTGGCTCGCCGCTCTATTTGCAGGACAGGGGACGCAAGACGGCCGGTTCAAGACTCGACGATGTGATCCAGGCCCATTTGCAGCATGAAGTTGAAAACGTGGCGAGCACTTATCGTTCGCTCGATACGCAAGTGCTCAACGAGGTAGTCGATGCAATCGCGCAGGCGCGACGCGTGGCTATCATAGGCTATCGACATAGCCACACGATCGCCACGATGATCCGTCGCGAACTGATTCAGGTGCGCTCGGATGTGATGGTATTGCCCGCGCCTGGGGATACCGTCGGTGAGTACCTCGCGGATCTGAACGAGAAGGATGTCGCTGTTGTCATTGGTTTGCGTCGCCGTGTTTCGGCGGTGGGCCTGACCGCCGCCGCTCTGGCCGAAGCCGGTGTGCCGATTCTCTATATGTCGGACGTGATCGCGGGGAGACCGGCGCGGCTGGCGCGCTGGGTGATACGATGCCATACAGATGGTTTGATGCTGTTCGACAGCATGTCGGGGATGACATGCGTGGTCAACCTGATTTGCTCGCTGGTCGCGGAACGCTTGCTTGATCGAGGCGGCAGTCACTTGCAGCGCGTCGAAGTGCTGCACGAAAACTTGCGTGAACTGGAGTAAACCAGCGATCAGCAATGCACGCATCACGGACTGGACGCCATCGATAGCAATGGATTTGCTTTGAAATTGACCATTGCTACGGTCACAAATTCAAGACGCACGAGCCCCAATGTCGACCTATTTTGTCCAGGTTGTTCATCTCCTTATTTTTAAGCGGCGTCGCTCAATAGCGAAGCGCTTCCGTTCACCCACCCCCCAAGCTGAATCACTGTTTGCGTCCTTCCTTCATATCCTCAGAGATCAAATAGCGCCCGACGACACGTCTGGCGTGACCGCTTGCTGTTGACAAAGCGCGATACCGCGTTGCTCACACAAGGTAGTGCTTATTTAGTCTCGCGTTACGAGCGGCCGTGTCGATATCCGGATTTTCATCAATCTTTTTCCCTGCTGTTTCTTCGCTGGCGGGCAGTTCGTGGCATGGCGCGAGATCGCTCGATGCAAAATAAACAGTGTCTGGATAGACGTCATCCGGTGGGAATGTGGGATTTTTGATATTTGACCGATTTAATTTTGTCTGTTCTACACTGAATCGGTCAAATCACACATTTGCATGGGAGCAAATAGATGACAGCTGATTTCGGAACGCGCCGTAAAGCATTGAAGCTGGGGGCGGCAGCAGCGGTGGGTGCACTGGCAGGATCGTATCTCACAAAAAGCGCGTTCGCGGCCGAGCCGATCAAGCTTGGTAGTCTGCTGGACGGAACCGGCCCGCTCGGTCTTGAAGGGCGCCGGATGATCCAGGCCACGGAATACGCGGTCAATCAGATCAACGCTGCGGGCGGTTTGCTCGGGCGGCAAATTCAACTGATTGCGTACGATACGCAAAGCAGCATCCAACTTTATACGCAATACGCGCAAAAACTGGTCTTTCAAGAGAAAGTGGATGTGATCCAGGGCGGTATCACATCCGCATCCCGGGAAGCGATCCGCCCGATCTTCGATCGCAGCAAGACACTGTACTTTTACAATACGCAATATGAAGGCGGCGTCTGTGATCGCAATGTATTCTGCACTGGCAGCACACCAGCGCAAACGGTCGATCACATTGTCGACTATGCATTGAAACATTGGGGAAAGAAGGTCTATATCGTCGCGGCGGATTACAACTACGGCCATATCACTGCAAGCTGGATGACGAAGTTCATCAAGGACGGCGGAGGCGCCGTATCCGGCACGGATTTTTTCCCGTTGGACGTGACCGATTTCTCTTCGGCGATCAGCCGGATTCAAGCGGCCAAACCGGACATGGTGCTTTCCGCGTTGGTCGGCGCCAATCATCTCGGCTTTTACCGGCAATGGGCCGCTGCCGGAATGAAGGCAAAAATCCCAGTTGGCGCAACGGTGTTCGGACTCGGGGACGAGCTCACCACGATGGACCCAAGCATCACCGACGGCATCATTACCTGTTACGGCTTTTACAATAATTTAGGCACGCCTGCCGCCAATGCCTTTGTGAAGGGCATGCAGGCGAAGTACGGTGCGGATCTGACCGATCTGGGCGAACTTGATTCCGCGACATACGAGGGCATCATGCTGTGGGCAGACGGCGTGAAGAAGGCGGGCAGCGTCGCGCACGATAAGGTCGTGGACGCGTTGGAGTCAGGCATATCGATCGAGGGGCCAAGCGGAACGGTAAAGCTGGACCCTGCCACACACGCCACGATCCGCAATACCTACCTCGCACGACCGAAAGCACGGGCGTGGGACATTTTGCAAACCTTCCCGAATCAGGCGCCGTCCGACACCGGGGGACAGTGTGATTTGATAAAGAATCCACGGACCAACAAGCAATTCACACCGTCAATCTGATCGGGGGCGTGTCCATGGACCTCACAGGCTTGCTCGCTTTCAACGTGCTGACCGGCATTGCGACGCTGGCCATCATTACGATTGGCCTGGGCGTGATCTACGGGATGATGAAGATCATCAATCTCGCACATGGTGAACTGATGATGTTGGGGGCTTATACCGCAGTCGTGGCGAGCGCGCATGGCGTCAATATCTGGGTTGCCATGCTGGTGCTGCCGCCCATTGTCGTCGGCGCGATAGGGTTGATTCTCGAGCGTACCGTTATCCGGTTCCTGTATGGGCGGATGATGGACACCATGCTGGCTACATGGGGCATCAGTCTTGGCTTGATTGGTTTGATCACGTCGATCTTCGGGAATGTCGTGAAGTCGGTTGCCATGCCAGTCGGCAGCTTTTCGATAGGGCAATATCACACCAGTGCGTTCAACGTCGTGATTATCGTCGTTTGTCTCCTCGTAATGGTGGGTATGCTGTTTTTGCTTCGCAAGACCCGATTCGGTTTGATATTGAGAGCAACGATGCAAAATCCGTCGATGGCAGCATCCTTGGGGATTCGGCCTGCCGCTGTGTATATGGCGACCTTTGGCATGGGTGCCGCACTGGCGGGGCTGGCAGGCGGTATCCTCGCTCCCATCTCAGGGGTGTCTCCGGGCATGGGCGCGGCGTATATTGCAAAGGCCTTCATTACGGTATTAGGCGGTGGTCCTGCGATTATTGCCGGTACCGGCCTGGCTGCTGGCCTTTTCGGCTTTATCAATGAAATTGTCTCCTTCCTGTCGACACCCGTGATTGGTGATATCGCGTTATTGGCGTCTGCGATCGTGCTGATTCGCATCTTGCCGCAAGGTATCACTGGCCGTTTCTTGAGGCGGAGTTCATGAAAGCGCTACGATCCGGGGGCGGTGCGACTGCGATTGTCGTGATCTGCCTTGCGATTCTATTTCTCCTGCCCAAGGCAATAAGCGAGTTTGGCGTGATGCAGGCGACCCTGTTCGCCGCCATGGCGGTATTCGGCCTCAGTCAAGGCTTTGTGTGGGGGTTTGCTGGCATTCTGTCATTCGGGCAGGCGGCGTTTCTCGGCATCGGAGCGTACACCTATGCAGTGGTGGCTATGAACATCGGCGACACGACTAGCGCCATCCTGCTTGCCTTGATCGTTCCAATGTTGTTTGCGGCATTGCTCGGATACTTCATGTTCTACGGGCGGATCAGCGATGCCTATATCGGTGTGATTACGTTGACGGTATCGGTGATCTTGTTTGAATTGATGAACTCGACATCCGGCAGTGCCTATCACATCGGCAGCGTTGCATTAGGCGGCTTCAACGGTATTCCCGCAATCCCGCCGATTACGCCGCCTGGAAAGCCGGATGAACCGCTTGATCAAGATGGGATCTGGTATGTCGCGATGAGTGCGGTGATCATTGTCTATGTGTTCCTGAAAGGCGTGCTCGCGTCCCGGTTTGGTCGTGTGGTCATCGCGATTCGCGAGAACGAGACACGCGCAATGCTCATCGGTTATGACCCGCGGCTATACAAACTCGTGGCGTTTGTCATCGGTGCTGCCATCGCGGGAGCGGCAGGCGCGTTATTCGCGACGTGGGGCGGTTTCATCAGCCCCACCGTTTTTGCATTGACAATGTCCGCGCAGGTCATCATTGCCGTGTTGATTGGCGGATTGGGGACGCTGATAGGCCCTATTCTAGGCGCGGTTGCCATTCAATATCTGATCAACCTGGCCGGTACCCAGCATGTGATAGATCCGAGTCTGGGCCTGGGCATCGTATTGGTTGCATTCGTCTTGTTGGTGCCGCAGGGCGTGGTACCCGTTTTTCAAGAGATGATCGGACGTTGGCGTGGGAGACATGCCAGCAGCCAATCCGGTATCGGATCCGTGAAAAAGATCAGCGAGGAGTCGCGCCTGTGAGTCATCAGATCGATCATGCCGGGACGCTACGGCCGCTTCTCGAAGCAAAAGGCGTGACCATGCGATTTGGCGGTGTTACTGCGGTACGTAACGTGGACTTCACGCTGCGGGAAGTCGAATTGCGTTGCTTGATCGGTCCGAATGGCGCGGGGAAAAGCACGTTTTTTAAAATACTGACCGGGCAGTTACGTGCTTCCGAGGGGGCGATTCATTTTAGATCGTCGGACATCTCCGCCAGCAGCTCGCATCAGATTGCACGATTGGGTGTCGGCATCAAGACGCAGGTGCCAAACGTATTTAATGGTTTATCCGTTCAGGAAAACATCTTTATCGGTGCCGGCCGACGTAAGTCGCTCGCGCATGCAAAGCGGATCGTCGATGAGACGCTGACACGATTGCGATTGGAAAAGATCGCGGGAAGAACCGTCGGTCAACTCGCGCATGGACAGAGGCAATGGGTTGAAATCGCCACCGTACTCGCGCAAGAACCCGAACTGATTTTGCTCGATGAACCCGCGGCGGGGATGAACCATGAGGAGGTGTTACGCACCGCCGAACTGATTCAGGAGATCAATAAGACGCAAGCCATTGTCGTTGTGGAACACGACATGCAATTTATCCGCATGATCGCGCGCACGGTTACCGTGTTTGCACAAGGACAGGTCCTGGTTGAAGGGCCCGTGGATACCGTGTTGTCGGATCAGCGGGTCAGGGATGTGTACTTGGGGAGGAAAGCGGCATGACACACGCTGCCAGCGGAAGTGCCGCGGCCGGTCTCGACGTGCAGGGGCTCGGGTCTGGCTATGGCCGCATACCCATCCTCAGTCAGGTGAACCTGTCTGTTGGTGTCGGGGAGCGAGTCGGGATTCTCGGACATAACGGCATGGGCAAATCGACGTTGCTCAAGGCCTTGACCGGCCATTTGCCCACCACTGCTGGCGCGGTCTCGTTTGAAGGCAAAACGATTACCCATCTATCGCCTACGGCAAGAGCCAAGGCCGGCGTCGGATACGTTCCCCAAGGCCGAGAGATTTTCCCCACGCTCAGCGTCATGGAGAACCTCCGCGTAGGCTGCTTGTTATCCAGCCGGAACGAGAACGATACGATCGACGATATTTTGACGTTGTTCCCGAGACTGAAGGCTTACCTGGATCGCCCTGGCGGCGCGCTTTCTGGCGGCGAGCAACAACTGCTTGCGCTAGCGCGTTGCCTCTGTGCGGAGCCGAGGATTGTTTTGCTGGATGAACCGACGGAAGGCATTCAACCATCCATCATAGAAGAGATGATCGATACACTAAAAGCGGTGGCCGTTCAACGAAGACTAATGGTGCTGTTGGTCGAGCAAAACCTCAACTTTATCTCCGCATTATCGGATCGCATCCTTATTTTGCAGAAAGGCACGATCACGCGCGAAGTGCCGCCTGAAGTCGCGCACGATCCCACGTTGCTTGACGAGTTCGTTGGGATCGACCAACACGCGTGACGTCCTCCAGAATCAGCGCGCCATATAGGAGCCTCGCATGACAAAGACGTTCGATGCGATCGACGTTGTCGAAATGACAGTTGAAAACGTTCAGGAAGCCTTCGCCAACGGCACGTTGACGGCAGAAACGCTATGCGAGGCTTTTTTGGCACGCATAGAGACATACAATCCGCGCTATAACGCAATCATATTCATGAATCCCGACGCGCTGCGTGACGCGCGGGAAATCGATCGCCGTCGTGCGGCTGGCGAACCGCTCGGCCCATTGGCCGGGGTACCCGTCGTGGTCAAAGACACGATGGACATGAAGGGGTTCCCAACCACCGGTGGCTGGTCTTTGCTGTATAGCAAGACCGGCGGGATCGATTTGATGCCGGATACGGATTCGCCCGTCGTGGCGCGCATGCGGGCAGCCGGCTGTGTCATTCTGGGGAAAACCAATGTACCAATCTTAAGTGCTACGGGCACCCATGCGAACAACAGTTGGGCTGGCCCTACACTGAATGCCGCCCATGCCGGATTGATGCCCGGTGGCAGCAGTGCGGGCACGGCCACCGCGGTTGGCACCAGCATGGCGGTATTGGGGCTTGCCGAAGAGACGGGCGGGTCGATTCAGAATCCGGCTTCTGCCCAGGGGCTCGTGGGAATCAAACCGACTTTTGCGTTGGTGCCCAACACCGGCGTCATGCCTCTGGCGGGCAGCACGCGCGACGTCGTAGGCCCCATCGCCCGCTGTGTACGTGATGCGGCGCTGGCGCTGGATGTCATCGCCGGTTATTCTCCGGAAGATCCTAAGACGGTCGCCGCTGCAGGCATGCGCCCGGCTGGCGGATACAGCGCGCATCTGCGTGAGGATGCCTTGCTTGGAAAGCGGGTCGGGCTTTATGGTCCCGGGTGGCGTAACCGGGCGTTGTCGCCGGAAACCATGGCGCTCTACCAACGCGCCCAGCGTGAATTAGCGGCGCGTGGCGCGGTGGTTGTCGATGATCCATTCGCCGGCAGCGGATTTGCCGATCTTGGCGAGCCCGCGAAGGGTACCGATCACTTCGACCCACGCGGCATGGAATGCGTTCCGCACGATATGGAGAAATATCTTGAACGGATGGGAGCCGGGGCCGGTTTAAAATCCTGGGCTGCTTTTTCAGAAGCGACAAGGCACGAGAACGCGTTTGGACCAGGTGGGGTCCTCGAGTACATCACGTATCTGCCCGATTTTCAGAAATCGCTGTCCAATCCCTCCGCACCGCCTGTCACCGAGGCGTTTTATGTGTTACGTGAACGCTATCTCGAAATTTTCACAAGCGTGATGCGTGCGAAGGCGATTGATGTGCTGATTTTTCCGCAGTTGCGTGATGAGGTTCCGTCGATCGACAGCGAGGAAACGTTGCATGAAACAACGGTCTGCGAGATCAACATCGCGGGCTTGCCGGGCGTGACCGTGCCGGCGGGGCATTATAATAATGGATCGCCTTTTAACCTAATATTTGTGGGCCACCGCTGGAGCGAGGCGACGTTGCTGGCAATGGCCTATGACTACGAGTGCGCGACGCGATATCGCCACGCACCGGATTTGCAACGCGAGTAAACGTATTCATGGCGGAACACAGGCACGACGAAATCCTGTCGCAATTACGCAATACCGGTCGCGTGTCCGTGACGCTGACTGCAAAAATGTTGAGGGTGTCCGAAGAAACGGTCCGGCGAGATCTGAAAGAACTGGAGCACATTGGAAAATTGCGACGCATTCACGGTGGCGCCGTGCCGCCCCGATTGGACCAGGATCGCCCGGTAGTCGAGCGAGGAAAGGTCAACAGTCGTGGCAAATCCCGGATTGGTGAGCTGGCTGATGGTCTAATCGAAGACGGCATGTCCATCTTTCTGGATTCAAGTACGACGACCATGGCGTTTGCGCGACGTTTGGTCGGGAGGAACCTGACGATCACGACGAATTGTGTCGATATTGCGCTGCTGCTAGGCCCGAGCGTGTCAAGACTGAATCTCACACCCGGCACACTGCGGAGCAAAGACAATGCGTTGGTGGGGTATGAAACCTTGGCCTACACACGGCGATACTTTTTCGATGCGGTTTTCATGGGAATCGCCGCTTGCGACCTCGAGCATGGGTGGATGGACTATGAAGAGCATGAGTCCGTGTTGCGGGGCGTCCTCCGTGCGCAAGCGCGCACGCCAGTCTTGCTCGTCGACATCGAGAAATTCGGGCGACAAGCCAACTTGAACACGTTCCCGTTAAGGGAAGCATTGACCGTGGTGTGTGATCGTCGTCCTCCCGTTGCATTCACCGAGGTCTTCGATCAACACCCTGTAAAGCTGATTCACCCCTGAATGCCGAGTTGCGCGCGATGAACGGTGGCGAACCCAGGGATCTGCTTATAAGCACCGCCTCCCGCAGGTTCTGACAGCATCTGTCCACGATAATACAGTGGCAACGCATCAATCACCGTGGACAGCGGCACGTTCGATAGGCGGCACACCATTCATCGTCACCTCCCTGCTTATGGACCATCTGGCACGGATGCGTTCAGTTCCGCGAGCCATGCACTCGCCACCGAGTCACTTGGCGCCCGCCAGTCGCCTCGTGGAGATAATGAGCTGCCGGTGGCGACCTTGGGGCCGTTCGGCAGTGCGGATCGCTTGAACTGCGAGCCTTCGAAAAAGCGTCGAACGAATACGCCCAACCAGTGTTTGATCGTCGCCAGGTCATACGAAGGATGTGCCGTCGTAAGGGCGGGCCAATCGCCAGATTGCGCATCTTGCCACGCATGCCAGGCCAGGAAAGCGATTTTCGACGGCGCGAAACCAAACCGCGTCACGTAATACAAGTTGAAATCCTGAAGCGCGTAAGGACCGATCGTATCTTCCGTACGTTGCGTGAGTGCGCCGGATTCGCTCGGTATCAACTCGGGGGAAATTTCGGTTTCCACGATGCGTTTCAGAATGCGCGATGTATCCGCGCCAAATCGGCATCGGTCGGCGAGCCAGCGTACCATGTGTTGAATCAGCGTTTTAGGCACCGAGCCGTTGAGGTTGTAATGGGACATCTGGTCGCCTACGCCGTAGGTACACCATCCAAGCGCCAGTTCCGACAGGTCGCCCGTACCGATGACCAGCGCACGGTTCGCGTTCGCGAGTCTGAAAAGATAAGCGCTGCGCGCGCCCGCCTGGACGTTCTCATACGTTACGTCGTAACGCGGTTCGCCATCCGCCGCGGGATGACCAATGTCCTTGAGCGTACGGTCCGACACCGGCCGTATATCGATTTCCGATGCGTGCACGCCGAGCACGCGCATCAGTGCCCACGCATTGTCGAGTGTGTGCCCGCTCGTCGCATAGCCTGGCATCGTATAGGCCAGAATATTGGCGCGGTCCAGGCCGAGACGATCCATCGTCAACGCGCAGACCAGCAGGGCATACGTGGAGTCGAGCCCGCCGGACACGCCGACGACAACATGCTTCAGCCCCGTCGCCCTTAGCCGCGTCGCAAGGCCATGGCTCTGGATCATCAGCGTTTCCTCGCAATTTGCATCGAGCATGGCGAGGTCCGCTGGAACAAACGGGAAACGGTCACTTCTACGTCGCAGTTTGCCCGTCGGCGCGGTAGGCGGTTGTAGTGAAAAGCAGATGGTCCGGTACGGGTGCACGGCCGTAGCGCGGGCGCAATCGTCAGACGTCTGCATACGCAGGCGCTCCTGGCAGATGCGCTGCAGGTCGATGTCCGAGATCAGCAATTGCGCTTCGTCCGCGAATCGCGGCGTCTCCGCAAGTATGTCGCCGTTCTCGCAGACGATCGCATGACCATCCCAGGCGAGATCGGTCGTCGACTCGCCACGTCCTGCCGCGGAGTAAAGGTAGGCAACCTGGCAACGGGCAGTGTGCGAGCGTACGTGCAATCGTCGGTATTCGGCTTTGCCGACGGTGATGTTACTGGCCGACAGATTGGCGATGACCGTGGCGCCGGCGTGCGCCGCATACGCCGATGGCGGAATGGGGGACCACAGGTCTTCACATATTTCGATGCCGAGTGTGAAGTCGGCATGGTCGCTCGCATGAAAAAGCAGATCGACCCCGAAGGGTACGTCGCTCTCTCCAAGGCGCATCGTTTCCCCGGTCAGGCCGGCACCCGAGGCAAAGTAGCGTTTTTCGTAGAACTCGCCGTAGTTCGGCAGATATGTTTTGGGCACCACGCCAAGGATCTGGCCACGATGACACACCACGGCGGTGTTGTAGATCCGTCCGCGCCATTCGAGTGGCGCGCCCGCGATGACGAGCCCAGCTATCTCCGCCGTCGCGTTTCGTAACCGGACGATCGCGTCGCGGACGCCGTCGAGCAGCGCGCGCTGGAAGAACAGTTCGTCGTTCGAATAGGCGGACAGCCCGAGCTCCGGGAGCACGGTCAAGCGTGCGCCCTCGAGCGCCGCCGCCTGCATGAGCCGGATCGTTTCAGCGACGTTGGCGGCGGGGTCGGCAACGACAACGGGCGGAATAGCAACGGCGGCACGGACAAAACCGTGGCGGTACATCGAGAAAAAGTCGGTCATGGCGTCGTGGTGAGCAGGGTGCGGGTTCGACGCGAATCACACGTGGCGTCGGAAGTCCAGTGAGAACGCGCGTCGGGGATCGAGCGGAGAATCCGGCGCATGGCTAATGGGGCACTGTTAAATCGACATGGGTGACAGTCCGTGCCGACACCTCGGTGACATCGAAAGGAAATCGGCTTGCCGCAGAACCCAGGTGAGGGACCACGTGTCCGTCGCTCCACGACGTGCCGGGACGGCTGCGCTGCGATTGCGGGAGTACGCTATGTACAACCGGCTTGCCCGCCTCGAAGGTCATCGTTGCCAGCCAGGTCGTGCCGAAGTTGACACCGTAACCATGCGGGCCAAGGCCGGATGGCAATGGCACACGGCCGCGCTGTAACTGGGCGAGACGCTCGCGGGGTGTCATCGCGCCGACCTGGCTGACATTCAGGACCCCCGTCAAATTCGGTCCACCGTCCAGTGGCATGCGCCCCCCATCGCTTTGTTCCCGATACTGGAGCGTGCGCAGCGTGACTGCCGGCTCGAACCCGTGACGGGCAAGGCGCTCGACCGCGGTGGCGAGTGCGACGAGGGCCGGTGCCGGGTCTGCTTCGGTCCAGATCGGCAACCCGGTTGGCGTGTCGAACGGTGCCGTCGGATCGAAGCCGCGCGCATAGCCCTGTCCTTCCTCCAGGTAGGCCTGCACGAATTCCCGAAAGAGCGGGCTGCCGGACGCATCGAGCGCATCCTTGCGATCCCAGTCGCGGAGGACCGCCAAGGCGTGAGTCAAATCGATTCGTACGCCGGATCGCGCCGTGATGATCGACGGTGCCCTGGCCCCGAGGGCGAGCAGGTCGTCGAGCAGCATATCGGCCATCTGCACGTGGTTGTCGAGCGTAAGGCGAGCGAGGGCCGCCGGCCGGATGGGCCGCTGCAGCAATGCCGTCTGACGGTAACCGCGCCGCGCCCGTGGCGAAAGTGGCGCATCGAAAGCACCGAAGAGCGGATGATGTTCGGGGAGCGGACGGTCGCAATCCACACGCTGATATGGGTTGTTGAAGTTAGCGATGACGGCACGTGTGCGACGGTGGGGGCGCTCGCTGATCGCTCTCGGACGCCGATGTGCCGCCGTATGGCTCGACAGGTCGCCCGGCAATACCGCGAAGCCGTTCTGCTTCCGCGCTTGCGCGAGCGGATGGGCACGATTGGACAGCGCCGCGCGTGTTTCGTCGCCGACTTCGGGGATGTTGCTTCCATCGATGTAGCATGCCTCGCCATGGGCATCGATTGCCACGATATTGACCCAACTGGTGCCGGCCCAGCGCGTGAAACTTCGCGCGATGTCATCCAGGGTACGCGCCGCGCCGATGGCGAGCCAATGATCCAGCACCTCCGGGTTGCCCGCGTTGGCATTACTCAGGCAAAGCACCGATTCAGCGGTCCATTCCGCGGCGCCGGGCACGTGGAGCGCGAGACCATGTCGACTCGACCAGACATGGCGTATATACGCGTGGGCTTCCCCGCGAACCGGAATCGCGATTTGGCGTTGCTGCATGGCTTCGGGTGCGTCTTGCCATAGGTACGCCGTCGCGTCGCCGGGCACGAGGCGCAAGCGATGGAACAAGAAGCGGTCCGCGGCCGATACGGTATGGGTCCACGCGATTGCCGCGTTGAAACCCAGATTGACGGTGGGACAACCCAGGATCGACACGCCGGCGACGTCGAATGCGCCCGGAATCGTCAGATGGACCTGGTAAAGCCGCAATCCGTCGGCAAACCCGAAGTGCGGATTGGCGAGCAACAGGCTTTCACCGCTTGCTGTGGCATCGCCGCCGACGGCCCAGGCATTACTCCCGATCGGCAGATCAGCATACCCGGGGAGGTTGGGTGTACCGGCGACGGATGATGGGCGCGCCTGGTCGCTGGCCGGCTTCGTACCGTCAGCTGTCCGCGCGTCGGGCGGTTGTGCGAGTGCTATGGCCTGAACGAAGCGCCTACCGCTCGCCTCGTCGGCGAGCGCGAGCAGCACCGCGGCGATGTCGAGCCGGGTAATCGGACGCGGTGGTGCGCCGAGCCACGGGGCAACCGGCACGCCGGCCTCGACGAGCGCCGTTACGCGATGATTGAAACCCGCCACATAACCATCGACGAGGGCATTCGCATGCAGACTCATTTGCGCCAGCGCCGTCTGCGCCTGGCCTCTGTAATCAAGGGCGCGGTAGCCGATGTCGCTGTCCAGGTTCGCGCCATCGCCGGGGCGTTCGTCCGGACCATGGTAGAGGCTACGTTCACCGAGCAGCGTCGTCAGGTGTTCGTACAGCACGGTTGCGTGATCGTCCGCGGCGACGTGGCCCTGACCATAGCCGAGCGACTCGAAGTCGCCCGCGCGAATATGCGGCGTGCCTTCCGCGGTACGAGCGATCGAGACGGTGCGCGCGTCGGTGGCATACGCGGCGACTTCGGCGAGTGATGGATGCGGTAGGAGATTCTGCATGGTGCGCCGGGATCAGGCGGGCCTGAGCGCATCGGCGCTGTACTTCGAAACAAACGTGTCGACATGTTTTTGCGTAAGCGTATAGGCACCGCAATGCAATGGGGCCGCGTCGAAGCGGGCATCGCGCAGGCCGTGATAATGGGCCAGGGAATCCTCCAGCCGCACTTCGCCGCGTGTAGAAGGGTAGTCGCAGGCGGCGGAGAGCAGGCTCGACAACACGCATCCCGTGATGCGGCGATCGGTACCCGGTGCGGTGTCGACGGCCAATTGCTTGGCGAACTCGGTTGGAATGTAGGCAAGATGGTCGAAAGGCTTCGGCGCCGCGAGTGCCCCACCTTCCGAAAAAAGGATATCGCCTTGCGTCTCGAGCCGGGCGATCGCCTGTTCCGGATTGAAGCAATGCGGATCGGAATCGTCGACGATCAACGTGCCGGGTCGGAGCCGGCTGACGTCCACGACATCCGGCGCATTGGTCGCGCCGACGATCAACGATGCTTCATAGGCTTGCGGTGCCACGCCGCGGCTCTCGTGATGGAACGATAGCTCACCCTCGAATCGGAGTTCGTCGCGCACCTCGCGCATCAATTGCTCGACATACTCGCGTTTCTGGTAGACGTCGCAGAGAATCAACCGGCGTGGATGCGGAAGCACGGATAGCAGTAGCCGCAGCGTGGAGGAACCGATCGACCCAAGGCCAATGAATGAGAGCGTTTCATTCTCAAGACGCCGGCCCGCGGTGGCCAGCAAGCGTCGCACCGAAAGCACGACGGCCGACGTAGTGGTCGCATGGCCGGTTGTGACGGGAGGCAGCGTGTCGTCTTCGGGAATCGCCAAGCCATAATCGGTTGCCGATGGTATGAGTCCGGTCAAGGACACATACCGTGCGCCCAACACTTTCGCAAGCGACTGACACTGGCGTACGAGCCGGACGATGTCGGACTTGTCCAGGTAAATTTGCGAGTAGAAGCGCGGAAGAATGACCGATGCAATACGTCCGGCCTCAAGCGTGCGCACGTTTGCGAAGATCGGCAGGTCGTGGCATAGCGCATGGGTAAAATGGCTGGTGTCGTATTGCGGATTCTGCCGAAGAAGTCGATCCGACAGACAACCCACTGCGACCGCGTCCACCGGCGGGATGTCGCCCGCCGCGAAAAGCGACAGCAGTGGCCGGCGATCGACAGACAGATGCGGCGTGACCGTCTCGCGAAGGACGATGGCCGGCGCTGGTGCGCCGCGTTTCAACGCGGTCAGTTGCTGCAACAGCAGCGCTTTCTTCTCGGGGGACAAATCGGCTAATCGGTCAGTGTTCATGGCGGTGTATCGGTGAAAACAGGATGAGTGAGGGGTAGTCGTTCAGGCTTGTCCGGATGGTCCGGGGCCATGCCGACCACCGCGTGCGTGTCATGCCGCGGGTGCCGTGAGCGGTGTCTGCGCGGCTTCGGTGGCGTCCGCGAATTCGCGTCGTAGCGTCGCTAGCTTTCGCAGCCCCGACATGACGGTGTCGGCGGGCAGGCCGAAGTCGACAAGGCAGGCGACTTCGTCGACGCCGGCCTCGGTCAACCGGTTCAACATTTCCGTGCATTTGACCCGATCGCCGAGCAACGAACTGAACTGAAAGTAGCGCTCGAATGCAAAATCGAGGATCGAGGCTTTTTCCCCTTCGAGCCGGGCAACTTCCTCGGCAGGCATGAGGGTGCGGAACTGGCGAATATAGTCTTCGAGATATTCGGTAAGCGATGGACGCACCAGTTGCCGCACCGCGGCGAGATCATCGTCGATGAACGTGTGCAGGGTGACGGTGATCTTGCCGGCGGCCGGGTCGAGTCCGGCTGCCTGCCGGGTCTCGCGATACAGCGCGATCTTTTCCCGCAGATCGCCAAGCGAAGGTCCCATCAGGCAAAGGATATTCGCGCCGAGCCGCGCCGCCTTGCGCCACGTATCACGGGATGCGCCGGTCAACCAGAATGAAAAGTGCGGCTGGACCGGTCGGGGAAACGTCCGGATATCCGTCGGCGTGCCGTCCACGCCCGGCATTGTCACGGACTCGCCCGCCCAGAGGCGTTGCACCGTCTGGATCACGGGTTCCAGCGTGTCACGCCTGCCAGCGAACGCCTCCGGCCGGAACGCGAAGTCCTGACGATGCCATCCGCTTGCGAACGACAGTGCGACGCGGCCGCCGGAAAGATTGTCGACGACCGACCATTCCTCGGCGATCCGAACCGGGTCGTGCAACGGCGCGACCACGCTGCCCGCGCGGAGCTGGATGCGGTGTGTCACCATCGCCAGCGCGGCGGCAAGCACGGAGGGATTCGGATACAGGCCGCCGAACGTCTGGAAATGCCGCTCCGGCGTCCAGATGGCGCTGAACCCTTCCTCATCGGCGAGTCGTGCCGCGTTCATCAACAGATCATATTTGCCGCCCGCCTGTCCCGATCCGTCGGACGAGAAGAACAGCAAGCTGAAATCGAGCGGTCGGACGGAGGGACGGACGTCGCGTTTCTGCGCCAGCCGGGCGCGCAAAGCGGCTTTCTGCGCATCGGTCAATTGATTGATGCGCTCATGCAGATTTGTCATCGCAATATTCCTGGCGAGGCGTCAAGGGGGAAAGATCAAGCCTGCTTCAGTAGTTCGCGGACTTCGTCGTCCGACAGATGCGACATGTCGTTGAGCAGCGTGTCGAGGTTGGCGGCGTCCGTCTTGCCGAGCAGCTTGTCGGTGATCGCATCCGCCAGTTCCGCAATGGTGGGCTTGGTCAACATGTCCGCCGGGTTGATCGAGACGCCAAACGTCTGGTTGATCCGTCCGACGACCTGCAGCGCCAGGAGCGAGTTGCCACCCAGGTCGAAGAAGCTGTCGTTGCGCGCGATCGGACGGTCGCCAAGTGCGTCGCGCCAGATGGCGCTGAGTTGGTCTTCGAGCATCGCGGTGCCGGAATCGGAGGGGGAGTGACTCATGGGGAATCCTTCATCGGTCGGTTGAATGGGAGAGGGGACCGGATCTGCCGGCGTCGATACGGAAAGCGGCGCTGCATGGGATGTTGACGCGGCGGGCCGCGCACGGTCGATCCAGGCACGCCGGCGGTCGAACGGCATGGTCGGCAGCCAGGCCATCTTGGCGTCTTGGTCGTCCGACCACGCAGCCCAATCGATATCAATGCCCAAGGTCCATAGACGTCCCGCGGTGTCGAGCAATGCCCGGCCTTCGTCGGCGACGCCGCCGAGGCTCGATAACACGGCATGGTGTGGACCGACGATGCCGAGCGCCGCACTGCTCAGCGTTCGGCCGGGACCCAGCTCCAGCACCACGGCACCGGTTGCCACGTCCGTCGCGAGAGCCGCCTGTAGTGCCCGCGCGTATTGCACCGGGGCACGCAATTGACCAACCCAATAGGCAGGGTCCGTTGCCTGTGCATCGTCGAGCGGCCGGGACGTGACGGTCGAGAAGATCGGTACGTCCGGCAGGCGCAATGTGATGCCCTCGAAAGCCGCGCGATAGGTGTCGAGGACCGGCTCCATCAGTGGCGAATGGAACGCGTGCGAGGTGTTGAGACGCCGGTACGTGAGATGTTCGCGGTCGAGCAGCGATTCCAGCGCCGCAATGCCGGCGAAGCTGCCGGACACCACGCACGCCTTCGGCCCGTTGACCGCGGAGATGACGCAGTTGCCTACCTCTTCGGTGCCGGAGGCGAGCAGCGTGGACAGCGCGGTTTCGTCGAGGACGACGGCGAGCATTGCGCCGGCGGGGGCGCGCTGCATCGCCGCGCCGCGTGCAACGACAAGACGCAAGGCGTCGCGCAGGCTCATGACGTTCGCTAGCGTGGCGGCGACAAGCTCGCCAAGGCTGTGGCCTACGAATGCAACAGGCCGCACGCCGGCGTTCAGCCAAACGCGGCCAAGCGCCCATTCAAGCGCGAACAGCGCGGGTTGCGCGCCCGCTGTGTCGTCCAGCGTGAGGTCAGAGCCCGGATCGCGGCCGTCGGCGATAAGACGTCGCAGGTCGATGCCGTGGTCGGTACGCAGCCACTGCGCGCATTCGTCAAGCGCCGCAGCCAGGCGCGGTTCGGCTGCGGCTGCCGCAAGCCCCATGCCGATACGCTGCGCACCTTGTCCAGTGAACTGAAACAGGACAGGAGGTGACACATCGGGCGCTTCTTGCGGTGGCCGTTCGAATGCGGCGATCTCGCCAAAGGCTTTCGCTGCTTCGTTGGCATCGCCGGCAACGACAAAACCGCGATAACGCCGGTGCATGCGGCGCTGCTGCAGGGTGTACGACGCATCAGCGAGGGGCGGCGCGTCGCCTTCGTGCGACCAGACGCGTCCCAGCCGTCGTGCGAATTCAAAAAGACCGGCCGTCGACGTTGCGCTGAACGGCAGCAGCCAGGCATGCCGGGGCGTGGCCGTCGATTCGTCGGCCGCGATATCGGGTGCCTGCTCCAGTATCAGATGTGCGTTCGTGCCACCGATACCGAAGGAACTGACGCTTGCGCGACGCGGATGATGCTCATCCGGCCAGGGTAGCGGTTCACGAATCACGTAGAAAGGACTTTCATCGAGGTGCAATTCGGGATTGGCCTCGTGGAAGTGGAGGCTTGGAGGCAGAACGCCGTGACGTACTGCCTGCACCGCCTTGATCAGGCCGCCGATACCCGCGGCCGCACCGAGATGGCCGATATTGCTTTTGAGCGATGAGATACCGCAAAAACCGATGCGATCCGTGTCGAGCCGATACGCGCGTGTCAGTGCGGCGATCTCGATCGGATCACCGAGCGGTGTTGCCGTGCCGTGCGTCTCCACGTATCCGATGGTGTCGGCGGACACATCCGCGGTCGCCATGGCTTCCGCGATCACCCGTGCCTGGCCATCGACACTGGGCGCCGTGTAGCCGATCTTGACCCCACCGTCGTTGTTCACCGATGTGCCGCGTATCACGGCCAGCACGGGGACGCGGCGTTCGATGGCATCCTCGATGCGCATCAAGGCGACCATGCCGACGCCTGCGCCATCGATCGTGCCCTGGGCGGCGCGATCAAAGGGGCGGCAGTGTCCATCGGGCGAGAGGATGCCGCCGACCGTATGGAGATAGCCCTCCGGGTCGAATGCAGGGATGGCGGCCGCGCCGGCCAGGACCATGTCGCATTCGTGATTGGCCAAGGCGCTGCATCCGAGATGCACGGCGACCAGTCCCGTGGAACAGGCGGTGTTGAGGCTGATGGCCGGGCCGGTCAGATCGAGACGGTAAGCCAGCAGTGTGGCCGCCGAGTCCTTGCGGTTGATCATCTGTAGCGAATCGATGCCGACGGACCGCACGACATCGGCGTTCGGTATCAGGTGTTCTTCCAGATAACGGCTCAAACGGACACCGGCATACACACCGACGGTCCGGTCGTCGCCAGGGACGTAACCTGCCTGTTCGAGCGCTTCGTGCGCACATTCCATCAGCAGCCGCAGCTGGGGATCGGTGATTTCCGCTTCGCGTGCGGTCATCGAGAAGCATGTCGCATCGAAGTGCTTGACGTCGTCGAGCAGCGGTCGTGCCTTGACGTAATTCGGCGCGTCGAGCAGTTCCCGCGGTATGCCCGCCGCCATCAATGCCGCGTCGGAAAAGCGATGAATGGATTCCTTGCCGGCAACCACATTCCGCCATAACGTGTCCGCATCCGTGGCGTCGGGAAAACGCCCCGACAGGCCCACGACCGCGATACCCTCGAGTGCATCACGCATCTTTATTTCTCCGCTGTCGGCGCGCGTGCGCGCCGGATTGCCGCTGTTTGCGTTGTTCGATTCGCCTGCGAGCCGATGTAGAAAACACCTCTGTCCCTGCGCCATGCGGGGCCGCCTGCGTGCCCGATCGCGCGTCAATCCGGGACGCCAGCAGCTCGACGGTCGGGTAGCGGAACAGTTCTACTACCGGCAGTTCAAGTCCAAAATGCGTGAGAACGCCTGCCTGCACGGCGATCAGTCGCAGTGAATTGCCGCCAAGCTCGAAGAAATTGGTCCGCGTGTCGACCTTGGGCACGACGAGAATCTCCGCCCAGATCGCGGCGACTTTCACCTCGGTCGGCGTGGTGGCGCGGCGGCTCACGGGAACCGCGGCCTGCAATCGAGGGGCGGGCAGGCGCTGACGGTCGATCTTGCCGGTGATGGTGGTGGGCATCGCCGCGATGGCCTGCAGCGATACGGGCACCATATACGCCGGCAGTTCGCGCGCCAGATGTCGTCTGAGCATGTATTCCGGCTCATCCACGGAGGCATTCAGGACGACGTAGGCAGCCAGCTGCGGCTGGCCGTCGGCGTCCTCGAAGACCTTGACCGCCGCATGCTCGACGGCAGGAATGCGGCCCAGCGCGGCCTCGATCTCACCGGGCTCGACACGATTACCACGGATTTTTACCTGGGCATCGATGCGTCCCATCAGATCGATACTGCCGTCGTCGAGTCGCCGTCCCACATCGCCGGTCCGGTATAGCAGGGGACCATAGCCGCGCCCTGTGGCGAACGGATTGGGCACGAAAGCCTCCCGTGTCCGCACGGGATCGTTCGCGTAGCCGCGCGTGATGCCGATGCCGTCGATGTAGACCTCGCCGAAGGTGCCGACCGGGACCTCCCGTTGGTGCGCATCCAGGATCCAGACCAGCGTATTCGGGTTGGGTCGGCCGACCGGAATCCGGGGACGGAGCAGGTCGTCGTGGCCTACCACATGGTTCGCCGATGTCATCGTTGCTTCCGTCGGCCCGTATTGGTTGACGATCGACAGCGTGTCGCCAAAGACCGACCAGGCGCGCAAGCAGTCCTCGGCGGTTAAACGCTCCCCGCAGGGCATCAACGTATCCAGGCGGATGCCGGCCGGTGCGCCACGCGTCTCGGCCACCGTCAGCAGGGATCGCAGCAGCGTCGGGGTGATGCTGAAGAGTTTCGTGATGCCGTCTTGCGCAAGTCGCGTCATCAGCGCGGCGGGGTCGCGGGCCACGTCGTCCGGCAGTAGCACGGCGGTGGCGCCAGCGCTCCAGGTACCGAACAGGTCGCGCACCGACGGATCGAAGTTGAAGTTCGTGACCTGGAGGACACGGTCGTCCGGCACGACATCGCGTGCGCTTACCAGAAACGCCAGATCGTGCGCGACGCCGCGGTGCGGCACGGCCACGCTCTTCGGTATGCCGGTCGAACCGGAGGTCGTGATGACATAGGCGAGATCGTCGGGCGTGGGATCACGGTGGGCCCGTAACACGCCGTCGACGCCCGACGGCACGATCACATGCCCCGTGAAGCCGATTGCCGCCACGCGATCGCCCGAATCGACAATCAGGAAGTTGATGCCGATCGCGCCGATGATCTGCGTGATGCGTTCATCCGGCCATTCAGGGTCGAGCGGTACATAGGCGCAGCCGGCCACCAGCGTGCCAAGCAGCGCAACGGTCCGTTCGATCGAACGATGCATGAGAATGCCAATCGGTGCCTGGCGTGGGGCGTCTGCCTGCAATAGTGCCCCCGCCAGCGTCTCGGCCGCCGCCAGAAGTTCGGCGTAACTGCGCGACACACCGTCCAGTGTCACGGCCGGCCGATCGGGCCAGCGTGCGGCGCTTTCCCTCACGAGTTGTACGACCGTCGCGTCACGCGGCGGAGCGAGCATCTGAGTTTGCGAGGCAGCATGTCCGGGAAGCTCCTCCGCAAGCGCGGGCGACAGCAGGGACAATGCATGCACGGGGCGATCGGGCGCCTCGGTGATCTGTGCCAGCGTGAAACAATACATCTCGATCAGGCGCGCGATCGTCGACGGCGCGAAAAGCGCCGTGTCGTATTCGACGTACCCTGAAAGTCGGCCGTCGCGTTCGAGCAGATGGACATTCAGATCGTATTTCGCCGCGCCTGGCAGTGCGTCGATGCGTTCCACCGTGAGTCCGGACATTTCGACGCTGTCGAGCGCACCGGTGTCCATCACGAACAGTATCTGAAACAGCGGCGCGTAGCCGAGGTGGCGTGGCGGATTCAGTTGCTCCACCAACCGCTCGAACGGCATGTCCTGATGTGTGTAGGCGTCGAGCAGTGTCTGTTTCGCGGCCGCGAGGTGCGTCGTAAATGGCTGGCTGTCGTCTACGGTCTGACGGATGACCAGCGTATTGACGAACAAACCAACGAGGCCTTCGAGTTCAGGGCGAAGCCGATTGGCGACAGGCGTGCCCACCACTACGTCGTCACGTTGCGTCAGTCGCGCCACGAGGGTCTGGAATGCTGCCAGCATCAACATGAAAAGCGACGCGCCTTGTTCGCGTGCGACACCGGCCAGGCGCGCGGCAAGTGCGTCCGGCAGCGCAAATGGCACGGTGCGGCCCGCATGCGCGGCAACGTCGGGCCGACGGTAATCGGTCGGCAACGTCGAGACCTCGGGCAGGTCGGAAAGCTTTGCGAGCCAATACACATCGAGACGTGCGAGGCGGTCCGACGACAGCCATTCCCGATGCCAGTCCGCATAATCGAAATAGCTGACCGGCAACGCCGGCAGGTCGGGTGGCGTGTGTTGGCGTGCCGCGTCATCCAGGCGGCCGAGTTCCGCCTGGATGATTCCGGCGGACCAGCCGTCGCAAACAATGTGATGGAAAGACATCACGAGCACGTGGGCATCGGCGGCCGTTGCCAGCAAACCAATGCGCATCGTCCCATCGCGTGTCAGGTCGAACGGTTGGTTCGCCAGGGCCTGGATCGTCGTCTCGAGCGCGTCGTCCGCTACCGGTTCGGCAACCAGGGCGGGGAACGCAGGCCGTTGCGGTATCTGTCGTACCTGGTCACCTTGCGTGCTGAAGGTTACCGCAAGCACCGGGTGTCGGGCGACCAGCGCGTCGAGCGCTTGTCCCAATGCCGCGATATCCAGCGGCCCCGACATCCTCAGGGCGACCGACATGTTGTAGGTGGCGTTCGCGCCTTCGAGCCGGGCCAGGAACAGCATGCGTTGCTGCGCTGGAGAAAGCGGGTGGGCACCCTGGGCAGCGCGTTTTACGATTGCGGCCCCTTCGGTGGGCGATGTGCCATCGACGACGGCGACCTCCGACCGTGAGGCGATCTGCGCTGCCAATGCGTGGATCGTCGGCGCGGAGAAGACATCGCCGATGTCCACGGCAAGCCGGTGTTGGTTGACGAGCCGGGTGACGACACGGGTGGCAAGCAACGAATGCCCGCCGATCGCGAAGAAGCTGTCATGTCGGCTTATGCGTTCCACGCCGATCAGTTCGCGCCACACCTGCGCGATCAGCGATTCGATGGGCCCCGCTGGTGCTTCGAACGGGGTCGGGTCGCCCTGTTCGGTGGCGCCAGCCTCGAGTCCCGCCAGCGCACGCCGATCAAGCTTGCCGCTGGGCGTATAGGGGAGCGCCGCCACGCAAGCGATCGCTTGCGGCACCGCGAACGCCGGCAGGCGTTGTCGGGCGGCGGTGCGTAGACTCGCGATGTCGATGTTGGCCTGAGGCTCTGCAATGACGAAGGCGACCAGTCGTTCATCCCCAGCCGCCCCGCGCTGCACGGTCGCGGCTGCGCGCGCCACGCCAGGTTGCGATTCCAGGAGCGCCTCGATCTCGCCGAGTTCGATCCGAAACCCGCGCAATTTGGTTTGCAGATCACGCCGGCCGAGAAAAAGGTAATCACCGTCTGTTCGGCGCCGGACGAGATCCCCGGTCCAATAGAAACGCTCGCCGGGTTCGGCGAACGGCGGCGTGAAGAAACGCTCCGCCGTCAGTTCGGGACGGCCCAGGTAGCCGTCGCCCACGCCGATACCCCCGATAAGCAACTCGCCGACGACGCCGTCGGGTACTGGCCAACCCTTGTCGTCCACGGCGACGAGCTGGACGCCGGGTAGTGCCTGACCGATCGGTACAACGGCAGGCCAGTGGTCGAGCGACGTCGGTAGTCGTTTGAATGCGCATACGTCTGCACATTCGGTTGGGCCGTAGGTGTTGACGATCTCGGTACGTTGCGGCGCGGCGAGCAGCCAGTCGCGCAGCGGCCCGACGGCGATCGGCTCGCCACCGAGAAAAGCATGCCGCAGCGTCGCGATCCCATGCCAGCCGTTTGCCGCGTCGGCTTCGACGATCGCATAGAACATGCTGGGGGTGCAGTTGACGACGCTGATGTGATGTCGTGCAATGTCTTGCACGACGGACGACGCATCGAAGTCCGGGCGGCTCTTGATCACCAGCGTGCCACCATGCAGCAACGGCGCGAACAGATTCTTTTGTGTCAGATCAAAGCTCAGCGCGCTCAACAGCAATACCCGGGTGTATGCGTGGAAGTCGAAAGTGTTGGCATACCAATGGAGCAGATTGACGAAATTACGCTGCGTCACGACGGCGCCCTTCGGCCGACCGGTCGAGCCCGAGGTGAAGATCACATAGAAGGGCAGGGACATCGGATCGATGTCGCCCGTGTCCATGACAGGTGCGGTTGACGGATGCGCGGCGGCATCCCGGTGCAGGTGCGCGAGTGCCCGTTGCGATACGCCCCCGAGCGCGGGCATTTCCTCGCCGACGATCACGAGCGGTGGCGTGGCGTCCTCGATCATCGCCTGCAAGCGTTCGGCGGGATAGCCAGGGTCCATCGGCAGATACGCCGCACCGACCTTGCCGGCGGCCAGAACGACGGCAAGAAAACGTGCCGATGGCGCCAGGCAGACGCCGAGGCGGTCTCCGGGCCGCACGCCGGCCGCGATCAGGCAATGTGCATAACGGTTTGCCAGCCCGTCCAGTTCCCGATAGCACAGATCGCCGTCGGGCGACGAGACGGCCAAGGCGTCGGGATGACGCGCGGCGGCCAAGGCGACGAGCGCATGCACGGGCGCCGCCGGACGGTGGTCCGCGAGGGGGGACGCGTCGTCCGTCACGACGTTCGTGAGATTGCCGTGCCACGCACGGCGCAATTGCCGCAGATCGTCCTCATCGGTGAGAGCGAGCTGGCCGAGCGGCAGCGCGAGATCGGCCCCGAGCCTTTCCAGCCTGAACAGATAGCGGCGCGACAGATCGGCTATCCAGGCCGGGTCGTATTTGTCCGCGCGATATTCGAACAGGAGTGCCGCGCCGTCGGCGCTGTCCTCGACGAGCAGCGTGAGGTCGAACTTCGTCTGCGATGCGGGGAGCGGCAATGCGCGAACCGTCAGGCCGTCAAGTGTGAAGGTGGCGACGGACGCGGGTTGCATCGCGAACATCGCTTGGAACAGTGCGCCGCCGCCAGGTCTTTCGGCCGTGCGCAATACGTGCTCGAACGGCAGTTCCGCATGCGCCAGCGCATCGCGTACCGTGGTGGCCGCCTTGTCGAGAAAGGCCTGGAGGGCTTGGTCCGCGGCACAGTCGAAACGCAGCGCGACGGTGTTGGCGACAAAGCCGACGAGGGACAACCAGTCCGGATGCTGGCGGTTGGCGACAGGCGTGCCGATGACGACGTCCTCTTCGCCGGCATAGCGGCCAAGCAGGGCCGCGAAGGTGGCGACGAGCAATGTGAACCGCGTTGTCCGATGTTGCCTTGCCTGCGTGTCGAGTGCCTGCAGCAGCGCGGGCGGCATCGGTACACGGAGCGTGCCGGCCGGCTGGGCTGCCGATGACGCGCCGTCGGCGGGGAGGTTCAGCGGTGGCACGGGCCGCGCGAACTGCCGTTGCCAGTACTCGCGCGCCGGTGCCAGTGCCTTCCCGGCCGCGCGGCGGTTCTGCCACTGCACGAAATCGGCGTAGCGGCGGGTCGGCGCGCCGGCTTCGGCTGCATGCTTACCGCGCGCCACGGCATAACCGTCGGCAATCTCCCGCATGAGGATGCCGATCGAGACGCCGTCGCAGCAGACGTGGTGCAGCACGATCGAGAGGAAGTGCCGCTGTTCGCTGATCCGTAAGAGGCGGACCCGGCAGGGCCATTCTGTTGCCAGATCGAAGCGTCGGTCGGCATCGCCGCGTGCCAGCGTCATCGCGGCGTTTTCGGTCATGGTCGCGATGGGGAGCGTGAAGGCTGACGCATCGATGCGAGCGTCAGGCTCGCCGCCCTGCTCCACGATGCGGGTACGCAAGGTCTCGTGACGGCGGAATACGTCCGCGAATGCACACGTCAATGCGTCGGTGTCGAGCGGCCCATCGATCGCGAACAGGGCCGGCATGTGGTAGCTGGCATGGTGGGGCAGTGCGTTCGCCAGGCACATCTGGCGCTGTCCGTCCGAGAGGCGCGTCACCGCGTGCGCGTCGCTGTCGAAGGCGTTCCCGTCGTTGCGTGCGGTGTCGTGTCTGTCCTCGCACGCTGCTGCGCCGGTGGGATCCGCGTCGTCAAGCGAGGCCGCATGCGCATCGAGCCCATGCAGGAGGTCGAGGATTTCCGTCTTGCGGCTGCGAATCTGGTCGATCAGCGGCGCCGTCAGCACACCGGGCGCGGCATCCGCGGCCAGTTTGCCGGCCTTTGCATAAAGGCGGATACCGCGTTGCTGTAGGTTGGCTACGAAGCTTACCGTGCTCAAAACAAAATCTCCTCCCGGTCCGTGCCGGGCGCGTCAGCGGCGCCGGAACGCGCCGCTAGCAGGGTGAGATAGGCGGCGAGATCCGCGACCGTCGCGCGCTCGAGAACCTCCCGCATCGGAATTTCCACACCGAATGCCTCCTTGCAGCGTGCGAGGATGCGGATGACCTGCAACGAATGGCCACCGATCTCGAAGAGGTTGGCGTGGATACCAAAACCGCTGAAGCCGAGCACCTCTTCCCAGATGGCCAGGATGGCGCGCTGCGTCTCGTTGACCGGCGCCGCTGCCGATTGCGCGAAGTCCGGATCGAAGGGCGGCAGCGCGGCGCGGTCCACCTTGCCGCTCGCGTTGCGTGGCAGCGCGTCGAGGAAGACGTATCCAGAGGGCTGCATGTATGACGGCAGCATCGACGCCGCGAATTCGCGGACCGCATCCACCGTCAGGCCGGCGTCGCCGGAACCGGCAAGGTAGGCAACGAGCCGCGGCTCGGCGCCGTCCTGCCGCGCGAACACGACGACTGTGTCTCGTATCGCGGGATGCCGCAGCAGCGCGGTCTCGATCTCGCCAAGTTCGACACGATGTCCGCGGATCTTTACCTGGTGATCTCGCCTGCCGGACAAGACAATCCGGCCGTCTGGCAGGAAACGCCCGATATCGCCGGTGCGGTAGACGCGCGTCTCGAAGCCGTCGAGCGCGGGCATCGCGACAAAGGCGCGGTCGGTCAGATCGGGGCGGTTACGATAGCCGCGCGCCTGACCGTCGCCCGCCAGGAACAACTCGCCCGCCACGCCAACGGGTGCCGGGTGCCCATTGGCGTCGAGGATGTACACGCGCTTGCCAGGCAGCGGCTTGCCGATGCTGTCGAAGCCGCCGGGTTCACGCAACGTCATGGTCGAATACACGGTGTCTTCGGTTGGTCCGTACAGGTCGTAGACGCGTTCGACCGAACCCGTCGCATAGAGCGCGTCCACCAGCGACTGACGCAGCGGTTCCCCCGCCAGGTTGATCGTTCGCACGCCGGATGGCAGGGCCCCCGTTTCAAGCAACCCGGCTGCCGCCGAGGGCACCGTGTTGATCAGCGTCACCGGTGTGGCAGGCATTGCCATCGGGCTCTCGCCGATGACGACGCAGCCACCATGCGCGAGCGGGCCGAACAACTCGAATGTCGAGATGTCGAAGGCGATCGACGTGCCGGCAAAAACGGCGCGGAGTTCGTCTGACGAATATTGTTCACCGATCCAGGACAGCAGCGAGAGGACGTTGCGATGGCTGATCTCGACCCCTTTAGGACGACCGGTCGACCCAGATGTAAAGAGCACGTATGCAAGACCATCGGCATCGGCAGGCGGGGAAACGGTGCGTGCCGGGGACGCCATATCGTTTGCGGTGAGCGATTCGGGCGCGATACAGGCATAGGGCGCATCGGCGAGTGCATCGCGCAGCGTGGCAGGTGCGACAACCAGGGCCACGCCCGCGTCGTCAAGCATCTGGCTGACGCGCGCGGCCGGTGTGTTCAGATCGATCGGTAGATAGGCGGCGCCCGCTTTCCAGATACCCAGCAAGTGTGCTGGCAGCATCACGTCGCGTGGCACGCCGATGCCGACGACATCGCCGTGGCGTATGCCGAGCGCTTGCAGATTGGCGGCAATCCGATCCGAGGCCGTTTGCAATTGCGCGTAGGTCCATTGCGCGGCGTCGGTCCTTACTGCCGCCCGTTCGGGAAAGCGCCGGGCCGTTGCGTCGATCATGGCGTGTGCCGTGGCGTGAGGCGGTTGTGGAATCGTCCGCCGGTTCCAGTCGATAAGCTGGCGGTCACGCTCCGCCGGAGTAAGCAGCCCGAGGTGTCCGATAGCCTCGTCGGGCCGGGCGATGAGCGCATCGAGCAACGTAGTGAAATGTCCCGCCATTCGCTCGACCGTCGCGTGGTCCAGTTTTGCGATGTCATATTCGAAGCGCAGCACGAGTCGCTCGCCGGTTTGAATCGCGATAAGCGCCAGGTCGGTCTGCGCGGCGGCGGTCGGGACCGGGATGCTCTCCATCGTAAGTCCACCGACCTGCAATGACTTGCCCGCCGCACCCGCGAGGAGATCAGCTGCTTGTGGCAACTGGCTCAGGTTGTGATACGCGAACATCACGCGGGAGAACGGATGCCGGGCGTCCGCGCTGCGTTGCCCGAAGCGTCTGACAAGATCGATGAAGGGCGTTTCACTATGCGCGAGCGCGCCTGTCACGGACTGTTTTGTCGTGGCGAGGACATCCGCGTATGACTGGCCGGCTTCAATGGCGATACGCATGACAAGCAGATTGACCCCATAGCCGACCCATTCGTCGAACGCGCCGTCCGGCCGCACTGCCACGGGCGTCACGATGGCGAGGTCCTGCTGGGCGGAGTATCTATGCAGCAGGGCAAAGAATGCCGCCATCAACGCCATGTTTCGGGTGACGCGCTGGTGGCCGCAGAGCGCATCGAGCGCCGCCACGCGCGCATCGTCTAGTTCCACGTCGAGGCTCATGCCCGAAGCGGGATTCGCATGGACGTTCATCGAAGCGTCGCCGGGCAAGGCGAGCGGCAGTTCGACGGACTCGATCGGCGTGGCGAGGCGTTCCGCCCAATACCGGGTGCCGGCTTCCGCGCGCGGGCTTTTCAGCAGCGTCGCGATGCGGGATCGATAATCTTTCTCGACCGGCGCCATCGACAAGGCCTTGCCTTCTGCAAGCTGCGTATATGCCGCGCCGAGTGTCGCCAGCACCGTTTGCAGCGATCGTAAATCGGCTACGAGATGATGCGCGATGAGCACGATCACGACGTCGTCCGGTGATATGCGCAGCACTTCCGCGCGGAACACGGGGCCGACGGCGAGATCGATCGGCTGGCGCACCAACGCGACGATGCGCGCCGTCAACGCGGTATCCGACACTTCCGTGACGTCATGCACCGATAACAGGCGGTCCGAAGGCGCAATCCAGCACTGTTCGATGTTGCCGTCCGCATCCTGCGTGAAACGGCTCGATAAGCCGCGATGGACACTGACAAGCGTCCGTAGCGCCTCGTCGAGTAGCGGGAGGGAGACGCTGTTCCTCAAGCGGAAAGGAAGCGCGAGGTTGAAGCAGGGAGACGCGTGGTCCCACAGTTGCGCCATCCAGATTGCTTCCTGGTAGGGCGTGAGTTCCGAGCGCTGGGTGCCTGGCGTCGTGCCGGGCCGCGCATGCGGCGCGGCATTGGCGAGTGCCTGTGGCGCGTCCGGCGTTTTTTCATGCAGTGTGCGGCGCGCAATATCAGCGGCCAGGACCGCAACGGGCCGGTCGTCCATCATGTCGGCCAGCTCGACGGCGACGCCTGCATGCTGGGCGAGCCGCACTTGAAGATCGACGAGGGCCAGCGAGTCGAAGCCCAGGCCCAGTAGCGGCGTGGCGCGCGCCTTTGCGTGCCGGGCATCGTCCGCTTGGACTGCGCCAAGGATTGTCGCAAGCAGGCGCTCGGTCAGTGCGTCGACGGTATCCACTGGGCTGAGCGCCACGGGCTGCGGGATGTCAGCATGCGGTGCGGTCCCCGATTCCGGCCTCGCGCGGGCAAGAATCGGCAGGGTGCCGTCCAGATAGGATTGCCTGACGAGCATGCGCTGGTTCTTGCCACTGGACGTTTTTGGCACGACGCCGGCCTGCACCAGTACCAGCTCTGCCAGCGGGATGCCATGCGTTGCGGCAACGGCGCCGGCGGCTTGTCGCGCGGCCGCATCGGCGTCCAGGGCGTGGCGCGCGGTACGTTGTACTTCCTGCACCACCACCAGTTTTTCATGGACGCCGTCGTCGATGCTGAACGCCGCGCCGCAGCCCGCCCGGAACGCGGGATTGCTTTGTTCGACCGTCTGTTCGATATCGGTCGGGTAGTGGTTGCGGCCGCGGATGATGATCAGTTCCTTGAGCCGGCCGGTCACATAGAGTTCCTCGCCATCGAGCAGCCCGACGTCGCCCGTTCGAAGATAGGGCGGCGAGTCCTCGTCGACGATGCGTGCGTCGAACTGCGCGCGCGAGTCGGCCTCTCGATTCCAATAGCCGTCGGCGACACTGCCGCCTCTTACCCAGATCTCGCCAATCCGACCGTCGGCGCAGGCACGCAGCGTGACCGGATCGACAATACGGACATGCTGATCGCCCCCCACCCGACCGGAGCTGACGAGCGTTACTGCTGCCTGGTCCGGTTTGGGCGCGCTGCCGCGTCCTGCCTGCAAATCCTGCGCGTCCAAGCGCCGGGTGACCGCGCCGCCGCCGGGCTTGGCACCCGATACGAACAGCGTCGTCTCGGCCATCCCGTAACAGGGAAACATCGCGTTGCCATTGAATCCATGGTCGGCGAATGCCGATGTGAATTTCTCTAGCGTCGACGCCCGGACCGGTTCCGCGCCGTTGAACGCGACGCGCCAGGATGACAGGTCGAGACCGGCCTTGTCGGCTTCGCTGATCCGCGTCGCGCAAAACTCATACGCGAAATTGGGGCCGCCGCTCGTGGTCGCGCGATAGGTCGAAATCGCGCGTAACCATTTCACGGGCTGCTGCAGAAACTCGAATGGCGACATCAGCGTCGACGGGATGCCGAGGTAGACCGGTTGCAGCACGTTCCCGATCAGTCCCATATCGTGATAAAGGGGACACCAGCCGACGAAGACCGTGTCTGGGCCGTGCTGAAAACCGTCGCGAATCGCTTTCTCGTTTGCCAGCAAGTTACGGTGCGTGACGCGTACGCCCTTGGGCTTGCCTGTCGAGCCCGAGGTGTATTGGAGGAAGGCCAGCGGGCTCGCCGGCAGTGTGGCAATGGCCGATTTACCGTACGTGGTCGTCAATGTGTCGGTGCCGATGACCGTTGGTATGCTCTTCGCGTTTGTTGGCGCGATCTCTTCCCGGATCGCATCGATCAGGTCGTCGCTCGTCAGGATCGCGGCCGCCTGGCAATCGTCGATGATGGCGGCAAGGCGGTTCTGTCGCGCCGCGCGACCCGACGGCGGATAGGCGGGAACGGCCGGGCAGCCGGCGTACAGGCAGCCAAAAAAGGCGGCGATGAAATCGAGCCCGGGGCGATAGAGCAGGAGCACCGGCTCTCCGTTCGGGCATGCGCGTCGGAGCCGCTCGGCGATAGCATCGGCTCGTCGGTCCAATTCCGCAAAGGTAAGCAGGGCTTCGGCGCCGTCGGTCAGGAAACGGAAAGCGATGTCGTCCGGTTTCACGGCGGACCAGTGACGCAGGCACTCGCCGAAGTTGTGCAGCTCGTCGAACCGACGCATCGTGGATTCAAAGACAGTCATTATCATGCTCCGGTACTACGCAAAGGCAGTCGCATGGAAGAAAGGGCAGGGCGCGTTGCACGTGGTTGCCGTATATGAGGACGTCGTACCGTTCATGCCGCACCGTCCGATTGCCTGGCGAATGCCAGCCGCCTGCGCAGGATGGTGCCGGCAAGTACGAGGCATGCCGCGCTGGCGATCATCGAGAAGCCGACCCAGTACGACGATTTGCTGGCGATCTGTGCATACAGTGCGCCGCCCAGTGTGCCGCCCAGCAAGGAACCGACGAGCGCGGTCAGGCCCAACATGCCGAACACGGTACCGGCGTAGGTGGGTGCGATCGAACGGTTAGCGGCCGTGTCGATCGTCGGATCGATGACCATCTCGCCGATCGTGTACACGGCGATCATGAGGCCGAACGACGCAAAGCCGGGCAACGTGGCGAATCCCGCGAAACTCGCCGCCACGAGCGCAAAGCCCATCGCCAGCATCGCGCTGTCGGAGTAGCGCCGACTGAGCCACTGGGTGAGCGGCAATTGCAGGGCGATGATCACCGCCGCGTTAATCGTGAAGATAAGCCCGGACGCGGCGACTCCGAATGTCTGGTTCGCGTGCAGTGGCAGCGTCAATTCGAGCTGAATGTAGATGGCGTAGAAAACGACGTTCACTGCCGACATCGCGAGAAAGGTCTTGCTCGAAAGAATCTCGCGCAGTGCGGTGGAAAACGCATAAGCGGGTGTCTGGCGTGATGGCTGCGGCCGGTCGCCTTTCGACCGATCTACTTTGCGACTCGATATCACGAAGAACAGCAGTACGGCAGCCTGAATCCCGGCGGCGACGAGAAAGATGACTTCGGGAGACATCCGGATCAGTACGCCGCCCAGGACGCCGCCCACTGCGACGCCGAGGTTGTTGAATACATTGCGCGTCGCATAGGCGAAGTGCAACTGGTCGTCGTGGACGACCTTCGCCAGCACCGATTTCGAAGCGGGGATGAATAGTGCCGCGCTGCCTCCAAGCATTGCCGCGCTGACGAGGAGCGCGCTGTCTTGCCGAAACAGCGCGAGTCCGACATAGGAGGCGATACGAAAGAGATTCCCGAACACGATCGCCACGAACTCCCCGTGCCGATCGGCGACATAGCCACCATAGAGAATCAATCCACGTTGACAGGCGGACTTGACGGTGAGCAAGACGCCGGCAAAGGCAACGGACAGTCCGATGTCCTTGACGACATAGACGGCAAGATAGGGAATCACCATGAAGCTGCCGGCATTGATGAGCAGCTGGAAAATCAGAATCAGCCGCGCCACGGGGGGCAGCGCGATGATACGGGACAGCATGGACATGGTGCGCTCCGAAGAGGTCTCGCGGATTCAAGCGGCCGAATCCACGGACCGCAGTGTCAGTTGGTGAACCTGTCCGTACACGTGAAATACTTCTGGCCCACGTTGCAACGACAGATTCCTCGCAGCGCGATCAATCAACGTATCGTCGACGCGAGAGGGCGCGGGCCAATGCAGCGACAAGCGGTTGACGCCGGGCTTCAATGCATGCGCCGGAATCGTGGTGTTCCCGCGTGTCCACGTGCTGGCTACATCGATCGTGGCTGTCTCGCTGCCGTTGACATTCACCGTACAACGCCCCGGACCGGCAAGGCCGCGTGGTGTGCGGACCACGGATCGCAGAACGCCATCGCGGCCTCCATCCGCGACGAAGAAGAACTCGGTTGTTGCTGAAACGGACTGCAAGTAGGCCGGGTTTTCGTGGAATGGGCGGAGCGCTGCGTGATGCCGTGCGGCGTGTTGCGGCTGTAACAGATTCTGCGCGCTGCCTGGTTGCAGGTAGACGTCGAACAACAGTGCATGCCATGTATCGAGTGCGTCCGTGTCCCCATGACGCCGAAGCGCATCGACCATCGCGCGTTTTAATTCGTGGTCCGCCAGATGGGGATTCAGCTTGAATCCCATATATCGCTCGATTTGTGCGATATCCAATTCGTCAAATGCGGAATGCGTCCAGCGCGGTTGCAGGCTCGTTTCGAATTTCAGGAAACTTTGAAACCAGCGACGGGCGTCGTCCGGTGCCGTGTCGATTGCAAGGTCGACCCAATGCCGGACGATGTTGCCGGATTGTCCCCAATTGGCGTTATGAATCGCGGCAAGGAACATCGCACTTGCACGGGCGCGCGCCGATAGCGCATGGACTGGCTTCCAGGTGGCTGTCGGCGTCGAGGTCGATTTCCCATCATGCCAGGCATCTGCCACGGCGCGTGCCGCATGATGCGCCAACGTATCGATGCCCTGTTCGGTCAGGTGGCAGTAGTCGAGAAAGTACTTCCGGTCCGGCAAGGAACTGCCGTCGGCTTCAGCAAAGCACTGTGGCAGATCCACGATGCCGATGCCAACGTCGTAGGCCAGGCGACGCATCGCGGTGATCGCGCGAGAGTGTACGCCGGGTGCTTGAGGCACCGGCAGGATGGCGGCCATGTCCCGCGCTTTCTCAAGCCAGATGCGCGCTTTTTCGGCACCGGAGGCGTGGAGAACCCCTTGTCCTTTGAGCCATAGGCTGTGCGGCGCGAAGCCATTGTCCAAGGCGATCATCTCATCCGCCAGTGCCACGACGCGGTTGTGGTCTTCGGCATCCAAAGCCGCTTCCGCCTGGATCCGGCGCGCTTCCCATGCCGCGAGATTTTCTCCGGAAAGGAATGGGGGCGCATTCTCGAAACCGGGTTTCCAATCGCGTAAATTGAATTCAGGGATGATCAGCACGACCTTCGTCCCGGACGACGTGCGAATCTCCGAGAGCGTGGCGACAAGGCGCGACGCCAGCGTATCGAGTGCACTTTCCAGCTGAGCCACGAACGCCGCGAAACCGTCGATACGCAAGGCCGAGGAAAGCGCAACCAGATCGACGTACTGGAAGATATCGCCGGCCGACAACCAATTGTTTCCGACGAAAAGTACCAGCGCATCTGGCTGGAACAGCGCCGCGGCCTGACGCGACACGGCGACGCTTTCGGTGAAGCTCATGTTCGTCCGCGCAAGATCCACGACCTGCACGGGCGTGTTCGTAGCGGTATCGAAATGCTTCTGTAGCAAGCCCGCCGGTGTCAGATAAGGATCGTACAAGAAACCGCGCCCGGCGGATTCACCAACGAATATGACACGCCGTGCCGATGGGTCGGGTTCGATGCGATCAACATCGGCCCACGTGCGCCAGACGCCGTGCGGGTCCTTGACGCGCTCGAATCGCTGCGGGTTGTTCGGCACGCGTTGCCAGCAGCCAATCGCGTCCGGCGTTGCATCCTCAACGGTTGCAGGGCGCCGCGTTGCGCTTGCCGTCCCGGACAATACAAGCGATTTCACGAGATCGATGATCTCGGTTGCATCGCTGTTATCTTTGATTAGTTTAGCTAATCGAATCAATGTTGCTGAACTCGTCATCACTGTACTCGACTCTTAGATGAAACTGTAGACGTTATGCGCGATTCCCGACGATACGATTGGCGCCGTATTGTCAAATCGTCTCAGCCAGGTTTCCGGCACACCGTCTCGATCAATCAACCTATCCTCGATCACGAGGCAGTCGATGGCGGAGCGCAGGAAGCAAATCAGCGCGTCTTCGATGGTTCGCACAATAGGTTCGTCTTTCAGGTTGAAGGACGTGTTCAACAACAAAGGGCACCCGGTTTTCCGATAAAAGCACTCTATCAACCTGGCGTAGCGTGGACTGATCGATTCATCGACCGTCTGGACACGGGCCGATCCGTCGACGTGCGTGATGGACGGCAAATCAAGCTCGGAACGCGTCTGGCACGTTTCGAGCATGAACGGCGACGGGTAATCGATATCGAAATGGCGTGACGCATGTGCCGCCAGCACAGACGGTGCGAACGGACGAAATCCCTCCCGCTTCTTGACGGCCTTGTTGATCCGTTCGCGCATGTCCGGGACGCGTGGATCGGCGAGAATCGAACGGGCACCCAGTGCACGTGGGCCGAACTCCATGGATCCTTGGACCCAGCCAATGACTTTGCCGTCGGCGAGCCGGGATGCGACTGCTTCGAGAAGGGCATTTTCCTTGCCGGTAAACGATTGCCAGTGGGCCGGCGAATTGTCCAGAAGGCGTGCGACGTCGCTTCCCGAATTGGCACTGCCGAGGTAGACATGGTTGAGCTTTCCCAAGTCCGGTGCTTCGCCTGTCAGCAGGACGTGGCCAAGGGCCGCGGCGCCAAATGCGCAACCTGAGTCGTTTGACGCAGGTTGCACGAAGACGTTCTTGAATGGACCTTCACGATGGATCCGTCCGTTTGCCACGCAATTAAGCGCCACGCCGCCTGCGAGACACAGGTTATCGGAAGGGGTCAGTGCATGCAGGTAGCGGACCTTCTCGAGCAGCAAACTTTCGAGAACATGCTGCAAGCTGCGTGCAACGTCATAATGAAAGGGGTCCAGCGCCGCGCCTCGTTGCCTGGCGGGCCGTCCGAACAGCGACACCAGCGCGCCGCTGAACATCACGTCTTCGCCGACGAAGGAGAAGTACCGGAGATCCAGCTCGAAATGCCCGCCATCGCTGCGCCGAACCAATTGGGACATGGGTTCGACCAGCGTCGGTTTGCCGTAGGGCGCCAGCCCCATGACCTTGTATTCACCCTCGTTGACCTCGAAACCGAGATAAGCGGTGATCGTGCTGTAAAGCAAGCCGATCGAATGCGGAAAATCAACCGTGCCAAGCAAGTTCAGGTCGCTGCCCTGACCTCGGGCGAACGACATCGTGTTCCACTCCCCCACGCCATCCACTGTCAATACCGCGGCATTGTCGAATCCTGAATAATAATAGGCCGACGCGGCATGGGAGCGGTGATGCTCGAAGTATTCGATGCGACCCTCGAAACCCAGAACGTCACGGATATCCCGGGTCACGTTTGCCGGATCTGCCTGCTTGCGGAACGACAGGCCAGGTCGGACGCTCAGATGTGGCAGTGTCATCCAGAGCTGGCGTTCGAGTTTCTTTACTGGATCTTCGTAATACGCGACACAATCGATATCCGTGATATCGAGTCCCGCCGCATCAAGGCAGTAACGAAAAGCATGCTGCGGAATGGACGGATCGTGCTTGAGACGCGTGAACCGTTCTTCTTCCGCTGCCGCAACAAGCTTGCCGTTCACGAGAATGCAGCATGCCGCGTCGTGATAGTGAGCCGATATGCCGACGATGTTCATGCAGGGTTCCTTATTCGGTCTTGCAATGTGTTGTCGCAGTTATTCGCTACGCGGCCTAGCGTCGATTACACCGAGCTTGATGAAGAGTTCACGTACGGTATAGATCGAACTGATCGCGTAAGGAAAGCCCGCGAACAGCGAGTTCTGTTCGAGCGCGGCAAAGATTTCGTCAGGCTGCCACCCGACCTCGAGCGCTGCCTTCGCGTGGAATTCGATCAGTCCGGGATAGGCGTTGATCGCGGCAAGCGTCGTCAGCGTAATCAAGGTACGCGTCTTGATCGATAGTCGATCATCGCCGAAGAAATCACCGTACATCTCTACATTGATATCGTGATAACCCGGTGAGACCTCTCGCAGCTTGTTCAGGACGAGGTCGCCGTTGTCCGGCTCCAGCGCCTTGATCGCGGCCAGTCCTTTTTTGTATCGTTCGCTCCACGTCGATCTATCGATCATGGGACACTCCTTCGGTTGGTCAAGATTCACGATTGCATTCACGAGTATCCGGACTCGAGATGAGGAACGTTCGTTCCATAGGTCGCCATCGTTCGCGCGACCTCCTTGCGTAATACGTTGAGCAGCGTGAGTTTTGATATCTGTATGGCGAGCCAGATAATGATCACCCCCATCAGATAACTGAGCGGTATCGAGAGCAACGGGTTCGGGAAATGCTCGTGCACGACGCCTGATGAGATCGAAATCAGCGGCGTGGAAAGCAGCACGATTAACAGTAATTGATAAAATAGAATCTTGCCATGCATGGCTTTTTTCATCGAATAATGCCAAACGCGATGCTTTTCCTCGGCATTGCATTTGCCGAATTCGGGTATGGATCGATAGTTGAAATAAAGCATTGGGTTGTCCAATAAAAAGCACTTTCAACAATAAAGATGCGCGACATACAATCTCTTTACATCTTTCCTAACAAATACATTCCACTTTTCATTCTTGAACCTCGGGGCGTGAAAATTGCCCTGTCGTTCTACAGACCGGTAACAAGGCGCAGCAACGCAATATGTGACAAACACGATAGTGGACACGATTATCATGTTCGAATTTCGCGGATATCAGGCCGAAACCGCAGCCTAAGCTTTAGATGATGCAATTATCTGCGTAGCCATTGTTGGATCACAAGCGCCGTACATGGATGACGATTTGATTTAAGGCATACGCCATGCAGCTTGACCAAGCATCGTGGCTTTGTATCCCGGGCGCATCTTTGCCCGATAGCACAGAGCTTAATCCACCTCTTCAGAGAAGGGTGGAAAGGTTAGCCAATATTATTTAACGCAATATTACAATTCAAACGAATGATCACTACGCATGAAATGGATCGCTTGATAACTCTAAAGATTGCGAATGTAGATTGATAGGGCCCTTAACTTTCTATCAATTAATTACTGACTCATGCAATTAGTCTAGCACACACGTTTTGCTTAAGTAAATACGTAAATTAATGTCATTGGTCGTGCGTGAATTTGTATGGTTAAATAGGTTTTATGATGAATGTTCATATTCGTTTCATTGATTGATGTTGATCTGGGGTGCGAAGGCAACATTGCACAAAACGATGCCGAGGGAATAATACATGTCAGTCCTTTCGGTTGGCGTAATACGCATGCCCGGATACCAAATGGATGCGGGCTGAATCGTTACGTGCTGAACGAGCATGCGGTCCGGCATCGGGATTGTGAAGTCAATCGGTGACAGGTGGGTGAAGCATCGACACATTGCCGGCCAGCGCGGCAACGTGCATGCGGGCAGCGCGCCGATGGATGCGGGCTTGGGGGGCGTGGACCTAGGTCGTGCCAAGGTCAAGGTGGAAGAATTGGTTGAATCCTGTTTGCGCATAGCTTCCAAAGCGTTCGCCCTTGACGAAACCATGTCGAGAATAGAGCATGATTGCCGGCTCGAACGCGTCGCCCGAACCGGTTTCAAGGCTCACGCGCGTATAGTTGCGTGTCCGTGCGATTGAAAGCAGATGATCCAGCATGTACGATGCGACACCTTTTCGAACATGGGCCGGAAGCGTTCTCATCGATTTGATTTCGCCATGCGACGATGTGAGTTCGCGCAATGCGCCGCAACCGAGTAACGCAGCTTCTTCCCATGCTGTGAAGAAGCTGATGTCAGGTCGTGTCAGGCCCGATAGGTCGAGGGCTGAGACGCTATCGGGAGGAGAGTTTGCATACATGCCTTGCAAGTGTAAGCGAAGTATCCCCAATACTTGGGGGTCGTTGAAATCACCTTGCTTGATGTACATGACGATGTTTTCCTCTGATCGATCACTGAAGCTGCCTGACCCGTACGCTTGATCGGATGATACGGGGGCGTCATTCGGGCAATAAAGAGATGATGTCGAAGACGCTATTTACACGGCCCGATTTTGCCTTGTTCATTCTCGGACATGCAACACGTTTTGATAAAATCGGGAGAAGAGGCTCTGCTCCGATGGCATGCCCGTAATCTTGATGTCTGACACAGAATGTGGGAAACATCGCGTTGATGCTTGAGCCGTACTTCCGTTTGCTGTTTCAGTGGGCCTTGATTGTGCATGCGCGCTGCGCAGACGATGGTGTGTCACGTGTCGACGTTCTTCGATGTGAGTCATTCGAACTTTTTGCCAGTCACCAATATGGATAATAAGTGGATCAAGTATTTTCGCAATAACGGATCAGGGTTGACGTTGTTCTGTTTCCCTTATTCCGGGGCGGGACCATCGGCTTTTCGAGACTGGGAGAAAGCACTCTCACCAAGCGTCGATATCGCGGCCATACAGTTGCCAGGCCGGGAGGGCAGGATAACCGAGCCGCCCTTTACGAGATTCGCGCAATTGATTCCCGCACTTGGCGAAGCGATTCGACCGCAATTGAACGGGTCCTTCATGTTTTTTGGTCATAGCCTGGGAGGCTTGGTGTGCTATGAGTTGTCATGCTGGTTAATCGCCCAGGGTTTGCCGGTACCTCGCCATCTTTTCATCTCCGCAATTCGTGCGCCGCATTGTTCTCGACGGGCGCGTACGTTGCATGATCTCCCTGATGCGGAGTTGGTTGACGAATTGCGGCGGCTTAACGGCACCCCGAAGGCGATCCTGGACAATCCCGCGTTGCTGGGATTCTTCTTGCCGGCGCTCAGAGCCGATCTGGCGCTTTCGGAAACGTACGTTCACCACGCCACAGCGCCGCTCGATATACCGATCACGGTTTTTTCGGGGCAACGCGATCCTTATGTCGATGCCGACGAGATATCCGCTTGGCACGGCCATACGGAACACGCGTTCTCGTGGCACAGAATGGATGGAGACCATTTTTATATCAATACGCCTGCTCGGACGGTCTTGTTCGAAACGTTGCAGCGCACTATTGCTGCCATGCTTTCAATCGAGCGCACCGAAGCGTAGCCGTTGTTGCATTAGAAGGGTGTCTGCCGCGCCGCACTGGTAAAAGATGTGGCTGGCTTGCCCGTTTTCAATGGCAATCGGTTTTTTTACTCATTGCCCTCTTTTGCGCATACGAATATGCGCGGATTTTTAAAAACATAAAATAGGAATAGAAAATATAATATTAGTAAAACGGAATATAAAATTGAAATTTCAGTTAACTATTTTGATTTCTGGGGCCTGCCCGCTCTTTGCTGTTCGGGCGTTCAGTGTGCCGGTCATCGCTTCAGTGCGGTAGCGCATGTCAGCATGAAGGCGCAAATGTGACGGTTCAGTATCGTGTTTTGGTTGTTTGATGTGACTGGACGCTTGATGTGAGGGCGCCGCGATCAGCTTTTGCGAGGGAGGCAATGCATCTGGTCCCCGCGAGCCGTGTCTTTTTCCTGTAGGCGGCCTGGCCGCATATGGATCGATGCGATAAGCCGCGCAGCGACGCCCCTGCCACGGCAGGAATGCATGCAAGTAACCCGCAATGCGCCGTCGGTTCCCCGCGTGTTCCACCGCCCCACAATAAACGCGCCTGCGATCTCCCTTCCTACCGTGACGATAAAGTATCCGATGAGCAGCGTGAGCCTATATTTTTCCCCGCTTATGTCGTAAACCGTCTTATCGGATATCCATGACACTCGGGCATCCCTGTTTCGCGCTACTCCGTAGGGGAATTGGCGGTCTCGCCAGACTGCGGCACGACGATGGTTGGACCGAGTGTATTTAGTGCAAATGCTATCGTGTTTGATTCTTTTACTAATAAGAAACTAGCGGTTCTCGCAGGCCGACATCCGTTTATCGTTGGTGGATTAGGGAGTTTTCTGGCAGTAGTTGGGTTGGCAATTAGCCTGATGACACTGCTTGCCTCTCGCGATACTGTGGTCAAGCATGCTCATGAAACGTCGAAAAACGTTACCGCGGTTCTGGTCAGCAATATTGCCCGGACGATTGAAACGTCGGATAACGCACTTCGTGGTTTGATCGTCGCACTGAACAAGCCGGCTATTCAATCCATGGACCCGGCGTTGCGTCACGAACTGTTGTTCGACCGGACGGCTGCCGAGTACGTCACCGGCATGGGCGTGACGGACGATAAAGGTCGTTTGATCGACGGTTGCTGTTCCAGCACCCACACATGGGATTTCAGTGACCGGGACTATTTCACGGTTCATCGTCAGTCGCCGAATGTTGGGCTCTATGCGTCACCGGTCTATCAGGCGCGGACGCGACAAGGTGCACGATCCATTGCTATCACGAGAAGGGTGAATCACCCCGATGGGTCATTCGGCGGGGTGGCGATCGAGGCTATTGATGTCGACTATTTCAACCAACTGCTTTCAAAACTGGATGTAGGACCTCATGGCATTACAGCGGTCGTACGGACCGATGGGACGCTGGTGGCTAGAAATCCGCCAGTCCCCATGGATCGGATAGCAGAGCCGAGGAAGTCAGCGGTGTTTCCGCGCATGCTGAATCGTGACTCGGGATTCTATGCGTCAAAGTCTGCCATCGACGGCGTGTTTCGCCTCTATACGTTCCAGCGCGTTCCGGGGACGCCACTGATAGCAGTGGTGGCGCCGGCCGAAGACGACGTCTTGGCCGCCTGGAGGCGGTTGTCGTGGGTTGTCGGGATCTCCGCATCGGCCGTCAGCGTGGCGTTTTGTGCCGCGGTCTGGCTACTCGCGTTTGCAATGCGGGACCAGGTAAAGGCGCAATTGCTGCTCACCGAGCTGACCCAGACCGATGCGCTGACCGGACTTAAGAATCGCCGTGCCCTGGATGAGGTGCTCGAAAACGAGTGGAGCCGACTTCAGCGAAGCGATGGATGCTTGTCGCTACTGTTCGTAGATGCCGACAATTTCAAGCAGTACAATGACCGATACGGTCACGGTCAGGGCGATGTCGCTCTGAAGCACCTCTCCGCGTGTATCAATCGACACGTGCGTCGCCGCGGCGATTTCGTGGCCCGTTACGGTGGAGAAGAGTTTGTCGTCGTACTGCCCGACACCGATGAAGCGGGAGCGCTGCAGATTGCCGAGGCAATACGTCACGAAGTCGAGCATGGTGCATCGGCCGGACCCACGGAGGCGATTGCACATTTCACCGTCAGTATCGGCGTTGCAACAGGGCGACGTGTAAGTCCATCATCGCTTGCTGAATTGACTAATGCGGCAGATCTGGCGTTGTACGCGGCCAAACGCAATGGTAGAAATGTCGTGTATTCCGCACGCGATCTGATTGCACCGGTTCAGCTTCAGGCCTGATGGTGACCGTCCTCATGCGGTGACCGCGCGTTTGCCCGGAACCTACGCCGGTAACGCAGCCAATTCTGGCCTATGATCGAAGAACGGACTTCCGTTGTGCCAGCATGACAATACTTGTCCGTGAGTGCACTTACGCCGTTATCGTGGGCAGACAACGAAGTTTTTCATCCTGTTGGAAAAGTCTATGTCTGTTATGCGCAGCCCCCTGATGGCCGGCTTGGCGTCCTTATTTCTATTTTCGGTGCCGTTCGTTCGCTCGCTCCATGCGCAAGACCGCAGGACCGTGCTTGAACCGATGTTTCCCTCACACGTTTGCGCCGCGCTTACCGCGGGCCCCGCTGGTGAACCAAAGGACGATACATCCCGTCTTCAGTCCGCTATCGACAATTGTCCCGACGGTGATGCTGTTCGACTGCTGGCCGATGCCAAAGGTAACCGGTTTTTCAGTCGCCCACTCACCATGAAGTCCGGCGTGACACTCTGGCTTGACCGAGGCGTGGTGCTCACCGCCAGTAGCGATCCGCGTAATTACGATCGGGATGGGCGGTGTGGCACTATTGACGCGCGAGGAGACGGTTGTCGTCCTTTTATCCTGTTCGACCGTACACGAGGGGGCGGTATCGTCGGTGACGGCACGATCGATGGGCAGGGAGGAGTGCCGCTGACCGGTCAAGTCGAAACGTGGTGGCAACTCGCCCGCCGAGCGCAAAGAGAAGGCGGCAAACAAAACGCACCACGCCTTATCCAGGTCGATCACGCCCGCGATATCACTTTCTATCGCGTGACCCTGCGCAACGCGGCAAATTTTCATGTGGCCATGAACGATGTCAAGGGCGCGACGTTTTGGGGCATTCGCATCGACACGCCTGCCAATGCGCGCAACACGGACGGCATCGATCCCGGCGCTTCCGAGGACATCACCATTGCACATGACTTCATTCGCACCGGCGACGACAACGTGGCGATCAAGGCTGGCCGTGGCGGTGCGACGCGCCATGTCTCGCTGCTCGACAATCACTTTTACTGGGGGCATGGGATGTCGATAGGCAGCGAGACGGTCGGCGGCGTCAGTAGCATTCTGATTCGCGATCTGACGCTCGATGGAACCACCTCGGGCCTGCGAATCAAGAGCGACGGCAGTCGCGGGGGGCAGGTGAGTGATGTGCTGTACGAGCACGTGTGCATGCGCGACAACCGCCGTCCGATCGATTTCGACACGCGTTACGATGTCAGGGCGCAGGGTGGGGCCATACCGGTCTATCGCGATATCGTCCTGCATGACGTTATCGGGGACGCGGGCACGTTGGTGATGCGTGGCTACGACGCGGCCCATCCCATGAGCGTCATGCTGGACGGCGTTCACTTTGCGTCGGATGCGCGCTGGGAGATCGCCAATGCACAACTTTCGATAGGCGCGGGTGGTGTATGGCCCCCACCATCAGGGGGCGCATCGATGCTGGATGAAAGAGATCATGCGCGCTGCGATGACCGTTGGGTCGCGTTTCCGTCGTCTCAATAACCCTATCCCGAGATAGGCCGTGACGGATGCAAACGGTTATTGCCGCGCAACATGAAGCGCTACGACGGTGGGGTATCCGTACTCAGCCAGACAGGTTGACCGTGACCGCATCCCGGATCACATGACATCCATGATCCGGGCGCTGCAGTGACCGGCGCCTGCAGGGATGGTTTAAGCCGGTATGGTCACTGTCAGCAATTAAACTGCTTACGCAAGATCGAATCGATCGAGATTCATCACCTTCGTCCATGCCGCAACGAAGTCACGGATGAATTTTTCCTGTGCGTCCGCGCTTGCATAGACTTCCGATATCGCCCGAAGTTGGGCATGTGCTCCAAAGATCAGGTCGACGCGCGTACCGGTCCATTTTCGCTCCCCGGTGTTACGATCACGCCCTTCGAAAACGTCCCGCGCCGATGAGAGTGGCTTCCATTCCGTACCCATGTCGAGCAAGTTACAGAAGAAGTCATTGGTCAGTGTCTCCGGCCGGTCGGTCAGCACGCCATGCGATTCCGGGCCTGCTTTAACGTTCAAGACGCGCAAGCCGCCGATCAACACCGTTAGCTCCGGTGCCGTCAATGTCAGCAACTGCGCCCTGTCGATCAGCAATGCTTCGGCAGAAGCGCGGTATTTGCCCTTTAGGTAATTACGGAAGCCGTCGGCAATCGGTTCCAGCGCCGCGACGGATTGGACATCAGTCTGGTCCTGGGTCGCATCCGTGCGACCTGGCGTGAAAGGTACGCTGACCGGGTGACCGGCGTTCTTTGCGGCCTGCTCGACGGCGGCGCTGCCGCCCAACACGATGAGGTCCGCCAGCGAAATCTTCTTGCCGTCGGCCTGGGCGCTATTGAACGCGCTCTTGACGTCTTCGAGGACCGTCAGCACCTTCGCCAGCTGCTCCGGCTGATTCACCGGCCAATCTTTCTGCGGCGCGAGGCGAATACGTGCGCCATTGGCGCCGCCCCGTTTGTCCGATCCGCGGAAAGTGGATGCAGATGCCCATGCGGCCGATACGAGTTGCGAAACCGACAGTCCCGACGCGAGGACCTTCTGCTTAAGCGCGGCAATGTCCTGCTCGTTCACCAGCGGGTGATCGACCGACGGAATCGGGTCCTGCCAGATCAATTCTTCAGCGGGGATTTCCGGCCCGAGATAGCGGGTCCGTGGTCCCATATCGCGGTGCGTCAGCTTGAACCAGGCACGTGCGAAGGCATCGGCGAGCTGATCCGGGTTGTCGAGAAAACGTCTCGAAATTTTCTCGTAGGCCGGATCGAAGCGCAACGCGAGGTCGGTAGTGAGCATCGTCGGTCGCAGTTTCTTCGACGAATCATGCGCATGCGGGATTATTTCGCCGGCACCCTTGGCAACCCATTGATGCGCCCCGGCGGGACTTTTCGTCAGTTCCCATTCGTACTTGAACAGGTTCTCGAAGAAACCGTTGCTCCACTTCGTCGGCGTGGTGGTCCAGGTGACTTCCAGGCCGCTGGTGATCGTGTCGCCGCCCTTGCCGGTGCCAAAACTGTTCTTCCAGCCCAGCCCCTGGTTCTCCAGATCTGCCGCCTCGGGTTCGGGGCCGACGTTGTCCGCGGGGCCCGCGCCGTGTGTTTTGCCGAACGTATGACCGCCGGCGATCAGCGCGACCGTCTCTTCGTCGTTCATGGCCATACGGGCGAACGTTTCGCGAATGTCATGCGCCGCGGCAAGCGGATCCGGGTTGCCATCGGGCCCTTCCGGGTTGACGTAGATCAGGCCCATCTGCACGGCACCCAACGGATTCTCCAGGATTCGCCCGTTGTTGTCGCGGCTGACCTCTTCGCCATGCTTTTCTTCATCGGCGACAATCACGCCGCCGTCGCCGTACTCGCCGGTCGCTCCTTTACCATAGCGCACATCGCCGCCCAGCCAGGTTTTCTCATTACCCCAGTAGACGTCTTGATCCGGTTCCCACGTGTCCTCGCGCCCGCCCGCGAAGCCAAAGGTCTTGAAACCCATGGTCTCCAGCGCAACGTTGCCAGTGAGGATCAACAGATCCGCCCATGATATCTTCTGGCCGTACTTCTGCTTGATCGGCCAGAGTAGGCGGCGGGCCTTGTCCAGGCTCACGTTGTCAGGCCAGCTGTTGAGGGGCGCGAACCGTTGCTGGCCGCGCCCGGCGCCACCGCGTCCGTCGCCGATGCGATAAGTGCCCGCGCTATGCCATGCCATGCGGATAAATAGCGGACCATAGTGGCCGAAGTCTGCCGGCCACCATTCCTTTGAATCGGTCATAAGGGCCGCGAGGTCCTTCTTCACAGCCGCCAAGTCAAGGCTCTTGAATGCCTCGGCGTAGCGGAAGCTGCTGTCCAACGGGTTGGCCTTGCCTGAGTGCTGGCTGAGCAGGTCTACGCGCAGTTGCTTCGGCCACCAGTCACGGTTGGTGGTGCCGCCGCCAGCGGCATGGTTGAAAGGGCATTTCGCTTCGCTTGACATCTGCCATCTCCTTGCGGGTTAACCATTTATGGGTTCCGATTACCTGCCCTCGAGCGTGAGACTTCGACGCTGGAAGGGCAAGCCGGCAACGCGTTTTACGTTAAATTTCACGCGTCCCCATCGGGCGTGCTTGAGTGCGAGGCTTCCGCCCGAATACCCTGTTTCGTATCAGTGAAATACCATGCGCATCGCTTCTGCTGGACAATATATCGGAGAGTGATGGCAAATTGAATGTGAATCTCGCTATCGATTGATAGTGCCTGACTATCGATTGCAGGGCTGCGTTAAAGTTTTGTTATGCGCATTGCCAGCGTTCGTGCGGCTGAGTCAGTAGCGGCGATTGCCCATAACGGCATCGGGTGCGCTCTGACCCGTGATGGCGATCATTTCACTTCCGCGCATGGAATGGTTCGTGTGTAGCGCGGTAAAGGCGATTGAATGCTTGGTGTGCTTGTACCCGTGCAATCGCCTCTCGCCGGGGCGCTCGCATCGCATAAGCGCTTATGTGGTTGCCAAGTCCCTTTTTGGTAATGGCAGATTAGCGGTGCGATAGTCCTGCAGCGAGCACGCCGTCGATACAAATCTGCTCATCTTCGTCGCCCGTGCCGCCGCTCGCACCCATTGCGCCGAGCACCGTGCCATTCGCTGAGGTGATTACGATCGCGCCGGTCTGCGGCACGAACTTCCCGCCGGACGTTGCCGCGAGTGCGTTGAAAAACGCCGGGTTTTCTTTCGCGCGCTCCAGCAACGTGCGAGAGGCAACGCCCATGCCCCATGCGGCGGCGGCTTTTCCATGAGCGATGTCGATACGTAAGGCGGTCGCGCCGTCCTCGCGATAAGTCAGCTTGACGAGGCCAGCCTCGTCAAGCACGACAACCGCCATCGGCCGAAACTTATTGTTGCGTGCACTGACGAGCGCCTCGGCAGCAATCTTTTGTGCGATATCTAGCGACAGGGTTTCCATTTTTTTACCTTCGGACAGTACTGGTTGCATATTGATGTATGGACAGGCGGTGCGCTACGGGTGCGCGTCGCCTGGCGCAGCCCTCTAGCTTAGATGAAATCGCTTACCAGCACGAAAAGGTACATGAAATATTAGCGTCTGCGTATGACGTTCCAGTGAGGACACGAGAGGCGCGGGCAAATGTACTGTTGTGTTTGTCGGTCGCTCTTGTCGTCGCTGGCCATGGGTTGAGCGGTAAGCGGGTCCAACCCCGCGCGGGTAGCTGATAGCGCGAAAGGGTGTGAACGGGGGGTCATGGGTGCTGTTTCGACATTTGCGACCAGGCCGTCCCATGCGAGCCAATATGCAAGGCCGTGCCGCAAAGAGAGCAGCTAGGCGTGATGCGCGAGCGCGCGTCACGCCATCTCCGTAATCTAAGACCTCAGATCGGTCTGTCGACCGCGACAGCTTGCACTGTGGGTCTTATCGGGCAGCACAGTCCGGAAGCACGCGTTCGAGAATGCGCATCGCTTCGTCAAACACAGCCTTTTCGATGGTCAAGGGAAAAAGGAATCGGATCACGTTCGCGTGTTCGCCGCAGATCAGCAGCAAAAGGCCCTGGGATAAAGCCGCGGCTTGAACGCGTTTTGCAAATGCGGCGTCGGGCGTGTATTCGTCGCCAGGGGTGCAGAACTCGACGGCGATCATTGCGCCCGGGCCGCGAATGTCGGCGATGTGCGGGACGCAGTCCTTCAGCATCGTCAGCTTTTGTTCCAAGAGGTTTCCGAGCTCGGTTGCACGCTCGCATAGATGCTCTTCATCTATGATGTCTAGCACCGCGTGCGCGGCGGCCACCGCGAGCGGATTACCGGCATACGTCCCGCCCAGGCCACCTGGCGCCGCCGCATCCATGATGGCCGCGCTTCCGACCACCCCTGACAGTGGCATGCCACCGGCAAGGCTCTTGGCAATGGTGATCAAATCCGGTACGACCTCATGGTGCTGCATCGCGAACAATTTCCCGGTTCGCGCGAAACCGGTTTGCACCTCATCGGCAATCAGCAAGATGCCGTACGCGTCGCAGATTTCGCGCAAGCCGCGCACGAATTCGGGAGGTGCCGGATTGAAACCGCCTTCGCCTTGCACAGGCTCGAAAATGATGGCCGCTACGCGCTGCGGATCGACATCGGCCTTGAACAGGTAGCGCAATGCCTTAAGTGATGCCTCGGTGTCGATGCCGGCCGTCGCATTCGGAAACGGCACGTGATACACATCGCCTGGGAAGGGGCCGAAACCGATCTTGTACGGGGCCACTTTTCCAGTGAGCGCCATGCCCAACATGGTGCGTCCGTGAAAACCGCCTCCGAATGCGATCACGGCTGTCCGCCCGGTTGCCACGCGGGCGATCTTGACGGCGTTCTCCACCGCTTCGGCGCCTGTTGTGAAGAAGGCGGTTTTCTTCGCAGCCTTGCCTGGCGCGCGCGCGTTGATGCGCTCCGCCAATTCCACGTATGACGCATAGGGCACGATCTGGTAGGCGGTATGCGTAAAACGGTCCAATTGCGCGCGCATGGCTGCGACGATCTTCGGATGGCGATGGCCGGTGTTCAGCACGGCAATGCCCGCCGCAAAATCGATAAAGCGGCGGCCCTCAACGTCCCATAATTCCGCGTTGCACGCCCGATCGGCGTAGAAATCGCACATCACGCCAACGCCACGTGGCGTGGCGGCATCTTTACGGGCGTGCAAGGAGGCATTGCTGATAGTCATGATCTTGTCGAAGCTGAACTGGGCAAAGGGCGGCGCATGACAAAAAAGCATGTCGGCACGGATTGATGGGCAATATAATCAGCAATGGCTCTTTTAAAAAGAGCCATTTTAAAATAAAAATAGGAGCCAATGAATGAAGGCGGCACTGCTGACCGAGTGGCTGGTGCAACGTCTCGACCGTCGTGAAGGATCGCCGCTGTATCGGCAGTTGCACCGCCTGTTGCAGCAGGCCATCCTGACGCAAACCTTGAAAGCGGGGACGCGGTTGCCGTCGTCACGCGTGCTGGCGGCAGAGATCGGTCTTGGACGTAATACGGTCACCCAGGTGTACGAGCAATTGACGCTCGAGGGCTACGTCAGTGCGGCAACTGGGCGAGGCACTTATGTCGCTGATACCTCTCCGGACCAGATCGATGGTGTGACGGCAAATGCCGCGGATGCAGTCGATCATGGCGCGGCGCCTTCGGATCTGTCTTGCCGCGGTAGACGCTTGATCGACGAGGCGGGCGCATCGAATCGTCAATGGGGTGCGTTCATGCCGGGCGTGCCCGACGTGTCGCGGTTTCCGGGGCATGTGTGGACCCGCTTGCAAAACAAGTACTGGCGCAAGATGTCGCCCGATTTGCTGACGTATGCATCGGGCGGCGGCTTGCCCGCGCTACGGCGCGCGTTGGCCGACTATCTGGGGGCTGCGCGTATGGTGCAATGCAGGCCAGAACAGATCATCATCACGACGGGCATCCACCAATCGGTTGATCTGACGGCGCGGCTGCTATCGGATCCCGGCGATGTCGTCTGGACAGAGGAACCGGGATATTGGGGCGTCCGCAGCGTAATGCACGCCTGCGGCCTGGATACGCACGCCATCCCGGTAGATGGCGAGGGCATGGCGCCTTCTCCCACCGATCTGTCCGTGCCGCCGAAATTGATTCTGGTGACGCCGTCGCATCAGTATCCGATGGGCAGCGTCATGAGCCTGGCGCGCCGGCGGATGCTGCTCGAATATGCACGGCAGCATCAATGCTGGGTGATCGAGGACGACTACGATAGCGAATTCCGCTATGGCAGCCGCCCGCTCGCGTCGTTGCAAGGCCTGGACAACGCGGGGCGGGTGATCTACGTAGGAAGCTTTGGCAAGACGCTATTTCCGGGATTGCGGATCGGTTATGTCGTAGTGCCCCAGGCTTATGCGGATGCCTTCGCCGTGGCCAGTTCCGAGCTGTATCGTGAAGGGCAACTGATGCAGCAGGCGGTGCTTGCGGAATTCATCGCGGAAGGACATTTCGCCTCGCATATTCGAAAGATGCGTGCGCTTTACGGTCATCGCCGGCAAATCCTGCTCGACGCGATCACAAACCGCTACGGTCATGACATGACGCTGACAGGCAGCGACGCCGGTCTGCACCTGGTCGCGCAATGGTCAGCCGACATCGACGACACTGCCGTAACGGCCGCGGCTTTGGCGCGTGGCATCCTCGTGCGGCCGCTTTCCCGTTATTTCTCCGAGCCCTCCCGTGCCCAGTCCGGATGGCTGCTCGGCTATGCTTGCGTACCCGACGAGCAGGTTCGCCCTGCATTCGACACGCTGGCATCTGTCCTCGACCAGTATTGCAAGCGTGGAAAGAAAACTGTCCGTTGATATTATTTTTCATCCAGAGCGGCTGTTAAACTATCCACTTTGGATGATGAAAGAGGACGCGCCAGTTGCCGTGCCGTCGACGGCCGCTGCGGAGCAAGAGCATGCCAGGTCAGGTTATCGTAAAGCAGCAAAAGAAGAATGCCAAAAACACGGAAGCGTCCGATCGCATTGCCGCCTTGCCCGATCCGGCGCTTCGCCAATTGGATATTGGTCAGCGGTTGAAGGAACTGCGGCTCCAGATGAAGCTGAGTATCCGCGGCCTTGCCGAGGCGGCGGGATTGACACATAGCACGATTGCGCAAATCGAATCGAACAAGGTCAGTCCGTCGATTGGTTCGATGAAGCGGATATTGGACGTCATGAACATGCCCTTGAGCGCTTTTTTTGCGCAGGCCGAGGGAAAGAGCGAGGAGCAGATCTTTTTCGCGGCGACAGATCTGGTGGAGTTGGCCGACGGCCAGAAGCTTTCCTATCGGCAGGTGGGATATGACCTGAAAGGCAAGGCCATCATGATGCTGCATGAGCGCTATGCGCCGGGTGCCGATACGGGCGAAGCCTATTCGCATGAGGCGGAAGAGTGCGGGATGGTGGTAAAAGGACGACTGATGGTGGTCGTGGGAAGCGAGGAGCAATGCGTGGGAGCAGGCGAAGCGTATTATTTCGACAGCCGCCTTCCTCATCGGATGTACAACCCGTTCGATGAAGTATGCGAGGTCGTCAGTGCCGCCTCGCCGCCGACGTTCTAAAGGGACATGCGCGTGGGACATCTCGTAGGCGACGTATCGAGTTCCGCCCGGGGTTTTCCCTCCGAGGACGGTAAGCCCCTGGACATCGTTCGCAGTCAGGGCGCACATATGTGGGATGGCACCGGACGGCGATTCGTCGATACGGTGCTGGGCTTTGGCGCAACCATGCTCGGGCACGCCCCACAGGCTGTCATGGAACCGGTCCGCGCAGCCTTGACTGTCAATCCGATGCCCTCGGTCAATCACCCCGCCGAGGAGGCGGCCGCCTCTGTGATCGCTCGGCATACGGGGGCGCTGGACAAGATTATCTTCACGAATTCCGGCAGTGAAGCCGTCCATCTTGCGATCCGTATCGCCCGCGCCGCGACAGGCAAAAAACGGATTATCAAGATGGCGGCCGGATTCGATGGTTGGCTGGACGGTGTTGTTCTTGGAAATGTGGGGGCGGCGGAGGCCCTTTTCACCGATAGATCGCGTCCGGCAACCGAGCACGCTATTCTGACACGCTTCAACGATCCCGACGATATCGATACGGTTTTTGCCGAGTACGACGATATTGCCGCTGTGATTGTGGAACCAATGCTGGCGAACGCCGGTTGTATCGTGGCACGTCCCGGCTATCTTGCGCATCTGCAAGACGTCGCTCATCGGCACGGTGCTTTGTTGATTAGCGATGAGGTGTTGATGGGCTTCCGCCTGCATGCGGGATTGGCGTCGCATTGGTATGGCCTTGAGCCGGATCTGGCAAGTCTCGGCAAGGCCATCGGTAGCGGCATCGCGGTGGCTGCCGTCGCAGGCAAGGCAGACGTCATGCGGATGGCGGAGCAGGGCCGGGCGCTGCGCGGTGGCACCTACAGTGGCAATCCGGTAGCGTGTGCTGCCGTTCAGGCAACCTTGCCGTTGCTGGCCCAATGCGACTATGCAGCGCTGCGTGCACGCGGGGACGCATTGCGAGAGAGCATCGTAGGTTGTTTCGCGCATCATGGCATGAAGGCCATCACCAGTGGTTATGGCAATGTTTTCGGGATATGGTTCGGCGACCATGCGCCAATGACTTACGAGGAGGCGCACGTCATGGCCGATCCGGTCGTGTCGCTGGCGTTGCATCACCAGTTACGTCGAGAAGGGCTGTTACTGATGCCTTCACCCTATGGCCGTCTTTATCTGTCTTTTGCCCACGACGAGGATGTTGTCGACCAGATATTGATGGCATTCAAACGCGCCGTACCGCGGTTGCTATCCGCGCGCAGCTAGTTCCTATTGCAGTACCTGGCATGTCAGGGACATCCTAGTGTCCGGTTCGAGCGAGGTGGATTGTTTAACATCCATGTGTGCAAAAAAACTTGACATTGGTGTTTTGGTGACAAATATTCCCCATCCAGCGTAGTGCTGTCAGGTGATCGCATCCTGGTCACACGATCGAATTTCAAGATCGTAAGGACAGGAGTGCGAAATGAAATTGCATAGACAAATCCACATACCCTTGATCGCGGAGTTTAAATTGAAACGTCTCGTAAGTCTTTTGCTTGTCGGTATGGCCATGGGGGGATTCTCGGCAGCGCACGCACGGGATCTCACGGTAGTGTCGTGGGGCGGCAATTTTCAGGATGCGCAGCGCGAGATCGATTTCAAGCCTTTCGAGAAAATACTCGGTAAGCCGGTGCTTGATCAAAGTTGGGACGGCGGCATTGGCGTCATCCAGGCCAAGCTCAAAGCCGGCGTGCCGAATTGGGATGTAGTAGAAGTCGAATCGGAAGATCTCGGACAAGGTTGCGATGACGGCCTGTTCGAAAAACTCGACTGGACGCAATTAGGCGGCAAAGAGAATTTCATCCCGGCGGCAGTCAGTGAATGCGGTGTGGGCACGATGGTGTGGTCGACCGGTTTGTCTTACGATGGCAATGTCCTGAAAAATGGGCCGAAGAGCTGGGCCGATTTTTGGGATACAAAAAAATTCCCTGGCAAACGTGCACTGCGCAAAGGTCCTAAATACACGCTCGAGTTTGCTTTGATGGCGGATGGCGTGGCGCCAAAGGATGTCTACAAGGTGCTTGCAACGCCAGCAGGCGTCGATCGGGCATTCAAGAAGCTCGACCAGTTGAAATCGAACATCATCTGGTGGGATGCGGGCGCGGTGCCGCTGCAACTGCTGGCGTCGGGGCAGGTGGTAATGACCGCGGCCTATAACGGGCGAATCACCGGTATCAACCGTAGCGACAATCGCAACTTCAAATTCGTGTTTCCGGGAAGCATCTCCGCGGTGGATTCTTGGGTGATCCTGAAGGGTTCGCCGAACAAGGCCGATGCAATGAAGTTTATCGCCTATGCGAGTCGTCCCGAAGTGCAGGCGAAATTGCCACAGTACATTGCCTACGGTATGACGAATGTGAAGGCACAGGCACTGGTTCCAGCAAAGTACGCGGCGGAATTGCCAACTGCACCGCAGAACCAGGCTGGATCAATTTCACTTGATGCGGATTTCTGGACCGACAATGTAGGGCCGCTGACGCAGCGCTTCAACGCCTGGCTTGCCCGGTAAGTATCTGGTACGACGACGTCGTCGTCCACGAAAGCTGGTGTATCTAAGGGGCCCGACGTGCTGTACGTGCCGGGCCAACCCAGAACACGGGATGCAGGAGATTTGGCATGAGTGCGTTTATTACCTTCGATTCGGTCTCCAAGCGCTATGGAGACGTCGACGTCATCAACGGCCTGAACCTGGAGATCGAGCGGGGCGAGTTCGTCAGTTTACTCGGCCCCTCAGGCTCGGGGAAAACGACGATGCTGATGATGCTGGCGGGTTTCGAGATGCCCAGCGGAGGTCGAATCCTGGTGGATGGCAAGCGTGTCGATCATTTGCCCGCGCATGCGCGAAACATGGGAGTGGTATTTCAGAATTACGCGTTGTTTCCGCACATGAGCGTGGCCGACAATATCGCGTTTCCGCTGAAGATGCGTGGCTTACCCCGGTCGGAGGTCAAGGTTCGCGTTGCGCGTGCGTTGGATATGGTGAAGTTGTCCACCGCGAGTGCACGCAAGCCGGCGCAGTTGTCAGGCGGTCAGCAGCAACGTATCGCGCTGGCGCGGGCCCTGGTCTTCGAGCCGGAAGTCGTGCTGATGGATGAGCCGCTCGGTGCCTTGGATAAACAGTTACGCGAGCATATGCAGCTCGAACTGCGCGAGTTGCACAGATCGCTTGGATTGACGGCGGTCTTTGTCACCCATGACCAGAATGAAGCCATCACGATGTCGGATCGTATTGCGGTGTTCAACGCCGGGAAGATCGAGCAGATCGACTCCCCGGAGCGCATCTACGCGCGTCCCAAGACGCGTTTTGTCGCGCAGTTTATCGGCGAGACGAATCTGATGCACGGCACCGTCACCGGGAGTGACGACCACTATACGACCATTACACTTGACGACGGGACATCGGTTCAGGGTACCGCCGATCGGACATTCCGTAACGGCGTCGACATTGTGCTGTCGGTGCGCCCGGAATCGATCGTGCTAGGCGGCGGGGCGGGCGGGAACGCGCTGGATGCGATCGTCGAGGACATTGTGTTCCAGGGCGACCACACGCGCGTACATCTACGCCGTGGCGAGAGCCGCCTGGCGGCGCGGTTGGCGAATGATACCGCCGTATTGGAAATTGGACAGTCAACCCAGTTCAGCTTCGCGCCGCATGCTTGCGCATTGGTGCCGCGATGAGGCAGACCCGCAGCTATTCCGGACAGATTGCCGCACCGGAGCCGCGAGACGGTCACGATCGCGTGCGCCAGAAAGGACCGTCCGGTGCGCCCGGAGAGAAAGGCATGCGTCACCGTCTTCGATGGATTAACGGGCCTGCATCCTTGCGTTCGCTTGCCTTGATGCTGCCGCTTGCCATATTTCTGTGCGTTTTCTTTGTCTTGCCGCTGTATCACGTATTGAAGACGGCCGTCTATAACGATGCCGTGAAAGTGGGCATGCCCCGGACCAGCGCGGCGATCGCCGCATGGGACGGAAAGTCCGCGGTGCCGGATGCAGTCCGTCGCGCGTTACTTGCCGATACGGCATGGGGTGAAGACAAACGCGAGCAGTTCGGTGGTGCGGTACGGCAGTTGAATGCCGATCACCCCGGTTTTCGTAGTCTGATGTCGAAGACGCAGCGGATGTCGGGCAGTGGGGCATCGGCGCCCGCCCTGGACGATATAGACGCGCGTTGGGCGGACCTGACCTACTGGCGCACGATCAAGCGGGATGCGCATGTGCTGACGGACGCGAATCTGCTTGCAGCAATCGATATGCATCGGGATGCCGATGGGCATATTGTGTCGTTGCCAGAAGGCATATCGGCGAATCGCGCGATTATCGGGCGGACTTTCCTGGTGTCGTTCGTCGTCACGCTGGTCTGCGTTGTGCTAGGCGTGCCTTACGGCATCATCGCCGCGGCGACGACAGGATGGCGTCGTCGTCTGATGTTGACGATGGTACTGATTCCGTTGTGGACTTCGTTGCTTGTTCGTTCCGCCGCATGGGTCGTGATCCTGCAGCAGCATGGTGTGGTGAATGACTTCCTGATCACGATGGACGCCATCACGAAACCGCTGCAACTCATCTATAACCGGACCGGCGTGCTTTTGGCGATGTCCCAGGTATTACTGCCTTTCATGGTGCTACCGGTATTCAGCGCCGCGCGTGCTGTGCCCCCGAACCTGATGCGTGCGGCGTCCTCGCTTGGCGCGCGCCCGGTGTCGGCGTTCGTGCGGGTTTTGCTGCCGTTGATCCTGTCCGGGATCGTGTCAGGCGCTCTGCTTGTGTTCATGTCCGCGATCGGTTATTACATCACGCCGACCTTGGTAGGGAGCGCGAGCGACCAGATGATCAGTTCGGTAATCGCATTTTATGCGACCGGCACGGCCGATTGGGGGCGGGCAGCCGCGCTCAGCGTGATACTGCTGGCGGTAACGATGGTGTTCTACGCGGGCTACGTAAAGGTCTCGAAGGCGAACGCGTTGATGGGGGAGTGAAACGGATATGAAAAAGGTGCTTGCAACGGCGTTCGCGATGGTGGTCATGGTCTTCCTTATCGGGCCGATGCTGGCGATCTTACCCCTTGCGTTTACGTCGAATACTTTTTTAACCTATCCGATCCATGCGTTTTCGTTCCGTTGGTTCGAGGCTTTGTGGGAAAGCGATGCCTGGGCGCGATCAATCGTCAATAGTCTGACAGTAGGAGCGGGTTCGACCTTGCTTGCAACGGTGCTTGGTACATTGGCTGCGCTGGGTCTGCGTGCGAAGCACTTGCCGTTTGCCGGAACGGCAAAGACACTGTTTCTTCTGCCGATGGTCGTGCCTGCGGTGGTGCTTGGTGTCGGTATGCAGATTGTGTTCGGCAGGCTGGGCATCGCAAGTACTTATGCGGGCGTGGTGGTGGCGCATACCGTGCTCGCACTGCCGTTCGTGCTGGTGAATGTGCTCGGCGCGCTTTCCGCAATCGACCGATCAATGGAGCGTGCTGCGGGCAGTCTCGGCGCGGGGCGATTCAAGACATTTTGGTATGTATTGCTACCATTAGCGATGCCCGGGATCGCTTCCGGTGCCGTATTTGCTTTTGCGACGTCGCTGGATGAAGTTGTGGTCACGTTGTTTGTCGCCGGCCCCAATCAGTGGACACTGGCGCTGCAGATGTTTCAAAGCCTGCGCGAAAACGTTACGCCAATCATCACCGCGGCGGCTTCAGTACTGATCGTGGGCACGCTGCTGTTGATTGCGATGAGCGCGTTGGCGAAGCTGCATCAGCAACGTGCAAATAAGGCAGAGGTGCGCTGAGGTTCGTTGGCAACGATGTTCCGTAGCAGGTGGTCAGGTGACAGTTAGCGCCACGCAGCGCAGAAAGTCTCGATATCCATATGCTGAAAATCGGCAAGCCGCTCCCTTATCATGTCATCTGTCCAGTTCCACCAGGCAAGTGCTTGCAACTGGCGCGCAATATCGGGAGGGAAGCGCTCCCGGATCTTTCGGGCTGGAATACCTCCTACGATCGTATATGGCGCGACGTCACGACTCACAACCGCGCCGGCGGCAAGCACCGCACCGTCACTGACGGTAACGCCGGGTAGCACGATGACACCATGGCCGATCCAGACGTCATTGCCGATCACGACCCGATCGCGATGGCGTGAGCTGAAAAAATCGGCGTCGCGTACTGCGTCATCGAAATAGTATTCGGGACAGTAGGTGAAACGATGCTGCGATACCCGGTCTGTAGGGTGGTTCGGCGCGCCTATACGCACGTTCGCCGCTATCGCACAGAAACGGCCGATTTCGGCATCGGAGACGATGCAACGCTCGCCGATGTAGGAGTAGTCACCGAGCGATGCGTATTCGATAACGCTGTCGGAGAGGATTTCGCAGCGCCGCCCGATGCATGCCTCGCGCAGGCGCGCACTTGCGCTGACGACCGTTTCCGCAATTTTCGGGTGTAGACGTTCCAGATCGTTCATGGTCGAGGCAATGAAAGGCATTAGTAGGGTGGCGGTGGCGCGGAGCAACAGCGCCTGCCGCATTGTTACATTTCTGGGCCAGCGCTCCGCTGCGGCGAGACATGATCGATCGGGACCACACTTCTCCAGGCCTGCCAATATCAAGGCGTGTGCCTTGTCTATCGTCTGCGGAACGTGTAATCAATGTCCCGTACTGTATAAGTCAACGATGACATCCATATGTCTAGATAGCGCGGTCTGGATGCACTATTCAAAGAGAGTGGTCGTACCACGCCTAGGGTGTTCCATGCCTTGCAACCTGTCAGTGGTCACCATTAAGATGTCGTGCACGCCGCATATATCGGAGTCGCCAGAGACCTTCTCTCATAGCGTGTAGTTCTGCATAGTCTGTATTTTCACACACGGGATGGCATGTGAGCCGTCCGGCAATACACCTCGTTTCAAGCACGCCGCGTTGTAGCGCAGCAAACTTCCGCTATTCAATCATTCTCGACTATCGATGTTTCGGTGCAATGACATCTGGATGGTGAAAAAAAGTTAGTCATACGCAGCTTCAGTATGTTCACGATTTTGCGCTTTTGCATTTTTTATCTTTATCGCGTCATTGTGATTCGACGCTGATTGGTAGGCGTATTTTGGCATCCTGTAGATCGACGGTGTGCTTGTTTCAACGAGGTAATGTAATGTCCGGTAGAAACCCGTTCGTCACATTCTTGCAGGCGGCAATGCCATGTTTGTTCGTCTGTTGGTCCGGCACCGTTTTTTCTGCCGATTCCAACGGGGCTGCGATGTCTTTCTGGACATCGCAGCCAGTGCAACCGAACGAAACGGTGGTAGTCAGCGGTGGCAATATCGGTCCTGCTGCTACGGCACGTCTCACTCGGATCAACGATACCGCGGTGGCCGGCCCGTTGGATGGGAGCAGCAACGCCAATAGCGGATGGGTGGATATCACGCCGACCCAGGCCACCGAGAATTCGCTAAAGTTTCAACTTCCGAATGGTGCACGCGGTGTCTATGCGTACCAGATTGTTAACAGCAGTGAGAGCGCTACAACCACGCATTGTGAATGCTCCCGACTCGAGGTAGGGGGAAGGCCGCGCAACCAATGCGACATTGAACCGTAATCTTTCGAGATGTCCCGCCTCATTTTGAAAAGCTAGACTGTTATCTTGCCGGGTACAGAGGATGGTACATATCTCAGAATAGAAGGTCAAAATGGGCTTCCATACGTACTTACTGTTTCTAATCGCTAGCCTGATCTTATGCCTCGTCCCAGGCCCTGACATGCTGCTACTTTTGGGACGTACCATCGCGCAGGGGCGCAAGGCCGGTTTGTACACCGCCGTAGGCATCAACCTTGGCGCATATGTTCACCTTTTCTGCGCTGCCACCGGGCTCTCCGCGATTGTCCTGGCCACGGCCACGGCCTTCACGGTTGTGAAATGGGTTGGTGCGGGATATCTCTTTTACATTGGTTTTGGTGTGTTGCGCGCGAAAGGGCGAATCACACTTTTCGATGTTCAACCGGAAAAGCAAAGTTTACGGCGATCGTTTCTTCAGGGTTTTTTGAGCGATGTGTTGAATCCCAAGGTAGCGCTCTTTTTTCTCGCTTTTCTGCCTCAGTTTATTGAGCCGCATGATCCGAAAGCCGTGCTGCACATTATTGCGCTTGGCATCTCCGGCAATATGGTGGGTATTCTCACGAGCATGACGTACGTATTCTTGGCGGCAAGACTGACGGTAACGTTGCGCAGAAGTCCGACGATTTCAGTATGGCTTACCAAAGCACTGGGCGTTTTGTTTATTGGTTTGGGCGTGAAAGTGGCGGCAGAAAAAATGTAGTGGCAAAGCATGTGCCGTAACGCTGAAACTTGCGATCAAGCGTCGGGCAGGGCCTCTGGGCCTGACGTTTCACGACGAGATATGTATGCGGGACGCGTGCCGATGTTCCGCATGTCGTAATCAAATTTGAAAAGACCTAAACATAAGCACTTATATTGCAACTAACAGACAAACTTAAGCATACATTAAAACATACCTCCACAAATTTCACCACCGCCAGCATCACATTGCTCAAGCCATCCGTGACAAACCAACCATGGATTGCCTCCAACTGGCGCAACGGTGGTGTTCCTGAATGCTTGCGGCTTTCTCACAAGACACCATGTCTGCTGGGAAAACGATCAAGCGAATGGATAGGGTCCTTCGAAACGACCGATGTAGCTCAAATGAGAAATGGCGGGCTTTCCCTTCACCCATCTGTGCAACATGTAGCCTGCTGGCTCCAGATAAGACGCTGGCTCCGCATCCGGTTCGGTACGCAGGGCGATTTGCGTAACGGTACTTGGACAGGTGATGACCGGCACACCGCCGAGTCGCGTTTGCATCAGGCGATGAACGTGACCCGCGATCACGCGGTCCACGTGCGGATGCATGGCGATCACGTGTTCGAATCGCTCGGCGTCATGTAGTCCGTACAGATCAAGATAGGGAATGCCGGTCGCGAATGGCGGATGATGCATCGCGACAAGTGCGGGTCGATCGCTGCAGAGATCAAGTTCACGACCAAGCCAGGCAAGATCGCTGTGATCCAGTTCGCCGTGATGTAACTCCGGCACGGATGTGTCAAGGGCGAGCAAGCGCACGTCACCGATATCGAGCGCAAAATGCAGTGGCCCCTCTACAGGCAGATATGTGTGATCGGCAAAAGCGCGACGTAGATTATCACGATCGTCGTGATTTCCCGGCATTACGGCAAAAGGATGTTTGAGCGGGGCCAGCAATTCCCGCAACATCTCGTATTCTTCGTGGGTGCCTTCATCGGTCAGATCACCGGTGATCAGGACAAAGTCCGGCGCTGGCGTAAGGCGATTAAGTCTATCAATGGCCTCGGCTAACATGGCATTGGAATCGACGACATTTTGGTACAACACTCCTTTGGGGCGAACGTGAACATCGGAAATCTGGGCGATGGTGGTCATTGCAGGATGCTCCTGAAAGGGTGCGACGCCATGTTCGTCAAACGGCGGCCAGACTCGCCAGCCAGCCGGGCAAATCGGCGAAACTGTCGATCACGCTATCTACTTGCGCGCGATGCCGCGCCAATAGCGCCTCCTGGAACTTACCGGTTTTCACCAGCAATGCATGCGCTCCCACAGCCCGCGCGCCCGCCATATCGGTCAGCACGTCATCTCCGACTATCAGCGTACGTTCCGCCCGCGAGTTGAGTTGCCGCAGTGCGTTCTCGAAAAATACCGGTGATGGCTTGCCGGTAACCAGTGCCGTAACGCTGGCCGCGGCTTCGAGTCCAACGATGAATGCGCCACAATCCAGTCGCGCGCCGTCTCGATCAAACCAGAATAGATTTTTCTGTAATGCGACGAGCCGCGCCCCATCGCGCAGCATCCGGAACGCGCGGTTGAGCGTCGCATAGTCGAACGCATCACCGATATCGCCGATCACGACGATATCCGGCCGTTCGTCGTTTATCATTACGCCGTCGAACAAGGGCCGAATGTCGGGCGGTACGATCAAATGGCAACGCTGGCCGGTTTGCTGTTGCAGATAGGTGACGCATGCGGTAGTGGCTGTTTCGATTTCCGCCGCCGCGGCTTCTATGCCCAGGCTGCACAATTCCGCCGCGAGCACTGCGGGTGCCTTGGCTGTGGTGTTGGTGAGGAGGCGAACCTTCATACCCGTATCGCGTATCCGCTTCAATGCTTCGGCGGCGCCAGGCAGCGCCTTGCCTTTGTGTAGAAGGGTGCCGTCGATGTCGGACAGCAAGGTGTCGAAACGCATCATATCTTCTCCTGCCAGCGAACAGGATGGCGCTCGCTCAGATGGTTGATAAACGGCTGCGACACGAGGGCGGCGATGTCGGGCAAGGCCAGCGCTGCCTGATCGGGCAAGCTGACCGAATCGCTGCCCACGTCTACGAGAATACCTTGCAACCACGCATTATTCGACCACACTGCGTGGTCGCCGCCTTTACGGCTTGGCTGAAGCAGGTGCGCCGAGCGCGCGGTTCGCAGGCGTGTGCCAGGCGGGGCTTGCCAGTAGTGCCTAGCGCTCCAGCCATGCGCCGGAGGCGTGGTATCGATACCGTCGAACATGTTCCAGCCATCGCGCAGCCTTGGCGGTAACGCGGCACGCCAGCGTGCGGTAACGATGTCTGGATCAATGCCTTGCTTTGATAAACGTGATTCGTTGAAGAGCACGAGGCCGTTTTCAGCGGGATGGAAGAGCGCTGCCGAGGCCGCAAGATCGGGCCGTCCATTCTCGTCGTAAGTCAGCCAGCCCGACTGTTCGAAGAAGCTATTCGGGAAGAGGTCGTCGTGCACTGGCGTCATGCCGTGATCCGAGTGTGCGATGCAGCGCACCGATTGTGGCGCGGCGGCGACGCAGTGATCGATCAGTTCGTCAACCCAGTCGAGCGCCATGTCGAATAGTACTTCGCAGATACCTGACGCGGGAAGTTCGGCGCGACAGGGATCGAGGTATTTGAGTAGATGATGCGACAATAGATCAATCACCGGGTAATAGCCAATCACGCATTCAGCATCGTCGGCACGTACGGCGGCGATAATGTCGGCCGCAAAGCTGTTGTGGACCTCACGCATCAGTGTGAGCAGCAGACGTTCTGCATTTCCGTCGCCGCCATCATCCAGCCGTCGACCCAACCGGTTGTCTTTATAGAGCTGCGCCGGATCGCCTATGATGTACGCGCGGGGGGCCGTTGCGCTCGTGCCGATTTCGTCCGGCAGGCCTCGTGCGTCGACAGTGCAATACCCGAAACTGATCAGCTTGATCTCGCCTTCGATGCGCACCGCACGCACCGCGACCGCAGGGAAGGCGTTGCCATGTCGCACGTGCGCTGATATCGGCAGGTGCTCGGTGCGATCGAGTGCGATCCACTGCGAGATCGCCCCATCTGGTGAGACGCCCTGTAGCATTACCCCATCTTGTCTTGCCTCGACGAGGAAATCCAGGCCGAGCGGCAGCATGGACAGACGCTCCCCGTTGCTGATAACTTCGGGCGAGACGGTGAGTCCCTCATAAACACGTGTCTGCCCCAACAGTGCCTCTCCGAGTCGGTCTGGTTGGGTGAACGGTATCGCACAAAGGCGGAAGCGGGTTTGCGCCTCGGCCCAGCGGTCCCATATCATGGGGATATCGCGGGGCCAGACAGCAAAAGTATTCACGACCCGCAATGGATCGCCAGGCAAGGGTGCAGGTAACAGATATCCCGTGAGACCGTGCCGTTGGGCATTGACGCCGCTGAATATCGAGAATAGCGAAGGCGGTGTCTGACAGTTTGGTGCCAACGGTGCCAACGGGATCGCACGTCGCGGTGCGTGCGCTCGAAGGCTGCGTGTCAGCGTCGAGTGCGTACGCTTGCCAGCGCGCAGTTCGACCAACCGCCACGATAAGCCATCGACCAAAAGCCAGATGAGTCGCGTGGCGTGGGTCATGCTGCAGCCCGGTTGGTGAGGCCGAGCACCCAGTCTGCGAACGCGTTGACGTGCGCCGTCAGTGCTTCGATTGATCCATTGTTGGGCAAGGCGTAGTCCGCACGAATGCGTTGCATTTGCAAATCGAGTGGACTTTTCTCGACCACGGACAGGTCCGCCCGTCCGGTCAGTCGTGCCGACCGGATAGCGGGATCAGCCACGATCTTGACGACATCGAAACCATGTTGGCGCAAATACGGCCAGTCAGTCGCGTCATCTCGCAGATCGTCATTGATCACCACGTCTGCGTCCGACTGCATGAGACGTCTCGCAAAGTTTTTCACCAGTGACAGTCGATCGAGCGCCCGCAGTTCCGTGGCGATGTGCTCAAGCAGATACTGGTCCTGCGCACCATCGGGCAGGTTCCGGCACGCTTCTTCGTAGAACATGCGCTGTATAGCGTAGAGCGGTGCGGCCAGCTTGAGTATCTCGACGCGTTTGCCCGCACGCTCGAAATGCAGCTTCAACAGCTGGGCCGTGGTGCTTTTTCCGGACCCGCTTGGCGCGACCAGGGCAAGTCGGAGTCGTGACGTGGATGGCATCGATTTCTCCTCGTCAAGCAGTGACGGATTGCCGTGGGATGCCCGTCCGGCTCAGCCACTCGACCTGTTCTAGCGCAGCCACGAGCGCTGGAGGCACGGTATCGGTGAGTGCGCCGTAAGCGGGGTCGAGTAGTCGATGCCAGGTGGAGGTGATGAAGCGATGTGGCCATTCGAACAGGCCCGGCGCCTGCAATGCCTGTTCTATGGTCGTGGCGTCGAGCGACTGCGTACGTAGCGTGCCGGGCGCGGACACATCCGGCAGGATCACCGTCGATAGCAAACCGCTGCCGCTAGGCCAGGCGTCCAGCGCCGCACGCATGGTTTCCGGTACGCATAGCCGCTTCGCCGTGTCGGCGATTGTGTGGTCGGCGGCCACCGCACCGAGACCCAATCGTTCAGCCAAACGCGGATGCGAGCGCAAGGTGCCGATGCCAATATGTGGATAGTCTGGCCATCCACGCGCGCGAATCCGCCCATCGACCATGTCGAGCAGCAGCTTGTCGCCGGAAAAGTAGAGGTAGTCACCGGACTGCACGAGGTCGAGCATCGTCGTGGTCTTGCCTGCGCCTTTGACACCCCCAATCGCGATCACGTTACCGGCATGACGCTCGACGACGGCGGATGCATGCATGATCGCACTGCCTTTGGCCTGCTCCACCAATAGCCCATAATAGCGAACTAGTTCGATCAGGTGAATGAAAGCGTTCTGTTCGCCATAAAAATCAACGCTGCGTCGCGACTTATCGATCCTGTAGCCGACGCGCAGATTGGCATCCCAGGCGTATTGCAGTGGCGCGCCCTGATTGGTCAGCACGCGCAGCGTGAATCCGGGCGCATCGGTTTCGCGGATTGTCACCTGGCTGACGCAGGCATCGATCCAGCGCTGTTCGAACGCGGATGCGTCATGCAGCGACAGCCGTAGGTCGATTTCAGGAATATCGCCACCGACGTCGCTGAAATAAGGTGTAAGGAAGTGACGCAACCGCGTCGCCAACGCGGGGTCGGTGCCGTAAAGGGATAACGCAATGGTGTAACGCCCGTTGGACAACGTGGCAGTCGGCATGGCTGACCTCATGGAGTGGAATGACGTGGGGCGGCTTGCAGGAAAGCAAACGCCGGGCGGGCGGGCAGACAGTCAAGTTGCTGCGCATGGAGGAACGTCCGCACGTGTCGCGCAAGTGTGAGAAGTTCGGCATTGATTGCCGTGTCGCACTTGCCGCGTGTTTTCACAAAGCTGACATGACCCCGTGTCGTGCGAGCGCCGACGCCATCTCGCGGCACGCACGTCTCGAACATGACCGTAAAAATATGACCTGTTTCGACTGATTCACATGCTGTCGAGAACGCAATCCGTCGGTACTCTCCAAGCGTCTGAAGCGGCACGTCCACTGTCGCGGCGATAGCATCGATTACAGGGGGCACGATATGAGCTTCGAACGTCGTTGGCAATGTGGTGCCGGGCACACCGATACAGCGTAGCTGTGCAAGAGGCTCGTTGACGGTGTTTTTGCGCTTGCGGCTCCAGTGCTCGGCGTGGACATAGCCGGTCGGGATTGCGCGGCACACCGTGACGTCATGGTCCCATAGCTGGAATTCGTCTCCGCTTTGCGTGACAAACGAAGCGAATTGGCGACAGTCCACCGCATCGTACCAAGCTTCTCCAACCGTGCGCGCATCGATGGCCGCATCGAGCTCGAAGTGCTCGATGAACGTATCGTTGCTGTATGCATAGCGGCATTCCCAATTGTTTATTTCGAGATAGTTCACCTCGAAGGCAAGCACAAGTGCCTGCGCCAGAGAAGCGGTGGCAGGCAGCAGCGCTATCGGCCGCGTTGGCTGCACGAACACCACGCGATGCAGGTCGATCCGTGTTACGAGATGCGTAATCTGAACGTTGTCCGCGCATAGCATTGCGATGGCGAGCGGAACCTGTTGTGCCGTGAAATTGGCGCATGCCATCGACGCGGCGGCGGTTGACGTTTCCCGAGTGTCACCGTTCCAACTGGCGCGCAGCCGGCGCATGCCGCGCAGATCGGCAGTGACGGTCATGGCGCCGCGGGGCAGGTCACTGGCGTCGACAGCATGCAGGATATGATCCGCAGGTCCAAGCGGTTCCTGATGCCGGATTTTCCAATCGCCGAATAAAACTACGGGTATTGCAACAGAATTGGGTGTCATCGACATTCCTTGGCGTTCACGCCGGTCAAGCGGCGAGCTGACTTGCCTCGCGGGCGAAATCCAGCTTGGAATAGAGATCGTGTTGGAACCGGTGTCCGCGTTCGATAAGGAATTGGTGTACGGCCGTGGCGATACGTTCGAAATCGCTTTCGACATCACGCAACGCCTTCAGCGTGCGGCTACGGCAATATTCCACTTCGATTTGTGCGAATGAGGCGCTTCCATCGACCATGCGACAAATGTCGAGATAGATGCCGAAGCCGTTGCCTGTGTCGAGCGATTCGCAGTTCACGTCGAAACGCGTGCGCCGGAACGGTTTCAGACGTTGCAGACGTGCGGAGGTCAGCGAGCGCGCATGCTGCTCGATCGCATCGAATGCGATTGCGTGATCGGTATTGAAATCCTCGCGACGCAATTCCTCGTTCTTGACAAACCATTTGCGCTTGACGGCCATCAGTCCATTTGCCTGGGGAATGAATGCGATATAGCCGGCTTCGCGTGGGTCGCCAGTGACTTCAAAGATGTGAGATTCGTAGTCGTAGCACTGGAAATCCCGATCTAGCTCGAGGATTACGGCGTCGATGTGACCCGCACCGATGGCTGCATGCAGTTCGGTAGCGAGTTGCCACATGTCGGGAATATGCTGCGACGTGAACTTGCGTTCCAACTCCATATCGGGACGCCAGCGTGAATACCAACAATCGTCGTTAAGCAGGGCACGCGACTTCGCCGCGCAGGCGAGGGCGGATTGGGCAACATCGCACCATGCGGTCCACGCGTCGCGCGCGAAGGGTTCAATATCCAGCAGATGCAGAAACAGCGCACCGGTCTCGCCTTCGTGAGCATAGTGATAAACGCTGACCCGGTCTGCATGATGCACCAGTGCGAGCGTCACCACCAGCGTTGCCGATGCGAGCGTCGGATCCAGCGCGCTTATTCGTGCCCGGGCGGTGCGTGTTTGTTGGCGTTGCACTGCATTGAATATCTGGAAATTGAATGGGGTCGACTCTATGGAAAGCGTGTCTTGCGTGCCGGTGATCAATTCGCGCCAACGCATCGTTTCAGTGTGCAAGAACAGGCCGTTGTCACCACAGCGGCTGCTCGGCGCTTCAATGTTGACTACCGTTGCCAACGGTGACTCTGCGTTGTCATCGGGTATGCGCGAATCAAATAGCAGCAGTGATAGATCAAGGGCCATGGAGATACTCGCTGATGAGGATTAGCGGGACTGCCCCGCACCGGCAGTGCTGGAGAACGTGACACGTTCTCCAGACAGGCCGAGACGATAGAGTTCGGGGGATTCGACTGCCGGAATGCCATGTTCGCGCAGTAGGATCGACAGATGACAGAGCATCGACGCCTGTTCGAATACGAAACCACGTGCATAAGGCAACAAGGCGGCCAGCGCCGCGTACGGTCGCGGCGAGACGACGATCGCCTGGCCGCGATGCTCACGCAGTTGCCGTTCAAGTCGTTCAAGCGCGGGGCCGAGCGATTCCGCACTGGGGATGGCGTTTATGGATACCGTTGCAGAGATGCTCAGTTCTTCCAGGTTACGGTCGCTTCCGACCACGACCGGTAAGCCGTCGGCAAATCCTGGCGATATCGCTCGCAGGTTGTCGTCGTCGCCGACCGTGATCGATGTTGCGAGTGGCGAGAAGTCAATCAGGTGCAAGCGGCCGCCAGCGCGCACCCATTCGAGCTGAATCGGGCCGAATGTGCGCACCGCTTCATGCGTCACGCGATGTAACAGCGCGGCGTCTGGCGGGCCGCCTTCGGCATCATCGGTGAGGCGCGCCCGCTCGGTACGGGCAATGCCGCGATTGATCGCGAGCAGGCCATCTTCCGACCACTCGCAGGTTGTCGAGCCGTCGGTACAGGCTTGCGTGATCAGCCCCGCCTCTCCAGTGACAAACTCACGCACAACGAAGCGGCTTGTCTGGGCGCCGATCAATTCGTTCAGGCGATCGAGCAAGGCGGCTCGTGGCAGAATCTGCTGGCGCACGCGATCCGAGAAGTCGACCACTACATGCGGCGTTTCAAAATGCGCCAGCAGTGCCGCACACGTCGAGGTGTTGGCAAGTCCCTCGCGATTGGCGCGAATCAACAGTGCCGCGCCGGCGGGGACGTTGTGCAGGGTCGCGAAGTTGGCAAGCGGTTTGCGTTTTGAGCGAAAGTATTGGGCAAAGTCCGGCAAGGGGCGATAGGCGAGCAGTGCATCGTCATCCGATGCGTACAGGGCTACCCAGTCGAGCATTGGCCCATGTTCTTCTACCCGGCGCACCGTGGTGATCGGCCGAGCTTGCAGCAGCCAGAGTTGCTGATCGTCCATTGCCCATTCGATATCTGCTGGCGCACCGATCTCGTTGGCTGCGCTACGCGCCAGTGCAGCGACGGCATGCAGCATCGTGCGATGCTTTTCAAGTTCGGGCGCACAGACCAGGGCATTGCCTGTCAGCCGGGCCGACGCCCCTTTTTCCACGCCGGACACCATCGCCTCACCCAACGATTCCACGGTTTCAATCACGATCGTTTCCGCGCCGGTCAGCGGGTCATGGCTGAAGGCTACGCCGGCAAGCCGGGCATCGACCATCCGTTGCACGATGACAGTCATGCCGATGCGCATCCCCGCATTGCCGGCGCGCACGCGTTCCAGCACCGCCGCGCGTGAGACGCCCGAGCGCCACACGTCAAGAATTGCCGCTTTCAGTGCTCCAAGTCCCTTTACGCCGAGCCGGGTGGTGAATATCCCGGCGAAGCTATGCGTTGCGCCGTCTTCGACGCTTGCCGAGGAACGCACCGCTAGCGGCGCATCGTCGGCAAAACCGGACTCGCGCAATCGCATCAACAGATGGGCATCCGCCGCTACGCTCCATTCGAGTTCGGCAAGCGTGCTGATGCGCCCGATGTGATCATCGAGAAAAGCACCGGCCGTCAGTTGCACGGTGTGCAGAATGCCGGCGATGTCGGTGGCGCGGCGCGCGTAGTCCCGCCAGATAATCGCGAAGTCGGCGTCGAACAAAGCGGTCAGGGCAGGCACTGGCAGCCGACTGCTGAGTGCATGCAGAGTGTGATATTTGCTAGTCAAGGCAGTTCCTTGGATCGTTGTCGACGTGGCTGCAAGTTGGCTAAAAGTGCCCAACGCCCATAAATGGAAAATCCATCCGTAACCCTTGTCAGATGAGGCTTTGGGGAGGGCGGGCGAGTCGTTACGCGGGCGAGCGTCGCGTGAAGACATGCTCGATCTGTTGCGTGCGCCGCACCTCGTCGTCGTCGAGATAGACCGAGGTCGTGGAAATCGATGCGTGCCGCAGGTTATCGCGCACGGTCGTGAGCGTTGCCCCACCGGCCAGTGCGTGTGTCGCGTGCGAGTGTCTCATCCAGTGCGGCGTGGCCTGTCGCAGTTTGTCTGCGAGAGGTGGATGGTCGGCTTCGATGGCATCGGCCGCGTCGCTAAAGAACCGGCGCAGCATCTGCCTCAGGCGCGGCGTGGTGATGCCGCACGGCTCGCCGAGGTGACCCAGTATCGGCGTATCAGGTGCCCATCGGGACGGCGTGACGGGCAAACCGCGTTGTGCCAGATACTGGTCCAGCGCGAAGCTTGCGAGTGACGGCAGGACCACCTTGCCGGGTTTCGCTCCCTTACCCGTGAGGTGAAGCCAGCGCTCACCGCGTGCGCCATGCTCGATGCCGCCGAGTGTCACACCAACCAGTTCGGCGGCCCGCAGGCCGGTCGCGTAACCGAAGTCGAGCAGAAATCGCAGGCGCTGTGCAGCCGGCACTGCCCAGCCATACGACCACTCGAGCCCGTCGGCGATCGTGCGTACCAGCTCCCATTCGCCAGTCGTAAAGGCCCGGGATCTGTCCAGTTTGCCCTTGCGGCGCGCACCACGCACCTTGAGACCCGCGAACGGATTGGCCAGCACATAACGTTGCTCGATCAGCCAGCGGAACATGGCGCCGAGCACCGACAGCGCATAGGCGATGGAATCCGACGACAGTGCCCCCGTAAACGGCCGCCATTCGGGCGACGATCGTGGCCGCGCGGGTGCAACCCAGCGAGCGCGGGGCGCGGGGTGGCGCAGGAAGGCACGCCAGGCCGCCGCATCCTCGCTGGTCAGTGACGATAACGCCTTGCCGCGTTCGACAATGCCCCACAACAGCAGCCGTTCTGCCTCGCGGCGGTAGGCGCGCTGCGTGTCACGGGCTTCGTGCCGTTCGAGCCACGCGTTGATGGCCTGCCAGTCGTTATCGGCCTCGAGCGCGCACATGGATTTCGGCGCACGAAAAAGGCCGCGCGAACCATCGACTTCGCGTGGTACGAGGATGTTTTCCCACGGCACCACACCCTCGGGGGATGTAACGGCAACCAGTGCGCGCGCCCGCTCGGTGAGCGCGGGATGAGCCGCAAAGAATGCTTCGATACAGCGTGCGCTGCGCTCGCCGAGTCCGGCCACCGGAAGCCACCAGCGCCGCCGGCGGGGGATGCGTACGGTCAGATCGGCGAGCGTATGGATACCGTGCCGATGCAGGACTGCTACAACCCGTGCCGGTAGCCAGACGTCGACCTGGTCAGAGACCTGAGGTTGTGGGATCTGCAGCGATGGCAGTATATCAAGCGCCCGGCTGGCCGCCTTGCGATAAGACTCACGTTCATCCGCGGGACACTGGAAGAGTCTGGCCACATCCTCGCGATGCCGACTGAGGGCAAATTCGACGATCTGCCGGCGAATGCGGCCGATTACGCCGCGTGCTGACGTACCGTCCCCGAGCGCTTCAGGTTGATAGCGCTCGACAGCCTCACGCGAACCCATGCCAGCGTACCACGCGCGCAGCACGGATAACGACGGGGTATCGGGAAATGTGAAGGATGGGTCTATGTTCGGCATCTTTCGATTATAGATACGACAGCGCGATGGTGTGCCAGCCAGGTGAGACGCGTTTTGCAAAACGGAAGTTTTAGTATAAAACAGAAGTCTATCGCTAATAAGCCTTAGCGATAGACATTCGAGAGCGCTCACCTCCATGTGACCGACGGACCGATTCAGACGCTGTGCCGTCGGGTAAAATGTGCGCAGCGATTGCCTTCCATTGTCTTCAGCGAAAATCTCCTCATGACCAGCACATCGCGGTCCATCAGCATTGCGCACGACCACACTCCGTCAGCACTGTCAAAAGCCCGGAAGACATTCAACTCACTGATCGGGCAGATAGGCAAACGACGCAAGCGCCTGCGCGACTGGGAAACGGTGACGCCAGTCTTCCAGAAGCAATATGTCGATGAAATTCTGCCCCTCGATAAAACGTCGGCACAGTTGCAGGCACCGGATGGCGCGCCGTCTCGACCAGGCCCATGACCAGTTGACCCAGGCTGAACGCCGCAAGGTGGCGCTCGTGATTGTCGATCTGGCGGGCGAGCTGATAGGCGGCGAAGACGACGAAGGGCAGATGAAGATCATCCACGACAGATACAGTCCAGAGAGCTACGACAGTCAGGTGGCCGCTGAGGTCGACGGGATGAAGAGCATGATCGAGACGATGTTCGGCGTTGACCTGGGAGACGATGAAGACCTGAATTCCCCGGAAGATCTGCTGCAGCGTGCGCAGGTCCATCTCCAGCAGGCCCAGGCGCAATGGGAAAGCGAGAATGTGCAACGCGATACCCGGCGTGCGAAACGGAAAAAATCATCCAGACAGCAGGCCGCCGAGGCGCGGGCACAGGAGCAGCAGGCGCAGGTCAACCTGTCCCTGCGCGAGGTTTACCGCAAACTGGCCAGCGCGTTGCATCCTGATCGTGAAACCGACCCTCAGGAGCGGGAGCGCAAGACCTGTCTGATGCAGCGTGTGAACGAGGTCTACCAGAAAAACAATCTGCTGCAGTTACTGGAACTGCAGCTTGAACTCGAGCACATTGACCAGCACGCGCTCAACGGCCTGAGTGAGGAGCGGCTGAAGCACTACAACACGATCCTGCGGGGTCAGGTGCGCGAACTCGATCAGGAAATCCTTCACGTCGAATCGGCCTTCCGGGATGCGTATGGGATGGATCCGTTCGGCCCGATATCACCCGATACGGTCCTGCGTGATCTTGCCAGCGAGATCGGGGAATTCCAGAACAACATCTGGACTCTCGAGCAGGACCTTGCAGCGTTCGAAGATGTCAGGAACCTGAAACGCTGCAAGCTCGTACGCGCCAGGCCAGAGTTCGAATTTGCACCGTTTTGATGTGGAAGGAGACGCCTGTGCTTGACTATCAGTTGCTGAAAAATCATGCCGGCATTTTGCTCGTCGGCGACTACCATTCGCTCATCGAGCTGCACGAGGTCGTCCATGACGTCAATGAACGCTCTCCCTTGATCCCGCAGGAAGAAGGGCCATTTCTAGGCCTCGCGTATGATGTGCGCAAGGTTTATGAGCAGCAGCGGGAAATCCTGCAACCGCCCGAAGGCTACGAGGAAATGGGCGTGCGCTACGGTGTGGAGATTCTCTGGCCCGTTCTCCTCGTGCAGCATCGGATGCTTCGGGTCTCACTCGGATACCTTGACCATTCCAGGCGGCATCAGGCCATCACCTACTCGCTGGAAGCGGTCATCGAGGCGGCATTGCGGGAAGACTTTGGTGCGCAGGGGCAAGCGATGGTCGATCACTGGCTACGAATCGATCCCACTGCGGACATCTTCGAAAAACTCGACAGCCGGGGCGCCATGTTCTGTTCCTGGTCGAAGGCCGAGCGGGCGGGTCGCCTGGCTTCGCTGCTGCTGAGCTTCGACTTTATGTACGACCGTTATTCCACGCCTGCGAACGGACGGCACACCCCGGAATCGATATCACCTCGCGAACTAAAGCGATGGGAAGGCGTTGAATGGCCTGACCCGAACTGGTAACCAGAAACCGCCCATGCATGCACCGGAGCGCTCGCACCGTCTGTCGATCCTCACCCGGCAGGAGATCGACGATCTCTATGGCGTGCCGCGCTTTACCGGCGAGGAGCGTCAGACGTATTTTGAACTCGACGAACCGGAGTCGCGTGCGGTCCACTCCCGCACGACACCTGTTGCCGTTCACCTGACGCTGCAGCTTGGGTACTTCCGGGCGAAGCGGCAGTTCTTCGATTACAGCCTGGAGGCGGTGCGGGAGGATCTGGACTATGTCGTGCGGCGGCACTTTCCCGAGGTAGATCCGGCTACTATCAGTCTGCCGTCCCGTCCCACACGGCGAGCCCTGAGGGACACCATTCTCGATCTGTCCGGATATCGCCTGTGCGACAGCGTAGCGCGCGAGGACCTTGAACGTCGCGCACAGCGTATCGCCATGCGCTCGACGCAACCTGTCTACCTCCTGCGCGAGATGTTGCAGTACCTGAGCCAGCAACACATCGTCGCCCCGGCCTACGCCATCCTGCAGGACATGACCGGTCGGGTCGTGACCAGCGAGCGCCAGCGCATCACTGCACTGCTGGATGAGGCGCTCACGCCAGACATCGCACACCAGATTGACGCGCTGCTGCAGGCCGACGAATCCGCCTACCGGATCACGCTTCTGAAGCGCGAACCGCGGGATTTCAGCTGGCGTGAACTGCGCGAGGAAGTGGCCCGCCGACAGTCCTTCGCCTGCCTGCACGAATTTGCCCGAAGCTTTCTCGAGCTCGCCGGCATCTCAACCGAGAGTGGCCGGTATTACGCGTCGCTCGTCCGGTACTACACCGTCTACAAGCTCGGACGCATGCCGGCGCGGGTCGCGAGACTTTATCTGCTGTGCTTTGCGTTTCACCGGTTCCGGCAGATCAACGACAACCTGATCGATGCATTCATCCATCTTGTTCGCCAGTACGAGAAGTGGGCTCGCGCTGCAGCCCAGGAGGCCATGCTCAAGGCGCAGTCTGATGCGGGTTCGCGCCTTCAGGCCGCGGGCAAGGTGCTGGGCCTGTTCGTCGACGAGACGATTGCGGATAGCACGCCGTTCTCGAAAGTTCGAAAGCAGGCCTTTGCGCTACTCGAGCGCGAGCAGTTCGAGCCGGTGTCGGGCTATCTGCGCAACGTCGCCTTTGATCGCGCCGGCTTCGAGTGGGCGCACTACGCAACGCTGTCAGCGAAAATCAAGCGCAACCTGCGGCACCTGTTCTGTGAACTTGAGTTCTCCGGTCGCATCGAGGATGCGCCGCTCCTAGAGGCCATCGCATTCCTGCATGATCTGCTGCGCAATGGCCGCTCGCTGCGGCAGGTGAAACCGGCCACGTTTCCCGTGGCGCTGATCCCGAAGAACCTGCAGCGTTATCTTTATACATCGGAGCCGGGCCGGAAGAAACAGCTCGATGTCGACCGTTATGAATTCCTCGTCTATCGGCTCCTGCGCAATGCGCTTGAAGCGGGTGACGTGTACGGCGAGGACAGCACGGAGTATCGCCGGTTCGAGGACGATCTGATCAGCGATGTCCGTTGGGAACAGAAGGACGCGCTGCTCAGGGACATCGGCGCGCCGGTTCTGCTCGCGCCCATCGAACAGACCCTGACGATGTTCCACGATGCAATCGACGCCAGCTTCAAACGCGTCAACGAGCGTATCGACAGCGGCGAGAACACGCACATCAACATCGGCCAGCGCAAGGGCGTGCGCCGGTGGACGCTGCTCTACCCTGAAATCGACGAAACGGTCAACGGATCGTTTTACGGCCAGTTGCCAGGCGTGAGCATCGCCAATCTGTTGTGGTTCGTCGCGGGCCGTACGGATTTCCTGAAGGCATTCACTCATGTGCTCGAACGTAACGCACGCCAGGATGCCGATCCACGTGAAATACTCGCCTGCGTGGTCGCCATGGGCACGAACATGGGGCTGCGCCGGATGGCCGAAGTCTCGGGCCTGAGCTACGCGAGCCTGCTCACCGCCGCCAGGAACTACCTGCGCCCGGAAACCCTGCATGGGGCCAACGATGCGATCAGCAACGCCACGGCCAGCCTGCCGGCGTTCCGGCTGTTCGACATCCGCGACGAGATTCATTCGAGCAGCGATGGACAGCGTTTCGAAACGCAGATCGACACGTTCAACGCCCGATACTCGCCAAAGTACTTCGGTCTGGACAAGGGCGTGAGCGCCAGCACGCTGGTCGCCAATCATGTACCGGCCAATGCGACCATCATCGGCACACACGAGCACGAATCCCATTACGTATTCGACCTGCTCTACAACAACACGTCCGACATCCAGCCCGATCGCCACTCGACCGACACGCATGGCACGAATCAGGTCAATTTCTTCACGCTGTTCACGTTCGGCTACCAGTTCGCGCCGCGCTATCGCAATCTGCACAAAAAGATCGATCGCCTGGTCGCCCGTCACCCGCCGGGTCATTACAATGAAGACTGGCTGATCCGGCCGTCGCGCAGGTCCGACGACGAACTGATTATCCGCGAGTGGCCCAACATCCAGCGCATCATGGCCTCGCTCGCGCAGAAGAATGTGACGCAGGCAACCATCGTACGCAAGCTCAGCAATTATGCCCGCCAGAACCAGACAAAGAAGGCGCTGTGGGAACTCGACAATCTGTGCCGCACGCTCTACATTCTGGAATTCATCGATGATGTCGGGTTGCGCCAGAGTGTGCAGAAAGCCCTGAACCGCGGCGAAGCCTATCACCGCCTGCGCCGTGCGATTGCCTTCGTCAACGCTGGCAGGTTTCGCGTGCAGACAGAGGCTGAACAGCAGATCTGGAATGAATGCTCGCGGTTGATTGCCAATGCGATCATTCACTACAACACGGCATTGCTTTCGCGGGTGTACGAGCAGAAGCGCGCCGCGAGCGACGATGCCGCAATGGCGCTGATCGCCAGCATGTCGCCCGTCGCCTGGCAGCACATCAACCTGTTCGGGGCATTCGAGTTCACGCCGGGCGGTGCCAACGTCGACATCGATGCGCTGGCCGCGTTCTATGCCGATCCAGCGTGGTGGAGCAGGATTGCCCGGCCGGGACAGACACGGCCGGACGTATAGCTGCCATGCGCAGCATTCGCCCCACGGGAAGTCCGGCGGACCGATCACGGAGAATCGCATGGGTGAGGCAAAACGCCGGGCAAACGAGGCTGCTGCATCGATTACACCGCAACAGCGGGAGCTCGCTGAGCGCATCGACGCGCAGATGCAACGTTTCCAGGCCGCAGGGCTGGACGAAGCGGAGATCATGGCGGCAATGGTCGACCATATGCCTGACTTCCATCGCCTGATGACGGAGCTGGAAAACGCCGCCATCAATCTTCTGGCGCGTGAGTTTGCCGGCTTCTATCGCTATGCGAAAATCGTTGAAACGGTTGCCTCAGGTATTGCAACGGGGCAGATTCAGGTGCCCGGCAAGGAGCGAAGATTTGCCGACGAGCACCGGATCGCCGCCGCGATCGACCAGCGCGTGCGTCAACTTGAAGCAAACGGCATCCGCGGCGCAGCCCTGCTTGCGCATATGGCTGCCTATACGCCCGAGCTGCAACGGCTCTGGAACACCACCTCCAACGAACTGCTCGTGTCGCTGTGCCAGACGTACCCAGGCCTGTACCGCTATGGCGAGCTCTTCGAGCAGGCATGGCTCAAGGATGCCGGCAGGACAAAGTCCGGACAGGAGCTGCCTGATTCCATCAAGCCCACCGTCCTGCGCCTTCTCTCGGACGGCGCGACGCTCGAGCGCGAGTTCCAGACGATTCTCGATGCCCGTCCGCAGCGCGATCTCTGGGTGAAGGCCGAACTGCTGGAGCACACCTGGCAGCAGTGGACCACCTTGCTTGCGCAATTGCCTGCCCTGTTGCTGCAGGCCGATGTCCCGGAAGTCTCCCGGGAAACGATGCGCGCCATCTTTGAGCCCATGGCGCTGCGGATCGAAAACCTTCGCACCCAGGTTCAGCGCCCGTAAACCCGATACGTCCTCCCGAAAGCCTTGTCTGGCAGGAGGTACAGGGGGATTTTCCATTTATGGGCGTTGGGCACTTTTAGCCAAGATGCACCGCTACGGCACGATCGATTTTGGGTAGCGTCTTGGCCGCCGCACGCAGCGACGCGGGATCGTTCAGATCCGCGATCAGGGTCGTCAGGGCGCTGTGCATCGCGGCCGGCAGCGCATGCAGGCAAGCCTCAGCCGCCTCCCGCGAACGGAACACCGCAACGATGCGCCAATCGGCATGGGTGCGCAACCAGTCGCGGACGAAGCGCATGCCAAGCGCGCCACTGGCGCCCGTCACGATGAGCGTTAACATTTCAGCGCTCCGTGATAGACACTTGCACGTCTCGCCCGGCGAGTATCCGGTCGCGGATACCGTCTAACATCTGGCGGCTGTTCGCGCGTATCGCCCGCTCTCCAATTGGATGCAGTACGTCGGCCAGGGATGGAATGCCGATATCGAAGGTCACGTTAAGATCGACGTACAGGCCGTCTTCCCGTTCCACCAGCACCCATTCACCAAACCAGACTTCCAGGTCACCATCGGTCTGCTCGAACGTGATGCGTTCGTTCGGCACGAGCCGATCAAGTTCGGTCCAGGTCAGTTCGCTGCCGTTTAGCAGAACGCGCCATGTGCTGTGAATAGCTCCGCTGCCGTGCGGTGGTACGCTTACCTCCAGCACGTCGGCCATGAAGTCCGGATAGCGGGCGAAGTCTGACAGGATGGGCCATACGTCGGCGCACTTGACGTTACCGAGAAATACGCTGCTAGACACTTGAGGCATGAGCTGCTCCGTTAATGAGTCAGGCGGGAGGCGGCCAGCACCGCATCGCAGAACCTGTGCAGACCGTCTTCGAGATCCTGACGATCGATGGTGGCGCTTGGATACACGCGGAGCACGTTGGTGGCGCTTAGACAGAACGCGACCAGTACATTGCGGTGCGCAGCTTCGATCAACGCTTGCCCCACATGACGGTTCGACACGAACTCCACGCCGAGCATCAGTCCGCGTCCGCGAATTTCGGCTACCGCGGGACAATCCGACAAACGCTCGCGAAGAATGTGTTGCGCAAATTCGCCGAGCGTTGTGGTACGCGCACAAAATGAGGCCTCGCCGACGACCGATAGCACCGCTTGTGCAACCGCCCCAGCCAAGGCGCTTCCTGCGTATGACGACGCATGAACGACAGGATCCCGCGCGGGTGCGCCGAACTTCGTGGCGTCGTAGAGGGCTGCCGCCACGGGAAACAGTCCGCCGCCAAGGGTCTTGCCGAACACCACGATGTCGGCAGGTGAGCCACATATCAAGGTGCCGGCGCGACCGAGCCCGGACTGGATCTCATCATGGATCATGAACGCGTCGTGCTGGTGGCAGAGCGTTGCCAGTGCTTCGAGAAAATCCGGAGGCACTGGGCGGATGCCACCTTCGCCCTGGATAGGCTCGACGATCGCGGCGGCGATATCACCCTGCGCGAACGCCTCGCGCGCACCATCGAGATCACCTGCATCGATGAAAATCACGTCCTCGCCGTGTTGCAGCGCTTGATGCCCGCGATAGCCGTAGCTGATGGCGAGTGCGCCCGCAGTGCGTCCGTGGAATGCGAACTTCAACGCAAGAATCTTACGTTTCCCGGTCTGCATCCTAACGAGTTTCAATGCAGCCTCGACGACCTCCGAGCCGCTGTTGCCGAACAGCACGCCATTTCCCGCTCGACCGACGCAGCCTACCAGTTCCTCTGCCGCTCGAATGGCCGGTTCGTTCGCGAGAATCCGGCTGGACAGGCCGAGTTGGTCTAGCTGGCCACGCAACGCCGCGACCACCACGGGGTGCCGATGGCCGAGAAGATGCAAGCCGAACGAGCCAAAGTCGAGCCAACGGCGACCGGCGTCGTCGGTGATCCAGGCGCCATCCGCGAGCCGTTCAGCGGCGGTGAGTCCGGCCATTCGCAGCATCAAGCCTTGTTCACGGCCGAAGATTGCACCGTAACGTTCGGTGAACGAGGTCTTGCGGACGTCAGTGTCGGCGAAGCCTTGACGTGTATTCATAAGGACCTCATCAGCGGAGCGAGGAAGGCAGCGTCGCGGCCCGCGAGTCGGCACAATTTGTCCCAATTGCGCAAGGTACGCAGGACTTGGCCTTGGGTGTCAGGCAGCAGCGGGTTGAACAATTCACCAGGAAAAGCGGCAAGCAGCCCATTAAACAGATCGATCAGCGCCGCTGCATCAATGTGTTGTGCCAATTCGCCGGATTGCTGGCCGATGCCTATCCAGCGCGCCGGGTTATCGCACGCTGATGTCGTGACCTCCGCCACACCATATTCGGCGAACAATGGAAACTGATGCAGTTCGTCAGGTGGTGCGGCACCAGCTAAGCGGCAGTCGATATCGACCAGAAGTTCAGCGAGCTTGATGCGAAGCACATTCACCACCTCGAGGGAATTCGCGGCGCCTTCGAGATCCTCAATATACGACTGCAGTTCAGTCATCAGCATCCATGAAACCGACGCAAGGGTTTCGGCATGCATGGCACCATCATGGACGTGTCCGGTGGATAGCCGCGGAAACCAGCGACATGGCGGGGTAGCGTTGGGTGCCGAGATCATCGATGATTGCATTTTTTTCAAGGTGTCGAATCGGTGAGCGAAAAGCCAATTACGCCAACGCGTGCCCCTATAAGCAGGTGCCGCGCGACATCGGGCGTCGTTGCGCGCAGATCACGCGGATGCGTGGTAAGTGCGTCGGAAATATCGGCCGTGGGTAACAATGCGGCCCGACCATCCGATCGGAGTGTGAAAACACTTCCCGGCAAGAAAGGGGCGTTGCTCGTTGCGCGCAAGGCAGGACGTAATCTCGCATAGTCCACCTCATAGCCGAAATGGCTTTCCGCGAGATCGACTAGCTCGACTAATCGCTCTGCCAGTTGCTCGGTCAGGCCGGTCGTGCATGACGGGTAGATGGAGTCCCATAATGAATCGATCACGTCGACCAGGCGTACATTGCTCCAGATGCGCAGCGAATCCGTTGCCTGATGCCAGCGCAGTAATGTCCACTTCTTGTTTGACACTGTCCAGCCCGATTTGGATAACATCGCGTTCATCAGATACAGCAACGCGTTTGTCGCATATCCTGCTGCGGCCCTTGTTTCCTTGCAACGCAGTGCAAGTAACGCAAAGCCGGCACTTTGGCGAAATGCATCAAAACTCGCAATCGACCATGTGGCGCCGAGCGTGCCTTGCCATTCCAGATACGGCACACTGCCGTCTGTCGCAACGCCTGCAATGATTCGTTCGAGGTACTTGCGCGAGATCCGCTGTTTTTTGTCCCATTGGCGATAGACGCGCAGCATGTCGATTGGCAATTTTCCTTGTTGAACGGTGAGTTCATGGCACGCGGCCAGGACCTCGTCGCTCGCGAAGGCAACAACCTCCATATGGTGACCGTTGTGATAGACCTGCGAGGCCATCGCATCACTCGATTGCATCGCATCGGTGATGCAGATCAGATCGATATCGCTCGCGGCGTTGGCCACGCCATGCACGGGTGAGCTGGTGATTAACGTTAATTCGGCATCATCGTACTGACGCCGCACGACCGTGTCTAAATCGTCGAATGACAGATTTCGGGCCGCAAGAAACGCCTTGGCATTGCCCGAGTAAAACGCTGAATAGTTCATCGTGTTATCAATCGAAGAGCCAGATGATCAAAAGCCAGTGCGTTTAAAAACGCGCGTTGTGGACAGGAATGCGATGAAATCAGAGTTTAACGTTAAGGTATTCGTAAGTTATGCTGATATGAATATGTATCGAATAAAGCAGTGATCCAAGGGAAAACATAGACACGACGCATTCAATCTCTCCATTAAATCGGCACCGGTCTCGGCATTGCAATCTGACCCATTGACCACGTTTTGCACATGGCCTGGAATGTTGGCGCATTGGGAAATGCATGTCATGAAGCCGAATTCCTGGTGACGAGCTTTTCTCGCAAACACCATGCCAACCTCAAAGTGATTGGGTAGTGAATACTGTATGAGCGATTTCATTTCTTGAGTATTTCCGCCTAGCCTTCCACTGGAAGGCCATGTTGATAAAGGAAAATGAGGGGATATTAAGGATTGCGGATTCCTTGAAAATTACATCGGGTAACGAAATATATATATTAAGAATGAATAATTATACGTGCTGCATGATTGACTAGTTCGACTTTCAAAGCAGGCATTATCTTTTGCTTCAGTCGCACCGCATGAGTGCTGCCATGCACAATCGGATGACACGCAGATGTCGCTTGCACCAATTTGGGAATCTAATAATGGGTCTTGTATTACCGGATAGACCAGCGTTGCTGGATCGTTTGCGCGGAACGAAAAATGGCATGGAGCTTGCTGATCAGAAGCTTTCGAAAACGACGGGGAAACGGTGATGAGTCTTGACAGACATTTCAGTAGCGAAGCATCTGATACGTTCTATACGCTGGATAGCGCTTGGATCACCAGCAACGCAAGGCGCTTCGCCGAATCTTTTCCAGGCACGGTGCTGTATGCCGTCAAGGCCAATCCAATACCTCAGGTGCTCGCCGCTTTGGCGCGCGGCGGCATTTCTCATTTCGACGTAGCGTCCATGGGGGAGATCGTCGACGTTGCTCATCACGTGCCGGGCGCAACCCAATATCTGATGAATCCCGTCAAGTCACGAGCAGCAATTGATGTTGCCTATCGTACCTATGGACTACGATCGTTTGTGGTCGACAGCGAAGCAGAGTTACGCAAGGTGCGTGATGTTTTGCCTTCATCCGATAGCGATATAACCCTATACGTACGCTACGCTCCGTCTGAATCAGGTGCGGTATTCGACCTGCGGGGAAAGTTCGGCGCTACTACTGACGACGCCTCTGCGTTAGTTGATCTGGTGGAGTCGTCAACGCGCTGGGGGGTGGGGTTGTCGTTCCACGTGGGATCTCAGGCAATCCAGGATGCGCCATATATTACAGCACTCGAGGACGCCGAGCGTATTATTGCTCGGGGCCGGTCGCGCATTCGAAGTCTGGATATCGGCGGCGGCTTTCCTGGTGTGTATTTGAATAGCCGAAGTGACACCACAGACATACTCGCGAGCATTAGCCAGAGAATCGAAGCATCGTCCGCACTACGTTCACTTGATCTCCTATGTGAAGTGGGGCGAGGACTGGTTTACGGTGGCATGTCTTTGTTCGCACGGATACTGCTTAGGCGCGGGCAGGATATTTTTTGTGGCGCAGGTATTTTTGGTGGATTGTTATCTGCGCAGCAGTGGCTGCAGTTTCCAGTGCGTACCTGGCGTCACGGTGATATCTATGACACTGGCGGCAAGGCACAATTTCAAGTGTTTGGCCCCACATGCGACAGCATGGATCGCCTTGCGTTTCCTTATGGATTGCCGGACGATATCGAGGAGGGCGATTGGCTTGAGTTTCAGTCCGCTGGCGCTTATTCCGTATCCTTGCGAGCGCCATTCAACGGGTTTTATACCAACGATATCGTTCACGTCGGCCAATAGTTCGCCTGGCTTTACACCGGTCAGGAGATCAAGATCCATGTTTGCATATATCGCGTTATTGTTGGGCATTATTGCTGAGTCGACGGCTACCCTCGCGCTAAAAGAAAGTCAGGGATTTACGCGCTTGGGACCACTTCTCGTAGTGGTATGCGGGTACGGTTTTGCGATCGCGTGCTTAGGTAGCGCGCAGAAGGGATTGCCGATGTCATTGATTTCATCGGTGTGGTCCGGACTTGGGATTACCGTTGTGACTGCCGTAGCCGCGTTCCGATATCAGCAGTTGCCGAGCTTGGCGGCGTTGGGTGGAATCGCGCTGATCATCGTCGGAATTGTTATCGTCAATGTGTTCCCAGCATCTCACGGAACCTGAATGGCCCCAATATGATTGGAATGACCTTGATCCGTCCCAGTTCACGCATGCTGATTGTGATCCTCGCGGAACTGTCCATCATCGGCTCCCGACGCACATTTGCAGAAAAACATGATGCGCCGCGGAGCAGGACCAGACATCTCTAATCGGCTCAAACCAGATATTACTTATATGGTCGCCTCCCATTTGCAAAGCGATTTCGTTCTAGGCGAGGAGGGTAGTTGCGGACTTATATCCGGACTCTAACAAGCATTTTGCTTGTGGCCCCGATGGCATGCGCCGCAAAGGTCCTAATCTAAATAACGAGCTCGAAGCTCATGTAATGTCCCAGGTTTGCCTTTGCGCGGTCCAACCTATCTTGCCATCGATCGATAACGCCTCTGCAACTATGTAGAAGGTACGAAGAAAAGAATTGTGCGATGCGGTCAAGCTGCGATTGGCTCGTAACGTCGGTCATGGGCCAATAGGGCCCAGATAATCCGAGCCGCTTTATTAGCAAGTGCGACAGCCACGACATTCGTAGGGCGTCGCGCCAGAAGCTTTTGGGTCTGATCTGGCAGACGCTTCGCACAGGCAATCACGGATCGAGCGCCGTGAATCAACAGCGTGCGGAGATAGACGTCCCCACGTTTGCTAATGCCCCCAAGCCGGACTTTACCTCCCGTTCCGGTTTGTCGCGGGACGAGTCCCAAATAGGCCGCGAACTCCCTACCGGAGCGGAAGGTTTTTGCATCGCCAATCACCGCCACGGCTGCCGTCGCTGTCAATAGCCCGACCCCAGGGATTTCGGAAATGCGGCGACACGCTTCGTCGTTGCGTCGCCATTCGGTGATTCGCATTTCGATGCGGGCAACCTGTTCGTCAAGTAATGCTAATCGCCCAAGTTGTTCCTCGACGCTATCGAGCAACATTCTGGGGACATCAGCTTCCATTTCCGGAAGTTGATCTCTGATTGCCTTGATCGATGCACTGCGACCTGCCGGAAATATAAATCCAAACTCGTAGAGCAATCCACGAAGCTGATTTATCTGCATGACACGAATTCGCACCATCTGCTGGCGAATCCGGTGCAGCGCCAGAATAGATTGCTGATCGGCAGATTTCACGGCTACAAAGCGCATTCCGGGTCGTTGTGCGGCCTCCCAGATCGCCTCTGCATCGGCGGCATCATTTTTATTCGATTTGACATATGGCCGGACGAATTGTGCGGCGATCAATCGGACGTCGTGTCCGAACGCTCGTAATTTGCGTGCCCAATAGTGACTGCTACCACACGCCTCCATGACGACGCGGCAAGGTGTGCGATTCGAGAAGAAAGTCAATATCTGCTGCCGCTTCAAGACCTTGCGCTGGATGACGCTCGGTGAGCCTTCCACGAAATGCAACTGGAACACCGGCTTCGCCAAATCGATTGCGATAATCTCGTTCATTTTGCATCTCCTAGTGAAAGGCTTCTTATGCGGGTCAGGTCATGCTAGCACTGTGGCGCTGTCGATTCGTTAGGTTGGCACCTGGGATTGGCGGGAGGCGGCCATTCCATCTAAAAAGTTTCTACACCAGTGTCTAGGCTGAATTCAAATGTCGTACCTAGAAATTAATAGAAATGTCGGGCCTTAGTGCGGTTTTACCTTTCTATAGACTGCTTTTTTTCTGGGTTTTGCTGTCTGCTTTATCACAATCTGTTCAGGGCTTTGCCAGACTTTGGCAGTCTTCTCAATGGCTTCGTTGAGGTCCTCTTGCGTGATCGCACGCTGCTTTTTCAGGCCCGGTAGTGTACGTTTTGGATTGACCGCTTCGCCTCGATGCGTTCGCGACGGGGCGGTGCCGATGCGACGATTGTCGCGCTGTGCCTGCATCACTTGCGCAATGCGTAACGCGTGCCCCAGCCGCTTGTTGTCGATGATCGCCCCCTGATCGACGTTCGCGAGCCGATCGTAGCGTGTATAGGGCAGGGAGCATCCGGCCGCGCGGATCTCCACCTCGCCATCGGGAAACTCGAGCACATCGACGTAAGTGTGAATCAGCGAACGATTCAACGACGTATCATTCAACAGATACATCACGCGGTCGTACTGCACTGTGAGCGTATTGGTGACTTTACGCAGCACGCGCACTGTCAAGATTGAACGCAAGACCTCGTCATCGCGCATGGGACGATGAGCGTCATGCGGGCTTCTGGCCGGTTTGGCGAAACGCCGGTTGTAATCGGCAATGAAGGAGGGCGCATAAGCGTTGGCCGCTTCCTTCGTGCTGAGGCCCCGCAGGCGTAACTCCTTGACTAGCCGGTCCTGCAAGGTCAGATTGGCGCGCTCAACCCGGCCCTTGGCTTGGCTCGAATTGGCACACCAAGTGTCGATGTTGAGCTCGTAGCAGGCCCGACTGAACTGCGTAATGCCTTTGCCAAAGGTCTTTTCTGCATAGTTATTGGCGTTGACGCGAAACACTGAGTACTTGTCGCTATACAGGGCTTGAGGCTTACCGTGGGCCGTCAGATATTTCTGCAACGCCTCAAAATAGCTGAACGTCGATTCGGTCTCGGTAAAATGCAGCGTCATCAGCTTGCTCGTCGCGTCGTCGATAAACACCAGCAATGTGCAAGATGGCGCGCGATCCTCGAACCACAGATGGTCGCAGCCGTCGATCTGGATCAGCTCGCCCAAACACGCTCGGCGATTGCGCGGCTGATACACTTTCGGTGGGCGCTGTTTGCGCGGTATCCACAAGCCCGCCGCAGTCATTATCCGACGAACGGTCGCCACCGACAGGCCAAAGCCGTGCGCCTCGCGCAGCTTCTCGCAGGCAAAGGTTGGACCGAAGTCAGGATAGCGTTTGGCGATCAACGCAAGAGCGCGCTGCGCCACGCCAGGAGCCAATTGATGGTTGCTCGGACGAGCACGTTTGCGCGAGACTAAACCCGCCGGACCTTCGAGGCGATATCGCACGCACAAACGCTCGACCTGGCGCACGCTGAGTTCCAATTGCTCAGCAGCTCGCCATGGCATCAGCACGCCATCGATAACTGCCTGAATGACCTTGATCCGTCCCAGTTCACGCATGCTCATGGTGATCGATCCAGAATGGCTCATGGCGCGCTCCCAATGCAGATTGGCGGGAGCTTAGTTTGCGCCGAAGATCAACGTGGAGCGACGTTTCTAATGATCGCAAGTACGACACTACTACTAAACGCTAGCAACCAGTTTGGTTGATAATTAACGTTATGTTAAATTAAGTTCGGTATTTCCATGGTGCGCCTGGCCGAAGCGCACGCCCTCAGCGGCGGTGAAAGCTATATGTATCGTTACGAACAGGCATCGGCTGAGGCTCCATTTGAAGGGTTCGCGGTTCACGCCTCTGAGCTACCGATGGTGTGGATGAATTTCCGGGAGCCCTTCCTCTCAATGCTCTATCGTGAGACGCCCGCACTGGACGCCTTCGCCCGCATGATTCACGAGACCTGGGTGACCTTTATGCGAGATGGTAAGCCCTCCATAAGGCTCTGCCCTCCTGGCCCCGCTTCCAGCTGAGTCAGCTCTCCACTATGATGCTGGCGATGGATGGGGGCCGCGTTGCCGAAGATCCTGCGCACGATCAACGACGCCTGTGGGAAAGCATGCTTTAGGCTCTCTTCGGCATGCCGCTGAGACCGCTCTTGAGGGCCAGCAGTTGCTCCAGGGTCTGGTTTTCATGCTGCATGGTGTTTGACAGTTCGACGGCCAGAAATTCTATGAAAGCGCGTACTGCCGGCACCAGTCCGCGCCGCGAAGGAAACACAGCATGCAGCTGGTGCGCCGGGGCTCGGTACTCCGGCAAAACCACCGCCAGCGCCCCCTGTTCGATGGCAGAGCGGCAGACGTTGAAGGGCAACAGCGCCAAGCCCGCTCCGCCAATGGCAGCAGCCATCATCAGGTGCACGTCGTCGGTGACCAGTGCGGACACGTAATCGATTTCAGCCAGCGCATTCTCCTGCCCCATCAGACGCCAGCGCATTGGTTCGCCGGGCATACCTCCAGGCCCCAGTCCGCGCCGCCCCTGCAAGGATTCAGGTGTGTGGAAAGGCCCTCGCGCTGCAATGAAAGCAGGACTTGCGACGAGAAGCTGCTGGCTAGTGCCGAAGGTCCGTACTACCAAGTTGGAATCCTCAAGCGTGCTCCTGACTCGCATGGCCACATCGAAGCCTTCGCCGATCACATCCACGCGCCGGTTGCTCAGTTCCATTTCCAGCCGGACATCCGGATGAGTCGTGAGAAAGCGCGCCAGCAACGGTGCCAAAAAGATATGCGATACGCCCATCGGCGAACTTACGCGCAGCCGTCCGGCTGGCCGGGCACCCGCATGTTCGGTGACTTCGACGGCAGCGCGTGCGGCTTGGGTCATAGCCTCACAGTGGGTGAAGAAGGCAGAGCCGACATCCGTGACACGCACCACACGGGTGGAACGCTGCAGCAAGCGCACGCCCAGGCGCTGCTCCAACTCCGCCACGCGGCGGCTAATACGCGATTTAGGCAAATTCAACGCACGTGCCGCGGCAGAGAAGCTGCCGTGTACTACCACAGCAGCAAACAGGCCCAGATCGTTAAGGTCTTCCATCACTGTGTCCGCGAATTGAAAACCTGATTATAGGAGCGGTCACAGTTTGGGTCGCGACCGCACTGTCTCATCCGTAGAACAATGTGATGCAGTTTCGCTTACTAGTGCGCAGGTAGCCAGTCCGATATCGTAGGACCTGTCAGCTTAGTTACCGATTATATAAAAGACCCCGCTATGAAGATTCTCCATCTCGATTCCAGCATTCTCGGTGAAGCCTCGGCCTCGCGCGTGCTCAGCGCCGCGCTGGTCGAACAGTTGCACAGCCGCTTCCCGGACGCACAAATAACCCATCGCGATCTCGCTGCGGCACCGATCGCCCACCTCGACGGTGCAATCGCAGCCGGCTTCCGCCAGCCTGGAACGGTCGCCGCCGACGCCGCCGTACGCGCCGAACACGCCCTGTCCGAGACTCTGGTCAGCGAACTGCTGGACAGCGAAGTGATCGTGCTGGGCGTGCCGATGTACAACTTCTCCGTGCCTAGTCAGCTCAAGGCTTGGTTAGACCGTATCGCCCAGCCGGGGCGCACATTCCGTTACACCGAGAATGGACCGGTGGGTCTCTCCGGCGACAAGACCGTACTGGTCGCCTCTACCCGCGGCGGCATGTATTCCAGCGGGCCAGCCGGGGTAATGGATCACCAGGAATCGTATCTGAGAGCCTTCTTCGGCTTCATCGGCATCCAGCGCGTACACTTCGCGCGGGCCGAGTTGCTCACCAAAGGCGCCGAGCTGCGCAGCACCTCCATGCGCAATGCGCTCGATGGCGTGCCTGCGCTGGTGGCTGACTTGTTCCCGGCAGGAGGGAACTGATCGTGATCTTTTCCGTCATTCTCACATACCTGCGTCCCATCGATGAGGTCAACCAGCACCTCGGCACCCACAAGGCCTGGTTGGCCGAGAACCTCAAGGCAGGCCGCGTGATCCTAGCCGGGCCGCAGGACAATGCCGGTGGTGGCGTGGTTCTGGCTGCCTGCGCCGACCGGACCGAACTCGATGCCATGATGGCGCAGGATTCCTTTATCCGTCATGGGGTGGCCGCTTATGCCGCATACTCCTGTAAACCTGCGCTGGCATCGCTGAATTTTGCGTATCAGTGGGCACCCGAAGCCAAGTTCATCTGATCAACAAGGAGAGGATGATGCCTACAGGCAAGCGTTGGAAAACGGCGGGCCGGCTGCTCCGGGCGCTGGCGATGGGGATTGCCACTTTGAGCGTGGCGCACGCCCAAGCCCAGACCTCACCGCAGGAGGCAGCACATGGGGTCGATATCGTGCTGGTGCATGGTGCTTTCGTCGATGGCTCAAGCTGGTCGCGGGTAATCGCCCTCCTGCAACAGAGAGGCTATCGAGTAACGGCCGTGCAGAACCCGCTGAGTTCGCTGGCAGCAGACGTCAGCGCTACTCGCAAGGTGATTGAGCGTCAGCCGCATAAGGTTTTGCTGGTCGGCCATTCCTGGGGAGGTGCGGTGATATCCGAAGCAGGCAATGATCCACACGTAAAGGGACTGGTCTATCTCTCGGCACTCGCACCCGACTCGGGTGAAAGCGTGGCACAGCTCCTAAAGCGGCTTCAAGCTCCAATGGAGGGGCTCGCACCAGACTCCCATGGCCTTATCTGGCTGGATGATTCCCGAAGCTTCGGTCAAGTGATGGCCAATGATCTCACTACTGAGGAAGTGGCTCATCTCACTGCGGTGCAACAACCGATAGCTGCTGCCGCTTTTGGTGAACGCATCGGCCACGCCGCCTGGCACGACAAACCAGCTTGGTATTTGGTCACGGAAGACGATCACGCATTACCCACTGCTGTACAGCGCGCATTGGCCTCCGCGATGGGCGCTCAAGTGCGTTCTATCCGATCTAGCCACCTATCATTGCTGTCGCATCCAGAATTTGTCGCAGATCTGATAGAAACGGCGGCTCGGAACGTCGAATTGACCCCGTAAAGTCGGACTGACCTGCCTCCGTCATTAGTCTCCAACGGCTGTAGAGTCCGTCGTTAAAAAACCTTTCTGACAGTGCGCGGTGGCGAACTGTTCAGGCGTTAGATAACAAAGCGAACTATGTGGCCGCTCGGTGTTGTACTCGATGCGCCAGGCTTCGATGATTTGCCTGGCATGACGCATCGACGTGAACCAATGCTCATTCAGACATTCGTCTCGAAACTTGCCGTTGAAGCTCTCGATATACGCGTTCTCGACAGGCTTTCTTCGTCGAATGAACGACAGCGTGACACCTGCATCATAAGCCCAGGCATCAAGCACTTTCCCTGCAAATTCGGGCCCGTAGTAAATGCAGAATGGTGGTCAGCCAATCCCAGTGACTGGCATCCTTAGGTTTCTCGAGGACCACAGGAGGACACCGTGATGGCTGACACTTCCAATACTACGACTGACGTGCATTTCCTTGCAATCGATGTTGCAAAGCAATGGAACGCTGTGTTGATCGAAACCGCGACCGGTATGAAGCATCGCTTCAAGATGGCAAACTCCGCTCAGGATTTTGACCGGCTTATCCAATTCATTCAAAGCCTTGGAGGTCGGTGTAAAGGTGCACTGGAGCCGACCGGCGATTACCACCGCCCAATAGCTCATCGACTTTTGATGGCCGGTGTCGATCTTGTCAGTGTGTCTTCGGTCGCACAGGCTCGCTACCGCGAGGCCAAATTCAACTCATGGGATAAAAATGATCCCAAAGACGCCTCAGTGATTCTGGATATGCTGAAACACGGCATCGTGCAGCAATACGTTGACCCGATGATCGCTGGCAACCATGATCTGCAAGAGCTGTCCAAGACTTACTTCCAGATATCGAGGTTGCGAACACGCGTTCAGCATTCAATCATCAATCACCACGTCCCTCTGTACTTTCCGGAGATGTACAAGTACTGGAGCAGCAGCCGCAGTGAGTGGTGGATACGATTCATGCTGGAATTTCCGACGCCGGCTCATGTGCAACGGCTGACGCGAGAAGAGTTTGTAAAAGCGGCGTGGGACCTTGTCGGTCGCAAGGTCGAGAAGACCCAAAAACTAGGTGAAATCTGGGACATGTCACAACAGTCAGCTGCGCTGCCGCATCACCCAGACAGCCTAGCCGTAGAAACATTTCGACTGTCACTTCGGCAACTTCAGCACTTCAGCGAAGCGCGTACGAGTTTGGAGGAGCGTGCCGAAGCGGCATTATTGAACAATGCCGACTACGAACGTTTGCGAACGTTGCCAGGTATTGGTCCGATCATCGCACTTACCATTCTCGCGGAAGCGGGTGATTTGCGCCGATTCCGCCATTATCGGCAATTCCTGAAATATTGTGGCCTTGATCTGGCCAAGCATCAGTCTGGAACGGCACGAGGTCGTGAGCAGTTGTCCAAACGTGGAAACGCGAGACTGCGCTTGGCATTTTGGATGGCAGGCACTGTCGCAGTTCGCCTACGTGAGAATTCATTTAAAGATAAATACGATCGATATATCAAGTCCGATCCTGGCAACGCCGACTTAAAGCGCAAAGCCCTCACTGCTGTTTGCGCGAAGATGGCGCGAGTCGCACACGGAATGATTAAAACGAACCGTCCGTATCAGCGGTTCTTTGAACAAAGCTTACCCAGCGGATCGATCCCTCTCTGCAGGGCCGTTGAGGCACAGCAGCAAGTGACCTCGTAGATAATGATTGGACCTTCCGCTGGGCCCTTATGCTGTTTTAAGTAACGTGAAGATCGAGGTGCGGGCATCTCGAATCTTGTTTCTACTATGGTGAGCTGGGCGAGCCCGTTACAGAGCGGAAGACCGCTAGGAATGTTGCAGGACGCGCTCTTTTAAATGTGCGACGAGCGAAATCTCGCCGCCAGGGGATGCTGTAACTTTTTTGTCTGAGCCTATTGCATTTAGTACGTTGTCCACAGTGATAGATAACGGCAAGCCACGCATCTCGCAAAGCCTCTCCATTACCTGCCGTACCCGCAAGCCCGGCAACGACGTATCAACTTCGATCGCCAAACATTCTCGCGTGTAATCGTCGACCACGTTCAAGCTTCGCAAGCGCCGTCCATACGCTAGGCCATCCGATACAAAATCCATCGACCAGCTCTGGTTAGGGCCGCTGGGCACGGGCTTTTTGCACCCGCTCGACAGCCGCAATTCGTTTGCGCTTGCGTCGGTGAACGCTCAGGCCAGCGAGGCTGTACAGCCGCCATACTTTCTTATGGTTCGCAACCCAGCCTTCGCGTCGCAGAAGCGCGTGAATACGGCCATAGCCGTAGCGGCGCTTCACGGCAGCGATAGCGGTCATGCGTTCGTTCAAAGCCATATCGCTCTCGCGAGTCGACTTATAAAGAAACAAGGACCGGGAGATGCCAACCAGTGACCCTACCCCAGAAAATAGTCTCGTTGAAAACTAGAGAATCCGGCATTATTTGACTGGTCCGAACCGGGAAGAGATGCCATGAAGACGAGCAAGTTTACGGAGGCGCAAATTGCGTTTGCGCTGAAGCAGGCAGAGTTGGGCACGAAGGTGGATGAGGTGTGCCGCAAGCTGGGCATCAGCGAAGCGACGTTCTATAACTGGAAGAAGAAGTACGGCGGTCTCGGGCCATCCGAGTTGCGCCGGCTGCGCCAGTTAGAAGAAGAGAATACCAAGCTCAAACGCTTGGTGGCCGACCTGAGTTTGGACAAGACGATGTTGCAGGACGTTTTAGCAAAAAAGCTTTAAAGCCTTCGCGCAAGCGACTGCTCATCGACGAGTTGCGAGACCGGTATGGCGCGAGTTTGACGAAGGCCTGCGCACTGTTTCGGATGTCAGGCTCGCTGTACCGTTACAAGTCTGTGGCGCGCGACTCGTCGGCACTGTTGCTGCGAATAAAGGACATTGCAAAGACCCGAGTGCATTACGGATATCGACGGGTGCATGTTCTTTTACGGCGCGAAGGCTGGCCGGACAATCACAAACGGGTGTATCGACTGTATCAGGAAGAAGGCTTGTCGCTCAGGCTCAAACGGCCAAAGCGGAACAAGTCGGCACAGTTACGCCAACCCAAGCATCTGGTCACGGCGATGAATCAGATTTGGAGCATGGACTTCGTCGCCGACGCACTGTTCGATGGGCGCAAGCTTCGTGCATTGAGCGTTGTCGATAACTTCACGCGTGAAAGTTTGGCTATCGATGTCGCTCAGAGCTTGAAAGGGGAAGACGTCGTTCGCGTACTTAACCACATCGTTGCGTGGCGTGGATTGCCGGGGACTATCAAAATGGACAACGTACTAAATGCAATAGGCTCAGACAAAAAAGTTACAGCATCCCCTGGCGGCGAGATTTCGCTCGTCGCACATTTAAAAGAGCGCGTCCTGCAACATTCCTAGCGGTCTTCCGCTCTGTAACGGGCTCGCCCAGCTCACCATAGTAGAAACAAGATTCGAGATGCCCGCACCTCGATCTTCACGTTACTTAAAACAGCATAAGGGCCCAGCGGAAGGTCCAATCATTATCTACGAGGTCACTTGCTGCTGTGCCTCAACGGCCCTGCAGAGAGGGATCGATCCGCTGGGTAAGCTTTGTTCAAAGAACCGCTGATACGGACGGTTCGTTTTAATCATTCCGTGTGCGACTCGCGCCATCTTCGCGCAAACAGCAGTGAGGGCTTTGCGCTTTAAGTCGGCGTTGCCAGGATCGGACTTGATATATCGATCGTATTTATCTTTAAATGAATTCTCACGTAGGCGAACTGCGACAGTGCCTGCCATCCAAAATGCCAAGCGCAGTCTCGCGTTTCCACGTTTGGACAACTGCTCACGACCTCGTGCCGTTCCAGACTGATGCTTGGCCAGATCAAGGCCACAATATTTCAGGAATTGCCGATAATGGCGGAATCGGCGCAAATCACCCGCTTCCGCGAGAATGGTAAGTGCGATGATCGGACCAATACCTGGCAACGTTCGCAAACGTTCGTAGTCGGCATTGTTCAATAATGCCGCTTCGGCACGCTCCTCCAAACTCGTACGCGCTTCGTTGAAGTGCTGAAGTTGCCGAAGTGACAGTCGAAATGTTTCTACGGCTAGGCTGTCTGGGTGATGCGGCAGCGCAGCTGACTGTTGTGACATGTCCCAGATTTCACCTAGTTTTTGGGTCTTCTCGACCTTGCGACCGACAAGGTCCCACGCCGCTTTTACAAACTCTTCTCGCGTCAGCCGTTGCACATGAGCCGGCGTCGGAAATTCCAGCATGAATCGTATCCACCACTCACTGCGGCTGCTGCTCCAGTACTTGTACATCTCCGGAAAGTACAGAGGGACGTGGTGATTGATGATTGAATGCTGAACGCGTGTTCGCAACCTCGATATCTGGAAGTAAGTCTTGGACAGCTCTTGCAGATCATGGTTGCCAGCGATCATCGGGTCAACGTATTGCTGCACGATGCCGTGTTTCAGCATATCCAGAATCACTGAGGCGTCTTTGGGATCATTTTTATCCCATGAGTTGAATTTGGCCTCGCGGTAGCGAGCCTGTGCGACCGAAGACACACTGACAAGATCGACACCGGCCATCAAAAGTCGATGAGCTATTGGGCGGTGGTAATCGCCGGTCGGCTCCAGTGCACCTTTACACCGACCTCCAAGGCTTTGAATGAATTGGATAAGCCGGTCAAAATCCTGAGCGGAGTTTGCCATCTTGAAGCGATGCTTCATACCGGTCGCGGTTTCGATCAACACAGCGTTCCATTGCTTTGCAACATCGATTGCAAGGAAATGCACGTCAGTCGTAGTATTGGAAGTGTCAGCCATCACGGTGTCCTCCTGTGGTCCTCGAGAAACCTAAGGATGCCAGTCACTGGGATTGGCTGACCACCATTCTGCATTTACTACGGCAGCGAGTTCATTTCGAAGGTGATGGACAAATGGGCATACGAGAATAATGTTGAACTCGACTTCAGCCGACCTGGCAAGCCGACCGATAACGCCAAGTGTGAAAGCTTCAATGGCCGTCTTCGGCAGGAGTGTCTAAATGCCCATTGGTTCTTGTCGCTGGACGACGCCAAGAGCAAAATCGAAGCGTGGCGAAGGGATTATAATGAGTGTCGTCCCCACTCTGCATTGCAGTGGGCGACACCTGCCGAATTCGCCCGCCAGGCGCGGGAAACGGCGTTGTCAGAGGTAACCGCAAAGCCGGATTTCTCTACTTCTGAGCGGGGCGGATTCAACCGGTCACTGCAACACCCCGATATTGATTGTTATAAAATCTGAGGTGTTGTTATGGCGGGCATATTTGGCCCGATGACGGATGCACGTAAGACCCGTATCTGGACTTTATGGCGAGGCGGCATTCCGATGAGCGAGATTGCGCGGGACATCGCAAAACCACCGGCGACGGTGTATTCGTACTTGCTTTACCACGGCGGGATTGAGCCTCGACAGCATATTCGCAGGCAGGGCAGTTTATCGCTGGAAGAGCGAGAGACTATTTCTCGGGAACTAGCGAGCGGTGCGAGCATGCGATCAATCGCTAAGAGCTTGAATCGGTCCGCCTCGACGATATCGCGCGAGATATCGCGTAACGGCGGCATTACTCGGTATCGCGCCTGCCATGCAGAGGCTGCTTTCTTCAAGCGATGTAAGCGGCCTAAATCGTTGTTGTTACGCCGGTATCCGAAGCTGTGTCGACAGGTTATCGCGTTGCTGAAGCAGGATTGGTCGCCTGAGCAGATTTCGGGCTGGCTGAGACAGGAAAATGGGACCGGTGTTGGCATGAGTATTTCGCACGAGACGATCTACAAGTCCCTTTTTATTCAAACGCGTGGCGTATTGCGTGAAGAATTAAAAAAGCATCTTCGTATGAAGCGTATGTTCCGGCGTGCCAGAAACCACCAGACGCCGAGTCGCGGGAACATTCAAGGAGCGGTTTCAATTCGGGAGCGTCCAGCTGAAATTGAAGATCGCGCGATACCCGGTCACTGGGAAGGTGATTTGATCGTCGGTTCGCTGAACAGCGCGATCGCAACAATTGTTGAGCGACATTCTCGATTTACGCTGTTATGCAAGGTAAAGAACAAAGGCGCACTCACCGTGATAGAGGCTCTTGCCGGACAGATGCACAAACTACCCCGAGAGTTATCGAAGAGTCTTACCTGGGACAGAGGTCAGGAACTGTCTGCGCATAAGGCGTTCTCACTTGCCACTGATATGGCGGTCTACTTCTGTGACCCCAGCAGCCCCTGGCAGCGCGGCACGAACGAGAATACTAACGGACTGCTGCGTCAGTATTTCCCGAAAGGCACTTGTCTTTCGGGCTTCTCGCAGAAGGAGTTAGACAAGATTGCGGAAAAGCTGAACACGAGACCCAGAAAAACCTTGAAGTTCAAAACCCCGGCACAGGTTCTTCAAGCCGCGTTGCAGTGACCGGTTGAATCCGCCGGGACTAATTCCGGGGTAGGGTCACATTTGGAACGGACTCTACATCATTCGCGTACTAATCGCGGGGAGCAGGTCAAACAGGTTTTTCGCACGTCAAGGAAGATGTATTGACGAGAATTACGTGCAATCATTTTTTATGAATCTTTTGCGTTTCACCCTAGATGTTCAGGTCGGATCTTCCAGAAAATTCGCATAAGATTCACATTGGTTTTGAAAATTTTACGTCTCTTCCCAGTAGTTCAATAAGGTCAAAGATGTGCCACCGCTCTGCACAGTGGTCTACCTTGCCTTCACCGAGATGATTGCTTTTGCCGAGACACGCCCGCAGCACGGATCATTATGCGCAGGATACTAATCTACCCCTGGCCAATGACCGGCAGTGCGAGCGCAAATTCGATTATGCGTTTTCTGAGCCATGCATGAGCGGGGTCGTGGTCGAGATGGCGTGGCCATACGAGCGTCTCGACAATTCTTGGCATACCGAGCGGCACGTCTCGCACGACAACCGGCAAGTATCGAGCGAAATGTGCTGCCAGCCGGCCGTACATGGTGGCTGTGCGTTGCGTTCCAACAATGAGATGCCCAAGTGTACTGAAGTTATCGACAGTTGCTTCAATACGCCGTTCCTGCCCGTAATGCTGTTTGAACCAATCCTCAAAAGCCACGGCCCGGGAATCCCCAAACCGGACGGCGACATGTCCGAGGCCAAGATAGTCGTTTATATCCATTTGACTTTCGGCCATTGCGTGCCCCGACCATAGCAGGCACACATGCTCATCATCGAACACCACTTGTTGGGGATGGGAGAGCATAGTGGCGTATTGCTGAGGCACGAACAGCAAATCAATCATTGCCCTATCTAGTGACTCCTCCAACCCGGGTGGCGGATTTCGAATGTCCAGTGTCACGCCGGGCGCTTCTTTTGCGAGTTCCTGCATCAGTGCAGCCAACAACACGATGGTGACGTAATCTGACGCGCCAATACGGAAACTGCACCGTGCACGGGCTGGGTCAAAACTTGAGCGATAGGAAAGGGTCACCCTCGCCTCGTTCAACGTGTCTCGAACTGGCTGAAGAAGGGTTTTTCCTAATGGACTTAGCACCAGTCCGCGACCAACGGGAACAAGCAATTCATCGTCGAAATAATCACGGAGCCTTGCTAATGCAGCACTGGCTGCCGATTGTCCCACATGCATGCGGGCGGCGGCATGCGTGACGTTGCACTCTTCGAGTAAGGCTTCGAGCGCAATAAGAAGATTAAGGTCGAAGCGATCCAAGCGCATTGAGGACAAGAAAGCTAAAAAGAAAAACGTTAGAACCTAGCGGCAGCACCTCAAACGGAGGTATCGATGCTGTCGATGCCAGTGACCAATACGATTGGTTTCCCATTATAGACCGCCATCCCTAATATGACTCTTATAAAGCGTCCGGGGTCCCGTCGTAGCGGACATCGAACTAAAAACAAGCGTTGTACGTGATTGGAGACAAGCATGACTACCCCGGACACCCTCGGCGGGCGATTCACCTTAACCATAGCGCATGTCGTAGGCATGATCGATATGGTTGCGCTGCCTATCTGGGTTGGCACACTGATGCAGTACAACCATTTCAGGCCGGCTCAAGCGGGTTTTGTCGTTACGCTATTTCTTCTCGGCGCATTAACCACGAGTATTTTATGTGCGCCACTGTTCAACCGACTGCCCCGCCGCTGGGCAGCGGCCGGCGGGTTTGGCATATCAGCCGCAAGTTTTGCCCTCGCCGCCCACTACTCCATCGCGTCGAACAGTTTCGCAATGATTGCCGCCTTCCATATTTTCGCTGGATTTGGGGTAGGCACGGCCCTTTCCCTCACGGATGGGAGCATCGGACGAAGTGCGAATCCTCATCGACTTTTTGGCATCGTCAATGTGATGCTTGGTTTGTCCGCATTGCTGTTCTTGGGTATTGTTTCAAAGTGGGTTGCAAGCGGTGGTTCCCCTGTCCTTTTCACGGTCTTCGCAATAATGATGGCCTGCGCGGCAACCGCAGTTCTTTTGGCATTCCCAACGGTACTCCCTAGGGACGACGATGCGAAGCAATTGCGGTTAGAGCGTATACCACCAGCAGTCTGGTTGCTAGTCGGGGTAGTGATATGCATCACGTTGACGCAGGCCATGGTGTTTAGCTTCATGGAGAGGGTCGGCATCTCTAAAGGCTTCACCGCGCAACAAGTGCACCTTGTACTGGTTTCACTAGGATTCGCCAACTTGCTACCGGGATTCCTGGCGGCCGCTTTGCAGCGGCGCATCAACCCGCTAGCAGTCGGCATGATCGGACCGCTAGCGCAAGCCACGCTCGCTGTCATCTTGTCGCAGAGTACCAGCTTCTGGCCCTACGCGGTTGCGTCCGTGATCTTCGTGCCGGTGCTGATTTTCACCCACACGTTTCTCTTCGGCCTCATCACCCGTCTCGATACAACTGGACGAACCGCGGCAGCGACGCCAGCAATGACAATGGCAGGAGCTTGTATCGGACCAGCATTCGGCGGAGTTATCGTTCAAGCGATCGGATATACCGGCCTTGGGATGGCAGCTTGTCTACTTTCGTTCGTGGCGATCGTGCTGATGGTTCTCGTCCGCCATAACATTCGCAACAAAACTGCGCAGCTGGTACGCGTGCAAGTTTGAATACCTGCTGGCAAACACCAACCAGCGACGTGCTTTTGTATTAGCGCGGAATCTTCTTATCACACGACTATTACCTGATACGACTAAGGAAAGTGCATCATGGATTCGCAGAAAACAAACCCCATCCGTTTCCCCGACGACGTCGTGTTTCAGGGCTACGCGGCGCCTGTTCGCATAGAAGCCGATGTCTATGATTTAGAAGTAATTGGGCAGATCCCAACAGCGCTAAACGGCGCCTTTTTCCGCAACAGTGCGGACCATTGTTATCCACCTCTTCTAGGCAAGGATATTTTTCTGAACGGAGACGGCATGGTGCATTGCGTCCGATTTGAAAATGGACATGCGGATCTGAAAACCCGTTTTGTTCGAACTGAAAAATTTCGGCTTGAAAGACTGGCAAGGCGCGCCCTTTTCGGCGCTTATCGCAATCCTTACACCGATGATCCGAAAGTTTTCGGCCGTGATAACAATACGGCGAACACCTCTATCTTGTGGCATCACGGTAAGCTGTATGCGCTCAAAGAGTCCGGGCGGCCATATGAGCTTGATCCGAACACCCTGGATACATTGGGCGAGCGGGACTTTAACGGTGCGTTAAAGAGTCGAACCTTTACGGCACATCCTAAGGTCGATCCGCAAACAGGCGAATGCATTGCTTTTGGATACAACACCGAAGGCGTTCCGGATAACTGGATCGAAGTCTATACAATCGATCCCGACGGGATACTCGCACGCACCGAGCGGTTTCAAGCGCCATATTGTTCTATGGTTCACGATGTACTCGTATCGCGTAATTACATCGCGTTTGTGATCTGCCCGATGACCAGTGAACTCGAGAGAATCAAGCGTGGAGAACCTTACTGGCATTGGGACAATACAAAAAGCACGTTCGTAGCGGTGATCCCACGTAAAGAAGGGGTCAGCGCTATCCGATGGTTCAAAAGTTCAAGACGGGTTTTCCAGACGCATACTTTTAATGCGTGGGAAGAAGATGGCCCGCATGGTGTTCGCCTGCATCTTGAACACTTCATCACGGAGTCGGGCTGGCTTAGTCAGTTCCCTGACCTGTACGATCCCGCCGCTGAAGAGAAGCCACCGTTCGGCGAGCGCTGGACGCTGGAACTTGGACTTCCGGGAGATCACTTCGAGACAACACGTTTTATCCAGCACATTGGTGAAATGCCGGTGGTTGATCCGCGTTACGCTATGCGAAAAACACGCCACTATTGGTTTGGAACAAGCAACCCGGCTCTGGGCCCCATGCTGCCGTGGGGGCCCAAAGGGCCGCCATTCACCTGTCTAGGGTACTTGGATAACGAGGTTGGAAAACTTGATTTTTGGTATGCCGGCCCGGACGCATCACCTGAAGAACCGCATTTCGTACCTCGTAGCCCGGACGCCGTGGAGGGAGACGGCTGGCTGCTCAGCATGGTGGGCCGGCGTGCCGAGAATCGCACTGATTTGGTAATCCTGGATGCGTTGCGACTCGGTGCCGGCCCGGTTGCAACCATAAGGTTCCCCTGTCGGGTGCATGAAGGATTTCACGGACTTTGGGTTAGCGCTTCGGCGCTTGGCTGGTAAAACGCAACCCTACGCATTTCTCACTCCATGAAGCGCTGGGTGCTTCTTAGGCGCAGCATCACGCTTGAGCCTTGAGAAAACTCCGAAAACGGCAGATATGGATTGCTTTCCGTCAATGAACTTGGAAAAGCATTTACTTCATAGATGTATAACACAGACAGAATATGAGATCGATTGTTCAGATGTTCGTTAGTGGCCAAAATAGAGGGGCAAGCAACGGTGCTACTTTCGAGCGTCGCAACCCGTTAGATGGTGAGCTAGCCTCGTTGGCCCCGGCAGCCACGCTGGAGGATGCGACAGCCGCGGTACAGGCCGCCTCCTCGGCATTTCCCGCATGGGCAGCACTAGGCGTACGTGAGAGGCGTATGTTGCTGCTCACCGCTGCGGATGTGTTGAAATCATATACATCAGATTTTACGGCGGCAATGGCCGCCGAGACAGGGGCCTCGAATCAGTGGGCTTCGTTCAACGTGGAACTCGCTGCTGAAATAATGCGTGAGGCGGCGGCACTCGTTACCCGAATTGATGGACAAGTTATCCCGTCTGATACGCATGGTTGCCTCTCCATGGCAATACGCCAGCCAGCAGGTGTCGTTCTGGGCATCGCGCCGTGGAATGCTCCCGTGATACTTGGCGTACGAGCGCTAGCCACACCGCTTGCATGCGGCAATACGGTAGTCCTAAAAGGAAGCGAACTGTGCCCAGCAACGCATAGCCTAATCGTTCAGGCATTACATCAGGCCGGGTTTCCTGCCGGTGTCGTGAACTTTCTAACGAATGCACCATCGGATGCTGGTGCGATCGTGGAAAAGATGGTGGCGGATCCGGCGGTTCGCCGGGTGAATTTCACGGGGTCGACCCACGTGGGCCGTCTTGTAGCGCAAATCTGTGCGCGATATCTCAAGCCAAGCGTTCTCGAACTGGGTGGAAAAGCGCCTGCGTTAATACTGGACGATGCCGACTTGGACAACGCCGTGGAAGCAATCGCCTTCGGTGCTTTTGCAAATTCAGGCCAAGTATGCATGTCCACCGAGCGCATTATCGTGGATGAGTCGATCGCGGAATCGTTCATAGCAAAACTTCGCGATCGCGTTTCCACGTTACCGATAGGTGATCCACGTCACGAGACCGTCGTACTTGGTTCAGTCGTGGACAATGCTACCGTGTACCGATGCAACGAACTTATTAGTGATGCACTTGATAACGGCGCGAAGTTGGTATGCGGCGGCATGTCTGAGACGACCCTCATGCAAGCCACGTTACTCGACCGCGTCACGCCAGCTATGAGAATCTTTCATGAGGAAACGTTTGGACCCGTCAAGGCCATCGTACGTGTTAACAGTGAGAAAGCGGCGATCGCATGCGCGAACGATACTAAGATGGGATTGTCTTCGGCCGTCTTCAGCCGTGACGTTGCCCGCGCCTTGCGGGTCGCTCGCCGGCTTCGAACTGGCATTTGCCACATTAACGGCCCAACCGTTCAAGACGAGGCGCAAGTACCGTTTGGCGGTATAAACGACTCTGGTTGGGGTCACTTCGGAGGGCAGGCAGGCATCGACGCCTTCACGGATCTACGTTGGATGACGGTAAAAAACACGACGGGAGACAACGTTTTCTGACCTATCGAACACCGTTCATGCATATCGATTCAAGAATATAAAAAGTAAAAATATTATTGGAGACAAGAATGAACATCGTGAAGAAAGTGGCGATCACAGTCTGTTCGGTGACCACGGCCATATTTTCACCTTTGACTTTAGCACTAGAGGGAGGCGTTTCATCTTATCCCGCCGGCGCGGCCGGCAATAACATTGCATCAATGCCTCCTGTATCAGGTCTTTTCGCGTTACAACAATTCAATTACGCATTCTCCAACGGACTTTATGGAAACGACGGCAAGAAGTTGCCGATCAGATTCCATTCTTCCAGTTTTTCGGCAACGACTCGCCTGCTGTTTGCCTATCCGGTGACGTTTCTAGGAGCAAATGTCTACTCCCAGTTGGTCTTGCCGGTCGTGTCACTTCACACAAACGTCGCTGGGAATAGGATGACACAGAACGGCTTATCTAACATTACCCTTTCGCCAGTAATCTTGAAATGGAACTGGTCATATCTTGCGATTTCTCCGGGGTTTGATTTCGTATTCGCAACGGGCTCCTACAGTGCTTCGAAACCAAGTGTCTCGGTAGGATACAGCTCAATCCAGCCAGTATTATCAATACGATACGACGTTCCCAACGGCTTTGATGTTGGTGTCTCGAATCATCTGATGTTCAACCAGAAAAACGGGGACACCGGCTACCGATCGGGAACCGCATATATCGGCGAGTTCCAAGCGGGTTGGCATTTCAATAAATGGGAGGTTGGGGTCGTTGGCGCATATCTAAACCAGTTTACCGATGATCGGATAAACGGTGTCATCGTTGCTGCCAACGGATATCGAACGCGTACCCTTGCCTTGGGCCCGTCGATTGTCTACGACGCGGGGGCCTTTAAAATCAATTTCAATTACCAGCAAGGTATTTATGCAGCCAATGCATCGAAAGGTAACAGCGCCTGGGTAAATCTGACAGTACCGTTACGGGTACTGACCGGGCGATGACCCTGTAGTATGCCCCAACCGTGACCCGATCGACCTCGTGCTAGGGACAGTTGGGCAGGCTGCGGTCCGATCCAAGAGGATGACTGGATTTGCTGCGGTTGGACTTTGCCGTTGCTGATAGCATGACGCGTCTCACCCGTCAGTTCGATGCAAAGCGGCGCTTGATCCGGATATGTTTATTCAACAATCCGAAAAACCTGCACAAGATTAGCCATTGAAGCAGACTGCGTGGCCATCGATTGCGCGGCAGCGGCAGCCTCCTCGACCAACGCAGCGTTTTGCTGCGTTGCGCCATCCATCTGCGCTATGGCCTCGTTGATTTGCTCGATGCCGTGAAGCTGTTTCTGAGACGCTGTCGTAATCTCGCCCATGATGTCGGCGACTTGTTGCACTGATCGGACGACAAGACTGATCGATGCGCCAGCGTGCGAGACCAACGTGGAACCGGCATCCACACGCCTCATGGACTCAATAATCAGTGATTTGATTTCCTTGGCGGCGTCCGCACTACGCGTGGCCAAGGTTCGTACTTCGCCGGCAACCACGGCGAATCCGCGTCCTTGTTCTCCTGCTCTTGCCGCTTCCACCGCCGCGTTTAGCGCGAGAATGTTCGTCTGGAAAGCGATACTCTCGATTACCGTGATGATTTCCGAGATCTTTTTTGAACTCTCCGCAATGCCCTCCATCGTGATGACCACCTCTTCCACAACCTGTCCTCCCTGCTTCGCCTGTTCCGATGCCGTATGCGCCAGCTTGTTTCCTTGTTCCGCGCCTTCCGTATTGTGCTTTACCGTTGCGGTGAGTTGATCCATGTTGGACGCAGTTTTCCCCAACGATGCTGCTTGTTGTTCGGTCCTTTGACTAAGGTCGGTGTTGCCTGAAGAAATCTCCGATGCGCCAGTTGCAATGCTTTCACTGGTATCACGCACTTTGTGTACGATATCGCGTAATGCACTATTCATTCTATTAAGGGACCGCATGAGCGTTGCCGTTTCATCGTGCCCAGTCACCGGAATCGCCGTAGTCAAATCACCTTGTGCAACGCGTTCAGCAACGGAACATGCGTCAGCAATCGGCCGGGTGATGGCACGAATGAGATACCACGCCATGATAAATGTCGCAGGGACACCAAACGCTAAAGCAATAAAAGTGTAGATGATCGTAGTCCGGTAAGCGTCATGCGCTTGGCGTGCGGATTCCGTTCCTCCCATGCGCTTGATGGCAATATCACGTTCAATTGCCTTGGACACTTGGGCGAAGACGTCCACTGACATTTGCCCAGCAATTTTCCTTGCTTCGCCAAATCGGGCTTCTCCTGCTTCCGCAGCAGCGATCATCGCCTTATTGACCTCCAGATATTTCACCCATTCGCGCTCTATATTATCCGCGACGGCCTTCTCTTCCCGTGAAGCGATCAGGGCAAGGTAACGTTGCCAGACAACGGCGTATTGCTCGACTTTTGCGGAAACCTTTTTTATCGCATCACGCTTACGCGCCGGGTCCTCCTCGAGAACCGAACGCAAACCAGCGCGTCGAACGTCATTTGCCGAGGCTGCCAGTTCACCCAGTATCTGAATACTCGGCAGCCATTTCTCGCTCATCGCCAACGCTGTGACATTCATAGTTTGCGTTTGTCGAAGCGATAACGCTGCCAAGGCACAAAGAATCAGGCAAGAAAACACATATCCGAGCAGCAATTTCGACGCCAGGGTACGAGTATTTAATAGGTGCATGTTTATCTCCAAACGACTTCTTTGGAAACTTAACGGACGAAAAGGAACTTGCTGAAGTGTTGTTGGCAAATTTTTTAAGAAATGGCTAGCGCGTTTTTCGCTTGCGTACGCCATTAATCAGCCAACTCACGCAAAGCAACGTGCCTTCGCCGAATGCCGTCGGTGCCCATTACGAGATGCGCATCCTCGATCGGAAGATTTATTATTTCTTGTAAACCCTTGGGCTTCTTAACCGCGTGACATTGCTTTTACAGATAACATCGTTGCGCCTTAGGGAACGAGGCACCGCGCCGATCGTTTCTTCGGTTGCTAGAGATCCAATACGAGCACTGGCGAACGAGCGCGCGAGCAGCATGGCAGGAAGTAGTCCCCAGCCGCTTTTTCTTCGTCGGTCAGGTAGCTGTCCCGGTGATCGGGCTGACCTTCCAAGACACGTGTCATGCACGTGCCACACACGCCCTGCTCACACGATGTCACCACGTCCACGCCTTGTCTCGCGAGTGACTCGACGACCGAGCATCCAGGAGGCACCTCTACCAACATGCCATTGCTCGCAATGCGCACGTGAAACGTGGTCTCTTCATGCGAATGCGCTTTGGCATCCGCCCCCGAGAAAAATTCTCGATGCAACCGATGATCAGCCCAGCCTTGTGATTGTGCTTCGGCCAGCACAGCCTCCATGAAGCCGCGCGGGCCGCAGACATAGAGATGCGTGTCTGGGGGGGCCGCCGCGATTACGGCGCCGACATCGAGAGCTTGTGGCGCGCCTGCATCGTCGAAATGATACTGTACTCGCTCGCGAAACGCGGCGGCTGTCAGCCGCTCTTTGAACGCCGTTAGCTCACGCGAACGCGTGCAGTAGTGCATGTCAAACGATGCGCCCTGGCTTGCAAGATATTCGGCCATGGCTAGGATCGGCGTCACGCCGATTCCCCCGGCGATCAACAGATGATGCCGGGCTGCCCCTGCCTCGACAGGAAAATGATTACGCGGCGCGCTAATCCGGATCAGATGGCCCTGTTGCACCTGATCATGCATCGTTACTGATCCGCCTCGACCGTTTGCATCGCGCAATACCGCGATTTCGTAGCGGTCGTTACATGCCGGATTACTACAAAGGGAGTACTGGCGAATAAGCCCATCCGGTAGGTGCACGTCGATGTGCGCGCCTGCGTCGAAGTTCGGCAGAGTCGTGCGATCCGGGCGTCGCAGCTCGAAACAGCAGATTCCGTGAGCCTCGTCCCATTTACGCACCACTTCGACCGTCAGCATAGTGTCATTCACGAAGCCTCCTTTGACGATACGATTGGCACCGGGGCGTGTCCGAATTGTTGAGACCTCTCCTCCGCCAGCAAACGGTCGATCACCTTGCGAGACAGTACGCCGCCGGCATCGATGTTGAGCTTCAGTAGCGCACGCTCTGGCCAGGCCAGAAGGTTCTGCTGCTGTCGCTCAAGTATTTCCAAATCTTCGGCAAAGATTTTTGCTTGTCCTTCGCGAATCTGCGCCGTCAGATCGACGTCGTCTGGCCGGAAGCTACGCGCCATGCCCCAAAAATACCAGATCGACGTTTCCGTTTCGGGTGTGATGAAATCGACAACGATGGACGACGCCTTGCGCTCCGTGGGCGCTTCGTAGCCGCCATGTCCCGCATGCGCAACACCCACCTCGATCATGACGTGACTCGGTGGCGTGAAGCGGCAGATCTGCCAGCGATCGACCGGCACGTCGTCGGCGAGGCCGTTGCCGCGTAGCGCCATTTGCCAGAAAGGCGGTGCCGCGATGTTACGCATGAAGCGGCTCGTCACCACTTCATCGCCGTGACTGGTGGTCTTCGGCGGTGCCTCGTCGATTTCCTTCTGGCCTATGCTGCCGGCATGCACATAGGTTTCGTGCGTCAAGTCCATCAGGTTGTCGATCATCAGCCGGTAGTCGCAGCCGATATGATATAGCCCACCGCCATATGCCCAGCCCGGGTCTGCCGCCCAGGGCAGTGAACACCGCTTCGTAGGATCTGCCCGCGAGGCCTCGCCTGGCCACACCCAGACAAAACCGTCTCGTTCGAGCGCCGCATAGCGCTTTACTGCCGGAAAGCCCGCGACCCGTTGCCCCGGCATTGACGCCACCTTGCCATCGCAGCCCATCTCCAGGCCATGATAGCCGCAGACTAGCTTGCCATCGCGGACGAATCCAAGCGACAGCGGCGCGCCGCGATGCGGACAGAAATCCTCAAGGACAACTACCTCGCCAGCCGCGTCACGGTAAAACACCATCTGCTCGCCGCAGATCCGCCGTCCCAGAGGCTTGCCATCGAGCTCGTCTGGTGTGCATGCGACGTACCACGCATTTTTAAGAAACATGGCTCTGCTCTCCTCCTGATATAGATGCGGTTCGATTCGAGCAATACGAACCGTACACAGCAATCGTCACATTCGGTACACTGAATGTGAATCAGTGTACTGAGTGCGGAGGTACTCGGCAACGCGAGTGGCATGCGGGTTTTCCCTAAAAACAATCGCGTTGCCGTACAAGCGGCTCAGCGAATAATTATCTGCTTACCTTGCCATGAATGAACGAAATGTTCGCAATGCGCCGCGTTCGCCGATGCAACTGTATGAAGAACCCGGTCATTTGATCCGGCGCGCAAATCAGATCGCCGTCGCGATGTTTTATGAAAAGCTCGGGCGCGACATCACGCCAGTACAGTACGCGGTACTGCGCATGCTGGCAGAGCATCCGGGACTTGATCAGGTGACGCTGGCACAGAAGACCGCCCTTGACACATCGACGACGGCTGATATAGCGGCGCGCCTTGAAAGCAAGGGGTGGATCGTCCGGCAAATATTGCCACGCCGTCAGCGCAGCCTTGCGCTGACGGCGAAAGGTGAGGCCTTGCTCGAACGCTTGACGCCGTTGCTGCACGATCTGCGCGACAACCTGTTTCAAGGCTTGCGCGAAGAAGAGGCCTTTGATCTGATGCGCTTGCTGACCAAGTTTGTTCATCTTAATAACGAGCAAAGCCGGGCGCCACTCAAGGCATAGTCTGGACGAAGCGCGGCTTTCTTTCGTCGACGTGGAGCGCAATGTTGCCGCCTAGGCGAGTTGAATCCGGCCAACGCTATCACTACTCCCCAAGCTGGTAAAACATCACATTGAAAAGCAGTGGATTCTATTTTTTTCGAAATAGCGTGAAATCGAAGAGCGCTTATGCCGAGCGGTCTAAATAGTGCCAAAATTACACGTTTCCCCTTACTGAAAATTCCATACTTTCGTTTAATCGTTTTAAGTAGGATGCGGGCGTGGCTTAATGACTGGCATGTGAAACGACCACTGTGGCAATTACGCAGATGTATAAAAAACGACATCCACCCAACGTATATCGAGAATTCTTGACAGTTACATTTAGGTCGTTGAAAGTTACATTAAGGCGTCCTCTTGCCATTCGACTACAGCAATCCCTTTACATCCTCTTTTTCTAACGTTCTGTTTTCACGAAGCATCCCACTTGTTTTCGCGGGTGGATTCGCTTAGTCGGCCGTTTTGGGAAGGCGAAAGCACATCGCCGTCCTTTTTCATGTTGCTTAGCGCCGTATTTACGGCTGCAATTCTTGTTCGAAGGAATAAATAATGAATAAGCGCTGCATTAATACGATGTTCGTGCTTCTTGGAGGCATTGCGTCCGTGGCTTACGCCGATGGGCCAGTCGAGGATTACGATCAGAGCAGTCCTGCCGTAGCACGCACGCTGTCACCTGGTGAATATCTGGTCAATGCAGACGGTGCTCAGGAAGATCCCGAACACCGGATGAGCGATGTGGCAAGAGCTTACCGGAATGGATTGATCGCGGGGCGGAAGGAAGCGGCGGCGAAACAACAGGCTGGTAGCGTACCGCCGCTTCCTCCTGATATGCAAAGCGTCGCCGTCAAGCCGCCGCTTGTCAGTCATCGCTATGTCTATGCTGAACGCCCAACGGCACCAACGGTGCCGGCTGAACAGGAGGTCGTACAGTACCAACAGCCGCAACAACGGTTGGCGCCAGCGCCAATGCAATATATCGCGCAACAGAACGTTTATACGCAGCAGCCGTCTTACGCGGAGCCGCAGGAGTATGCCGTCGAAAGCTACGCCCCTCCTCCGCCAGTATACGTTCAGCCTGAACCGCGCTACGTCGTAGTCCAACGTCCACCGCGACGTATGTGGGCGCCGCCGATGGGCTACTGGCAAGGCGGCGGGTATTATCCACCTGAGCCGATGGGGCGCCCATATGCCTACCAGCCTTACTGATTTGGCCTGGTGACCTTCGTATCATGGCGGTATTCGACGCCGCCGGGCAACGGCTGAGCGATCGGCGACATATCGACACCTAAAGTCCCGATCGGCTTTAAGTGGATAATGACGTGACTAGCGATGCCTTGCCTGCATTGAAACACGGATCGCCTTGTTCATGAAATGTCGGTATGCCGCGTACCAAACGGCACAGGCGGAACATCCCGGCGAAGCATGCGGGTGACAATTGCTTTCGGAAGCGCGAGCGATAGTCGAACAAGAAGTCCCATTTGCCATGGAAACATCGTGTCTGCACGTTGCCGGCGCATTGCCGCCAAGATATGATCGACCGCTTTGTCTTCGGACATCTCCAGCGGGGCCGGCATGCCATCCCCTATTGTTGCCTCTGTCGCGATAAACCCGGGATAGACGGAAACGAATTTGATTCCCAGATGTCCAAACTCGACGCGACAAGCATCGATCAATAAGCGAAGTGCGCCTTTTGCCGCGGAGTAAGGCCCTTGCAAGGGAACGCCAAGAAAACCGGCGAGCGAATTGGTTTGCACCACCATGCCCTTGGTTTGGTGGCGCATCTGCTGAAGCACGGGAAAAAGGTAGTTGACTGCAACGTCGTAATTTGAGCGCATGTAAGCATTGACTTGGTGCGCACGCATTGCGCGCATATCGATGGCTGGTGCGCCCCCCGCATTGAGTATCAATATATCGATCCTCCCATGTAACTGGAGGCAAGTATTCACAACGTGCTCTGCTGCGTGGGGACTTTCCGCATCGGCCGCATATGCTACGCAATGTCCTCCGATTCGCACAATGTCATCGGCGACTTTGTCCAGTCGGTCTTTGCGTCGCGCCGTAATAACCACACGCGCGCCTTCTGAGGCAAGCCTCAAAGCCAATATTCTTCCTATCCCCGACGACGCGCCTACAATCAGCACGACCTTTTCATCGAAATGCATTGCCCCTTCTCCAAGCCTCGAAAATACCTGCAACCAGACGACGCCGATAAGCGCATCTGAAATTGTTTGTCCGGCGGTTAGAAAAACGCGTTGTGTGGAACGCGATCTTCCGTGGTTGGCCCACCTACGAAATTACCCCTCTTTGAACTCGATATTCTCTGGAAGAAAAGTGCGGCAGTAGGACACCGCGATCAAAACACTTTCTTCCGCATATTCGTCAGTGATCGTGCGATGCTTTGTGTACGACAAGCTCCAGACTGCATCGACCAGGGTCAGCATCAGATGCCACTTCCGTTGCGCATTACGGATGACGGGCATGTGGAAGTATCGGTCATAGGCGGCTTCCATTTCCTCTGCTATCTGCTCATTGAACCCGGCTTCGGCGAGCACTAATTCCCGGGTCGCGTGCGTACCAAAAAATAGCTTTTGCATTGGAGGATTTGCGTTATATACCGCGGCCGCTCCGAGGAGGCGCTGACGCAGCAACGTCTGCCACCGACGATCCTCGGGTATTTCTAGATCGAGCGTTATTTCCCTGAAAGACTGATGATAACGCTCGGCCAGCGCAAGAAATACCGCCACGGGCGTAGGAAAAAAATGATACGCCGATGCTGGTGGCACGCCTGCTTTTTCAGCGATGTCATAGAGCCCGATGGCGTTGAGATCTTGCTCAAAGAGCAAGACATGCGCCGCATCAAGCAATGCGTTATAACGCGCAACGCTTCGCCCTTGTTGCGGTCGCTTTGGGGCATTCGCGTCTTTTTTTGTGCTGGTCGAAGTAGAACGCATTTGGTTGCGATGAATTGGTGGATGCCACGGCTTGAAAATCGCGCGAGATGGCGACGCGCAAAGTATGGCATAAGTTCCCGTAGAAACAAAATTACTCGATAAATATCATGTTTAAAAAAGACTAGGTTCCGCCCTGGCAGCGTAGGTTGTCTCTTTGGGTTCAGGGATGGTGTGCACGTTTGTTGCCCGGTGATTGCGCAGACGGTGTTTACTTATCCCATCGACCAGCATCGTATGTAATAGCGCGGCTGAATCCGATGCCCCTGAAAGGCGAGTCAGGCGTCGGCCATTCGGCAAAGGTGTTGTCCGACTCCGCACGGAACGTTCTCAAGTGGGGCGCCATCGCACCAAAGACGTCATCGCGGGATTCAAGATGGTGCAAGTGCGCGCGAAAGTGTCGCTTGGAAAGCCTGCCACACAAGCATCTCATATGGCACAGCATTTGCTTTTGTGTCAATAAACGATATTTATCGACTTTAAATTTTCAACACGCTACGCTACACGTGCTTGGATCGAATGGGAGTGGCGCTCATGAAGCACACCTGTAGTCGGAGGGAGAAGTGAGGTAGGTTTTCTGATTCGATAAGCACGCTCGTCAAATCAGTGCGTCACCGATCGTGCATGTGCTGTTTCTAGCGATCCACATAACGACACGGCTATTTATGTCTGAATAGAGGCGCAGCGGAAGAAAAGTTGTTTACGAGTCGTGCATAAACATGAAATTCTATTCTATGAGTAGCATTACTAATTTAATTTCGCTATTTAGAAGTACTTACCAATCGGCGCCCTACCGATTATTTCGCCGGTCACCTGCAGCATGTAGTCAACGAAAAAAATGGGTTCATACCTTGAAAAAATGAGCCGATCTACGTCTTTTTCTTTTGGGGATTTGATGGCACACATTGCCCATACGAAGCAATAAGGTTAAGAAAAGCGTCCTATATCTTCTGACTGGATCTTTACTTACGCTTAGCAAGTAATAAAAAATGCATATGTCATCTTTGGAATGACATGTGGAAAGTCTAGGAATGAAGGCGTCCCGGATCTTCATGTCCAGGCGTTTATCGTGTGCAAATGTCTCGTGGTGCAACAAGATCGATTGCAAAGATATTACTTTTAACCCTTTCATGGCCTAGTTCTTAATAGAACGAAAATACAGGTAAACTTCATGGACACACAATATATACGATTCGTACTACTTATTGTAATAATCCTGATCACAGGTACGAGTGCTTATGCGGATGATAACGTCGAGATAGCATCCTACTCAATTGATCGGAAAATCAGCCTTCTATCAGATATTCGCACACGAGGCACATCCGACTCCTTGAGTGGGCCGGGTGCACGGCTTGAAATTGACGTAGCTCACCAAAGCGGGTTGATCGCGCTTGCAGAGATCAATAATGTCAGCAAAAAAGTCATGACAGGGGGCGACGGGGTAGGCATGCTTTTCGCAATGGGGTGGCGTACTGGCAACCCGGAAAAATGGCACTTCGGGATTGGGCTTGCCGCAGAGGTATTTCCCGGCGCCCAATTTTCCGCGCCGCACTCAATTGATTTGGACACCGGGACGCCTGGCGACCAACGCACCACCAACTATAACACCGACTACGCGGTACTTGAGATTGGGTATGGCAACCTCCAAGGCCGAATCATCAACGTGATTTCGCGGACATACCGCGGAGCCGATACCGGTGGCGTGTGTGGTGCAATGCTCCAGTACTCGTTGGATCCGACAAAGGCGCTGGAATGCTATGCACGAGGCGATCACGGGTCACGCGGCACCTGGTTATTCGATCTCGACTACAAATATCCGATACGCAGCGATACCACGATCACCGTGCACGGTGGCTACCAGAAGGTTGCCAACTTTCCAGAGGCGGACAGCTTTGACTACAGCATCGGGGTTTCACATGTTCGTTGGGGAATTGAGTGGCAGGCAGCCTGGACCGGTGCGATCGTAAGAACGCGAGAGCTATATCTCGTGCAGGACGGCGATTCGACCAAACGCACTTATAGGCCAACACTTGTTGTTTCGGCAACGTATCGATTCTGAAATCGGGTTACGTGGCCTGCCGCCTTCCATCATCGCGTGGCAACTTGCCCACTAACCCGTTAAATATCGATTTGTTTTTTTGAATCGGCCACAATTCAGCACGACAGCACCAAAAAGGATGCTCGCATGTCAAACCAACGTCGCATTGCGCCAACTCCCGGGCAACTGATCTGCTCGTTACTCTTGGGGAGTATCGCTGTTCTTATCGTGGGGGTGCAGCCCATTCTTCTCGGTGCGCTCGTGGACGCCCACCGTCTCATGCTCGATGACGTCGGCGTAATGGCCATGGGAGAGATAATTACCTTGGGGATTGGCGCTACGATAGGAGGTGTTCTGCCTCTACGACATTTTCGCTTTATCGCTATTCTCTCCGCGATGCTTTGCGCGGTTGCCGATGTCGCGACGCCATTGGCCACAAGCGCGATGGGATTAATTGGGGCCCGCGCGCTTGCGGGGTTGGCCGAAGGAATCCTTCTCTGGACGAGCACTTGCATCATTGTTCGTACTACCGCACCGTCTCGCATTGCCGGCGTTTTCATGGTTGTCCAGACACTTGCCCAAGCTGGCGTCGCCATGCTGCTGGCAAATTTTGCCCTCCCACGGGCAGGCTGGGCCGGTGGCTTTTATTCATTGGCCATTTTGTCAACATTTGCTGCCTTTCTGGCGCTGTCCCAGCCTGCCGGCCTCGAACCGCTGCGGCGAACTGGCAACGATGCCGCACGTCGAAGCTGGACGCTCGGTAATGCATTCCCGCTGGCGGTGGTTTTCCTCGAACAGGCGACCATAGGCGCACTGTGGGCCTACTTCGATCCTTTGGGCCAAGCCATTGGACTCAATGCCCAGGCTAGCCAGACGATGGTCTCACTGGTACTGGTCGCGCAGCTATTTGGTGGCGGACTAGGAGCGCTTGCGGTCAACCGCATAAGCCCATTACCTGGTTTGACGTTGAGTTGCATGCTGCTTACGGGCGTTGCACTCGGGATACAGGCACTCGGCTATGGCGAGTCGACGCGATTCATGCTTCTAGCGATGCTTTTAGGTTTTGTCTGGGTATTTTCATTTCCTTTCCAGATTGAGCTTTGCTTTAAAGCGGATCCTACGGGAAATGTTGCCACCATGGTTCCGGCCGCGCAATTGTTAGGCAGTGCGTTTGGGCCGTTGATAGCGTCCTTCGTAATCGTCGGCGACGACGCACGGCCTGCCACGCAAATCAGCCTGATTTTTGGCGTACTTGCAATCACCTTGCTTTTGACCGGCTGGCGCCTCACTACCCGAGCCTGGCGGCGAAGCGCTTAGACGCAGACCTTCCCTTTAGACAAGACCGGGGAACATCATCGGCCCCAAAACAGGGCAAATCGCACCGATCAAGTGCGGCCGCACCAAAAAATCTTTTTTAAACATACAAATGCCTCGATCTGGGCGTCTCTTTAGCCCTATTTGACGAAGGTCGCGCCGCTTTTGTTCCAAAAATGCCAGGCACAGATAATGCTAAGCAATCTAAAACCGATAAATATCGGTTTTAGATTGCTCGCTACGTAGCGAAACTTTATTACGAACATATCAGGTGAAGCTTATGAATTGGTCCCAAAAGCAAGATCTCGATCTACGCGAGCGTGCACAAGCAGTGATTCCCGGGGGCATGTATGGCCACATGCATACGGCGCTGCTGCCCAAAGAATATCCGCAGTACATCCGCCAGGGCAAAGGGTGTCATATCTGGGATTATGACGGGCATGAGTATATCGATTACATGTGCGGTTACGGTCCGAACCTGCTCGGCTACGGTCATGCAACAGTAGAGTCGGCCGTCCAGGCACAACTTGTGGAGGGAGATGTGCTCACCGGACCAAGCGCCGTGATGATCGAGGCGGCGGAGACGTTTGTTTCAATGATCTCTCATGCTGCATGGGCGATGTTCTGTAAGAATGGCACCGATGCCACCACCATGGCGATGGTCATGGCGCGTGCACATACAGGACGAGAGATTATTCTCGCCGCCCGCGACGCTTATCACGGCGCTGCGCCGTGGTGTGTGCCGCCATTGTTCAGTACTGGCACCCTCCCACAGGATCGCGCCAGTATCGTGTACTACGATTATAACGATCCGGAAAGCCTGACTGACGCCTTCAAAGCGCACGACGGCAAGATTGCCGCGGTTTTCGCCGCGCCATTCCGTCATGACACGTTTCGTGATCAGGAAGAGCCGGACGCCGAATATGCGAAAGCCGCCCGCCGTCTGTGTGATGAAAACGGCGCGCTACTTGTCATCGACGATGTACGGGCTGGATTCCGGCTGGCCCGCGACTGCAGCTGGTCAACTGTGGGCGTAGAGCCGGACCTGAGCTGTTGGGGAAAATGCATCGCCAATGGTCACCCCATTTCCGCTGTTCTAGGGCGGGAGCATGTACGCGCTGCCGCGTCACGAATATTCGTGACGGGCTCTTTCTGGTTCGCCGCTGCACCGATGGCCGCGGCGGTGGCCACGCTCAAAATCATTCGCGACACCGATTACTTGGAACGGATCATCGCGGCCGGACAAGCGTTGCGAACCGGCCTCCATGAACAAGCTCTGTCACATGGATTTATTCTCAAGCAGACAGGCCCCGTGCAAATGCCTCAGATCCTATTCGAGGACGATGCCGATTTTAGCAAAGGGTATGCGTGGGTAACGGAATGCATCAAACGTGGCGTCTATTTGCATCCTTATCACAACATGTTTTTATCAACTGCCCATACGCCACAGGACATCACCAAGACGCTCGCGTCGACCGACGAGGCATTTGAAGTGTTGGCGAAGATGCAGCATCTCGACGCAATTCCTCCAGCCTATCCGCTAGCGCCCCTATTCGAGAAATACATGGCAAGCCTTACCGCCGAGTAACAGTCCATGAGACATGGTCGGCCACGTTAGTTGGCGGTCGACTGCAGCCGACGAGTATTGCGTCTGTACGTGTGTGACTCGTCGGTCTCTCGACCACGTTTGGTCGCGAATACCGTAGATGCGCTTGTCGATAAGAAAATCACGAGAATAAAACGGAACTAAAATATGTCTGACTATCCTCAGCGCGTTGCCGTCACCGGTGGTAGTGGATTTATTGCTTGTCACCTTATCCAGCAACTTTTATCGCGCGGATTTCACGTCAATACCACTGTTCGAAATCTATTTAGTACTGGAAAAGTCAAACCACTTCAGATCCTGCAACAACGCTATCCAGGAATGCTTAAGTTGTTCGAATCGGACCTGCTGAAACATGGATCGTTCGATGCTGCATTAAAAGATTGTGCCGTGCTACACCATGTCGCGTCACCGTTTCTATTACCAGAAAAAATCACCGATGGCCAAAGGCAGTTGATTGACCCGGCTTTGCTCGGTACCCGCAACGTTCTTCAAACCGTCAACCGCACTACCAGCATCCGTCGCGTCGTTCTCACGTCCACTATTGGTGCAATTTTTGGTGATTACATCGACGTGATGAAAATGACGAACCAAACTTTATCGGAGAAATACTTCAACACGTCCAGCTCCGTAGAAAATAATCCGTACCACTACTCGAAAGTGCTTGCCGAACAAGAGGCGTGGAAAATTCATGGCGCGCAAAGCCATTGGTCCATGGTTGTCATCAATCCAGGCATGGTCCTTGGCCCCTCGCTTACACCAAACTCGGAGTCCGGCAGCCTTTTCCTTCTTGACGAAATGCTAAGGGGATATTTCTTTTATGGCGTTCCAGATCTCAGTCTTGGTAGCGTGGACGTCCGAGAAGTTGCGGCGGCCCACATCAATGCGGCGACCAATGAAAATGCCAGTGGTCGATATATATTGGCTGAGAAAAAAATGATTTCACTTCTCGAGATTGCACACATCCTCCGGGAGACCCACCACCGTCCCATCGTCCTGCCACGCAACCAGATTCCTCATGTATTGGTCAAGCTTATAGGCCCTTTCTTTGGCTTGAGCCAGCAGTACATTCGCAATCATGTCGGCATTCGATTCGCCATCGACAACACGCGTAGCATCCGCGACTTGGGTATTGTCTATCGTCCCATCGAGGAAACGTTGACCGACCATTACTACAGTTGGCGAACGCAGCGTATGTCTTCGAGTAACTAAGCGACGTCAACGTCGTCCTATTTTAACGAGCCTTGAGGTCTTGCAAATGATGCGATCAATGGTCTTTTTGATGTGTTCCCTGGCAGCGCTCCAATCGGCGGTTGCAGCCACGGCTTCCGACGTCACGGGTCTTTGGCGTTCCGCCGATGGACAAGCAATCATCGAGTTCAAAGCATGCCCTGATGCACCGTCCGCAATATGTGGAACCCTTGTATGGGAGACCACTGCGGATAAAGCCGATACGTCGTGCGGCGTGCATATCGCCAAACTCAAGTCATTTGACGGCGAGGCATGGCGTGATGGTTGGGTATACGATCCACGCAACAATAAGTACTACAAGGGCGTTGTTCGAACGAATGAAAAAGGCTTACTTATACGGGCCTATATTGGTACGGAAATGCTTGGCGAGACTGAACAGTTGACGCGAGAGGCATCCCTTCCAACAGCACCGGTCTGCAAAAAATAGATCTTCAAAAAAAGTGCTTTCGCCATCCCGGTGATCGCCCAGGAATATCTTTATTAACACGGAATAGACATGACGACCAATACCATCATCACCGAGACCATTGCGAAAGTGAAAGCGGCACTCACAGTGAAAACCGCACCATCGAAGAGTATCAGAATCGATATCAAGGAAATTGGAACGATCTTTGCAAGTGCCGAAAAGGTAGTCGAACAAGATCTGAGTGCAGACACGACACTTACCATTTCAGCTCAGCACTTGCGTGAACTGGCATCGAAACAACTCAATCCGCACATGGCTTTCCTGCAAGGCAAAATCAAGATTAAAGGCGACCCTGCCTACGCCCTGCAATGGCTCCCTATTCTTCAATGGAACGGCGATTGAACATATCGATCTATAAGTACGATAAAGACAATGTTGGTACCTGCTGCCCAGGAAATTGGGGTAGGAGGCCAGCAATATGGCGTCGCACTTTCTGCGAGCCTGACGATAGGCCGAAATCGATGAACGGGGAGCCTTCCGATAACAGTCGCCTGGAAAATCATGTAGTTCACGTTATTGACGAATTTCACTTGCGACGCCTTGCAAGCGTGTGAACGCGTCGAACCGCCGCAGGTGTTGTTCGGCAATATCCCCAGTGGACGGTTCATAATGCCTTTTAACTTTCGCCATCTGACGCATTGCCGAACGTAGATCGCCAAATTGTCCCGCCGCGACCGCCCCCAACATGGCTGCTCCTAGCAGCACCGGCTCATCGGCTTGCGTGGCCAATACCGGCTTTCCCGTGGCATCCGCCAGTAACTGGCGAACCAAATCAAGCCGGCCAGCACCACCACTGATGATGATTCGGTCCACCGGTGCACCGGCCGAAGCTTGTACGTCCATGATTTGGCGCAAGCCGTATCCAATGCTGCAAATTCCAGCAATGTAAAGTGCAATCAGGCTATCCAGATCCCGGTCCATACCTAGGCCGGCAATCACCGCTCTTGCGTGAGGCTCCGCCATTGGTGCCCGATTTCCCAAAAACTCCGGAACGATATGCAAATCCTTCGCCAACGATACCGTTTCAGATAATCCGCCCGCTGACTCGACCGCAAGCCGCGCCAGCATGCTCATCACGGTGACACCGTCCTTTTCCGCCTGATGCCGTGCCTCAATGTTCGCAGGATGCATCAATAGAAGTTGTTCGATCGCGGCGCCGGCAACGGATTGCCCGCCCTCATTCAGCCAGGTATCTGGCACCATCGCTGAAAAATACGGTCCCCACACACCTGGCACGAAAACCGGCTGCACAGTGGTGGTCATCGTGCAGGATGATGTGCCAAAGACGTAGGCGAGACAAGACTCCGGATCGCCGTCGGCTCCCACCGTACCAATTCCCCCTGCATGCGCGTCTATCGCGCCCGCAGCCACGAATGTGCCGACAGGCAGGCCGAGTGCCTCAGCGGCGTTTTCGGTAAGGCCGTTGCCAAGCGCGGTACCCGGCGCAACCACCTGCTGACCGATGCGCATGAAATCTTCGTCGGCCAAAATGCCAAGTCCGATTGAGCGAAAATAACTTTCATCCCACTTTTTTTCATGCGCTAGATACGTCCATTTGCATGTGACGGTGCAGGTAGAACGAGCGAGACTTCCGCTGGCACGCCAGGTCAGATAATCCGTGAGATCAAAGAACTGCCACGCCGCCGCGAATACGCTTGGCTTATTCTCAAGCAGCCAAAGCAGCTTGGGGGTTTCCATTTCCGGAGAGATCTTGCCGCCGACAAATTTCAATACGTCGTGACCGGTCGCGTTGATCCGTTCCGCTTGATCCACGGCGCGATGGTCCATCCAGACAATAATATCCCGGTTGATATCACCGGATGTGCCCACCGGCATCGACTGTCCTTCGGGCCCTATCACAACAAGAGAACACGTGGCGTCGAAGCTGATTCCCACGATCGCTTCGGGAGCCACCCGAGCACTGGACAATGCGTCTTTCACAGTCCAGCAGACCGCATTCCAAATTTCCGAACTGGATTGTTCTACAACCGATCCACTTGCCTGGTGCAGGGTAATGTCGTGTTTTGAAAGGGCGATCATTCGCCCCTCAAGATCGAATATCGCGGCGCGGGCACTCCCCGTACCGACATCGACCCCTATGACGTATCGTGTACTCTCGGTCACGGCGGTTGTTGGATGTGTTGGCACCATGATTTCAGAGATCGACGTTATTGGGCAGGATGACGAGATCGCGGATAGTAACGTTGCGAGGTCGGGTCAGCATGAAAAGCACCGCGTCAGCCACTTCCCTGGCCTGCATCAAGCTACCCGAGGCCAATGCCTCGTCCATTTTTTCTTTTGGCCAATCGTCGAGTAATGCGGTGACCACCGGTCCAGGAGCGACGGCCCCAACCCGCACGCCATGCTTCGACAACTGTCGCCGAAGCGTATGAACGAACGCCTGCACGGCGAATTTGGAAGCGGTGTAGACAGGCTCCCACACGACAGGTACGATTCCGGCGATTGAACTGGTAAAGATAATATCGCCCGATTTCTGCGCAACCATATGTGGCAAAACCGCGTGTACAGACCGAAACGCGGCGTTGACATTCAGGTTCAAAACGAGATCCCACTGGTCCGGATTGCCTGTCATCACGTCACCGCCGACATACGCGCCGGCGTTCGCGTGGAAAATATCCAGGCCACCCGCAAGCGCAAGAATGTTCGGCAACAAATTAGATACGGCCTTCGGATTTAACAGGTCAACGACCAACGGTACAGCGCCTGATCCAAGGTCGGCGCAAAGCTGTTTCAGCTTATCCTCTGCCCGATCAATCATCACCACGGTAGCCCCGGCAACCAGAAACGTGCGCGCACATTCCAGACCGATTCCCGATGCCGCACCGGTAATGGCAACGACCTTTCCCTTTAGCGATTCACTCATCTTTAGATTCCGTCGAGCAATGGATTAGGACCGACCGTGAGAAACACGGGATCGCCTGGCAAGCGAATCGACGATCACGGCGATGGCGAGCACGGCACCCGTAATCATGAAGCGTAGAGAAGAAGAGAGATTCAATAAGGTTAGGCCACTAGCGATAGATTGAATGACGATGATCCCGAGAACCGCCGAGTATGCGCTACCTCGTCCGCCGAAAAGACTGGTTCCGCCAATGACTGCCGCCGCGATGGCGTTCAGGTTGACATCCCCGCTTCCTGCCTGCTGACTCGCGGATGCGAGGCGCGCGGCCGTCAGTACCCCGCCAAGCGCAGCTAAACTGGCGCATAGCACAAAAGCACTCGTATAGATCGCACGGACATTGATGCCGGCACGTCGTGCTGCTTCATGGTTACCCCCTACCGCGTTTATCGATCGTCCCCAGCGCGTTCTGGTCAATGCGTATTGCATGATGACGGACAAACCGAGAAACAGACCAAACATCAACGGTATGCCACGACCTCTGTTCAAATAAAGTACGAATACTTCGAGCAATACCGTTATTGCCAGGCTGCGCACGATCAGCGCGTTCACCGAAGGCGCTGAAAGATGCATCGTGCGTCGGCGTCTTCCGTTCTGGATGCCTATCGTCAATATCACGGCGCCGGGTACTAACGCCAGTAAATGCGATATGGGCGCCGGGATGACAATCAACTGTCCCAGACTCACGAGGGCCGAGTCATAGGGCAGATTGATGGATCCGCTGGTCCCCAGTACGTAGAGTTGTAGTCCCAAGAGCGCCAGCAAGCCCGATAGCGTCGCGACGAAACTCGGCATGCCCAGCCGATTGAACAGCACCGCGTAAAGTGCACCTACAATGGCGCCAACGGCCACAGCGGTGGCGATTGCGAGCAAGACGGGCCAACCTTGGTTGACCCAGAGTACGCCGACCAATGCCGATGCAAAGCCGCTGATGGAACCTACTGAAAGATCGATCTGCCCGACCATCAGTACGCAGACAATCCCCAGGGAGATGACCCCTACGGTAGAACAGTCAAACAACAGATTGACCAGATTGTCTGCCGATAAGAAGACTGGATTGAGAGCAGTGAATACAGACCAGATAATGATCAGTCCCACCACTACCGGCAACGAACCCAGGTCCCCAGATCTCACACGACCAAGGAAAGCGAGCACGGTGCTCTTGATACCACTGGCGTGCTTTACGCGGACATCACTACGATCGAGGAGTGGTGGGGGTGTAATGTGATTTTCATTGCTCATGGTCATCCCTTTGCCGTAGCGCTCTGTTCGGCTTGTTCCGGCGCGGCTTGACGTCGACCCGCACGACGCGACACGGCATTTTCGGTGGCGCCTGTAATAGCCGCCACCAACTCTTGATTTGATGAGTCTGGATAAAAGACGCCGTTGTTGCGCCCAAGCCGCAGCACCACGATACGGTCCGCCACCGCGCGGACGTCTTCCATGTTATGGCTGATCATAATCACGGCATGTCCACGATCACGCACCCGTTCGATCAGATTCAGCACTTCAGCAGTCTGAGCCACCCCCAAGGCAGCGGTCGGCTCGTCAAGCATGATCAGCTTCGGGTCCAGCAGTAGTGAACGAGCGATGGCAACGGTTTGCCGCTGGCCGCCCGATAGTGATGCAACAACATCTCGTACGCTAGGGATACGCGCAGATAACTCATTGAGCAGGGTCCAGGCGCGTACTTCCATCGCGACTTCGTCAAGCCGAAGCGCATTCAGCTCTCGCCCTAAATAGATATTCGCAACCACATCAAGGTTTTCACATAATGCCAAATCTTGAAACACCGTTGCGATTCCCAAATCAAGCGCAGCTCCTGGCGTGGATAACGTTATCTCTTTTCCCCCGAAACGAATCGTACCGGAGGTTGGCTGATGAACACCCGCGAGAATTTTGACCAACGTGGATTTACCCGCGCCATTGTCGCCGACCAATGCCACTACTTCACCAGCGTGGACGTCCAGGTCGATATCGGTAAGTGCGGATACTGCTCCAAAATTTTTTGAAACGCCACGCAAGCTCAGTACAGGCTGCGTGGTGCCTAATGGATTTAACGTATCAGTCATAGGACGGAATCTCATTGTGCGGAAGGTGCAGCCGAATATAGGCGGCTGTCTTCCGCGTTCCTGTAGGCGATGCGCCTAAAATCAGTGAGTGATTCCCAGGCTTGCGCATCCGGCCGCATAGCGCCCCGTGCACAGCTCTTTCGCCGTTGCAAAACCCTTATCCACCACTTCGGCTTTCAGATTCTTTGCCGTGATGACACTTGGCGTAAAGAGCTGCGAAGGCGTCTTAAAAAGCGTCGTCTCCGCTTTTGGCGTTTCTCCGGAAAGATACGCTACGGCGACTTTCGCAGCGGCAGCTGCCACAATCTCACTCGGCTTTAGAATGGTATTGTATTGATCGCCGGAGATAATCAATTGCAAACCAGCTAGTGTCGCGTCGTTGCCTGTCACAGGAGGTACCGGGCTTACGCCCGCGGCCTTGAATGCTGCAACCGCCCCACCCGCCGTGCCGTCATTTGCCGCAACGACCCCTACAATCTGCGATCCAAATCGTGTGATTTGTCCGCTAACCCACTGCTGGGCTTTTGGCGGAGCCCATTCGGGGGTATCGTACTCCGCCAGGGTTTTATAGCCACTCGCTTCCAAGCCGGCGTGCATGCCCTTTTTTATCAGTCCAGCGGCAGCATCCGTCGGAGATCCATTTACCGCAAGGATTCCTCCTTTGCTCGTAGCCACTCCTGTATCTTTCAAATGTTGCACGAGCGACTGAGAAATCAGCTTGCCAATGCCTTCGTTGTCGAAAGAAATATAGTAATTCGCTGGCGTAGTTGGCACTGGCCGATCATAGGCGATGACCTTGATGCCTTGTGCTTGAGCCATACGTACCAACGATGCCGCCGCTGTAGAGTCCACGGGATCGAGGACAATCACTTTAGCGCCTTGCGAAATCACTGAATTGAACTGTTGTTGCTGTTGTGCCACGTCCGCGTTGGCATTCTGATATAGCACCTTGCACGCGGGACAAAGTTTTGACATCTCTGCTTTGAAACCCGGGAAATCGTGTTGCTCGTAACGCGTGGAGGCTTGATCTGGCATCAGAAATGCCACCGTTCCGCTTGGCGCCGCCTGCGCCACCGTACCGCCGACAAGACTTAACGTCAGGCTCAGGGTCCGGACCGCATTCAAGCGATTGAACAATCTTTTCATTTTTGTGTCTCCTTTCTTCTTGGAAATCCCAGCGTTTACCGCCGTGGTTCATTAGATGGTGCCAACAGCGATGCCTCTCCGTCTTTACGCGCTACTCAAATCAGTTCTGCGTTTTCATGCGTGGCGTGTGTAGATGCCTCCTGATCAAGTTTGTTTAACAAGCACTGCGCACGCCACCGGGACGGAGACATGCCCTGCAACAGGAGAAATTGCCGGTTAAAGTTCGATAGATTATTAAAACCGACCTTGAAGCAGATATCGGTAATGGAAAGCTCGCCCGCCATGACTAATTGACACGCGAGATTGATACGTAAGCGATTGATATATTGGACGAACGAGACGCCGGTATGTCGCCGGAAGTATCGAGAGAATGCGCTGGGGCTTTGTCCCGTGAGTTCGGCGAACTCCGTTTCGCGCATCTCTTGCGAGATATTCCTTGCAATATAAGACAGCACATTATTGATACGCGCTCGCGCTTGCTGCGAAGCGTCGGCGCGGTAAACGGTGCTTGCCAACTGAATGCGCTCCGCGCTTCGGGCGAGCAGGTCAAGTAATGTCACAAACAAGCTGATCCGCAAAGGTCCTTTTGCTTGCAACAGCTTACGGAAGATGGGCTCGGCCAACGCGCCGGTCCGAGCCGAAAATAGCACTCCACGCCGTGACGCATCCAATAAAGGCTCGACACTCGCTAACTCCGGGAATACGCCAATAGCTTCTGAAATAAATTGTGCATCGAATTGCAATACGAGAGATCGTTCGTCAACGTCACAGCCTCCAGGCACACTGCTTACCCAATTGTGCGGGAGATGCATTCCAGTCATCACGAGGTTACCTGGCACGAAGTCCCCAATATAATCGCCGACAAAATATTTTCCCGATGTCTCAGTGATCAAATGAATTTCGTATTCCGGGTGGCAATGCCAGCGCACTGTACGATATGGATAACCATGTGACCAAACCTTGAAAGACTCGTTGCGTGGCACCTCGACCAATTCGATGTCCGGCTGAACGCCATGGCTGTCCTGGCCATCCGAAATGGCATGATGTCCGCTGGTATCGATAGTGCCTGAACGCGTCATTTTTCCTCCTGCCGACCTACCCCTCTGTCTTTTTGCACTCTAATAGACCACATTACATGCAACGATACAGCAAAATTACCTCTTTTATCGGTTATCAACTACTTAAAAATGAAGCGTCGACCGATACTTTTTTGCATCAGGGTTAATACTTATCTAACCGGACTGCGGGCAGTCCGTACTGATCGCATGCTGTTGAAGCGTGGTCGGTGCGTCCACGTTTGAAAAAGACACGTGATAAGTATAGGTAGCGTTATCTTTTCGCCATCCATCCACGCATTGCCTGCCCGTGCCATTGCGACCATCGGCCGATAAAGCGACAAGCCGCGGCAAGTAGCATCTCGACGGTTGTTGCATCAACCTTGTCCGCCGGCGATGTGAGAGGTCCATCTGACACGGTTGCTTCTCTGCTTCTGAAGAAGCAACCGGTCAGTAACGATGCTTCCTTTATTTCATACTTAAAAGACCTAAGTATCTTCGAAAAGATACGAATGTAAGCGGTTTTAAGGAAACCCTTTTAGAACAGCACAGGCGTTTCGATTGCTTTCTCTGCCCGAAGGTAACTATCGCTTATCGCTTACGCGCATCGGTGCTTGGCATGCAATTCGCCTTAACGAGACCGAGAGCACCGGATTTCCTTGCACCGACACGGCCATATATACAGGCGTCACACGGTGTTTTTATTCCGTCAACGATACACTCCTGATCTATTCACAATAACCATTGGTTACTTGCTGAAACGTTTCCAACCCTTGTTCTGCCATATTGGCGCCGAAGCGTCACAGCGCGATCGCAATGAGAATGCTATTTGAGCGCGGAAATTTCTCTTGCGCGTATCAGTCGTGCGCGAAGTACGTTTCTGCTGATGCCAAGTAACTTTGCCGTCTGGATTTGGTTTCGGTGACAGAAGTCAAAAGCTACACGAAATACCGTGCCTTCGATGTTCTCCAACACGTGCTCACCGCCAGCGCTATAAATAGCGCGCAGCACGTCCTCCAGGCGTGTCGTATCCGACACGATGGAAACATGCGACGTAGTGATCGGCGCTGGCCGCATATCGATCGTGGACAGCGGAAGGTCACCCTCACGCAAAAGATCTCCTCGGCTGACCAGCAACCCATGATGGATCGCATTTTCCAGCTCACGAATGTTCCCTGGCCAGCCGTATTCGCAGAGCTTGCGCTGCGCTTCGGCGTGTATGGTCACCGGCCCATAGCCCAGGCGGGCGCGATATTCTTCAACGAAATGGCGTGCCAGCGGCAGGATATCGCCCGGTCGTTCCTTCAGAGTGGGCACCGCGAGCGGCACGACATTCAGTCGATAGAAAAGGTCTTCCCGGAAATTGCCTGCAGCTACCGCCGCTTGCAAGCGAACGTTGGTGGCTGCCAGCACACGCACATTGATCGGTATGCTTTGACGTGAGCCGAGGCGGACAATCTCACGCTCTTGCAAGACCCGTAGCAATTTCACCTGGATCGGCATCGGCAGATCCCCCACCTCGTCCAGGAACAATGTGCCGCCATTCGCCGCTTCGAACCACCCCGGCTTCGCGGAAAATGCTCCTGTAAACGAACCCTTCTCATGCCCGAAGAGTTCGCTTTCGACCAGTGTTTCGGAAAAGGCGCCACAGTTCACGGCCAAAAAAGGGCCACCGCGGCGGTGACTCAGATCATGGACATGCCGCGCGACCAGTTCCTTGCCCGTGCCCGTTTCCCCGGTAATGAGCACATTGGCGTCACTTGGTGCGATCAGTTCGATACGTTCAAGCAAGGCGCGCGACCGTGGATCGACGAATACCTGGGCCGAGGCCCTCACCGACTTCGTCAATGCCCTTGGATTTGGTAATTGATAAAGCGGAGGCATATCCCCCTGTCCAGAATGCTCGGCGGCCGGTCCTCTCTCCGCGCCGCGACGTCTGCTGTTTTCCGAAAGAATGGTCATGAGTAGAAGCTCGGCGTCGGATATTGGCTTTTGAGCGCCCACTCGCCCAGTTCCTTGATTTTGTAGGCGAGTGGATCGTGTAAGGTGTGAGTACGGATATTGCGCCAATGACGGTCAAGGCGAAGACCACCATGCGTCGCGCGTGCTCCGGTGACGTCGAACATCCGGCTGCAGATGTTCAGTCCGGTTTCGCTGGCGGCAACCTTGGCACAGGCAGCAGCAAGTGCAACCTCGCCACGCTGTGCCTTCGTCAGCCCGGCGCCAATCAACCAGGCCTCGTCAAGTTTGTCTGCTGCGCGGTCGCTCAGCGCGCGCGCACTTTCTAGTGCGACCCAGAATTCGCCGTATTGCGACAGTATTAGTGGATCGTCCGAAGTCGTGTCGACACCGGCGGTATGCCACGGACGCGACTCTTTCAAGGTGTAATGTTTTGCATCATCGAAAGCGCCCTCCGCGATGCCGAGAAACACGTTGGTCAATACCAACTGCGCAATGATAGGCCGCAAACAGGCAAACGGCGTTGACAGCGGGCCGGGGTCGCGCAATAACTCATGCCCCTCGACGCGGACTTTATGGAAAGCAACGGTGCCGGAGTCCGTCTGCCGCTGACCCATGTTGTTCCAATCCGACGATATTTCGATACCCGTTCGCGCGCTCGGCAATGTCCCAATCAGAAGCTCGGTACCTTTCACGTCATAGGCCGAAGCAATCATCATTTCGGAATCCAAGGCTCCCGAACAGAAGCTTTTCGGACCGGAAAACTCGTACCAGTTGCCACACCGTGTCGCTATGGTTCGACGGTCCAGAGGATTCAGCGCGTTGCCCCAGAACCAGCGACGTTGCGCCGTTTGCTCATACCACGACCCCCATTGCGCTTCATTGCCGAACAGCCGGACCGTGGCAAGCATCAGATGATGAAAGCCGAAAACATGCGCCACGGAGCTGTCCACGCTGGCCAGTATCCTCACCGCATTCAGCGTTTGGCGCCAGCCCAGGCCGTCCCCACCGAATGAGCGGGGAATGCTCATGGCCAGTAACCCACTTTCACGCAAGGCGTCGCGTTGGGCTTTCGGCGTGCCGCCACATTCATCACGCTCTACCGCGCTGGCCGCAAACAGCGCCGCCATGTCGGCAACGCGCGCTTCAATCGGCTTTTCCAACAACGTCTGGTTCGACATCAGGCTTTTTAATAGGATGGGGTTGCGCTGTGGCCATGGGGAATCCGGCAAAGCAGCAAGGTCGCACACGACGATGCTGCCATGGCAGCAACATCACCTCGTGCTTCTTCAGCAGCATGCTGCTTGAATTCACGTCATATGCCAAACAACCTTTTTCGCTAAGGAAAGATGCGTTGCTGATGTAACAGCACGCTGCACAGCACCACTGCTGCTCATGACGCATCTGGGATGCGACTACTGCTGATAACGCAGCAGAACGTTTTGCAAAGACCTCGTATCTGCCTGTTTTTATCGGCGCATAGGATTGTTGGCACATTCCATGCGTTGTCGGCACCGCGATTCCTAACGAGAGCATGCAATGAATCTTTTCTGGTTTCTTCCGACGCATGGCGACAGCCGTTACCTCGGCACATCGCATGGCGCGCGTGCGGTCAGTCTTCCCTACCTGAAGCAGGTGGCCGAGGCTGCCGACGAACTGGGCTATGAAGGTGTGTTGATTCCCACCGGACGATCTTGCGAGGATTCCTGGGTAACGGCGGCGTCATTAATCGCGAGTACGCAACACCTCAAATTTCTTGTCGCGATACGCCCTGGCGTCGTCTCGCCGACCGTCGCGGCCAGACAGGCGGCCACACTGGATCGCTATTCCAATGGGCGGTTGTTGATCAATGTCGTCACCGGTGGCGACCCCGACGAACAGCACGGTGACGGCAATTTCCTTGACCATGCACAACGGTACGAGCTCACCGACGAATTTCTGCGCATTTGGCGTGGTGTGGCAGCAGGCGAGGTCGTCAACTACGCAGGCAAGCATTTACGAGTTGAGAATGCCAAAGCGCTATATCCGCCCGTACAGCGGCCTTACCCGCCTTTATGGTTTGGAGGGTCATCCGAACCTGCCATCGAACTGGCCGGAGAACAAGTGGATGTCTATCTAACATGGGGTGAACCACCCGCCGCGGTTGCGGACAAGATCGCGCTCGCCCGTGCCTCCGCGGCGCGTCATGGCCGCACCTTGCGTTTTGGCATTCGTCTGCATGTGATTGTGCGTGAAACCAGCGACGCCGCGTGGCAGGCAGCCAAGGAATTGATCAGCCATGCCAGCGAGGAAACGATCAACGCGGCGCAGACCGCCTTTGCACGCTTTGACTCGGTGGGCCAACGTCGGATGTCTGCGCTTCACAATGGCAAGACCGACAAGCTTGAGATCTCGCCGAACCTCTGGGCGGGTGTTGGATTGGTGCGCGGGGGCGCGGGCACGGCACTAGTCGGTGACCCGCACGAAGTGGCCGCACGGATCAAGGAATATGCGGCGCTAGGCGTCGAAACGTTCATCTTTTCCGGTTACCCCCATCTGGAGGAAGCATACCGGGTCGCCGAACTGCTGTTTCCGCTACTGCCGCTGAATCACAAGCGACGAGATCAGCACTTCAACCTCACCGGTCCTTTTGGCGAGATGATCGGCAATGATATCGTCCCACCACCGAAATCACCGCGCCACGCATCCATCGCGGAGATACGCTCATGACACAGACCACCGTATCGGCATGGCAAGGACGGGTCGATGAGATTGCCCGCGCCCTGGCTGCTACCGCGAGGGAGCGCGATATTGCAGGCGGGACGGCGAAATACGAGCGTGATCTTTTACGGCAAAGCGATCTCTTGACCCTCAGTATTCCAACCTCCCTGGGTGGGATCGGTGCTGACTGGACAAGCGTCTTGTCTGTGGTGCGGTGCCTTGCCCGCGTCGATAGCGCACTTGCGCATTTGTTCGGCTTCCACCATCTACAACTGGCCACCACGCAGCTATTTGGAACCCCGACGCAATGGGCGTCATGGTTCGAGCAAACCGTCGAGCACCGGTGGTTTTGGGGAAATGCGCTTAATCCCCTCGACAAGGGTACGGCGGCAACCTTTGTCGAGGGGAATGCCGCCACGCGGGACGCGCCGCATTATTTTTTTTCCGGCATCAAGCGTTTTTGCTCTGGCGCGACCGATTCCGACCGGCTGCTGGCTTCCGCCTTCGACGACGATGGTCGCTTGCTGATTGCCGTTCTCCCCACCATGCGCAAAGGGATTACCGTGCAAGGCGACTGGGATAACATCGGCCAACGGCAAACCGATAGCGGTAGCGTTGTATTCGACAAGGTCGAGGTGCTTTCGCACGAATTGTTGCTCGAACCAGGCCCGCTTTCCACACCTTTCGCGACGTTGCGCCCCATTCTGGCGCAGCTCATTTTGGCTAATATATACCTGGGTATCGGTGAAGGCGCTTTAGAAGAGGCGCGCGATTTCACCCGAAGCAGGCAGCGGCCTTGGGTCACGTCGAATGTCACGCGTTGGACACAAGATCCCTATGTGCTAACGCACTTTGGCGATTTCCACGTCGGACTACTCGGTACCCGTGCATTGGCGGACCAAGCTGCAAATGCATTTGATCTCGCCTGGACAAAAGGCGCGTCGCTGAACGAGACGGAGCGCGGCGCAACGGCGATTGCCGTCGCCGCGGCAAAAGTCAGTGCAACGCGCGCCGGATTGGATGTGGCAAGCAGGATCTTCGAAGTAACCGGCCCGAGCGCCACGACCAACGCATTACGCATGGACCGGTTCTGGCGCAATATTCGCGTTCACTCACTACATGATCCGCTCGACTACAAAGTCCGAGAGCTTGGTGAATGGACGTTGAACGGCACGTATCCGACGCCAGGATTCTATTCGTAATCCCTTATATAAATTAAAAATAATAAGAAAGGCAGAACTGCTGTTTTTCCAACAGTACATCAGCAGTACTGCTTTAAAAAAGCATCTATGAAAAATATAAGCTTTCCCGTTATTCGCAGTCTTTTCGGTCCAAGTCCGTTATACCTGATGGGCGGACCATTCTGGTAACGAAAAGGCACACTTGGCACGGTATTCGCAAAGGTTTCGCAGCACGCGTATTCCGGGCATCCTCCTCTTCTCTGAGTGATCATTGCAATGACCGAACAAACTACCTCATACCACAACGTCAAAACGTCGAAACAAGCTGATCCGCTAAAATTTGCCTATTGGGTGCCGAACGTCAGCGGTGGCCTGGTTGTCAGCAAAATCCCGCAACGTACCGAGTGGACGCTCGACTACAACCAGAGGCTGGCCCAAACAGCTGAAAAAGCCGGCTTCGAATATGGACTTACACAAATCCGATTCACTGCCGGTTACGGTGCAGAGTATCAGCATGAGTCGGTATCGTTCAGTCAGGCCTTGTTGCACGCGACGACCAAGCTCAAGGTACTTGCAGCAATCTTGCCGGGGCCTTGGCATCCCGTCGTGGTGGCAAAGCAATTAGCCACGATCGATCATCTAACGAATGGCCGCATTGGCATCAATGTCGTCAGCGGGTGGTTCAAAGGCGAATTTACCGCCATAGGCGAGCCTTGGCTGGAACACGACGAACGCTACCGCCGATCGCATGAATTCATTCAATGTTTAAAAGGCATCTGGACACAAGACAACTTTACGTTCAGAGGGGATTTCTATCGTTTCAATAGCTATACCTTGAGTCCAAAGCCGCTGCAGAAGCCTCATCCCGAGATATTCCAAGGTGGAAGTTCGCGCGCTGCGCGCGATAACGCGGCCAGCGTTTCGGACTGGTACTTTACGAACGGCAACACACCAGAGGCACTCAAAAAACAGATCGACGACATCCGAACAAAAGCGGCAAGGAATGGCCACACCGTGCGCATCGGTGTAAATGCCTTCATCATTGCCCGTGACACGGAAGAAGAAGCCAAGGCCGTTCTGCAGGACATTATCAACCATGCACACGTCGAAGCAGTTCATGCTTTTGGCGATGCGGCGAAACAAGCTGGACGCGCTTCGCCCGAGGGTGAAGGCAATTGGGCAGCGTCAACGTTTGAAGACCTGGTGCAGTACAACGATGGCTTCCGGACCAACCTCATCGGGACACCGCAACAGATCGCTGAGCGCATCGTTGCATTGAAAGCAATCGGCGTCGACTTGGTCTTGTCCGCGTTCCTGCATTTCATCGAGGAAGTGGAATACTTTGGTGAAAAAGTGCTACCGCTGGTGCGCGCATTGGAACAAGAACGAACGCAAGTGCGCGATGCAATCGACCAGGTTGCGTGAGCCATTCATGTCCGCCGCCCTCGCTATCCCCGACGCGCTACTGAAGCTGGACCATATCTCATTGGTTTTTGGTGGCGTCCAGGCGATCAACGATATTAGTTTCGCCGTCGCCAGCAATGAGATATGTGCGTTGATCGGTCCAAACGGTGCAGGAAAAAGCTCCCTGCTGAATGTGATAAATGGTGTCTATCGTCCTCAAACAGGTGAGATCCACTTTGATCGCGCGCCGTATCATCGAATCACCCCGTATCGTGCGGCCTCGTTGGGAATATCACGGACCTTTCAAAACATCGCGCTATTCAAGAAATTGAGTGTGCTGGATAACGTGCTGACCGGACGGACACGCCATCGATCCAGTACGTGGCTCGAACAGGCACTGCATGTGGGGCGCGCTGCAGAAGACGATCGCAGACAGCGAGAGCACGCGGAAGTCGTGATCTCCGCGCTTGAACTGCAAGCTTATCGACATCGCATCGTCTCTACGCTGTCATATGGCCTTCAAAAACGCGTCGAACTGGCACGCGCCTTGGCATCGGAACCGCGTTTGTTGCTGTTAGACGAACCTATGGCGGGCATGAATGCCGATGAAAAGCAGGATATGACTCGTTATATCGTTGATGCGAAACGTCAATTTGGCCTGTCCGTTGTGTTGATCGAGCATGATATCGGCGTTGTGATGTCACTCGCCGATCATGTGGTCGTTCTTGACTACGGCAAGAAAATTGCGGATGGCCTACCGGCCGACGTTCGCATTCATCCAGACGTCATCGCCGCTTATCTGGGGGTACGCCATGCCGCGTGATAAGCACTTGTACATCGGCATGATCACAGAGACGACGCGTGGATTTCTTTTTTGAAGTACTGATAGGCGGGTTATTGTCCGGCGTCATGTATTCGCTTGTCGCTATTGGCTTTGTTCTTGTCTACAAGGCATCTGGGGTCTTCAACTTCTCCCAGGGTGCGTTCGTTCTTTTTGGCGCGCTTACGTTCGTCAGTCTGGTCGAGCGGAATGTGGCACCTTGGCTAGCCTTCCTGCTGACCCTCATCGTGCTGGCAGCAATATCCATTGCCGTCGAACGGATCGTGCTGCGGCCTTTGATAAATCGATCGCCCATGGTCATCTTCATGGCAACGCTTGGATTGAGCTTCATCCTCGAGGGTGGTGCGCAATGGTTGTGGGGCGCGCAAGTGCATGCCCTCGACTTAGGGATTACCGATGTGCCATTGACCATTGGCGGCATCATGGTAAGCCGTTTCGATATCTTTGCGGCGACGGTGGCGATTGCCCTTGTCGTCCTGCTGTCACTGGTCGCGAAGCGGACACGACTCGGGTTGGCGTTGCGCGCCGTTGCTGACGATCCGTTGGCCTCTCTGGCTATTGGCATTCATCTTCCGCGCGTACTCGCCTGCGTGTGGACCATCGCCGGCTTTACCAGTCTCGTTGCCGGTTTATTATGGGGTGCCAGGCTTGGCGTGCAATTCTCCCTGTCACTGGTGGTACTCAAAGCGCTGCCGGTACTGATCATCGGCGGCTTTTCGTCTGTCGGGGGCGCGATTGTTGGCGGGCTGATCGTCGGCGCGCTCGAAAAACTCGCCGAAATTTATCTCGGCCCCCTCATCGGCGGTGGTATTGAAAATTGGTTTCCGTACTTCCTCGCGACGCTCTTCCTACTGGCACGCCCTGACGGCCTGTTCGGTCAACCGCCCGTCCAACGAGTCTGAGTCCGATTATGCCATCCAGGAATTTCATCATTTCAAATGATACGTCATCCTTATCGAAATCTAGAAGAAAGCGATCGCTGTTACTACAACATACGCCGCGCCTAGTACTACTTCTGCTCTTCTTTTTCCTGGTACCGCGTTTTTTCAACGAGTATTGGTTGTCGGCGATACTTACACCGTTTCTCATCCTATCTCTCGCCGGGATGGGTCTGAATCTGCTCACTGGCTATGCCGGGCAATTGTCATTAGGGTCCGCGGCATTCATGGCAATAGGTGCCTATGCTAGCTATAACCTGATTACCCGGCTACCCGGACTTTCGCCGCTGGTCGCGATTGTGCTTGGTGGCGGAATCACTGCGCTTGTGGGGGTCGTTTTCGGTTTGCCAAGCATTCGAATCAAAGGCTTTTATTTGATCGCATCGACGCTCACCGCACAGTTCTTCGTAGAATGGCTGTTGACCAGCATTCCATGGTTTTCACATGACGACAGCTCGGGTGTACTCAGCGCGCCAAATCTTTTGCTGTTCGGCTGGCCGGTTGCTTCGCCTGTTACCCGCTACTTGTTTGCGCTTGGCGTGACCGTCGTCCTGTTCTCGTTTTGCTCGGGGGTCGTCCGGAGTGAGCTCGGACGCCGCTGGATGGCCGTACGCGACATGGATACAGCCGCTGCCATTATTGGTATCCCCATAATACGAAGCAAACTACTGGCTTTTGGCATCAGTTCCTTTGTTCTCGGCATCGCCGGTTCTTTGTGGGCTTTCACCTACCTTGGTACGGTCGAACCACACGGCTTCAGCCTCAACCTGTCATTTCAGATCCTGTTCATCATCATCATCGGTGGCATGGGAAGTATCGCCGGCAGCGTATGGGGTGCCGCTTTTATCGTATTACTACCAATCCTGCTGTCGAACGCCGCCAGCACATTGGCCGGCATCGGCATTGCCGTTGGCGACTTACAAAACATACAACACCTGCTATTCGGCGCTTTAATCATTTTCTTTCTGGTCAAGGAACCTGATGGTCTCGCCTGCATGATGCAGCGTGCACGGCATCGCTTGGCAAGTCTGATCAGACGAACCTGAGAGTCCGGCTCATTTCTCTGACCTTCTTCTTTTTACTTCTTGCTCTATTCCAACTCGCACTACCAAAGGAATTCTGTATGACGACGTCCTCATCCCGGGTACGCATCCGCACGCCGTTCCATCATGCAGCACACAGTGCTGCCGCATGCGCGCGCGCATTACAACGTACACATCGACTGATCCGCGGATTGGCAATGCCCCTTGCACTCGCCGCAGTGCTGACGGTATCCACGACATTGGCGAACGCGAAAGCGGAAGAATACTTCCCGTTGCAGAGTTACCGTGTCGGTCCCTATGCGGCGGGCGGATCGGGTTTCTTCGGGGGATTTATCGACTACATGCAGTTGATCAACAAACGCGACGGCGGCGTTAATGGCGTCAAACTGGTCTGGACTGAATGCGAAACGGAGTACATAGTCGAGAAAGGCGTTGAATGCTATGAGCGCATGAAGCACGGATATCATGGTGCACCCACGGCGGCGACAAACCCGCTATCAGTCGGCATCGCCTATGCAACCATCGATCGCTCTACTGCGGACAAGATCCCGCTGATCACGATCAATCATGGCCGTACCGACTCGACCGATGGCGCAGTGTTTCCTTACGTGTTCCCGCTTCAGTTGAATCCGTATAGCGAAGTCTCTGCGATCATCAATTACATTGGCGAGCGTGCCGGCGGCGACAATCGTTTACAAGGAAAGAAGATCGTCGTGCTATACCACGGCTCGCCCTATGGCCGCGAAACCATTCCAGTGCTGAATCTGCTGGCGAAGAAATACGGCTTTGCGTTGACGCAGATAGAAGTCCCCGATCCGGGCAATGAGCAAGGTTCGCAATGGCTGAACATTCATCGTATCCAGCCCGACTGGGTGATACTGCGGGGCTGGGGCGTCATGAATCCGGTCGCATTGAAGTCCGCGCAGAAGGTAGGCTTCCCGGCAGATCACATCATCGGGAACATCTGGTCGAATTCAGAAGAAGATGTTCGGCCGGCCGGGGATGCCGCCAAAGGCTATATTTCGATCACGACGCATCCGTCCGGAACCGATTTTCCAGTCTTGCAAGCCATAAACCAATACGTGGTCAAACCTGGTGACGGCAATCTTAAAGATTCCAACCGTTTCGGTACGGTGTATTACAACCTGGGTGTCGTGAACGGTATTCTCAATGTCGAAGCGTTGCGTATAGCGCAAGCAAAATATGGCGACAAGCCGCTGACTGGCGAACAAGTTCGCTGGGGGTTCGAACATCTCAACCTCGATAACGCCAGGCTGAAGGCGCTCGGTGCGCTCGGCCTAGTGCAACCTTTGAAGCTGTCATGCTCGGATCACGAAGGTGGCGGCGCCGTCCGATTTCAACAGTGGGACGGTACACATTGGCAAGTCATTAGCGACTGGGTTCAGGCCGACCGCGCTTTGCTCCGGCCTATCATTGAGAAATCCGCAAACGCGTATGCCAAGGAAAAGAGCATCACGCCCCGCGACTGCGATAAGGAGCTTTGACGATGAACACGTCGTCACAGTCCGCCTTACTGGCAGTTGATGATCTTCATGTAACGTACGACGGTATCATTTCCGCCTTGCGAGGCGTGTCGCTTTCTGTCGCCGAGGGTGACATCGCGGCACTTTTGGGGAGTAACGGCGCAGGTAAGTCGACGACGCTAAAAGCCATTTCCCGATTGATCGGGGCGGAACGCGGGGAGATTACCCGCGGCAGCATATGCTATCGCGGCTGCGATCTCGCCCAGACGCCGCCCTGGCGACTTGCTTCGCAGGGTCTCGTGCAGGTACTCGAAGGGCGCCGTTGCTTTACCCATCTGAGCGTCGAGGAAAACTTGCGGCTGGCCGCTTTCGTGCGACGCCCGTCCAACGCCGCGCTGAAACAGGATCTGGAGCGCGTCTACACACTGTTCCCGCGGCTGAAAACCCGTCGTACGGCATTGACTGGACTGACCTCAGGCGGCGAACAGCAGATGGTTGCGATAGGCCGGGCATTGATGGCTCGCCCTACCCTTATCTTGCTGGACGAACCATCCATGGGCCTGGCTCCTCAACTGGTCGAGGAAATTTTCGATGCCATCGCCGCATTGAATCGCGACTCAGGCGTCAGTTTCCTGCTGGCCGAACAGAATTCGGCGTTGGCCTTGCGGTTCGCGCGATATGCCTACGTACTCGAGAACGGACGCGTTGTCGCAAGTGGAAATGCTGATGTGCTGGGTACCCTAGACCAACTGCATGCAGCCTATCTTGGCACCGAGACCGGATAAATTTCGAAACCTGTTCCTCACGTTGTCTGGGCGTACATGATCCGATGGGAGCATTACTCCGGACGATTAGATATTAATGAGATAAGAGTTATGACACACCACATCGACAAGCAGCACACCATTCCAGCGAGCCTATCCCGGGGTACAGACTACGAAGCACTCGCGGCCCACTTTCGACCGATCTTCGCGCGTATTGCCGAAGGCGCGCTAGATCGGGAACGTCGCCGCGCCTTGCCTCATGAGCCGATCGAATGGTTGAAAGCGGCGGGCTTCGGTGCGGTGCGCGTGCCGGTAGAAGCGGGCGGGCGCGGTGCATCGTTGCCGCAGCTCGTGCAACTGTTGATTGAATTGGCCGAAGCCGACGCTAGCCTGCCACAAGCACTGCGCGGACATTTCGCTTTTGTAGAAGATTGCTTGAATGCCGCGCCTAGCCCCAATCGTAGTACGTGGTTCGATCGCTTCGTTTCCGGTGACCTCGTTGGCAACGCCTGGACAGAAGTTGGTGACGTCAAAATCGGTGATGTGATCACACGCGTCAAGCGGCAAGGCGATCGCTGGGTCGTGAATGGGAAAAAGTACTACAGTACCGGCAGTATCTTTGCGGACTGGATAGATGTGTACGCACAGCGCGATATCGACGGCGTCGACGTCATCGCGGTGGTCAATACCCATCAACCAGGGGTCAAGCAAACGGATGACTGGAATGGTTTCGGGCAGCGTACCACCGGTAGCGGCACGTCGGAATTTGTCGATGCGGTCGTCGAGACGGAAAACGTGATCGATTTCTCCACGCGTTTCCAGTACCAGACGGCATTGTATCAATTGGTTCTGCTGGCAGTCCTCGCCGGTACCGGACGCGCAGCGCTGCGGGACATTGCCGCCGAGGTTGCGAAACGTGACCGAGTGTACAGCCATGGCAATGCCGCGACTGTGAAGCAAGACGCACAGGTGCTTCAAGTGGTCGGGCAGGTGGCAGCTCAGGTGTATGCTGCCGAGGCCGCAACGATCCGCGCGGCGGAACCAGCGCAACGCGCATATGAGGCCCGCTTTGGCCACGATGCGGCAAAGGAAGAAACGGCCAATATTGCCGCGGAAATCGAGTCGGCGAAAGCACAAGTGATCGTGACCGAACTGATCCTTCAAGCCAGTACCGCGCTATTTGACGCATTGGGCGCCTCGGGGGTAAGCGAACAGAAGCTACTCGACCGACACTGGCGCAATGCGAGAACGGTGTCATCCCATAATCCACGTATCTACAAGCAACGCATCGTTGGTGACTGGGAGGTTAACCGTACGCCGCCGCCATATATCTGGCAGATCGGTGGCGTGCGCTGAAAAGGGCCGAGACGCGCTGCGCCAACGCACCGCAGGCGTTAAACCGTGACACCGGCGTCGCGCCGCTCGTCACGGCAGTGCATGGTCGATCTTATTCCATTGATGTCATGGAAAACGCCGCGGACGTACCTTCGCCAGCTTCGCCCAAAAAATGCGTGATGGTTTGTTCAATCAACAACCGCGTAAGGCCTTGTACGATAAATACGACTCGGGTTGTGTGATCATCGTCAGGCCACGTGGCCAGCCGCAACGGCTCATGCAACAACTGCTGCACCCCGTGAAAGACAACAGGCCGCGATTCGCCGATGAAGTTGCCGATCCCCTTCACCCGCAAGATATGTTCGCCGTGGTAAGCGAGCAGTACCGTTAGTGCGGTTTCGAATGCATGCATCGGAAGGGGGCGAGAGTATCTCAGGCAGAAACTGTCAATATCTGGATGACGCAAACGCGGCGTCATCGCACCACGTGCCATAAACTTGCTCGAGGCAGGTTCGCTGCGCAACCAGCGCCGTAACGTCTGCGGCGTCATGATGTCGAGTACCTGTTGTGCGTCGATATCACCGTTATGCACCACGATACGCGGTGCACCGGGATTCAGCGCTTCAAGTGCTGTTTCCAGATCCGCGAGCGCGGTTACGTCAATCATCTCAGCCTTTGTAAGCAATAGCCGATCTGCGAACGCCACCTGCTGGCGTGATTCCTCGTGACGGGCAAGCTGCTCTATTCCATGTTTTGCATCCACGGTTGTCACGACGCCGTCGAGTTGCAATCGCCCTTCCAGCGCCACATCACCGAGCAGCAATGAAACCACCGGGCCTGGCCGCGCAAGACCTGTGGTTTCGATCAAGATACGCTCGAAAGCGGGAATCTCGCCGCGCGCCCGGCGCTCCAGCAGATCCGTCACGGTCGCGGCCAGTTCGTCCCGCACGCCGCAACACAGGCAGCCATTTTGCAGCAACGCGACCGTTTCGTCGCGTGAGGTGCTGATGAAGAGATGATCAAGACCAATCTCCCCCAGTTCATTGATCACCACCGCACATCGGCCCAGCGCCGGTTGCGGCAGCAGCCGATTAAGCAGTGTGGTCTTGCCGGAACCGAGAAACCCGGTCAGCAACGTCAAGGGAAGCGCAACGGATGACATGTCGACGTTTCCTGAGGCTCATATCACTTGCAAGTCATGGCCGACGATGATCTGCCCGTCGAAATGCTTTCGAACGTCGACTGCCCACATGTCGTCGGTAATCGCCGGATCGCCTCCCGGCACGAAATGGCTCAGCACCAGTGTCTTCACGCCTGCCGCCGCGGCGATTTTGCCGACTTGCTCTGTTGAGGTGTGGCTCTTCAGCAGGTGATCGAGCAGCGTTGGCGCATTGTCGACATTTGCCATGAGCTTTCTGAGTGCAGGCAGGTACATGACTTCGTGCACCAGTACATCCGCGCCTTTCGCGAACTCGGCAAGCGCGGGGTAGTAAGCCGTATCACCGGAGAATACAACGGTACGATCTCGCGTTTCGAAGCGGTAAGCGAATGCCGGTTTGATCGTGTAATGATCGACCAGCATCGACGTGACACGCACACGCTCATCTTCCATCACGAGACACGGGTCATCGAATTCATGAACGTTGATCAATGGCCGGAACGGCGGACGGCCTTCTTCGCGCATCCGCACATCGATGTCAATGGCATTCATGTCTACGAAGTCATCAATCATTTTTTTCATGCGGGGCGGGCCGTACAAATTGATCGACGTACGAAGGCCGCTGGCCCACGCCAGGAACACGAGGTTGCCAAGGTCCGCGTTGTGGTCCGAATGATGATGCGTCAGGAAGACATCACGAATGCCCGACAGCTTGATGCCCGCTTTGGTCAATTGCAGCGCGACCCCGTTACCGCAGTCGACCACGTATGGCTGGCCGTCGACAATAAGTACATTCGCCGGGGCCGCACGGAGGTCCGACGGGGTTGGGCCGCCCTTGGTGCCGAGCAAGATCAGTTGCGTGCCTTTTACCGGATGTCCTGGAACGGCGGTAACGTCTGTAGCACCGGGGGATGTGGCCGCCTGGGCATCCGGAATCCACGGCATTGCCGTGGCGGTTCCTGCTGTCACGGCAATTCGCATAAAATCACGACGCGAGCGTCCAAACGGCTGATCACTCATGGGCCTGGTATTTCCTGATAATGTGGGTAGTGTCCATGCACGGCTCGGAATGAACCGGGCGGTTCCGCACGCCGCGTGGCCAACGGAAGATACGGTTAACTCAGACGTATCTTGGGCTGTACCAGACCATTGATTCGCTCCGCGGTCCAGAGCAAGCTGGCTTTCCTGAAACCATGCAATCCTTGCTGATGCTGGCGGTATAACATGGCATGGCTAAGCTGCGCAAACCGCCCCTTGATAAAACCACCTTTGAACAGTCCAAATTGCCCAAGTGTTCCAAAAGCATTGTATTCGCTCAACGACACAAGCGATCCGAGATCACGAAACACAAAGTTGGGTAACGGGCGTCCGTCGAGCCAGTCCGGCAGGTGCTGGGCCAGGAATTTTGCCTGTTGCGTAGCAACCTGGGCGGTAGGAGCCAGAGGACGTTCGCTGCCCGGAAGCGACAACGTGGAACAATCACCGAGCACGAAGATTTTTTCGTCGCTGATTGACTGCAACGTTGGCAGGATGGCTATTTGATTCGACTTGTTTGCGGTGATGCCATCAAGCGCACCTAAAAAATCAGGGCCTTTCACGCCCGCCGCCCATACCATCAACTGCGCAGGCACCTTGCTACCGTCGCCTAGTTGGAGACCATCGGCATCGACGGCGCTCACCCGCGTATGCGTTTTGACATTGAAACCGATTTTGCGGAGCTGCTCCTCCGCCAATGCCGATACGGTCGATGGAAAGGCGGCCAGTACACGAGGGGCACTCTCTATGAGCGTCACTTCGAGGCGGGCGCGAATGTCAGGGTCGCCATAACCGGCGGCCAACTCCATTAATCTGCTCAACTCGGCAGACAGTTCCACGCCGGTCGCGCCGGCACCCACGATGGATACTCGCAACTTGCTGCCCGAAACCACGCTTTGGAATATCTTTATGCGTAATGCTTCATTGAACCATTCGGCCTGCGCCTGACTGTCAATGGAAAAACAATGTTCGCGTACCCCAGGAATCCCAAAATCGTTTGCCTGGCTTCCGACAGCGATGACCAGCACATCATATGGGATCGTACGTTCATCGATGACAAGCTCACCCGAAGCGGATGTGAGTTTCCCCAGTCTTACCTCCCGCTGATGACGATTCAGTCCTACCATTTCGCCAGGTTGATAGTCGAAATGGTGCTCGCGTGCGTGCGCGAGGTAAGTGACCTGCTGCTGCTTTATGTCACGCGTGCCAGCCGCAATTGTATGCAGCATCGGTTTCCAGACGTAAGTCGGGCTTTTGTCAACCAACGTGATATGCGCCTTTCCCAGACGGCCAATCGAATCGCCAAGTTTCGTGGCAAGCAGGAGTCCGGCAATACCGCCACCGACGATCACGATTCGACTGGAATTAGGCATTTTCAATTCAACGAGTGATGAATAAAATATAGGATACGGCTTCGATGGACTTCGTGCAAGCGACGCGTCGGAGGACGGCGGCCGCGCTTCGAACGTTTCCGCACCGAAATGGCTATCTATTTTATGAAATGCACGGATATTCCGGCATCACCCAACGCGACCGAGGTAGCACCGCGACGTACGCGAGGGCGACCGGTGTTCGGTGGCTCCGACGCACCCGACATACTTCTGCGTGCTGCGCGTGACGCATTCGCACGACGCGGCTATGACGCAACAAGCATGCGTGGCATTGCGAGAGCGTCGGGCGTCGACCCAGCCCTCGTCGCGCATCACTTCGGGTCCAAGGAAGCGCTATGGTCGGCTGTTGTCAAGCAGATTGGTGATGAGTCGGCACCGCTTCTCGCAAACATCAATGCCCTGCGCAGCGATTCAAAACTCACGTGTAAAGCGAGAATGGAGGCCGCTGTATTGATGCTGGTAGAACAAGTGTTCCGAAGTCGCGATGTCGGAATGTTTTTTTCAACAGCTGCGACGGAAAATGGAGAACGCCTAGCCTTGTTGATCGATCTTCTGGTCAGGCCGATGTATGAAGCATTCTTGCCTTTATTTGTCGCCGCGATCACATCAAAAGACATGCCGGAACAAGATCCGACAATCTTGTTTACGTTACTGATCAATGGCATCAGCAAAACCGTGGCGTATCGCCATTTACTCTCGCCATTCTCACCACTGCCAAGCAACGAAGAAGATTTCAAACACGCTGTCACGCAGTCCGTTTTAGCCATGCTGCGCTAACCTGTCGCTATATGGGGGCATGACAGGAAAGCGCCGCACGAAGTTGAGTAATGCGCAATCCATTTCAACATCATGACAATTGCAAAATCTCCACGCCCATTGGTTCCAGCGTTAGCGATCCTGCAACCGTTCGTTCGGTCAGCGCGCTGATCGCTCCCGTTACGTTCAGGTCAACGCTATTTTTTTCCTTCGTGAGGTTGAGAACAAACATCAACCGCCTTCCGTTACCGGAGCGCACCGACAGCTCCACGCCTGTTGGCAAATTATCGACGGGATCTAGGCCGAGCATTTTGGCTATCTCGAATATCAACGCCTTATAACCGGCGTCGTCCAGAATCGTTCCAATATAATACGCACAGCCTTGTCCATATGCGTTGCGGGTAATCGCGGTGCGCCCCGCAAAAAAGTCCGTGGCATAGACGGCAATCGATTCTGCTGTTGTCGGAGTGAGAATGTCGCACCACTGAGAACAGGCCAGCTCCACCGTGCCATGCAATCTGATCGCCTGAACGTCACGACCGACAGGATCATATTCTTCGACGACAACACCCGCCACGTTGCCTAGCCCGCTTGGCAAGGCGGACGCCAGGCAGACGTTCCGCATGTTCTTTACCCCCGAGCGCGTCGTCAAGATCACTGCCCCGCCCTTCGCGACATAATCCGTCAACTTCTCCACGACTTCGGGGTTTTCAAGGAACAGGAATGGTGCAACCACGAGACGATATTTGGCAAAGTCGGAAGTCCAGTTAACGACATCCGTGCCGATGCCCAAGCGAAGAAATGTGCGGTGGATCTGTTTGAAGTTCGCAAGGTACTCGAAACCATCCGACTGCGGCTGGATCTTGAGTGCATTTAGCTGTTCATGCGAAAATAGCATGGCGACATCATTCACCACCGTCGTGCCTTCCAGCAACGGCGACAGGCGCCTTGCTTCTTCGCTGAATCGCTCAAATTCCGCAAAACGACGTCCCGGCTTGCCATGATGATCATGAAGGCCGTGCCAGAACTGCTCCGCGCCGATCCTCGCGGTACGCCAGCGGAATTGCACAACCGCATCTGCCCCGCGCGAGACGCTTTGCCACGCATACGCCCGAATCATCCCCGGAGACGGCATTCGCGACATGGGATGCCAGCAACCAGGCGTCCCGCTTAGCTGTTCCATTACCCAGAAGTTTTTCTGTTTGACACCGCGGGTCAGGTCGTGGGTCAACGCACCGTGGTAGATCTGGGATTTGCTGTCGTTCGCAAGGTCTGTGCTCGGATAGTAATCCACCGACGCAAAATCCATGCTGTCGAACAGATCGTAATAGTCGTTGATGACTGGATAGCCCCACAGGTTATGTGTTACAAACTGCCCCGGACAATGCTTGCGAATGATGCTCGCTTGGAAACGATTAAAATCCGCAACTGAATCCGAACAGAAACGATGGTAATCCAGCAGGAAAGAGGGATTCAGATAGGGGGAGCCACCGAGAGGCGTCGTGACTTGGGTCCAGTCCGTATATTCGCCGCTCCAGACGACCGTGCCCCATTCGCGGTTGAGCGTTTGAAGATCGCCATATTTATTTTTCAGCCAATGTCTGAAGTCATGGGCGGCACCATCGCTGTGACTCTCATTGCCAATCATTTCGTTATCAGTTTGCCAGCCGATCACGTTCCGATTCCCGCCGTAATGCGCAGCCAGTTTCTCGACGATGATTTCCGTGTAACGACGCAACGACGGACTGTTATAACATCGATGCAAACGCACGCCGGGATAAATCGGCTGGCGCTTGTTATCAAGTGGAAGCACATCGGGACATTTAGACACCAGCCAGTTCGGTGGGGTGGCGGTCGGGGTACCAATCACGATCTTGATACCGTGCCTGCCAAGCGTATCGATCGCCTCGTCGAGCCAGACAAAATCGAATTGGCCCTCTGAAGGCTCGAGGCGCGACCAGGCAAATTCCGCAAGCCGCACGATCGTGATCCCAACGCGCTGCATACGGGCAGCATCGTCTTCCCAGATCTCGCGTTCCCAATGCTCGGGATAATAATCAACGCCAACGTTCATAAAAAGGTTCCTGAATGTAAAGATGGCGGGTCAATTGCAACCCGGCTCGACAGACATGCACTGGCCTGCTAACCCTTGGTCGCACCAAACGTCAAGCCTGCGACGAAATGCCGTTGCATGCTGAAAAACAGCAATACGGAAGGCAACGCTGCCAGCAGCGACCCCGCGGAAACTAAGTTCCACGACGTGGTCCACTGACCCTTCAACGCCGCGACGCCAACGGTAAGAGGCGCTGCGTCATCACCCTGTGTCAGACATAGCGCCCAGAAGTAGTCGTTCCAGACGAAAGTAAAAACCAGTACCGCAAGCGCAGCGAGTGCGGGACGGATCAGCGGCAACACAATCCGGTAAAAGAGTTGCCATTCGCTCGCACCTTCCACCCTGCCGGCCTCTATAAGTTCATACGGCAATTCCTTGATGAAATTTCGCAGAAACAGGGTGCAAAAACCTGTCTGAAACGAAAGGTGAAAGAGGATAAGTCCGCCAACGGTGTTAAACAATCCCAGTTGCAACGTAAGATCGCGAACAGGAATCATCAAGATCTGAATAGGCACGAAATTGCCGGCGACAAATATGGCAAGCAAGGCGGCGTTGCCCTTGAACTCGTACGTCGAAAGCGCAAATCCGGCCATGGCGGAAAGCGCAATCGCGCCAAGAACCGATGGAAACGTAATGAGGCAACTGTTCCACGCGTAGTGCAACATGGGCGTGTCGGTGAGTACGGTCCGGTAGTTCTGCCACGCAGCGAAATCGTGCGGCCAGCCCCAGTAGTTGCCTTGCATGAGCTCATCGGACGACCGCACGGATGTCACGAGAACGGCAAGCAATGGTAGCAGCCAGATGATCAGCGAGATAGGCAGTGAAATCTTGTAAAGCACGCGATTCGCAGGCTTCCAGCGCGCAACGGGTAGTGGATACATGGTAGCTCCGTGAATCAGCGGTCAGCGCGCAGCAAACGGCGCAATTGATAGGTTATGAACACGAGCATGATCAGAAACAGTACAACTGCAATCGCGGCCGAGTAGCCAAAGCGGAAATACTTGATTGCCTGGTCATACATGAAGTACGCGAGTACCGTGGAACTGTCGAACGGGCCACCCGCCGTCATTACGGAGATCAGATCGAAGCTACGCAATGCGCCGATGACCGTCAGCGTGATCGCCATGAACGTCGCGGGGCGCATTTGTGGCAGAACGACGTGCCAAAGTAGCGACCATCCGCGTGCGCCTTCAAGGCGCCCCGCTTCGATCACCTCGGGATTGATGCTGGTGAGACTGGTCAGGAACAAAATCATGCATAACGGCACTTGTACCCAGAGGGCCGCCACGATGATGCCGAATGTTGCCTCATGCTCATCCCCTAGGACAGGGACGCCGTGACCTACGATGAGCTTCAGCAAACCGAAAGACGGATCATAGAACCAACTGAAGACGAGACCGATCACCACGCCCGATACGACGAACGGGGCGAAGAATAGCGACTTGACGATCCGCATTCCGCGAACGGTTTGGTTCAGATAAAGCGCGAGAACGAGCCCGATCGGCGGCGCGAGCAAGAGCAAGACAAGCCATATCACGTTATTTTTTAACGCGGTATAGAAAGTATCAGAATGCAATAGCTCGCGGTAATTACCGAGTCCGATAAAAGTGCTCGGCCCGACGCCATCCCAATCGTAAAAGCTCAGGACAATACTGCGAATGATGGGATAGATCACGTAAAGAAGAAACATGAGACACGCAGGCGCCAGAAAGAGCGCAGCTGCACGGCGACGACGACGTGCCAGCGGAGACGCAACGACAGATGCGGACATGATTCGGCTCGATAGGCGCGGATAGCGCTCGTGGATTCTGGACGTTCGGCCCGACCGAAAACCGTCAGGCCAGCATTGCTGAACGCTTGTCTTATTTCTTGTATATACGCTCGCGTGTTTCTTCGAGATGCGCCAGCACGGCATCAAGTGTGGAGGGATCGCTCACGAAGCGCTGCATCCCCTTCATCCCCTCATCCGCCATTTCCTTTGTCATGTCGCGGTCGTAGAACTGCGCGATGCCACCCTTGGTGTTCGAAAGAATCTGGAAACCTTTCTTTGCAAACGGGTCATCAGGGACCGCAGCCTGATTATTTGCAGGAAGTGATCCAAAGGCCTTGGCGAGTGCGCCGTTCATCTCGGGTCTCGACATAAACGCGAGGAAACGTCTTGCATCGGCTTTATTCTTCGCGCGAGCGGGAATGTTCAGGCAATCCGCGGACCCATCTTCAGCAATGGGCTGCTTCGGGTCCATGACAGGAAACTGAAAGTAGCCTATCTTCGATTTGACCCCATCGGCAAAGCCGCCGGAGATAAATGTACCCATCAGCATCATCGCGGCCTGCCCTTGTATCAGCAGCGGCTGAGCGGAATCGAGCGTATAAGACAGGGAATTATCGACGAAGTACTTATTGTCGATCAGGACTTTCCACGCTTCGTAGACTTTCTTGACACGCGGGTCCGTGTAGGGAATCTTGCCATCCATCAGTTGCATGTGGAAAGCATAGCCATTCAGACGCAGATCGATATAGTCGAACCACGCGGCGAGCGTCCAGGAATCACGGCCACCCACGGCAATAGGCGTGATGCCAGCGGCCTTGAGCTTCTTGCAGTCGTCGAGAAATTCCTGCCAGGTTTTTGGTTCACCCTTGATGCCGGCTTTTTCAAAAAGGTCTTTTCGATAAAACAGTCCCCAAGAGAAATAGTCGGTGGGTACCGCGTACTGTTTTCCCGCGTAAGACGACGGTTCCTTCAGCGACGCAAAGCTGGTATTCCATCCGTTCTTTTGCCAGTCGGACGAGATATCTTCAAGCAGACCACGCTGCGCGTAATAACGCATCCGCTCACCTTCGTGCCACTTGATGATATCGGGTGCCTGCGAGATCAGCCAGCCAGGAAGCTGGACTTTGTAGGCCTCTTCCTCCACAAACGATGCCTTCACCTTGATATCCGGATTTGCCTTCTCGAACTGGGCGAGCGCAGTGTCCCAAAAATCACGCTGATTAGCACCTTTGAATGCGAGATTGATTGTCAGTTCGCCCGCGTGGACCTGCGCGGCGAACGCCAGCATCGCGCAAAGCGCAGTCAATCGGTATCTTTTTTTCATTGTCGTCTCCAAAAGGTTATGCGTCCGTTCAAATCGCGAGCCCTTCTTCAGTAAATAAGTGGCTGCATTTCGGATCGATTGCAAGGTGAACCGTATCGCCCGGCCGAACGGACGGATCGCCCGGCACCTTGACCAGAATCGTCGTCCCATCCGCGGCACTGCAATGTAGATAGCTTTGCTCGCCCAGACGTTCGACAAGCGTTACAGCACGTCTCAAGGTGGATTGCGGTTGCAGGGCTTCGGATTGTTGATGTGTCTTGGCGATCGAAATATGTTCAGGTCGCGCGCCGAGCGTCACCGACTGACCGGGTGTCAAACGTCGCCGCTTCCCCGCCACAAGGATCTGTTCGCCTGAACGCGTCAGGGTAATGGTGACATCGGCGCTCGTCGCATGACTTACAATGGCCGGCATGAAATTCATCTGCGGCGACCCGATAAAACCCGCCACGAAACGGCTATTTGGACGTAGATACAGATCCATGGGCGTACCCACTTGTGCAATGCTGCCGGCCGCCGCGGCGTCGCGACCCACGTTGAGCAGTACGATCTTGTCCGCCAGCGTCATTGCTTCGACCTGATCGTGGGTGACATAGACCGTACTCGCTTCAGTGAAGCGTCGGTGAATGCGTGCAATTTCCACGCGTGTCTGGCCGCGCAGCGTCGCATCCAGATTGGAAAGCGGCTCGTCGAAGAGGAACACGCCTGGCTCGCGAACAATGGCCCGGCCGATTGCCACCCGCTGCCGTTGGCCTCCGGATAGCGCCGCCGGTTTTCGATCCAGCAATGGCTCGAGCTGGAGAATTCGCGCTGCTTCCGCGACTTTGCGATTGATTTCCTTGGCCGGCACTTTGCCAAGTTTCAGTCCGAGGCACATGTTCTCCGCGACAGTCATGTGCGGGAACAGTGCGTAGCTCTGAAATACCATGGCGACGCCACGCTTGGCGGGGGGTACGGTGTTAACCACTTGTCCGTCAATGGCAATGTCGCCGCCGCTCGGATCCTCCAAGCCTGCAATGATCCTGAGCAAGGTGGATTTGCCGCAGCCCGAAGGTCCGAGAAACACACAGAATTCGTCGTGCTCGATCTCAAGATTGACGTCGCGCAGCACCGGCGCATTACCGTCGAATTGCTTCGAGATGCCCCGCAGGGATATGGCGGCCACGACCTGTCTCCAACTTGGTTTAACGTTAAATCAATTCACTTGAAAAAAGCGGTCTAAAGCCGTTCAGTGAATTCGACAACGCACATATGTGTGGGAAATTAGCAGTGCGGCGGAGTGTAGGCAAGTGTTTTTGATCAAGGGTCTACCCGCAATTCCCATCGTTATGTTGGTACCATGGGCGTTCGGATAGTAATGACTAACACAATGTAAGCGGTACCACAGAGGCAGGTTGGGATACAAAATGGGTAAGCGGGAAAGCCTGATGGCTACAATCAAGGAAGTCGCTGAGCTTGCCGGCGTCACGCCAACGACCGTGTCCAACGTGTTGCGCGACCGGGGGCGTGTTGGTATCGCTACTCGAGAACGAGTCTTGGAAGCCGTCTCCGCCAAGGGATATCGGCCGAACCTGAATGCGCGTGCCCTCGTTGAACGCCGTGCGCCGACGCTTGCACTGATGCTTGGCTGCATCACCAATCCGTTCTATCCTGAATTTACCTTACAAGCGAATAACGCCGCGCGTCGTCACGGGCGTTTTTTGCTGGTCTGCAATACCGATTATGAGCCCGACGGCGGCACAGGATTTCTAGCAGACGTCGCGGGCTCGCTATCGGACGGTATTCTTGTTGCAAATAACGGTGACATCCGGATTGACGAATTGAAGGCCATTCAGGCAACGGGCACGCCGGTAGTGATATCCGTATGGGAATTCCCGGAGGTGCTTCCGGGTATTCCCTGTGTTGCTTTCGATTCTCGCAAGGCGGGCTTCATTGCGGCGGAACATCTGCTCGATCTCGGGCATAGGCGGATCGGCGCACTCATCGGGAGCAAGAAGACGGGCATACATGGTGGTCGATACCAAGGGTTTCGCGATGCGCTTCGCGCGCGCAATGTCAGGCATGCCATCGCTGACGCCCGCTTCGGCACCGATTCGTATCAAGGTGGCTACGACGCCGCTATTGCATTACTGACTGCCCGTCCGGATCTCACCGCGCTGTTTGTCTCGAATGATCTTCCCGCGCTAGGCGCACTGAATGCCGCGGCATCGCTCGGTTTAAACGTACCGTCGGATGTCTCGATTGTCGGCGTCACGAATATCGAGCTAGCCAGTCAATCACGGCCAGCGCTCACGACTGTGGCGATACCCACTGCAGAGATGGCCGAACAGAGCATCGAGCTGCTTATCAAGCTTGCTTCGAACGCGCACGATACACCGGCCATGATTCAAACAGCAGAACCTGTACTGATCAAACGCGCCTCGACTGCTTTAGTAAAGCTACGCGCTACTAAGTAGGGTGCCAGAAGCACGCACTACCGCTGCTTTAGCGCATGATTCAGGCGTCCGTGGGTGCGGCCCGTTAGAAAAACAATACGCTCTCGGGCAACCTTATCGGGCGAGGTTCGGTTTTGCGAGTATTTTCGAGTCAGTTCGCTAACAAACCGATGCTTTCGCTAACGCTCGTGAATGTGTTTGATAAATCAAATAGACTTCCTGCCGCAGGTATTGTGTTTATCATGCGGCTTCACCGTTCATGTCATGTAATTGTACTCCCACTATTGTTCATCATTTGCTTCTCTTGAAGGTTCAGACGTACGGGAAATCAACCTGGTTCATACATAAATAAGAAAGATTATGAGCGGATATTCCATTGATAAACTATTCTGGCAACAGCACCTGTCCAAACCAGGATGGGAGAATGTGCCTGTCGAAGAGAAGCATCGGACGCGTGAAGAGAAGAAAAAATTGCGGCGAGATCAACGTCTTCGCATACATGCAAGAAAGACCAACAATCTTCTGATCTTAGACAACGATGAACGTAATGCAATCGTCGATGCGAAATTGAAGAAATTGCTCAGCAAGCGGCAAGGACAAAATTGAAGTCGAAATAGTACACGTCGGACAGGCCAATCGCGCCATGCCGTTCGACATCCTGCTCAGGCTAAAGATCCGCTTGCTGTCGATAGTAGGAGCGACCGTGCGACGATAGATGAGGCCGGCATAACGGTCGTTGGCAACGATTAAGCGTCTACCAAAACGTGATACGTCGGAAAACGGGCTTGCGATACTGGTGCGCTGCCCTTTCAGTGTATTGAATATCCTGGCTATCCGCCTAAACTCGACTATCCCGCGAGTCGGATCACGCGATGAACGTTGCCTAACCTAACCAGCGGACAAATTGCGTCACACCGTCGCGAGGAAACCTGGCGTCATCATAATACGCATCATCCTCGGTCGTCTGCGCGTCCGAAAACATGGCGCACCATATCTGGCGAATACCGGTAGTTCCATCTCAGTTCCGTGCCTGATGCAATCGCCTGGCTGGCGAAAAATGCACGAATGGAAAACTGTCGACCGCAATAAGACGACGCGTGAAACGTACGCGCTTCCATGTTGTATCCGCGATCATCCGCTTGGCACACTGCCTTACCATCAGCATTGTACGCAAGCGAGGTATTCGCCATTGCAAGAATATTCTCGCCGTCAACAAACGTGACCGAAGCACCCGCTGCCGCATCCAGTACGAACGTGTCATCCACACAGCAGAAAAACATTGCCGCACTCATCAATCGACCGCCGTAAACACCAAGGCATTCACCGGCTTGTATGCGTCGCGCAGCAAAAACGCCGCGTTGTCCGATGAGGTCGTATTCGCGTTCATCACGCAGGTCGGCGGCAACGATCTTTCGAGAATACAACATGTTTTCGTAAGCCTGCCCGCGCGTGTGGTTATCGATGCGCGGATCGACATAGGGATAAAGATCCTCGATTCGCAGCGTGTTGGACGCATGGGAAGATATTGGCTCCATCACTTTAGAGGTTGCATCCCACAGTACCGCAATGTGAACCGGTTGTCCCAAAGCATCGCGATAGGGGTAGCGTGCATCCACGTCAGAAGAGTACGGCAGACGCGGAATTGCGTTAGCATGCTTGAATCTGTCGAAAGCATCCCGTAGGGCATCCATCGCCTCTTTCAACGCATCCGGGTCGTCTGCCAATGCCTGTTCCGCTTCGGCTTTCAATGTGGGTACGACGTCGAAAATGGCATTATGTCGCGCATCCAGGTCAGTAATGCGTTCCACACCGGCAATACGTTCTTGGATGGTGTCAATCAGCGCTTGCACACGCGACTGTGTCATCGTACTCATGGAATCTTCCCCTTCTCCGTTCGCGAGCTGAATCTTGTATTTCGAGATAAATGCAACGTTAGCCCGCATGCGCGATACACCTGTGCCACGACCGCGAAACAAGCGCGCTATCACCGAAAACATCATGATGTTTCGTTTTGAGCGCTGCTGTGTCGCCGTATCGCGTGACCCTTCAGCTTCCAAAGCATTACGCTCTCTGGCGTGGACGATCATCCGGAACGTGTGCATCGTTCGTACCAGGAGCACCAGATGAAAGGAAGAATCACTTCGTTGCACGGTTCCCCGACAGAAGCGGGGACGGATACCAACGCGGCGCCGAAGGATGCTGCTACATCGAACGCCCGGCTGACACGGCCCATAGGAGCCGGCTTGATGGGTGGGCCAGGCAACGCGTCGCCGCGGCAAAGACCGGCAGTGTCTACGCTGCTACGACGCACGGTGTCGCACAGCCACGCCATGGAACGCATGGCTGCACTCTCACGTAACTTTCAGCGTGAGCAGGAAACAACCGGGGCGGCGCGCCCCAAACCGGCTGCAGAAACACCAGTGCGACCAGCGGCGCCGGCGCCGGTGAAAGCGGCGCAAATCGAATCATCGCAAGCGCGGCCGCAGTTGACACCGCTGTCACAACCCACGGCGGCGAGTACGACTTCCTCTGCGTCCGCCGTTGCAACCCGGCCTTCGGAAACAGGTTCCGAGCCTTACGGTCAAACGCAGCATGCCCCCACGCCGCATCCACAATTCGCGACCCCTTACCCTGCTCCCTACGGGCAAGCAATGCACTGGCCTGCCTGGCACCCACAATTCGCCACGCCCTACCAAGCGCCCTCTCATTGGCAATGGACAGCGTCACACGGAAACGATGTGATGTCCCCGTCGTACTTTCACCATGCATATCAGGGATATGCGCCTGCGGTACAACCGAGCTGGGCGGTGCCGACTTATCACAATTGGGTGGTCGGAGCGAAGCGCCGATTTGGCCTTGCATTCGGCGGTGGCGACGGACCAAACGGCGCGCAGATGCATGCCGGTTTTCACTTCAATGGGCGGTTCCATTTGTTTACATTCGGCTTATATCCGAGTGCGACAAAGCCCTTTTTTCTCTCGACGCAGAGCGGGCGGATGGATCCACCTCATACGCCCGCGCTCGCGCAACACCCCTATCCGCCACCACAATCTTATCAGGCCAATCCGCTCCACATTACGCGTGGCGGGACGGATCCGGTTCACGACCCTGCCGCATACGCCCGCGCGTCACGCCCCTGGACCACGGTTTTAGGTATCACCGAGGAGCACGCCACTTCCCAACTTATTACCCAGCGCTATCGGGAAAAGCGACGCCGGCTATTGAATACGGACGGCCCAACCAACTGGGTGGGGTTTCTCGAATTGGCCGTGGCGCGCGAGAACGCATTGAAAGCGCTCGCGGCACGAATCGCTGGTACATCAAAGATGGAAACATCAACCCATTCGAATTGATGCCCTTCCGCGCCGGTTACGGACCGGCGTGGAGATCATCCACGAAACGCTAATTGACTGTTTCGGGTGTCCTGACAACAGGATCGATAATCAAGCACCGACCTCGACACCGGCCTTTGCATAAGCCTCGTCGCGTGCCGCGCGCAGTGCGTCTGGATTGATGTGTGGACCGGCATTGATCCGACCGTCGCCGGAAGCACGCAAGCGTTTTTGCACAAACTCGGGTGTCAGCACATGCTGCTCGAAGGCGCGTACCTTGGGACGCGCCGCGGTAATGAGGCGGTCATAGTTTCCGGTCTTCACTGCAACACGCGCTTCATGCGTCAAGGTATCGAGCAACGGCTTATACAAATTGCCCGTTTCGGCCCATGTGTCCTTGACCTGCGGATTGAGGGCATCCGATCCGAACAAAAAGCGATTCGGAAATTCGTTGATCAATGATGCCCAGGCGTGAATCGACTCGTGATTGGGCACTTCGGTGCCATCGGGCTGTGTTTTCAACACGATTTGACGCGCTACCCGCGACCAGGAAATATCGATGTGAACATGCTGCATCTTCGGGTCCGACAGAATCGTTGGCAGATTGTTCGCATGGTCTTCCGGTTTTTGCACGAAGCGCCCGATGCCGCCGCAATGCGCCCAAATCACCGTCGTTCGACTCGTCTCGGGTGACGCGAACAGCGATTTAAGGTCATTCAAATAAAGCGGCTTTCCAATTCCATTGGCTCGCTGATTATCCGTCGAGTCTACATCGCAATGCAATACCACCGGCATCCCGATGACGCCGGCGGTCGCTACCAGATTCTTGAAAGATTGAACGTTGGTGGTCAGGTTCGCTTGTCTTGCACCCTCATATTGCTTCTCAACAAGTTCTTTGTGGATGGTCACTTCACCCACTCCGGTAAACATCCCAGGATGCGTAGCAAGCTTCAGCAGCAGTGCTTGAGGACTTAAGGGCGAGCCCAAATGCAGTCCGGTTACCATAGGGTCCAGCCGGTCGCGTTCCGCTTCCGAAAGGTGCGAGAGCTGCATGAATAACGCTGTGTCCGCATCCACCTGCTGGTTCAGCATCAGGTGTGCGCTTTGTGCGATTTCATTCTCGACCGCGGACGTGAGTTCCTCCGGCTTTATGTTGGCGTACTGCTGCTTTACATAATAAGACTCAGGAGGAATGTTGTTATGGTGTGCCGTCTCGGAATGCTCGTCGTGACTGCCGCATGGCATCACATCCGTAGGGATGGGCGACAGTACAGTACGGTGAATACCCACCTCGTCCATCATCGCCAACGCTTCTCGTGGCACCATGCCTTGCTGAACGTAGTTCGTGGGGTGAAAATGGGAATCGTGCATCCAGTGGCCGGTAGCGTTACGACTCGCATGCGCGTCTGCCAGCGGCTTTTGCGCCATTGTGTCCACGGTCGCGGTCAAAGCCGCAGTCAATTCCGGCGTCTCGCGCAAACGCTGCGACACCGCACGACTTTCGTTGGCTGTACCGCGCCGCACTGGGGTCACATCGAACCCTTGGATCGACACGCTGTTGTCGTCAAAAAACCGTGTGTGAGAACGCAGCAGTTTCTGTGCACCAGTGCCTAACGGTGGGTTGCCGCTCACATTTTTTTCGGTCCCGGGACGCTTGGGTGCGGACCCTGAAGGCGCTCCGGCACCACCTAACGACGTGGCATTTCGTTTTCGTGTGCGGCTTGTGTTCGAGCCGCTATTACCGGGGGCGCTCGCTTGCGATGCATGTTCGCTGGCGGAAGCGTGGGACGAATTGATGCGAGGCATATACTTCTCCGTGAAGGTACTTGGTTGCGAAAACTCCTGAGGATGCTAAGCGCCGTAAAGCCAAGAACTCCAATGTCATGGCGAATATATGTTATCGGAAACGAAACAGCGCATATGCACGGAAAAACCGTGTATTTGCCTATGCGCGCTTATCCTGTCTAGGACTTTGAACGCATTAGCTCACGCTGTGCCAACACGCTTTCTGACGCGATACCGAAGATTGGCAAGCCCAACCCAGGAGTGCTCTTCTCGCGACCAACCAATTCGTTGGCGGCGATACGCTCCGGTAGCCAAGAGGCGCGCTCGTGCAACATCGCGTTGAGCGGCTTCGACCAGTCGGTACTGGCACCAGGAGCGGTCTCCCCTGTTGCCGCGTGCATGACCTCCAGTGCACGATACACATCAGCACGCATGGCTTTCGCTGGCTTGAGGCGACGGCGCATCAAAAATGTTTGATTCTTGCGCTGATGCGTTTTCATCAGGTCAAGATCGTGGTCGAGCTTGGCGGATGCCTCTGGATAGTCGCAATGGTAGTTCTTCGAGTACATCTCGATCCATTCCTCGCGAGACTGCCTGACAGCCGCGGCAAATGCATCGAACGAAACGAACTGCTGATCCGCATAGCAACCTCGATTGAGTAGTCGCCCATCACGCGCCACCAGCATCACACGCCCGGCAGAGAGACGACTGAGGTGCGCGCCACCCATGCCGAACGGTACGGCACCAGGCAAACCACCGTTAAGATCGCCGTCACGCCAACTCGGATTCACGCTTGTATTACCCTGGGCACTTAATCGCGTCGTGTTGACAAGGGTCTGCCGATCGTATCGGCTCGACCCTTTTTCCTCACGCATTGACGTATCGTTGACGCTGTTCAGGTCCAGTATCACGGTCCCGGTCAATCCATACGATCCTCGAACCGACGCCTGCCCGGGCGTCACCGATGCGCCAAGCGTCCCTCGGATATTCTGGCGTCGTGTCTTCGAGTGTGTATCCTGCCAGCCAATCGAAATGTCGGAGCGATCCCCGATTTTCGCTGCAAGACGCTCGAACATCGACGTTTCGGCACCGCTTTCGCGCACCGGCTCTTTGGCTTCGTCGAACAGGAAGTCAACCAGTTCGAGCGCGGTATTGGTTGTCCGTGCATCCTCGTAGGCCATGACGCCCCAAATCCCGGCTTTCGTCTGTAAGCCGTTCGCGTGCTACGCGAATCAATACCCCTCGCGGGTTACGATGTTCGCGATCCAACGGCATAATACCGAATGACCCTCCGACCCGTAGTCCGCCAAGCCAGCGCAATTTTTCACTGTAGCCCAGCCGCGCTCCGACGCCTGCCTGGGTGCGACTTCCTTGTTCGGTACCGGTAAATATGTCGAAGCCGGCATTGTTGCGTTGAAGTGTCACCATCGCGCGACGGCTGCGATAATGGCCTAGCGTCAATTCGCCTCCCACGGGCAAATGCCGCAATACGCCTCGATTGGTACTTGTTGATAACCCACCTGTTCTAACACCATATCGTCCGCCGTCTGCAAAGGACACCTGCGTCGACTGCTGAATATCGGTGATCAACTGCCGCAGTACCCGCTTGACCTCGTCCCGGCTCAAACGCTCGGGCTGCAGGAGCTTGGCTTTGCCCACATCGTCGACATGGTCGAGCGCGGTCTTCACCGTCTCCCATCTATGCACGAGAAATTGCTTGGCAACCGCCCGCAACGCACCGGCATCGAGAAGCATTGGTGCCTCGTCCCGTTCCATGGCATCCGCTACCGGCGCACGGCATTCGAGAACTGCACGCGTGGATTCGTCGACTTCCAAGTCGCCTATGTGGCTTGCAGGCCGAGTCGAAAGGGCCGCAAGCGCCGCAGCCGCGGCCTCACGTTCACGTGCTCGCGGGCTGTCGGGCGGCAAGACAGGCCCCCGCGGGCTGCGCAAGGCTTCGGCCAGTGCGCCACAAGCCGCCTTCAATGCATTGGCATAGCGGGCAGCCTCTTTTTCATACGACGCCCGGCTGGCGCTGGGCGTCCCAAGCATCATGCTGCGTAACGCCGATTTCTTCTGGCCAAACATGCGTTGAAAGAACCAGTTCTGCTTGTCCAGGCGCATCATGCCCCGCGAAATGAAACGATGCAGACGCGTTTGCACTTGTTTGAGGTTGCTTCCCGGCGCGTCACTTCGAAAGCCCTGGCGCCACGCATAAAGTGCGGCCACGTCTTTTGGCGCCACGGAGCCGGATAGCGCACGCAACACGCGTGGTGCCAGGTTGCCATCGTCGGTCCGGGCGGCGTGCGCGGCGGTGAGCGCGGCCTCAAGATCGGGATGCTGTTCGGGCAAGGCGTTCCACGCCTGCAACAATGTCGCCGCGGCGTCGCTTTCAGCACGGCCGGCATTACTCCAGGTTATGCCCTTCAAGACGTCGATACCGATGGGCGTGGCAGCCAAGAATTGCGCGATCCGCCACGCATCTGCCTGAGCATCATGCTGTGGCGGCGCATGAGTCACCTGATCAGTATTGGGTAGGTCACTGACAGAAGTCCTGGGTGTATGCCACGCTTCCTCCGTATCGTCCTGCAATCCGTGCGCTTCCGCATCGACTGCGTGGTCAATCTCCGGCCTTACGCTTGGACCACTCGGCTGGCGCGAAACGTGTACGTTTTCATCGGCAAGCGTGTCGGGCGCCACGAACGCGACCGAACGCCGAGTCAACTCTTCGAGGTCGACGACGTCCGGCAGAACCTGCAGCGCCGCAAGTAAACGCGAGGGATTGTCTGAACCAAGCGCAGACAATGTAGCGTAGCCGAGCATTAACGAGCCTGCGTACGGCGGTGTATTCTCTGCGATGGTGTTTTCCGCCTGGTCTGTGACACCGGTGGCCGCGTCACTGGCATCGGTGCGTGCAAGCGGCTCGGGAGCGCGCGCTTGTCGGGGCATGTTGGCCAGGACATCCGCAAGCGCGTCGACGGTCGCGTCGTGCGTGTCCGCACCATCCTGCGTGCGGAAAGTCTTACGCACCCAGTTGTTCAGGCCATCACGATGTTCCAGCCAATGGTTGAGTTGGGTCGCATCGGGCGGAGGCTCCGCGGATACGCTCGGCTTCGCCATCGGTCCGTGATTGACCCGCGCCGTGAATTTATGCACTGTCTTTGCCAGAATATTATTGGCTTTCAGCGCGCGCCGCTCGGCAGGTAGGCCCACACCAGGCGCGGACGGTTGCCTTGCCGCGCTACGCCAATCCCCCGCGGGCTCGAGCGGCACGACTGGCTTTTGCTCGGGCCTCCTGATATCCCGGGCTTGAAAGGACGTTCCAAGCGTCCTGACCGCCGTGAATGGCGTGTGCCATTCCGTCTGGAGAAGCGACTTTCGCTCTCGCGGTACGCTTGGCTTGGCGTAATTGGGACGCCCAAGTCCCAAAAATGATTTGAAACGTGCACGCGCCGCAGTAAAGCCGGTTTTATTATTCTTGCGTGTAGCAGCTTCGCTATCTGCGTCTATTGTATCTCGTGCGTTCAAGGTTTCCCGCATTGCAGACGACTTACCGAAAAAAAGGCTCGATAACTTCATGGACTTTCCTTGGAAGATCGCGCCGATTATTAATGACTAATATGACATTTCGGACTCCATGACGAAAAACTAACGACCTCAACGAAAGAAACGCGCGTTGTTTCCTTACCGCAGAAATCTGCATTTTTTCGTCGGCGTACCTGGAACTTCGCAGTGTCACGCATGACGTGGCGGCATAGTACCCCTACTCTGTGGACTGTAACCTTTCCCGCGCGCTGTCTATCGGCATGCGCGTCATTTCCTTACCTATTGGCGATCCCCATGATACCCAGCGATCTGGCGAGTACAAGCCGCGCGCACGAGTCTATCTCTGCCGAGGAATCCGATAAAGAAACGACACCGCATCCTGCCAGGAATAATCATGTTGAACCGACGCGTCCTGAAATAAGCCGCCGAAACGACGGCTTCTGGTCGAACATGAAACGCGCACTCGCGCCGCGGCCCGTGACCACCACGAGCACGATATTTGGCAGTTACACACAAGCACGCCCCACAACGGCGCGGGCGAAAGTCGGCGTGCCGCAGGACAAGCGGCATCGACCCAACCTTGATGCGACAGCGCCCGCCGCGGTCGAGAAACATACGAAAAAAGTGGCGCAGACCTTAGCCGGCACCCGTAAAACCGCGCCGGTGCCACAGACAATCGCCGCCCATGGCGGTGTTGACGCTTTCCCGATGGAACGATTGAATCTCCAAGGGTTAGAGGGCCTGGATCACCAGGCGCCGGACATCGTCCAAGCCTTGCGCGAGCGCCTGGAACCGCCAGGAAACGCGGACGAAACAGCTCGGATGGTGTCCGCTGCCAAGCAAGAACTAGTGTTGCATCGACTGCATCAGGCTTTTGGGACAAATACGGAGGCGGCGCGCGCGGCAATCACGCAACTCGACGCCGCCGGCGCACTGCTGGACATACGCGGCGAAGGATTCGAACTCGCGCGCCGCCTCACTTCATCGTCATTAGGCCATGAAACATTGCGGACGCTGTGCGGCGAGGCGGCAACGGATTCCGACCCCGTTTCACACGCCGTGCGTAATGACGCGACCAAATTGGCACTGCGCGCGAGTAACGCCCTGATCGACGCATTGCCCGCAGGTCATCCCGTGCCCGACAATATGGCGGCCATGGTGCAACTCGCGTTGTCCGCGCTACCTGAACACGAACGCCCTGCGGGCACAACCGGCACACCCGAACCCCTAACGATGCAAAGCGATGTAAGCGTGCCAGCAAAGGCGTTACTTGCGGCGGTGCAGCTTGCCGCCGATCCCTCGGCGAACCCCGAGGCGCACTTGAAGAGCGCTTATCTCGCGTGGCGCTGCGGATTCAAGCACGAGGGCCCGGGAACGCCGCTCGCGCAGACCCAGCATCGACTGTTCAAGCTTTCACGCTATGCAAAACGCGCAAGTCAACCCGGGACATTGGCAACGCTCAGGCGAATGTTCGGTTTCAACAAATCGCCGATGTCTGCGCTTGCGTTCGGGGTAGCTGGCGCGAGTCTACGGCAACCGGAAGACGATTTGCAAAAGGCGGACGTGATATGGCAACTGGGCGCGGCGCTTGAACGGAGCGCGGCGACACCGCGTACGGGCCCCCTCGCACCACAAATTACCAGCGCCGTGCGTGCCGCAACGCTACAAGTCTGGTACGAGCGCGTAGCGAAAAAGGGGTGGCGGGACACGACTGCGGTGCCAAAGCGCATGCGGCAGACCATCGCTTCACGTGCCGCGGCCATGCTGAATATCTCTGAAACAGAGATCAAGCTCAGTCAGGCCTATGCCATGCTGAAGACGTCTAATGGTGCCAGGCTTACGACCGCGACGCTAGAAAACTGGATAGAACAGTTGGAAGCCACTCAGCCCGAGGAAGCTGAATTGGCGACGCGGTTAAAAGGCGCGTTGCAACAACTCGTCACGCTCGAAAAAAACGGCGAGATGCCTTTGGACACAGCCACGCCACAAACGGTGCTCGATAACTTCAAGCGCGTCATTACCGAGCCTCGCATGACATACGACGTACGGCTCTCAGATGGTGGGCAGTTCGGGGTCAATACGAGCATCGTCGAAGCGCTCAAACTGCCCGTCGTCAGCAAGGTACCGCTCGCACTCGTCGGGCCTGACGCCAAGCTTATTCATGGCCGCCATGCCATGATCAATGCGGGCTCTTCCGCCAACCACGGGCAGCTGTTTGTGGGCAGTGATCGCCGGTGGGCCGCGCATCTCGGCGTCAGTGGCGCGGCCGGCGCCAATCTGCTGCACAGTAATTTGCAGATGACGGGCACTGTTCAACTACTGCCAGGCGTGTTGGATATATCTCAACCGAAAGGCGTGATGGTGCGCGCACGACTTCAGCCGACAGGGACACCACCCGCCGGCCAGCAACCGGCGGGCGAACCAGATCCGTGGCGAAAGAAGCTCGTCGATGTCATCGACGCAGCCACCGCAAGTGGACCGAACAAGCAGTTACCTCGCGATGCCGGTGCGATGTGGGACGCTGTCGCCCATGCTTTCTACAAAGACCCTGACGTCTCTTTCAACTGGATGGACTCAAAGGCACAATCTGTTTCCAGCAGCGTTAACCTGACCACTGCCGCACGCTATGAACATCATAATTACAAGATCGGTCCTTACGCGCAAATCGGCGCGTCAAAAACGTGGGCGACCCGCGTACGTCGCCGCGAAGAAGGTCCACTGAAGGCGGATTTCGCGACTCGTAGCAGCGCGTTGCAAGTGCCTGTCTCGGCAGGGCTCATAGCAGCGGCGCCCCCGCAAGGAAATTTTTCGGATGAAAATGGTCACGTCAAATCGGTCGTGTTGCCAAGCGTGGGGATTGTAGGAGTAGGCACCACGGTATTTCAATCGGAAACAGGTTCGACATGGCGCATCGCGGAAGAAGACGGACATATCGATGCGTCGCTCAGCTATCGGGACACCACCTTTACCAATGTCGGACAATTCAAGCGCTATGTCGATAGCCAGCGTACCGCGTTGGATCGCGCCTATCGCGAGCAGCCGACGGGGGCGGCACAGCCCGAACCGATCGATGAATACCTGGCACGTGTCGACCACGATGCTACACGCGGTAACCAGTTGTATGCCGAGCGCGTGTGGCTCAGACCTGACGCCGCTGCCAAAATCAACGCCCTGCGCGAACTTCGCGACGCGATCGTGCCGCCTGGTCATGCACCAGATGCAACGCAACGCGCCGGCATAGACGCGCGCAATGCACAAATTGCAACGCTCCTGTCGGCGGAGGAAAGTTGGGACAAACGCTTTCTTTACTCGCTCGAAACGAACGGAACCTCGCGCGCGCTCGGCCCCGGCTTCATGGCGACAGTCCAGCGTATCACCGAGGTATCCCATCCGAGACAGTTGACCGTCTTGCGCGTCGAACGCCCCGTTTCGCCGCCCACGGACGACGCTTGAAGCAACGGCGCGGCCCCCTATCGCGCTCATTCGCCCTCAAACATGGTGCTTCGTTTTTGGAAACAGACAAAAACACCAAGTCTCTTACGCTTTCACATGGGACGGGTGGCATGCTGCCGCCGTCGCGCGGCCAGTAGGATTTCCATGCGTAAAGCGCTTATCGGCGCTGCGATCCGATCATCGTTCAATGTAAGAGGCTACGAATGAGCAACGTCAACAACAATGCTATCAGCAACGACAGCATCCAAACCGATCTCCAAAATCTAGAGTCCGACCTTCAAAACAACGGCAAGCTTAGCAACAACGATCTCGAGAAACTTCTCCAACTGATCCTCGAGATTATCGAGCAGAAGCTCGGGGGCGACCAGCAAAGCGGAAGCGGGTCCGCCGGCGGTGGCGGTGGCGGTGGCGGTGGCGGCACAGGTAGCGCAGGCAGCGCTGCTGGTTCGGGTGGTGCTGACGGTTCGGGCGGTGCCGATGGTTCGGGCGGTGCTGATGGTTCGGGTGGTGCCGATGGTTCGGGTGGTGCCGATGGTTCGGGTGGTGCTGATGGTTCGGGTGGTGCCGATGGTTCGGGTGGTGCCGATGGTTCGGGTGGTGCTGACGATTCGGCGCAGAACCCGGATTCGACGCAAGGCGCGTCATCCGGCAATAACGTCGATCAAAGCGGCAATTCGAACAGCCTGCAGAGTCAAATCGCGTCGCTGCTGGAGCAAATCCTGAAGGTTTTGCAGCAATCGTCGCAAGGCAGTAATGGGGCTGACCAGCAGTCGGGGCAAACAAATCAGATCATCGATGATTTACTCAAGCTGCTGCAACAGATGCAAGGCACGCAAGGCGGTGGCCAGGCTGGCGGCGGCGACCCGGCAGGTGGTGGTGCCCCGGCAGGAGGTGGGTCCCAAGCAGGCGGACAGGATCAAACCTTGCAATCCTTGATCAGCGACGTGATCAAATTGTTACAACAGTTGCAAGGGTCCCAGTCCGGCAGCGCAGATAACAACGGCGGCGACGCAGGCGGCGGGGATTCAGGCGATACCTCCGGTGCCACTGGTGCATCCGATCCAAGCAGCGGCTCCGCAAACGGGACGAACGGCACGGACGGCACGGATAGCTCGAGCGACGCTAACTCGCAAACCAACGAGATGCTGAAACTGCTGTCCCAACTCTTGGCGCTGATCACCCAGAACCAGCAGCAAGGGGCAGCGAACAGCTGATTCTTCGGCACGTAACTCTTCATGCGGATAGTCACAAGGCCATCCGTTCAGCGTCGGCTCTCACGAGCCGAACGCATCAAGGAGAAGAAAATGAGTATATTTTCGAAGATCAAGCACGCGTTCCAACACCTAGGTCACGATATCGAAAATGCCGCGAAAGCGGTCGTGCACGGGGTCGAGCATGTAGTACATGCGCTTGAAAACGATATAAAGAAAGTGCTGCAGGATGCGCTTGCGATGACGGAGGCGCTGATGCAAGGTAACCTCAAGGAGGCCATGCAGGATTTGCTGAAGACAGCCGAGGACGTTGAAAAAACGGCCAGCGATGCATACACTGCCGGCGCGGAGGCAACACTCGAGGGATTAAAGGGGCTTCATCTCGGAAAAGGCTTCGACAAAGTGTTGAACACTGCCGAGAAGGGTGTCGAGACGGTCAAGAAAGACATCAATCAGGGAATAGATTCGGTTGCATCCGATCTCGTTTCGTCTGCCGAGGGAATTGTTTCGGGCTCGGTCAATGCGGTAAAGGACCTTGCACACGGCAATTTTAAGGGCATGATGAACGATATGGAAAATGTCGCCAGCGATGCGCTTGACGTTGCGGCCGATCTTACACCGGAGGGGCTGGGTGCAAATGTCGTTGCCTCCACGCTCGCCGCGGCGCATGTGGGTAGCGCGCAGCTTGATGACGCGATTGCCGGCGCCATGCATGGTGGCGTGGGCAAGGTCGTCAAGGCGGTCGCCAAGACGGAAGCCAGCGAGGGTGCGCAAAAACTAAGCGAAACCGTGCTTGGCGATAACGGCACGCAAACAGCAGAGGCTGGCGCAACGGCCGGAGCAGCATTGTTCGCTGGAGGCGCCGGTCGGGGAGGCCGCCGCGGCACCCAAGGAACGCGGGAACCGAGTGAGCGTTTTGCCAAGACATCGAGCAACGGCACGAAAAACAGCAACAAGGCCGATGGTACATCCGAAAAAGAAGCGGATGCCAAGCAAACGCAGGATAAATCCAAGGAGCCTGACGACAAGACGAAACAAGCCGCCGGGACGCCTCCGAGCACGCTCAACACGTTGCTCCTCAGCTATCTTGAAGGTAACCAGCGCAAGCTCGCGTGAGCCGACCAATCATGATCACACACCCTGATCGACAACTGCTGACGTAGTGTACGTAGCAGTGGCGATCAGGCCATATTTTAGCAATATTATCGTGCGCTTATCGCTCGGGCATCCATGCGCGGGCGGTTCTTCTTTTTCGCGCTTGGCACGTATTACGTACGGGGACCGCCTGTAGGGTTGCAAGGCTTCTCCCTCCAGCGCAGGATGCCGCTCCATCGCTGAAGGCGGTTTTAGGACAGTCACCCCTATTGGTCATGTCCCGCGTCATTGTACATCCCAATAGTCGTCGGACCTGTCCGAAGGCCGGTTATTGAATGCATGTCAGAAAGACCGCTATCGCCCTGTTGCCGGGGATAGAGATTCATCGGAACGGGCGGCGGCGGCATCCTTTCCATTTGATTGTCCGGCGGCACTACTACACCTAAACCCGTATCATCGCTGCGTACTGCGCCACTGTCGCCACCACCCGCCGCCGCTGACAGCACTCGCGGCGTAAGAAGAAAGAGACGCTGAAAGCGCTGTCCCTGATGATGCCGAAAGCGAAAGAGACCACCAATTACCGGGATTTTCGAGAGTAGCGGTATCCCGGTTTGCGTGCGATCGTCTTGATCCACCGAATAGCCTGCAATCAGCAAACTGTCGCCCTCTTTGATCAACGCCTGGGTATCGATCGTGCTGTTGCTGACAACTGGCAATTTTCCCACCTCCTGATCGCTCAGCTTGCCATCCTCGATGTGCACGTCCATGCGTATATTCTCGCCATCAGGTGTGCTTACAATAGATGGAAGAACACGTAGGGAGACGCCTGCCGAGACGCTGTACAAGTCGGCCGACTGATAGCCAGATACTTGCACATAGAAGGTCTGCTTGTTGTCCATCAGCGCCTCGACGTTGTCGAGTGTTTCTACTTTCGGACTTGCCGTGACCCGGGCTTGCTCCGTCTGCTCCATTGCACTGATACGCGTCAACAAATAGCGCCCTGCGCCACCGATCACTGCGGTCAAGACACCGCCAGCCGGGGTTGTCAACACGCCAGCCGTCGTGGAGTCCAAAGGGTTGCCGAATCCCTGCGGATTCAATGAACTCGTACTGCTATTTTGCGATGTCTGGCCATTGCCGGTCTCGATATCGAAGTGGCCGGAATGCAGGCGCCAGTCGACGCCCAACTCTTTCAGAGCATTGTCCGTGATCTCGATGATGCTTGCGTCGATTTCCAGCACGCCCGGTCGCATGTCAAGTGATTGAATCAGCGAACCGAAGGCAGCCATATTATCTGCTCTGTCGCGTACGAGAATCGAATTACTACGCGAATCGGCCTCGATCGTCGGGCCGCCTTGCGCCCCTCCACTCCCGCCAGCGCGACCGCGTGCTCCGCCCGCGCCCCCTCCGGCCGACGCGCTCGCCATTTCCGTATCGCCAGCCGGTAGCGCCGCACCATCCCCCTTGGACGCGGCGGACTGCTGGTCAGCGCCCAGACCAGGCATGGAGGGTAGCGGCGGCGGTCGTCCGCTCGAAGCACGCGTGGCGCCTGCTGTCATGCCGTCGTCCTGCATTTCACGGACGCTGGGCATTCGGTATGCATCGCGCCGCGCCGGCGGCACATCGGTGGCGGCGTCGCCATTACGGGGCACGCCTTGCCCGTACAGCGAGCGCAGCAACGAGGCCACGCCACGCACCGTCACATTGCGGCCATTGATCGTGATGGTACGGTCGGTGGCCCATGCATAGCGCAGCGGAAACCGCTGCACCACCACCTTGTCGGCAGCGTCGGATTTATGGTCGATCAAATGCGCGACATCGGTCACCAATTCGACGAAGCGCGGAGGGCCGGACACCACCGCGGTACCGGACACGCTATCGTAGCGTACCGGAAACCGAGGATCGTCGATCTGCAGCCTCGAGAGAGCGCGCCGCAGTTCATCGGTGCTCACATTAGAAAGACCCAACGTAGCGCTGCGTGCTTCATTGGCGCCATAGATCCGTAGCACGCTACCGTCGTAATACCACAATACCCCGAATGACTCAGCCATTTGATCGAGAAAGCGTTGCGGCGTCGCATTGAACCGTCCCGCCACCGTGCCTTCGACATGCGGAGAAATCCACGTGGCCACATGCTGGCTTGCGCCAAAATCCCGTAATACATCCTTGAGATCCTTGTGATCCGCCACGTACTCGAACCGGTTGCTCTGCCACGGAATATGCTCGGCATGCACCGGTAACGACAGCACGCCCGCGGCGAGAAGCCCCGCGCACAGCGTCCTTACCCGTAGAACCTTCTTGCGGTCGCGAAAAAGAGGTTTCATGACTGGCCCACCTCGCGATGCATCGTCTCTGACGGAGACTCATTGAATTCACGCCGGTAACCCTTGGCCAACGCGGAACGACTCTTCAGGCCCCAACGGCTGGCTGTACCAAAAATAGAACCGGCCGCGCGTTCGTCGCTTAGCAAGTCGCTCCGAATGCTTTCCAAACGAAGCTTGCGTATCAACGCGCTGGGTGACATACCGATCGATCGCCTGAAGGCAAGTTGAATGGCGCGCTCGGTAACATTGATTTGCGCGGCAATTTCCCGGGTATTCAAATCGGCCCGCTCCAGATTCTCGATAATGTAGCGATATGCCCGGCGATACTTCGCTGGCAAACGCGCAAAAACGTCATCCGTCGGCAGCGCACGACTCACCGAAGATTGCGTAATGCCGATATCCGTCGTTTCACTGCGCAAACAGCGCAACGCTTCCGATGCGTAGCTTGCGTAAAGCTTCAGCGCCTCCGCGGGATTGCCACGGCACACCGCCATTTTGGACACGCAATAGAGATAATCGAAGTTGCTGCGACGGGTTCCCGTCTCGGCTTCGGTACGGCTGATCTTCGCGAGCACCAGGTCGGCGATGTCGTCGAGGCCGCCCGCCAGTGCAGCAAGTACGATATCCAGTTTCGCGAGGAACGCTTGATCCGCACCCCTAAATACCTGAGGTCGACTGATCGCATCCAGTAGTGGTCCGACCGCGGCGCGCTCGCCTCGTGCCAACGACGCGAGCCATGCAAGATATTCATGGCGCTGTACCAACAACGCAGGCATCGGCGACACAAGGACCGTGCAATCCGTCAGCTTGTTCGTCACGTCGATCCGATCAGCCGCGCCCTGCGCGTGCGACAGATAGGCTGAACTCCAAAATGCGTGATCCTTGAGTGTCGTGGCCGTACGAATGCGCAACTGTACGTCGAATTCGAGTGCAAGTAGCGAAATTACCAAGCGCCATGTGGGATCGGTATGGCAATCAGCAAGGTCGGCGGCCTGTAATAGCGCTTCGTCGGCGTCGCGCTGCCTACCCACCTGATGTTGCACCAATGCTGAGGCGATTAACGCTTCAAGTCGATCAGTAGTACTTGACGCTTCGTCGTTAATAATACGCACAAAGCATTTTGCGGTGGCTGCGTAGCGATCTCGCGCCATGAGTTGCCAACCCGTATTGCGGCACGACATGATGCGCAACCGGTTATCATCACCCACGATCATGCTCTGTGCACGACGATACGTTTCCTCCGCATCTTGCGCGTAACCTAAAACGAGTGATGCATCCGCCGCAGCGACCAGACGCTGGATATCGGTGTCGACTCGCTTATGAGACGGGCGCTCCAAGGCGTCGTCGACCAGACAATAGGCCCTCTCCGTAGCACCGTCGAGCATGGCGGCACTATATGCAGGCAAACCGTTCTTCTGTGTCAGCCCGGACAACAGGGCAAAGTAGATTGATGAAAACATGATGATCCCATCCCAGAATGTTGCCGATGCGGATCGGACAATCCGCGCAGGTAGCACAGCGTGACCTATGTTTTTCCCGGCCACGGGTTAATGGTAATGACATCACGTTCGCACAATCTCAATAATCGGCAGTGCTCTCCACAACAATGCTCATCAAAATGATGTGTAACAAGCAGACATAGCATCATGCACAGGTAACTGAAACGTCACAATACGCTTCCTGCCACGGGTCATGGCAGCATGCCTTTGATCAATTCGGTAGATAGACCCTGTATCTGCACGTCCCCAACCACCTGAGAGGCAAAAACTGCCACCAGAGCAATCAGCATCAGCACGCCAATGACGCCTCGCAGCGGTTGGCTGAGCGAACTGGGCTCAAGCTTGTCAGCGGCGCGAGCGACGATACCCAGACCCACGTCGACCAACACCAGCACAAGCATTACTGGGGTGCCAAGCTTCGCCAAGGCTGTCCAGATCGAATCCGTGCGCTGGATGAGAAACGTTTCGGTCGTGGCGGCAAGCGATGGGTAGAGGACGGATGGCGGCCACCATTTGAAAGAGCGAAACAACGCACCCAAGACAAACAGCATGCCGCCGCCGGCGTAAAAGAGCGTCACCACGAGTTGTAGTAGCAACGTGGAAACGGGCGTACTTTGATCACCTCGCAAAGGATTAGTCATCTGGACATTATTGAAGCCGGCCAAGTCATCAATCATCGTCCCAAGGGATTGCGCAATCCAGAAAACCGGTGCCGCGCAATAACCAAACGCCAGACCGAGGAAAGCTTCCTTGCAAGCCAGCACTAGGAACCCACCGCCACCAAGTCCTTCGAAGGCTTGTGGTGATTGCGCGGCGGCAGCAAATATCGACAAGACGTACACCACGCCATTGCGTGCCGTGCCGGGCAACACGGTATCACTGGTGGCGGGCAGTAGGATGAATGCCACCATGATGCGAATGCCAGTGAGCATCAGCATGACGATGAAGTTGTGATACGCCTCGAACCATCCTAGGAGTGCCTCGGACCATGCATGAAAATCGTGTGCCATCGATTACCTCGCGTGGCGGCGAGCCAACAGGTTTTCCGCCGCTTCTTCGTCAGTCGCAAGCTCTACCGCGACCGCAGCACGCTTCAGCAACTTGTCAAGCTTGCGACGACATTGATCAAGTGCCGATTGTGCCCGTGCAAGCGCCGCCTGCGCATCGGCGAGCCGCTGCTGCTGGTGTGTCACCGCCGCGCGGCATTTTTTCTCCGCGTTGCGCTCGGCCATAAGGACATCCTTCAGCGGCGCGCGCCAGGCGTCATGCGCAAGATAGTCGGATGTGACGACGTGGGTCGCACCATCGATCAACGCCACAATGCGTGCTTCGTGTTCAACGCATTTCTTTTCCGCCACGGTCACCGCGTGCATGGCCTCGGCGAGTCGGGACTGACGCTCGACGAGTGCCTTGCGCTCCCTTGTCACATCCGCTTCGCATCGTTCGCAGTGGCGCGTCTTTACGGATACGATGATGCGCCATTGACGGATCGCAAGCGCGGTCATGTCGGTATGAATTCGGAGATAAACGAGAGTGTGCGTGCCTCATCCGTCACTTCATCGGTGGGCTGTCCCAGAAATGATTCAATTGCCTCATGCTGGGCTATAGCCTCGTCGGCTAGCGGGTCGGACCCCTGTTGATACTCTCCCATCTGCATGAGCAACTCGACCTCCGCATACCTTGCAATAAGCTTACGTATATGGGCGGCGCCGCTGCAATGTTCTGGCGTTGCCACCAGGGTCATCACACGGCTCAGGCTGTGCAAGACGTCAATGGCAGGATAGCGATTGCGGGCCGCTATTTCACGAGAAAGCACGATATGCCCATCGAGAATGCCGCGGACTTCCTCGCTGATTGGATCATTGCCTTCGTCATCCTCCGCGAGCACTGTATAAAAAGCCGTGATCGACCCCTTCTCTCCCATTCCCGCCCGTTCCAACAACCGCGGCAACTCGGCGAAAATAGACGGCGGGAAACCCCGTCTTGTCGGAGGCTCGCCCGCCGACAGCCCGATTTCTCGCTGGGCGCGAGCGAAGCGTGTGAGCGAATCCATCATCAGCAGCACGCGCAAGCCACAATCGCGGAAATACTCGGCGACTGCCGTGCCAACGTAGGCGGCTTTCGTACGCTCGATGGACGAGCGATCCGACGTTGCGCAAATGACGACGCTACGAGCCATGCCCTCCTCTCCCAAAATCAGCTCGATGAACTCGCGAACCTCGCGCCCCCGCTCGCCGATCAGGACGATCACGTTGACATCGCATGCCGCCCCGCGCGCCAGCATGCCCAGCAACGTGCTTTTACCAACGCCGGCAGGCGCAAATATGCCTACGCGCTGCCCCTCTCCTACCGTCATCAGTCCATCAATGACTCGTACGCCGGTAGGCATCGGGGTGTCGACCATTCGTCGCTTCAGCGGATCAGGCGCAGCGGCCATCACCGGGCGTAGCGACTGCCATTCCAGCGGGCCTTTACCGTCGATCGGGTCGCCAAGGGCATCCACGACTCGCCCCAGTAACGTGTCTCCCACCGGCACCGAAAGCGGGCGACCAAGACCCGTTACCCGCGTTGCACGGGATAGCCCGGTGATACTGCCGAACGGCGCGAGTAATGCAAACTGCCGCGTGAAGCCCACGACCTCCGCGCGTTGCAACACCGCGCCGCGCGCATCACGCAATTCGCATAGCTCACCGAACGTGGCATCCAGTCCACCAACCTTCAACAGCGTGCCAACCGCCTCGACCACCTTACCATGACGCGCGCTTCCGTCTAGGACCGCAAGTTTCTCGCTCAAAGCATCTATATAGGCGGTAACGTCATTCATGGGTTCACCCTGGTGACGTCTACAGCATTGTCAGGCAGCGTATCATCGATGTCGCCTTCCGGTACAAGGCCCTCCTGATACGTGTCCGCGCTTTCGCTACTTGCGGGTTCGGCGGACGTCACGCGTCGAATCGCCGCCGCGATCGCGCGCAATTGCATGGGCAACCCGCCTTCAATGACGCCGTGATCCCATTCGCAAACGCAACTGCCGGGCTCCGCCTCAGGATCAACCAGGATTTCGGGATTCACCGGCCATCCGTTCGCCTCGCACACGTTCCTGAACGCGTGCGTTGCCTCGCGAATATCGCACTCGGCAACGCGTACAGTAAGAAAAGATGTATCTTCCAAGCTGCGCGATAGCGACACGGCGACTTGTGTGAACAACGCGTCGCGTTCTGTCTCGCCAACTACCTTCGTGACCGTGCGCATGATAAGCCCGGCAATACGCTGCCGGGACGCCACCAGGACATCGCGCTCGGCCTTGGCGCGGCGAAGCATGGTGGCGTGTGCCTCCTGCATCGCGCGTCGGCGGCCGGCCTCATAGCCGAGACGCGCGGCATTCTCATATTTCGTTTGCGCGGCCCGCAGCGTGCGCTGCGACTCTTCTTCGGCGGCGCTGTGTATTGCCTGGGCATCCCGCCGCGCCGCTGAGAGCAGTTCCTCGGTGCACCTTTCAAAATGGACCGAAGCGCGGTCCAGTTCAACCAGTTGCGCCAATTCGCTCGCGCGCAGGACATCCTGTCCGACACCGATGCCCCCGCTTGGTTTTCTCAGCCAAATAACCATGTCAACTCCGGAAACAACTTACCTGCATCCGAAAGAAACGCTTCCGAATCATCCGTCGGGCCACGTTCCAAACGGTTTGACGCCGCTTCTAGCACCGGTCCTTGTGCAGGCGTATCGCTTTCACCGGGATTATCGTCCAAGGCCAAGCCGATCAATCTGCGCGCAGGTGCGAGCGGCCATGCCTCGTCGCGCTCGAACAATAAGCGTCCCGCGGCAACAAGTGTGTCAGCCGTCGCGTCCTCTGGAACCGGCACGTTTGCGGAAAGCGCATTCAGCCCCATTTCCGTGAGCGCAACGAATGTAGGTTCGCCCAATGCATTGGCGAGAACGTGGCGTTGTTTGCCGGAGACGATACGGCGCAGTGCGCCGCGCGATGGATAAATGGCGCGTGCAGCCAGCACCGGTCGCAGTGATGCCGCATCCAGCAACGCGAGACGACTTGCCCGGTGCACGTAAGCGCTGACTGGTGCCGACGCACCTAGCCAGACATCTCTTGCCGCGTACCACATGCGGTTTGCGCGTGGGTTGAACGGCACGCCAAGCCGACGGCATTGCCCCGCCGCCAATCGCGCGGCACCGCTCGTTATGCGCGACTCATATGCGCGAAGCCATTGAAGCGTACGTTGCGGGTCAGGCGGCCTGTCATCCCAGCGCCGGTCGTGTCCCGCTCCATGCGTTAACGCAACTGACGCATGACCGTTGTGCGGTTCGCCGCCCATGATAGTCTCGATATGACCGCTCATGTAGCAGCTCCGCTGGCACGTGCGCGCAATCGCAAGGCTGCCGCCTTCAACGTTGAGCCAAAACGAATTACCAGATAGCAAAGTGCAACACCCAGCAAAGCAGCCGCGGTGATACTGATGGCCCAAAGCCACTGCGACGGAATCGAGGGCGCGGGAAGTTGCGGCGGTTCGGGCGATGCCGTGCCAGGCACCATCGTCACACTGACGTTATCATAGGTCAACCCCTCGACCGCGTGCATGACGAGGTTCTTCAGATTCGGAGTCAACGTCGAGACATCAGTACCGGGCAGGTACTTGATGAACACGGAGGCCGAAGAAGGTTTAACGGTTGTGGCGAGTGGGTCATTATTCGGCAGCACGATCTGCACGTTGGCATAGACGACACCATCGATGCGCGACAGTACTTCCGAGAGTTGTTGTGACACGCCGTAAATAAAACGCACGCGCTCCTCCGTCGGCGTGGAAATCAACCCCTCCTTCTTGAACATATCTCCTAGGTTCTGGAAGCGCTGGTGGGGCAAACCTCGCGCGCGCAGAACATCGATCGCCCGGGCAAATTGGCTTCCTTCAACGGACACGCTCCACGTCTTGCCGCCATCGTCGCTTTCCTTCGATGCGTCTACCCGGGCGTCCAGCAGCACGGCCAACATGTCATTTGCGTCGTTCTCCGATAACTGCGCAAATAGTTGCTTGCTGCAACCGGTCATCGCGATTACGACGCAGCACATAAGCAATACTGTACGGAACCACTTTAAATAGTAGGCCATTTGCATCCGTCCTGTACAAGGCAGTCGAACTACTGGTTCTTCATCAGTGTTTGCACCGAACTCTTACCACCCTGCGCGACCGCCTCGCCAACATACAATTTTCCCACCATTTCGGACACCATAAGTTGTACCTTGATCGACTGAGCCGCCGCCTCCTGCATCGACATCGTGGATGCGTCCCCGGCAAACTTGTCAACCTCACCACGCAAGTTCGCTACGGCCTGGTCTTGCTGGGTAACGACATCGGACAAGGCAGATGGACCCTGTGTGTGAGACATGCTGGGCGGAGCAAGACGCGCCGAATCCAGCTTGCTGCGAAACAGATCCACGAGTTGTGCGCTCGGCTCCTGGGCGGTCCCCGAACCCACCGCCGCGCCAGGAACGCTCGAGGAGATCGGTTCCTGGCGCGACACCGTGGATGTTGCGTCTAGCGGGGGAACGGGCGGAATCGTCAGACTCATCGTCATGCTCCTTTTGTTAGGCCCGCAAGTGGCGATGCTGCATCAGTTTCTGAAGATCGTCTCGATTGAGCTGCGACGCGTCCGCGGGCGTTTCGGGGGTGCGTTTCTTCCCGAGTAATGTCATCACCAGATCCACCGAGTCCTTGTCCTCATTGCGGCTTGCCACGTCGTTGGCATAGACGCGCCACGCCGGGTCGTCCAGACCGCACAGCGACACGGCAAGCAGCGCGGCCACGTAAGGACCGAAAGAACCTCGCAACGTGCGTTGTTCGAGTACACGCAGTTCGCGCACGGCTTGGGCAAAATCGCGCCGCCGGATCATCAACCACGCGTCATACGCATACAACTCCATGAAATCGGGACGTAACACATGCAAAGCAGCGAGCAGTCGCTCCGATTGCTCAATATAGCCATGCTTGGCACCAAACATCAGCGCCTCAATCAAGGCCGACACGAGTCGGTTACTACATTTTGTCAGCGACATGGAATGCTCCCGTTTTTGGTCGAAACACCAGATATCCGAACGACTTTCCTATTTTGGAATGGAAAGTCTGCGCCTCGGCGATGTGCAACGGTACTGCGGTGCGCACGTGCGATGAATCGTGGCGACGAACCACATGCGCTGTTAACGAAAGGGGGGCTTCGTCGAAAAGCGGCGCACGGCGGCGTTCGTCGTTAGACCCATCGTTTCGCCGCGGCCACCGGCAATCGTGATGAACGGCCACGAAAATCGCGCCGATATACAAGACAAAGGCTTCGCGATGGCCGACGAAAAGACAGAACAGCCCACTGACAAAAAGCTGCGAGACGCACGCCGCGACGGCGAGACCGTGAAGAGCACGGATCTTCCCTTCGCGGCGATGTTGATCGTCGCAGCCATCGCGTTTTCAGTTGGCGGCCCTCATATGGCGGAGCAACTGCGCATCGTCATGCGTGGCGGACTAGACGTGGTCAACTCGCAAAACGGCAGCGCTTCACTGCATGAGCTGCTTGTCTCGGCAGGCATTCACGCACTGCTATTGCTGCTCCCCATTGTCATGGGTGCCGCCTTTATCGGCGTTGCAACGATCGCTGCGCAAGTCGGACTGGAAATATCGCTCAAACCACTCGAGCCGAAATTCGACGCGATCAACCCGGCTTCCGGCCTCAAGCGTATTTTTTCGGTACGTTCGCTTATCGATCTCGTCAAGACCATCGTAAAAGCCGTCCTGATCACGGCGGTGCTTTGGAAAACGATGATGATTCTGATGCCGTTGATGCTCGGCGTGGTGTACGAGCCGGTCGACAGCATCGTCAAGATCGCGTGGAGCGTGGTTTGCCGGGTGCTCGGCATAGCGGGTGTCCTTTATCTTATTATCGGCATCGCGGACTATGGTATCCAGCACTGGCTTTTCATCCGCGATCACCGCATGAGCAAGGACGAAGTCAAGCGCGAACACAAGAATTCAGAAGGTGATCCGCTCATCAAAAATCAGCGCCGTAAAATCGCGCGGGAATCAGCATCGTCCGGTCAGCAGCAACCTGTCAAAAACGCAAATGTGGTTGTTGTGAATCCGACGCACTACGCTGTGGCGCTCCGTTACGACCCGTCCGAATTTGGATTACCGCGTGTTATTGCGAAGGGTGTTGATGCGGAAGCCCGCGTTATCCGTGAAGAGGCGGCGCGCCACGGTATACCGATCGTCGGCAATCCACCGCTCGCACGCGCGCTTTATACCGTGACGATCGAAGACCCGATACCCGAACAGCTCTTCGATGCTGTGGCGAGCGTGCTTGCCTGGGTCGAGAGCATCGGTGGCAAGCGTGAAGGCGCGGCTACCCCACACTGATTCCCCACGGAGGGACCCATGCTGAAGACATTACGCCTTGACGAGTTTGGCGGCGAGGTTGCGATCGCATCCTTGGTCGTTGCTGTTATCTCGCTGATGATCCTGCCATTACCGCCCTTTCTGATCGACACCTTGCTAGGGCTCAACATCACCATCAGCGTGGTGCTGCTGATGGTGACAATGTACATCCCGAACGCCACATCGCTCTCATCGTTCCCCGCGCTGCTCTTGTTTACAACGCTCTTTCGCTTGTCGTTGAACATCGCGTCGACCAAGTCTATCTTGTTGCATGCCGAAGCCGGGCACATCATCGAGAGTTTCGGCGAGTTGGTTGTCGGCGGTAATCTCGTTGTCGGCCTGGTGGTCTTCCTCATCATCGCGACCGTGCAATTTATCGTGATCGCGAAAGGTTCGGAGCGTGTTGCCGAAGTGGGCGCCCGCTTTACACTTGATGCGATGCCCGGCAAACAGATGAGCATCGACGCCGACGTGCGCGCGGGCAATATCAGTGCGGAGGATGCGCAGCGCCGCCGCGGCATGCTCGCCATTGAAAGCCAATTGCACGGCGGGATGGACGGTGCTATGAAATTCGTGAAGGGCGATGCGATTGCGGGCCTGGTGATCACGTTGGTCAATATCGTTGCCGGCATCGTCATCGGCGTGAGCTATCACGGCATGACGGCCGGCGAGGCCGCGAATCGCTTCTCCGTGCTTTCCATCGGTGACGCGATGGTTTCGCAGATTCCGTCCCTCCTCATTTCCGTTGCTGCAGGTATATTGATCACCCGCGTTGCAGACGAACACAGCAAGCCGAGCTCGCTCGGCACTGAAATCGCGAAACAATTGTCCACGAGCTCGCGTGCTCTTTACAGCGCCGCGGCATTGCTGGGCGGCTTTGCGCTGGTACCTGGTTTTCCTTCTACGCTGTTCGCGATACTGGCTGTGACCCTGTTCGCATCGGGGCATGTGCTGCGTAAGCAGTTGAATGATAAACAGCCGAAACGCGGGCCGGAACTGGCTTCGCTGCGTACCGATGGCTACAAAGGCCATACGCCCACGATCGGTGAGCATCCGCCGGCGTTTTCCTCGCCACTCTCGGTACGCCTGGCCCCGCGACTGGCGGCACAACTCGATACCACCGCGCTCGACCGAGCCTTTGATACAGCGCGCAGGAATCTCGTCAACGAGCTCGGACTGCCCTTCCCGCGCACCGCCGTATGGAAAGACAATGCGGTGCCAGACGGGTGTTACCAGGTGTTGTTGCACGACGTGCCGCAATCCCCGGTCAAATTAGACGCAGCCCGAAACATCCGTGAAAAAGTCCTCGTCGAAGCCATTACAGAGGCAGTGCACGAGAACGCACACTTGTTCCTGGGTTTGCAGGAAACGCAATGGATTCTCGAACGCGTCGGCACGGAATACCCTGGGCTTATAGCGGAGGTGCAGAAAGTCGTGCCGGTGCTGCGCATCGCAGAAGTGTTAAAGCGACTGCTGGAAGAACACGTGCCGATCCGCAATCTGCGCGCCATCCTCGAAAGCCTGACCAACTGGGGTTCGAAGGAAAAAGATCTCCTGCTGCTCACCGAATACGTTCGTGGCGACCTCGGCCGGTTCATTGCCCACCGAGCGACGGGCGGCAAGGGGGCATTGCCCGCGATTCTGCTCGACATCGAGGCCGAGCAAACCATTCGTCAATCGATCAAGCAGACGCCTGCTGGCAACTTCCTGACGCTCGAACCGCAGCAAGTCAATCAACTGCTCAACGCAATCGAGGAGATCGTCGGTACGCAGCCTCCGGAATATCTTGCCATCGTCACATCAATGGACATTCGTCGATATTTCCGCCGCATGGTCGAACAACGGCTCAAGTGGCTTCAGGTCTACTCCTTCCAGGAACTGGGAGATGACATAAATCTGCAACCTGTCGGCCGCATCGCCATTTAAAGCGAGATGATGCGATGACACGTATTCACCCGTCACGAGCAATTCGCGTCATGGCACCCGCAAAACCGGTCGGGCCATCGGTAGCGAACACCGCGCGTACGCTCGACGCAAAGGCACGACAGTTCGGCGCGTTATATGAGGATGCCTGCCTGCGCGCTACCCAGAGCAAATCACCAGATGATGACCCGAATGGCAACCCGCAGGGGTATCCGGACAACCCGGACCCTGGCGAAACCAAATCGGAGACGTCGCACGGCGTTGCTACGGTAACAGAATCCCTTTCATCGACACTTGAAGCCACGCAGCCGTTCATACCACCGGCGACGCTGTCTCCGCTGCCGATGCTGTCCTCGGAGACGCGCGCGTTGCTCGCAAATAAGGCAAAACCGCGCATTGTCACTGTGCGTCACGCCATCGGATCGGGAGTGCAAAGGAAAGGCCGGGACTATGACCGGACGCGAGCGTTCCATCAGCATGAGGAAAATGACGCGCAAAATGCCGTTGCAACACCATCTGTCTATTTGCAGTCCGGTCCGAGTGGTACGCATGTTTCCGAACACGTGTTACTCACTTCGCATATCGCGGAGCGCGTTGCGTCATTGTGCGTCAATTCCGTCATCCGAAAAACAAATCCTTTGGAAGTTCGGCTCACACTGGACCCCGCTATTTTGCCCGGCGCGGAACTTCATCTACATCTTTCGGGCTCGGCCTTATCCCTTCGCTTCAGTAGCACGGACCCGCACGCCAGAACGCTAATGTATGACAATCTCGGTGCGTTAGACACACGTCTCAGGAAGCTGCTTGACAGCGATATGAGCGTAATCATCACGGTTACTTGAAGGATTCCATATCTATGTCCATGCCACGCGACTTTACTCGACTTGGCGACCGACTGCGTCGTTATACGCCGGCGCTCGCCAGCATTTCGCGGACGATGTTCGACGCGCGTAACGGGTTTGCATCGAAGTATCAAATTGCATCAGCGTCAAGCGTGAAAGATCCACCGTTGCATCGGACCGCATGCGTGCGAATCGGGAGCGGACACGGTCAACTATCGGTGCGCGTGCGCGTAAGCGACTATGCTGCATTGGAATTGATTGCCTTGGAACCAGACCATGCACAGCGTGTGGCGCTGGCAAATCTTTGGCTCGCTTCGTCGACGGAAATGCTATCAAGGCATGGCATCATCGATGCCGAAGTGCTGGACGTTTCCCTCGATACGGAAATAATAGACACCAGCATGAGGCAACAGAGCAAGGACAGTGACCAGGCACTACACCTTGCTTATCATGACGCCAACGCTATACATACGGCATCGTTGCTTGATGCGTCGACCGACATCGCCGCAGCGCTTGCACGGCACGCCGCCGCCACTCGGGACGCGTCGTCGATGCTCGCCGATTCGATCACCACTATCTCGGTGCCAACACGGATACGCCTGCGTAGCCGCCGATGTACATCAAGCGTGCTGGCGTCGTTACGTCGGGGCGATGTCCTTCTTGGATGGCCGCACGCGCGCGGCTATGCGTCGGGCAATGCGCTTGGACACGTGACAGCATACTGGGGTGCAGCGAGCGGTCTTGCTGCCTGCGCCCAAGGCAGCATCGACGGTTGCAACATCATCCTTGAAACGCCTCCAAAAATGATGAGCTACGACACAGACCTTTCCCTCAAAAGCGCCTCCAATGCATCCGACGAAAATACGGCTCCCGACAATCCGATCGACATGAACCAGGTTGAATTACCTGTTCACATTGAAGTGGCGACCGTCAACCTGACCATCGGCCTGATCGCGGCGCTGCAACCGGGTTACATCCTGAACTTGCCGCTCACACTGAACGATTCCGAGATCCGTTTGATCGCACATGGGCAGACGCTCGCGACAGGCGAACTCGTCGTGGTCGGGGACAACCTCGGTCTCTTCATCCAGCATATTGCGAATCCCGATGAACGGAACGCCTGAAATCGCCTCGCTGCTGATAGCCGCTGTTGCAATAGCGGTTTTGCCATTCGCGGCAATGGTGGTCACCTCCTATACAAAAATCGTGGTTGTGCTCGGATTGCTGCGAAATGCGCTGGGCCTGCAGCAGGTGCCCCCTACGTCCGTTCTCAATGGCGTGGCCATCATGGTGTCGTGCTTCATCATGGCCCCCGTGGGCATGGACGCAATGCACCGCGCACAACTTTCCAGTGACGGCACTTCAAGCGTACAGGTTATGCCGCTTCTGGACGCGGCGCGCGATCCTTTTCGCGTTTTCCTGAAACGCCATGCCTCCGAGCGCGAAAAAGCGTTCTTTTTGCGCTCGGCGCGTGAAATCTGGCCTCCGGAACGTGCCGCCGAACTGAAGCCGGACGATCTTATCATCCTCGCCCCGGCTTTCACGCTAAGCGAGCTGACGAGTGCGTTCAAGATAGGCTTCCTGCTGTACCTCTCGTTTATCGTGATTGATCTCGTCATCGCGAATGTCCTGATGGCGCTCGGGTTGTCCCAAGTCAATCCGACCAATGTCGCCATTCCCTTCAAGCTTCTGCTGTTTGTCTCCCTGGACGGCTGGTCGACGCTCGTGCATGGACTTATCTCCACATACAGGTGACGCCTTGGAATATGACGCCATCACACATCTCACCACGCAGGCCTTGACGCTGTGCCTGCTAGTGTCATTGCCGCCAGTGGCCATCGCGGCCGTGACGGGCCTTTTCATCGCGTTCTTGCAGGCCATTACGTCACTGCAAGACTCCAGTATTTCGCAAAGCGTGAAATTGATCATCGTCACGGTCGTCATTGTCATTGCCGCGCCGTGGGGGGCGGCGGCCATCCAGAACTTCGCACGTACGCTTTTACAGGTGATGTTCCCATGAGCATTCAACGCCTTGGTGGCGGGTTCACACCGTCAGATACGCCTTCGGATACTGATATAGCAGATCAGCAAACCATGGCGGCTCAGACGCATCATCGTCGCAACCACAGGGGCATGAGCTCCCGGCGCCCATCGCTGCGCAAGCGACGTAGCGCAGAGACGCCCGACGCGAACGATCCCGGTGCCGAAAGCGAGGAACTACTGCAGATGCTGGATCAGCATCTCAAGAAGGACCGCGATGCAACAAAAAAGATCGACGCACGTGAGAGAGGGGGCAACCAGCAAGCCTTTGATCAAGACGAACACTTCACCAATGCAGGCAAGGAGACGCATCGTGACGTCCCCACGGGTGATGACAATGCGCAAAGACACGCCAGAAAACTGCGTTTGGTCGATCGCGATACCCGCGACGAATCCGTGCTATTGAAACACTGGCAGGCGCATCTTCGTGGATCAGGCCCCTTGCCGGGAGAGCAGGCCGAAGCGGCGCTTATCGGCATGCATAAGAGCGTGCGCACCAAGTCGTCACTCCCCTATGTCGACGAGTCCCAACCCGCGAGCACGACCTATGAAATCATCGCCATCGCGCGCGAATTTCTCCAGCAGCTCGCGGAAGGCGAATCCGCCTCGCCCATGCGATTGACGGAAATACGTCAGCGACTGGTGTCCCTTTCGGAACGTAAAGGGCGGACCGTAGCATCTGCTTCAGGCGCGGCGGGCATGCGCCCACTCGCCGCTGCCGAGGAGTCCGTGAATCTGCTCTTACCGATCGCGCTGCTGAACATCAGTCGGCGCCGGACGCGCAAAGGACGCGCGATGGCAATCTCCGCACTTGCTGCACTGATTCGCCGTGGACGCAGCTGGTGAAATTTTCCGATTGATTAGCGGTACTATTCAGGAGTTTCGCTCATGTCTAAAGAAATTCGCATACTTACCGGCTTTCACGCTGGCGCTCGGATAAAGTTGATTACACCAACGATGTCGATCGGTGCCCATCCCGGCGCTGACATCCTGATCACTGACTGGAGCGAAGTCGGCATGCAAGTAACAATAGATGCGCAGGAAAACGTGTTCATCGGCACGCCTGAGGGCGGTGGGGACTCGCCAATGGTCGACTTCGCACCGGAACGCTTTGGTCAAATCGCATTATGCGCGGGGCCCACGGACGGGCACTGGCCATCCGATCTCGAATTGATGGATGTCATGCTGGGACGGCGACGGGAAGGCCGAAAGTATGAAGGTGAATCGAGTGATGGCGTCTACCCTGCCGGGCCGACGGTTCCACAGATCACCGTACGTCGACGCGTGCCGTGGTTGCACACCGGCGTGGCGGCGCTCCTGGTCGGATCGATCGGTGCAGCTGCCGTACTGCTGCCTGGGGGGAAAGCGCCAATGGCGGCTGACAATGCACCTTCACGCGTTTCATTGACCGACGTGAAGCGGGTGTTGGCGCAATCCAATCTGTCCGGGCTTACCGTTATCCCTCAGGCAGACGGCTTCTCGGTCATGGGAATCACGTCAAATTCCGCTGAAACAGGAAAAGCGCATGCCGCATTGCTCGCGTTGATTGGTAACCGGCTGGACTGGCGCGTCAGATCGGGGGACGTCATCGCCAGTGCGCTCGAAGAATCCCTGCATCAGGCTAACGTCCATGTTCAGTACGTCGGCGACAATCGCTTCGAGGTGACCGGCACGGCGCGTGACCCTTCATACACGCGGAACGTGGCCGCGCGATTTCGCGGTGATATGGCGCCGCTTACCGCCCATATCGATGTCAATGTGGTACGCGCCGATGAGCTAGCCGATGCAGGCGGCGTCGATTCAGCGCTGTCCGCGGACAATGTGCAATACGTTGAGGCAAGCGACGGCACGAAGATTTTCGAGGCCAAAGCGGCCGGCAATGTGACCCTTCATTGAGGAACGAAAAAATGTATGCAGCAATGACCGACAAACTGATAGACGTACTGAGCGAGCTGCCGGAGGCTGTGACGCAGGCGCATCGCCAACAGGATGTCCGCGATCTGGCCAATGCGCTTGACACAGTCGCCAACACCATTGCGGCACATTCGAGCGGCACCGGCAGTACTGAAGCACAGTCTGGCCGTGTCGTCGTCGACGGATTTCGCGCAGCGGCGCAGTTGTGCCGCATCGCAACGTAGCAGTATCGCGTGTGGCGCAAGGCATCTGACCAGGTCGATGCGCGACACGCGTGCAATTGTGCACGGCCAAGTGGCGGTGTACTTTTCCCGGCGTTCCGTCCCATGCGGAATGCTTCAATGTTGTAAAGGCAGTTTCTTTTAAAGGAGAATCAACATGTCAGGAAGCAGCGCAGTTTCGGGTGCAGCATCGACCAGCAGTTCCATCTCGGACATCTACCAAGCAATGGCAGAGGAAAACGAGATCAATAAGGCCAACACGATCGCGAAGCTGGCGACGATGGGGCCGAAAGCCGCGAAGGATATCGTAGGCTAAGCGATCCGGCGCGCCATCCGGCCGCGCGTGGTGCGCCGGTTGGGAGCCATGGCGTTCCCAACCGGTTTTTTTATGCGTGGTGCATTCATATCCAGATACACGCTAGTGAATCGTATCCGCCATAGCCATGAGTATCGAACGACGAGACGATTTGATCCGCGAAATTTGCGGGATTCGTGAGATTCCCGCTCCGGAAGCCGTATTGAAGCGCGGCGTACTCGAGATCGACGGATTCGACACGGCAATCGATCATTTCGAGGAAGATCAGGAAGCGCTATACGTCACTTTCCAGTTCGGAATCGTCACCGCCGGTCGTACTTTGCGGGTGTTTCGCCTGTTGCTTGAGGCAAATCTGGCTGTGTATGCGCAAGACCAGGCGCAACTCGGTCTGGAAGCGGATACCGGTGCAATTGTCTTGATCGCGCGGGTTGCATTGAGCGACGAAATCACCGCTCAGTGGCTACTGGAACTGATCGAACACTATGTCGAGCACGGTCGTTACTGGCGGGACAATATCTTCATTGCCCGCGACGACATGTTCGAAAATCTGGCACGCGGCGACTACGTCTGGATACGCGCATAACGTCATCTTCCTTGGGAAAATATCATGACTCATGTTAGCAGCAGCAATAGCAGCCACGGAACGGCGGAATCGTCTTCCACGAATAAACCCGACGATAAAAAAAACAAGGATACCCAGAGCAATCAGGGTGGTAGCTCAAGCGATCTGGAAGCCGCGATCCAGGCGGCAGGAGCCCAGATCATGACCCAAATATTCCAGGATCAACAGGAGCGGACGGCCGAAGACCGGGAAGACGACGCTGACGCGGCTTAAGCCGACATCGATGACCTCCGCGCGTCGGCGGACCCTTGCAACCACCTGATAGCACTCCGTTCCGCCGGCGGAAAACAGTCCAGCGGAACGGCCGGCCATTAGAACGTCATGGGCAATTGCCGCGCAAGCGCCATCGCGCCGGAGCCGCTTTGGACATACTCCTCTGTGGGAACGTCTTCTCCGTCGTCAAGGTCCTCTCGTGCAACGCCGTTTCCCAGCATGTCGGGCAAGGAGGAAGGCGCATGCCGCAGTGACGCACCGCTGTCGGACCCGGTCTTCGCCACCTGAGCGACGTCTAGCTTGTACCCCAGCGCATACACAGTCTTGAGATTCAGCGCGGAATTTTCCGACAGGCGCAACTTTTTGCGCAGCTTGTAGATGTGCTGCTCGAGCGTACGCGCGGCAATCTGCTCCGTCGCACCCCAAACGCTGGCAGCAATCTGCGCCCGGCTGAGAAATGCGCCAGGATTAGAGAAAAACAACCATGCAATCGCAAATTCACGCGAGGTTAACGGGATCTCGACGCCATCGATGGTTGCAACGCCGATATCCCGACGAAGCAAATAACCGCCTATCCGAATCTGATGCGTGACAGTCTCCGGGCAACGTCGCTGCAACGCCAGATGAACGCGGAAATAGATCTGTTCCATGTCGAATCGATTGACGACATCGGTCGCGCCCGCATCAATCCAGCGCAACAGCCCCATCCAACTTGCCTGATTTGTTAGGACAATTACCGGAGATGCTGTATCGGCGTTGCAATCACGCCAGGATAGTAACGCACTGTTTGGTGACGGCACAGTTTTCGCATCAATCAATACAAGATTGTAACGACTCGTGCGCATGGCACGCAGCAGTTCGAGTTCACAGGAAAAAGCTTCCACGACGATCCCATCCTGCCTAAACCCTTCTTGGATGTTTCGTTGAAGCACCTGGTCTGCTGTTACGAATGCAAAAAGCAAGTTCAGATTCACGGCGGTCCGCATCCCTAAAAAGCAATACTTCGCTATTCCGACCATCGTCTTACTGCAATGACGACGACATTTTCATAAAGCCAGCTTTTTACCGATGTGTTCTCGTTATTTAATCGCCACGCGGATCGATTTCGATGAAGGACGTTCGCGACCGATGCGTTGGGCTGTGACGATTAACTGTATCCGGCATGGTCTCTCTGTCCGTTAGTGCCTGCTGGAGGCACTTTGGATGCGCGCACCTGGAAATTTTCCACGAAACACCGAAATCGCTTCACCATGGTGCGGCAATACCGAGACGCCCCTGGCGCATGCACTCGGCTCTCCTCAGCATTGTGGTTGCCGAGAGGGCGTACCAATGTAGCTCCATTGGCGTGGTTCCGCAAACCACATGGTTGAAGCCTGCACCGATCACCGTGTACCGGTCCGTGCTGGAACGACGAGAACAGGCACGCACACGTATGAAAACGTTTCATCATGCGCGCTGAAAGCATATTGGACGACGGCCAAGATACGTCTCAGGACACAACGACCGAAAAGGTGAAAGCTCCAACGAAGGGGGCCGCAGACGTGTCTACGGCCCGTCCTCGGGGGTACTACGTGACGCATCAGGCATCCGCCGATAGCGTCAGGAGCGACTATTTCGTGACATGACCCGAATTTTCGCGTTATCGATAACGTAAAGAAAGGAGAGATCTCCACAATCCGGCTTTTCACAAGGTAATGGAGGAAACCCCGTGCGTCGCGACAGTCATCGTCCCAGGCTTGCACGCCGCAAACACATCGGTATCATGGTCGCCATAGGTCTTATGACATGGGTGCAGTCCGCCAGAGCCGACTGCTTCGACGACGCTGCTGTATATCAGCACGTCAATCCGATGGTGTTGCGCGCCATCGCCTGGCAAGAGTCACGCGGTCGGCCGAACGCGATGCATCTCAACGCGAACGGTTCGTTGGACTACGGGGTAATGCAAATCAATTCCATTCACTTGCGGGAATTGGCCCGTTACCATATTGATCGCGCCACCCTGATGCAGCCCTGTAAAAACGTTTACATCGCGGCATGGCATTTACGCGGCAAGATGGAAAAGTACGGCAATAACTGGACCGCGATTGGCGCCTACCATTCAGAAACACCGGCCGAACGCGATCTTTATGCACATCATATCGCTGCTATCCTCATGGCATGGCATCAGCTCGGCAAGCAAGCGGAAACTTATAAAAGAAAATAATTCAAGACGCAAGCCGTACCGTCACCGACTTAACGTCCCCACCTCGGTGACGCGGACAAGTTCAACAGCATCTCGAACCGCCCAACGCCCCTTCCTACGCGACAAACCAGCGAACGCAAGTGCACGTATCGCGTAGCGCATGTTTGCGCCCTGTCGCGCCGGATCAGTATCGTTTGCCTGATACGCGCCCAAAAGATATTTTAATTATATGATGAATATTTCACGCTTTGTCTGCTTTTAACCATAAACACGTCGTCATTTTGCATGTATGCTCATGCTTCGTGCAAAGTAATAATTTGCAATAATGGAGGTGCTGAACCGTAGCATGCTAGGTGCAAAGGACTGCAAGGAGCAAGCAACCTTTCGATATCAGCGACGTACACACTTGTATTGTGTGCCAATCCCTTGCTGGGTAGGTGCGTCGCGGTGTAGAGCAATAATGAGAGAAGCCAATGGTGCCAAACCTGATCATGGACATGGGCGTTTTCTGGTCGAGTTCCACTGGTCGCAATATTACGGATGCCTTACATAATCAGGGCGTTCAAATCTTGCATCAAGACCATTTGATTGCGGAAGCGCGTCCGGCAATTGTCTTCGTCGATTGCTTCAACGTTGACGCGACCACCGAGATAGAAAAACTGCGAAATCGCACGACAGATCAGCACTACTTGATAGCGGCTCAGCGCGCACCCTCCGCAGAGGGAGTTGTATCGCTCATCGCAAGCGGCGCCAACGATGTCGCCACCGAAAATGATCTGATGAATCCCAAAGCCATCATCACTCGGGCACGGGATCATACGCAACTGCTTCGCTTCGCGCGCAATGGTGTTGCCGATTTCTCCGCGTTGCAACGTCATGCGGACGGCATGCGTTCGGCGGTGTACTTCAAAGACAAAAATGGTGTCTACACCGGGTGCAACGAGGTATGCGAAAAGTTTCTTGCGATCGCCCGCAACGACATCCGTGGTAAAACCGTACATGACATCTGGCCGGCGCACCTCGCCACCACCTACTACAAAGCGGATCGCCAGTTGCTGGCGCGAGGCGGCACCCAGGTTTATATCGCCGCCGTGCGGGATGGGGCGGGCGTTGCTCGCATCTTGCGGTTCTATAAGGGCGTGGTGTACGACGAAAGCGGACGTATAAGCGGCATCGTTGGGACCATACATGAAATAGGCGATAAACAGGCGTATGAAGTAGCGCGGGACGAGGTCGAGGACATCATGCAGCATGTGTCTACAACCGTGTATGCGCCGCATTGCTCGCCTCCGGCCGTGGATAACGAAAGTTCCTTGCTCGACCAGGTTGGGCGAGGCGATGCCTCGGCGCTGGCTCGACTGTACAGGCTTTACGTTCGCCGCATCACGCGTTTTCTGAACCGACTTACGTGGAAGACCGAGGTGATTAATGAAATCATCAACGATACATTCATGGTCGTATGGAATAAAGCCAAAAGCTTTCGCGGTGATTCCAGCGTAGCAACATGGATCACCGGTATTGCCTATCGCTGCGCGCTCAGGTCGCTACGTTATCAAAGCCGTTCGGAATTCGAACTGCTGGACACGGATACGATGATGTCCTATGAACCCGATTACGAACTATCTGATCTGCTGAAAAAGGCGCTCGATCTATTACCAGAAGACCAACGCCTTGCAATGACATTGGCCTATATTCTTGGCCACACCGTCGAAGAAATATCCCAAATTCTGGGCTGCCCTGCAACCACGGTTAAGGCGCGCATGCATCGGGCGAGAAATAAACTTCGCGAGACGCTTGAAACCATTGGGAACACGCAATGCCAGCCCGCGCAGTGAGATAAGAAAAAGGCAAATTCGATGCTGGGCGGGTACCGCCATCTCGCCAACCGGCGGGCGGCACGTACCGTCTTTTACCACTTTGCCCTATAACTGGCATCGGGAATGACGGTTTTCGGCGGTTGTCGTATTTCCGATCGGAATATCGACACGTTTTCATCAAGCGCATCATTCGGCGTGCTTGTCATGGCGGCGCGTTAGCGTCTCCCCCAACGATGATCGCTATAGGCGACGCGCATCGCCATCATGTGGTCGTCACGCTACGATCCAATTACGGTTTCGTTGCCATATCTTTAAGGCTTCGTTGCTATCTCGATCTTGTCTTGCTATCGCATCGTCGCCATTTTATTGCCAAGTCATTATGATGTCTACGCAACGACACGATTGACCTTGCCTCGAAACGACCTACAGCAGAGATATGTTAAAGAATCTTTTGAATAAAGGTGGAGATGGCTAAAAGAAAATACCGAACCGTCGCTACCCGAAGGAATTCCGAGGGGAAGCGGCAAGACTAGCAAATTTTGTAGCGCACAATGAGGGTGCACGCCGTCTAGGGGTTGCCGGTGGATCGGCAACCGGGCGCAGCGGCGCAAAGGCGCGTCTGCGTGCGGCGCTTATCCGCGGATCGTCTCGCTATATCCAACGCGCTCCATCGTTCCGATATGCCTGCTAAGCAATTGCAAGGCACGATCGGCATTCTTGTCTTTCAACGCCGTAATGATCAAGCAGTGATCCTGGTCAGAACGCGGTTGCCATCCGCGCTGCAGCCCTGCTGCAAAGAGATAACGAGAATTCGTCTGCTGCAACTGCTTCAGCATCGCCAGCAGTCGCGGCATGCGGCACTCCTTTACCAGAATGTCGTGAAATGCGCAGTTCGCCTCATCCCATTCGACAAGTGACTGTGCTGTGAAACAGCGTTCCTGCGCTGCCTCCAGTTGCGCGATCTGCACCGGGCCCAGCCTTGGAACACTGTGTTTTAAAGCGAGTAACTCCAGAGCGCCTCGCATCTCCACAGCCTCCTTGATCGCATCCTGGCTCAACGTCGTTACGCGGACCCCACGGCGCGGCAGGGCCACGACCAATCCCATGGCCTCCAAGCGCTGGAAGGCTTCGCGAACCGGAACGTGACTGGTATTGAACTCCCTCGCGACATGGTCCTGGCGTAGCGGACTCCCCCCTTCGATCTCGCCTCGGATGATGCGCGCACGCAATGCCTCGGCGACGTATTCCGCGGTTGTCGGGCGAACCGGCATCTCTTCTATTTGCGCATCCATTTGTAGATTATCTATAAAAATAGACATTGTTTTTTGAGTCGAGAGGTTTTTAAAATAAAAAAAGCCAATAAATGCTCAATACCAGGTCGAAATTCATATTTTATAGATAGTTTTATCTCACCGCATCTTTTTTCGAACGCAACGAGAACCCGGTCCCAACGCATGCCCCATACCGCCCACCCAAAGCCCATCCGCGTTTCAGGTCGCCTTCCGGATACCACCAGACCTGACTCATGGGTGTTAAGCGATGTCGAAGCTTTGTTCGCACGCCCTTTCCTGGATCTGTTGTTCCTCGCACAAAGCACCCATCGAGCAACGTTCAAGGCCAACGAAGTACAACTGTCTACCTTGCTTTCAGTCAAGACCGGCGGGTGCCCCGAGGATTGCGGTTATTGCTCTCAGTCCTCAAAGCACGAGGTGGCGGGCATGAAAGCGACGCGTCTGATGTCACCGTCCGCGGTCGTCAGTGCTGCAAAGCAGGCGAAAGAACAAGGTGCTTCGCGCTTTTGCATGGGCGCGGCATGGCGTAGTCCGAAGGCACGGGATATGCCCGACATCGTGGAAATGGTGAAGCAGGTGCGCGCCTTGGGCCTTGAGACCTGCATGACGCTCGGCATGCTCGACGGCGATCAGGCGAGGACATTGAAGGACGCTGGACTGGATTACTACAATCACAATCTGGATACGTCGCCTGATTTCTACGGCAGCGTTATTTCTACTCGATCTTATCAGGACCGTCTGGATACGCTGCAGCAAGTCCGCCAAGCCGGCTTGCACGTGTGTTGCGGCGGTATCATCGGCATGGGTGAAACGCGTCGTCAACGCGCGGCATTGATTACGCAGCTATCGAATTTGTCTCCCTATCCCGAATCCGTTCCCATCAATCATCTCGTACCCATAAAAGGCACCCCGCTAGCGGATGCCGAGCCGCTTGATCCGCTCGAATTCGTGCGCACCATTGCGGTCGCGCGCATCACGATGCCGAAAGCCTTCGTACGGCTGTCTGCCGGCCGCGAACAAATGGACGACGCTTTGCAGACCTTGTGTTTCGCGGCCGGCGCAAATTCGATCTTCCTAGGCGCGACGTTGCTGACCACGCCTAATGCCTCGATGGATCATGACCGCCAGTTGCTCGACCGCCTGGGAATGCGCGCCATGACAATGCCCACCGACGACACCGCTCAAACGCAAGGATAAGCCTTGGCCGACATTCAAAACATGCGACGGGTCGAAGTCAGGCACGGGCGGAAAGTTTCCGATACCGGTGATTATGGCGTCGCGCCGATATGGGATAAAGAACACGGTCCCGGCGCATGGATAGTACAGCGATACGCCGATGTCGCTGCGGCGCTCCGTGACCCACGATTCTCTGCCGCGCGTGCCGCTCGATGGGTCAACAGCAGCGTCTCGGCACCGATGCGGGACGAATTGCGCGAATTCAAGCGCATTTTGTCCCGCGCGCTTTTGTTTATCGAGGGCAATTCCCATGGTCGTGTACGCCGCGCGCTCGCAGCCGGTTTCCATGGTGTCTCCCTTCAGCAGCACGCACCGACCATCACCGGAATCGCCGATGAATTGCTGGACGCCGTTATCGCGAAGGCCACACTCGATCAAAATGGCAACGCAAGCGTCACATTCGACTTTGTGGAAGATGTCGCCCGCGCGCTTCCAGCACGCGTCATTGCCAACCTGATGGGAATCGCTCCCGAAATACAACCGAGATTCATCGCGGCCGCCGGCGAGATAGCCGCGTTCATCGGTAGTCCTCTTCCGGATGCCCGACGCGTTTTCGCCGCGCAGGACGGCCTGCTCGCCATCCGCGACCATTTTGCATCGATGCTGCGTTACCCGGCCGAGGTCCCACCGCATAGCTTGACGGCGCGTATACTACGACAACGCGATGGAGGTACGTTGAGCACGGCTGAAATGCTGGCGCAATGCTGCACACTGCTCTTTGCGGGCTACGAAACGACCCGGCATTTGCTTGGAAATGGCATGCTGGCGCTGTTGAACCATCCCACCCAATGGCTGGCGTTGCAACGCGCGCCGCAGCGCCTGCCGATTGCTCTACGTGAGTTGCTTCGTTATGACAGTCCCGTGCAATATACCGGCCGGCGCCTGCGCGAAGACGTTGTCGTCGGAGGGCAGACGATGCGCAAAGGCCAGTTGGTCATTCTGGACCTCGCAGCGGCCAACCGCGATCCAAGCCGATTCAGTATGCCGGAACGGCTCTATCTGAAGCGTGACGAAGGCAACCATCTTGCTTTCGGGCATGGTCCACATGTCTGTCTTGGCGCCGGGCTGACCTATCTGGAAGCAGAAATTGCTTTTCGCGCCGTCATGCAACGTCTACCGAATTTGCAACTTGCGCCGCACACTCCGGAATGGCAAGACAACGCCGCATACCGAGGGGTGGCATCGTTGCCAGTGTACTGCTCGCTACCGAGCCCCGGCAAACAGCCAATTCCTGTGAACCTGACGGCCCAGGACAATACGTAATGCACGATTTCAAAGTGGCATTGGCCGAACTGGAGGCACAGCATTTACTGCGAAAGCGGCGTGTCGTAAGCAGCCCCTCCAGCCCCCGCATGCAAGTGGCGGACCGTTCGGTGCTCTCCTTCTGCAACAATGACTATCTTGGCTTGGCCAATGACCTGCGGATCGCGGCTGCCGCGCGCGATGCGATGGACAGCTTTGGCATTGGTGCCTCCGCGTCGGCGCTCATCAGCGGTCACAGCGCGGCGCATGCGTCATTGGAATACGCGCTGGCGCGCTTCGTCGGCATGCCTGGCGCGCTGACGTTCACAAACGGCTATATGGCCAACATCGGCGTTATCACGGCGTTGATAGGCCCAGGCGACACGGTGTTCTGCGATCGCCTCAATCATGCATCGCTGATCGATGGTATCCGGCTGTCACGTGCCGAGCTTAAGGTCTATCCCCACGTCGATACCGATCGATTGGCGCATCTGCTGGCAAAATGCACGAGCAAGCGCAAGTTGATCGTCACCGATGCGGTATTCAGCATGGACGGCGACATTGCCCCCCTACCCACGTTGCTGGCGTTGTGCGAGCGTTACGATGCATGGCTGATGGTCGACGATGCGCATGGCTTCGGCGTGCTGGGCCCCCAGGGCCGCGGTAGCCTCGCGCATTTCAAAACGGATTCCACGACACACTCGGAACGTGTGATCTACATGGCCACGCTGGGCAAAGCGGTGGGAGTCGCTGGCGCATTCGTTGCGGCAAACGAGGACATCATCGCCTGGTTGATTCAGCGAGCACGAACCTATATGTTTACCACCGCCAACCCAGCATTGCTTGCCCATGCCGCGTCAGCAGCGCTGACACTCATCGAAGAGGAGGAATGGCGGCGCGATCACCTCAAGATGCTTGGGGAAGCGCTGCGGCATGCGTTGAAGGGTCTGCCTTGGACGTTGGCGCCATCGCAGACAGCAATCCACCCGCTGATTATCGGGGATAACCAGACAACGCACATGCTCGCACGACTGCTTTGGAACCAATCAATCTGGGTTCCCGCAATCTGCCCGCCCACCGTTCCAAAGGGCACTGCCCGCCTGCGCATATCCCTTGGCGCCCTGCATACCATGGCAGACATTGCACACATTGCAGAATCATTGCACGCGGCCGCCGCGACACTCACAAAGGAACCCGGATGAAGGTCAACTACTCGGAAGATCTGGTCCAGCGCACGCTGCGTAGCGTCTGGCATCCGTGTACGCAGATGCAACACCATGAAAGGACACCGCCCATTCCAATCGTGCGCGGCCAAGGCGCCTGGCTGTACGACGCGGATGGCAACCGCTATCTAGACGCGATCAGCTCGTGGTGGGTCAATCTTTTCGGTCATGCGAATCCACGCATCAATGCGGCCCTGAAAGATCAGTTGGACCGTCTTGAACATGCAATGCTCGCCGGGTTCACCCATGAACCCGTGGTGGCGCTGTCGGAAAAGCTTGCAGCATTAACCCACCACACGCTCGGACATTGCTTCTATGCGTCGGATGGAGCATCAGCCGTCGAAATCGCACTGAAAATGAGCGTGCATGCGTGGCGTAACCTTGGGCAACCAAACAAACGGGAATTCATCTGCCTCCAAGGCAGCTATCATGGCGAGACACTTGGCGCGCTGGGTGTGACGGATACCCCATTATTCCGCGAGGCATATGGCGGCCTGATTCGAGCAGCCCACGTGATGCCCTCGCCCGATCCGCGCCAGGCGCGCGACGGACAGACTGCCGGTGACCTGCTGGCCCATGCTCTGAAAACACTGGAATCTCACTTAGAGCGCCTTGCCGGAAGTATCGCCGCCATCATCGTGGAGCCCATGGTGATGTGCGCGAACGCGATGGCGATGTACGACGCGGATTACCTTTACGGCCTGCGCGGACTATGTGATCGGTACGGCGTCCATCTGATCGCCGACGAGATCGCCGTGGGATGCGGCCGCACAGGCCACTTCTTCGCATTTGAGCATGCCGGGACATGGCCTGATTTTCTTTGCCTGTCGAAAGGCATCAGCGGCGGGTATCTGCCGTTGTCACTGGTCATGACACGCGATGCGATCTACGAAGCGTTTTACGATACCGACATTGCACGTGGATTCCTGCACTCCCACTCCTACACCGGTAATCCGCTTGCCTGCCGCGCGGCGTTGGCAACGCTGAACCTATTCGAAGAGGACGATGTTCTCGCACACAACCGCATCCTCGCGGCCCGACTGAATGCCGCGTTGCAGCCGTTCGCGCACGATCCGCGTTTTCATCATTTCCGTCAGCAAGGGATGATATGGGCGTGCGATGCGATCATAGCGGACCCCAGCGAGGCAGCAGCGTTCTCTCGTCGATTCTTTGCCGAAGCGGCAAAGACCGAACTACTGATTCGTCCCATACGCCAAACAATCTATGTCATGCCGCCCTACATTTTGAACAATGAAGACATCGACGATTTGGGCAGCCGCTTGTATCGACTCGCTGACCGTATAATCGGGAGCACGCGCGATGCGCATGGATAAGGTAGCTAAAGAGAGGCACTATTTCATCGCCGGGACGGATACCGGTGTAGGCAAGACCTTGGTCAGCAGCGCGTTGCTGCACCAATTTGCAGCAACCGGTTTGCGCGCCGTGGGAATGAAGCCCGTGGCGTCCGGTGCGGTGTTACACGCAGGACGGTGGTGCAACGACGACGTGTCCGCCCTCCGTGCGGCATCGAACGTGCCGGTACCTTATGCGTTGGATAACCCCTATCTTTTCAGGGAAGCCACGGCACCTCATCTCGCCGCTGAAGATGAACGCGTCCACATCGACCTCCTTCACATCAAATGTTGCTATGAGGCCCTGCTCGATCATGCCGACACGGTGATTGTCGAAGGCGTAGGCGGACTGCTTGTCCCACTAAACGACTACGCATGCACGGATGACCTCGCCGTACTGCTTGGACTGCCTGTGATTCTCGTGGTCGGCATTCGCTTGGGCTGCATCAATCACGCCTTGCTGACCGTACGCGCCCTATCCGCCAAGGGTCTAATACTGGCAGGATGGGTTGCGTCCACGCTGGATCCCGACATGTTGCAACTTCCAGCGACGCTGGATTGCCTGCGCAATCGGATACCGGCACCGTTGCTTGGCTGCGTACCATATTTGCGCAACCCCGACGCGTCCTCGGCTGCGCAATTTCTGGATTTGGCCCCCCTAGACTAGGCCGTGAACTTATTTTGAGGCGGGTGCGGCGCTCAAGCATACGTGCGCGACGGCACGATCCAACGCAATCCGATGCAGGACATCGAGCGACCTTGCCTGTGCAACGTCTCCCACTGCAACGGCAAGCTGCCTGTGACAATCCACATCGTTACGCGCCGTTGACGCCGCTTGCAGATCTTGCAGGATGGCAGTCTGTAGATTGTCCAGAATAGGACGTATGACGCCGGTCAGGCTCTTGCGTGCCGTCGCTGGTGCATTGCCCTGCCTTCGCCAGTCGTTCAACAGCGCATACTGAATTTCCTTGTTCGCTTCGATTTGGTCTTCAAAGATGCGCGTGGCGTCCTCGGCGCCGACGCCCAGCGCCGGTGCCATTGCCGCGACGCTGGTAAGAACCTGTGCCTCGCGCTTCGGATCGTGTACCGCTTTTCCGGAATCCCATTTGCTAAGCGCGACCTGCTCCGCGGTATCGAGGCGCTCCGATATGCTTCGCACCAGCGGGACAAGTGCTGGCACGGGCGCGGCAATACTTTCGGCGCAGCCCAGCATGACTGAAAGGATCAGCACTGTGGCAGGGATGCGCATGTGACGCCGCTGACAATTGGCCCGGATATGCCTGATCAATTCGTTTCGCACCATATCTTTATAAACGCTCCGCAAGGAAAGTAATGCTGTGATTGACATCGCTTGGATAAGCGACTTCTTACGTGAGCGGTATGGTACACGCTTCCTCGCTATTGGCGAGCATAACGTAAAGAAACTTTATATTCAGGTCAACGCATTGTGTCCACCCTCGGGCGCGAACACGCCTACCGCTCCCGGGTTTCACGGCGTACAACGTTACAAATCTAAACGAGGTCGATGCTCCGGATAGCGGAATGGCAACGGATCGTTTTGCATTTCGATTGTTCTTTCGCTTTTGGACAAACTATTTCGCTACCCCTCGCAGGCCCTGTACGCGACTCCGACCTGACTCAACCTGCACGTAACAAAGGAGAGACCATGGCCCTTCCGCTGCAACACGTAATACTGCTTTTCTTCATGCCTCGTATCGCCTAACACCTTGCGTATAAAACCGTACTGCCCCGACGGATCTTCTCGAACCAGCAATGATACGCGTCGCTAGCTGGATGTCTGAACCTCCTGCTTTCCGACGTAGCGATGCTGCGTGACTAACGTCTAGATCGAAACCAGCTCGCGCGCAGACATCCGCTACGCACGCTAATTGACGGGGAAGAACGTCATGAAATGGTTTCACAACCGAAACTTTCTGAAATTGGGAGAGTCCGTCATTGTCGAGCCATTACATCTCAGCCATTTGATGTTTCTCACCGATGAAAGCGAACTAACCACGCCACATCCCTCGTAACAACGCCTCTTTCGCCATGCGCCACACGGAAAGCGTACATGCCGTACGAACTGAATATACTTCATCGACGAAGTATGAAATTCAGAAAAATTATAACGTTGTGCAAATTGGTTGTTGGATTATGGATATTGAACGCAGCTAAACTGACTTTTCCTAAAAACGCATTGATAGACGCGTTTATGCACGTCCCTCATTGGAAATTTCATGACTATCCGTTCACAATCCGCCTTTATGGCCGCGCCCGCACCAGCACCCGATGAAGCGGGTGATTTCAGCACAACGCGCTCAGCACAGCCAGCCGCCACATCACCGCGCGAACTGACGCGTTCCGATGCTTTGAAGCAGTTACGTCCACGGCCAGAAAGGAACGTTGAGGACAATGCCTCAACCTCATCGGCGGCGGATACACGCGCACCCCTCCCACTTGGTCAGCGGATCAAGGCCTTGATCTCGCGCAGGCAGGTTTCGGTAACCGCGGTCATACCGGGCACTGGTCGAACCTTGAATCGTCCGCTGCGCGCCACCGTTCCCTCGACATCAGTCAATCCTGTGATGCAAGGTCCGGAAGCGGCAATCCTGGAAGAAGCAAAGCTACTCTCAAGCGTAGCGGAGTCACTTACGATGAGTATCGGTCGCCCCGAGGCCGCGCTATGGAAGCGCCCCGCGCCTTCAAAAGCTTATCGACTGATGACGACCCTAATCCCGTGGGCGAAGCCGGCCCCACTCGCGAAAATCGCCGCGTCCAGTATTGGCGGTAACGGCCGGCATACCGCACCGACACATCAGACATCGCCGAACCACTTTGCGGGAAAAGCGGCAATTGCCGAAAGCGTGGCAACACTCAGGGAGCTGGTCGCGCAGCGCCGAGCAGCACTCGACGAGGCGGTCGCGCATTTCGAGCGTGCGCAATCAGCGCATGATGCTGCTCGTGGCGTATCAATGATTTCGGATCAGACGCAGAACACGGCTACACGCCGCTTGCACGCCGCTGCCGCGGTGCGCGACGCAAGCAGCGCGCTGCATGCGGTCATCTCCGGCCCGGATCTGGCCGGACTTGAGGGGCTGCGCTATCTCGCGGAACAACGCGATAAAGCCGATGCATTCACGCATAGGCGGATCAATGAGTTGCAAGCCAAGGCGCATGCATTGCGTTCACATGCGTACGATCGCCGTGATGCAATCGATGTCGAATTGCAAGTACGAAAAGAAGAGGCGCATGCGCTGACGCTCGTTAATCACGATCTTGATGCAGCGGAGAAAATTGTCCTTGACGCGCGAGGTCGTTTGCATAACCTGGAAAAGCGCTTCGGCAAGTTGCCTTCGGGGTTTGTTGAGATGGGCAGCACATCACCAAAGGCCTCCGCCTTACACGCGGATCTGCTTAACCAGATCGCGCAGGCCCGCACAGTGCTTCAAGGCGCGGAACGCGCGCGAGCGCGCGCGAGCGCGCGCCTTGCAAGGTCTGGATTCCGTCAATACAGGAATCGAACGGGTCAGCCAGCAGCTTTCAGAACTGATGCAGCTGCGCGCAACAGCGGAAGCGCAGCGTGAGCAAGCCGAGCGTTCACTGGCGTGGCTCACGGAAGCATCGTCGCTGCTCGCACGACAAGCGGATACGACGGCAGCGCCAGAAGCCGGTGGTCAGGAACAATCGGTGAACGCGTTGCACGACCTCTTCGTCGCACGGCAATCCGATCTGCCGCCTGCCTTCGGCCAACGCCCCGACGCACGTTTGCAATCCGCGCTCGCAGCGCTTCCCGCTCGCCTGAAGGCATCCAGCTCGCCCAGTCTATTACCGACCATGATGGCCATGGAGACAGTGATCCATGCGCTGGCGGACGTCACCCAAAGCGACGCGGGAAGGGCAACACGATTGCTCGATGCATTGCACCAACATCCAACCACGCACTGGTCCGCACTGGCGCAGACCGAGGCAGAAACGCGGCGCCTGCATAGCGCCTCGACTGCCTTTCCCAACCCTACCGCGGCCGACGTCCTTGCGTTCAGTCGGGCGATCGCCGCGTTGCCTCGTGGTAGTGACCTGCTGCATGCACTATCGCGCGACAGCCATCAAACCGCGACGAAAGAACAAATCCAGGCACTGCATGTCTTCTGGACGGCCGAAGCCGCTGGTCGCACCGAACCGGACACGGCGGTTTCGGCGTGGCTCAGTCAGGCGAGGCAGGTTGCATTGGCCCGATGCAAGGGAGACGAAAACCTCGAATTCGACGACGTCGCATATGCCGCGTATAACGCTGTTCGTAGTGGTTACGTCAGCAATGCACCCGGCTCGCTTTATGCACGACACGATGCGCGTATGAGGAAAGCACTGACCGAGTGGGTGATCCGCGCCACTTCGGCAGACAACAGGCCAAACGACGCGCCGCGGCCTGCCGTATGGCGCCGATTTGTCCCTACCCTGAACAAAACCCCGTTCAGCAAGCGCTTGTTGAATCGCGGTTATGAGGTCTCGGAAAGCATGGGCCTTGATTCAGCGCGGATGCAAGTAGACCGTGCAATACGACGGCGCATGACGCGCCTCACCCCATTGATTGAGGCCAGTCGCCAGCACCGAGGTGGGGAAGGCACGCTTGACGCCCTATTTTCTCAGACGTTGCTCGATTACCTGAAGCGGCTTGACAATCGCGGGCGACATCTGTCAAAAGTCACGCTATCCGGCCGTGACGCCAAGAAGATCATCGAACGTCTACCCAGCGTGGTACGGACGATGCACGCGGCGCGCTTTCAATCGTTCATCAAACAAGTGGCGCCGCACGGCGCCACGGCCTATGAGACGGTCTCGCGTCTTGAGGAGCGCCTCCGTGCGCACATTCCCTCCGCGCGACAACCCCCGGCACTAGAAGCCGTCGATGCGGATTTGGTCACCGCGATCGGTCTACTGAAACATCAGCATCTGCGCAACAAGGAAGACATTGTTACCTTCTTCAAGCCTTTCATCCTAGACATGGCATTGCGGGACAAGGTACGGCTGGGTGGCGGTGGCACACTGGGGGTCGGCCTGCCTACATTGCCTTATGGCCCGCAAACCCCGATCGTATCGCCTCTTCTTTCGGTAGAGACATCCCGGTCCGATGAGGCGTTTACGCAGTTGTTCATGCCGGTGCTTGGCATTGAGATGATGTTCGGCAAGACTCGCACCAACGCGCATGAGGCGACCATCGGAATGGTGGCAGGTGCGGCGCTTGGCACCTACACATCGTTGCAGGGCACGGCGAGCTTGCATGGGTTAAAACAGCATGCAAAAACCGATGCCACGCTGTTGCGCTTTTTCAGAAAGCGTCATCAAGACGAGACGATGCGGGCCAACATGCTTAACGCACTCGACAGCATGGTGCGATGGGATGTGATCGCACCTGAGCGTGGCCGGGCGTACCATGGTCCGTTGGAAGCGGTGTTCGCCCGGAATCCGGATGTCTCCGTCTCTCAGATGGAGAGCGTCGCGGATACCACGGCAATCAGTGCGGCTGTGACGGCGCGGCTTCCTTATGTGCGATTCAATGATCCGGACGCGCAAGGCCTCGCGCAAACGTTTCGTGTCGAGCCATCGCTCACCGGCGAAGGACAGCGCGTCCGGGAGCGGCGAGACGAGCGTGGCGGTCATGTGAGCGTCTATGCGGCCGTCGGTGATACCGCGCAACAGCGCGCGAATATCGGTTTGACACTGACGGGCGCACCTGTCTCGTATTTACCGCCAAGTGGGCGGCGCCATGCGCACAACACCGGCACGCAGCGCCAGGCCCTTGGATTGCAACTCGGCGTCACACGCGACATCGCCTTGGCCATCGAGAAGCACGAGATTTCCCCTTTCTTGATAGATGGCAAACAGGACGGCGACCTCGATCGCCATTATGCGACGCCAGCCGATATGCTGCGAGAAATCTCGGCCAACCGCACGCAATGGTTGATGCGGTGCGTGGAGACGCTTGAACCTGATGAAAACGGCAACACCGACACGCCGGACAACCGCATGCGAGCAGGGATCTTGCTGGACGAGTTCGAACATGAGATCAAGCGTCTTGGCAAGGACAATCAATACTGCCTCTACAACGTCAATTATTCGATGCGCGGCGCAGCAAGCGGATGGATCGACGGTTATCGAGGGCTTGCGCAACTCGCACGCAAACGCGGCGATACCCAAGGTGAACGTCGCGCATTGGAAGCCATCGACGATATTCTGCTCAATAGCGGTACCTGGCGACCACTTATGCTGATCGTGCGGGAGCGTGCAAAGGATTCGACCACGTTAGGTTGGCGTAACCTCCTTCGCTGGCAACGCTTGGCGAACGTTGACGGGCAGCGCACGGCCGCACAATTTCCGCCACCCTGACCTGTTTGTGCGAATGCGTATCCCGACCACTGACTAGGCGTATCACATCGTTTAACGATGTCAAAGCCCGACGGTTGTCTTACTAAAACGCGAATACACAATCCGGGCACACCAATCAAGGGAAAAGCCGAGCGCGCCGATGATCAGAACCACCGCCATCAGCTCCGAATACGCCAGCCGGTCTCGGGTATCCAGGATCAAATAACCAAGTCCGGAACTTACGCCAAGCATTTCGGCAGGGACCAGCACAATCCACAATATGCCAATGGACAGACGCACACCGGTCAACACATGCACGGCAATGGCAGGCACGAAGATGTGCCACATCATTTCGAAACGCGTGGCGGCAAGGCTCTCCCCCAATTGCAGCCAACGCTGATCGATTTGATGTACGCCCGCCGCGGTGCTCATGACAATGGGCCATACGGCCGCGAAGCTCAACAGAAAATATACAGCACGATCCCCCACGCCCAAGGTCATTACCGCAATCGGCATCCACGCAAGCGGGGAAATCATCCGCAAGAACTGCAATGCCGGTGAAAGCAGCGCGTCCAGTGCCTTCACTCGACCGATCAGAAAGCCCAATGGCACGCCAACCAGCAAGGCACAAGTTAAGCCGACGGCGATACGCCGCAGGCTTGCGGCAACGTGTACGAACAATCGATCCTCACCGATCAACGCAGGCATTATCTTGAAGGCCTCCACCGGCGAGAATTGTGCGACGAGAAGATTCCGACCGGCACATGCAGTGACTGCCGCCCACCACAGACCGATGACAATGATGATGCCGGCAGTCCCCAACAGGAGTCGGCGCAGACGTTGGCTGCCGCGCGTCAATGCGGACAATGTCTGGCGTTGTGGCTCGAAAGCGTCCGAGGGGTGGGGCCGAGAAGGATGGATAGCCATCTCAGATTGCAATGGTCTCTTTTCGGGACCATGCCTCCGGTAGTCCGAATGCTTTCATGCCACCTTGCGCGGCAATGCTTTTCTTGACGAATCGATCATCGACGAGGTCGCTGGCGACCCATGCCGGGTCGAGTTTCGCGAGAAATGGTGCCTCCCCTTCCACCTGAGTTGCCTTCAGGCGACGAACCAATTCTTCCGTATAGCTTGGATAGGGATACGGCTGGAAATCGATTCTTTTTTCATGCCAATCGCCATGCAGTACGGCGCGGTCCGCAAGGTAACGCGGCTCCTCCGAAGGCTGCTGCCGCAACACGGTGGAAAGCAAGCTGGCAGCATGTGGCGTGTAATGATTCGTCCCGCTCTTCGACAAAAGTTCCGCGGCTTCTTGCGGATGGGCGCGTGACCAGACCTGGGCCTTGACGATCGCATCCACCACCTTCTGTGACCACGCTGGGCGCGCATTTAAATCCTGCTCGTGCATGAATACGACACAGCAAGCGTGGTCACGCCAGACGTCGCCCGTAAAGCGCAGCACTTTGCCAACCTTCAACGCTTCCGCGGCGGCATTGAAAGGCTCAGCAACGATAAAACCGGCAATCTGTCTTGATGCCAGCGCAGGCGGCATATCCGCAGGTGCCATCACGACCAAGCGCACTTCCGTGGCTTTCAACGCACCCTCCTTGCTGAGGACCGGCGTGAGGCCTTGCGCACGCAACAAGTCCTGCACGACGACGTTGTGAATCGAATACCAAAATGGCACCGCAACAGTCTTGCCGCCGAGATCCCGTAATGACTGGACGTCTGGCGCCACCGTCAGCGCGGAACCGTTGATGTGATTCCACGCGACAACCTTCGCGGGGGCACGACTGCCATATCGCGCCCAGATCGTCATGGGCGAAAGAATATGCACGACATTCACTTGGCCCGATAAAAACGCTTCCACCAACTGCGCCCAACTGCGTAACAAAGTGGGTTTCTCCGCGCCGAGACCCGCGTCAGCAAAATAGCCGTTGTTATGTGCAACCAGAAGGGGTGTCGCATCCGTAATCGGTAGATAGCCGATTCGCACGGGGGCGTCCGGCTCCGTTGCAGCGCGGGCCGTCAGGCTGCTCAGTAATGGCGTGGCGCCGCCGACAGTGAAAAGCGAGGCAAGCTTGAGCCACTCGCGGCGAGACATCGGCAACTGACACATGCTACGGTCCTTATTGGAGAGAATGCGGGATGAGTGGTATATCCGATGCGGGGCGAGAGGCCATCGAAGCGCGCAAAGCGGCAACGACGCGTACCCGTAACGAGCCCAACGCCTGAACATGATCATCCCTGGGATGCGGCAACGTTAAGTCGATTGAGGCCGCGAGCGCCCCATCGCGCCCCAGCACGACAACCCGGTCCGACACACACAACGCTTCATCGATGTCGTGCGTGACGAGCAAGGTCGCCGCCTGGGTGTCGCGGACAACCGAAACAAGCAGACGTTGCATATCCGCGCGGGTTACCTCGTCGAGCGCGCCGAAAGGCTCGTCCAGCAACAACGTGCGGGGTTCGCGGGCCAGGCATCGCGCCAGTGCAACCCGTTGCGCCATGCCCCCTGAAAGCTGTCGTGGCGCGAGATGCGCCGCATGCGTCAAATCAACCTCTTTGAGTGCCGCGGCGATACGCGACTGCATCTCATGGCGGCTAAGCTTGCGCTGGCGCGAAAAGCCCAGACCAAACCCGACGTTCCGATGCACCGTTAGCCAGGGCAGAAGACAGGGATCTTGAAAAGCCAAGGCGACATCAGGCCTTGGCGAGACGACTTCTTGACCGTCCACCAGAACATGGCCGCCATTAGGCGAAAGCAAACCAGCGGCAACCCGTAGCAAGGTCGACTTCCCGGCCCCGCTTGCACCCAGGATCGTTATAAGCTGGCCAGCATGGACATCCAGCGAGATACCGTCCAATATGGCGCGCGTGCCGCGACGCAGGGACACTTCCCGTAATGCCAACCGGGGTGAGATACCCGTGTTTTCGTCAGGGATTGGCAACGCCCCCTCTTGATGGATCGGTTTGTCGAGGATGTTGTCGCTGGAATCGCTCATGCGGCGCCCTGTTGACGATGATGGGCAAGCTGATTCTTTAGTTGCACGACACTAGGCGTGATGATCGGCACGAAAGCGGCTTCTCGCGCGCGGCGCGCGGGCCCGGTATCGGAGGCATTGCGCAAATAGCCGCGACCGCCGGCCGCCTGTAGCTCCAACTGGCTCGCCGCAACCGCTATCTGCGCCAATGCAATGCGGATCTCAAATTGGCGGGCGGGCGCCGCGACGAAGACGCCGGAGTCGACACCGTGATAGAGCGGTTCGCATAGCGCGTCGAGCCTACTGCGCAATTCCGCCAATTCATCGGCGAGTGCCGCCTGCGCGGCGTCCCCACAGGCGTCGACGGCATCAAGGGAGCGACGCGCCAACCCAATGGACATGCCGCATTGCAATCCCAGAAATGCGGGGCGCGCATGCATCAGAAAAGCCCTTGCATCGCTGGCAATGATCCAGCGCGCATCCAATTCGACGTTTTTGAACGTCAGCGCCGCCGTGTTGCTCGCTCTTAGCGCAATCAGGTCCAGATCGTCACTGCGGCAGACGCCCGCGATATCGTGTGGCACCGCGAAAATCGCCGGGGGCGCACCCGCGTCGCGATCAAATGCGACTGCCGCCAAAAACCCTTCCTGGCGCAAGTTTGTGATCCATGGCAAGGCCCCATTCAACGAGAAACGAGACGCTCCCGCATCCAAGGCATGGGCGCGGGCTTTCAAGGGCTCGATGGCAGACAGATATTTCATCGCATTGGACAGGCCAGTGGCGCCAGCGTGCTCGCCATGCAGCAACGACGGCAACCATTTGTCCCGTAACGTCGCGTTATCACTTTGCAACAGGTATTCGATGAATGTGCGCTGCCCCCAGAATACGAATGCGGCGGAAAGCGAATGCCGGGCCACCGAAGCGATGGCCTTGATCGCATCGCATGTGGTGCCACCCACGCCCCCCAGCGCGACGTCGACGCCGATACGAAACAAGCCTGCATGGCCCAGACGGGGAACGATCTCGCTGGCGCTGCCGGCATCGCTGTCGAGGTACAATGCATGGTCATCGAGCCACGCAGCCAACCCGGCATCAATCGCGGGCTCTTTCACGCGAATTGCGGAGGGTTGTATGGCGTCGATGACCGATGGGATCATGCGATGCTCTCTGATGGTACCCATCGATAAACGTCGAGTTGTGGATTGAGAGGATTTTGCGCGAGGTTATTGGCAAAATTGCACAGCGTCGCGAGGCTCACCCCCAAAACGACCTCCAGGGCGTTCGCGTCGCTATACCCTTGCGCTTGAAATGCGGCGAGCGCGGATTCCGAAACGGCACCACGCGTCCAGATCACTTCTCCGGTGAAGCTTGCCACCGCGTCGAGCCGCGAATCACCGGTCGGCATCCCGGTGCGCAGCGCATCCACGATCCCGGCCGATAACTTCGCTTTTTTTAGCGCGACAGCGGTATGTCCGGCTACGCAAAAACCGCAACCATGAATAGTAGCCGCCGTAATTTGCACCACCTCACGCTCGGCGAGCGTCAGACCGCTTCGGCTGTTGATATCGCCGACTGTCATATAAGTTTCGAGTGCCGTGGGCGCATTCGCAAGCGATGCCACCAAGTTAGGCAGGAAACCGTTGGCCGCTTGCGAACGCTCAAGAAATGGGCGACTCGCTTCGGGTGCGTTTTCAATGGTCAGTAATGGCAAACGACTCATGGCCCATCCCCGCGAAAAGTAAACCGATAACGCATAGTGTGAGCCTGCCCCCGAACGGGATCAATGCGCGGTTTTCTGCGTTTTCTGCGGATTTGTCTAACAGACGTACGTGCATCGCGTTTTAAAGAGACGGAACAAGGCGGCGGCTATCGTGCTCGACGCCGTTGCTACCGGCCGGCAGAGGGAATCCACGCCGCCATACGCCGGGCTGAATGCCGGTGACGCGTTTGAAAGCCTGGGCGAATGCCGACTCGGAACGATAACCCACCTCCTCCGCCGCATCGGGGGTGCTGGTGCCATTGCGCAGCATCTTGGCGGCCGCCTTCATTCGGACCAACGTCACGAATTGGCCGGGGGACTGTCCGGAAAGCGCCACGAATCGCTTGCAGAATGTAGCCCGCGACATATGCAGGTAATCAGCCATTCTGGCCGTGCTCCAATCATCGCCCGGCGCGGACACAATCGCCGCGACAAGCGGGGCGAATGCATGATGCCGCAGCAGCGTCCAACAGCATGGTGCCAGGGCATCGTCCTCATCCAGCGCTCGCAACGCATACACGAATAAAATACTTGTCAGCCGTGCGATCAGGGGCGACGGTGTGTTGGGGCTGCGTTGCGCCTCCACGCGGATCAATTCGAATATCTGTCGCACCCCCTGCTGCGATGGTGCGTCTTGCCTCGCAACGAGATAATCGGGCAAGAACTCCAGTAGAAAATGATCGGACTCCGACTGGAATTCGAAAAAACCGCATGCGAGACCAAGACTTTCAGGCACCGACTCGCCTGAATTCGAAAGCGAGGTCATCGTCCCGCGTTTGTAGCAGTTGTCCGTGGGGGCCTGCGGGTCGGAAGACAAACAGTGGGCGATATCGGATAAAAGAAAAACAGCATCCCCTTGCCTGAGCACGAGACTACGAGCCGGAATCGCACCTTGCGCACGAAGGTGCAGCCAACATTGGCCATGCAAAATAATATGAAAGCTGGCTTTCCCGCGCCCTTGCGTCGAAGCGCGCCACGCGCCGCAATATTGGCCCATGTGGAAAAGCGTACTTTTGACGTCCAGGCCCGTAAGCAGCCAGTCCGCAAAGACGTCTGCGTTAGACGACATAACTCGGTCCCTAAAGTGTCAGCACTAGGCAACAGCTACACCATACCGGGTCGCAATAACGCGTCAACGAAGATTTTTTTAGATGCTTATAACGATCGAGAATACGCCATGCACGATGTCGCCTCTTCTCGAGGATGGCGGGCCATTCGGATGAATGCGACGTTGACGCTGGGGGTATCCCAGTTCGATCATTGCAGCGCACCGCCGTATCGGCTCATCAGGCGGTGGCAAATAATGCCATGCATTGTTAATTTGCCATGGCAGTAGCTGCGTTGACGGTATCAGTGCATTTCAGCACATCGATAAAGAAATCGTTCGCCGCTGGCGACCTCACGACACCGCCAGCTTCGGTCCCGTTGTATCGCGCGGCATCAACACGGGCGGCGGGGCGATACGCATTTTGTTTGGTGTTGCATCACCGAACAAAACCAACTCACTCAGCAGCTCCACGGCTAGATCGGCCGCCGCGATTGTTGGAATTGCCGCGCTGGTGAGTGCCGGACGGGATTCCCTGGCAAGTTGAATGTCGGTAATGCCGATGACCGACATATCTCGTGGAACTGACAGGCCCATGTCTGTCGCGGCGGCAATGGCACCCAACGCTGGCAAATCATTAGTCGCGAAAATTGCCGTTGGACGCGGATTCCCACGGAGTAATGCCTGTGCCGCGAGATAACCGCCTTGTATTGAATCGACCGTGAACCGGATATCATTCTCCGACAACGGCACGCCCGCACGATGCATTGCCGCCCGGAACCCATCGAACCGCGTTGCGTGAATGCCTGTCGCCTCACTACCCACGATCGCGCTGATGCGCCGATGCCCCAATGCGAGCAGATGGTTTGTCGCCAGCACGGCGGCGGCAAAAAAATCCACCGCGACACAAGGCAGTGCCGGCGGCTGATCAGGACGCTCCCACATGCAAAGAACGACCGGCGCCGGATGCGCCTCCCCACGTAAGGATGCAACGTCCAGACCGCTATTCATGACAAGCATGCCTTGTGCGAGCGTTCCGGCGATCTGGTTGAAATACGCCCGCCCGATCTCCGGATCTTCGTCCGTATTACAGATAATGAGAAACTGTCCCTGCCGGCGGGCGGCTCGCTCCGCAGCCAATGCAAATTCGGGATAGAACGGGTTTGCAATACTGGTGACCATCAGTGCGATCGTCGGCGGCCGGCCTTCCGCCAGGGCACGAGCCATCAAGTGCGGGCGATAGCCGGATTGCTTGATCGCGTCCAGCACACGATCGCGAGTCTCCTGACCGACTTTGCCACGTCCACGAAGGACGTTGGATACCGTTGCGGCCGTCACGCCAGCGAGCCGGGCCACTTCTGCAAGCGTTGCCATAATCATCTCAATAGTCAGCGCCGATCAACAAATTCCTGTTTGCTAATTCGCAGGGAACGAGCTACATTCATCAAAAAGCAGCGCATAAAAAGTATTTGGAGACGTGTTTCGAATGCATGGCGGATTACCCTTAAGGGTAAAACCTATCGCTCTCGAATTACAAGGTTAAGCGCTTAACCTTACCGCGTCTCCGAATTTAAACATGGAGACGGCAGCATGGCGAGCATCTCGTTGCGATCGGTTCAAAAATCCTACGGCGGAGACACGCCAGTTATTTGCGATGTAGATCTCGATATTGCCGAGCACGAGTTCTGTGTATTTCTGGGGCCATCCGGATGCGGCAAGTCAACGCTGTTACGGATGATTGCCGGCCTGGAAGATGTGACGGACGGTACCGTTCTGATCGATAACAAGGTCGTCAACGATGTGCCCGCGGCACAACGCGGCGTGGCGATGGTTTTCCAGAGCTACGCGCTGTTCCCCCACATGACCGTGTATCAGAACATGGCGTTCGGGCTGACGTTGGCAAAGACACCGAAGTCCGTGATCCATGACAAGGTGACCGAGGCGGCGCGTATCTTGCAGCTCGAACCCTTGTTGGAACGCTTGCCCAAGGCCTTATCTGGCGGACAACGGCAACGAGTCGCGATCGGCCGGGCAATCGTGCGCAATCCGGGCGTATTTCTATTCGATGAACCCCTGTCGAACCTCGATGCCACGTTACGCGGTCAGACGCGCATTGAAATTGCGCGCCTTCACAAGCAATTTTCCAAGGCCAGTGTCGTGTATGTAACGCACGATCAAGTGGAAGCCATGACGCTTGCCGACAAGATCGTACTACTCCATGCCGGAGCCGACACAGCGACATTCGGCAGCATCGCGCAGGTCGGCACGCCTCTCGACCTTTATCACAGGCCCCGCAGTCGCTTCGTTGCCGGATTTATCGGCTCACCGCGGATGAACTTCCTGTCCGCTCACGTCAGCGAGACAGGAGCAGATCATGCCATCGTGACACTCGATGGTGCGAATGAGCGGTTACGAGTCGACATTCGACCGGAAACACCCCGGCAAAACGATGCGGCTCCCAAGCTTTGTTCCACAGCGAACACGCTCGCCAGTTTGCAGATCGGACAGCACGTGACGATAGGTATTCGCCCGGAGCACCTGCATCCGGTGCCGAAAGACGCGCCGAGCGTGGCCGATGGCATGCATGGATCCAACCAGATAAACCGTGCAATCACATTGGTGGAACAACTGGGTGAACACTGTTATCTCCATTTGGAAACCACGGACAGTACGCTGCTGATTGCCAAAGCCCCCGGTGACTGGTCGATTGTCCAAGGCGGACGCTGCACATTTATGGCGCCGCCCGACGCGTGCCATTTATTTACGGACGACGGTCTTGCCGTGGTCTACACCCCCGCTCATCAATTTGCGTAGGAGCACACATGCATATTGGCGTTTGTTATTACCCCGAGCATTGGCCAGAATCAATCTGGCGCGAAGATGCGGCACGCATGAAAACGTTGGGCGTGGAACGAGTACGTATTGCGGAATTCGCGTGGAGCCGGATCGAACCTGTGCCAGGTGAATACGATTGGGGATGGCTCGATCGGGCGGTGGACGTACTGGGCGAGGCAGGACTGCAGGTGGTGATGTGTACACCCACGGCGACGCCGCCAAAATGGCTGGTGGATCAACATCCCGACATCCTCGCGATAGGTGCCGATGGCAGGACACGCGCCTTCGGATCACGACGCCATTACGATTTTTCATCGCCTTCTTACCACAAGGCCGCTGCGAAAATCTGCCTGGCCATCGCAAAACGCTATGGCAATCACCCGGCAGTGGCCTTCTGGCAGACCGATAACGAATATGGCTGCCACCACACGGTGGTGAATTATTCGCCTGCTGCAATTGAAGGTTTTCGTCGTTGGCTGAAGTTGCGGTACGGCGATATCCAAACGTTGAACCGTGCCTGGGGCACCGTCTTCTGGAGTATGGAGTATCGGAACTTCGACGAAATCGATCCCCCCATAGGGACCGTTACCGAAGCCCACCCGTCGCATCGACTCGACTACCGTAGATTTGCGTCCGATGAAGTCGCGCGTTTCAATCGCATGCAAGTTGACATCATTCGGCAAGTCTCGCCGGGCCGTCCGATAGCGCACAATTTCATGCAACTCTTCACGGAGTTCGATCATTATCGTGTTGCCGATGACCTTGATATCGCGGCTTGGGACAGCTATCCACTCGGCGCTTTGGAGGAGCAGTGGTTTGATCCCGAAGTAAAAGCGAAATGGTTGAGGACCGGCCATCCGGACTTGGCGGCGTTCAATCACGATGTCTATCGAGGCATGAGCAAACTGCCGTTCTGGGTCATGGAGCAGCAACCCGGTCCCGTCAATTGGGCAAACTGGAATCCCGCGCCATTACCAGGCATGGTACGTCTCTGGAGTTGGGAAGCGTTTGCGCACGGCGCCGGATGTGTTTCCTATTTCAGGTGGCGACAAGCGCCATTTGCGCAGGAGCAGATGCATGCTGGTTTGAACACGCCGGACAACCTTCTGGATGTCGGCGGCAATGAGGCGCGGCAGGTAGCAGAAGAAATTCGTCTCCTCAAGCAGCATGTCGGCACAGCCGTCGTTACGCCCATGTCGCAACAGTCGCGCGCCCATCGCGTGGCGCTGATTTGGGACTATGAATCGAAATGGCTTTTCGAAATTCATCCGCAGGGTCAAGATTTCCATTACCCCCGATTCGCGTTTGAGTACTACAGCGCATTGCGTAGTCTTGGATTGGATGTCGATATCGTCCCGGCGAATGCAAAGCTCGATGGCTACCGGATGATTGTCGTACCGCCGTTGCCGATCGTGCCAGATGATCTTGCCGTACAACTGACGCGTCTGGCCGCAACCCAGGTGGAAGTCGTCATCGGTCCGCGCACCGGGTCCAAGACAGTCAATCTGACCATCCCGGCAGCGTTACCACCCGGAAATTTGACATCGATACTGCCGATTCGCGTGTGGCGTGTCGAGTCGCTTCGCCCTAACGTAACCGAACCCGTAGACGGCGGTAGCGCGCGACACTGGCGAGATTTTGTCGAAGCGGGTGCCGATGTGGATGTTGATGCGCGATTTTCCGACGGTCTTCCCGCGGTGTTGCGATACGGCCACGTCCGTTATTTCGCAAGCCTCTTTGATCCCTCGTTGACGCAGTCACTGTTCCAACAAGCCGCTACCACGGCAGGCCTCACGACAATGCATTTGCCGGAAGGCGTGCGTGTCAGCGAATTAGCCGGCCTTACCTACATCGTCAACTACGGACACGTTCCATACGACATCGTGCCGGCGGCAGGGGAAATCCATGATTTCGTCATCGGGGAGCGTCACGTGGCGCCGCAACAAGTCGCTGTTTTCCGTCGAACACCGGCGTAGGCCCACGCGGATGCGCCATGCCGTGGTAATGCATGCTAGTTGCTGGCATGGCGTAGTAAAGGCAAGATGTAACCAGTCGGAACGATAGATAAAAAATACGATATCCGGAGACAAGCAAGATGAAAATACCCGTCATGTATCCCCAGGACGCAGTGCGCAGCCTCTATAGCACATTCGAACGCGCGCGGCGCGTGACTTCCCGTGTCATCGCGCTGCACGCCACCCATGTCGTGAGCAACGCCGCCTCTCACATCGCTGGTCGTCTTACTGCAAAGGTCGCGGTAAGCGCTGCAGCTATCGCGATAAGCGCTACCGCATTGAATCTTGGCATGGTCAACGCCGTCCAGGCATCGACGCTCGAGATCAATGTGGCATTCAAAGGAGCCAGTCAGCGCGCGGTCTGGCAGCGCATTTTCGATCAGTTCAAGACCGCTCATCCCGGCATTGACCTGAAGGTCTCGTTTGTTGACGAGGAAGCGTACAAGGTACAGCTTCCCGGGTGGCTATCGACCTCTCCTCCTGATGTGGTCACATGGCACAACGGCGAGAGAATGGCCTATTACGCGCAACGTAATCTTTTCGAGGATCTGAGCGCGGACTGGAGCAAAAACAATTGGAACGCGATGTATGCGTCCACCAAGGAAGCATCATCGTACAAAGGAAAGCAATACGCAGCCCCCACTGTTTACTACTCCTGGGGCATGTTCTACCGTAAAGATTTGTTCACAAAAGCCGGTATCGCACGCGAGCCCAAGACCTGGGCCGAATTCTTGGATGCTTGCAAAAAGCTGCAGGCAGCAGGTATCACGCCGATAGCGGTCGCGGGACGGGACGCCTGGACCCTCGCGGGCTGGTTCGACTACCTCGATTTGCGTATCAACGGCAACGCATTCCATCAGCAATTGATGTCGGGAGAGATACCCTACACGGACGCGCGCGTCAAAAAGGTCTATGCAGCATGGAAGCAATTGATCGATGCGAAGGTCTTTATCGACAACTCGCTGTCATACGACCTGGATTCCGTTCAGCCTTTCCTCTATCAGGGCAAGGCGGCGATGATGCTGATGGGCACCTTTGTGGCGGCGGGCTTTCCAGCCAGCGTGAAATCCGAAATGGGCTACTTTCAGTTTCCCATCATCGATCCAAAGGTGCCAACTGCCGAGGATGGACCAGTCGAATCCCTGCACATCCCGGCAAAGGCCAAGAACAAGGCAGATGCGCATACGTTCCTTGCTTTCGTAGAAACACCAAAGATCGGTGCCGAGCTTGCGCAGGGCCTGGGATCGCTTTCCGCAAACAATCAATCGCCTCCGCCTGACGATCCCATTTCCAAGATCGGCTTCCAGATTCTGTCGAACACGAAAGGCGGTATTGCGCAATTCTACGATCGGGACATGACCAAGGAGATGGCGGATATCGGCATGGAAGGCATGCAGCAATTCATGTCGAACCCTTCGCAGATCGATGCCATTCTCGCGCGCCTTGAAGCGGCTCGTAAGCGTATTTATCATAAATAGCGCCTAAGGAGTGTCCGAATGAAATTGGAGGCCATGAAGGTGTCCGATGCCGCGCCGACCCGACGCGCGAAGCGGGTTAGCCGCACAAGTGCGGTGTCGCGGCAACAGCGGCGTGCGGCGTTTTTGTTCCTGGCGCCGGCATGCATCATGATCGCGGTCTACGTCGTGTGGCCGATCCTGTCTTCAATCGCATTGAGTTTCTATAACTGGGACGGGATGTCACCCAAAGAGTTTGTCGGGTTGGCGAACTATACGGAACTCATTCATTCGGATACGTTCTATACGGCCCTCAAAAATAATCTGATCTGGCTGATTCTGTTTTTACTGGCACCGCCCATGGGGCTCGCCGTCGCCCTTTATCTCAATCAAGTGGTGCCCGGCATCCGTCTGGTCAAATCCTTGTTTTTTGCGCCATTCGTCCTCTCTGGCGTCGTGGTCGGATTGATGTTTTCCTGGTTTTACGACCCGACTTTCGGCTTGCTAAAACTTTTTCTCGGACATGGTATTCCGATATTGGGGGATGCCCGCTACGTCACGTTCGGCATTATCTTTGCGGCACTATGGCCGCAAACGGCATACTGCATGATTTTGTATTTGACGGGTCTGACGTCCCTGAATGCCGAACAAATCGAAGCAGCTCGCATGGAAGGGGCGCGAGGATGGGCGATGTTGTGGTATGTCGTGTTACCGCAATTGCGTCCTACTACCTTCATGGCGGTGGTCGTCACGATTATCGGTGCGTTGCGCAGCTTCGATCTGATCGCGGTAATGAGCGGTGGCGGCCCATACCAAAGTTCGACGGTACTGGCTTATTACATGTACGACCAGGCAATCAAATACTACCGGTTAGGCTATTCGGCGGCTATTGCCGTAACCCTATTTGCGATCATGATGATTTATATCGTGTATCACCTGCGCCGCCTGCTGCGTCAGGAAACTTGAAAACCGATCTCTTCAAGAACGGAGAACACTATGTTTCCCATGCCGATTGCGAAATGGCGGCCGCTGAATCGCACTTTCTATAAATTATCGTTACCACTGGCCCTGGTCATCTGGTTACTACCGCTCATTGCGGTATTGGTCACCTCCGTGCGTTCATCCGACGAACTGGCGGAAGGGAACTACTGGGGCTGGCCACGACATTTCGCAATGGTTGCAAATTATAGCGATGCATTGACGACATCACCCATGCTGCATTATTTCTGGAATAGCGTGCTGATCACCGTGCCGTCCGTCGTGGGCTCGATCAGTTTGGCCGCCATGGCGGGATTCGCCTTAGCCACCTATAAATTCCGCGGTAACACGACCTTGTTCGCGGTGTTTGTCGCCGGCAATTTCGTGCCGATCCAGATTCTGATGATCCCCGTTCGCGATTTATCGCTGAAGCTCGGCTTATTTAATACTGTCGGTGCGCTCATTCTATTTCACATTTCGTTTCAGACCGGATTTTGCGCGCTGTTTTTAAGGAATTTCATCAAGCAGCTGCCGTTTGAATTGATCGAAGCGGCTCGCATCGAAGGCGCGAATGAGTGGACCGTATTTTATAAGATTATCTTGCCATTGATCCGACCGGCACTGGCCGCCCTGTTCATCCTTGTTTTTACCTTTGTGTGGAACGACTATTTCTGGGCGCTCTGCCTAACCCAAGGTGATGACGCCGCGCCGTTGACTGTGGGAGTCGCGGCACTGAAGGGACAATGGGTAACTGCCTGGAATCTCGTCTCCGCCGGCTCCGTTCTTGCGGCCCTGCCCTCGATTTTCATGTTTTTCGCGATGCAACGGCATTTTGTCGCTGGTCTGACATTTGGTGCGACGAAAGGATAAGGAAGGGAAGGCGACGGAAACCGTGCCTTTCCGCCCTTTACCCGAAATCCTTTGGCGCGAACGCGGGTGCGTGCACTTCGGGCCACAAACCGGCTTTTCCTTGTGGCGTACCTCGTTCATACGCGACGCGACATACTTACCACACCGGCGTTGTTATCTCTTTTTCACTTGCGCCCCCACAACTATTGGGAATACAATCCGCCGCAAGTAAACCCTGGAGTCCCGCCGTGGACATATGCCCTAGTTGCCCCTCGATGCCGGTCCAAGCCGGCCAAGCCACCGCGAGATAGCAGCCGCCCAGGGTGTACCCCTTTGCCGCTAGCTCGCATTTGTCGAGTTAGCGCGCGTCATTCCGGATCAGCATCAGTCGGTCCTTTCGTTGCACGCTTCGTTACGTTTCAACTGCAGGTCGCGCCGCATGCGCTAGGGGTAAGCACGTCCCCAGCGCTGCCGCCCGGCTGCCGTGAGCAACCGTATCGCCCTATCTCGGCAAGCTTGGTTTCCTTGGATATGCATTCGTTACGTATAACTAAGCAATATAAAAAGGAAGTCACGTGAAGAATCATATCGATCTCGTCTCGCGCAGGTTCCGTCTGAACGCACTCACCGCACTGACGCTGTCACTTGCCTGCGCACCTGTTTTCGCGCAAGGCGCGGCATCCACTGCCGAGCCATCGTCCGGTGCAAGTGATGCGAGCACGACGTCAACACAGACCCCCGATGCGGATGCGCCCGCCCCCACCAGTTTTTGGGAGCGCTCGAACCTTCTCGGCAACATAGGCGGCTTGCGCGACGTTCTCGGCGATCACGGCATTACCTTGACCCTTCAGGAAACCAGCGAGTACCTTTACAACACGTCCGGCGGCACGCATCGCGGCGGCGCCTACGACGGGCTCACGCAATTCGGCTTCACCGTTGATACCGGCAAGTTGGTCGGCCTGCCGGGTGGCACATTCAACGTATCTGGATTGCAGATCCATGGCACCAACCTCACGCAGCGCTACCTGCAATCGCTGCAGGCTGCTAGCGGCATCGAAGCAGATGCGACAACCCGTCTCTGGGAACTCTGGTATCAGCAAACGCTTTTTGATGGTAAAGCCGATGTGAAAGTGGGTCAGCAGAGTCTCGACCAGGAATTCATGGTGAGCCAATATGCGACCCCGTTCATGAACGGCACATTCGGCTGGCCCGTGCTGGTATCTTCAGACCTTCCTGGCGGTGGCCCCGCGTATCCGCTGTCGTCGCTCGGCGTGCGGCTTCGGGTAAAGCCATCCGCTTCGTGGACCGTATTGACCGGGGTGTTCGACGGCAACCCGGCGGGTCGCGCAAGCGGCGATGCACAGCAATTCAATGCACACGGCACGAACTTCAACCTGGGCAGCGGGGCGCTCGTCATTGGTGAAGTCCAGTACGCGTTGAACGCGCCGCCGGCTGACCCGAAAGCAGCACCGCCAGCAGGTTTGCCAGGCACTTACAAGCTCGGTTTCTGGTATCAGTCGCAGCATTTCGACGACCTCAGCAATGGTACCGACGGCTTGTCATTGGCAAATCCGGCAAGCAACGGCGTGCCGGTCAGCCATCACGGCGACTATGGATTCTACGGTGTAGCGGACCAGATGGTATGGCGGCCCAGCGCCGATAGCCCGCGCGCGGTCGGGGTATTCGCACGCGTAATGGGTGCGCCCGGTGATCGTAACGTCGTCGATTTTGCGCTCAACGCGGGTGTCACACTGAAAGCCCCCTTCGCAGGACGTGACAACGACACCGCGGGTATCGCGGTCGGCTATGCGAAGATCGGTTCGCATGCGCGCGCGCTCGACAGCGCCGTCGGCACCTACACGACACCCGGCTACCCAGTGCGCAGTGCGGAGACTGTGGTAGAGGCGACATATCAATACCAGGTCACGCCTTGGTGGCAGTTGCAAGCCGACTTGCAACATATCTTCAGACCGGGCGGCGGCATTCCGAATCCGAATAAAGCCGGGTCGCGCATCGGAGACGAAACCGTGGTTGGTTTGCGGACGGTCATTACATTCTGAAGCGTGATCATCTCACGACTCGACGCGTCGCGCCTGCCGTGATACAGGAACGCAAATCTCGTGGCTAGGCGTGCCGGATAAAGTCCGGCATCGATCGAAATGCCACGATAAAATCGGTTATCGCGTCACCACGCCTCAAGCAAATCCATACAACGCCGCGGGATTCGTTTTAAAAATGCGTTCCTGCCAATCGGAACGACCTATCCATGCTGCAATCGTGTCCAGTAAGGCAGCATCGTCCGGCTTATGTGTCTTCTCCGTTGGATGCGGCCAATCGCTACCCCAGAGCATTCGTTCAGGCGCCATTCTGATAAACGCCTTTGCAACCAGCGCGACGTCTTCATACGCCGGTGCGCCCGTCTTCGTATCGATGTATGGACCCGACAATGTCACCCATACATTGCCTTTTTCCACCAGCCGCGCGGCGGTACGAAAGGCATCCGAATTCAACCCGTCAGGTTGCGGCAAGTGTGCGATGTGGTCGAGTACCAATGGGCACGGCAAGGCCACAAGATGCGATTCGAGCGCCGGCAGTCTGGTACCCTGCACGACTAACTCGATATGCCAACCGAGTACGGCAATACGCTTGGCCAACGGCGCGAGCATGTCGAGCGTGGTGGCGCCAGGGTAGCTCAAGTTGAAACGGATGGCGCGTACGCCATCACGATCCATCTGCTGAAGCGTGGCATCGGTAACCGTATCATCGACGACGGCAACACCGCGCGCGGCATCGCCACATTGCCGTAGCGCGTCCAGCATGCATCGATTGTCGGTACCATAGGTGGAAGGCGTCACCACGACATTGCGCTTCACGCCTAGCCGGGCTTGCACGCTACGATACTGCGCGAGGACGGCGTTCGGTGGCCGTAATGTCGTCCCCGGCGCGACCGGAAAACGGTCGTCGTAGATATGCATGTGGCAATCAATCGCACCTTCCGGCATGTGAAAAATGGCCCGTTCGCTACCGCTCGACCAGGTCTCACCCTGCTGCGCGCGGATCGGCATGGCCGGTAGCGTCAATGCCGCAACCGCCAGGCCGGCATCGCGCATGAAACCTCGTCTCGTGATGGGCAACATCATTCAGACCGGTTCTGTTTGTTGAACGACTTTTGCTTGCGGACCGTTGCGCGTCAGAACCAGTAAGGTAAAGACGCTGATCAGTGTGAGGATTGCGAGAGGCAGCAACGCCAACGCGTAGCTGCCGGTCGCATCCTTCACCCAACCGTAGACGTTGACCATTAATCCCCCGCCAAGCAGATTAGCCAGCGCGTTGATCGCCGCCAGACCAGCGGCGGCAGTTGCGCTTGACAAGATGCTCCCTGTCAATGCCCAGAACGGCCCTTTGAAAGCGTAGGCGCCCACGAGCACCGCCGAAAGCATGCACACGGTAGGGAGCAAGGCGGCGCTGAGCGAGGTCGCAAATAGCCCGACGCCGATCAGCAGCATGGGCACCACGGTATGCCATCGGCGTTCGCCCAGCCGGTCGGAACGTCTTCCCCAATACACCATCAGCACCGATGAAAGCAAATAGGGAACCGAATTCAGCAACCCGGTCTGCATTACCGTCAAACCATACGATTTCAACAATTGCGGTTGCCACACGGACAACGTGCTGCCTGCGGCCGAAGCGCATGTATCGACAAGTGCAAGACAGAGGACGTAACGGTTGAGGAAAAGCTTTCCCAAAGGCATCGACGCTACTTTCTTTGGTGCTTTTTTTTCATGCGCCAGCGCGTTGAGCAACCATGTACGCTCTTCATCATCAAGCCAGCTTGCCTCTGTCGGTTTGTTCGTCAGATAGAACAGGCATGCCACACCAAGCAATACAGTGGGGATCCCTTCCAACAAAAAAAGCCAATGCCATCCACGCAAGCCACCGACCCCATTCATTTGCAATAGTGCTGCGGAAATGGGCGATCCAATAAAACTTGCCGCGGGAATGGCCACCATGAAAACAGCGATGATGCGTGCACGATACGTCGCCGGTATCCAATACGACAGATAAAGCAATACACCTGGGAAGAAACCGGCCTCGGCGGCGCCCAGCAGAAAGCGAAGAATATAGAATGACGCCGCATTCTGCACCAACGCCGTCGCGGCGGAGACAAGCCCCCAGGTAATCATGATCCGGGCGATCCAGGCCCGCGCACCGTATTTCTGCAATCCCAGATTGCTGGGAACTTCGAATAGAAAATACGAGATAAAGAAGAGGCTGCTGCCAAAGCCGAATACGGTTGCCGACATGCCCAGGTCATGGTTCATCTGGAGCGACGCCATGCCAACGTTACCACGATCGATGAAAGCCAGCAGATAGCATGCCATCAAGAACGGCACGAGGCGCCAGACGACCTTGCGAATGGTTCTGCGTTCGACGTCGGAGACGGGGGAACGGTCGTTATCTTGCATGATCGAATCTCTCACTTTCTATTGATGTTCCAATGCCACGCCCTTGCTTATCGCAGGCGTTTCCCACGTGTCTCCGGTGCCATCAGGACCACGACCGCCGCCGCCGCGAAGGCAACAATCGTCGTGGCCAATCCAAGGGTGAAACCACCGGAAGTCGAGGCCAATGCGCCGATGACGAGCGGCGCCAGGAAGCCGCCCAGGCGCCCCCCGTTATAGGCAAGTCCCATCAGAAAGCCACGGGACTTGGTATCACCGATGATCTCTGCAAGAAAAGGTCCCGATCCGGCAAAGATGCCATTGACGCCGAAGCCTGTCAGGAAGATGGCGATCATTAACGGCAACGATGCGTTGGACGTGATGTAGACCGCTACCGCCCCGGCACCAACAAGTAGATAGGCAAGAAACATGGGCCGACGACCAAGTCGGTCGACAAGCGCTGAAAAGAGCAGGAAACCAGCGATGGCCCCACATTGCAATGCCAAAACAAACTTCAAACTATGGACAAAATCGAGGTGCTTGACGACTTGCAGGAAGGTCGGCGTCCAGGTAAAGACACCCCAGTACAAATACTGCAAAAAGAATATGAAACCAAACGCCAATACGAGCCCTCGCACGTCCGCCTTGGCCTCGGGCCCGATCACGATGGCCTCGGTTTTTTCCGCGTTCTTACGCTGCCGCCAGATCGCTGGTTCCGGCGTGTTGCGCGCAACCAGGAAGAGGATGAAAAACGGTAGCGCGCCGATCAGGAACAGTAGGCGCCAACCATTACCGGCAAGGCTGCCGTAGACATGGCCCACCAACCCTGAGATAAAGATCGCCAGGATAGCGCCCACCGGCAACCCCATCTGCATCAGCGCTCCCCCTTTGCCCCGACGGCTCGCATGCCACGTCTCCGCAACCAGTGCAGCACCTGCAGTCCACATGCCTCCCATGCCGAGCGCGCCGCAGAAGCGCAAGATTGCAAAACAGGTTCCGTTGGGCGCCAGGGACAACAAGCCGGAGAACAGCGAATACACGGCGATACATAACATGGCCGTGCGCACGCGGCCGATACGATCCGACACATATCCGAAAACGATGCCGCCAAATATCTGACCCGCGGCGGTCACACTGGTGAATAGTCCTGCTTCCGCCTTCGACAACCCAAACTGCGTGGCCAGTACCGGCAACAGCAGTGATAGCAGAAACGAATCGTAACTCTCGAATGTCCAGCCGAGGCCCGCCAGCGACAGGGAGCGCCACTCGGTACGCGTGATGCTGCTGTAGCGCCGTGCCGCGACGTCTTCTGCCGCCGACGCGTCATCTGTATCGCCTGCACCAATACCCGTTGATGATTTCATGGAAATTTCCGATTGATCACGTCATGACAGGCGCTACGGTAGGCATCGCTCGCAAAGGCCGTGCGACAACGGTATGCTGCGTGTGGTCCGCGCGGGCACGTGGTGGCAGTCCGATCCGCATGCCTGGCAACGCGCAATGGTGAAAGCGTCGCATCGTCAAAATGCATCACGCGCTCCGCTTTCCGGGATCGCCCAGCAACGCCATCGTGAACGCTCCGATGAGCATGACGGCGGATACCGCCATCAGCGGCACGGTGTAACCGTTGGAGATCTGCTTCAGGGTTCCGATCATCGAGGGTCCGACAAAGCCACCCAGATTGCCGATAGACACGATCAACGCCAGACCACCGGCGGCCGCGCGCCCGGTCAGGAACGCCGACGGAATGGCCCAGTACGTGGCCTGGAATGCGAGAATGCCACTGACGGTGACACACAACGCGGCCAGTTTGAGCGCCGGTACATTCGTGAATACACTCGCCGTCAACGCGCATGCGGCAATGATGAGCGCACCGGAAATATAGAGGACGCGATTCCGTGCCCGTCGTGCCAACCGGGCCCACAACAGCATGACGAACGCACCAATCAGATAAGGCAGCGCGGTCAACCATCCGACGGTCGCGTGATCGACCCCAAGCTGCTTGATGATCTGCGGCATCCACAAACCAACCCCGAGCGAGCCGACAATGCCACAGAAGTTGATAAAGGCGAGCACAAACACACGCCAATTCGTCAATGCCCCTCGCAGGGTCGCACCATGTCTTGCCGCAATGGATAGTTGTTCAGTGGCGAGGCGTTGTGCCACGCTCGCCTTTTCAGCGTCGGTCAACCATGTCGCTTTTTCCGGGCGGTCCGTCAACACGAACAGACAGGCGATGCCGAGCAGCACCGCGGGCAGGCCCTCGACAAGCAATAGCCATTGCCAACTGCGCAGTCCGTACATGCCGCCCAACTGCAATAAAGCACCCGAAATCGGCGAGCCAATCATGTTCGCCACCGGAATCCCTACCAGGAATGCCGCGGTGATCTTGGCGCGCCACTCGCCAGGAAACCAGAGCGTGAAGTAGAAATAGATTCCAGGCGTGAAACCCGCTTCCGCGATGCCAAGGAGAAACCGTGCCGCCGCAAAACTTTTCGCGCCAACGACAAACGCCGTCAGCATGGAAAACACACCCCACGTAATCATGATGCGCGAGATCCAGAGACGCGCTCCAAATTTCTGCAAGGCCAGGTTGCTCGGTATCTCGAAAATAAAGTAACCGATGAAGAACAACCCTGCCCCAAAACCGAATTGTTCGGCCGTCAGACCGAGATCACGATTCATCGTCAACGCGGCAAACCCAACGTTGGTGCGATCCAGATAACTGACGACATAACACAGGAAAATAAAAGGCAAGATGCGCCGATAGGCCTTCTTCAGCGCTCGTTCACTCAGATCATGCGCATCATGTTGCGCCGCCGACAGCATCGCGCCTTGTGCGCTTTCATTCGCCGCATTAGCGACAACGATTTGCGAAACGCTCATGATTGTCTCCTGCATCGCGCTTCATTGAGCACGACTTATTTGGGATGGCTGCCGCGATCGCCCCAATGATCGTGGTGTCGACCGCGGATCTGCCGCGGTCAGCGCAGGTATGACGCGCAGAAATCAGGTCTGCGGTGGGCCACGCTTCGGCAATACGCCCGGCATGCTCATCCGTGCCGTCAAAACGGTGCCGCTGGTCGACTCCGTCATGAATAGTGTCTTCATATCCGTGCCGCCGAAGCAGTGATTCGTCAACGATGCACCTTCGGGGCTGTTGAGGACGACCACCGGCTCGGCGCGATCATTCAGCACCCAGACACGGCCAAGGCCTGGGTTTGCGACAAACAGACGGCCGGCGCTATCGATCGTCAAGCCATCCGGGCCGCTCGGACCATGGGATGTAAAGAACTGGCCCACCTTGCTGACCGACCCGTCGTCCTGTAACGGCACGCGCCAGACACTGTTACCGCGCGTCATGGCGACAAACAACACTTTTTCATCGGGAGACAACACCAGACCGTTCGGGCTCGGGCAGTTGCCAAGCAGCATATCGAGCTTGCCCGCAGGGCTCAGTCGGTACACACGACCGGTCGGATCGTGCAGGCCTGTCTGTCCTTGGTCAGTGAAATAGAGATTGCCGACGCTATCGAATGTAAGGTCATTGACGCCTTTGAATCCTTCACTGTTGCGACGCGACAGATAGGAGCGTATCTCTCCGCGAACGATATCAAGCAACATCAGGCCATTGCGATAGTCGGTGATCAGTAAATGACGATCATCCAGCAATTTCATACCATTCGGTTCGCCCGCATACTCGGCGATACATTCCCATTCACCCGACAGGCCGATATGGAAAATCCGGCCGTGAGGGATGTCGGTTACATAGAGCGTGCCGTCCGGCGCCCACACCGGGCCTTCGAGGAAGGAATCGACCGGCCGGCCACCGCGATTCGCGCGAGCCCAGTCGGTAAGCACATCGCCGCGTCGAAAACGATCGGGCATGCGGGAAAACACGTCGGCGGTGCGCACTTCCGGGGCGTTAAGCAAAAACATGTAAGCTCTCGTTCACTGTCAGCATCGTTGATGTTGCAGGTCAGTTCGCCGTCTGCGCGCGTTCGTCCAATACGGCGAGAATGTTCATCGCTGCACCTTTCCCCATGTTCACGTAAGCCGCATCGCTGACCCCACCGATATGTGGTGACAGAATGACGTTACCGATATCACGAAGTGGGTGCGGCGTGACCATTGGCTCGATATCGAAGCTGTCAAGCGCGGCGCACTGGAGCGTGCCATCCGCCAGCGCATCGATCAACGCCGCCTCATCGACCAAACCGCCACGCGCGGTGTTGACCAGGATCGCGCCGCGCTTGAAGCGCGCGAAGGTGTCCTTGTTCAGCATGCGGCGATTTTCATCCGTCAGCGGGCAGTGCAGCGATACCACGTCCGCGCACTGGTACACGGTGTCGAGTTCGACCAGCGAGACATTATCCGGCGCGGCCTTGGCGTAGGGATCGTAGGCGATGACCTTCATCCCGAATGCCAGACCGATCGCGGCAACGCGTCGTCCAATCGCACCTAACCCAATGAGCCCGAGGATGCGGCCTTCGAGTTCGATCGATTTGTGCGTCGACTTGTCCCAATGACCAGCACGCATCCGCTGATCGAGATACGGTACCGCCTTCGCGCATGCCAGAATTTGCGCCCAGGCATGCTCGGCCACCGCGGCTGCGTTCGCGCCTGCTGCCGCACGTACGGCAATCCCCCGTTGCGCGGCGGCAAGCTGATCAATGACATCGATGCCGCTCCCATGCTTCGAGATGACTTGCAACGCCGGCGCGGCGTCCATGATCCGTGCATTCACCTTTCCGTAACGGACGATGATGGCAACGGGATTGTGTTTCTCGCACAGGCGGACGATATCGTCCTCATTCGGCTGCTTGCCGGCAAATACGACATCGAACGACTGCAGCAAATCAAGCGCCTGCGACGCGAGATCCGCCGCGGTCACCAGCACGACTGGCTTGTATTGTCCGTTCGGCATCACAGTGTCTCGCCTTCGCCCAGCATGTCCACGCTGCGCAATGCCTTCTCGAGCCAGCTCGCACGAGTGTCTCCCGCCTTGATCGACGCGATCCGCTTGGTCTCGGCATCCACTTTCTTACGAGCCGCAAGCAAGATCGGCGCAACATCGTGACGCGGTATCACCACCACGCCATCGGCATCGCCGACCACGAGATCGCCGGGATAAATGGTCGTCCCACCCGCCGAGATCGGTGCGTTGACACGACCGGCAACGCTTTTCGTGGGGCCCGCCGGGTTCAGACCCGCCGCGAAGACAGGGAAAGTGCCTTGCGCCAGTTCATGTGAATCACGCACGGCGCCATCGATCACAAATCCCGCAATGCCCGTGGCCTGGGCTTGCGTTGCCATGATTTCACCGATCAACGCCGCCGATAAATCTCCCTTGCCATCTACGACGATGACGTCGCCGGGTCTGGCAATCGCCAATGCTGCGTGAATGGCCAGATTGTCTCCCGGCCTTACCTCGACGGTCAGTGCCGGGCCTGCAACTTTCATCGTGGACGACAGAGGTTGCACACGACCGTGCAAAGTGCCGCGACGACCTGCGACATCAGCCAGAATCGCCGCCTGAAATTGAGAGGCGTCCGCAACCTGTTCGGCAGAAACGCGTTCAAAGTCACGCGTGATGGGTGCCGAAGCGTTCGATGATCGCTGCATAATTCACACTCCAGAAATCGTTTGTTTTACCTAGTACACTTATAATGTACCTGTCGAAACAACTATATCGTTTAGCACCACGCACTTTCCATTAGCGTTTACCCCTTTACCAGGCGCACACGTGTTTTACCCTGTACAATGGTCTGCGTATTTTTTGGGAGGAACGACAATGGGAAACGATGGGGTGGCAGCGGTGGAGAAGGCGCTTGCCTTGCTGGATTGTTTCAAACCGGGCACCGAGTCACTGTCATTGAGCGCGCTGGCTCAGGCCTCCGGCATTCACAAGACCACGGTTTACCGGTTGATGAATTCGCTGGAGCGCATGAATTACGCCGTCCGCGCCGATAACGGAAGTTACTCCCTCGGCTCGCGACTACTGTTTCTCGGCAAGCTGTACGAGCAGTCGTTCCACTTGTCGTCGGTGATCCAGCCCGTGCTGCATGCACTGGCGGCGGCGACAAAGGAAAGTGCGTCCTGGTACGTCATCTCGAAGAAGCAACGGCTTTGCTTGTTCAGGGCAGAACCGTCGGAGGGCCTTCGGGAAACACGCCTGCCCGGCACCGCGTTACCACTCGATGGCACCGCGATCAGTCAGGTGCTGACCTACTGGGGCTTGCAGTCTCGTGCCGACACGCCACAACCTGCGCTGCCGCTTTTCACGTCAGGCGCGCGCGACCGCCATACGGCCGCGTTTGCCTCGCCGGTGTTTGGCGAGGGCAATGCGTTCATGGGTGCGCTCACGCTCTCGGGCCCGGCGTCTCGTCTCGAAGCGGCGCATGCATCGGGCGATCTAGATGGCGTGCAGTTGAAGGCTGCTTCGGACCTATCGCGTAAACTTGGCGCAAGTACGGGATTTTGCGAGCAGATGTATGGGCAGAAAACAGCGCTCCCATGAGACGCATGACGACGCCTGATGGGCGTGTTGCTCGCGCACGATATCTTGAGGAAACACGCTGTTTCGCACTGCTCGGGAGCAGTCACATCGGCGCACGGCGTTGGATGGTCGGCGGCAACGCCGCCGCCGGATCAAGCAGCTCAAAAACGCATGACCAGTGACACGCCCGCCACCATCAATACCGTGCCAAGCAGACGCAGCCAGGTAATGGGATGGTCCGCCACGCCGATAAGGCCAAAATGGTCGATCACGACCGAGGCAACAAGGTTCGCGCAGATGGTCAGCCCATTCAGCGTTCCTACTCCCACCTTCTGCACCAACGTCAAACCGGCCACCACCGCAACAGCACCCACGATGCCACCCAGTGGCGCCCACCACTTCATGCCTCGCAAATCGTCAAGTGTCGGGACCGGTGTCGGCCGCACGCACAATACGGCGATCGCCACGAAAGTGACAAGCAGGAACGACACGCTGGTAGCAAGCCAGGGGTTGATGAGCGCGCCCTTGAGCTGCCCGTTGATCGGCGCGCCGGCCGCCTGGAGAACACCGCCGATGATAATGAACAGATAAATCCAAGCCTGGCTCATTTTTCTTCCCTGTAAGCGTTCTTTCGATGTCTGCAATCTAGAAAGCGAGAAATCACGAGATCAGAAGTCTTGCACCCAGCGCCAGCACGAGTGCGGGCACCATCACAAGCACGCCGACCTTCAGGAATTGCATAAAGCCAACGTCCATTCCTTCCCGGCGGATGGACGAAAGCCAGAGGATCGTGGCAAGCGAACCCGTAATCGACAGGTTTGGTCCGAGATCCACGCCTATCAGCAAGGCGTCGACGACCCGTTCGGGACTATGCGCGGACAGCGCCGTCGCGCTGGCGATCAATCCGGCAGGCAGGTTATTGATCGCATTGCTGCCGAACGCGACGGCGACGCCGGACACCACCGCCGCGCCAGAAGGATTGTGCTGCACGGCCATCGTAAGCAACGCTGACAGTCTTGCGATGACACCGGTATGCACGAGCATTTCCACGAGCACGAACAATCCCGCGACAAGTGGGAGGACGCTCCACGAGATATCGCGGACGAGCGCGAACGGAGACTGCCGTTCCTTTACCATCACGACGACAGCCGTGAGGATGCCGAGTATGGCGGTAGGCAGACCCAGTTGCATGTCGAAAGCGGAGACGATGAGCAGCGCGATGGCGGTGAGGCAGATACCGGCGAGCGTCACCTTTCCGGCTGCGCTAAGCTTCTCGACTGGTAGATCGCGCGCGCATGTACCCACCAAGTCGCCGCGTTGTGTCCAGCGCAACATCGCGAATGTCGCGACGATCGACAGAATTGAAGGTACGGCGAACCGCGCCACCCACAGGCCCAGCGCGGGAGGATGGTTTGCGTAGAGTACGAGATTAGCCGGGTTCGATATCGGTAATACGAAGCTCGCCGCATTGGCGATGAACGCGCATACATACAAAAGCGGCATCGGATTCGTATCCGCTTTTTTGGCCGCGGCGAAAACCGCGGGTGTCAGCACGACCGCCGCCGCATCGTTCGAGAGAAACGTCGTCACCACCACACCGACGAGATACACCAGCAGAAAGAGTCGACGCGGCGAACCTTTTGCATGGTTCACCGCAATCGCCGCGATCCACTCGAACAACCCTTCACGACGACCCAGCTCCGAGAGCAGCATCATGCCTATGAGAAAGAGATAGACATCGGTGCCCTTTCCAACTGCGTCCCAGGCGATAGACACAGGGAGCAATCCAAGCACGACAAGCAGCAAGGCACCGGCCACGGCCCAGATTGCCTCAGGCCATTTGAAAGGACGCAAAATCACACCGGCTGTCGCCGCCAGGGCAATACCCCAAGATAAAAAAATTGAATTCATGTAGGAAGAGACTGATCAGTGGTACCGCTGCCCTGGGGCACGATAGCGCGTTCGTGATTATTGCCGCAGGCTTTCTTGAGGGTTGCCCCAAAGCACAGCCACAGCGCGATCGATCCGGTAGATATCCCACCGAGCACGAGAAATGCGGTTGCAAAACCGAAGTGTTGGGCGAGCATCCCACCCAATGCGGGACTCAGCGCCGCGCCAACGCCCTGCACGGTCATGACCACGCCCTGGCCGACGTTCACACGCCCCGTTCCCTTCAACAGACGAACGACGAGCGCTGGCACGACCACGCTTTGCAGACCCGCACCGATACCGTCAAGCGCCTGCACCGGCCACACCCCCCACGTGCTCATGAACATCGCCACCACGCCGCGCAGCGGCAACGCAAGGAATGCGATTAAAATCACCCCCCAATAACCGATACGACTAACCAGGCGGTTGGCGAAACAGGCAGCGATAACCATCACCAACTGCGCGATGACAATGGTCTGGGCGGTAAAGGCGCTCGGATCGGTCTTGTGTGCGGCCACGATTGCCAAGCCATAAAGCGGAAGCATGGCCGCATTACCGAGATGAAATATCGCGAGCGCGGCGGCGAGCAGCAACAAGGGTCTGGACGACAGTAACACGTAGAAACCCTTTACTTGCTCCGGCCCAGATGCGTCGGGTTCGGACAAAAGACCACGTGCACGGCGGTGATCGATGGCATCGTGTGGAATGAGCAGCGTCGAAATAATGGCCAGCACGGTAAATACCCCTACCAGCGCGAATACCGCGCCAAACCCATAACGCCAGCCAAGCCAGCCAGATAACGCCGCGCCCGCAACATTGCCAGCATGATTGGCGACCTGGTTGTGCCCGAATTGCCGGTCGAAACCACCATCGCGCACCATGCCAAGGGTTATGCCGGCAATTGCGGGACCGAGTACCGCGCCCGTTATCGCCGTTAGTATTTGCGATCCCGCGACCATCCAGTAACGCGGAAACGTCCACAGCGCAAGTGCCGCAAGCGCGATGATTATGCCAGCAACCACGATCAGGCCGCGCTTGTGACGGGTCGCATCAACGAGTGCACCGGCAGGTGACGTGGCCAACATGCCGGCAATGCCACCGAGGGTCATGACCGTGCCGATCGCGCCGGGCAGCCAGCCGTGCGCTTGCAGGAAAACGCTTAGAAACGGGCCAAGGCCGTTCTGCACATCGGCCATGAAGAAGTTCAACGCTACAAGCGCAAATAGAGGACTCATCGATCATTACCAACCATGTCCGTTCTTATTGGGGCCGAGCTGCGAACCGATAATCCCATGCTCGGGCCAGGCATCAACCGCGTGAACGTCGGTACCGAGCGAATCCGGCGGACTGGGGTTGCGATCTGCCTCATCCGCGCCAGGCAGCTCGATCGCGTCCTGGCCGATTCGTCCATCGGCGGTGCGCGCCGTTACGCTCAGGGCGCGACGGTGCATCGACGTCACCGCAGGAAGGGGTGCCTGCCATACACCTGGTTCGTCCGCGACTCGCGCAAGCGCGAAATGCACGCCGTCCAGGTCAGCGGAGACCGATACCACGTCGTCGTTGGAAACCAGCACTCGTACCTGCGCTTTTGCCTCCGTGGCGTACAAACCGAAGTGCTTGCGATACATTCGTCGATCTGATGGCTGCGTGATCATGACGAACGGGAACCCGGCGTCGAGCCGGTGAAACTTCCAGCTCACGGCGGGTCCGTCCACGGCCACGACGGCGAAGCCCGGATACCCATCGTCCTCTTCGATCTGTCCCGTCGAACGGGTGGCAGCATAAATGACATACCCATCGTTGAGGAGTTCGTTGTAGTGCGTATGTCCGGTATCGACGATGGCAACGTTCGCGTAAGCGAACGCGCAAGCCAGCGACCCACCATCGACAAGATCGCCAGGGTAGGCATGCATGAACACCACCGGTGAACCGCGATCGTGCGTCGCGCGTTCGAGCTCTTCGTTGAGCCATTGGCGATCCGGCGCGGAAAGCCTGAAATCGGGTCCACCGCCTCCCGCCGATACGACATCCAGGAACAGACACCGATGGCCCTTCACGATGCGTGACGTGGGCAACGGTGCATTTGCAAATGCCTGAAATGCACCCAGGTGCCCCGGCTCAAAATCGTGATCGCCGGGAATCACATGGAGCGGTACGTTCAGTTCGCGCAGCGCGTCGCGGATGCGTTCGAACTGTTCAGGCGTACCATTATTCGCGTTATCACCCGGTAAATAGGCGAAATCGATGCGCTCACTGAAATGGCGATTCACCAACCCAACCATCTCCTGCAGTACGCTCAGGCTTTTGAACCCGTCATCGGAAGACGCGTGAAGGTCGCCGAAATGCACCCAGCTCAACATGTCAAAGCTCCTGTGTATCGAGGCTGTCATCAGACCCCGCCTCGACCAGCTCGGCGATCTCCTCTACCTCCATCGTGCGACCGTGCCGATTTGCCACACCGTGCCCCCACGCCTGGACATGCGTGCCCGGTGTAAGGTACGACACCAGCTCGGTAGCAGCATGCGGCGGCATGCGCAGTGACGTGCCGTCGTCCAGCAACGCGCCGCGCAACTCCCCCTTCGGGCCGTGCAACGACAACAGCACCTCGCCGCTGACCTGCATCGGCTTGTGTTCGACGTGCGGCTTCTGATGCTTCTGACCATGGTGATCGGGACCTTCGTCAAGAATGACATTGCCGCCCGCCGTGACAAGAGATACCGCCGCGATCATGTCCACGCCACGCGGCTTGACGCCACGCACGCGGATCGTATCGCCCAACTTCACGTTTCGGGCAATCTGCGATGACAGGTGCGGTGGACAGTGGACTTGAGACGATCGTCTTGTGCCAAGTACCAGGCCGTCGATTTCGCCGTGTGAGTTCAGCAGAAAGCGTGTCACCACGCCGCGTGTCTCTGGAAGACTCTGTGGATCAATCCAATGCATATTGCTTGTCCTCGTTGGAAATGGTTAAAAGCGACTTTCTCGTCGCACCGATCACGGGCTGGGTGGCATGCGATCGTAGAGCTGGGTCAGGTTGCCGGGCGCACCGAATGCCGTGGCCTGTAGCGCGGTGCCATACTGATTACGCGAGCCGTAGCCCTCAGCGGCGACCAACGCACCAGAGCGCAGGATGCCCGCGAACTGCTGCGCGACGGGCGGCGTGAGTTTGATGACGGTGCCATCCACAAGGATCACACCATCAGGCTCACCGCGCGGCGCAGTCGTGATACGTGCCACTCGGCCCTGCACACTCAGACGGGACAACCTATCGCCACGCAACGGACCCGGAAGCGGTAAGGCACCAGGTTGCGGCGGCTGGTCGACCAATTGCTGATTGCTTCTCATGTTGATGATCCGCTGCGCCGTGATCTCGCCGCCGCCATTACGCCATCCGCTGATCTGCACGCTGTCTCCCGGTCGTAAGGCCGAGGTGAGTTGGGTACTCAGGTGCGGGGGGAAATGCACCAGTCCGCCATCGCTTGTCAGGAAACCATCTACATCGCCATCCGGGTTGATGAGAAAGCGGGAGACGGTTCCTTGGATATTGACCGCCGTGCCGTCGGCAGCCGGTGGCGGTGGCGCGATGCCCGGACCGGGTGGTGGCAAGCCAGCAGCCGCTGCCGGAGGGGGCAGCGCTGTGCCATCGGGGGTGGTTTGTGCTACACCGCTGGTGCTCGCGGCGAGCAGTGCGGAGAAAAGGACCGCGCCGACAAAGCGCTGGCTTGAATACATCGATATGGATTGCATGATTCACTCCTCCAGTTGGCAAGGAGTGTCATGCAAGAGCTGTGCCTTCGCTAGCGCCCCGGCTGGCGGGGGTTTCGTCGGTGAAATAAAGCGTCATGTGTCAACGAATCAGACACCAGCCGTCCGATTTCCCGACACACCCGCAGCATGCCGTCAGTTTTCGGGATCGGAGACGCCAAGGCTCGCCAGACGGGTATAAAGCGATTGACGGCTGATGCCCAGCCGCCGTGCGGCTTCCGTGCGATTGCCGTTCGTAAGCGCCAGAGCGCGCTCGATCAACGTACGTTCGAGCAGCGCAATGGCATCATTCAGCGACAGATCAGTGAACGCGGCAGGAAGGGCAAGAGAGGCGGCGGAATGCGAGTTGGAGAGGAATGCAAAGTCTTCGCGCGTGAGCATGGTACCCGGCGCAAGCGCACTTGCACGCTCCATCGCATTGGCAAGTTCGCGTACATTGCCTTGCCACGCGTTGGTAACGAGCAGATGCTGCGCATCTGCCGACAGCGGCTTGACTGGCCTTCCGTGCGTTGCCGCAATGCGTGACAGGAAATGCTCCGCGAGTGGGAGGATATCCGCTATTCTTTCTCGCAGCGGCGGCAGATGCATCGGGATCACATTCAGCCGGTACAGGAGATCGTTTCTGAACGTACCGGCGGCGACCATCTCGGTCAGGTCACGATGCGTCGCTGCGACGACGCGGACATCGACGGTCACCGGACGATTCGCACCGAGCGGCGTGACCTGCCGCTCCTGGAGCACGCGCAGTAACTTGGCTTGCATTGCAAGCGGCATATCGCCGATTTCATCGAGAAACAGCGTGCCGCCGTGCGCTTCCTCGAAGTGGCCGCGCCTGTCCGCATGCGCGCCAGTAAAAGCGCCCTTGTTGTGCCCGAACAGCTCGCTTTCAAGCAAGTCCCCCGGAATCGCAGCGCAATTCACCGCCACGAACGGACCCGCCGCGCGCGCCGATGCCCGATGCAGCACCTGCGCTGCCACCTCTTTCCCAGTGCCGGTTTCGCCAGTGATGAGAACAGGCACATCCGTGCCCGCCGCACGGCCCAAACGCTTCTGCACGTCACGCATCGCCTCGCTGATGCCAAGCAACTGTGGCTTTTTGCTCGAGCCCGTTTCATCGACGAACGCCTGTGTCGATTCGTTGCCGGTCATATCGGCGTGCGTGGCGAGAATACGCGTCAGCAGCGCCGCAATCTCGTTACGGCCGACGGGCTTCGTCAAATGCTCGAAAGCACCAAGCCGCATTGCGCCGATGGTGTTGTCACTGGTCGCATAAGCCGTAAGCATCACAACCGGCACGCTTTGCAAGGAGGCTATGTCGCGGAGCGATTCGAGCACGGCCAGGCCATCCGCACCCGGCAGCCGAAAGTCGAGAAAGATGCAGGCCGGTGCCGCACGCGCGCGCAACTGTTCCAAGGCCTCCTCACCCGATCGCGCTTCCACTGGCGTGTGACCAAGATCGCAAATCGTTTCGACGAGGCCTTCACGGAACGCGTCGTCGTCGTCGATGATCAGTATGGTCGCCATGGCAACTCAATCACAAATCGCGTCACACTATCCTCCGCAAGCCAGACACGACCACGATGCGCCAAGGCAATTTCGCGCACCACCGCAAGACCAAGGCCGGAACCTTGCGGCCTGCCCGTTACGAACGGCTCGAAAATACGCTCGCGCTCGATCTTGCCAACGCCAGGACCATCGTCGATCACTTCGAACCGAAGCCGTTTGCCTTCCTCTGATTCCAACACAGACGCACGCACCGTCACCTGGCCGCCCTGCCGTGCATGTTGCAACGCGTTCACGATCAGATTGTCAAGCGCGCGCGCTAGTTGTGCCGGATCGAAGGCAGGCATCGTCGTGACGGGCTCAGACTCCACTGTCAATGTAACATGACGGCTTTGTGCGGATGCGTCATGCACCTGACCGATATCGTGCAACCATCCGCCTAGATCGACATCGCGCGCGTGAATCGTCACAGGCTGCGTGAGCGCGAGCAGACTGCTCATCTGCGCTTCGATCCGACCAATCTGTCCGACGATCGTCTGCAATGCCGCTTCGCGCCGGGCGTCGTCGCCCGCAAGTGCATTCTCTGCCTTAAGGCGCATTGCACCCACCGGATTGCGTATTTCATGTGCGATTTGCGCGGCCATCTTCCCCAGTAGACTGAAACGCTCGGCCTGCGTGAGTTGCGCGCTCAACGTCTCTTTTTCACGCTGAAGTCGCTCGGCACGTTCCACATACCGATTGAACGCATGGACGATGTGATCCAGATCGGGCTCGCCGAGTGGCTCAAGACGCCCGCCTTGCCCCAGCCCGCCGGCGGGCTCAAGTGCGCCTTCGAGCCGCACGAGATTACGCCGCCAACGCCGCAGTGCCATTGCCAGCAACAACGCGAGTACCGCGATGATTGCCAGCACGCTTGCCAGAACGGTAACGGCACGCTCCCCATACGGTCCCAACGGTGGTCGTGCACGGACAAGCGTCCATGCGAACAGTCCGGGGTGATGCGGCACCGGACACGCCACGGCGATCACGGCATCCGCGCCGCTTGCGACCGAATCGGTCTGCGTTTTCCCCGTGCGCGCGACGTTCTTCAGCGTTCGCACAATAAGTGGCGTCTCCGCTTCTGGAATATCGCGCTTCACACCACTGCCTTCGTAAGTGGGAAAGGCATAGGCGAGGAAACCTTCCGGCACGCCCGCGACCGACGCGTCAGCCCAGAAACCGCCTTCAATACCATCCATCCGGATCAGCACCAGATCGAGCACCGCATGCATGAGATCAACGTCGACTGCGCCTGGGCGCTGCGCCGACACGTCATAGCGCGCGGCAACCGTCGTGCACGCCTCGCCCGCCTGCAGCTTCACAGTCGCGATCCGTTCCCCGAGCGCGGAAAAAAGCATCAGCCACACCGCCGCGGTGAGAAGGGCGCACAGAAAAGCGACAAGAATCCATAACGCCGTGAGCTGTGTCGAAAACGGAATGCGCAGCAAGCGCTCCGCACGTTCCAGCAAGACGCGCCTCCCGAGGTCTAATTTCATCTGCCCTTACGCTTGTTCATGACGCGCGACATTCACGTCTATCACCGGTCTATTTAGTGCATGCCACGGAACATCATAACAAATGTGATCGCACCGTGATCCGCGGGATGCTTTGCGATGCTATCGAAAGACAGGGTGCCTGCCATGCGGGACGCGCATCGACGGGAATGGCTCAAGTCCCGCGATCTATCGCCGTTAACCGAGGCGAATAGAGATCTTTCATTATCGCGACCGTTGCATGGCATGCCGCCACCGGCAAGTGGCAACGATCCATTCCGGTCGCAATATTCTTTACAAAACGCTTTCGCGCTGTGTGAACCGCAGTGCGTCCACGAGTAAAAAATGAAGAATATCCGTATCGGTGCACGGTTGGGGCTGGGGTTCAGCGTGGTGATGGTACTGCTTGCGTTGACGACATGGCTCAGCCTGATTTGTTTATCTAGCCAGAACGCCACAACGCACTCCATCACCAAGGTTGCCTATCGGAAATCGGAAGCGGCCGCGAAAATCACGCTTCTGGTTACCGACATCGGCCGCGTATCGCGCAACTTAATTTTGCAGTCCACACCCGCATCGCTGAAGAAGAACAAAGCTACCTTCGACGCCAACAAGCAGGCGATCGAAGCGCAAATGTCGGTGATCGAAAGCCGTATCAATAACGATGACGAGCGGACGATGTTCAATACACTCCGATCACATCAAGGCGAATACTTTACTTTCGTCGACCGCATCGCGTCCCTGGCGCTCAGTGGTGACAAACAAGGTGCGACGGACTATCTTTTCGCCGCATCCAACGCGCAGATGCAAGGGCAATACGTTACCGCGCTGAGTGCGGTAACCAAATTCGAAGATGCACAGATAGAAACCCTGGCGAACGATTCGAATAGCGCCTATCAGATGGCTCGCCTTTACGTCGCCAGCGCGGCGTTGCTTGCGTTGATCCTGGCGACGATTTCCGGATGGTACATCGCGCGATCCGTCACGGCGCCGCTGCGCGATGCAGTGGGTGTGGCCGCCCGCATCTCCGAGGGCAGGCTGGACGCAGCCATAAGGCCGGGCCATCGTGACGAGACGGGACAATTGCTCAATGCGCTCTCGCAAATGCAAGGCAATCTGGTAAAGACCGTTCGACTGGTACGCGACAATAGCGAGAACGTGGCCACCGCCAGTTCGGAAATCGCGCAAGGCAACCTCGACCTCAGCCAGCGAACCGAGGAGCAGGCGGCGTCGGTTGCTCAAACGGCGAGCAGCATGGCGGAACTGACCGACAGCGTGAAACGTAATACCGAAAATGCCGTACGCGCAAGTGCATTGAGCAGCAAGGCATCGGAAATGGCGGCGCGAGGGAATGACGCTGTCGGCCAGGTCGCCGCAACGATGGGCGACATCACGCGCGAATCCAGACAGGTTGGCAATATCGTGGGCGTGATCGAAAGCATTGCGTTCCAGACCAATATCCTGGCCCTTAATGCGGCGGTGGAAGCCGCGCGTGCGGGAGCCGAAGGACGCGGCTTCGCCGTTGTCGCCAACGAAGTTCGCACGCTCGCGCAACGCAGCGCCGCAGCAGCCAAGGAGATCAAGTCGTTGATCGACGCCTCGGGAGCCCGCATCGCCGAAGGTGAGGCACTGGTCGGAAACGCAAGCGGGACCATGGCCCAGGTCGTAGACACGGTGCAGCAGGTCACCGGCCTGGTCGGCGAAATTACGTCGGCATCGGAGGAACAACAGCGCGGTATCGAGCAAGTGAATCTGGCGGTAATGCAGATGGATGCGGTGACGCAACAGAACGCCGCCTTGGTCGAGCAAGCCTCCGCCGCCACGCAGTCGTTATCAGGACAAGCCGACACGCTTCGCGCATCGGTCTCCGTATTTAGATTGGCGCATGGATAATGGCATGTCGCAATGGCAACGCGTCATCAGCGAGCCACATGGCGACGACGCTTCATCGCGATAAATACCAGCAAGAGCACGATTAGCAAGACCGCAACCAAACCGACGCGCGCCATCAACAGCAGCGGCGACCGTGGTCCACCTGCCCGCAACTGCGTAACATGTGCAGCATTCGTCTGGATTTCCGCCACACCGAACTGTCGGAACAGGTAGTTCGTTAGGTCGGCGATATCGCCGTCCGAAAGCTTTTCGGCAAAGCCCGGCATATCCTGCCCTGATGCCGGCGTCATGCCATCCAGAATCGCCATGATGACATTGTCCGCCACCGGTCGCGAGAACGCGGCATTGCCAACGAGCGCGGGCAAACCGCGCGCACCCTGCCCGCTGGCCTGATGACATGAGGCACAATTATCGGCGTACAGCACCGCGCCCTTCTCCGCGCTCCCGCTCATCAACGTGAGATCATTCGGAATGGGATGCTGCGCGATGTTTCCTTTGTCGACCTTTCCTGAACGTATCGCAGGGACCGACTTCACCCACGTCGCAAGTGCACGAAGATCACCATCATCGAGTTTCGAGAAGCTTTTATCAATCGCTTCGCGCATTGGACCGCCCGCCTGCGAACCAACAGCGGCATGCCCCGTCTTCAGATAAGAGAAAATATCGTCATCCGACCACATCCCGATCCCCGTCGCCTTGTCCGACGTGATGTTCGGGGCATACCACGTCCCCAGCGATGCACCCGATAACCCGCTGCCCGTTTTCTCCGCCATCAGAAAATTACGCGGCGTATGACATGTCTGGCAATGGCCCAGCGCTTCAGCAAGATAAGCGCCTCGGTTCCATTCCGCGCTTTTGCCAGCGACCATTTCGAATGGCGTGTCGTCAAGGAACAAGCGATTCCAAATCGCCATTGATATGCGAATATTGAACGGAAATGGCAAATCAGTTGAATGCGCCGGTGCGCGGTCGACCGCCGCAACGTCTTTCATGAAATAGGCATACAACGCTTTAACATCATCGTCCGTTAATTTCGCATACGCCGTATAGGGCATCGCCGGGTACAGATTCATGCCATCGGCACGAACGCCACGACGAATCGCGCGATTGAACTGCTCAAGCGTATACCCGCCAATCCCTGCTGTCCGGGACGGCGTAATGTTCGTCGAGACGATACGACCGATGGGTGTTTCGATATCAAGCCCACCTGCAAACGGCTGCCCGTTGGCCACGGTATGGCATGCCGCACAGTCCGCCGCCACCGCGAGATACTTGCCACGGATGACCAGCGGGTCGCTGTTGTCCGTGGCGGACGGCGAGACATTCGCCACGCCGCCTGTTGCCGGGATCAACCCGTCAGGCACGGAATGCGCGCTGGCGGGTTCAACCGCATGGACTACCAACGGCGCGACATAGAGCATGACAGATAGCACGCTGCCCGCAATGGGCCACAGGACGTTCTGAAATCGCATCCGGTTCTCCTTAGGCCGCGTGCTTGATGGCGTTTGCCGTTCGCAATGACAGCGCGATGGCGGTCAGCGTGGCATTGCAGGTGGCAACCGTGGGCATGACCCCGGTGGAAACCATATAGAGATTCTCGTGATCGTGTGCACGTCCGAATGCGTCGGTGACACTGGTCGCCGGGTCTGATCCCATCGCGAGCGTACCCGTTATATGTTGCCGATTCGAAAACGCACCCTCCTTCGAGTGGACAATATTCGTCCCTCCCATCTTTGCGGCAATCCGATCGTACATTTCGCGGGTCTTCTGCGTACCTCGTATCACATAGTCATCGATGTGCCACGACAGCCTCGGTGTCGGAAGGCCCAACGCATCCTTACGATCGCTCAACGTGACGCGGTTGTTCGGATCGGGAAGCTGTTCGAGGCAATTTTTCAACGATACCTGACGCGCGGCATGCTTACGTATGGCCTGGTCCAACGCCACACCGTAAACCCCCTTTTTGATAAGCGCGGCCGTGACACCGGCAACCGCCGAAGCATTCGATAAATCGAGACGGAAACCACCGTGTTCGCTGCGAAAGCTTCCGTCCCGGAAATCACCAATGGAGCAGGGACTGACAGGACCGCGCCCCGGCCAGACATCCTCATCCACTTCGAACGTCACGCCAACCGCGGGGTGATCCATGAGGTTACGGCCCATGGTCCCCGAGCTGTTGGCCAAGCCATTCGGAAATTTACCCGATGCGGACATCAACAGCAGTTTCGGAATTTCAATGGCATTGGCTGCAAGAATGAACGTATCGGCCACCACGCGATGGGAGCCTTTGTCCCAGTCGTAGAAATGGGCCGCTACGATCCGTCCTTTTTCATCATGTTCGAGACGATAGACGACCGCCTTGGTTTGAAGCTTGACGCCGGCCTTGACCGCCGCATCAACCGACAGACCGCCATGATATTGCGCATCGATCGGACAAAGCGGCATGCAGTTGTTATTGCCGCAGCACGCGGGACGCCCATCAAAAGGACGGCTGTTACGCGCGGTGGAATCGCTGACCAGCGTAAAGTCCGGCGCAAGCCGATCCCGAAAGCGCTGCTGCAGCCATGGCTCGGCGACACGTTGCATTGGCCAGGGCTGCTTGCGCGGAGACAGCGTTTCCTCGCCCCCCACCCCCATGATGACTTCGGCTGCGTAATACCAGGGCTCCAGATCATCGTACGAAATCGGCCAATCCCGGCCGACGCCATACAGACTCTGGATGCGAAAATCATTCGGCAAGAACCGCCATGTTTGCGCCGCCCAGTGCCAGCTCGTGCCACCGACGAGCTTCAAATACTGCGCATCGAAGTGGTGCGGCCCGACTTGCTCCAAATAGCCGTTGTTGCTCGGCGCGTAGATCGGTTGCGGAGCCTGCGGCCAGAACGGATAAGGCGCGACGAAGTCGGCTTTATTCGTGGATGTCCGGTAATTGTGAACCAGCTGCGCGGTGGAAAGTTGGGGGCCCGCCTCCAGCATCAGCACTGACGCGCCGGCTTCGGCAATTCTGCGAGCCGCCATGGCGCCACAAATTCCGGCACCGATCACCACCACATCGGCGGAGAGCGTGTTATTCATTTCGTCAAGGATATCGAATGATTCAAGATCAACACATCGTGCGTGTCATATCGGTTTTTGTGCCCAGCTGTTACACGGGCCATAGGCATAGCTTGGCGGCGATAGAACGTCCGATACCGCCGCATTGGCCAGATCATTCACATACGTTACGCATATCGCATGTTTTCCTGATCCCGCCACACCGAGATACCACCCGGCGAGAATCACTTGTGGCAAGCTTGCAAGATCAGGATCGTTCGCGCTCAGCGTCTCGTGAAGATTTTCAGCCGTCACGTTATCCCTGGCGATAACGGTGCGCAAAGCGGCGAGCTTCGCGCCAAACCCCGTATCCAGCGCGGCGAACGCTTTCAAAAGCGCCGCCTGGATGTCAGGATCAAGAGAGGCTTTCCCGGTCAAGAACGTGGAGACGAACGAAAAGTCGTCTGCCACGGTAGACGTGGAAGCCGTAGCCGACGCCGCCGCGGCAGCCCCAAATGGCACGCTCGTCACGGCCACTGCTACCGTTGCCAATTTCAAGACACCGCGACGAGACCGGGACTTGGCCATGCTGGTCGAATCCTGTTCGGCCGTTTTTTTTCCTGACACATGCATTGCGCGTTCCTTTCTTCGATCGCAACCTCCGCCGCACCGCTGGATGGCGGCGGCCCTTCCCTGGCCGGCGAGATTCTACGTGACTTTGCGGTCCATTGTCACAGGGACAGCTAGCGCTGGAAATGAACAGATGCGTTAGCGCGGTGTTGTCGGAAGAAAGCCACACACGGTACTCACCGTTGCGAGCAATGGGGTTGCGCTCCTAAGCGGCTCATGTCGTTACGCAAGCGACGCAGACGTGCTGCCCAGTAGTTCCGATGGCGGGATGAGAGTGTGCGCAATTTCCTTAGTCAGCCGCATGACGGTCCGGCAGGCCAGCGTGAGTTCGCCGTGGGGCGACATGGCGAGCGCGATGAATCGTGGTACCGGAGGATCAATCACCATTGCGGATTGGAGCTTGCATTCCTTTGCGGCATTGGCAATTGCATAGGGGCCCAGTAAAGCGTACATGCCCCCTTCCGCGACAATATGTGACTGAAGGATCAGGGAGTCCGCCTCGACAGCGACATTCAGTGAAACGCCGTGAATGACGCTGAGTTGATCGAGCCTGTCGCGCCAACTGTTTGGCCTACAAAATGACACCAGCGGCACACCGTCCAGATCGCGAAATGAAATCGTAGGCCGCTTCGTCAGTGGATCACCAGCCGCGCCGACCAGATATGTCGCTGTCTCGACAAGATATTCATCGCCGTTCTTCGGCGTTGAACTATGCCTGAAAAGGATCGCAAGATAGACGTTGCCGTTCTCCAACCACGTTTCCAGAAGGGCACCTTGCCCTTCCCGTACCCGCAGTTGCACTGACGGATAGTGCGCCTTCAGGCGCTGGTACAGTGTGCTGACAAGGGGGTATGCGGTGGACGGCAAGATTCCGATCCGGACGATGCCGATAGGTTCTCCTGCCGTGGTCCGAATGTCATTTGACAATTGCTCCGTACTGGCGACCCAGGCGCGTACTCTTGGCGCGATACGTTCGCCCAGCTCCGTCAAAACCACCCCTCTTCCGGTGCGATGAAAAAGGCGGCCTCCGCAATAATGCTCCAGCTCGACGATCTGCCGGCTGATATGCGGCTGGCTTGTCTCATAAAACACGGCGGTTTTACTCAAACTGCCGAGTTCCGCCGCATCGATGAATAGCTTCCATGCTGCATAGTCCACGCCAACCTCACGATCCGGATATGTGCAAGCAGTATAGCTGAAATGCCCATTTACGCAGTTCCCGCATACGTCGTCGATCCATACACTGAAATTCACGCGACGATGCACTCCCCTGAATGCCTCGAACGCGTCGGACACTTTCCGGCACATCCCCGCTGAGAAGCGGATCAATTCCAATCTGGAAGGAGACAACATGAAAGCACTCGATTTGCGCGGCCTCGTCCCGGCACCCGTCACCCCCTTCACACGCGATGGCGCCGTCGATCACGCGGCAATCAAGCGTCTGGGTTCCTGGCTCGGCAGTATTGAAGGCATCAAGGGGTTAACCGTTCTCGGTCATGCGGGCGAAGGTACATTCCTGACACAGAAAGAACAGGCTGCCGTCATCGAAAGTTTCGTAAGGTCCGTGGACAACAAGATTCCGGTAATTGCCGGCATCACGCTGGAAGGTACGCAGGTTGCCGCGGAAGAAGCAAAACGCGCCGTCGAAGCCGGCGCGGCGGCGGGGTTGGTTTATCCGTCGCATGGCTGGCTGCGTTTCGGTTACCAGAAAGGCGCGCCCCAGGACCGATACCGCGCGATCCATGAAGGAAGCGGCCTGCCCCTCATCTTATTTCAATATCCAGACGCGACCAAGGCGACTTATAACCTTGAGACGCAATTGGAGATCGCCGCGCAGCCTGGCGTCTTCGCGATGAAGAACGGCGTGCGCAACATGCGCCGCTGGGATACCGAGATTCCCATCATCCGTCGCGAGCGCCCCGAACTTCAAATCCTGACTTGCCACGATGAATATCTGTTGCACACGATGTTCGATGTCGATGGTGCCCTCGTCGGCTACGGCGGCTTGGCACCGGAACCACTGCTGGAGTTGATTGCCGCGGGCAAAGCGAAGGACTACAAAGCCGCTCGCGCGATCCACGATCGCCTCCTTCCCGTCACCCGCAACGTCTATCACCGCGGATCTCACATGGAAGGAACGGTGGCCCTCAAACACGGCCTCGTTGCGCGCGGCATCCTCGAGCACGCCACGGTGCGCTCGCCGCTGCTGCCGCTTGCCGACGGCGCGGACGTCGATATCGCACAGGCGCTCCGTTCCGCTGGCTTGATCGACTAAGCAACCCGGCCGGGACAGTGTCCTGGACCCAGCAAGCCGCACCGCGATCGCGATCCACGCGCCGCCAATGGCGGTGCGAACGACACGAACGCGATGCCTCTCAAAATAAAAAGACACAAAAAAATGCAGCAATTCAGGAGACGGCATGAGTACCCCGAAGACTGCGTACGACATAAGCGTTGTAGACAGTAACAACGCCGCGCAAGATACAAGCGCGCGGTGGCGCGCCGCACGATTACTATTTCGCTTGGAGAACGTGCCGCATACCCGATGGCACATGAAGGCGCGCATCATCATGGGTAGCGCAACGCTATTCGACGCATTCGATGCACTGTCGCTCGCATTCGTTCTACCAGTGCTACTAGGACTATGGCATCTCTCGCCCGCGCAGATCGGATCGCTCATCGCGGCGGGCTATCTCGGACAAGTCGTGGGGGCGCTGCTGTTCGGGTGGCTGGCGGAGCGCATTGGTCGAGTATCCAGTGCAACGCTCACGGTTGGCATCATGTCCGTCATGAGTGTGGCGTGCGCATTTGCCGGCAATTTCCAGATGTTGTTTGCCCTGCGGTTCGTACAGGGTATTGGTGTTGGCGGAGAAGTGCCGATTGCAGCAACGTACATCAATGAGCTGTCGCAGGCGCATGGCCGAGGGCGATTCTTCATTCTCTACGAACTCATCTTTCCCTTGGGTTTACTGGCCGCGGCGCAATTGGGGGCATTTCTGGTTCCGCGCTTCGGTTGGGAATACATGTTTCTCGTCGGCGGCATCCCTGGACTACTCGTGGCATTCTGTATTGCCCGACTCCCGGAGTCACCGCGATGGTTGATCGCTACACGCCGCTATGACAAGGCCGAACGGGTAATCGAACGCCTTGAGGCAAGTACAACGAAGCGCGCGCTCGATTGCCACGCAAAAAAAACCGACGTGGAGCAACGCGTGGCAAGGCTTGCCATTGATCAGAAAGTGTCGCGAAAAGCGTCTTGGAGGGAACTTTTTTCATCGTTCTACCGAACGCGCACGATCGTGGTCTGGTTGCTCTGGGCGACATCCTACTTCGTGGCAAATGGCATCAATAATTGGCTGCCCAGTCTGTACAAGACCGTCTATCATCTCCCCTTGGAAACGTCGCTCCGAATGGCGTCCATCTCCAACGTGTTGAGTGTGTTCGGCGTCGTGGCGTGTGCATTACTCATCGATCGGGTGGGACGGCGGCGTTGGGCAATGGGGTGCTTCGCCGTCAGCGGAATATTGCTCGCGGCGCTAGGCATCCTTGGCGCAGGTACCGCTTGGTCGGTCATGTTGCTCGCGTCTTCCGCTTACGCGGTGATGGCGACGACGACCGTACTCCTCTATCTTTACACGCCTGAAATCTATCCGACACGGATGCGGGCGATCGGAACCGGATTTGCAACCTCCTGGTTACGTGCTGCCTCCGCCGCGGCGCCGGCGATTGTAGGGGTTGTATTGATCGATAGAGGCATCGCGACCGTTTTTATCCTTTTCGCCCTGGTCTGCGGTGCGGGTCTCCTGGTTTCCATGCGAATGGTGGAGACAACCAATCGCACCCTGGAAGAAATATCACCTTAATGCGATATGACCGCCACGCGCGGAACGGTGGAACGCCTTCTCCACGTTCATGAACGGGCCTGCCCTTGTAAAGCAGGCCAGCACGCGATTGATCCAAAGGCGCGATTCAGGTAGTCGTCACCTTGAACTTCGCTACGGATTTTCGCAATTCCGAGGCTTGCCCTTCCAGCGAACTCGCAGCCGCTGCGCTCTCTTCAACCAGCGCCGCGTTTTGCTGCGTTACATCATCCATCTGGTTTACCGCCTGATTGACCTGCTCGATTCCCTGACTTTGCTCCCTCGATGCGGCGGCGATTTCGCCAATGATGTCTGACACTTGCTTTATCGCCACTCTCACGTTGGCGACTGTATCGCCGACATTCGTCGCCTGTTGGACACCTTCCTGAATAACCATCACTGAACCGCTGATCAACTCCTTGATCTCTTTGGCCGCCGCCGCCGAACGTTGCGCGAGCGTACGCACTTCGCCGGCCACCACCGCAAACCCCCGGCCTTGCTCTCCTGCTCGCGCCGCTTCTACTGCCGCATTCAAAGCCAGGATGTTTGTCTGAAATGCGATGCCTTCAATCACACTTGTGATCTCTGAAATTTTCCCCGAGCTACTATTGATATGTCCGATCGTCTCCACGAGATTTTGCACCGCATCATGCCCCGCATCGGCCACACCCGTGGCGTTTACGGCAAGCGTGTTCGCTTGCGACGCATTCTCGGCATTTTGCCTCACCGTTTGGGTAAGCTGAGCCATGCTCGACGCGGTCTCCTCGAGCGAGGCTGCCTGTTGTTCAGTACGCGTCGAAAGATCAGCGTTACCACTGGCTATCTGCTGAGAAGCGGTCGCGATATGGTCGCTCGATACCTGGATGCTTCCGACAGTCGCCACGAGCTTCTGCCGCATCATAGACATGGAATACAGAAGACTAGTACGATCATTCCGCGCAATCGATACCTCTTGCGTAAGATCCCCATCTGCAATACGCTCGACAATCGAAGCGGCATAGGCAGGTTCGCCACCAAGCTGGCGCTGGATGCTCTTCGCGATTGCGAACGCGATCCAGACCGCGACGATCAAACTCACCGCACTGAATGCGAGTACCACGTTGCGCCCGGTTGCGTATGCATTGTGCGCAACCTCCCCCTCTTGCGCGCCCCGCTCAACTTTGTAGGCCACAAACGTTTTTATCGCATCGGTCCATTTATCGATAGCCGGACCCGCCTCTTTCATCAAAAAATCCGGGCCAGCCGGATCATTCGTAAAACCAAGCGCGGCAGCGCGCTCCACGAGAGGCATTGCCGCTTGCCTAGTCTCGGCCGTCAGCGCGAGAAGCTCTTTCTCCCTGGGCGTGACGCTGGGGTCAGCATCGAACAAATCATGGGCCTGCTTTGCAGTAACAAGATATGCCGCAATCTTCTGGTCATAGATCGTTTTTTGAAGCTTCATACTCGCTTCGTCTTGTAAGATGATCAGATTACGCATGGCGGCCGATGCATCCTGCGCGTCGCTCAAACATTGCGAAAGGAGGTCCGTTTCCGCTCCTCCGTAATCAACCACTTTCGTTATGGACGTGTTAACGGCGTATAGCTTCAGAACGCTGATGCTCGAAATAGCAAGCAATAGGGCAACCATCACACCAAAGCCAATATTCAAGCGAGCGGCGACAGTTAATTTTGAAATTTGCATTTATCATTCCTTGTTTTATTGCAATCGTTGACAACAGCAGACCGTCACATCACCATTCGGCAAAATACATTACCTTCCAGCACGAATTTATTTAATAAGATAAATCAAATTCTTTCTCCTTTCCTAGATGAATCGAAAAATAAATCCATCACGCTTACGCCATGTTGACGAACTATATTTCGCAGAAAATGAATTATCAGATCACGAGTTACGTAAAACGCTCGTACAAGCAAATCATTCAACAAACTCACTATGTATTCATCTTGCGCCGTCTTTTCAAATAGGAATTGCATGCATTGCCTCGTACTCATCGTCTTACCCAGGCATCTGTATGAGACATGGATAACGTGATTCCGTACAATAGCGAATTTCCGAGTGCACGAAGGCTACCGCGCATCCGAAAATTTCTGTGACAAAAGAATGGTGTGCGGGCTTAAGTACAAACCCCCGCTAATAAAACGATGGCGTTCAGCTATTTCTGTGATTACGATGACTGACTCAACATGCACGTTCAGAAAAGCCTTCATCGGACGCGTGTGAACGGAAAGAAAAGGAAATTTCATAAAAGCCTTTTTTGAGACGATACCCATAGCATCAGCCCGCACGGTAACCTTGCAGGTAGTGTGCCGTGCGAATAACAATTCACTGTCTTCTTGCAGTTATATGGATTTTTGCCGTCACGATAAAACATGCCGACCGTCTCAAGCAAAGGAGGCTGCACGAGAAGAACCGCACCCACTATCCATTATTGGCAATCACTGAGAAGATGAGGAAATCGCGACAAAAAAACGACGTCTGACGCCATTAGATTGATTGCATGTGCGGGACGACTTTATGAACGTGGTGTAAGTTTGCACTAGTGCGAAACAAAGAGCGCTTGAGGTGTAAGAGTCGTTGCATTTCGAATATCGCCGCCTGGTCGATGACTGACAAGACGGTTAATGACGACTGAGCCTAACCGACCACGCTAAGCTGATCGACCACTAGCTATGCAACCGCGATGTATCGAATACCTTGCCCAATTTCTCTCGCCTGACAAAGCCAGCGACAAGGCATGGCTTGCCCAGACGGGCTGTTAATGAAAACGTGTCTTGGCACACTCTCGAATTCCCATTGCAGGCTAGGCATCACATCGATACCTGGCGATTCAACGACTTCACAAGCAACAAACCAATGCATGAACATTATGCTGAAATTCCGTCGGTCCGATGTCACGATTTCCAAGACGTTGCACAGTTAGCGAAAGGTCTAAGTCACTGGGAGCAATCATTCGATCAAATTAGCGCGGGGCCATTTCTGGGTCGCTTGCAGGAAATTCAATTCGATGGATTGCAGTTGATACGAGAGCAGATTAACTGCGCAATCCTTAAGCGCAGAGTCACCTTACATGACGTAATGACTTTCTGTATTCCGCTGTCTGTTATCGGCGAAGGAAGGTGCGGCCGCGTCACACTGGATGGAAACGGCATCTTCATCTCGCATGGCAAAAAGATACCTGAGTTTCGGACCTCACCCGTGCAAGATATCGTCATTGCCGCGATTGATACCAACCTGATCGCTCACATTTGTGACGCGACCAACATCGATTTTTCAGTGACAGCCCCACAAGTCGCCATACTAGGCGCACAGCGCAAAGCAGAAACCGTTAAATGGCTCACTAATGTATTTTCTCAGGCAATAGCGACAGGCGAACTCCAACAGCACCCAGGCTTATTGAAAACCCTTCGGGACTCAATTGTTTTGGAAGTTCTTGGATTGTTTAAATCAGCAAGTCGAGCCCTCTACATTGATCCGTCGAAACGTTACAAAATCATTGAGCAAGTGCGTGAACTAGCGATGTCCGAACGCCAAAGCCCGCTGACTGTTCTTGACGCGTGCCTTGCGGTAGGAACGAGTCGTCGCACGCTGCAATCGTGTTTTGACGAGATGTTGGGAATCCCGCCTGCCGTCTACGTCCGGATGGCTCGTCTTAACGCGGCACGTCGCGAATTACGACGTTCCGACCCCGCAACCACATCGGTAACGGACATCGCCACCAAATGGGGATTCTGGCATTTGGGACGTTTTTCCGCGAACTATCGCGATCTTTTTGGCGAGCTTCCCTCTCATACCCTTTCCACCTTCTGCTGACGCCAGACTCATTGAAATCTTCACTACTTTTACCATGGAAGCATTGCTGTCAAGATACTTCTCATACTCTGACAGAAAAATTAACGAAATTCCGATGAATTATTTTGCGCAAGAAAACTACAAACGTAAATTTCCAGTAACTGCAATATTGCGTAGCAATTTTTTCTACGCACGCTCAAACAACCGTCACACCTGATAATGAATTCCATCCAATAATAACTTATTATTTCTATTGAGTGAATATACATTATTTATTTCACATCGAAATATTTGCAAGGTTTCTTTCGTTACCATCGAAATGGTGTTGCATAAAATATTAATATATAAATAACATAATTTATAACCTTCTGAAATTAAAATGCAAAATACTCAAGAATCTCGAATTTGACGATGCATCCTTTCCGGCGACTGCACCATGATTCGATTGTCTGGATCTCGATTCATAAGCGATTGCGCTCATCTCGTCATTCGACTGAATACGTCATTTCAATTGCTTTGGCATGCATTTTCTTGTTTATTTGTGCCCGTGCTCCCTATCGAGGGTAAACATTACAAAATATTCCTAAAGTTTTTTCTGTGATGATCGTTATACAGCCAAATTGAATAGTCATTTACTATCACCCCGTGGAGAATCGTGATGCAATGGTTTCAAAAGATGACCGTATTTGCACGACTGCTTACCGGATTTTCGGCGATTCTTTTGTTGCTCTCGCTGCTCGGTGGATTTTCGCTTTATCAGATTTATCAACAAAACAACCACGTTGCCCAGCTACGTGATAACTGGTTGCCATCGGTGCGAACCAGCCTGCAAATGGCCGTCCAACTCGCAGACTTGCGCCTCACTGAAGTGCGACTGGTCAATGCGCAAAACGATGGGGAGTTAAAGCAGGCACGTGAGTCGATTGACTCGAGCATGAGTGAATATCTTTCCGCCGCGAAAGAGTATGAAGCACTCATTTCCGAACCTGGGGAAAAAATCGCCTTTGCCGATATTCAAAGACTTACCCCCCAGTACACGGATATGCAGAAACAGTTGATTGCTCTGATGACAGCGGGGCGGCGCGACGACGCCTTGAAGCTGCTCGACGGTCCTTCCCGTACGACGCGCAACGCGATAAAAAAGGATATTCAAGATATCGTTGCCATTAACGAGGACGGGGCAACACGAGAAGGAGCTTCGGCGGCACAAGGCTATTCGCGTACAGTCTATTTTGTCATCATCGCTATTGCAGTAGCGTTGGCATTTGGCCTGGGTATTGCGTTAACTATCGCCAGAAGTTTCGCGAAACAATTGGGCGGCGAGCCAGCGGATGTTGCCGATTTGGCAAGCAACATTGCCGGTGGCAACCTTGCCGTGCCGGTCAACCTGAAGCAAGGGGATGCAACGAGCCTGCTATATTCACTAGGAACGATGAAGGATCGCTTGACCACGATTGTCAGTGGAATACAGCGCTCAAGTGAGTCTATTTCGGTTGCCTCCGGACAAATCGCGCAAGGCAATACCGATTTATCGCAGCGCACGGAGGAGCAAGCCGCTTCATTGGAAGAGACTGCGGCAAGCATGGAAGAGCTGACCGCGACGGTTCGCCAAAACACAGAGAATGCAAAACAAGCCAATTCGCTTGCTGAAAAAGCATCGCACGTTGCAGTACGGGGTGGCACGGCGGTGGCCAACGTTGTCGAAACAATGGAGGGCATCTCGCATAGCTCGAACCAAGTGGCGAACATCATCAGCGTAATCGAGGGGATATCTTTTCAGACCAATATTCTGGCGTTGAATGCTGCCGTTGAAGCGGCACGAGCCGGTGATCAGGGTCGGGGCTTCGCGGTGGTTGCCGGAGAGGTGCGAACACTGGCGCAACGTAGCGCCACCGCCGCGAAGGAAATCAAAGGTTTGATTAGCGATTCCGTCGCGCGTATCGGTGGGGACGCAGCAGGTTGCGGATGCCGGCGCCACGATGGCCGAAGTCGTCAATGCGGTAAAGCAAGTGACCGATATCATGGCCGAAATTGCTGCCGCCTCATCTGAGCAAAGTAACGGAATCGAACAGGTCAATATCGCCGTCAGCCAGATGGACGAAGTCACGCAACAAAATGCGGCACTCGTCGAGGAGGCCTCGGCAGCAACGCAAGCCATGGCTGCCCAAGCGGTCAGTCTGCGAGAAGCCGTCAGCTTTTTTAAGGTCGATGCGGTGTCCGAGTCAACGTTGTTCAGGCCATCTCACAGCATGGTTAATACGTTACGAACGCCAGCCCGGTCGTATTAATTACTTTCCGCCACCTGATTTGGAGACGTCGACCGGTAACGCTGATTGGCATTGGCCGGTTATCTTTCTTCGCGAGAGGCCGGAGGCGATCCCACATTTTTATGTCTCATCCGATATCCGAGTAGGAAATGACGGCCATCCACCAATGAAACCATCGCCCTTTTCATCTCAGATGCGGCCGTTATCGTTGATCGCACCAGCGTAAGGTCAAGCAACGGCTTGAGGCTGCTCCGGGCGTGCGCCCACATAAATCGCTTTTGGACGGATAAGCCGATTGTTGACGGCCTGCTCAAGCACATGCGCGCTCCATCCGACAATGCGTGAACAACAAAACGTGGGCGTGTATAACGCTTGGGGCATTCGCACGGCACGCAGTACTGCCGCTGCCCAGAATTCTACATTTGGATAGAGATTGCGCCCCGGCTTCACTTCTTCCAGCACGCGCACGGCGATACGTTCGACATCAAGACTCAAATCGAGCATGTGATCCTTCCCCTCCAACGCGCTGGCAACTTTCTTCAGCGCGGCGGCACGTGGGTCCCATGTCTTGTAAACCCGATGGCCGAAACCCATCAACCGCGCCCCGGAAGCCAGTTTATCCCGCAATACCTTCTCCGCTTGATCTGCAGACCCTACGTCATCAAGTAGTTCATCGACCTTGGATGGCGCGCCGCCATGGAGTGGACCGATCAGCGCACCAATCGCGCCACAAATCGATGACACAAGATCAGCTTGCGTGGAAGAAATCACGCGTGCGGTGAACGTCGATGCATTGGTATCGTGGTCGATGCACAGGATCAGGTAGGCTGACAGCGCCTTCGCAAGTTCCGGATCGGGCACCTCTCCGGTCAGCATGTACATATAGTTTTCGATATGGGACAGATCGCAGCGAGGTTGCACCGGCTCCAGGCCCTGAAGCAAGCGGTACCGGGCGGCAAGAATGGTCGGTGCTTTCGCAAAGACGGTCAATGCCTGTTCCAGTGTGGGAGGCCAGTCCGCGCCGGGTGTGTCAAGGCACGAGATCGCGGCACGCAAGGCGGCCATATACGATACATGCCGCGGCATGGAACGGAGCAGACCTAGCAGCGCGTCATCCAGCTCACGCAGAGATGCGAGTTGCGTCTTAAAGCGGCTTAATTCCAGCATTCCAGGAGCGTTTCCGATCAGGATCAGATGAACTACTTCTTCGAAGGAGTGGCTTAGCGCGAGATCGCCCGCCCAGAACCCGCGATAAATCAATTCCCCCTTCTCACCGTTCGCGTGGCTAATCGCACTTTCCGCTACCGCAATATCCTCAAGACCAATGTGCAGTTCCATTTCGTTCCCCCTGATTGAATGAATCGCTTTTTAGAGCGTCCAGCCCTTATGGACATCCAATAAGTCAGAGCTTATGATATTTACATGTATACATATATGCAACATTGATTCATGTAATCAATGTATATTGTTCCCTTGAAATACGCTCGGCAAAGGCTTTGGCGTCGGTTGAACGGAGGACGGAAATGGGCAAACAGGATGTCCCGATTCATCGCAATACGGCGGAATATCGCGCCAGGTAATGCGACCGATGAATCCACGTCAGCGGGATCCGGCGCAACGCACGCCAGGCTCGCTGGCGACCCTGGCGCTGTACACCCGGGCATTCCGCGCCGCATGTCGACAAAAGCAGGTCGGAGATAATCTGGCTGCCTGAAATGACAACGGCGGCAGGGCAATTAACGCATCCAAGACAGGTAACTCGAATAACGCAGACCAGGTGTTTGCAAACACAATTTCCGTATGCAGCCACGCAAAAATTGGGAAGCATTAGGTACAATTGAACCCCTTTCCGATCACGCTCGGTCGTATTACTCAGCACGTAAACTACGTGATAGACGCTATTTTTACCGGGCAATATGAAAGAATTCTTGAGTTCTGACGAGGCTTCGGCATTGCTGCAGATATCGCTGCCGACGCTGTACGCATACGTTAGTCGCGGATTGATCCGCTCGATCCAAGGCGAAGAGCGCCGAGCGCGATCCTATTTTGCGGAGGATGTTTATCGCCTTATTTCGACACGAACCGCCCGGCAGACGTCCAACAAGTCTCGGGGTAGCAGCGACGTCTTCGGGGTACCGATCGAGTCACGCATTGCGCTGATCGACAAGGGAATGTTGTGGTATCGCGGCCGTAGCGCAATCACATTAGCCCAGACTTCCACGATTGAAGAGGTCGCGTCCATGCTCTGGGAAGTCTCCAAATTCGATCAAGGATCGGCTAGCGACAATGATATCTTCCGCTTGGCATTGGAGCGTATCCGTCACGCTGGCGATGATGCATCGCCTCTGCATCGCGCGTTGATAGGCCTCGGGTTCGCAGCCTCGACGCATGGTCATTTTTGGCTGCGCGATGACCGCGCCACCGCCGCTGCGGGCGCTTTCGTACTGAAGATGATGCTTGCCTGCGTGACCGGTGTCGCGCCAACGTCCGAGCCGATTCACCAGCAGCTTGCCCGCGCGTGGAAGATCGACGACCCGAACGCGGTGAACGTGCTCAGGGCCGCTTTGATCCTTTGCGTGGATCACGAACTTAATCCGTCTACCTACACGGTGCGCTGTATTGCCTCGACAGGCTCGAATGTCCTGCTCGCCGTCATGGGCGGATTAGGCGCGTTGTTCGGCCCCCGCCACGGCGGCGCAACCGGCAACGCCCGAACCTTGATTCGTGAAGCATTGCGCGAGTCAGATATTCCGACCTATCTCGTCGGACGCCTGAACGGTGGTGAGCAATTCGCCTCTTTCGGCCATAAGCTATATCCAGATGGCGATCCTCGCGCCACATGCCTACTGGCGCTACTGCGTTCCTGCCGGGACGAAAGCGCCCGGTTGAGCGGCATCCAGGAAATTGCCAATACCATCCATCGCGCGATCAACCTGCGTCCCAATCTCGACTTCGCTCTTGCGGCAATCGAGGAAACCCTGGCGTTACCGGTGACGTCGGCACTCACGCTGTTTGGTATCGGTCGCGCTGTCGGATGGATAGCACATGCGAAGGAACAAGCCATGATCAAGGAGCCAATCAGACCGCGGGCAATCTATATTGGCCCACGGCCGGTTGATTGACTCGGGCGGCAGGATGCTTTCAAGCGACAGCAAGCCATGACCAGACACCATGCGCCGCGACGTTTCACCACGCGCCAAGCATCTCCTTACTGATCTCCAGCCATGCGATTGCCGCGCGTGAGAGGTAATCTCCCGACCAGACGTGGGCGACTTCCCAAAAAACGGCTGGCTCGGTGAGCAGCACCGACTGGCTCGGCAAATCTGACAGGCGATTCAAAAAAGGCTCCGGCAATAACGCCACGCCAATCCCCGCGGAAGCCATCGCGGCGACCCAATCCCATTGCTTGCTTCGTGCCACGATCGTCGGCGAAACAGGCATTTTTCGTACAGTTGGCGTCTTATCATCCCGTACCATTACCTCGGAGAATGCCTGTCGAATCCGCCGGGTCAGTGCGAATTCGTCACTGAGCGATACCATTGGCATGCGATGTAATACTTTCACCGGGAGCGTCGTGTGATGCTTCGGGAACGTGCCTTCGGCAGCCACGACCCACACGGGATAGCGCGCCACGCCCTGGCTGCGAAGATCAAGCATTGGATCAGTAGGCAAAACCGATAAACCAATATCCAGATGCCCCGCGGCCACTTCGCGCTCGATTTCCTGCCCGGTGCCCTCGGACAAGACCAGCTCTATGTCCTTGTGACGTTCCCGAAAACGTTTCAGCACCCCGGTGAAAAGCACATTCACCATCGGGGGGATGCCAATCCGAAGCGTGCCCCTTCGCAATAATTTCGTATCTTCGACGTCCCTTTTCAACAGGTCCAGCGTGGCAAGCATCTGCTCACCACGCGCAAAGACAACGACGCCCGTATCGGTTAGCGCCAGATTCCGGCCCTCGCGAATCAACAGTGGTTCGCCAACCTCCTGCTCGAGCAAGCGAACCATCTTGCTCACCGTCGATTGCGTGACGTTGAGGCGCTCGGCAGCCTGCGTAAAGCTCTTGAGCCTGACTGTCTCGATGAAGTAGCGGACCGAGCGTATATCCACCGCCTGACTCCAGGGAAGAAGTATGAATTTTACGACTGGTTCTAGCGATTTTAAATCATACGACGCACTTTTAAGTGGTTTTATATTGGGTATCAAAAGCAACGGTCCACGAAAGCCCCTGATACCGATGGAGACAAACCATGCAGATGACCTCCCCCTTATGTTCGACCGTACAACCTAGCGACGCCGACGCACATGACGGACTCGATCGCATTCATCACGTTGATCTGTTAAACCGCGTCTGTAGCGCCGAACAGGCCGCACGGCTGGTATCGCATGGCATGACCGTTGGCATGAGCGGCTTCACGAAAGCCGGCGACGTAAAGGCCCTGCCCCAAGCGCTTTCAGATAGGGCGCGTAACGCATCTCATGACAAGCCGTTTTCCATCACGGTTTTAAGTGGCGCTTCGCTGGGCCATGACAGCGACGGCATCATGGCCGAGTCCGGCCTCTTGGCGCGACGGTTGCCGTTCCAGGTCGACACCGTCTTGCGAAGAAAGATCAATGCCGGTGAGATCATGTATCTCGACCAGCATTTATCGGAAACGGCGGAACAACTACGCTCAGGACATCTTCCACCCGTAGATGTCGCGATCATCGAAGCAGCGGCGATTCTCGAAGATGGCAACATCGTGCCAACGATGTCCGTTGGTAATTCGGCAAGCTTTGTTGCGCAAGCCACGAAGGTGATCGTCGAGCTGAACAAAAGCGTCCCGCTGGCATTGGCCGGCATGCACGATATTTATATGCCTGAACCGGTAAGCCAACGTGAACCCATTCCGTTGACTCGCCCAGCGCAACGCATCGGGCATGCAAGCATCAAGGTCGATCCAGCGAAGATCGCCGCGATCGTTATCACCGATCAGCCCGATAGCCCATCGTCGGTGCAACCAGCGGATCATGAAACGTCCGCTATTGCGCGACACATCGTGGATTTTCTCATCGGTGAAGTCGAACGTGGTCGAATGGGCTCGTCGCTTCTGCCGCTCCAGGTTGGCATCGGCTCCATCGCCAATGCCGTGATGCACGGCTTGATCGATTCGCCGTTCCGGGATCTGACGATGTACTCGGAAGTGTTGCAAGACAGCGCGATCGCATTGATCGATTCGGGCACGGTTTCATTCGCATCGACCTCTTCGATTACCCTTTCATCGGGCATATACGATCGATTCGTGTCCCGTATCGACGCGTACCGCGATAAGATCGTATTGCGGCCCCAGGAGATCAGCAATCATCCCGAAATTATCCGAAGACTCGGCGTGATCTGTCTCAACACCGCGCTGGAATGCGATATTTACGGGAACGTGAATTCCACGCATGTGTGCGGCACGCACATGATGAATGGCATTGGTGGCTCCGGTGATTTCGCGAGAAACGGTCAGCTCTCCATCTTCGTCACCAAATCCATTGCAAAAGCGGGCCAGCTATCCAGCATCGTGCCGATGGTCTCGCACGTGGACCACACCGAACATGATGTAGATGTAGTCGTCACGGAATGCGGACTAGCCGACCTTCGCGGGTTGGCGCCACGAGAGCGCGCGGAAATCATCATCGAGCAGTGTGTTCACCCGACATACCAGCCCGCGTTGCGTGATTATGCATCCCGGGCCCGAATGCAGCGTGGCGGCCAAACCCCGCATCTCCTCGAAGAGGCACTTTCCTGGCATACGCGATACCAGAAGACAGGGTCGATGTTGTAATGTAAATAGCAGCGATATCCAGGGACACACGCGTTCCGGCACCTACTTCACAACCATAAAGAACGCTGACGAGTGCGTCGGGAGCACCGCCCTGGCGTCCCTCGATGCGTGTGCCACCTTTCTTCTCTTCAGACCACCTTCCCCCTGTCTCTTTCGTTTTCCCCTCGCGACATCCATTGATTTAGCAACCGACAACCCATCACCGCTATTTTCCGGTCGACATGAAAAGTAGGTGACGACTCGATACCTGAAAAGATAGTATTACGGCAAGTTACGACAACGAACAGTCTCACAGTCGTTCGAACCGATCACTTATTTGCGTTACCAAGCGAGCGAGCTGTCCCGCCACGTCACGTCCAATGGGGCGTGACCATCAATGTGAAGCGATCGTGCAATGACATCAGGCAACAACCGGCAGTTCGACGATGCAAAGACTTGGCGTCTCGAGAGCGCTGGCCTTTTCGTGTTGCAGCGCGCTGTCAAGGAAGAGCTCGCCGCTCCTTTTTGCCGACGCCGCACGATCATCCCGCGACGTACTGCCGTCGCCTTGCGAACGATCTTGGGAGTGACCCTTGCCGCCGCGATGTCGATGCCCGGCGCATACGCCGCGCGCATTGTCTCGTTGTCGCCGCAAGGGACGGCAAGCGAAGCAAGACAGGTCGTCGCTACCTTTGACGAAGCGATGGTGCGCTTCGGCGACGCAGCGGCGCCCGCGCCCGCCACGGTCGAATGTGATGCAACGCAAGGCAGTATTCGCGGTCAGGGACATTGGCGCGATGCAAGGACCTGGCTCTACGATTTCGAACAAGACTTGCCTGCCGGCAGTCGTTGCCGCATTGGTCTGAACCAAGGCATCCGCGCGATATCGGGCACGGCCTTCAGTGGTCCACCGCTGTATCGCTTCAACACCGGAGGGCCCTATCCGCTGTCCGTACAGCCTTCGCAATATACCGAAATCGAGGAACATCAGGTCTTCGTGCTGCGTCTGACAAGCCCCGTCGAGACCCGCTCGGCACTTGAGAATATCTGGTGCGAAGTCAGTGGCATCGGCAACCGTATTCCCGTCCAGTCCGCGGATGACGCAACACGCAAGGCAGTGCTTGCGCACTTCAAGCTCGGTAAAGACGCCGCGCGCGTGCTGACATTGTCCTGCGCACAGGCGCTGCCCGCCGCGGCAAAAATGCAGCTCGTATTTGGTGCCGGCGTCGCCGCGCCGAACGGCGTGCGCAACGAATCGGAAAAGCGTTTCGACTTTACCGTACACGATCCCTTCACAGCCACGTTCTCGTGCGAGCGCGAAAACGCGAGCGCGCCATGCACGCCGTTGAGCCCGTTGCGAATCGCGTTCAACGCACCGATCCCGCGCGCCCAGGCAGAGGCGATACGCGTGCAAACGCCCAAGGGCACCTTATCGCCCGTGTTCAAGGCGGACGATCACGCCACCGAGGTCGTATCGGTGGAATTTGCCGCGCCGCTGCCCATCGATGCAGCATTGACGGTAACGCTTCCCCCGAACCTGCGGGACGTGGCAGGACGGTCGCTATCAAACGCCGACGGCTTCCCGCTCTCGATGCGCACTGCAGCATTGCCGCCATTGGCGAAGTTCGCGTCCGGCACCTTCGGCATCATCGAACGGTTTGCCGAACCGAACATGCCGGCCATTGTTCCCGTAACCTTGCGCCGCATCGAACCATCGATCTCGGTCACCGGCAATGGTCATGCCGGCGCGCAAACCATGTCGCCCCTTGCTCAGGGCGCACGCTTGAACACGTTGCGTATCGACGACGATTACGCTATCCGCAAATGGATGCGCCTGGTGGAGCGCTTCGACAACGGCGCCATGACCGTCAAGTCCATAGAGGATGCGCGTCCGGGTCTTCTTGCAAAAGGGCAAGACCCGGTATATCCACCGCCAGCGCCGGACCAGCCCGCACCGAAACCGCAAGACCGGGAAATCGACATACGGTCGCTGTCGTTGCTCGCCGGACAGTCCGGGGTGCAGGCAATGACGATACCGGGCACCGGAGAGGATCAGGCCAACAGCCCCCGTCCCTTCGAGGTCATCGGCATTCCTCTGCAAAAGCCGGGTTTCTATGTACTGGAATTGGCATCGGGAGCCTTGGGCCGCTCCTTGCTCGCGGCACCGAAGGACATGTATGTGCGCACGGCCGTATTGGTCACCAATCTCAGCGTGCATTTCAAGCGAGGGCGCGACAATAGCCTGGTTTGGGTGACCTCGCTCGACAAAGGTCTGCCTGTACCGAATGCCACCGTGCGGGTCTCCGATTGCAATGGCGACGAACTCGCGCTCGGCGTGACCGATGCCCAGGGCTTGTATCGCATCGACGCGTCGCTGGCGAACAAACGGACCTGCGCCTACAGGAATGGCGTGGATGGCCTGTTCGTGTCTGCCCGCATCGACGATCCGAAGACCGGGCCGGACATGGCTTTCGTGCGCGCGGACTGGAACCGTGGCATCGAATCCTGGCGCTTCGACGTGCCGACCGACACCGACAGCACGCCGACGGTGCGCGCCCATGCGGTCTTCGATCGCACATTGCTGCGCCTGGGCGAGACGGTGTCGATGAAGTTCTTCCTCCGCACTGAAACCCTTACCGGTCTCGCATTCCCCGCGGACTATCCCTCCCGCGCGATCATCACGCACCTCGGCAGCGGGGACACATATCGTGTGCCGCTGACCTGGAATGACGACCACGCCTCGGATATCCATTTCGAGATCCCCCACGCCGCCAAGCTCGGTGCGTATTCGGTGTCGCTTGAATCGGGCGACGAGAACGCGCCGACGCAGCATTACGACGCCGGTTCGTTCCGTGTGGAGGCATTCCGCCTTCCCATTCTCAAAGGCGCCATTGCCGTGCGCGATGACAAGGCGGATGCGCTCATCGGCGTGAAGGAGGTGCCGCTCGCGTTGCAAATAGCGTACACGTCGGGCGGCGGTGCGGCAAAGCTGCCGGTGCAGGTCTCGGCAATGACGCGATCGGCCAGTGTGCCCTTCTCCGACCGTTATCCCGGCTTCTCCTTCACGCCCTACCGTGTCGGTCGCGATAACGGCGCCATGGACAACGGCAGCGATGACGGCGACGGCAATGACAGCAGCGCTACGCCCACCATTGCTGATCCCGATGCACCGCGCCTGGTGGCCGATAAACTGCCGATCACGCTTGATCGCAACGGCGAGGGCACGATCACCGTCAAGAACGTGCCGGTTGCCGACGCGCCACGCGAACTGTCGCTGGAAGCGCGCTTCGCGGATCCCAACGGGGAATTGCAAACGCTGCGCGGCGGTACCATGATATGGCCGGCCGCGGTGGCCGTGGGTATCCGCACGACGGCATGGATCGCCGTGGGGCAGAAGGTGGCGGTGGACGTGGTGGCCGTGGACCTGCAGGGCAAGCCGAGCGCGTCGGTGCCCATCGAGGTAAAAGGCATATCGCGCACCACGACCTCCAATCGCAAGCGAATGGTCGGTGGGTTCTATGCCTACGATAATCACGATGAAACCCACGATCTGGGCGTGCTTTGCAAAGGTACGAGTGATGCCCAGGGACGCCTGCATTGCGACGCCGCACTGAGCCGCGCCGGCAATATACAGATCGTGGCCGTTGCCAAGGATGGCGACGGAAAGGCGGCGAATGCCTCATCCTCGGTGTGGGTGGCGCATGAGGAAGATCTCTGGTTCGGCGGGGACAACACGGACCGCATTGACATCATTCCGGAACAACGCGACTACGAGCCTGGTGACACCGCACGCTTCCAGGTTCGCATGCCCTTCCGGGAGGCACGGGCACTGGTCGCGGTGGAACGGGCAGGCGTGATGGAGACACATGTCGTCACGTTGAATGGCAAGCAGCCAAATATCGCGCTCAAGGTCGGCGAGGATTGGGGGCCGAATGTCTACGTATCCGTCCTTGCCATCCGGGGTCGACTGCACGTCGTACCGTGGTACTCCTTTTTTACGTGGGGCTGGAAGTCACCCATGCGGTGGACCAAGGCATTTCTCGGTGAGGGGCGCGAATATCGGCCGCCATCGATGCTCGTCGATTTGTCCAAGCCCACGTTCCGCTACGGTCTCGCGGAAATTCGCGTCGGTACCCGTGCGCATCGCCTCGACGTTGCCGTCTCCAGCGATGCCTCGCGCTATCCGGTGCGCGGCAAGGCGCAGGTGACCGTGCGCGTCACGCAGCTGGATGGCAAGCCCGCCCCTGCCGGAACGCGCATCGCACTGGCGGCCGTGGACGAAGCGCTCCTCGAACTGATGCCGAACCGGAGTTGGAATCTGCTCGATGCCATGCTGCAGCGGCGCGGGTACGGCGTGGAAACCGCGACGGCGCAGATGGAGGTCGTGGGCCGCCGACACTTCGGACGCAAGGCGGTGCCGGCCGGCGGCGGCGGCGGCGGCACTGCTCCCACGCGCGAACTATTCGATACCTTGTTGCTGTGGTCGCCAAACGTGGTACTCGACGCCAATGGCAGCGCCAAAGTGACCGTCCCGCTCAATGACTCGTTGACCCGCTTCCGGGTTGTCGCGATTGCATCCGTGGGTGCCGAACGCTTCGGCAACGGCAGCACCTCCTTTGTCGCGACGCAAGATCTGCAATTGATTTCCGGGTTACCGCCCGTGGTGCGCGTTGGGGACACATTCCGTGCGCAATTCACGGTACGCAACACCACGGAACGCCCGATGTCGGTCCTGGTAACGCCACGAATAGAAGGCGCATCCGGTGCAATGCCCAAGGCCGCAGACGTGGCACCTTCCTCTGACGCATCGGGCATGGCGGCAACAGGCATGCCACCACGAACGGTCAAGCTCGCACCCGGCACGGCGCAAGAGGTGGCCTGGATGATCACGGTCCCCCCACCCGCTGAGACACTACCCGACGCCGCGTCAGCGGTCGCCGACCCGGCCAGCGGTGCCGCGGGTAGCGCAATGGCCGCGAAGGCCAACGGCGGCAGTGTGCTGCGCTGGCGCGTGGAGGCGAGTGAACAACGTAAAGACACGCGACCGGGCCCGGCTGCGGAACCAGCAGCAATAATCCTCGCCACTGATGCGCTTTCCATCAGCGAAACCGTCATGCCGGCGGTGCCCGTCACTGTCCAACAGGCAACGCTCGAACAGATCGACGGCCTCATGACAATGCCGGTTAGTGCCCCAGCGGCGGCCATCACCGACGGGGCGCCGTCCGGCATGCCGGTTGTGCGCGGCGGCATCGCCGTGTCACTGGCGGCGACCCTGGCCGATGGTCTGCCCGGCGTCACGCGCTGGCTGCACCACTATCCATATGACTGCCTAGAACAACAAGCGTCGCGCGCAATCGGCCTGCGGGATCTGGCGCAATGGCAAGCCGTGCAAGCAAGGATGCCCGCCTATCTCGATGCCGATGGTCTCCCCACTTATTTCCCGCCGTCCGATGACACGGCGGCACACGGCAGTCCCACGCTGGCCGCGTACTTATTGGTATTGGCCGATGAGGTGCAACATCTCGACCCCCGTTTTGCCTTACCGAACACGCTGCGGGACAGCATGGTGGGCGGTCTTGTCGGTTATGTCGCGGGACGCGTCACACGCGAGGGTTGGGCGCCACAAGAAGACCGGGACCTGCGCAAGCTTGCCGCCATCGAGGCGCTGTCCCGATACGGTGCCGCGCGCGCATCGATGCTCGATAGCGTGGCGCTGAAGCCGGATCGGTGGCCGACATCGGCAGTGCTCGATTACGCGGCCATTCTGTCGCGGCTGCAAGATATCCCGCAACGTGACAAAAAGCGCGCGGCACTGGACCAGATCCTCCGCGCGCGGCTGACCTGGCAAGGCACGCAGTTGGTGTTTTCCACGGCCGCCAGCGATGACCTCTGGTGGCTGATGACAGGCAGCCAGACCAATGCCGCACGGATGTTGCTCGACTTCCTGAACGACCCGGGATGGCAGGACGCGTTGCCGCGCATGGCGACCGGCCTGCTGGCGATGCAGCGTAACGGCGCCTGGTCGACCACTACGGCCAACGCGTTGGGTACGCTTGCCATCACCCGCTTTTCGCGGAAGTTCGAGCGTGCGCCTGTCAATGGCACGACGCGCATCTCCGTGGGAAGCGACGACCGGGCCTTGCGCTGGCCGTCGGGTAATGACAAGGCCTCCCTGGCGACCTTGCTGCCCTGGGCATCGGCCCCGAGCGCGCCGCGCGCAGTCGCTACGGGTTCCGACAAAACGCGCACGACGGACGTGGGTGTCAGTAGCCTGCGGATCGTTCATCAAGGCAGCGGGAAGCCCTGGGCGACCATCGAGAGTCTGGCGGCAGTGCCCGTGAGCGCGCCATTTGCGGCGGGCTATCGGATCAAGAAGACGATCACCCCGCTCTCTCCGGCGGAGAAGGGGCGCTATACCCGCGGTGATGTCTTGCGCGTACGGATTGAAGTCGATGCGCAAAGTCCCATGACCTGGGTGGTCGTCAATGACCCGGTGCCGTCGGGCGCGACGATCCTGGGTTCGGGCCTCGGCCGCGACGCCGATATGACCGCGCAAGTCGACGGGCAGCGTCCAGGCGCTGACGACAATGCCTGGCCCGAGTTCATCGAGCGCAGCTTTGATGGTTACCGTGCCTATTTCAGCTACCTGCCCAAAGGACACTTTTCGATCGAATATACGGTGCGGCTGAATAACGTCGGCACCTTTGGCATGCCGCCCACGCGCGTGGAGGCGTTGTATGCGCCGTCGGTGTACGGCGTGGCACCAAACGCGCCGGTTACCGTCGCGCCACAGTCGGAGGCGACATCGTCATGACGCGTGGCGGCCTCGCGTCCGCGCTGATATTGGCATGCACGATCGGACTCGAATCCAGCGCCGCGCTGGCGCTGCCGTCGTTCGATACCGTGCGTCAGGATTGGCACAGCGCGGATTGGACACTGCTTGCGCGTGACGGCACGCCACTACAACGCACGCGCGTTGACTTTACGGCACGGCGTGGCGATTGGGTAGCCTTGTCCGATGTGTCGCCGGCATTGTTGCAGGCTATCGTCGTCTCCGAGGATCGACGCTTCTATGCGCACGGCGGCGTGGACTGGCGCGGCGCGGTCGGCGCGGCCTGGGCCAATCTGTGGAACACGCGAACACGGGGCGCATCCACCGTCACCATGCAACTGGCCGGCCTTCTTGATGATGACCGACGGCATGCCGGGCGACGTACCTGGACCGACAAGGCGGATCAGGCGTGGGAAGCGCTGCAACTCGAAAGACACTGGCGTAAAGACCAGATCCTGGAAGCCTATCTGAACCTCGTGCCTTTTCGCGGTGAGACGATCGGCCTGGATGCATTGTCACGTACCCTGTTCGGCAAAGCGCCGGCCGGACTGGATGCGCGAGAAGCAGCGATTGCGGCGGCATTGGTCCGGGCACCGAATGCGGCCCCCAGCAAGATGTACGCACGCGCTTGCGTCATTTTGAAAGATATGGATGCCACCGCCAATTGCACGGTGCTCGACGGCGATCCCGCGCTCTACCGCAACGGTGTCACACAGACATCCTGGCAGACCACGCGCATCGGCATGGCCGGCAATGATAATGTGAGCGGACGAAATGCCGCCAGCGATCTGGCCCTTCATTTCGCGCGGCGTATCGCCGTAGAGGTACATCCGGCCGCCGGCGCCCGGGTGCGCTCCACGCTTGATGCAGGCCTGCAACGCTTCGCGCGTGATGCATTACAACGCGTATTGATCGAATTGAACACGCCCGGGCAAGCGCGGCACGTACAGGACGGCGCCGTCGTCGTTATCGATAACGCAAGTGGGGAGATCCGTGCCTGGGTAGGCTCGTCGGGCGCGCTATCGGCCGCGGGTGAAGTCGACACCGTGATGGCTTTGCGTCAGGCGGGGTCGACGCTGAAACCGTTCCTCTTCGCACAGGCCATCGATGAAAATCGCTTGAACGCGGCATCATTGCTAGACGATTCGCCGCTTGACATTGCCGCTGGCGGCGGCCTTTATATCCCGCAGAACTACGACAAGCATTTCAAGGGATGGGTCAGCGTGCGCAGTGCGCTTGGGGGCTCGCTGAATGTGCCTGCCGTGCGCACGCTGATGCTGGTGACACCGCATCGCTTTGCAAAAACACTGAGGGGGCTGGGGCTACCGCTGACCGAGGAAGGCGACTACTACGGCTATAGTCTGGCCCTGGGTAGCGCCGACGTCACGTTGCTAACGCTGGCGAATGCCTATCGCGCGCTGGCGAATGGCGGTCAATTCACCCCAACGCGAGATCTACCGGCCGTAATGCACGAGACGGCAAATGCCACCGCTGCCAGCGCCCCGCGCCGCGTGTCCGATATCGCGAGAAACGGGGGAACGATACGAACAGGCACGCGAAGCCTGCCCGAAAGCAAGCGGATCTTCAGTCCGGCGGCTTCCTATATCATCACGGATATCCTGGCGGACAACAATGCCCGGGTGCGCACCTTTGGCCTGGATAGCGTTCTGAACACGCGCGGCTTCTCCGCGGTGAAAACGGGAACCAGCAAAGACATGCGCGACAACTGGGCGGTCGGATTCACCTCGCGATACACGATAGGCGTGTGGGTAGGCAACGCGGACGGTTCACCAATGTGGGACGTCTCGGGCGTGACAGGGGCTGCACCGGTGTGGGCCGCGATTGCCGCGTATCTCGGGCACCGTGCACCAAGCATGGCCCCACCACCGCCTGCAGACACAGAGCGGCGCCGTATTACGTATGTGCCCGGCATCGAGCCAACGCGAAGCGAATGGTTTTTACGTGGCACCGGCGTTGACACGATCCGCCTCTCGACACTGGCGCAAAGCAATGCGAAAACCCACGCCGCCAGCAACGCGGCGAATGCTCGCTCGCAAATCATGGGGGGGGCGGCAAACGGTGGCGCACTGCCGCCACGCCGCGACGTCAATGGCCCACTGGCCATTTCCGCCCCGGCGGACGGAACGATTTTCGCGCTCGATCCCGATATTCCGCCTCCCAATCAACGCATCTGGTTCGAGCAGGGTGATGCCCCTGATACGCGTGCCAGCTGGCGACTCGACGGGCGCATCGTCGGCACGGGAACACGCGTCGCCTGGTCACCATGGCCCGGACGACACAAGGTCCAACTCATCGACGCGCGGGGACGCGTGGCCGATACGATCGCCTTTGAAGTACGCGGTGCGTTTGCCTCAGTTCCGGAGCCACACGACACAAGGAATCGCAGATAGGGAATGCGCCGGGCAAACGTAAAAGCACCGCGCGTCCTGAACGGCCAGCCAGGACACGCGGTGCTTTATACGTGGAGCGGGCGACGCTGCGCTGGTGTCCATACAGCCGTCGCGCCAATCAACGCGACGGCATGATGCCGCTTAGAAGCGATGGATGATGCCTGCACCCACGGCAAATTGATTGCTACTCGAGGATGGCGTCGAATTCATGCCATCGCCGAGGGTTGCCGTGGCAGAAATGATATTACCGGCACCGCTCGTCCCCAACGTATTGCCCTTGGCACGCTGATAAGCCTCCAGCAGATAGAAGCCAGTGCGTTTTGACAGGGCGTAATACTGGGACAGATTGAATTGATGGTAGCGCGCGCTATCCGTGATCCCGTTTGCTTTCGTTGCCTGCGTATAGGAATAACCTGCGCCAAAATCCCAGGCTGGCAATGGGTGCCAATGGAGCACCGCGCCCGCGATATTGAAAATCGCCGTATCGCGGTAGCTGGAAGCGGCCCCCGGGATGTACTGGGTGTTCGTGTACGTCGCCGTCACATCCCAGGCCGGAGAGAATTGATAGCTCAGTCCCACCGCGAAGCGCTGCTGCGCACGTGCGGTCTGGTACCCATTCGTCAGCGCGGAGACACCTGCTTGCGCGCCATTGCTCGATGTCGTCGAATTGGCGCCCCAGGCGCCGCCGGCCGTATTGGAATTTTCAATCCGTTCGAATGCAACCCCTACGCCCACCGGTCCATTCAAATACTGCAAGCCCGTTGCCCAGGTGGCGCCGGCATTGGTGCTACCCGCCACGCCGCCGAACGAGTACGATCCGCTGGCCTGCAGCCCGTACCAACGAGGACTGGTGTACTCCAGCGTGTTGTTTGCACGGTAGATCGTATCCAGTCCATCCACGTCACCAGGGTGCGCGCCGTAGTACCCGGTGATCCATGTCGTCGGACTAAACTTCGACATCGTCTGATAGTAAGACGCGTACTGACGCCCCGCCGTCAACGTACCGTAATCGCTGTGTGTCAGCCCGACCCAGGCCTGTCTGCCAAACATGGCATTGGTATATTGCGTGGCACCCGTCGCGGAATTGAACCCGGACTCGAGGGTGAAGATTGCCTTCGCCCCACCGCCCAGATCCTCGGTGCCCTTCAAACCAAAGCGGCTTCCCGCCCAGATGCCCTGATTCATTTTCGTCAGCGAAGCACCCCCGGACGTGCTGCCCAGTGAGGAAGCGTTATTTTGATATCCGATACCGGAATCAACAACGCCGTACAAAGTCACACTGCTCTGTGCGAAGGCGATTGACGAACTGGTCGCCCCTGCCAGCGCGATCGCCAAGATAACCGCCGAACGCATCGCCGTCGGACGAATAGACGTATGTTGCAGGCTAGCCACGCCCGTTTCATACCCCTGCGCGTCTCCCCCGCGTGCAGCCATGCTCTGTTTTTTCATGAAACCCCTCCAGAAAATCTATTTTTTTTTAGGATTTATATCAAAATCATCCCGATCTGCCTTAAGGCTCGGTAAGAATGTCACAACATCTTTCTTAGCGCTCTACCAAACAACCCGTAATCGGGCGATGCGTGATCTATTAGCAACAATCGCACACGGCGCGGTGCGTTTTGAGGGACCGGTGACGTCCCGCACAGATGCCAAAGCAGCGCCTCAGCCTGAAGTCACCAGACGTGCCTTTTATCGCAAAAGACGGTAGCCGAGCCGAACGAAAGGTGGTGCGTCCGGCGCGGACGGCGCCGTGTCACGGATTGGCAAGCGTTGCTGCCGCATCAAAAATGGGCAATGTCGGCGCGGATGCAAGCAAGGTCCGCGTGTAAGGGTGCGTGGGCGCGCGATAAACCGTGGGCGTCGGACCTTGTTCGACTACCCTGCCATTGTGCAGAACCAGTACTCGGTCGCTGATGTGCGCGATGACATCGAGATCATGCGAGATGAACAGCACAGCGGTATGGTTACGCCGTTGCAACTTGGCCAGTACATCCAGCACCTGCGCCTGGACATGCACATCGAGCGCCGATACGGGTTCGTCACAAACAATCAGGTCCGGCTCCGAGGCTACGGCACGCGCGATGGCGATACGTTGACGCTGTCCACCGGACAACGTGATCGGATAGCGTGACAATACCCCGGCATCCAGGCTGACCTGCTCTAGCAGCATCACGCTCCGTGCCAACACCTCATCCGGCGTCAGTGCCTGCGCATGCCGTATGTCATGCAACGCTTCCCGTAAAAGATCACGTACCGTATAGCGCGGGTCGAACGAACCCAGTGGATCCTGGGGGATATACCGTAACCTTGAACGTCGTGCCGTCCTCTCGCGTTCCAACGCGTGTGCGTGATTCCAGGATGATCCGGCAAACGTTACGGCACCGCCATCAAGTGATAACAGCCCGAGGACAATTTTCGCAATCGTGCTTTTGCCAGAGCCGGACTCGCCGACGATACCCACTACTTCGCCCGGATTCACCGAAAATGAGACATCGTCCAGTGCGATGAAGTGACCGCTTGACGCATGCCAATCCCCTTTGAGCGTGTAGCGTTTATTGATGCCCTGTACCGACAAGATAGGCGTGGTCGAGGCAGCGGGCAACGTCCCGGGCGCATCGCCCTGCCGCGGCGGTAAAGGCTGGCGCACGACGGCATGCGTCATGGCGGCGGACCCAGGCATGGGCACTGCCACGATATCGGCGGAGCGTAAGGCAAAGCCACGAGAGTGCAGCGACGGCCGCGCGGCTAGCAAGCGCCGGGTATAGGCATGGGAGGAGGCACTCAACACCTTTGCAGTGGGTCCGCTATCCACCACTTCGCCGTGGTGCAATACGATAACGCGATCGGCTATGCCACTTACCAGTGCAAGGTCGTGGCTGATCAAGAGCAAACCGACCCCGGCACGTAAGCGCTGCCGCAGCACGTCCAGGACCTGCGCCTGGACCGTCACATCCAGGGCCGTCGTCGGCTCGTCGGCGATCAGCAGCGCAGGCTGCGCGGCCATGGCGGCGGCAATCAACGCCCGTTGCCGCAAGCCACCTGAAAGTGCACCGGCACGTTGCCGGACCCGCCGTTCCGGTTCGACCATCCCCACCTTGCGTAGCAGCGCCAACACGCCGGCATCGCGTGCCCGGCGCGATTCGCGCGGATGATGCAATGCGCGCGCTTCACCAATCTCCGCGCCAATCGTCCGCAACGGGTCAAGGGAAACCAATGCGTCCTGCATCACCAGTCCCGCAAAGCCACCTCGCACCTCGCGCCAGTGCCGCGCCGTGAAGGTTCGTGCGTCACGTCCATCGATGTCGAAGCGGCTTGCGTCGATGCGCGCGCCACTGCCAGCCAGGCCGAGCAGACTACGCGCCGTGACACTCTTGCCTGAGCCCGATTCGCCCACCAACGCCACGCATTCACCAGCATGAACCGTAATATCAATCCCGCGTACGACGGATGCAGCGTCAGGATCCCTGGCCCGCGTCGGAAAACAGATGTGCAGATTCTTTACATCCACCAGTACGCGGCCCGCATTCTTTTCCGCGCCGGGTGATGCGGTAAGCGGGAAGGCATCGATCACGGCATCGGAGCGAGATTCCGGGGTCGCGTTTTCCAGCCGGGTGTTCGCAAGCATCGTCATCGTCCATCGCCTCCATAGCGCCGTGAGGTATATTTACCGATAACGGTGAACGCAATGACTGTCAGTGTGATGGCCGCGCCGGGAAAGACACTGGGCCACCAGGCCACGCGCAGTGCGGCGCGCCCTTCCGCCAGCATCACACCCCATTCCGGCGTGGGTGGTTGTGGCCCTAATCCCAAAAAGCTCAATGCCGAGACAGCGATGATGACCGCGCCGATATCCAGCGTCGCGATCACCGGCACGGCAGACAACACGTTCGGCAAGACGTGTGTGAAAAACGTCCGTCGGCGCGACGCACCGAATGTCACCGCGTGTGTAACGTAGTCGGCACGGCGCACCACCTGCGCCTGCGCGCGAAGCACACGTCCGAATTTCGGAATACCCGCGATGCCGACGGCGATCGCGATATTGACGATGCCTTGCCCAAGAAAAGATACGACGAACAGCGACAGCAGGATGGGGGGAAACGCAGACAGTACATCCAGCAGACGCGATGCACTTTCATCGATGAGGCGATTGCTCAACCCCGCGGTCAATCCGATCACCAGACCAATCAGCAACGCAACCACCATTGCCGCCAGGCCGATCAGCAACGAGTAGCGGGCGCCATATACGACACGCGCGAAAACGTCGCGACCGATGCGGTCTGTGCCGAACCAATACTGTGCATCCGGGCGATGCAGCGCATTTCCCACCTCGCTGACCAGCGGATCATGATGGGTGAAAAGCGTCGGCATGGCCAGCATGCAGGCCAGTACGAACAAGTAAAATCCGGCAATCAGTACCGGTATCGGCAATTGCAGGACACCGTGCAATGCATTCCCAAAGCGCGCGGTGTGACCACGGCGTGGCGTGCCATGGCGCGCGGACGGGTTAAATGTAGCGCCACCAGACGGTGGCGTGATTAAACTTTTCGACATGCCACACCTCAATCGTTGCGCAAACGGGGATCCACAAACAGATAGGCGATATCGAGCAGTGTCGAGATCACGACGTGGACAAACGCCGCCAACAGGACGACCGCCAGAACCACCGGTACATCCTGCGAGGTCACCGCATCCAATGTCACGGTCCCGAGCCCCGGGCGACCAAAAAGCTTTTCCGTAATAACGGCACCACCGAGCAAGCCCCCGATCATCCAACCGCCGAGCGTCAGTACCGGCAGCAATGCATGCCGCAGGGCATGCCGGACTCGCAGACACCATTCGGAGGCACCACGTGCACGAACCGTCGTTGCAAATGGTTGCGACAAGGCCCGCTCCAATGATTCACGCATGACCTGGGACAATACGCCGGCGGTCGGCAATGCCAGCGTCACCGCCGGCAGCACCAAGGCGGAGAAATTCGCTGCACCGGAAACCGGGAACCAATGCCATTGAAAAGAGAACGCGATCAATAGCAACAAACCCAACCAGAAGACCGGCATGGACGTCATCACCTGCTCGACCGCGGATGCACCGGCGCTCAACCAGATGCCAACCCGTGGCGTATGGCGGCGCCCTCCGAACTGAAACGCGTTCGCGCCAATCCCTGCCGTGGCGCTCGCCATACAGAACGACAACACAATGGCCAATACCGCCGCGCCAGCCGCCAGTTGCAGTGTTGGCCATAATTGCGAAGCCAGAATGGCCGCCACCGGTTGCTGCATCACATAAGAGGTACCCAGGTCCCCGTGGAGCAAGCGCCATAGAAAATGCCAGTACTGCCAGGGCAAACTGTGGTCGAGACCCCACTGCGCTGCAATGGCTTCGCGCAAACCGGGGTAAGACAGATCGCCCGCCAAGACGTCTTCGATACGACCCGGCAATGCATGCAACGCCAAAAACGTGGCCGTGGCCGCACCCCAGAGCACGACCACCCCGGTGAGCATCCTGGTAACGATCGATCGAATCATTGATGCCCTCATAAAAAGAAACCTATCGTGCATTGGCCAATGCATCCATCACAGCCTCGACCCGCACCGGCGCATCAAGGCAACCTACTTGAGAGGGTCGTTGCCTATTTTCCATGTGCAAGCCAGAGGTCGTATGCACCAGATGGACCGTCCAACTGCGGCTCGAAGCTGATGCCGTTCACGGTCGACTTCGCGGCGAGGTGATACGCCGGTGCGAAGAGCGGCACGATATAGGCTTGGTCGACCGCACGCTGTTGTATCTGACGCAGCAGCGCCGTGCGTTCCGCCCCCACCGGCAACAGGCGGGCGCGGTTGATGTCCCCTACCAACGTCGCGTCCCTGTTCTGGATCGCGTTGTACAGAAAACCTTGATCGCCCAGCATGTCCCACAATTCCATCGCCACGTCGGAAGGATTATCGGTATTCGGATAGATGGTCCAGTTACCGGTGGCTTTCTGGTTCGCGAAATCGGCGGCGGTGTTGATATGCAACCCCAGGTCGAAGCCCAGGTTCTGGCGCAATGCGGACTGAATCGCACGAATCAACGTGTCCCGATCATCGCGTACGTATGGCTGTGGATAGCCCACCTCGATCGACAGTCGCTTGCCATCCTTCGTTCGAAATCCGTCCTTGTCACGTTGTGTCCATCCTGCCTCATCGAGCAGTGCATTTGCTTCCTTCACCCGATTGCCCCAACTCCCCTTGAGCGCGGCGTTGTATTCGGGATTGTCTGGACCGATATTCGACCAGGCGCGGCGGACAGTGCCCAGATACACGCTATTGACAATACCATCGAGGTCGAACCCGTCGCGTAACGCACGACACACTCGCACATCGTTGGCGGGTGGCACGGTGTAGTTGACATTCAGCGTGAAGGACGTTGTTGCGGACGGTCCCGAAATGTACCTGAAACCCTCGACGCGGTCGAACACGGACACATCGGTGGGTTGTACCCCTTCGATCAAATCCACCTGCCCCGAACTGAGCGCACCCGTGCGCACCGACGCCTCGGGAAGGAATCGATAGGTAATCTGATCCAGATAAGCCGGCCCCTGATGCTTCGATGTTGCCGGTGCCCATTGGTAATCGGTATTGCGGACAAAGCGCGCGAACTGCCCACGCTGATATGCAGCGAAGGTGAAGGGCCCCGTACCCACCAAGCCCGGACCACCAGCACATAGATCGATGCCACTGGACAGCGACTTCGGCGACAGGAACCCCAGCTTGACGCTCGATAGCGATTCAAGCGTCGTGGAATCCGGCTGTTTCATGGCCAGCCGGACCACGAACGGCGAGACGACATCAACATGATCCAGATGTACAAGCAACGACGCCGATGCGGAGGTCGTGCTGACGTTGGCCAGAATGTAGTCATAGTTGGCCTTCACCGCGGCGGCATCGAAACGTGTGCCATCAGTGAAATGCACGTCATCCCGTAAGTCGATGATGTATGCCTTCCCGTCGCTGGACGTCTGCCATGACTTTGCGAGCCAGGGCGAGTAGGTGCCATCGGCGTTCTTGAAGACCAGCGAGTCAACGAAGTTGCGAATGATCCAGAATGCGTTCTGTTGTGACGCTCTATGCGGGTCGAAGCAAACCGGTTCCGTTGTCACGCCCCACGTCAGCGCGCCCCCTTTCTCAGGCGCTGATTGTCCCGCGCCTGAGGCCGCCGCCAGTGCATTTGTCTCCGGCGAACCGCCGCTGGCCGCTGCTACCGCGCTTGCCGGTCGCGATTCCGTGGTCGCTGCGTCAGTGCGCGATTTACCACACGCACAAAGCATCGCACTCATCAAGACAACCAATACGGGTCTGATCCATCCGATCGGCTTTGCCACCCGCCTTGGATACGGGTTGCGTAATGTCGTGGCAGGAAGCCTAGCATGCACTTCCTCGCCCGCTGTTGCTTTTATGTCCCGCCGTTTAATGGTTCCGCGTGCAGCCAGCATGCTCATCTTGCAGTCTCGTATTTCGAATGACCAGACAGCATAGGGAATGCCGTTCCTCGTGCACAACGAAGGAATTCAACTAACCTTATCGCGTAATGACATGTATTCGACTGACCTTTACTGAAGATATCGTTATCGCAAATGGTCAGTTCGATTGACCGTCTATCGGTGTTAGCGTGTCGATCACACCCTGAACTCGTCACTCTCGATACCGTATGAGCGCACTTCCCTCACTTTCGAAACACGTCAAAAAGAATATCCGATCCGCGATTGGACAACGCTTGCAGAGTGATATAAGGCATGCGCCAGTTCGTCGATTCTGGTTCGACGATGCACAATCGTCGCGCTCCATCGCAGATGAGCGGCTGCACCGGCGGCAGCGTCTGGCGGTGGCATTTCGCCTGTTCGCGCAAAACGGTTTCGCGCATGGCCTCGCCGGCCATATCACGGCGCGTGACCCGGAATGGGAAGATCATTTCTGGGTCAACCCGCTGGGGAAGCACTTCAGCCGGATCCGGGTGTCGGATCTCTTGCTGGTAAATCGCGATGGTGAGATTGTCGTGGGCGAAGGACCCGTGAACCAGGCGGCGTTTGCCATCCATGCCGCCATCCATGAGGCGCGCCCGGAAATCGTGGCAGCTGCCCATACCCACTCTCTATACGGCAAGGCATGGTCGACACTCGGCCGGGAACTGCTGCCATTGACACAAGACGCCTGTGCGTTCTATCAGGATCACGCGTTGTTCGACGATTTCCAGGGCGTCGTGCTTGATACCAGCGAGGGGGCTCGCATCGCCGAGGCATTAGGACCACGCAAGGCCGTTATCTTGAAAAACCATGGCATCCTCACCGCCGGCCCGTCGGTCGAAGCTGCCGCCTGGTGGTATCTGTCTTTGGAGAACGCGTGCCGCACGCAATTGCTTGCGGAAGCGGCCGGTACGCCGTCCCCCATTCCCCATAATATCGCCACGCTGACCCATCAGCAGGTTGGCCGTCCTGGCGGTGCGCTGCATGCATTCCAGAATCTGTATGAAGGCATCGTTGCCACCGAGCCTGATGTCCTGGACTAATGCCGTCGGCGCGGACCAGGTGTAGTCCGCTCTTTAAAAATCGGCCACCTTGCCCCACGACGACGCCGCGAATCGTGCCGGGTCATACGGCTTTTCATCGATTTCGGGATGCTTGCCGGTGATCAGGTCAGCCACCAGATAGCCGGCGCCCGGCCCAATTCCGAAACCATGCCCGGAAAAGCCTGCGGCCAATATCAGGCCACGTACTTGTGCCGTTTCCCCGATGGCGGGAACGCCATCGGGTGTACTGTCGATATAGCCGGCCCAACTGTGCGTAATCGATGTCCTGCCCAGAGCCGGTAGCAAGGCGACAGCCCGCCGATACGTGAGCGCAATGGCGTATTTATCCGGCACCGGATCCAAAACACGTATGCGCTCCATCGGCGTTGGTGCATCCAGCCGCCATCGTGCAAGCGTTTCATGCCCTCCGCGCACCCCTTCCAAATTGCCTGGCTTCAGGCTTCGCCAGCGCTTGGCAAACATCGGCACGAACTGCGGGGCGAAACGCAGCATCTGTGCGGTGGGATCGACCCGCCCACGGCCACTGATCGCTAAGGTATAGCCGCCATTACTGCGCTGCGTCAACGACACCTCGGATGTATGCAACGCCGCCGGCAGCGTTTCGGCGGGAGCCGATACGGCCAGAATCGACGAACGAATCGATGCCTGCGGAAAACGGATGTCCAATTGGCGACAAAACGACGACGCCCACGCACCTCCTGCGAGCACGACCGACTTGGTACGGATCGTCCCGTGCTCCGTGATGACGCCTGCCACCTCACCCGCGGCCAGCTCCAGGCCCCGCGCGGCGCATTCCTGGTGTACGGTGCCACCGAGTTTCATCAGCGCACGGGCCACCGCCGGCGCCGCTTTTGCCGGGTCCGCCGTCCCATCGGACGGCGAAAGCACGCCGCCTTTCCAGACCTTGCCGGTTGCCTGCCCGTAAGTCGCCGCCGACGTGGCGTCGAGCATATGCGTTGTCACGCCGACGGTCCTGGCAAAGTCACGCCACCGCGCCCAGCGCGCTATTTCCGCTTCATCGTTACTCAAATACAAAAGCCCGCAACGTCGAAAGCCGGTGTCCTCGCCACTCTCCTGCGAAAAACGTTCCCACAGGTCGAGGCTCTGGGTCGAGATGGGCAACTCCCGGGCATCACGATTTTGCTGACGGCACCACCCCCAATTTCGAGATGACTGCTCCGCGCCGATACGGCCTTTCTCCAGCAATGCGACGCGCAATCCCCGCTGCGCCAGATAATAAGCGGAGAAAACACCGACGATACCGCCGCCAATGACAACAACATCCGCCGTCACCGGCAAGGCACTGCTGCCATCAACGCTTTCCAATAAAACAGCCATCGCCTCTACCTTTACGTTGCTTCTCGACTTGCGATACAGATGTCGCCGCCGCATATGCGCAATGCCAGCTTTTATCCAAAGACCTTACGCATTCCACCAGACGTATTCGGCAAAGTTGAATCCCATCATCGGACCGGTCGGGATCGATTTCAAACCCTGTATCCGCTTGTCATAGCCATCGAGAAAGCTGACAAAGGCGGGAATGCCGATGCTGCCCTCCGTGCTGATAATCTGCTGCATATCGCCGTACATCTGCTTGCGCTTGGCTTCATCGGTTTCAGCGCGAGCGGCCAACAGCAATTGATCGAATTTCGGATTATTCCAGCCGGATTCGTTCCATGGCGCCTTGCTCGCGAAAAACTGCGAGAACAGCACGTCGGCGCTGGGACGGGGATTGATATTGCCAAAACTCAATGGACGTCGCATCCAGTAATTCGACCAATAGCCGTCCGCTGGAACACGATTGATTGGTATCTGGACGCCAACCCGCGCCGCGGCCTGCTGCAAGAAGACCGCCATTTCCTGCGACCCATTCGCAGCAGTAGTCGCAAAAACCGGTGGTGTGCTTTTTCCTAAAACGCCCGCGTTCTTGAAATGGAATTTCGCCTTGTCCAGATCGAACGGCAAAGGCTTCACTTCCGCGTTGTAATAACGATGCATTGGCGGCAATGGTTGGTCATTGCCGACTACTGCATAGCCTCCGAATACCGCATCACGAATCTGTGTCCGGTCGAAGAGATATTTCATACCTTGCACAAAATCACGATTGCCGGTCAGCGGGTCGTCCACCCTCATGATCAAATCGCTGTACAGCCCGGACTTGGTTTCCATGATGGCAAACCCGGACGCCGAACTGACTTGCTTCGTCGAGCGCGGATTAACCGCGTTGACAAGTTGCACATCTCCTGCGAGCAATGCATTGACCCGGGCAGCACCATCCGCGATGCCAACAAGCTCCACTTGATCAAGGTGCGGCAACCCCGGCTTGAAGTATTGCTCGTTCCGAATCCCGGCTGTCAATACGCCCGGTTGAAATGTCTTAAGCTTATATGGACCGGTCCCGATGGCCGTCGAGAAGTCAGTTGTCTGATCCTTCACGATCACCAGATGCGAGTCGGCTAGCAACACCGGTAAATCGGCGTTGGCGTTCGCCAGCGTCAATTCGATCTGGTTTGGGCCAATGGCTTTCGCGTCGGTGAACTGTTCCGCAAGCGTCATGATCTTCGACGCGACTTTCGGATCTTTATGTCGGAGAAGTGAATAGATGACATCGGCTGTCGTAAGCGATTTGCCGTCATGAAACGTCACACCCTTTCGCAAGGTGATAGTCCACACCTTTGCATCGCTGCTGACAATAGATTCCGCCAAGTTCATCGTCGGCGCAAGCGCGCTGTCGAGTTGGGTGAGGCCGCTGTAGAACATGTAAGCACGGATATAGTCACCGCCGGCTGAGCCCTTCGCCGGATCCAGCGTATCGGCGGTCGAACTGCTATCGTACGCTGCGCGAATCGAACCACCGCGACGCGCTGTCGGGGTCGTCGCCGCTTGCACCAGGTAACTCGTGCCTCCCCCGCCCACCAAGACCGCGGCACCCAAAAGATGGCGCATCATATCGCGGCGACCGCTATCTACACGCTTGACATCATCATTGTTCATGCGAAGACTCCGAAGGGGGTGGCTAACATTATGCACAATAGAATTACTGAGTTCCTGAACGCAAGACCGTGCCTGGTTTCAAAAAAACCAAAGAGCGGCATGGGAGCCATTCATCAATGCTTTTTTTAACTAGGATTCCTACACCATTAATTTTTCCATTTTTCAAAAAAAATAAAAATCAATGTGCATGCGATCCTGCTGTGATCTACCTCGATGCACATATCGACCACAGTCATTGCTTCAATGCCGCGGACTATCGTCTGTCTCTGGCAAGGCGTACGGCTTACAAGTGCACCACAGGCGGGCGGACGTTCATGATCCACAGTATCCTTGCCGTACGACGCGCGATATTTTCGACACTATGCGCCAATTCACTGTTGAACTGAAAACTATCGCCGGGCCCAATCTCTTCCGACCGACCGCCGACCGTCAAAACGATGGTACCCTCCAACACCATGCCGGCTTTTTCGCCACTACCCAGCAATATCTCCTTGGATCGCGCACCACTGGGAATGGTAATGATCATGAACTGCAAGTCATGTTGACCATGCGGCGACAACAGCTCCTTTGACAATCCACCTGCCGTCACGGTGAAATGCGGCCGCTGATCCGCTCTTCGTACGAAGTCCGGCACTGACTGAACGCCTACCGGCACGTCATCACCTTCCAGCAGTGTCGTCAACGGCACGTCCAGCGCAACGCGCAACTGTTCGAGAATGCGCACGGACGGATTGGCCAGGCCCCGCTCGATCTGACTGATCATGCCAACGGACACGTCGCTACGCTGCGCAAGCACTTTTAGCGACAGACCACGTTTCTGACGCATGTCGCGCAGACGCACACCCAACTGATTTGCCTCTGTACGATCCAACAGCGGTGTCGCACCGTCCGACACGGTTACGTCGACTTGCGGAGACGATGGGCTGTCTTTGAAATGTCGATCGTCTTCGTGCGAAATCTTTTTCATCGTATTGCGATTCAATGCCTTGAGGAACTGCCAGGAACGAAAAGATCGCGAGGCGTGTCGCGCATCGGCCCGCCCCGCGATTTATAGGCCAAGCAAGGTAGCGAGTGCAGGAAGATCCTTGACCTCGTTTACTTCATAGGCCGGGTTCAAGGCTTCGTGCTGGCGATTAACGAAAGCCTTGTTTTTGATGCCCATATCGTATGCGGTCATCAGGTCATATCGGAAGCTGGACGACACATGCAGCACGTCTTGCGGATTGCAATCGAGTTCCGAGAACAAATATTCGAAAGCTTGTTGCCGCGGTTTATACGCTTGCGCTTGCTCCGCTGTGAACACCTTGTAAAACGGCGCGCCCAGCTTGTCCACATTGCTCTGAATCTGCTCGTTCGCGGCGTTCGACAGAATCACGAGCTTGTACTTGGACGCCAACCGCGCCAATCCGGCAGCCGCATCCGGATGGGGTCCCCACGACGGCACTGCATTGTAAATACCCTCGGCGCCGGCGGCGTCGAAGGGAACCCCGGTGCGTTCGCACGTACGACGTACCGCATTGACCACGACATCGCGAAACGGCTTCCAGTCGCCCAGTACTTCGTCGAGTCGATAGCCGCGGAAAAATTCAACGAATTCAGCCATCTTCGCCGGCGTGAGCTTGTCTGCATACAGGGCACGTGCCGCCTCCGCCATCTGGAAGTTGGTCAACGTACCATAACAATCGAATGTAATGTATTTTGGCTCGAAATCAATCATCATAAGGTCCTGTCGATAGGCAAAGTGATGCAATTCATCTGGGAAGGATCCGCCTGAGAGCGTGGATCTCCTTTGCTAAAAAAACCGGCTGCAACGCCTGCATTACCGCAAATCGTATTAAAAATCGATCAATACACTTTTATAGCGTTGGCACGATTCGAAGGCCTGACGCCCCAGATCCTTGCCGATTCCCGACTGCTTGAATCCGCCGGTCGGGATGATCATGTCGCCGCTGCGGCCATACCGATTAATCCAAATGGTTCCAGCGGCAATGCCGCGCATCGCACGCATCGCCTGGCCGATATCACTGGTATGAATGCCGGCAGCCAATCCATATGTCGGATGCCCCGCCAATGCGATGCCCTCGTCTTCATCCTCAAACGTCTGGACCGTCAGGACAGGGCCGAACAATTCTTCGCGAACGGCCGTGGTTGCCGACGTCACGTTGCCAAGCAACATCGGTCGATAAAAATATCCGTCGGCGGTATCCTCGAAAAAGCCCCCGCCATGCAACACTTCAGCGCCCTCCTCCAGACTCCGCGCAACCATGTCGCGAATACGATGTGCCTGAGTCCGGCTGATGATGGGCGAGTAACTTGTACTTGATAACCAGGTAGGTCCCGGTACGACGTTGTCCAACTGACGCCGTATCCCTTCCACGAGCGGCTCGGCCAGCGCCTTGTGCACGATCAATCGCGTACCCGCGACACACGCCTGTCCGCCGTTGGCGATAAATCCTCGTGCGACGCAGCGCGCTGTCTGCTCAAGATCGTGGACCTGGGAAAATACCAACTGCGGACTTTTCCCTCCCAGCTCCAGTGTCACTGGCTTGGTACCGTGCAAGGCCGCATCGCTCATGATCGACGCCCCGGTTTTCGTCGATCCGGTGAAACTCACCTTTGCAATATCGGGATGACGCGTCAACGCAACGCCCGCACCAGCACCCCGACCATTCACGACATTGAAAATACCCGCGGGTATTCCTGCCTCGATCGCCAGTTCAGCGAGTCGCATTGTCGAAAAAGGTGTCAACTCGGATGGCTTCAATACCACGGCATTTCCCGCGGCCAGCGCTGGCCCACACTTCCAGGAGCACATGGAAAGCGGAAAATTCCACGGGGTGATCGCGCCGATGACGCCATACGGTTCAGCCGCGATAAAACCCAGACTGCTTTGACGAGTTGCTGCAACGTCACCGCCCGCCTTGTCAGAGAGTTCCGCAAAAAAACGAATGACTTCCGCCGTAAGTGGCACATCGGACGTATAAGCCTCCGCCACAGGACGCGTAGAGTTCAGGGCTTCCAATCGCGCGAGCTCGACCGTATGCATATCAATCAGTTGCGCCCATCGCAATAGCACGCGAGCCCGCTCGCGCGGCGCACGTGACGCCCAGCCACTTGCCCGGAGAGCGTCGCGCGCAGTGCGGACTGCAAGATCGACCGTCTCATCGGACGCATCGGGTATGCACCCGACGACTTGACCGTCACAAGCGCGCTGCACATCGATCAGCGGCTCACGCGGATCCAGGTAGCTAGCGCCGATGAAATGGCCTGCGGGTAAAACGATGCCGGCGGGATCAAAGTCCAGAAAGGAGAGCGTCATGCGGCGAATGTCAATCCAGAGAGAAAACCGTAATGGAAGTAAACACAACCTCATCAATCGCCGTCACGCGCATCGTCAAGAAAGCCTTTGGCAGGTCGGTAGCGTAGCAATCGATATGGTTCATTATAGTGAATGTCAAAATAAACGCTATCTGTAAAAACCATGACGAGAAGGCCGACGCTGTGATGGTTTTTCGACGAATTTCACTGTCTAGGCAGTAAGCGCATGAGAACCAAGGTATTCACCGGACTGGAAATACGTTCAATAAAATGAGATATTGTGATGCTCTTCCTTCAGGAGCTTCCCGTGTCTGACCAAGCGTCCCGTTCCAGCATGAATCTGCCCACAACCTATCGCCACCTGGTGACCGCCGACTTTCCGGCGGCGCATCGCCTATCGCAAGCTGTCCGCTGGCCTCATCGACTCGAGGATTGGCAATTTGCCGCGAATCTTGGAACCGGGTTTATCGCGGAGATGAATGGCGAAGTGGTCGGAACGGCGCTATGTTGGACATTTGACGATCACAATGGCGCCTTAGGCCTTGTCATTGTCTCGCCCGACGCCCAAGGCAGGGGAATTGGGCGGGATTTGATGACGCGCGTCCTGAATGCGGTCGGCGAACGAACATGCTATCTACACGCAACACCGGCGGGACAACCTCTTTATGAGAAACTGGGCTTTCAAGCTTGCGGCAGCGTCACCCAACATCAAAATATTGTCGGACGCATCACTGCGGTAGCACCGGCTCAAGGCGAAACCTTGCGCGAAGGGACAGTGGACGATCTATCTCGCATCATCGAGATCGCGCGCATCAGCACCGGAATCGATCACAGTGCGACGTTTGCCGCGCTGTATCGCTTGGCTAAGACCGTGGTATTGGAACGCAATGGGAACATCATTGGCTCCGCTTTCTTCAGACGCTTCGGACGTGGTTACGTGATCGGTCCGGTGTTCGCCGAACAAGACACCGACGATAGACGCGCCAAGGTATTGATTTCGTATTGGCTTGCACGGCACGAAGGTGACTTCATCCGTGTTGACGTTCCGGGCAATCCCACGCTCAGCGCTTGGCTTATCGAGTGCGGCCTTGCCAATGTGGATACGGGCGTGAAAATGGTGCGCCATGCCGGGAAAAGTCACGCGGCATCCCGCCCGGCAGAAACGGTCTACGCGCACTATGCCATCTTGAACCAGGCGATGGGCTGACCCGGCCAGCACGATATTCGATGCGCGTTCGGCACGGTGGAGATATGGATGGCGGACGCGACAGGCCCAAGCCGGCGCGGCCAATTCAAACGGCTAGGCTGGTGCCATGCCGAATGCACGCTTCACTGCAATAGCCGGCTCCGACACGAGGAAAGACAAAAAATGCCTTCCAACGTCCGCATGCTTGGCCGCGCGGCATATCGCGCCCGACAACACGGTATGCAATTGAACATCATCCGGTAACGGGTCCAAGACGGCAATGCCAGAGACGTTCGTAGAATCGGCAAGCTGCTGAAAACCGAGTGTCACCGCCCCTTCCGCAATCAGCTTACCAACCAGCACACCAGCAGGCGCCCGAACGAGTCGCATGGACATTCGCCTGAGGAGACGATTTTGCATGCTCTGTGGCGCAACGCATCCAGACACCAGATCAACAAAAACGGCCCTACGCCAATGCGCGATTACCGCTTCTTTCAGTGGCGACGCTTGGCCAGATTTTTCGCCTCCGCGGTCACTTCGGCAAGTACTTGACGCAAGACGCTGACAAAAGCCAGTGTGAGCCGATCCGTTGGCTGTTTCGACGGATAGAGCAAATAGATTGGAAAAAACACCTCCGGCTTGAACGGCCGGATGACAATATTGCTGCCCGCGAAGTCCCGCGCGACAATCGGATGCGCGAGCGTCACGCCCATGCCCAGTCGCACCATCTCACAACAGATGGCCGTATATTGCGCCTCAGCGGCTAACACCCGGGTCACCCCGGCACGCTCGAAGACATCGTCCATCAGGGTACGCGTGCCATCCCCGTTACATAAGGAAACGAACGCCTCGCCCTCGAAGTCGTGAGCGGTAATCGCCGCCTTGCTGGCAAGACGATGACCAGCGGGCAGTACCGCACAGGCCGCGTGACTGGCCAGGAATACCGTCTCGCAAGTCGACGCCTCACTCGAGAACACCGCGATGCCAATATCGCAAAACTGCGAACTGGCCCAGTGGTTGACCGTTCCCGAGGTGTTCACATGCAAGCTAACGGTAACGCCTGGATGGGCTTCCTGAAAACGCTGTATGGCGCGCGGCACCAAGGTCATGCCGACCGAGGGGACGCAAGCAATACGCAATCTGCCACTGCCGAGCGTCCTGATCTGCGCGGCGGCGAGCGAAAGACCTTGCAGCCCGACATAGGCGCGCTCCACCTCCCGGTAGAACGCGTTGCCTTCGGTGGTGGGAATGAGCCGGACGCCCGAGCGTTCAAACAAGGTCAATCCGACCGCTCCTTCCAGTTGCGAAATCAGCCGGCTGATATTCGGCTGCGAGGTGTGAAGATCTTTCGCGGCCGCTGTCATCGATCCCGCCACCATCACCGCTCGGAACGCCTCGATTTGTTTCAGATTCATCGTCGCCAACCCATATCAATTCGGTATAGATTGGCATTTTATTCTTATTGGACGCTATGTATTGACTATTTGAAACTGAGAGTCGATCCCGCAGTTCCGGCCTCATCCCGCCATTCAGGAGTTTGTCCATGCAGCATACGCAGCACATCCATCGCCGCGCATCGTTGAAGCCGGGCCTCACCTCCTTGATCACCGCCCTCGCCTGCCTCGGTGCGCTGCATGGCGCCACCGCCCACGCCGAGACCACGTTGTATCTGGCCAATGTGGGCGGCTCAAGCCAGGACCTGTATCAGAAAAAAATCATCCCGCCCTTTGAAAAAGCGCATGACGTCAAGATTGTCTACGTTGCCGGCAACAGCAGCGACACGCTGGCAAAGCTGCAAGCGCAAAAAGGTCACGAACAGATCAACGTTGCCATCATGGACGATGGTCCGATGTATCAAGCGATGCAGATGGGTTTATGCGCGAAGTTGCAGGATGCGCCAGTCATGAAGGAACTGTATCCAATTGCCAAGCTGGGTCCGGAATCAGTGGGGATCGGAATGGTCGCCACCGGAATCGGTTACAACGCCGATGCCTTCAAGAAAGCAGGCCTGCCGCCGCCGGACTCGTGGGCAGCGCTGACGGATGCGCATTACAAAGGTAAGCTGGGCGTCCCGCCTATCACCAACACTTATGGCCTCCATGCCTTGGTCATGCTGGCCCGTATGAATGGCGGCGGTGAAAAGGATATCGACCCCGGATTCAAGGTGATGTCGACACAAGTAGCCCCGAATGTGCTGTCGTGGCCCACCACGCCGGGCGAGATGGACGGCCTCATGCAAAGTGGCGACGTCATTATCGCGCCTTATGGCAGCGGTCGTGCGGTCGCCCTGCAGAACACCGGTTTCCCATTGAAATTCTTCTATCCCAAGGAAGGCGGCGTCGCGTTGCAAGTGGGGGCGTGCTCCGTGGCGGGTAGCGGCCAGGACGCTCTCGCGCAACAATTCATCCAGTATCTGTTGAGCACCGATGTGCAGGCGCTGCAGGCGCAGGCGGTAGGCTTTGGCCCAACCAATCGGAACGTCAAGTTGACCCCGGAAGTGGCCGCGAAAGTACCCTATGGCCCGGAGCAAGTATCAAGACTGGTGGCGATGGACTGGGCGACGATCAATCAGCACCGGAACGAATGGACGCAACGCTGGAATCGTAACGTCGAACGCTGAGTACACCAGACCGGCCATACGTGGCATACGTCCGGTCATCGAACATTACAGAACCCATGACTTTCCTGACTCTCAAGGGCATCTCGAAACGCTACGGCGACTACACGGCGATCGAGCAGATCGATCTTGGCGTCGAACGCGGAGAGTTTGTATCACTGCTGGGCCCGTCAGGGTGCGGAAAAACGACGACACTGCAAATGATTGCCGGCTTCGTCACGCCGACCACCGGCAGCATTCACCTCGACGGACGCGACATTACGCATTTGCCCGCGGAAAAACGCGGCATGGGAATCGTGTTCCAGAGTTATGCGCTCTTTCCGCATATGAGTGTGGCCGGTAATGTTGGTTTCGGCCTCGAGATGCAACGTGTGCCGAAGGCCGAGCGACGCAAGCGAATCGAAGAAGCGCTTGAACTAGTCCGGTTGACGGGACTGAATAGCCGCTACCCAAAGGAGCTTTCGGGCGGTCAACGGCAACGTGTTGCCATTGCCCGGGCCCTCGCGATGCGACCGGCGCTATTGTTACTCGACGAGCCGATGTCGAACCTCGATGCCAAGCTTCGCGACGAGATGCACATCGAGTTACGCGGCATCCAACGCCAGCTCGGGATTACGACCCTCCTGGTAACGCACGACCAGGTGGAAGCCATGACGATGAGCGACCGGATTGCCGTGATGCATCGCGGCGGCATTGCCCAGATCAGCACGCCATTCGAAGCGTACGAGCGCCCCAAAACCCCCTTTGCCTCGTCGTTCCTGGGAAAAATCAATACGTTCTCAGGCAAGGTCACGGGACGCAATCTACGCTGCGCGGAGGTGGATGTGACAGGAACGATGATGACCGTTCCCCATGAAGGACGTCTGGTCCAGGGCGACGTCCATGTGTACCTGCGTCCTGAAAAAGTCCATCTGCATGGCGATACCTCTTCAGAAAACGGCACGCCCCGTCCGGCAAGGACACAGGGCGTGATTGTTACACGCGTATTTGTCGGCAACCAATGGCTTTTGCAAGTCGACACGCCACTAGGCCAGATCAACATCTCCCGTCCAAATGACGGCGTCTTGCCGCCGGACGAAGGCGCTCACGTCGGCCTGCACTGGACCGACGACGATTTACGCGTCCTCGATCAGGATCCTCTCCATGGCTAATGTCGAGCAAACACGCGCCGGCGCGACGCCATGGTTACTGTCCTTTCCGGCATTACTGCTATTTTGCGGCCTGCTACTGGTGCCATTGCTACTCATATTTATCCTCTCATTCCACGCCTTCAGCAACACGCACGGCACCCTGCCCGACTACACGATCGCAAACTATATCGAGGTCGTCACCGACCCCTATTACGGAGAGATCTTTTTGCGTACCGCAGGCCTGGCGATATCGGTAACCTTCCTTGCAATCGTCCTGGGCGTGCCAGAAACAATCGTCCTCGCACGGATGAGAAAACCGTGGCAATCACTTTGCCTTCTCGTGGTGCTCGGGCCACTGCTCATCTCGGTCGTGGTTCGGACATTGGGATGGCAAATCCTGCTTGGAAATAACGGCATCGTCAACGACGTGCTGCAGGCGCTCCATATCACGTCCGCTCCCGTCCGAATGGTTTTTACGATGATCGGTGTCACGATTGCGCTTACCCACGTACTTGTGCCGTTCATGGTGATGTCTGTCTGGGCGAACCTGCAAAAGCTGGACTTGCAAGTCGAGTGGGCCGGATTGTCAATGGGCGCAAAGCCCCTCACCGTTTTGAGACGCGTGGTCCTTCCCCAACTGATGCCAGGGATTCTCTCAGGATCGATCATCGTGTTTGCTCTGTCTGCTTCAGCATTTGCAACACCTGCACTGATCGGGGGGCGCCGCCTGAAAGTGGTGGCAACCGCGGCCTATGATGAATTCCTTGGAACGTTGAATTGGCCATTGGGGGCGACCATCGCCGTATTGTTGCTGATCGCGAACGTCGCCATTGTCATGGGATGCAGCCGCCTGGCGGAACGCCGTTACAAGCATATCTTCGAGTAAGTGAGCGATGAAACGTAACGGCCCTGTTGGACTCGCATTCAATGCGCTATTTCTGGTATTTATCGCGGCGCCGTTGATTGCGGTAATCGCCGTGTCCTTCACGGCGAAAGGCTATATTTCCATGCCCTTCGATGGTGCGTCACTGAGATGGTTCAGATCCATCGCGCAGAATCAGGACATCATCGACGCGTTCTGGCTTTCGATCAAGCTCGCATTTGCCTCGGCCACCATCGGCGTCGTGCTGGCCACACCAGCCGCGCTAGGCATCGCGCGCTACCGCTTTCCCGGACGCGGCGCGCTCAGCGGCTTCCTGCTGTCGCCGATGATGATCCCGGCAGTCGTGCTGGGCATTGCTTTCCTACGTTTCCTGTCATTGCTAGGGTTGAACGGCTCGATTGCATCGCTCACCGCCGCGCATGTAATCATTGTGTTTCCCTATGCGCTGCGTCTGATCCTGTCATCGGCCATCGGCCTCGACCGGGATGCACAAAATGCAGCGCTTTCATGTGGCGCCAGCCGCTTTACCGTGTTTCGCCGTATCGTACTCCCGATGATCCGTACCGGTATTGCCGGTGGCTGGCTGCTCGCATTCATTCAGAGTTTCGACGAATTGACGATGACGATTTTCGTGGCCACGCCCGGCACCACTACGCTTCCGGTCGCGATGTACAACCAGATTGCCCAGACCATCGATCCGCTAGTCGCCGCCGTATCCACCGTCATCATCTTTGGTACCGTCGTCCTCATGATACTGATGGACCGTCTGGTCGGCCTGGATCGCATTCTGATCGGTGAGGCACGATGACGCTCCGCCGACCCGCCTAGCGCGATGCTTGTATTTCCACCGGAAACGCCGTGAAATCTACCCTGCCATGACTACCAAACCGCTATTCATCACGCTACCGTCGCTGGCGCCTGTGTCAACTGAGTCGATCACCATCTGGTTTAACGACCAGCCGTTTTCCGTTCCATCCGGACGGTCGATTGCGGCGGCCTTGCTTGCCGTCGGCATACAACGCTTTCGATCGAGCTCCGTGTCCGGGGTGGCGCGCGCACCCTATTGCATGATGGGTGCATGCTTTGAATGCCTCGTCGAGGTCGATGGCGTCCCAAGCCGGCAAAGCTGTTTGATTGAGGCGCGGGATGGCATGCGTATCCGATCACAAGAAGGCGCACACGAGCTGAATCCGATCGCCTCCAAGGGGGAGGTAGCGCGATGAGCCATGAAGCGCGTGATGTCGTCGTCATCGGAGCGGGACCTGCCGGACTGGCCGCGGCGACGCGGGCTGCCATCCAAGGGCTGTCCGTGGTATTGCTCGACGAACAAGCGGCCGTCGGTGGACAAATCTATCGTGCTATTGAACGCAGCGACGCGAATCGGCGGGCCATGCTCGGCGAAGACTATGCGGCGGGTGCGGTATTGGCGAGAGCATTCGCCGCATCCGGCGCAGGCTACGAACCGCATGCTTCGGTATGGCAGGTCACCCGCGAGAAAAACGTTCATTACCTTAAAAATGGCAAGGTCGCCAGTTTCGCGGCCAAACGCATCGTGCTGGCCACCGGTGCCGTGGAAAGGCCCTTCCCGATTCCGGGATGGACCCTGCCAGGGGTCTTGACCGCCGGTGCGGCGCAAATTCTATTGAAAAGTGCCGGTCAGGTGCCTGGCGATCCGCCCGTGCTCGTTGGGTGCGGTCCGCTGCTTTATCTTTTGGGATGGCAATATCTGCAAGCCGGCATCCCGATCCGCGCCTTGGTCGACACCACGCGCCACAAAGACCGTTGGCGCGCGAAACGCCATATTCTTGCCGCGTTGCGTTCCTGGCCCGCACTTGGCAAAGGATTGCGGATGCTGCGTGAACTACGGAATAGCGGCGTTCCCATCTTCGAAGCAGCGGACACGCTTGGCATCGAAGGCCGCATAGACCCTTCAGGATACGAGCATGCCGCGGCGCTGCACTTTTCCGTCAATGGCAAAGCCCACAGAATCGACGCCAATGTGATCCTGCTACATCAGGGCGTGGTGCCCGATACGCAATTCACGCATGCGCTACGCGTGCGCCATCGGTGGGACGATGCGCAGCTCTGTTTTACGCCTGTGACCAACGCCTGGGGAGAAACGGACGCAAGCGGCATCTTCGTTGCAGGAGACGGTGCCGGCATTGGCGGCGCGCAGGCAGCCATACTCGGCGGTGAAAAGGTGGCGTGGGAAATTGCCACTCAACTCGGCGCCGCCGAATCAACGTCGCGCGATAGTCGACTCGACGAACTCCAGCGGGCGCTTACCCGCACCCTCCGCATCCGGCCATTCCTGGACAGCCTTTACCGCCCGAGAAAGGCGAATCGCATTCCCGAGGACAGCGTGATAGTTTGTCGCTGCGAGGAAGTGACGGCAGGTCAGATTCGGGATTTCGTCGGTCTTGGATGTACCGGGCCCAATCAAGTCAAGTCCTTTGGACGATGCGGCATGGGGCCATGTCAGGGCCGCATGTGCGGCCTTACGGTCACGGAACTCATCGCCGATGCGCGCAATGTCTCACCAGAAACAGTCGGCTATTTTCGTCTGCGGCCACCTATCAAGCCACTGACATTGGGGGAGCTTGCTGGTGAGTAAGCCATACCTTGCGCCCACCTTGCCCGGCACCACGCATAGCGTCGCAGCCGATGCCGGGGCGACCATGCATACCGACGTCCTGGTGGTGGGGGGAGGTATACACGGCGCCAGCAGTGCCTTCCATCTGACGCAACGTGACGTACGGGTGACCGTCTTGGAAGCTGATTATGTAGGACGGCATTCCTCTGGCGTGAACGCGGGTGGCGTCCGCTCTTTGGGACGCCACCTTGCCGAAATTCCGCTCTCGTTGATGTCGCGTGAAATATGGCATCGGATGCCGGAACTGGTCGGCGACGATGCGGGATTCGTCGCTTCGGGCCAGATGAAAATTGCCGAAAACGAAGCCGAACTGAAAACGTGCCAGGACCGCGTGGATCTGTTGCGGGCACACGGTTTCACGCACGAAAAGATCATCGCGCGTGACGCAGTCCTGGCCTTGGAGCCTCACCTCGCACCCCATGTCACCGGTGCAATCTGGGTTGAAGCGGATGGCTATGCGCTGCCGTACAGAGCCACCACGGCATTCCGGCGCGCCGCCCAACGGAACGGTGCGATCTTCCATGAAGGCACACCCGTCACGCAGATCACGCAACAGGGTGAGCGGTGGCACGCACGGACAGCGGCCGGGACTTTCTCTGCGGATCATCTGGTCGTGACAGCCGGCGCATGGGCCGGTGTGCTTGCGGAACAGGTTGGGGAACCTGTCCCGGTTCATCCTGAGGGATTGATGCTGATGGTCACGCATCGTACGGCGCCGTTTTGCCGAGCAACGTTGGGTGCAACCGGGCGTCCGCTGTCGTTTAAGCAATTCGACAACGGGACGGTCGTTATCGGCGGCAAGCTGATCGGCATCGCGGATCTGCCGGGGCGGCATGGCGAAGTCGACTTTGCGCGCTTGGTGAAGAGCGCACAGACGGTCACCGATCTGTTCCCGCATCTTCGCAATCTCGGCATCAATCGGGCGTGGGCTGGCGTGGAGGCGTTCACCGAGGATTCTCTTCCGATCATCTCGCGAAGCAAGCAGGCCTCCAACCTTACCTACTCATTTGGCTATTGCGGCAGCGGGTTTCAGATGGGCCCAGGCTGTGGCAAGCTGGTATCGGAACTGGTTCTCGACGGCAACGCGTCATTGAACCTGGATGCCTTCGCCATCGACCGCTTTCGTTTTCCTACGCTGAACGCATAACGCTTCATCGATTATTCATCACTTGCAGGTAACGACATGACACAGGATGCCAAAATGAGGCTCGGCCTCTCGATGCGCTATTTGGGATATCACATTGCCGCGTGGCGACATCCGGATGTCCCCGCGGGTGGCGCGATCGATTTCAACTATTTTCTGAATAGCGCAAGAAAAGCGGAAGCCGCCAAGCTGGATATGGTCTTCTTCGCGGATGGCATTGGTATTCGTGCCGACGACAATCCGAAAGGGTCGCTGGCACGCGACATGAAGAATGCGGAACTCGAGCCGCTCACGCTGTTGGCCGCGCTCGGCGCATGTACATCCCATATAGGGCTAGTTGCAACCGCTTCGACCACCTACAACGAACCGTTTCACATTGCCAGAAAATATGCATCGATCGACCACATCAGTGGCGGGCGCGCGGGGTGGAACGTCGTCACATCGTGGTCTCAGCAGGAAGCGTGGAATTTCTCCCGTGACGAACACCTCGGATACGATGAACGCTACGAGCGTGCAGACGAGTTCGTTGATGTCGTCAAGGCATTATGGGACAGTTGGGAAGATGATGCATTCATTCGCGACAAGGAAAGTGGCATCTTCTACGATGAGTCGAAACTGCATACGCCCCATCACAAGGGAAAGCATTTTCGCGTTCGTGGTCCATTGAATTCCGCGCGGACGCCGCAAGGGCGCCCCGTGATCGTACAAGCTGGTGCATCGGAACCAGGACGAGAGATCGCGGCAAAGAGCGCGGACGTGGTCTATAGCAGCACGCTGGATCTTCAATCCGCTAGAAAGTACTACGACGACGTCAAATCCCGTTTATCAAAATACGGCCGTCAGCGACACGAGCTGCTGATCATGCCTGGCCTGACTCCCTATATCGGCAAAACACGCCAGGAAGCACAGGACAAATTCGACCAGTTGCAGGAACTGATCCATCCGATAACAGGCTTGTCCATTTTGTATAATCAATTCGGGGATCTGTCGGGCTATGACTTGGACGGTCCGGTACCGGACATCACGAGCAAGGAGGTACATAGCATCGGCCGAAACTTACTGGACCTGGCGGCACGGGAGCATTTTACGCTGCGTCAGCTTTACAAGCATGTTGCGGCGGCAAATTCAGGGCGGGCCATTATAGGAACAGCCGAAGACGTTGCGGACGACATGGAAGAGTGGTTCAAGCATGGCGCCGCCGATGGGTTTAACATCTGCCCGGCAACCTTGCCACAGGGGATCGATGACATGACTGAACTGTTGCTGCCGGAGCTTCGGCGGCGTGGACTCTTTCGGACCGAATATGAAGGTACAACGCTGCGGTCGAATTTAGGATTGGCGCCACTATCATTTGGGGAATAAGGGCAACCGAGAAACAAACGCGCGGGCGACGAAATGATCGCGGAACGTTCCTTTCGCATGAATAATATGCAGGACTTACGTTCAAGGAGGAACACCATGCAGTCCTTGGCGAATGACCGCGAGAACCTGTTCCACGTCCTGCAGGGATCGGATGGCCGCCAACAACACCGTTGCCTGCGGCCAGGTACGCTGAAGGTAGCCGAGCCACTTTTTGACGCGTCCGTGCGCGTGATGGATCGTGCCACGTGTACGCAACGCTTCCACGTAGTGTAATAGCGCGCGTAATACGATCGGCCATTCATCGGCATGGGGTGAACATGCCATTTCTCTTCGTATGCGCATTGCGAGAAACGGATCGGACACGGCACCGCGTCCGATCATGACATCAAGGCATCCGCTGACGTCCCTGCACCGCTCCCAGTCCGTTACCGTCCATACTTCCCCATTCGCAATAACCGGCACCTTCACCGCTGCGGCGATACGCGCAATCCAGTCCCAGTGCGCAGGTGGCTTGTAGCCGTCATCGCGGGTGCGTGCATGTACCACGAGGGACTGCGCGCCCCCGTCCACCAAAGCCATTGCACAATCAATCGCCTGGGACGTGTCGGCGATACCAAGCCGCATTTTTGCCGTTACCGGTACGGAAGCTGGCACCGCGGCACGCACCGCCGATACAATATCGTATAGTTTTTGCGGATCAGCCAGCAGCATGGCTCCGCCGCCATGCTGATTCACCACTTTCGCTGGACAACCGAAGTTCAGATCGATCCCCCATGGTGAAAGCCTGGCTGCTTGCGCTGCGTTACGCGCCATCCATATCGGATCACTGCCAAGCAGTTGAATGACCATAGGCGTGCCGCCAGGCGTACGCGCGCCGTTCAATACTTCAGATGCCTCCCGCGCATAGACACGCGGCGGCAGCACCGAACTGGTGACGCGAATGAATTCTGACACGCAACCATCGAAGCCGCGGGAGCGAGTCAGCACATCACGTAGTACGTCGTCTGCCAGTCCTTCCATCGGGGCAAGAAACAGCCGACTCATGCGATTGACTCTCAACGATATAGACGCGGCATTATAGCCGAGTCGGGTCAATGCACCGTGGATCGCCAATTGGTCCGGTTACTTTTGCGACGCGCCATCCCATGCAGGCAGCGTGGCGCCGTGGTACACCTTCAAGATCGCCGCGGCGACGTTCGGCTGCTGGTAGCTTTGCACCAAGGCGCTGACCCACGGCGCATGCGCATCTTCCTGGCGCACGGCAATGAAATTACGGTAAGGATTTGCCGACACCTGCTCTTGCGCAATCCGCTCTTGCGGGATCTTGATGCCCGCCTTGATCGCCCAATCGGTGTTGACCACCGCGGCGTCGACATCGTCGATCGAACGTCCAACAATGCCTGAATCCAATTCCTTCACGCGAATGTGCTTCGGATTCTTATCGATGTCCGATGCCGTAGGGAGTAAACCCACGTTCGACCGCAACGTAATGACCCCTTGTGCTTGTAGCAGAAGCAAGGCACGCCCTTCGTTGCTTGGATCATTGGGTACCGAAATGACCGCATTGTCCGGCAATTTCGAGACAGACGTCCATTTCCGGGAGTACAGGCCGATTGGTTGGACATAAGTATAGCCAACAGGAACAATGTGATAGCCCTGTGCTTTCACTTGCGCATCCAGGTAAGGCTTGTGCTGAAATGCGTTTGCGTTCAGATCCTTCCTTTCGAGTGCTTCGTTCGGTTGCGTATAGTCGTTGAACGTCGTGATCTTGATCTTCAGATCATGTTTCGCCGCGTTCTCGCTCACCACACGCCAGACATCTTCATCCTCGCCTGACATGATACCAACGCGGAGCGTCTGCTCCGCCGCCATGGCAATACCACCAGACATGACACTGCCAAGCAGCGCCGAAACACCAAGAAGTTTAAAAATTTTTCTTCTGCTATTCATTGCGCGACATCCCCGAAACCGATAAGAACGCGCTATCGTAACGGTCACCGATTCCAAGAACAAACATTAAAAGCGGCAATGCAAAGCTGCTACCTGCATAAGAGAATCATTCGCAAGCCGGTCCACGCGATTTACCGAATGACTTCGGCGCTCTCGAAATGGCTGTCCAGAATGACCGCCGCAGTAATATTGCACGACTGCTTTCGATAGATCGCCCCCGATGGCGCAGATCTTCCTCCGTGCACCTTGCTTTATATTTAAGAGATGTCGCGTATCGCTTGCAATGTTCGAAGTTGCTGCCCGGCCGTGTCGAAATTGTCAGGCGTCAACCACGCCTCGAACGCGGCGCGGCGCGCGGGCCATTCGTCATCGAGCATGGAGAACCAGGCGGTATCGCGTGTACGATTTCTATACACCACAGCTTGCCGGAAAACGCCTTCAAACCGAAACCCAAGGCGCTCGGCTGCGTTTTTAGACGGTGCGTTGAAGTTGTCGCATTTCCATTCATAACGCCGATAGCCAAGATCCTCGAACACATAACACATCAGCAGGTAATGCGCCTCAGTCGACAGCGCCGTCCGTCTCATGCGCGGCGAGAACGCAACGCTCCCCACTTCGATAACGCCGTTCGCCGGATCGATTCGCATCAGCGCGAACGTACCAACCGGCTTTCCCGTGGATAAGTCGATTACAGCGAACTGCAGTGGATCGTCCATCCTCGCGATGCGTTCGCAATACACTTGATACGATTCAAGCGTATCGAACGGTCCCGCCATCATATAAGTCCAATCACGTCCATCAGGCGCTTGTTGATACGCGTCGAAGAGCGCGGGGCCATGCCGCGCCGCATCCAACGGCGTGACCTCGCACAAACGCCCTGTCAGGGTCACCCGCGACGGCGTCGCACGGCGTGTCCAATAGGGCATTGGTGCACCCACAGGCTGGTGAAATTCGTTCAGCAACGGCATCGTGAAACACTCCAAGTCATCAATCGATCGGTATTACATAGCGGTCGTTATGCTGTGCAGCTTTTGCTCCCCGGCAGCCGAGAGGGGCGTCATCGTCCCGAGGATCGACGGAAAATTCGCGCACGCTCCACGACCGCTGTATGGTGGCGCCGGCACGTGGCAAAGGCCATACGTCACATGTTTGAGGGTCAGCCGTGATACATCGGCGGGCAAACGCTTTTCTACGCGCGAACATGCCGTACCCGAATATTGGGACCGCGCAGCAAGCCAGTGACGCCGCCACTTCACCACACCCAGCCGAGTGACGCTATCTGGCGGGCAAATCGGCATCCGGGACGGATTTTGATATCGTAGATCGTTACAAAAAAAATCAAACAGTCGTATTAAAGTTTACGCCGCGCTTGCCGTTATGTGAAGCGATACCCCAGAAATGCGCGTTGCTCCGCGATACGCATTTTCGCGCGGCCGCGTACTTCCAAGGCAATCACGTCGCTACGGCGCACGTTGCCTTCCAGTCGCCAGGGTCGTTTGATAGTGCGATAACCGGCAAGTGCTTGCCTTGAAATTATGAAAAGCGATCGGGTCAGCTTCATTACGGTCGTCCGTGGGCTGCGATCCGCCTTTCTGGCGGGTGCGGCCACAGTGTATGCCATCGCTTGGCCTGCCTATGCCGCTTCGACGGCGGGCACGGATAGCGAGGACCACGCGTCATTGGCCGCTGTCCAGACTCAGAGCAGCTCAGAAGCAGGGACAGAAACCCAGTCCGCGTCAATTGCCCCCCAATCGGATGCCGGAATGGCCAATCCGGCCGCGGCACAATCCGCCAGCGCAACCACCACGAAGTGGCCGACGAACCCTGGCCTCGCGGATATTTTCACGCTGAGTGGTTTCGGCACGCTGGGCGTATCGCATTCCACGCTGAAATCCGCCGATGTCGTCAATAGTGCCTTCCAGCCGACCGGAACCGGCCGTTCGCGCCGATACGATATCGCAAACACCAGTATATTCGGTGTACAACTCGCCGCACGATTTACGGACCGACTGAGCGCGGTGGTGCAGGTGCTGGCACAGCAAGGCTATGACAACCGCTTCGTACCGCATCTCGAATGGGCGAATGTCAAATACGCGGTGACGCCCAATTTCAGCGTTCGTGTTGGCCGAATCGAGATCCCGACGTTCGCGAACTCTGATTTCCGTAACGTCGGATACGCCAATCCGTGGCTGCACGCACCAAACGAAGTCTATAATAGTGAGCCGATCACCAATAGCGACGGTGCCGATGTATCGTACGCATTTGGTATCGGGCAAGCCGTTAATACCGTGCGTCTCATGATAGGGACCTCGGCTTTCCATGCCATACCTGGCAATTATCGCGTCCAGACGAAACGCGTATATGGCGCCTTCGATACATTCGAGTATGGCGCCTTTACTGGACGTGTTGCCTATATCAAAGGCACTATCGCGATAAGCGCATTCCCACCGCCGTACGACTCGCTACCCGGTTCGTCTACCAGTATCTCGGTCAGCTACGATCCGGGGAAATGGTTTGTCCAATCTGAAATCGCACGCGTCACCAGCGACAATATTACCCCTGGCTACCTGGCGGCCTATATCACCGGTGGCTATCGTATTGGAAAGTTCACGCCCTTCCTCACGTATTCACGCTCCTACTCGATGCAGCGCTCTACGCTGACACCGAACGCCAACCAAGGACAGCACACCTTTTCAGCCGGCGTACGCTGGGACGTTGCCCACAACATTGATTTGAAGGTGCAATACGATCACATAGGTTTGCCAGCTAATTCCAGTGGCAACCTGATGAACCTGCAACCCACATATCAGCTCGGAACCGGGACGAATGTCCTCGGTATCGCGCTCGATTTTGTGTTTTGACGAGGGGGCGCCATGATCTTCTCGTTCAAATCGCTTAACGGAACGCTACGCAGCGCATTGATTGGCATTGGAATCTGGATGGCGATGCAAGCAGGTCATGCCGATACCGATCTTGTCGTTGTGGTCGCGGCAAATAGCACCGTCACGCAGTTGGATCAGGATCAGGTTGCCAACATTTTCCTCGATCGAAGCGCCAGTCTTCCGAACGGGACAACCGCGCCGCCGACAGACGCGCCAGAGCGCAGCGAAGTGCGGGATCGCTTTTACATCGTACTCTGCGGCCGATCGCCGGCGCAGATGAAAGCCTATTGGTCGCGCCTGATATTTACGGGGCGTGGCAAGCCGCCTCGCGAAGCAGGCAGCACTGATGCCGTGAAAAACTTCGTGCGAACCACCCCTGGCGGCATTGGTTACCTCGAAGCGAGTAACGTAGACAGTACAGTCAAAGTCGTGCTGCATCTGCGATGAAGTACACACGTGCATTGCGTCCGGATCATTTTCGCGAACGCGTGGAAACACGCGGCGCACGCTCGCGACTCACCGATACGCATATTCTGTTGCCGATCTTTTGTCTGATCCTGCTCGCCGTCGGCTGGCTCTCCGTCTATCGATTGCTACGCGTCGAGGAAGTGGCGGCATCCCGGGCCGCGATGCAAAACGTCCGGGAATTATCCGATACGTATGAAGCGCAGTTGCAACGCAACCTCGTGTATATCGATCAGACGCTCCGCATGCTGGAGTTCAATGTGAAGCAGTCTCCTCATACGCGACTGCGCGATTACGAAAAACGTGGCCTGTTGCCGCCCTCGGTGGTCTTCGCGCTCGCGATCTCCGACGCCCACGGGATCGTACGAGATAGCAATGGCGAATTTCTTCATGACGGCAACAGTATCGCAGACCGGTTTTTTTTCACCTCGGTGCGCGCACGGTCAGGCAATCCATTGCCCCCCGTCAAACCGACGCTGGCCACCAAGACGACACTGGGCAATTGGCGAGATGCCGTACGCCACTCCCCGCACAATGTCAGGCGTCACCATGCTGACACGGAAACACACAAGGCCGCGCGTGATCATCAAAGCAAGCTGGGCGGGCGGAAAGACCCGCGCGCGCACGCGTCTACTGGCGAGCATGCCACCATACGCCATCACGGCACGGGCGCCCCGCTGCTCCGACGTACCGGATTGAATGATGGCAAGCTGCCGGAAGCGCGGGCGCGCGACGTGACCCGCGAACTATCCGTCGACGCGTCAGCCGACGAGAACCCAACGGCAGTGACGGACAGCACGCAAGACCCCAGTATGAGAAAAGGGCAAGTGACGTTCACCCGGGCGTTGCACAATGCAGCTGGCGGATTTGTCGGTGTCGTGGTGTTGTGCGTGGACAAGGACTACTTCACCAGCGGCTATGACGATACCCGCATGGGAGAGGCGGGTATGCTCCTGCTCGCCGACAACGATGCAAGAGTCCGGGCGGCACGAATCGGCAGTCGCACCGATTGGAACACAATACATTGATCGATAACGCTGCGGCCAATGCCATTGCCCATTTATCGGATGAGGTCACGCTGACACGCTGGGGGGACGGCATCCTGCGATTTACCAGTGTGCGGGCGCTGCACGACTTCCCCCTGACAGCCGTGGTTGGCTTGTCCGCGGACGAGCAGATGGCCGGGTATCGGGCCAGCCGACAAACGTATTTGTTATCGGCATGCATTGCCAGCATTGCCTTGGCGTTGCTCACGGCGACGCTGACCGGAATGAGCTGGCAGCTCGCGCGTAGTCGCCGGAACACGCGACGCATCCAGCGGACCTACTTCGCCGCGTCAGAGGCAAGCCTCGATGGCTTCGTGGTACTACGCACGCTGTGGCGCTCACAAAAAGGCATCACCGCCTTCATCATTACCGCCGCCAGCGGGCGTGCAACCCAATTGCTCGGTGAGTCGCAAATGTCGCTGATTGGGCGGCGTATCGATCCGGTATCGTCCAATCTCTGCGGCCCCGACGGTTATGCCGCATTGACCACGGTCGCCATCACTGGTCAGACCGACGCCACGGAATGGCTCCATCACCGTGCGGATGGAACGCAAATCTGGCTACATCGTCAGGTTGTGCGGTTGGAGGATGGCCTAGTGTCGATCATACGCGATATCAGCGCGCAAAAACTCACCGACGTGCGGCGCGTACAGCAAAATCGACTGCTGGAGATGATTGCAACCAGCACACCGCTGGACCGCATACTTGCGCACCTCATCGAACAGCTCGATGGGCAGCTTGAGAATGCACGATGCGCGATTCTGCTATGTTCTGAGGATGGTTCCACGATGCGAGTCGGCGCGATCGGCGAACTGCCGGTTGCATACTATGAGGTAGCGAATGGCGCCCCAGTCGGCCCGCGTGCGGGTCCGGGAGGACGAGCCATTCACTTTCGCAAGTCCATTCATGTGTCGCGGGCCACCGATGCGGCTTTCGATCGCGGCATGACGCAGTGTGGCCTGGACGATTTCACCGATAGTTGGGCGTTCCCGGTGCTCGCGCATAGCAATGCATCGCAGCAGAACGGGGGGACGTCGAGTGCGCGCGGCGACAACCAGGCCGCGCACCCCCTCGGTCCACGTCCGCTTGCCGCATTAGTGGTCTTCTCGCGTGAATCCCGGCACGCAACGGAAGCCGAACTGGACGCCATCGGGGCAGCAAGGCGCTTGATCGGCATTGCCGTCGAACGCTCCGAAGTGGAGCGCACGATTCGCCATATGGCAAAACATGATGCGCTCACCGGGCTGCCAAACCGCTTGATGTTGTCCGAGCGGCTGGTGGAAGTCCTCGCGCAGGCCCGGCAGGATCGCAGCAGCGTCACCATCGTCTTTATCGATCTCGATAATTTCAAGCTGATCAACGACAGCCTGGGTCACCACGCCGGCGACACACTATTAAAGACCATCGCGAAACGGATGACGGCGGCACTCGATCCGGCAGACATGGTCGCGCGGCTCGGCGGCGATGAGTTCGTGCTGGTACTATGCGCGGCCGCCCATGATGGCGACGGTCTTGCCAGCACGATCGCCTATGTCCGGACGATCATCGCCGAACCCGTCCAGCTGTTGAACGAAGAATATCGTGTCAGCGCCAGTATCGGATCCGCGCGTTTCCCTGAAGACGGTGACGACACGCAAGCACTGCTGATGAACGCCGATTCGGCGATGTATCGCGCCAAGGAAAACGGTCGCAATACCTGGTGCGCCTACACCGCTGAAATGAATTCGCAAGCCCATGAGAAGTTGCGCCTCAAGGAAGCGCTGGGACATGCGTTGGATGGTGGTGAACTGCGATTGGTCTATCAACCGCAAGTTGATCTTGCCGCCTCGCGTGTGGTGGGGATGGAGGCATTACTCCGCTGGCATCATCCCCGCCACGGGGTAATAATGCCGGCGGCCTTTATCCCGTTTGCCGAGGAAAACGGCTTGATCGTACCAATCGGCGCCTGGGTATTGGAAACAGCGTGTCGGCAAAACAAGGCATGGCAGGATGCTGGATATCCCGCGGTCATTGTCTCGGTCAATGTTTCGGCGCGCCAATTCGCCGACGATGGACTTGTCAAGTCCGTCGCCGAGGCGTTGCGGCGCAGCGGCCTAGATCCTGGATATCTCGAATTGGAGATTACCGAGAGCGTCATCATGTTGGACGTGCCACGCGCCGTATCCCGCATGCGCGTGCTGCAACAGATGGGCGTGCGGCTGTCGATCGACGATTTCGGTACCGGCTATTCAAGTTTGAGCGCCTTGAAATCGTTCCCTATCGCGCGACTGAAGCTGGATCAGTCTTTCGTTCGCGGCGTAACGGATAACAAGAACGATCAGACAATCGCGCGTGCCGTAGTCGCGCTCTGTCGGCAGTTGAATTTGGAAGTCATCGCAGAAGGCGTTGAAACGCCAGAACAATTGGCATTCTTGATGGAGAACGGCTGCTCGGCGATTCAAGGCTTCTGGTTCAGCAAGCCTCTCGACGTCGCGGAGGCGGGAGTGTTTCTGTCCCAGCCGTTTCGAACACCTATCCCGGCAATGCGCTTTCACAAGGAAGCAGTCAACGCCATGCGCTGACGCGTGGGCTCAGTGACCGGCGGGTGCGTTGCCGGCAGCGGCCGCTTGATTTGCCGCCTTCTGTTTCTTGGACGCTTCGTGGTGCCCGATAGCGCAACCCGCCGCGGCGCCAAGCACCGCGTGCTTGCCCGCAACGTGGCCCGCAACCCCGCCGACTGCCGCACCTTTCAAACAGCCTGCCGCCGAAGCGGTACCCGATACGGCAACCGCCAACACGGCACAGATGAGAACGATGGATGATTTCATGGGCAACTCCTAAAATAAAATCATCATGCCGCGCCTGCTTTCAACGCGCAGCCGCCCCACTTGGCCTGCAATGCCGTAGACCCGCATCGCCCGCAAATCCATGTAAAGAATCGAAAGATTCGCGCTGACACAGCGGCTCGTTGTACCAACAACCCCGACATTTTCCACCGTGGTCATTTGTGCGAATCGCCATCGCGACAGGCGGTGACGCTAACCGATGACCAGGGCTCTGTCGCCACCTTGGACGGACAGCTTGCGCATGGCCATGCCCTATTCATTCCGTACCAATGCCAGTACCGCGGCAGCCGCTTCGTCCAATGCACCATCGTTCCGGACCTCATGCATCAGACAATGCCGCGGCACGTTGAATGACTGAATACCTCGCACCAGGCGCGCTGCAACCTCGCTACCGGTTTCACGACCGCGTTTCCGCAAACGGGTTGCCAGAATTTCTGGATCAACGCGCAATGCAATAGCGTGAAGATCCGGATAACGCGCGAACGCATCACCCAGATGTCCACGCGAACCATTGACCAGCACGTTCAACCCCTTTTCACGCCATGCATCGATCTCGATGCCCACACCATAGTGCACGCCATGGGTACACCAATGAAGTGCGTAACACCCCAGATGAACGCGACGCTTGAACTCCGATTCGCTTAATGTAAGCCCCGCTTCGTTCGCATCACTCGCACGCGTCAAATAACGATGTGCCACCATCACGCGGTCATTGTCATCGAGACGCGATCCGATCCAGCGCAATATACTGTCCTTGCCACTGCCAGATGCACCCATCAAATAAAAGAGCCTGCCGCGTTCCGACGCTCTCGATGTCGCCAATGACGCGACATCTGAATGACGACGTCCAGACGCATCGCCATCAGCGGTTGCACTTTTCACGGAACGCGAATGCGCCACGGATGAAATGTCGTTCATTGCGCCCTCTGCCGCCCTGCTTCTGTTTCAATGCTTTCTGTCGTATCAGACAACGCCCATGCACCAACGCCGTCCTGCACGCCGCCATCAAAATCATAATGCCGTGCGACAACGAATGGTGCATCCGTCTCAGGCTGCACGAAAATCGAGATTGTGCGTACCGGCATCACCGCCCCGGTAAGCGCGGTAACCATCCCTGATCGCCCCCCCGCCTCTTCCCGCACAGCTAACGCCATCAGAGCACGGCGCGCCCGCGCTTCCGCCTCCGGTGTCAGCCGTCTCGTCAACGTGACATGAAAATGAAATGTGTCGAAAACGTAAGGGTAACCCCATCGATCGAGATTGGCTTGCTGACGGACGTCAAAACATGCGTCCTTGCCTTCTCCCCTGGCCATTCGCCTTGCACGTTCGGCATCGGTCGGCGCGGCCCGGAAGGCGTCGAGCCGCGCCACGCACTGATCCGCGAGTCGCTGCAATGGCCCTTGCGCGACGACGGTATCGGCAGGTTGCCATGCCAAAAATCCACGCAAGGAACCAAGGCGCAATGGCAGATCAAATGGCGTTGTCGACGTAGCGATGACCCGCACCGCCTGATCCAGCGCGAAAGCGGATCGGCCATGCGCGAGCCGAAAGGGCGGTTTCATCGTCGCGTGTAATCCATAACGCCGCGGATCGTCTGTCCAGGCGTCCACGGTCGCCGCCGTGATCACGTCCTGACCCGCATCGCCCCCGGCGCCGAACAACATATCGTCGGACGCCAATCCAGCAACCCAGTCACGTGCCAAGGCTTGGCCCGTTTGCGCGTCTCTTCCCAGCCATTGCCGTCCTAGCGCATCAAAAGGCCCAGAGGGCGCAAGATAAACGGCAAACCGTGCAGTGGACGACAGCCGTTGCGGGCCCGCACCATCGGCAGCGGCACGCAACATATCGTCGTCACATCGCTTGATAGTCGCCATATCCGAACGCCTCATCGATTTATTCCTCTTCACGCGCGTTGGTCCGCGCGCCATCGGAGAACACTGCCGAGGCGGAACCGGACCGCAATGCCCAGTGACGGTCGGCAAAGACGATGCGCCCGTTGACCACCGTTGCCACGACACGCGGCAAGCCCGGCAAGCTATCGTCGACGACGACCACATCAGCGCGCTGTCCTGTTGCCAGCATCCCGCGGTCCGTCAAGTTTGCCGCCAGCGCCGGATTCGCCGACACCAAGGGCCAGGCCTCCGCAAGGGTCCGTACACCCTGCGCAACCAGCATGAACACCGCGTGCAGGGGCGCTGGATAGTAGTAATCAGACGCCAACACGTTACAGTAGCCCGCACGCACCATTTCCAATGCATTCGGCGCATTGACATGGCTGCCCCCACGCACGACGTTTGGCGCACCGAAGATCACGGCATTTCCAAGCGAGTGCGCAAGCGCGGCGGTGGGAACATTCAAGGGAAACTCGGCGACATCGCATCCCAATGCGTGATAGTCGCGGCGAACCGTTTCGTCGGGGTCGTCATGCGACGCCACCCGCAAGCCAGCTGACAACGCTGTTTTCACCAGTCGGGCCATTGCCGCGGGAACGTCGTCGGCACGTGCATGCGCATGGATGATCCGCTGTGAAAACGCGTCGAGATCGCATTGCGCCCGGTCGGCGTATTGCAGCAGTTTCCGGTCATTTCCCAAGCGCTTGTACATCGAAGGCAGATGGTCGTTCAATGCAACGAAGCCGATGCGGCCTTCGTCGATCCATGCGCACGCACGATCGACGTCATCGAGGTTATGTGTCTCGAAACGCAGGTGAACCTGATGCCGCGCCCCTAACACATTGGCGTGCCGATGAAGCGCATCAAACATGCGCTCGGCGTATGATGCTCCGCGCAATCCGCCTTCCCATGACACAGTCACGCCGTGAAATGCGGTAGTGATACCGTTGACCAGCAACTGCCGATCGACATCCCATAAAGCGTGTCCATAGTCGAAATGCACACCGGGACGAGGCATGACCGCACGTTCGAAGGCGTCTCCGTGGATGTCGACGATGCCCGGCAGCACCAATAAGTCACCGGCATCGAGGAAATCGATATTGTCATACCGCGACATGACGGTGGCCGCGCCGGCTCCCGCGTCCGAAACGACATCGGCTATTGTCTCGCCGTCGAAACACATGCGCGCCGCGCCAACGCCGTCCCGCGTCAGCACACGACGGCCAACGATCCCTCCCAACGCGGCGGGCCGCAGTGTGGTAACCCCGTGCGTGGTGTGCGGCTGTGTCATCCCGCGCGCACCAGAAGCCACTCCTGGCGGCGATAACAATGCGTGGGCGTCCGTCATGTGGTACTCCGATAGGTCAGTGTCGTCCAGGATCGCGACCATGCCGATCGCGCCAGAGGACAGTCTGACGTCCCACTATGACATTCGGATGTCTAGACGTCTTCGTTACTCACCATCAATTCAACGCCGTCACCGGCGAGACGGGCAATCGTGTATTGCAGCGGCGCGCCTTGCAAGTCTGCGTTCAAGGCCTCGACTTGAAGGATGGGCCGCATTTTCGGTTGGTCAAGGAGACGGGCGATATCGGCTTCCGGCAGGCGCGCGGTAATTCGCGACCAGAGCCGGATGTAATCGTCGACACCGTGTCGTTCGAATGCTACGGAAACGGAAGCCGTTTCCCGTAGGGCATCGACAAAACCAGGAAAGCGGCGCGCATCGAAATAGTTGTCGGAAACACTGACCGGGTTTTTTTCCGCGTGGCGACATATACGCACATAGAGCAGTTTTGCCTGGCGGGTCAAACCAAGATGACGCGCGATCGTTGCATCGGTCAACATGGCGCTATCGATCACCGTGGTCTGTCCGTGCATGCCGTGTTGCCGCAATGTTTCGGTAAAACGCGTGCGCTTTCCAATCGCATAGCGCAATGCGCTCGATTCGACGAATGTGCCGCGCCCCCGCTCGATACGCACCAGTCCATGCTGCGCCAGTTCGCCAATCGCGCGACGAACCGTATGACGATTCACCGCATAGTGCGTTGCAAGCGCGTTTTCCGTAGGTAACTGCGCGCCTGGCGGATATCGCCGCGCCCGGATGTCCTCGGCCAGCGATTCGCCAATTTGCCGCCATACTGCAACGCCTGTGTCACGTTCGACCATATTGCCTTTCCAGCCATGCCGCCATGAGCGGGCCTGTTGAGTTCGATTGCATCCGACGCATTACGCCGCGCCTGTGCCGTGTCATGCGATGGCTTCAGAACCGTACCGCCTTAAAGGGCCTGACTTCCCACCGATCGATGACGAATTTTACGCGAAACAGGCGGAAGAAATCGCGCTAGAAAGCATCGCGCTGTCACGATAACTTCATATCGATCCGTTTGAATGAGCCCATTCGAAACCGATCACGACACCGTCCCTCCGATCTAGTTGTATAGACATCTACCTATGCAAACCCTATCCTCCGCCGCGAACGACGGCGCCAGACCCTCGGCCGATCATGACAACATCGCCACGGCCCGTACCGCCTGGATGCGCGAGTTGGCCCTCGCTGACGGTGCCGCGCTCGCCGCCGCGTTCGATGTACTGTCTCGGACGCACGACCTGCCACGCTTCCGTGTCATCCGCGCGCCGGAAACCGGAATGGCCATGGTGCGCGGCCGCGCCGGGGGAAATGGCGCGCCGTTCAATCTAGGTGAAATGACGGTCACCCGGTGCGCGCTGGCATTGCCGAACGGAGAATTGGGATTGGCCTACGTGCAAGGCCGCAACCGCCAGCACGCGGAGCATGCGGCGTTTGCCGACGCATTGCTGCAGACCAGTGACTGGCATGCGATCACCCAGGCCGCGGTGCTGGCGCCGCTCCAGACGGCGCGCGCGACCCGTGCCGCACGACGCGCAGCGGAAAACGCGGCATCGCGCGTTGATTTCTTTACGCTCGCGCGAGGTGATGCCGAGGACGATGTCGGCGACGCAGGCGAAAACAACGGCGTGCCTGGGTCCAGCCAACCCAAAGCGCCCAAAGGATGATACCCATGCCGAATGAAACGCGCACGCATGCAGCGGCATGCACGCAAACCGATGCGACGTCGTTGATCGATACCGGCGCGGATCGCCATCGCGCCGAAGCGTCCCGCCCCAGCGACGCCACAAGCGCCTGGATGCTGTCCGGATTTGCTGATCCGGTACAAGGGTCGCAAGCAGCGTTCCGAACGGCATTGCACGCGCTCGCCCATCCGGGACGTTTGCATGCCATGCCGGATGCCGCCCGCTGCGAGGCGCCCGCGCCATTATCGATGGCGATGGCCGCGTTGTTGTTGACACTGGCGGACGGCGATACGCCAATCTGGCTTGCATCCGAATTCGACGAATCGATACGCCGGTTTCTCCGTTTCCACAACGGTTGCACGTTGACGGATCGCCCCGAAAAAGCGGCGTTCGCCGTCCTCTCGGCACGCTCCGGAGACCCGTGGCCGGCGTTGCGTACGTTTGCCCAGGGAGACGCGGCAAACCCTCATACCTCCACCACGCTGTTGATCGAGCTGCCGATGCTCGACGACACCGCGTCGTCGCCGTCCACGAACACATCTTATGATGCCCGCTCGGCCGAACGCGTGATCCTGCACGGCCCGGGCATCGCCACGACGCAAACGCTGCATGCCATCGGATTACCGGCCGATTTCTGGACGCAATGGCGCGCAAACCAAACGCATTTTCCGCTAGGCGTGGATGTATTCCTGGTATGCGGCGCGACGTTCTGCGGTTTGCCGCGCACCACACAAAGGGAGGCCTGATATGTACGTTGCCGTAAAAGGGGGCGAGAAGGCCATTCTCGCGTCCTATCGACTATTGGACGCCTATCGGCGCGGCGATACCACCCTGCCTGCTCTGTCGGTGGCGCAAATCGTCGAGCAAATGCCATTTGCCGTCTCGCGCGTGATGACCGAAGGGGCGTTGTACGACCGGCACCTTGCGGGATTGGCGATCAAGCAATCAGCTGGCGATCTCGTTGAAGCGGCCTTTCTGCTCCGCGCGTATCGAACAACGCTGCCGCGCTTCGGTTACGCAACGCCGTTGGAAACGGACCGCATGCAGGTGCGTCGCCGTATTTCCGCCACGTATAAGGACGTGCCCGGCGGTCAATTGCTTGGCCCCACTTTCGACTATACGCAGCGTTTGCTGGATTTCTCATTGGAAGCCGAAGACCAGACCTCATCGCCGGACCCTGCATATGCTACGGAACCGGCGCCAACCACCACGCCCACGGTACCGGACGGCGATAGCGTCTCGCCGGACAATCGCGTTGGTGTCGCGCCACCCGGGGTGACGGCCATTCTGGAACGGGAAGGATTGGTGGAGCGTGAGGAAGTATCGGCTGCGCATGCGGAGCCGACCGACTTGACACGCAGCGCGCTGTCGATACCGGCCGACCGCTCCGCGCGATTACAAAACCTGACGCGGGCGGATGAAGGCTTCCTGCTGGCAATGGGCTATTCGACACAGCGCGGTTATGGCAATACCCATCCCTTTGCCGCTGAAATTCGATTTGGCAATGTCGAAGTCGAACTGCATCTGCCAGAACTGGATTTGCCGGTCGTCATCGGCGAAATCGAGATGACCGAATGCCAGATGATCAATACGTTCGCCGGCGACGCCACGCATGCACCGCAATTCACGCGCGGCTATGGCGTCAGCTTTGGTTATGGCGAGCGAAAGGCGATGTCGATGGCACTGGTGGACCGTTCGATGCGTGCCACGGAATTCGGGGAGACCGATACATCACCCGCGAATGACCAGGAGTTCGTCTTGTATCACAGCGATAACGTCGAGGCCTCGGGTTTCGTGCAGCATTTGAAGCTCCCCCACCACGTCGACTTCCAGGCCGATCTCAGCGTGTTGCGTCAGCTGCGAGCCATTTATGAGAAAGAAAAAGCGCGGGCGGCCGAGACCGAGTCGCCGCCGCTTCCGACAGAGACACCTGCATGAGTACCAAGACCGATATGACGTTCGATGCCCCGGTTGATGCCCTGCGGTTGGATGATGCCGCGGCGTCGCGCGATACGCATTACAACTTCGCCTACCTGGATGAGTCGACAAAACGCATGCTGCGTCGCGCCTTGCTGAAGGCCGTGGCGATTCCCGGTTATCAAGTACCGTTCGCGAGCCGGGAAATGCCGTTGCCATACGGCTGGGGAACCGGCGGCATTCAGGTGACGGCGGCGATTATCGGCACCGAGGATGTCTTGAAAGTAATCGACCAAGGCTCCGACGACACGACGAATGCCGTCAACATCCGCCGTTTTTTCAGCCGGGTGGCCGGCATTGCCACCACCGACCGCACCGCCGCGGCAACCATTATCCAGACACGCCATCGCATTCCCGAGGCGCCGCTACGGGAAGGTCAGATCATGGTGTTCCAGGTACCCAAGCCCGAACCCCTGCGCTGGCTCGAACCGAGCGAACGCGAAACGCGCACAATGCACGCGCTGGGCGAATACGGTCCGATGTACACGAAGCTGTACGAAGATATTGCGCGATATGGGCACATCGCAACGTCCTACGACTATCCGGTCATCGTCAACGACCGCTATATGATGAGCCCGTCGCCCATCCCGAAATTCGACAACCCGAAACTGAACGCCTGCCCGGCATTGATGCTATTCGGCGCGGGTCGAGAGAAGCGTGTCTATGCGGTCCCGCCATACACGAGCGTGCGAAGCCTGGATTTCGACGATCACCCATTCACGGTTGAACAGTGGCCGCACCACTGCGCCATCTGCGGCGCGGCGGACAGCTACCTCGATGAAATCGTTGTCGATGACAAGGGCGGGCGCCAATTTGTCTGTTCCGATAGCGAATATTGTGCGGAACGGGTCGCGGCGCTCGGCATTCATGATGCGCGGCTCGAGGGGCGTCACCCGTGAACAACCATCCTCTCCTTTGCGTTCGTGCATTGCGTAAAACCTGGGACGGCATCCGGGGCTGCCGCGACGTTCACTTCGATTTATATCCCGGCGAAGTGCTGTGCATCGTCGGTGAGTCCGGTTCCGGGAAATCGACGCTACTGCAAGCTATTTCCGCGCAGACCGCGCTTGACGCCGGTTCGGTCCATTACGCGATGCACGGTAACGGCATGATCGATCTTGCCACATTGAGCGCGGCGCGGTTGCGCTTGCTGTCACGCACGGACTGGGGCTTTGTTCGACAACATGCCCGCGATGGACTGCGGATGCAGATCAGCGCCGGCGGCAATATCGCTGAACGGCTGATGGGTGTTGGCGAACGTCATTACGACACGTTGCGCGGCGAAGCATCGCTCTGGCTCGAAAAATTGGAAATCGATGCGGAGCGGCTCGACGACAAACCGGACACTTTCTCGGGCGGCATGCAGCAGCGCCTTCAGATCGCACGTAACCTCGTCACCCATCCGCGTCTGCTGTTCATGGACGAACCCACAGCCTCGCTTGATGTCTCGGTGCAAGCCCGCCTGCTCGACCTGATTCGGCAACTGGTCAATGATCTGCGACTGGCCGTGATTTTCGTGACGCATGACCTGGCCGTCGCGCGATTGCTTGCCCATCGGACATTGGTGATGCAAGGCGGTCTCGTCGTGGAAAGCGGGCTGACGGATCAGGTATTGGATGACCCGCAACATCCCTATACGCAATTGTTGGTTTCGTCGATGCTGCAAGGATGATCATGAACCATTTCGAACCGATGATCCGTGTGCGCGGGCTAAGCAAGACCTTCACCTTACACAACCAGGGTGGTGCGCAACTTCCCGTACTGGAAGATGTCGAATTCGACGCAGGGGCTGGGGATTGCCTTATTCTGGCAGGCGCATCCGGTGCAGGTAAAAGCACACTGCTCCGGTGTCTTTATGGCAATTATCTCGCAAGCGGCGGCAGCATTCGTGTTCGCAAGGGACAACATGGGACGGTGCAACAATACGCGACATCCAACAATTCCCCGGAACGCCTGCCTTCCGCGTCGCCCTCGACACACACGAAAGACGACTGGCTAGAACTGGTTGGCGCGCCCGAACAAGACGTCCTCTGGGCGCGGCGACATGCAATTGGATACGTCAGTCAGTTCTTGCGGGTCATCCCGCGTGTCGGTGCGCTCGATGTCGTTGCCGAGCCGTTGCGGCAAGCGGGCATAGACCGAGACACTGCGCGCGGACGTGCCGCGGCACTACTACAGAAACTGAGGCTACCGGAACGACTGTGGTCCGTGCCACCGGCTACGTTCTCAGGGGGCGAGCAACAGCGCGTGAATATCGCGCGCGGGTTTATTGCCGATCACCCGATTCTGCTTCTTGATGAACCCACGGCATCGTTGGACGGCGACAATCGCGCCGTCGTGGTCGAGTTGCTCCTGGAAGCCCGTGCATCCGGCCGTTGCTTGATCGGGATTTTTCACGATGCATCGGTCGGCGAGGCGGTGGGCACCCGGACATTGCCCATGCGCGCGTTGGGCGAAACGCCGGACGCCGCGACGGCGGAGCACGTCGTCCCTTCCCGCACGATCGCGTTTCGCGGCTAACCGCGCGGGCGGCATGTTCCTCTTCCGCGGCGGACGGGCGGCGCGTCATGCCGAGACCCTTCAATGTTTTTTTCACCACGCATTCCTGGAGTTCACGATGCCACGGTATTACCTGCACAGTGCGCGTATCGTTCTGCCCGACACCGTCCTGGAAGATAGCGCCTTGCTGATCGAAGCGGGACGTATCATTGCGATCGAACCAGGCGGCGGCGGCGACGCCACGCAGATCGATCTGCATGGCCAAATGCTGCTGCCCGGTCTTGTCGACTTGCATTGCGATGCCATTGAAAAGGAAGTGGCCCCCCGTGCGGGTGTGATGTTCCCATTGGACTTCGCAGTCCAACAGATCGATCGGCGCAACGCGGCGGCCGGCATTACAACACCGTTCCACGCCATATCCTTTGCCAATACCGATGGTGGCGTCCGGGATCTCGGCACTGCGACGGCGCTGGTTCGCGCCTTGTCGGCTTATGGCCACAGAGGTCTTGTCGACAACAGGATCCACTGTCGCTATGAAGTCACTGATGCCGGCGCAGCCGATATCCTGCATATGCTGCTTGATGAACGTATCATCGGCCTGCTCTCGGTGATGGACCACTCTCCGGGCCAAGGGCAGTTTCGTACCGTCGATGCCTATGTCGACTATATGTGCGGCAACCACGCGCTCGACCGGCAGACCGCCACCGCCATCGCTGAAACAAAAGTGGCTGGCCGCGAGGGCGCGCTGGAACGCATGACCGCCCTGCTCGAACACGCCACGAAGACCGGCATCGACGTCGCCAGTCATGACGATGACAGTGTCGCACGCGTGGCGGCCATGCAAAAGCTCGGAGTGCGTCTGACCGAGTTCCCAATCGATGCGGTGACCGCTCGTGCGGCCGTCGATGCCGGAATGGCGACGATACTTGGCGCCCCGAATGTGATGCGCGGGAAAAGCCAAAGCGGCGCTATGCGTGCAATCGACGCCATCACTGCGGGTACGGCGACCTGCCTGTGTTCCGATTATCAGCCATCGGCACTGCTACCGGCAGCTTTCATTGCAGCGCAACAAGCAGGGCTTGCGCTGCACGAGGCCGTCGCATTGGTCACGCGCAACCCGGCGACCGCCTGCGGACTGCACGACCGCGGGCGCATTGCCGTTGGTTTGCGTGCCGATCTCGTCGCGTTACGCCTGGGCAACGCCTGGCCGACGATCACGCAAACGTGGTGCGAGGGACGTCCGGTGTTTTCAACGCAATACCCACCTTCGTCCGCGTACGTACCCGTGCCGTCGGCGGACGATACCGATGCACAGGGGGCATCCCGCTTCCAATCGGTCGTTTCAACCGCTGAAGCCAACTTAGGGAGCCTGACCGTTTAACAAAAAAGGCTGTCACATCCGCAACATATTGACACCCTACGATGGTATCGCGCGTCGGACGCTATTTCGTCGTACGTACTACCTTTCCTGCTTCGAACATGTACCTGGGGAACTGGCGTTTCCCTGCTTATGCAACCTTCGACCCGGTCCGATTCCGCGTCTGGCACTTCACCTGCGGCTCTTTTTAAAAAATAGGAAAAGACGTGAATTTCAAGACTTTCGGCACCTCACTGGTTCTCTCGGTCGGCATGCTGCTGACCGCGGGCGTTGCACAGGCGACCACATCCTGTCCGGGCGAAGGCACCGTCCGTTTCGGCGTGGAACCGTACGAATCATCCGCGCGGATGATCCCGGTTTACAAGTCGATTGGCGATTTGATCTCGAAGCAACTGGGCTGCCCGGTGGAAGTATTCGTCGCCACCAGCTACAACGCCGAAATCGAAGCCATGCGCAGCAACAAGCTCGACATCGGACAATTCGGCCCACTTGGTTATGTACTGGCGCACAAGGTCGCGCACGCCGAGGCCGTTGCGACGTTTGCAGACACCGATGGCAAGCCGTCCAGCTATACCGCATCAATCGTCACCTGGAAGGGATCCGGCGTGACGAAGCTCGCCGATGTCGCCGGCCAGTCATTTGCCTACTCCGATCCGAGTTCCACCTCCGGCCACTTGTTCCCAGCCTACGCGCTCAAGAAAGCAGGCATCGATCCGGAGTCGGGCGTGCGCGCGTTGTATGCCGGTAGCCATACCGCGTCCTTCGAGGCTATCCGCAATCACAAGGTCAAGGCGGGTGAACTGAACAGCGAAGAAATCGAAAGCGCCAAGTTACACAATGCTTACGACGCCGATGCTTACGTCACGCTGTGGCTCTCGGACCCGATCCCCATCGATCCGATCGCCATACGCGCCTCGCTGCCCGCCGACTTCAAAGCACGCCTGACCACGATTCTACAGAACCTGGATCTGCATCAACTGCCGGAGGATGCGCAGAAATTCATGGTGGCGAATGCCGCACCGGCGTTAAGGACGGTGCCACAAGTGGATGCAGCCTACGATCCAATCCGCGCTCTCGTCAGCACGCTGCACATCGATCTCAATAAATTATGAATGGATTCCTGAAAACAGTTGCGGATCGTCAATCGGCAGCGGTGAGCGCTGCCAATTCGACGCTTCCCTTTCCGCACGGCGTTGGCGCGTTGGCTGGTCTCCAAAAACAGCGGCAATGCGGATTGGACGTGCAGGGACTGTTGATGCGCTATCCAAATGGTCATACCGCATTGCAGCGCATTGATCTCCAGGTCGCGCCCGGCGAGCTGATCGCCGTACTTGGCGCGAACGGTTGCGGCAAATCGACATTGATGAAATGCATTGTTGGCCTGTTGCAGCCGACGGCTGGCAAGATCAACGTCGAGGGGCGGGATCTTGCCGTACTCTCCGGCGAAGCACTGCGTGTCGCACGTCTGCCGGTCGCGTTGATCTCACAGCACGCAAATCTGGTCAAACGCCGCAGCGTGTTGGCGAATGTCTGTACCGGCAGCCTTGGTCGCCATCGTACATGGAGAACCGCGCTCGGCCGCCTGCCACGCGAAGAAATCACGCCTGGATTGAACTATCTCAATGAAGTAGGCCTGTTGCATCTCGCCTCCCAGCGTGCCGGCACACTGTCCGGCGGCCAGGCGCAGCGCGTGGCGGTGGCGCGGGCGCTGACGCAGCGACCCCAGGTCCTGCTCGCGGATGAGCCATTGGCCAGTCTCGATCCGGAAGCCGCGGACGAAGTCATGCGTCTGCTGCAGCGATTGGCGCGAGAAGAAGGCCTGGCAGTGATTTGCGTGTTGCACCAGCCGGAATTGGCAAAGCGTTACGCGGATCGCTTGATCGGTCTGTACCAGGGCAAGGTCGCGTTCGATGCGCCATCGGCGCGGGTGAGCGTCGAACAGATCGCCAATCTGTATCGATCGGAGGCGCGATGAGCCGTACGCTTCGCCCTTATGCGCCGACCGTGTCGCGCTCCTCCGATGAACCTGTCGCCGCATCGAAGGAAGTCGAAGCCGTTGCGCACGCGTGGCGTCGCCGCAACCGCATGTCGCCATTGACATTCGTGGCGTTGCTTCTCGGCGCGGCGCTGCTCGCGCAGTCGTTCTACATCGTCCAGGCAAGACCGCAAGACCTGCTCACGGGTGTGCATGGCATGATCGATATTCTGTCACGCTCCTGGCCACCCAATGTGCACAAGTTGCAGTCAAGCGCACGCGCCGTGCTGGAAACCATCGATCTGGCTATTTTTGGAACAGTCGGTGCGGTCATTTTTGCTTTTCCACTTGCGATCTTGTCCGCGAGCAATGTCAGCCCGGCAAGGCCGCTTTACTATGCATCGCGCTTTTTTATCGGAATCACGCGCGTGGTGCCGGACCTCGTCTGGGCGTTGCTGTTTGTGACAGCGGTTGGCCTGGGTCCTTTCCCCGGCGCATTGGCACTTGCGGTACATTCGATCGGCATGCTGGGGCGCTTGTTTTCCGAAGTAATCGAAGACATGGACATGGGTCCGGTCGACGCACTATCCCTGACCGGCGCCAGCAAGCTGCAGATATTCACGCATGCGGTTGTGCCAGGCGTATTGCCATCATTACTGGGTATCGCCTTGTATCGCTTTGACGAAAACCTTCGTTCGTCACTGGTTCTGGGCTTTGTCGGTGCGGGCGGAATCGGATTCGAATTGTTGACGGCAATGAATCTGTTCGATTACCAGACCGTATCACTATTATTGATCGTCACCTTCGTGCTGGTTACCGGTGCAGAGCGATTGTCCGCATACCTGCGCTCGAAAGTAATGTAATCCCACTCGCGGCGAGCGAATTCGTCCGCCAGTGCGCTCCGGCGGCAATCGTCGTCGGACGTGACGTCCGCATGTTGCGCGTGACACCCGCGTCCCTCTCGCCACCGCCGTGACCGGCAAGCCCGGGCGCCGCGCGTGGCAGCATCCCGCGCACCTTGGCGTTGATGACCGTGCGTGCCATCCGGATAAAAGACAAGTTCAAACAAATCCATCGATAATGCGTTGATGCATCCGCACGGGCTGCCTGGCAGAACGCCGGTCTTATCGACATCGGCGGCAGGGAGGCCGCGCGCGATAACGCAATACGAGGAAAACGTGAAAAAAATCGGATTTTTATCATTTGGGCACTGGAATCCATCCACCCAGTCGCAAACGCGCTCTGGCAAGGATGCGCTTCTGCAGTCTATCGACCTGACCATCGCAGCCGAGGAGCTCGGACTGGATGGCGCGTATTTCCGCGTGCACCACTTCGCGCGCCAGTTGAGTTCCCCCTTCCCGCTGCTGGCAGCGGCCGGCGCGAAGACGCGTCACATCGAGATTGGCACCGGCGTCATCGACATGCGCTACGAGAATCCGCTGTACATGGCGGAAAGCGCGGCAGGGGCCGATCTGATTGCGGGCGGCCGGCTACAACTGGGGATCAGCCGCGGCTCCGGCGAACAGGTGAACGAAGGCTGGCGTTACTTTGGATATGAGCCCGCGGACGGCGAAACCGATGCCGACATGGCACGGCATCACACCACCGTATTGCTGAATGTACTGGGTGGGGCAGGCTTTGCCGAACCGAATCCCCGGCCAATGTTTCCGAATCCGCCCGGCTTGTTGCGCGTCGAACCTTACTCCGAAGGATTGCGAGAACGCATCTGGTGGGGCGCCAGCTCCAACGCAACCGCCGTGTGGGCCGCGAAATCAGGGATGCATTTGCAAAGTTCGACGTTGAAAGACGACGAAACCGGCGAACCTTTCCACATTCAACAGGCAAAGCAAATACGGGCGTATCGGCAGGCGTGGCAGGAGGCGGGTCATACGCGACCGTCGCGGGTCTCCGTCAGCCGGAGCATCTTCGCCATCGTGAATGCGCGCGATCACGCCTATTTCAGCGGCAGTGGTGATGCGCAAGACCACTTCGGCTTTCTCGACGAACACAAGCGCTCTATTTTCGGCCGCGGTTACGCCGCCGAACCGGATACGCTGATCTCACAACTGGCGGCGGATGAGGCCATTGCCGAGGCTGATACCATCCTGCTCACGGTACCCAATCAGTTGGGCGTGGACTATAACGTGCATGTCCTGGAATCGATCCTGCAACACGTGGCGCCGGCGCTTGGCTGGCGCTAGCGCTTCGTTCTTGCAGGCAACGCATACGGCGCAGGCGCGTTGCAGCCCCGTGTACCGGGACCTTTCGACGACCCATCGGATCACAGAATAACGTGACGCGGCACCGGATGGCTGCCGCTGTCCAGCAGCCAGAACCGGAAAATAGTATGGCGACCGCCCTCACGACCCTGCTCGACACCATCTGGAAACGCCTGATCGGCGAAAACAGCCCGGCGCGATCCCGGTTTGGATTACTGCAAGCCGCCAGCATCGATGAGGACGGTGCCCCCTCCCTCAGGACCGTCGTGCTTCGCGAAGTCGATCCCGCAAGCGGCCAGGTACGCTTCTATACAGATGCCCGGTCACCGAAAATCGCGCAATGGCGGCGCGACCCGCGTATCGCCCTGGTGGGTTATGACGCAGAACGACGGACACAGCTCCGAATGACAGGACAGGTAACGTTCGCGGATAACGATGCTCGGCGTGCTGCCTGGAACGCTTTGTCGCAGCACAATCTGATCGACTATCGCGGTACGGTAGCGCCGGGGACGCCATTGGCATCGGTCGACGGTCCGGAGGTAATGGCACGCTCCAATAAACCAACCCAGCGCGATCTCGGCTACGACAACTTTTGCATTGTCAACGTACGCCTTTCGTCCTTGGATTGGCTCGATCTATCAGACAAGCAAAGGCATGTCCGCGCTCGCTTCATGCATCAAGAGGGACACTGGCAAGGTGAATGGATCGCACCGTGAAGACACCTCTGCCGGTCACTTTCGATCGATCATTCCACGGGGCGGTAACCGCTAGCCGTCAGGATGGACGATCCGCGTTACAATCTGCTGCGCGATTTTGCCCATTCTCAGATTTGCCATGTACCACCCTACTCGGGAATTCCTGCTCGGTCCCTTGCTGAAAGGGGTTTCCCGCTCGTTCTATCTGACGCTGAATATCTTGCCGGCCAGCATGCGGGACCCGATCGGCCTGGCCTACCTTCTTGCCCGCGCTGCCGACACGATCGCGGACACGTCGCTGATCGCACCGCAACAGCGGCTCGGGTTCCTTCTCTCACTGCGAGACTGGGTTGCCGGCGCACCCGTCGATACCGATACGCTGCTGCAATTGAAAACGGAAGTGGCCTCGCAACAGACCCAATCCGATGAGAAAGCGCTGTTGGAGTCGCTGGAACCCGCGCTCGCGATCCTGGCGCAACTGAGTGAAACAGACCGTCAAGCCGTACGCGGCATCGTGGCCACGCTCACCGACGGAATGGAATTCGATTTGCGCACCTTCCCGGATGAGCGCTCTGGTGATGTCGTCGCATTACCGGATTGGCAGGCCTTGGATCGTTACACTTACTTGGTCGCGGGATGCGTAGGGGAATTCTGGACGAAGATGACCTACGTGCATCTGCCCGCGACCCTCAAGCTGCCTGAACCAACGATGATGGCGCGTGGCGTGGCGTTTGGAAAAGCGTTGCAGATGACGAACGTGCTGAGGGATTGCGGTAAGGACTTGCGTATCGGTCGATGCTACTTTCCTGCCGACTTGACCGCCGAACACGGCTTGACGGTGCAAGATCTTCTCGCACCAACCAATAGTCTCCGCGTCCGCCCACTGCTGTTCGCACTGGTTGAACGATCGTTACCGCTGTTTCGCGAAGGCCTCGCCTATCTATGCGCCATTCCACCCCTGTCGATCCGGCTGCGACTAGCCTGCGTATGGCCGATCGTGATCGGCCTAGAAACGCTCCGCTTGCTGATCGCCAATGACGCCTGGCTCGACCCCGCCCACGTATCGAAAATAACGCGCCGGCAAGTATATCGGATCATCGCACGATCCATCATCCAGGTGCCGTCCGATAAAGCACTGCATCGCTGGATCGAGGGTTTGATCAGCGACATCGAGAAACGCATGGCGATGCGGCCGCCTGCCTGAACCTGGAACAGGGACCGCGGGTTCCTCACGGCGTCGTGAACCGACACAGCGACCCCGTGCCACGCCGTTTTATCGTATTTGAGAAATTTATTTTTTCTCATATAAGATAACGATCATGTTCTAGCGTTCCCCGGGAGCCGATCGTGCCGTCCATCACTGCTGCAAAACCGCCCGTATCCAAGACCTATGTGATCGCGGCGGCGACGATTGGCACGGCGCTGGAATTCTACGACTTCGCGATCTACAGTTTTTTTTCAATCCAGATCGGCAAACTCTTTTTCCCGCAGTTCTCATCCATCAGCCAGTTCCTGCTATCGATTGCAGTGTTCGGTGTCGGATTCGTCATTCGACCGATAGGAGGCGTCGTCATTGGCGCCTATGCGGACCGGGTGGGGCGCAAAAAGGCCATGGTCCTGACGATCATGTTGATGGCCATCAGTTGCGCGCTGATCGCTTGCGCGCCACCCTATTCGGTCGCGGGCGTGGCCGCGCCGATCATTGTTCTGATTGCCCGCCTGGTACAAGGTTTCGCGGCGGGAGGCGAATTCGGTCCAGGCACGACATTGCTGATGGAATACGCCACGGACAAAAAGCGGGCCTTCTTTGCCAGTTGGAACTTCGCCGCCACCGCATTGGGGCTGGTCTTCGGATCGATTGTCGCCACGCTGATCAACACGTTGCTGGACAAGGACCTGGTCGCTTCCTGGGGCTGGCGCCTTCCCTTCCTGCTCGGCATTGTCGCAGCGCCATTGGGGTCGCTGATTCGCACGCGCCTCGAAGAAACGCTCATCGTGGATGCTGCCGGCACAACGGCAAGGCAACCTGCCTTTGGTGCACTGAAAGCGGTGTTGACAAAACATCTCGATTTGACGATGGTTGGTACGCTAGCGGAGTTGGGGGGCTCGGTCTCGGTTTATATCACCGCTTTCTTCCTGCCTGCGCACGCGATACGAACGCTGCATATGTCGTCGACGCACGCGGCAATTTCCGGGGTGGTCAGCTCCCTTGTGTTGTTCCTGTCCGCACCGATCATGGGATATCTCGCGGATCGGTTCAGCCGGAAACGGGTATTGCTGATCTCGCGCTGCGCGATGATCATTGTCGTCTACCCTGCTTTCCTGCTACTGAGCATGCATCCGACGCTGATCATGCTATGTGGCGTGTCGGCTGTCCTGGCGGTATTGGTAACGGGGCAAATCATTCCGGTGCTGGTAATGATTCCAGAAATGTTTCCAACGAATGTCCGCGCCACCGGCATTGCGATGACCTATGTCGTCAGCGCATCGATATTCGGTGGCTTCTCACCCTTGATCGCCGCAGTGCTGACGGCACGCTCAGGCAATCCATTGGCGCCCGCATGGTATGTGGCAGCGGCTTGCCTGATGTCATTGTTCGCGCTAATCTGGCTGCGCGACCGTACCGGTGAAAAACTTACGTGACCAAGAGACATGCATCGATGACACATTCCAACGCGCTTGTCCAACTACCGGCGCCTACGCTACGCGCGATGATAGCGCGCAAGGACATCTCCCCGGTTGAACTGCTGGATGCTTGCATTGATCGTATCGAGGCGATCAATCCCGCCGTCAACGCCGTAACCGCCACTTGCTATCCTGAAGCACGCGAAGCAGCCAAACGGGCGGAAAGCATGGTCCTGCGCGGCGAACCGCTCGGCTTGCTGCATGGTCTGCCACTCGGCGTCAAGGATCTCGAAGACACGGCCGGCCTATTGACAACGTATGGCTCACCACCCAAACGGGGGCATGTACCAACAGCCGACGTCGTGTTGGTCGAGCGCTTGCGCGCAGCAGGTGCCATACTCGTCTGCAAGACGAATGTCCCGGAATTAGGGGCAGGCGCGAATACGCGCAATCCGGTATGGGGCGCCACCGGCAATCCGTTCGATCCCGAGCGTAACGCGGGTGGCTCATCCGGAGGCGCCGCCGCCGCGTTGGCCTGCGACATGTTGCCCGTCTGTACCGGATCGGATACAGGCGGTTCCCTCCGCATTCCCGCATCGATCTGCGGCGTCGTTGGCTTACGACCCACGCCGGGCCTTGTACCGAATTCTCGTCGCTTGTTAGGTTGGACACCTATATCGGTCGTCGGCCCGATGGGGCGTACCGTCAAGGAGGCATGCTTGCAGTTGGCCGCCACCGCAGGACTCTCGGCAGGCGACCCTCTGAGCTTTCCGACGAATCCGTTACGCTTCCTGGATCTGGCGGATATCGACCTTGGCGAACTGCGCATAGGCTGGACGGAAGATTTCGACGCGTGTGACGTCGACGACAATATCCGCGACACGTTCCGCGAGCGGATTGCCGCGATCGCACCAATGGTCAAACGCTGTGAGCGCGTGCAATTCGACCTTGGCGACGTACACCGCTGCTTCGATGTAATCCGAGCCGAAAGCTTTGTCGCCGGATTAAGGGATACCTATGAAAAAGATCCCATGCTGCTTGGCGAAAACACGCGGGCAAATTATGAGATGGGAGCAAGCATGTCGCTTGCCGACAGTGCGTGGGCGCAAGCAGAGCAAACACGGGTATTCAGGAAGTTCCAAGGCGCATTCGCGCAATACGATGTAATCCTGTCACCAACGACGCCCATCTCGCCCATGCCATGGCGTACGCTTTATGCGGATACGATTGCCGGCCGCAAACAGGAAAACTACTATCGCTGGCTGGCGTTGACGTATGTGGTGACGCTGGCGACGCACCCTGCCCTTTCCTTGCCTTGTGGCGTTGACGACAAGGGCATGCCATTCGGACTGCAACTGGTAGGCCCTTTCCACGGCGACGAAAAGACCCTGGCAATCGCCCATGCATTCGAGCAGGCTTTCGCGCAGTCCCCTGTGTTACAGCGCCCGCGACCGAACCTCGACAATCTTTTGACGGCACGCCCCGAACTGAAGTCCATCGTGACCTCGCCGCCCCTTTTTCATCCCGCCGGCATCGCGGATGTCGGCCCCTCCATCGTATAAACCATGCACACTGAAATCAAGCGCTTCAATAGTAATCAACGAATGAGCCAGATCGTCATTGCAAACGGCTTTGTCCATCTTTCTGGTCAAGTACCGGATTCGAGCAATGCATCGATCACCGATCAAGCCACTGAAATTCTGACGCGCATTGAATCCCTGCTAGCGCAGGCCGGTGTGGACAAAACGCGTCTGGTGTCCGCCAACGTCTGGCTGACCGATCCAAAGCACTTCGCCGAGTTCAACGCCGTGTGGGATGCATGGCTTGTCGAGGGTCACGCACCCACGCGCGCCTGTGTGCAAGCGCTATTGATGCGGCCAGGCATCGATGTCGAGGTTGCCGTGGTAGCCGCACTCTGACGCCCCTGATGCACCCTGACTGAAAGTGGACACAACAACCGCTTTCATGCCGCATCACGCGGCATCGGCATCGGCATCGGCATCGGCAAGTCCGAAGCCGATGCCGAAACCGGGCTGGACCTGGCTTTCTTTACGTATCGAAGCGTCGAACATGGAATGGCGCTGGATCGACAAACGGTGTCTTCCCAGTCATCATTTCTGCAATCAACCGCCCCGTCACCGGTCCAAGGGTCAATCCATGATGCGCATGCCCGAATGCAAACCACAGGCCATCGTGACGGGTCGGGCCAATGATCGGCAGCATGTCCGGCGTGCAAGGGCGCCGACCCATCCAGGGCTCCGGGTCCAGGCGCTGCGCAAGCGGAAACATCTGCCGTGCCATCGGCTCCACTATTTCCAGTTGTAGCGGTGTACGCAGCGCATCATCACGCGCCAGCTCCACACCTGTAGTCAAGCGTATGCCGCGGCGCATCGGTGCCAGCAGATAACCGTTCTCCGCGTCCAATACCGGATGCTGCAAAGAGGCATTTGCCTCCGCCGCGTAATGCATGTGGTAACCACGCTTGAGCCCAAATGGAATGCGATAGCCAAAGCGCGCCGCCAGCGTGTTGGACCAGGGGCCAAGGGCAACGACAATCGACGCGGCGTTGACCGGACCTACTTCCGTGGCTACGTGCCAACCGGTGGCCAACGTCGACGCGTCTCCCACAATGACTTCTCCGCCGAGCGAACGAAAATAGTCGAGATAGGCATCAAGCAACCCTTTTGGATCGCTAACGGTTTCCGACCCTGTATAAAGAACGCCGCCCAGCAATGCGTGCGAGAGGCAAGGTTCGAGCGAGCGCAACGCGACGTGATCCAGCGCTTCGTAGGAAACACCATATTCGCGCTGCCATCGCGCGACCGCTTGCAATTCATGATCCTGCACTGCGGCGCTTCGAAACACCTTGATCCATCCGCCCGCGCGAATGAATTGATCCGCGTTCGCCGCTTGCGACAGGGCGCGATGTTCGGTGACGCAATGCGCAATCAATGTCTCGTACGAGCGAGCGATTGCAGCGTGGCGTGCGGCTTCCGAATGGTACCAATAACGGGCAAGAAACGGCGCCAACCGCCCGATGGCGTTACGGTGGTAGCGAACGTCCGGGGACCCGTTCCGGGCATATCTGAATAACGTGGCCGCATCACGTGGGAACGCATACGGGTAAACACCTTCCCTTTGTATCAAACCAGCGTTGCCAAACGACGTCTCGTTTCCGGGGGATTGTCGATCGACAATCGCAACCGATCGGCCCTGCTTCAACAAATGAATGCCCGTGGCAACACCCACCATGCCGCCCCCTAGCACCACCGTATCAAATTTCATGGGTTCAATCACTCCGGCATAGCGCGTTTTGACATGCGTTATCATATCAGAGAAAAAACGTTTTTCTCATATACGATAATTCAACGACCCCCTGGCGCATGCCCTCATCGCAATCCACATCTCGTAATACCGCATCCGATCCATCACCGCTGGTGCTGGATCTGCAGACGGTCGGCGGGCTCCTGCGGAAACAACGCAAGGCGCACAGGTTGACGCTGGCGGAACTTTCCACTCGCTCCGGCATTGCCGTATCGACGATATCGAAAGCCGAACGCGGTGACATCGCACTGACCTATGATAAGTTCGCGGCGTTGGCGCAAGCGCTGCGCATTGATTTTGACGAAATCTTTGGTCGCCCATCGAAAGCCACACCAGACCGAATCATCACGCCTACGGTAACACGATCGGGCGAACAAGCGATCTATGACACGCCGAATTACGAATATGGCATGTTGGCGAATGCACTGTCTGGCAAACGCATGGTCCCCTTGCGCGGTCGCATCCATGCGCGGAAAGCGGAAGATTTCGCGGACTATGTCCGGCATGCCGGCGAGGAATTCGTCTTCGTACTATCGGGAAAGCTGCGCCTTCAGTTCGAGGACGGCAAGATATTCACACTGGCTCGTGGCGATAGCCTCTATTTCAACAGCGCCATCGGGCACGTCTACTTGAGCGCCGGCAAGGAAGACGCGGAAGTACTCGTTTGCTGTGTCGACGCGGATCCACATCGACCTGATGGGGTAATCTAACGCTTCTACCAAGGCAAGAATCCACGTGTTACGCGCATGATCGCATGGACAGCTCGACGACATCGATGCCGCACAGGTTGCCGGGACGCCCGCCATGCCAGAGGCCGTACCTCGAACAAACGCTTTAAGCGTAGATCGCTTCGATCAACCGCTTCAAGATTTCCAACTCTTCGGACTCGTCAGCGAGACGGGTACTCATGATAATCGGTGAGACGACCGAGGCATCGGCGAGCGACCGATAGACGACGTCATCACGGCGCAGTCGCTCCACGCTCATGGGAACCAGCGCAACGCCCATTCCGGCGGCGACGAACCCCAGCGCTGTCTGCAGCTCTTGCACCTCATGAATTTCTTCCGGCTCCAGCCCTTGATCCTTGAACGCGGACAGTACCTGATCGGCGTAGCTCGGTCGAGGACGACGCGGATACACGACCAACGTCTCGCGTGCGAGCTGTGCAAGGGTTAGCGGCCCAACGCCACAAAGCGGATGATCATCAGGAAGCGCCGCCAACAAGCGCTCATCGCGCAATACGACCCGCTTGACCGATACGTCATCGAGTCGGATACGGCCAAAGCCGACATCGATTGCCCCTGAGTGCAAGGCCTTCAATTGATCGACCGTCGACATCTCGACCAACGACACCTCGGTATGCGGGCACGCCACGCGAAAGCGGCGCACCACGGTTGGTACGGCGCCATAGAGTGTCGACCCGACAAAACCAATCACCAGCCGACTTTCTACATGGGCGGCACGACGCGTCAGCTTCGGCAGATCATCGGCCTGCTCCAATAATCGCCTGGCCTGTCCCAAAAAGAAACGGCCGGCTTCGGTCAGCTTCACGGGCCGGCTGCCGCGCTCGAACAGTCGCGCTCCAATCTCTTCTTCGATCTGCTGGATCTGTCGGGACAACGGCGGCTGAGAGATGTTCAGCATCTCCGCGGCACGCGTGAAGTTTTGCGTGGTTGCCACAGCCACGAAATACCGCAGATGACGCAACTCCATTCTTCATACCTTCAAAGTATCAAAATATGCTTAGCCGGTGTTGGACAACGTGCTCTCGGCGTTTTTATCATGGTGAAACAGCCAAGGCAATCACGATGATACCTTCGACAGCAACAATCGACTCAGTGGAAACCCTGCTTCTGGACGTCCCCACGATCCGGCCGCACCGCCTTTCCGTCGCGGTAATGCGCGGCCAGACGCTGGTGATCGTCCGCATCCGGCTTTCCGACGGCACTATTGGCCTGGGCGAAGCAACAACTATCGGAGGCTTGAGTTATGGCGAAGAGAGCCCGGAAAGCATCAAGGTCAATATCGATACCTATCTCGCACCGCTGCTCGTGGGAAAGGAAATGGGCAGCGTCCTGAAATTAATGGCGCCCGTGCGGAAAAGCGCGCAAGGCAATCGCTTTGCCAAGTGCGCATTGGAAACAGCGCTGTTCGATGCAACCGCAAAACGGCTGAACGTCCCATTATCGATGCTATTCGGAGGAGCGCAACACGACGCGCTGGCGGTGGCGTGGACACTCGCAAGCGGCGACACGTCGCGTGATATCGCCGAGGCCGAGCAAATGCTGGAAGCGCGTCGGCATTGCGTGTTCAAGCTCAAGATTGGCGCGCGATCGGTGGTGGATGACGTACGGCATTGTGCTGAAATCCAGCGGGCACTGGGCGGCGGCGCGCGCATTCGTGTCGATTTGAATCAAGCATGGACCGAAACGCAGGCCGTCAGCGGCATTGCCATGCTCGCCGATGCCGGCGTCGAGCTTGTCGAGCAGCCAATCTCCGCCTCCAACAGGCGAGGCCTGAAGCGACTGACTGACCTGGCGCGGGTGCCCATCATGGCGGACGAAGCGCTGCACGGCACTGCCGACGCCTTTGCGCTGGCCGTCGACCATGCCGCCGACGTCTTTGCACTCAAAATTGCCCAATCAGGTGGTCTGCTGGAAGCCGCGCATGTCGCTGCCATTGCCCGCGCCGGCAATATTGATCTGTATGGCGGCACCATGCTGGAAGGCCCGATCGGTACGATCGCCACCGCGCATCTTTGCGCCACCTTCGACTCCCTGGCATGGGGCAGCGAACTATTTGGTCCGCTGCTCCTGACTGAAGAGATCCTGACGGAGCCGCTGGTCTACAAGGATTTCGCGTTACACCTGCCGCAAGGCCCCGGTCTCGGCATCGTCCTCGACGACGAAAAAGTTGCGCGTTTCCGCCGCGACGGCAGCAGGTCTTCGACGTAATCGCCCCACATCAAGGAGACACCGCTGATGCTGTTCATCGTCAATATGGAAGTATGTCTGCCACATGATATGCCGGAGGCCGATGCCAATGCCCTGAAGGCGCGCGAACGCGATATTGCGCAGGGATTGCAGCGTCGCGGTGTGTGGCGTCACCTGTGGCGCGTAACAGGAAAATACGCGAACGTCAGCATATTCGATGTCGCCGACAACACCCAGCTTCACGACACGCTGATGTCCCTGCCCCTTTTTCCCTATATGAAGATAGACGTGCGGCCGCTATGCCGCCATCCCTCATCGATCCACGATGACGATCGGTAACCCCTCATAACTAGAAAAGCCCTCTCTCATAGGAGACATCATATGAATCGCCAAGCCATCGATGCCATTCTCTCTTCCATTACCGGTGTTGAAAAAGGCCCGGGTAACGAACGTGTCAAAACCATCGTGAATCGGGTCGTGCGCGATCTCTTCTATACGATCGAAGACTTGGATGTCCAGCCTGCAGAGTTTTGGCATGCACTCGACTATCTTGCCCAAGCAGGTAGAAACAACGAATTCGGCCTGATCGCCGCAGGCCTTGGATTCGAGCATTTCCTCGATCTGCGTATGGACGAAGCCGAAGCCAAGGCGGGCATTGCAGGCGGCACGCCGCGCACGATCGAAGGACCGTTATACGTCGCCGGCGCGCCCGAGACAATCGGTGAAGCGCGCCTCGACGACGGCCAGGAAGAAGGCGAAATTCTCTTCATGCAAGGCACCGTGTCCGATATCAACGGCAAGCCACTGGCAAACGCATTGGTCGAGGTCTGGCATGCCAACCGACTTGGAAACTACTCTTTCTTCGATTCCACGCAGAGTCCCTTCAACCTGCGGCGCAGTATCCGCACGGATGCAGCAGGGCGATACCGCTTTCGCACGATCATGCCGGTAGGTTATAGCGTGCCACCCGGTGGTTCAACCGATACCTTGCTTCGACAACTCGGGCGGCATGGTACCCGTCCCGCGCACATCCACTTCTTCGTCTCCGCACACGGCCATCGCAAGCTGACGACGCAGATCAACATCGATGGCGATCCTTATTTGTGGGATGACTTCGCGTTTGCCACACGGGATGGTCTGGTTCCAAAGATCACACGTGTCGGCGATGCAAAATCAATGGACGAGCACGGCGTGGAAACCGCCTTTGCATCGATCGATTTCGACTTCACGTTGCATCCGCATAGCGAGAACGTTCCTACATCGGAAGTGGTCCGATCGCATGCCAGTGACTGACCGTGGCGGCGCAACCGTACATTGATCGCTTTGCCGTGAAAGGAAACGGGGCCGTAGACGAGAAACAACCTGCCTCGCGGCACCAAAAAAAAACGCGCCGAAGGCGCGTTTGAACGTCATTACACGGTTATTCCACTGTGATCGTCAGGGATCGATCAGTGCGTCTTCTTCGACTGTTCCACCGCATCACCCGCAGCCTTCTCGGTCTTGCCGGCTGCCTGTTGCAGATTGCCCTTGGCCTGCTGCGCCTTGTCACCAGTGACCTTACCAACGACTTCGTTGACCTTGCCCTTGACTTGGTCCTTGATGCCTTCCGTTTGTGCCTTGTTCATGAAAGTCTCCTGTCTATCGTTGCGAGAGGCCCTGCTGGCCTTTCTGAGAATAGATTAACAGGCACACCAAAAAAAAATGTCCTACACGCTCTGATACGCACGTAGGACACCACCGACGCCCTTTTGGCGGCGCAGCATTACAACTGTATTACGAGGCAACACCACCAACCCCTGTTTATTTCCGATTCTTACAAATCGCCTGATCCAGATTCATTTACGCAACAACGGGTCTGCATTCGTCAGTTATCCTTGAACGCCTGTGACAAACGCGCCCAGGCAGGCCTGGGTATGAACCGATGCTCGATATCCCGTGTAGTGTCCTGTTGATTGACGACGATGCCGCATTGCGTGCCTTGATGGAGACCTTCTTCACGTCGGGCCAGATCCGCGTTGCGACGCAGCCGGATGCCACCGACCTGTCGGGACACGTTGCGCGACTGCGTCCGTCAATCGTCGTACTCGACCTCATGATGCCGGGCGTGGACGGCCTGCAGGCATTGCGCGCGCTACGCGCATCCGGCGACGCCACCCCGGTAATCATGCTGACCGCCCGTGATGAAGGTGTAGACCGTATCGTCGGGCTCGAATCCGGTGCCGATGACTACGTCGGCAAGCCCTTCATGCCACAGGAACTGCTGGCGCGGATACAGGCGGTTTTACGTCGCCATCGTCATATCCCGGAACTCGCTGCACGTCACTCCCAAACAGATGGCACTGTGCCGTGGCCAGCGCACGAAACGGTGCGCGCACCACTCGCCACGACGGCGCATTCTTATCCAGTGATGGCGCAAAGCGCCGCGCAATTCTGCTTTGGTCGGTTCACCCTCGATTTCGTGATGCGAAGACTGCAACGCGACGGCGAAACGATTCGACTGACCAATAGTGAATTCACATTATTAAGCGTATTAGCACGTCATCCGCACGAGGCATTGTCCCGACCAAGGCTATTGTCGCTATGGCATGGCGGCCATGCAGCGGCAAGCGAACGCGGCATCGACGTTCCAATATTCAGGCTACGCCGAATCTTGGAACGTGATCCCGCGCGTCCGGAAATTATTCAGACGATTCGTAATGCGGGCTACATGTTCGTACCGCCTCCGATGGAACAAGATACATCGCACGCAGACCGCGCGACCTTACATGCGCCGGGAGCCCTGCAATGAGCAGTCGGCCCGCGTTGCCACGCATCAACAGCCGCCTGCGACGAGGCATCAAACGCCTGAACACCGTTTTTGTTCGTTACGCGCTACTGGCGATCGTTCTACTGATGCTGACCCAGTGGATCTGGATTTTCGTGGTCGGCCGACAACACGCCCGAATCGAGGCTACGCACATTGCCCGCGTGTCGGCGGTCGTCTATGGCGCCGCAACCAGCAACAGCGGGCCGAAGTTGTCCGAGGCACAACAAGACGCGATGGCCGCAACATTGCGCTTCAACTTTGTCGACGCCGGACCGAATGGCTATCCGCCGGGCTGCCCAGACGGGTGCGCCGATACAACCGATGACGTGTTCGGTCAGTTGCGCGGCCAACTCCCCCCGGACAGCCGCGTCGTGCTTGACAAGCATACATCGCAAATCTGGCTACGCTACGGCGACGCGAAACGATGGCTGCGCGTGCCGGTTGATTCGCCGGCGGTTGAACGTCTGATTGGCGCGTCGGCGATGATGCTCGCACTGGCCGTCGCGTTCGCGTTGCTGGGCGCGTGGCAAATTCAACGGCCGTTGCGTCGCTTGGCCCGTGCGGCGCGGGATCTGCGCATCGGCATCCGCCCCGCACCGGTCGTCGCCGCCGGACCCAGCGAAGTCAAAAGCTTGATCACCGACTTCAACCAGATGACACGCGACATCTGTGATGCGGACCAGGAACGGGCCATCATGCTGGCTGGCGTGGCGCACGACCTGCGCGCGCCACTGGCGCGAATGCAAGTGCGTGCAGCACTGATTGGCGACGACCGCATGCAACACGGCTTTCTCAATGACACCGCCGCGATGTCACGCATCGTCTCGCAATTCCTGGCATTTGCCGGCAGCGAGTCCAATCGTGCGCAGGGTGATGGCACGCTCACGACGACGATGGGCGGCCCCGGCATCGAATTAACCTCGGTCGATGTCTTATGCGAGCAACGATATGGTCGGGAAGACGCATCCGGAGTCGTCGTGGCGGAATCCCATGCGCCCGCCGCTGACGACGCGCGTGATGCGAGCGACCCAGCGCACGAACCGCCCCTGATTCTCGTCGATCTCCAGGCGGGGGCCTCGTTCAAATTACCGACCGTTGATATCGACCGCATTTTGTCGAATTTGATCGAGAACGGCTTTGCCTACGGCGCCCCTCCCTTGGTTATCGAGACACGCCGTGCCGCTGGATGCTTCACGCTTGCGGTTCGCGATCACGGCCCCGGCATTCCGCAAACCGATATCGAACGGGTGCAACGCCCCTTTGTTCGGCTCGACGCGGCCCGTGGCGACAGCGCCCACTCCGGCCTGGGCCTGGCCATCGTTCGACGCTTGGCACGTTCCTACGACGCCGACATGACGCTTACGAATGTGCGTAAAAACCAAGGTGGCGGACTGCGCGTCTCGCTGTCTTTCCCTATGCGTTGATCAGAGGCGTGGCCATCGGCGGCATCGCTGCTTCTTCTTTCTATTTCCTTTTATTACACCTGGTAACGGCCGACTAAGCTTCTGTAAGGCTCTATCCTGTAATCTTCGCTGTTTAGCTGGTCAGGGTCTGCCTGGCCAGCCGGGAGGCCCCTGACGCGCGGCAGCCCGGAAAGCTGCACTCATGCCGAGAGGGGGCGTTAGCCGTATGCAATTCGAATCAAAAAAGACCACGCAGCGTCGTAACCACTATGCGACGCTACTTGCCAGTTGTGTCGCCGTGGCGGCCACACTGTCCGGCTGCGGCAAATCCACGTCGCAATCCATGCCCGGTGGCCCACCACGCCAGGCACCCACTGTCACTGTTCAAACGCTTCAGCCGCGCAGCATCACGATTGTCGACACGTTATCGGGACGCTTGTCAGCCTTCGAAGATGCCGATGTGCGTCCCCAGGTAGACGGGATCGTGCAAAAACGCCTTTTTACGGAAGGGGCAACCGTCAAAGCCGGGCAACCGCTTTACCAGCTCGACCCGGCAAGTTACCAGGCCAGCTATGACACCGCTCGCGGCACCCTGCTGAAAGCAGAAGCAACCGCACGCGCGGCGGAAATCACTGCCCAGCGTTATCAAGCGTTGATAAAAATCAACGGCGTCAGCCAACAGGACCTCGAGAACTACGTCGCCTCGGCGCGCGAGGCAGAGGCCGACGTCATCTCCGACCGCGGCTCGTTGGAAACGGCACGCGTCAATCTGGCGCGCACCCGGATCGTCGCGCCGATCAGCGGACGCATCGGCAAGTCGTCGGTGACGGCGGGCGCCTTGGTCACTGCGGACCAGACCACGGCACTCGCGACGATCCAGTCGATCGACACCATGTACCTCGATGTGACGCGCTCCAGTGCCGATGGTCTGCGCCTGCGCAAGGCGATTGCGGCGGGACGCATCACACCGGCATCGGCCGCCGTGACATTGACCACCGAAGACGGGGCGGAATATCCGATAAAGGGCACGTTGCAGTTCTCCGATATTTCGGTGGACACCACCACTGGCTCGGTGACACTGCGCTCGGTCTTCCCGAATCCGCAACATGAACTGCTGCCAGGCATGTTCGTCAGCGCCTCTTTCAGCGAAGGCGTTCAAGACAATGCCCTTCTCGTGCCCCAATCCGTGGTGACGCGTGGCCCTGGTGGCCAGTCAACGGTATTGATCGTGGACGGCAATAACAAGGTTGTCAGCCGGAACGTCAGCGCGGATACCGCTTATGGCAACCAGTGGATCGTCACAAAGGGATTGCAGGCAGGGGACCGTGTGATCCTCGACGGATTGCAGTCTCTCGGCGCCGGCATGACGGTGAAGCCGGTCGAGCAACAGGCCGTTCCAGCCACGTCGGCGTCCGGCCCAGAGGCTGCTTCGGCAGCAACCGCTCCGCTTCCTACCAGTAGTGCCAGTGCCGTCAGCGGTACCGGCACGACGTCGCACTAAGGAGGCGAGATGTCCCGATTCTTTATTCACCGGCCTATTCTCGCCTGCGTTTTTGCGATCGTCATCATGATGCTGGGGGGGGCGGCCGTGATGACGCTCCCCGTGGAGCAATATCCCACCATCGCGCCACCCACGATCAAGATCACGGCCACGTATCCGGGCGCATCAGCCGATACGGTCGCCACCACGGTTACACAGGTGATTGAACAGGACTTGAGCGGCCTGGATAATCTGCTGTACATGTCATCGACGAGCAGCTCGGCCGGAACCTCGCAGATCACGCTCAGCTTCAAGGCCGGGACAAATGCCGACGTTGCGGCAATGCAGGTTCAGAACAAGGTTCAGGAGGCAAACGCATCGCTACCTACCGCCGTGCAGAACCAGGGCGTTCAGGTCTCGAAAGCCAGCAGTAGTTTCTTGATGATGGTGTCGCTATCGTCCACCGATGGCAGCATGAACGATGTGGATCTCGGCAATCTGATTGCTACCCGCATCGAGGACCCGCTGACGCAGATCAGCGGCGTGGGCGACGTCAAGCTGTTCGGTGCGCAACACTCAATGCGTATTTGGCTTGATCCGCGCAAGCTCCGCAGCTACGGGCTGATGACAAGCGATGTGACTACTGCAATCACAAATCAGAACACGCAGTTGTCTCTCGGCCAGATCGGTGGCACGCCTGCAACCAGTCAGCAAGTCATCAACGCCACGATCACCTCCAAAGGCATCCTGAAAAGTACCGGTGACTTTGGCAATATCCTGCTTCGCGTCAATACCGACGGTTCGCGCGTCTATCTCAAGGATGTGGCGCGCATCGAGGTCGGCGGCGATTCGTACGATACGACATCACGCGTGAACGGCAAGCCTGCGGCAACGCTGGCCGTGGAAATGTCGACCGGCGCCAACGCGTTGAACGTAGCGAAGGCCGTGAAGGCGAAGATGGCGTCCTTGCAGAAGCAACTGCCGTCAAGCGTGGCCATCGACTACCCTTACGACACGACGCCATTTATCTCGATATCGGTCAGCGAAGTGGTCAAGACGCTGGTTGAAGCCGTGGTATTGGTGTTCTTCGTCATGTACCTGTTCTTGGGAAGCCTCCGGGCCACCATCATCCCGACCGTCGTAGTGCCCGTCGCGCTGCTCGGCACGTTCGGGTTGATGTCCGTGTTTGGCTTTACGATCAACGTCCTGTCGCTGTTCGCGATGGTGCTGGCGATCGGTCTTCTAGTCGATGACGCGATCGTCGTCGTGGAAAACGTCGAGCGGATATTACGCGAAGAGCGGCTTAGCCCGGCGAAAGCCACGGCAAAGGCAATGGGGCAGATCGGGGGCGCGTTGGTCGGCGTCACGGCCGTCCTGGTCGCGGTATTCATACCGATGGCTTTCATGTCCGGGTCGACTGGTGCGGTATATCGGCAATTCTCGATCACCATCACCGCGGCAATGGTCCTGTCCGTGGTGCTCGCGCTGACGTTGACACCCGCGCTCTGCGCGGCGCTGTTGAAACCGGCAAAGGACGAACATCATCGGAAAGGCTTCTTCGCATGGTTCGATCGCAAGTTTGAAAATGGCAGTCGACGCTATAGCGGTTGGGTTAGCGGACTGATCGCCCGCCCGCTCCGGTCATTCCTTGCGTATGGGGTGATCTGCGTCATTGCCGGTCTTATGTACTGGAAATTGCCGAGTTCATTCTTTCCGACGGAAGATCAAGGCTTTTTCATTACTGCCATTGCCCTGCCACCCGGCAGCTCCGCAAACCAGACCGACGTCGTAACCCGTCAAGTCGAGGATTACTACCTGAAGACCCCGGGCGTGGATAAGATCATCATGCTGGGTGGATTCAGCTTTAACGGCTCCGGTCAGAACAACGCAATGGCTTTCGTTCGGCTGAAGGACTGGAGCGAGCGTAGCGGAAAAGAGTCGGCGCAAGCTCTCATCAACGCCGCGAACCGCCATTTCTTCGGCCAGAAAGCCGCCCAGATTTTTGTCATGAATCCGCCCGCCATCCAGTCGCTCGGGAATTACAGCGGACTCGACTTCGAGCTGGAAGACCAAGCCGGCGCGGGCGCCACGGCGTTGGCGAAGGCCCGTGAGGAGTTGGTCGCCGCCGCGGCGAAAAATCCCTTGCTCGGTACGGTCCGATCACAAGGCATGGCCGATCAACCGCAATATGAAGTCGATATCGATTATCTCAAAGCGGCGGCGATGGGCGTCACTGCGGCGAACATCAACGACACATTGCAGACTGCATTTGGATCTTCGTATGTCAACAACTATGTCGATACGGGCCGCATTCAGAAGGTGTACGTTCAGGGCGACGCGCAATATCGCATGATGCCGTTCGACATCGGAACCTGGTATGTGATGTCTACGGCATCCACGAATAGTTCGAACGCAACGTCCAGCACCACGTCGTCGTCCTCGTCGACCTCCTCCAGCTCATCGAGTACGTCGACCAGCAGCACGACGAACTACGATTCCGTAATGGTGCCCTTCTCCGCTTTCGCAACCGGGCACTGGACCTATGGCTCGCCGCAAATAGAGCGATACAACCGTGTGCTGGCGTCGGAAATGTCCGCGCAAGTACCTGATGGGGTCAGCTCGGGTCAGGCAATGGACGAGATCGAAAAACTGGTGGCGAAGCTGCCCCAGGGCATCGGCATGGAATGGACCGGCGAGTCATATCAGGAAAGCCTTGCGGGTTCACAGGCGATGTATCTGTACGCGTTGTCGCTTGTCGTGGTTTTCCTATGCCTTGCCGGCTTGTACGAAAGCTGGTCGGTTCCCATCTCGGTCATCCTCGTGGTGCCGTTAGGCATTGTCGGTGCGTTGGCGGCAGCCCATTTACGAGGGCTCGATGACGATATCTATTTCAAGGTCGGGTTATTGACGACGGTCGGCCTGGCCACCAAAAATGCGATTCTGATTGTCGAATATGCAAAGACCCTGCAAGAGCAAGGGCGTGGCTTGATCGAATCGGCGATCGAGGCCGCGCATCTCAGATTGCGTCCCATTCTGATGACATCACTGGCATTCGGCTTTGGTGTGCTGCCGATGGTACTTGCCTCCGGTGCCGGCGCTGCAAGCCGCCAGGCTCTTGGGACTGGCGTACTCGGTGGCATGATCGCTGCCACGGTGCTGGCGGTGCTGCTTGTCCCGGTGTTTTTCGTCGTGGTAAGACGCTTCTCCGGCAAAACGGTTGCTACCTCGCATGCGGAACAGGATGACGAAGATGATAGCGACGGCACGCACCACGACGGCCCGGAGAACGCGCTCGGCGAAAACGGCCGACGGGAGCAAACATGATGCGTATGAAAAATAGCTTGAAAATGGCTCAACCTAACGCACTCGGCGCCAAGGGCAGCGGCGCGACGTACGTGTGGCGCAAAAGCGCACGATGCGCAGCGCTCACCCTCGCCGGAATCACCACAGCGATGATCATGGCGGGCTGCAGCATGGATCCGACTTATCATCGGCCTGCTGCTCCCATGTCGACACAATATGATCCGTCCGGCGGTGTGGCCACCGTTCGTGGCACGGCGGGGCAGCCCGCACCTACCGCGCGTCTCGCGGCCGACGAGGCGAGTACGAACAACGACCAGACCACTGCCCCCGTTCTCGCTGACTGGCAAGCGTTCATGCTCGATCCGTACTTGCGCCAGTTGATCACGTTGACACTGCAGAACAACCGCGATCTGCGGGTGGCCGCCTTGCAAGTCGCCGAATACGAAGCGCAGTACCGCATTGCGCGTGCGGACCTGGGGCCGTCCATCAGCGTCACGGGGACGAACACCCGATCACACTCGTCAGGCGTGACAAGTGGCTCGAGTGACGTCAGCTTGGGGATGTCTTCGTGGGAGATCGACTTCTTCGGACGGTTGCGTAGTTTGAAGCGCCAGGCGTTGGAAAATTACCTGTCGACAGATGCAGCGCGCCGCAGCACACAGCTCAGTCTGGTCTCGACTACCGCCACGGACTATCTGACCTGGCTGTCGGACCGCGCGTTGTTGAACGTCGCACGCAAGACGATGATCTCCAACCAGGAGACGTATGAAACAACGCTAAAGGCGGCGCAGCTCGGCAACGAAGCCATGGAAGACGTGCAAGAAGCGCGCACGTCATTGAGCAGCGCTAAATCGAGCGTGGCCTCGTATGAGCGCGCGGTGGCGCAGGATCGTAATAACTTGATCGCCGCGATCGGCGCACCGCTCCCGGAGGGGTTTCCCGACGACCGGGCATTGGACGATGGTTTGCTGTTCGCCAACATACCGGCCGGACTCCCCTCCGAGTTGCTGATAAGACGGCCGGATATCATGGAAGCCGAGCATGCGCTGAAGGCTGCGAATGCCTACGTCGGTTCCGCACGCGCCGCATTTTTCCCAAAGATTTCGCTGACCGCCAATGCTGGCACGAGCAGTTCGCAGTTGTCGCAGCTATTCAAGGCCGGTACGGGAGCGTGGACTTTCGAACCATCGATCTCCGTCCCCATATTCAGTTTCGGTGAATTAAAGGCGTCGCTCGATGTGGCCAAGGTCGAAAAGGAGATCGAGGTCGCGGATTATGAGAAAGCGATTCAGACAGCATTCAAGGAAGTGTCGAATGCGCTGGCCGGGCGTGCGACATACGACGAGCAACTCGCGGCGGATGAGGAGTATGTCGATGCGGCGCAAAAGTATTACGACACGGCACTTGGCCGCTATAAAGCCGGACTGGATAGTTTCCTCACCCTGCTGACGGCGCAAAGAACGCTCTATACCGCGCAAACGCAGTTGATCTCCGACAGGCTTAGTCAGCAATCGAATCTGATAACGCTTTATACCGCGTTGGGTGGCGGGTGGAGTGCTGATGCTCACGCCGAATCATCGCCGGTGCAGATGACTGTTGATGAAAAAAAAGCACCGTGAGTATGATGGTGGATCGCAAAGCGGCCATCACAACAGCGTATTGACCCCGTCCGCAGGTTGAAGCGGCGGATGCGGCACCGGCTGTCTGCCGTACCCTTGATTATTACATTTCACTTAAATTATATTTCATAAAACTAACATAACAGTTCTGTCTAGCCTTGAAATGATGCTGCTACAGGAATAAGTTGTTCCATACGGTATGATGGCGGTCGATCGATGATCTCCGCCTGCGTTGGCACGCCCGCAACACGCCGGCCCTCGTGGAGAGATGCGTTATTTATTCCTACACAGGGTCGGCTTGCTGCCACATAAGGGCATGTCGATGCCTCTATTTCGTACGGCAAATCATGCTGAGAGCTTTTTCGAGCAGCGTCGTTCGTCCTGATATCAGGCAGCGTTTTCACGTTGACTCCCTGTCGCAGCAACGCCAGTTCTGTACAACAATGATGTCATACGCGGTGCTGGCCTTTGTCTTCGCCACCCTCGTTAGACAGATGACGCAAGACACGGCAGGCTACGTTGCCTATCGCCTGCTCTGCGCCATCGTCATGGGAGCGCTCGTTTTTCTGCTTTCACGCGCGCACAGACCCGCTCAGTTCGGCGTTATTGGAACCGCCTTCATGCTGGTGCTCGAATGCGGCATGTGGCTGAATGCCATCAACGCACATGATCCGCTATGCTGGATACTGCCGAGCGCGGTGATGATTCCAGTCGTTGCGGCGCCGCTCTGGCTCACCCCCTTGCATTTCATCGTCGGCACAGCAAGTTTCTACGGCATCGGTTTCGCCCTGGTCAACACGCTGGATCTCCGTCACGATGCTGCAATATTTTGCTTTTTCTGGGGCATAGTCGGTGTCTCGGCCTGCGTACTTTTTGAGGCTGGCTTTTATCGCTTCCGTTTGCATCATTTCCAACTGAAGCGACGTCTCGATGATCTGGTAAAAGCGCAGCAAGCGGCGTCGGTTGACGCTATGCCGTCATCCACGCCTTGCTCTTGGGCAGGCATCGAACTCAAATCACATTTTCAACCCTTATTCAGTTTATCGCATCAGAAGGCCGTTGGTTTCGAAGTGCTGCTGCGTGGGTACGGTGCCGATGGCACGCCGATATCGCCGCCTCATATTTTCGGCGCTGATCCGAAAGCCGATCTTACCGCCCTTGATCGCCTGACGCAGCGGCTGCATCTGAGTAACGCACACGATGCGCTGCCCGATGGCGCGTGGCTCTTTTTAAATGTTCTGCCTCAGACTTTCATCTTGCCCGGTCATCCGGAATTCCTGGAAAACCTTGTCATCCATGCCGGACTGGCGACGGCGAACATCGTGATTGAAGTCCTCGAATCGCAGGATGGCGACATCATCGCGCTTTCGGAAGCGGCAGCGCGCTATCGCGAGAGAGGTTTCCAGATCGCGATCGACGATTTTGGCGCCGGTCATTCCAACCTCGACCGCCTGCTTCGTATTCAGCCGGACATCGTCAAGCTGGATGGTGGGTTGATTCGTGCACGGTGTCGCTCCACAAAACAGCCGCTGCTGCCATACCTCGTGTCCTTGCTACATAACGTCGGCATGTTGGTCGTGGTGGAGGGCGTCGAGACAACGGCGGATCTGATCCTCGCGGTAGAATCAAACGTCGATCTCGTCCAAGGCTACCTGCTCGGGCAGCCTGACACGGCCGCGAACATCACCGTATCGGATAGTGCCGAGCGCGTCGAGCAAGCATTCCAGCAGGTCGGGGATATGCATGGCGCGCAACGCAGGACGTATGAAACGCAGCTGCAACCCTATTTGTCGGCCATGCGTCGCTCCGTAGAGCAATTGCGGGCAGATGGACATCCCTTTCCGGGGTTCCACGCGCTGCCAATGCTCGAACTGCCATTATGCTATGGCTGCTACCTGCTGGACGCTTCGGGGCGGCCGGTGTTGGACCCGGCCTTCCCTGGCAATCGTCCACCACCGGCCCCGCGGTTTCCACCGATGGCAAGTAATTGGGATGCCCGCTGGGATAACAAGCCGTTTTTCGTCGCGGCGCTTGCCACGATCGGACACCCAGTTTTCAGTCAACCGTATCATTCCTTGACCAGTGGTCGCGCATGCGTGGCGCTGGCGTGCGCTATCCCGCATCAAGACCAATTGCTGGTCCTCGTGACCAAGCTCGACTGGACATCCCCATCACTCGCCTGGCCGGTCGCCACGCCGCTGTAAGCACGGCCTGGCGACCGGCGTGTGTGTATATGGAACTCGCCTCTTTTTAGCGTTACACAACCGCCATCACAGTGCATCGAGCAGGGTGGTCATGTTGATGAACGCAGACGCCACTGGCGATTTACGACGCTGGTCCTTGAATATTGAGACAGCACTCGGAATTACGCTAAGCGCTACCGAGAACGGTGCATTTGCCCTGCGGACCAAAGGGCACGCCATGCTAAGCGTGGAAGTCGCGCCGCATCATCACGCCCTGATCCTGACCGGGCAGATCGGTACGGCGGATGACAGCATAAGTCACCGCAGCCTGAAGGCGTTGCTGGCGCTGAATATGTCACCGGGCCTATCCGGCACGAGCTGCATAGGAATGGCGCCCGAGAACAACGCCTTGCTGATGCGTTTGATATGGATACCTCCGGAAACCGCTTGGAACGAAGTCGCCTTTACCGCTGTGCTTACCGCCTTCGCGGAGCATGTGGACGCCTTGTCGATGTCGCTGATCAACGGAGAAATAAATAGCATTCTAGACGTTTCGCGAAATTTGCCACCTGAGGCCCACTCGCCTCAGTTCGCTTGACACGAGACACCCATGCCAATCAACGGAACGTCGTCTGTCCAGTGGACTGTCGATACGACCGCAGCACTCACGCCATCGACAAGCGCGGCGGTCATGACAGGCTTGTCGAGCACCATCGAGGCAGTTGGTATCGACAGTACCACCCTTCGCAGCTTCATCGATACCGCGGGCATGCTGAAAAACGGCGGTCTCGCCCTGACGAATGCTTACGGTTCCGTGTCCTCTTTCAAGCAATGGATGCAAGGGGGACCGCCCCTGTCAGGCAACGCGCTTGCCACAATGGCGCATGGACTGAATGCCATGGCGGTGCTCGACCAGGTGGCTGGCAACACCGCCGGACTCGCGAACTATACCGATATGGCAGGCGGATTGGTCAATGCGTCGAAGATGATCGCGGGCCTGCAAAAAGGCGATATGGCGCAAGTGCTTTTCTCCGGCGCAAAGCTGTGCGCGACGCTCGCACAAACCGGCAGTCCAATCGCGGCGGTCACCATTTCGATAGCTGAACAAGCCTATAATCTTTATGGTAGATAAAAAGTAGACATCCCGTGATGAGAGGCACGATGCGAATATATCACTCGCGATGGATTATCCTACCTTGACAGCTAATGGATGCGCAAAATACTGAATATGCGCAGGCCAAGCCCCGTGATGCGCCGAGAACGCGAGCCGGGCACTGATACGCTCCGCATTCGTATCACCGGCTTGCGCCATCAACACGCCATCTGCGTCGATCTGCCCCACTGTGCGTGCGGCATCGGCGCGCACGACACCGATATGTCCAGGACGATGCGGATCAGGGGAAGGGTAAGACGCCACAACCAGATATCCCGCATTCGCCAGCGCTTGGGCATTCACAGCCGAGGCCACCGGCAGCCAACCCGCTTGCCGCCCCTGGCCGCTCCCAAACCAAGCCGTTTGCGCGGAAGCCAGTAGAACCTGGGAGTGCGCAGGTGGCCGCAGCATGTAGATGCCTAGCCGTTGGCCGATGGCGGCGACGTACGCGCTGCAATGTGTGCCTTTCGGATAACGCTGCGCGTAGCGCGCTTCGCTTTCCTCCGAACGGTCTGGCAACCCGGTATCCCACGCAATATGTTCGCCTTTGCGCCAGCGATGCGTGACATCGGAGGTGTCGATGACCGATAGAACATCCGCCGCACGCGCACTGACCGGACCGCAACACGGCCCTGTTCGCGAAATGGGCGACACCGGGACGGTGGGACCCATGGAGGCGTCGTTCATGCCGTCCGGCGTGAGCGTCGGCGCGGTGGCCGATGCCATCCGCGTCATATCCTGATCAAGGGGCGTTGCACCGCATGCGCAAACGAACAAGCCCGGGATCGCACATGACAGGCATTTCTTGAAAAAAGATGAGACGCGACGTATTGAGTACGAGGTCATGGTCCGAATAACGATGATGACGCTACGACGTTGATTGCCCTGTTTTGCCCGGACGCTGCGCTTTTGACTTAAGATCCCGACGACGAATCATCATCCAAGGACAGAGGAATTTCAATATGACAGGTGATGCCGTCTTGGCCGAATGTCAGTTGTGTATTCGCGCGAAGCGTGTATTTCAATGCTTTTTCGATCAACTCGCGACCAAATCCAACCTTCTTGTCATCAGGCACTTTTTGCAATCCGGTCTCGACCCAGTCAATCACCAGTAGCGGTTGAACCGCATCCTGGGATACGATATGCCACGAAAGCGCAAGACGCGCATTTTCATCGCCAAGTGCGCCATACTTCACGGCATTGGTCGCCAGTTCGTGCAACACCAGTGCGATCGTCTGAATATTTCTGAATCCAAGCGGTACCATCGGGCCGCTCAACGTAATCCGACCGCTATCCCCCACCCCGAGTGCATCGAATTCAAGACGGATGATCTCGCTGATATCCACCAGGTTGCCCTCGACCTTGCCGATCATTCCCTGAAGCCGGCCGAGCGCCGCCAGGCGGCTGGTGAAGGTCTCCAGCGTTCGGTCAGAGGCTAACGTCTGTTGCGCGATGGACTGAATCACCGCAAGCAAGTTGCGCGTGCGATTTTGCAGTTCCGCGATCAGCACATCTTGCCGTTGTTCTGCATGAACCATCCCGGTGATGTCGACGAACGAGATGACCACGCCGTCGGACTTTCGCTCACCATCTCGATAAGGTGCAAGTCGCACCAGAAAATGCCCTGCGCCATCGTGACTGCTTGCCTGACGTTCCAATGGCTCATCACTGGTGAAAACAGTGTCGATATCCGACTGCAGATCCGGCAAGTTCAGACGACTTACCAATTCAGTAATGGGACGGCCTCGATCCACGGCACGGATATGGAATATCCCCGCCATCGCTGGCGTAAATGAGCGAATGACGAGATGCCGGTCCAGGAATACGGTGGCAACGGACGTGCTTTCGAAGAGATTCTGCAAATCGCTGTTCGACCGGTCCAAGGCGTCGATCTTGCCATTTAATTCGAGATTAACCGTGTGCAATTCTTCATTTAGGGAAACGAGCTCCTCTTTCGAGGCCTCGAGTTCTTCGTTCGACGACTGCAACTCTTCATTGACGGAGACCAATTCCTCATTGGAAGACTTCAACTCTTCCAATGCCGTCTCATACTCCTCCATCATCGATTGCAGGCGTTCGCGCGTATCACGTAATTCCTTCTCGTACTGCACCGCGGTTCCGTCGTGCATGGCTTGCGCACGCATGACGGCCTCTTCGCGCGTCAGTACTGGGCCCTGGTCCTCGAACACGACCAGATACAAGCGATCTTCCTGGAAGGGTTCGTCGAATGGTTGAACACTCAGGTTCGTGACTTGAACCAGACCGTCCTCGCCCTCGACCACCACGCCCTCCCGCGTCACTGCTTGCCCCGACTCCACCGCTTCTCGAAAAACCGCTCGTAATTCGATACCCAGTCCTCTTCGCGCCATTGCGAACAACTGCCGGGTAGGTACGCCAGGTGCCGCTTCGAGGTACTTTCCAGTGCGGCTCGAATAATAAACCACGTCAGCATCACGGGTAACAAGCACGTGAGGCGGCGTGAAGCGATCCAGCATATGGCTGTCGACAGCCAGACGAAGAGACGCACCACCCAGCGGTGGTCGACTGGGCGTAAGTGATGCCAATTGCCCAACCTTCAATGTTGTAACCGCCGACGGCAAACGAACGTGCGGCGAAACAGTAGCACGTCGCTTGAAAATCCGATGCTTCTTTTCCACCGCCACAAACAAATCGTCGAACTGACTGACGTTTTCGGATGTCCCCAAAAACAAATAACCGTCGGGGCGTAGTGCGTAATGAAACGTTGGGATGACCTGGTTCTGGACCTCTGTCCCGAAATAAATCAACAAATTACGGCACGACACGAGGTCGATCCGGGAAAACGGTGGGTCGCGCAGAACACTATGCGGAGAAAAAACGCAGAGGTCACGTACCTCCTTTGCCACCACCAATGTACTGCCGTCCTGAACGAAGAAGCGGCGACGGCGTTGTTCGGAAACACCCTCCAACAACGGGAGTGGATAGCGCGCGGACCGCGCGATAGCTAGCGCCTGATCATCAATGTCGGTTGCAAAAATTTGTACCCGGGGAGCGTGGTCGAGATTTTCCATCTTCTCCCGAAGCAGCATGGCGATCGAATACACCTCCTCACCGGTCGCACAACCGGGCACCCAGACCCGCACCGTATCCTGTGAGCCACGCCCCTCGAGCAATTTCGGAATGACCGAGTCGGCCAAGGCGGCGAATGCCGTGTCATCCCGGAAAAACGCTGTTACGTTGATCAGGAGATCGCGGAACAGTGATGCCACCTCTTTTGCATCATCGTTCAGTCTCGCGACGTACGCTTCAGTCGTCTGGATTTCAAGTACTTGCATGCGACGCTGTACGCGTCGTAGAAAGGTCTTCACCTTGTAGCCGCTGAAATCATGCCCGACCTGATTGCGCAAAACCGCATAAATTGCGAATCGCGCGTCGTTGTATGCGGTGGCCTCGGTATCGGCACTCAGCTTCTCGCCAAGTTCGATCGTACCTGCGGCCAGTCGCGCAAGTTTTCCGCCGATTTCATCGGCAGGCAATGCGAAATCGACTACACCACTTGACAGCACGCTGGATGACCTCGCTGCAGGCTGCGGTCCGTTCCCGTCGATGATCGCCGCGAACGTCAGCCCACCGCTCTCCTTGATCGCACGGCATCCGAGCGTGCCGTCTGATCCTTCTCCTGAAAGCAGCACGCCAGCCGAACGTTCCCCCACATCGGCGGCCAGGGAGGCGAAAAACACATCGATGGGATGACGCTCGCGCGGCCCCTCGATCTGCTGCACAGTTTGCAAGGTTCTGCCGGACAGACTCACTACCGCGGCATGCCCCGTCACATAGACGTTGTTTATTTCTACCGGCATACCATCGGTGATCGGATGGACCGCCATGTTTGTAAAGCGCGCCATGGTTTCGGCAAGTGAGCCGTGGTGAGCAAACGCCTCGGACATAACAATTATTACCGCGAGGCTCGGCTCCGGCGGCATGTCGCCGAAAAATGCCTCTAGCGCCTCAACCGCCCCAGTCGAAGCGCCCACGCCAACAATCAGAAAATCCTCGCGGGTCGTCATCGTTGTGCTCTCATCCTTGACATAACCTGGTTGCCGCGCCGACGGAACAGGTCTGTCCGGTCAGATAATGGCCGACGGTGCGATTGAAGTTGCAACTGATTCTCTCACATGTTGTGGTGACACAACGTAATTCAAACCAGAATGTCGTTCGATTTTTCCGAAGGTCACACGCCACGGGGTAATAGGCGCGATGCAGTTGTCCGATTGCCATTTGGCGGCCACCACGTATCAAATACGCACATGGCCGCAATAACAAGCGGGCGACAGGGCAATGCATCAAGCCTAGACAAGCACACGGTCGCAGGCGTCGAAAGCCCCTCGTAGAAATCATCCAATGCTTCGCTAAATACCGCGCTGCATGTATCTCCGTATGGCGCGCTTTCCTGTGCCTAATAAAGAGCGCGTCATTGTGAAGCAAAATTGCGTGCCATTTTGCGCTCCAAACGCCGGCCACGCGGTGCGACCGCACTATCCCGCTTCACGTAGTCACGTAGTCACGCGTTCGATCTCGCGTTCGACGGCAGCACCGGTCTTTCTCGACGAAACCTCGATGGCACCTGATCGGGCAGAACAGAAATGCCCGGTTTCGCGGCAATGCGGTATATCGAAATTCATATAAGACCAATAACAAGACCTATTTTTTTTCTTAAAAATGGTCCGCAAAGATAGTGGCGCCCGACCCGATTCACACAACACCAAAAGCTATTGGTCGCCAAGACATCGTCTGGCCTCTTTTTAGCCCATCCAGGAGAACTCATGAATATTGCCGCCTGCGCGCGTCATCTTGCAGAGAAAGCACGTTACGCCAATGTCGCGCTTGCTGCATTGGCTATTGTTGCGGTCGGGGTCGCCGCGCCGGCGTCGGCGCAATCGAATGTCACGCTCTATGGACAAGTCGACGAATGGGTCGGCGCGACGAAGTTCCCGTCGAACCAAACGTCGTGGAACGTCGGGGGCGGCGGCATGTCCACGTCGTTCTGGGGCATGCAGGGCGCCGAAGATCTCGGCGGTGGGTATAAAGCCGTGTTCACGTTGGAAAGTTTTTTCCGTGCACAGAACGGCCAATACGGTCGATTTTCCGGCGATACGTTTTTCGCGCGTAATGCCTATGTCGGTATCGACTCGCCCTACGGCAAAGTCACAGCCGGCCGCCTGACCACGCAACTGTTCGTATCGACCATTCTTTTTAATCCTTTCGCGGATTCCTATACGTTCTCCCCGATGGTGGCCCATGTGTATCTCGGCCTGTCGACATTCCCGACCTACACGACAGACCAGGGCGCCGTAGGGGATTCTGGCTGGAATAACGCGGTACAGTATCAATCCCCCAATTACAACGGTCTGACCGGCGCCGCAATGTACGCATTCGGCAACACCGCGGGGGAAAGCGGTAAAAAGAAATGGAGCGCGCAATTGCTCTATTTCCATGGTCCTTTCGCCGCCACGGCCGTCTATCAATATGTGAATTTCAACACCACCCCAGGCGACATCGGCAGCATCGTGAGCGGCAACGTAACCGTGCTAGGGCTGCGAAGCCAGGGAATCGCGCAGGTGGGCATGACCTATGACCTCAAGTACGTGAAGTTTTATGGCCAGTACATGTACACGGCGAACGCGCAAGATAGTGGCAGTTGGCACGTCAACACCTTGCAAGGCGGTATAACGGCTCCTATCGGGCTAGGCAGCGCGATGGCTTCCTATGCCTATTCTCGAGATACCGGCGGATTGAACCAGACACATTCGACCTGGTCTGTTGGATACGACTACCGCCTGTCGAAATCGACTGACGTCTATGTGGCGTATATGTATGACCACTACGACAATATGTCGACCGGAATGACGTATGGCGCAGGTATCAAAACCAAATTCTGACGTCCCGCAGCATAGGCTGGCATCGCCTCCGGCGCCCGTCACCGCTTCCCCGGCAGACCACTGCACGGCCAGGTCCGGCACGGGGGTTGCCGGCAGCGGATACCAAACAACGTCACTGCTGCTGCCCGCATTGCTTTTTACAACACGTCATCGTTCATTTTGAGATTTATTTAAACGCACCAAGTACGTATAGTCAGGGTAGATCCCACGTGACCGGAAACAGATCCCCTTCAGTACGAATGTCCAGGACAAACATGAACGTCGATCTCGCGCACCTCACTCCGCCAATTCGTAGCACCTTCGTTCCAGACGACTGGTCCATCCTGGCGCAGCACTGGTATCCCGTTGCAATTGCCAGCGATATCGGCGACGCGCCGGTGTCCGCGATGTTGTTGGATGAACCACTGGTGCTCTACCGCACGAATGGCAGCATCATCGTCGCACGCGATGTGTGCCCGCATCGCGGCGTTCCACTCAGCATGGGCAAGCGTGATGGCGAGACAATCACCTGCGCGTACCATGGCTTAAAGTTTGGCGCGAAAGGCCGTTGCGTACATATCCCGGCCAATCCTTCCGCGGTGATCGCGGCGAAGCTGCAATTGATCACCTACCCTGCCGTAGAGCGCTACGGTCTGATCTGGACTTGTCTGGCAAAACGCGGCAGCACCGAAGTTGCCGAAAACGATACGGCCGGCGCACCTGACATTCCCGTTATGCCACATTGGGACGAGGCGGGCTTTCAGCAAATCAATTGCCCTGTGTTTGACATCGCCGGCTTTGCCGGACGTCAAATGGAAGGCTTCTTGGATGTTGCGCATTTCGGCTGGATTCACACCGGCACCTTCGGCGATCCAGAAAACACCGAAGTACCGGCCTACTCACCTGTAGTCACCGATAAGGGCTTTATCGTGGACTATCGCAGCAATGTCGGCAACTATCCGGTGGGCGCGGACAAGCCCATTCCAGAGGGCTATGAATGGCTGCGTCATTTCGAAGTTCATCTCCCTTTCACCGCGACCTTGACGGTGCATTTTCCCTGTGAAGGCCGACTGGTCATCATGAACGCGGCGTCTCCGGTATCGGCGCGCAAAACCCGTCTCTTCGCGCCGATCGCTCGCAACTTCGATCTGGATCTTCCAGTGTCGGCGGTACATGAATTCAACCGACGTGTCTTCGAAGAGGACCGTTGGATCGTAGAGGCGCAACGTCCCGAGTGGTTGCCGCTCGATCCGTCATTTGAAGCGCATATCCCAGCGGACCGTAGCTCCATCGCTTATCGCAAGGGCCTGCGAGGCATGGGCCTGAGTACGTTCTTCACCGCCTGATAGAGAGGGCGCGCCCTTCAAACGACGCCGGCTAACATTTTTCGCGATGTCGGCGTTAGCGATTCGCCCATGAATATAAGATGAAGCGCGACCCGCACCTCGCGACTCATCTTATCGGGCCGCCATCGATCGTCTTGTGTAGACCGGCAATGACATCAGCGCCCGTTTCCGCGCGTAACGCGTCATACCACGCCTGCGTCTGCACAGGATCGTCCCCATGGATCACGGCGGCCCGCTTGCGCGCGCGCTCCACGATGTCGTGCACGCGCGGCAAGCGCTGTTGTTCGTAGTGCCGTAACGCAGCGACAATGTCACCGACATGTTCGCCGTCCAAGGCCCGCGCAAGCACCCAGGCGTCCTCCAGCGCCTGACAGCCGCCTTGCCCCAGGTCGGGCGCCATTGCGTGCGCCGCATCCCCGATCATGACGACGCGACGATCGGCCAACCGAGGCACCGGGTCCGTATCGTGTATGGCAACGTTCGCGATTACCGCCGGGTCCATGCGCTCGATCAGATACCGTACCGGTGGCGCCCAGCCGTCGAAATGGTCACATAACACGCGGCGATGGCGCTCCGGGTCAACTTGCTTTGGAAACGCGGCCTCGCCCGCCAACGACGCGGTGCCGTCTGGCGCGATCTGCCGACGTTCCATCTCGATACCCAGGACGGACGGGTCAGAAAGCGGAACATCGAAGAAAAAATAAAACGCATCGCCGCCCATCGGCATCAGAGAGACGCGTCGATGATCGCCGACGAACTGCGTCCATTCATCGGCAACCCCGAGTTCCGGCGCGATGCGGATGCGGCCATTCCAATTGACATAGCCGCGATACCGTCTCGAAATCACTTGCCCGGCTACCTGATCGCGTAATCGCGAGCGACTGCCATCGGAGACAACGAAGAGATCCGCACGATGTGTCGACCCGTTCGTCAAATGAACGGTAACGCCCGCTCCGTCCTGCTCATATCGCTCGCACGTAGCGCCCAATTGCACGTGATGCGCACCCACGGCATCGAGCAACAACTGTTGCAACGCCATCCGCGCGATGGGCTTGGCACGCTCTTGCACTTTATCGTAAAGCGGCTGCAACGAGAATCGCGCCATCAGGCCGCCATCGCGATCATGATAGGACATCCGGTCCATCTTTCCCGCCGCGGCATCGAGAGGCGCCCCCACGCCCAAGGCGCGAAGCACCTTGACACCGTTTGGCCAAACCGAGATGGCGGCGCCTACGGGCCGCAATGCGCGCGTGCGCTCGAAAAGCCGCACACGGTGGCCCGCCTGCTGCAAGGCCAATGCAACACCAAGGCCGCCGATTCCAGCGCCCGCAACAATGATGTCCAGCGTGTTCTTCGCCATCCGCTCTCTTCGTTCATTGGTCTTTCAAATACCGTGTTGAAAAGCACGGGCCAGGTATGCGGTTCAGCTACCGCGATACGTGCTGTAGCTCCAGGGCGAAACAAGCAGCGGCACATGATAGTGCGCGGTCGGATCGGCAATCCCGAAGCGCAGGATGACAATATCGACGAAGCGAGGTTCGGACAGGTCACGCGTGGCTTCCACCGTCCGGAAATAATCACCGGCGGCAAAACGCAATTCATACGTGGCGGCGGTCAGCGCCGCGCCTTCCAGCAAGGGCGCGGCACAGCGGCCATCCGCATTGGTCAGAAAGGTGCCAATCATTTCATCTCCGCCTTGGGCGGTAATACGCGTGAGGCGGATTACCATGCCGGCTGCGGGACGCCCCGCGGCCGTATCAAGGACATGCGTTGTAAGCCTGCCGTTCACATCTTGCTCCTTTCGTGATGCCACGCATGATGGGCAATGTCCCATTGCATGACAACGCATGCCCTGCCCTATCGTACGATTTGCGGGGATCATACGACGGTTTCCGCCGACAACTATATCGTAGCGCTGAAGGAGGTTATTACGCGCGCGCGGGTTGCCATCGTATTTTTGAGACCTCAATGTTGCGCGGTGCCTGGCGTGATTGTCGGGCCACTTCCCTCTGCGACGCCGTAAGCCTTGCGCAAGGCTTGCACGACGTCACCGATCAACCCGCGCAACCACCGCACCTCATTGGAATGATGCACGCGTTCATGCCACAACTGATAGTAATGCATTGGCGGGAACGCGAGCGGTGCCGGCATCACGACCAGCGGCAACTGCTTGGCGTAGTAATCGGCGAACAAGCGGGTGGTGGTGAAGATCAGATCCGATTGAACCAAGGCGTAGGGGACGAGATTGAAATATGGGAGCGTGACCACGACATTTCGCTTCAGTCGTTCCTGGCCAAGAAACGTATCGATCGCGCCGCGCTTGCCTACCGTGTACGGGGTGGGTACGACATGCGGGGCCTTCAGATATTGCTCCATCGTCATCACGCCGCCGCGTGCGTACGGGTGAGAGGCACTCAACAGACAGACGATTTCATCGGTCAAGAGATTAGACAAATGCATCTGCTCGGGCGGTTCGGTCCAGTTGCCGATAATCACGTCCAGTTGCCCTGTCTCCAATGCTTGTTGATGATCATAGGCAGGCCCGAGCGAGTGCATTTCAAGGATGGCATGCGGAGCCGCTCGACGAAACTGCTCGACAATCATCGGCATGAACAGCGTATTCAAGTAATCAGGACACGCCACACGGAAACAGCGCGTCGATGTTGCGGGATCAAACACCGGCTGGTGATGGCAGATGCGGTCGATTTCCGCAAGCGCATTGCGCACCGGCTCGACCAACCACAGGCCGTGATCGGTGGGCACCATGCCCGCTTTGCCGCGCACCAGCAACGGATCACCGGTGATATCGCGCAATCGACGCAATGCGGCGCTGACCGCGGGTTGCGATTGGTTCAACTTGATGGCGGTACGGGTCACGCTGCGTTCGTTCAGCAGCGTGTGAAGGACCCGCAACAAATACGTATCGATTGCCTCTCGTTGCTGGCTCATGGTGTGTCTCGCTACAGGGCGGGCCGCGTACGGCGTGTCTTTTGGCGGTATGGTGAGCGCACGACCCGCGCATCCACCATATCGACATTGAAATGATAGTCCGGAGACATATACGGTATTGAGTATGAACAAAATTAGCGCGTCAAATGTCCATCCCGTTGGTACCGTACATGCGGCAAAGGATGGCAAGCCGTCGACGGCAGGGGCCGGGGCCGATCCCGGCGGCACATCGCCGCGCCTCGCATTGCGCGGCATCTCGAAACGTTATCCACTGGTGCGCGCCAACGATGGCGTCGACCTGACGGTCCAGCCAGGCGAGATTCATGCGGTAGTCGGGGAGAACGGCGCCGGTAAAAGTACGTTGATGAAAATTGTGTATGGTGCCGTTCAGCCGGATAGCGGCGGCTTATTCTGGGACGGCGAACCGGTAACGATCGGCTCACCCGCCGCGGCACGGCGTCTCGGCATCGGCATGGTGTTTCAGCACTTCGCACTGTTCGAGACACTGACCGTCGCCCAAAACATCGCCCTTGCGCTGGAAGCGCCATTTGACCTGCCCTCGCTGTCCAGACGCATTGCCAGGGTCTCGCAGGATTACGGTCTCGATATCGCTCCCCAGCGCCATATTCATGCACTTACCGTGGGTGAGCGACAGCGCGTGGAGATCGTCCGCTGCCTGCTGCAGTCGCCGCGCCTGTTGATCATGGACGAACCCACATCCGTGCTCGCGCCACAGGCGGTGGAAAAGCTGTTTTCAGTATTGCGCCGGCTCGCCGCCGAAGGCTGCAGCATCCTCTATATCAGCCATAAGCTCGACGAAGTCCGCACACTCTGCCACCGTGCGACAGTCATGCGCGGCGGGAAGGTGACCGGTGTCGTGTATCCCGCCGAGCACGGCGTTGAAAGCCTTGCATCACTGATGGTGGGCCGCGATATCCCTGCCTATCGCCGCGCGGGCGCACACGAACGCCTACTTGATAAAACGGACAATACCGTCACACGGCCGGTCGCCCTGCGGGTTCGTCATCTCAATGTGACCAATCCAGACCCATTCGGCGCACATCTGCAAGATGTCACATTATCCTTGCACGCAGGCGAGATTCTCGGTATTGCGGGCATTTCGGGAAATGGTCAGGCGGAACTGCTCGCCGCATTGTCCGGTGAAAAGGCCCTTGATCGCAATGCCGCGATCGATACGATTCAACTATGCGGCAAGCCGATAAGCCGGGCAGGCGTGAAGACGCGGCGAGCGCAAGGTCTGGCATATGTTCCAGAAGAACGACTGGGCCGTGGCGCCGTGCCCGCGATGTCGTTGACCGAAAACGCGGCACTTACCGACTCAGCCGACCGCAGCCCGCGCATGCTCGGAGCACGGTGGTTCGGCCGTTTTCGCCGCAGCGTTGCACGCGCTTGCGCCGCGCGCTGGATCGATGAATTCGATGTGCGATGCGGTGGCCCCAATGCACTGGCACAGAGTCTGTCCGGCGGTAACTTGCAGAAATTCATCGTCGGACGTGAGCTGACCCGAACGCCGCGGGTATTATTGGTCGCCCAGCCCACGTGGGGCGTGGATATCGGCGCGGCAACGCTGATACGCCAACGTCTGCTGGACATGGCCGCCCAGGGTACCGCGATATTGCTTGTATCTGAAGAGCTTTCCGAACTGTTCGCACTGTCGGATCGCATCGCCGTCATCGCGGCCGGCCGCCTGACCGAATCGTACGAGACGGCAGCGACCAGCCCCGAGGAAATTGGACAGTGGATGACCGCAGGAGGTTCGCGTTGAAGAATTGGCTCCCACGTCTGGAACCTCGCCCCATCCCGGCACGAACCATGCGATACGGGGCACCCTTGGTCGCGGCGGCCCTGACCCTGCTGGCGGGCTATCTTCTTTTCCGCACCGCAGGCGCCGACGCCGGCGCGGCAATGCATGCGTTTTTTATAGAGCCCTTATCGAATCGCAATGGCTGGTCCGAGTTGTTGTTGAAAGCCTCTCCGCTATGCCTGATCGGTCTCGGACTTGCTTTCTGCTATCGCGCGAATGTCTGGAACATTGGCGCCGAAGGGCAGTTGCTGATGGGGGGCATCGCGGCCAGCGGTGTTGCCATCTACGGTGGCGATACACCACGCATGATGCTACTGCCCGCGATGATGACTGCGGGCGTGCTCGCTGGTATGTTCTGGGCCGCCATTCCCGCATGGTTGCGTACGCGCTTCAATACCAGCGAGATACTGGTCAGCTTGATGTTGACGTACGTGGCACCGCAATTGATGGTGTATCTGGTCAGTGGGCCATGGCGAGACCCGCAAGGCATGAATTTCCCGCTATCCGAGATGTTCGACGTCAACGCGCTCTACCCGACATTTTCCGGTGATTGGCACCTCGTCTTCTGGCAAGGCACGCGACTGAATGCATCAGTGCTGGTTACCTTGATTGCAATCCCCGTGGCATGGGCAACCCTGAAATTCTCCGCCGTCGGTTACCGGCTCCGTGTCGGCGGCATGGCGCCAGCCGCCGCTCGCTACGCCGGATTCTCGGCAACGCGAGCGACCTGGACCGCCTTGCTTGTCAGTGGCGGCTTGGCGGGGCTTGCGGGGATGGGCGAGATAGCCGGTCCCATCGGACAACTGCAGGCAACGTGGTCGCCAGGCTATGGATTTACGGCAATTATCGTCGTCTTTCTAGGACGTCTTCATCCATTCGGTATTGTCCTCGGCAGCATGTTGATGGCGCTGCTCTACCTCGGCGGCGAGTCCATCCAGTTATCGATGCAGCTACCACAAGCATTGAGTGGCGTTTTCCAGGGGCTATTGCTGTTCTGCCTGCTTGCTTGCGACGTCCTGGTTCATTACCGGGTACGGTGGCGGCATGCACAGGCCATCCGGCAAGCCATGCCAGGCACACCTACGTCTCCCGCCATCGGAAAGGAACTATCATGAACGGCCACGAAACGTCCGCCTTGCTGTCGAGCACGGTTGTCGCCGCGGTCCCGTTGATGCTCGCCGGACTGGGGGAACTGGTCGTCGAGAAGTCAGGCGTGATCAATCCCGGCGTCGAAGGCATGATGCTTGTGGGCGCGGTTACGGGATATGCCGTGGCCGCCACCAGCGGCAATCCCTGGTTGGGAATGGGTTGCGCCGTGCTGGCAGGCATGGTCATGGCGCTCTTGTTCGCCATCGTCGCGATTGGACTGCGCGCCAATCAGATTGCGACCGGCCTGGCGCTGACGATTTTCGGGACGGGTCTTTCCGCCTATATCGGCAAGCCCTATACCTCGGCGACCCTGCCACATACGATCGAGGGACTGCCCATACCCGGCCTTTCGCATATTCCGGTGGTCGGCCCCGCCTTTTTCTCGTTGTCGCCGGTGGGGTATCTGGCGTTCCTGGCGTTCCCGTGCGTTGGATGGTTTCTCTATCGCACGAAGGCCGGACTGACCTTGCGTGCCGTTGGCGAAGCGCCCGACGTGGCACATGCAATGGGATTTCCGGTTCAGGGCATTCGCTATGCCAGCGCGCTCTTCGGAGGGGTCATGGCGGGCCTCGCCGGGGGCTACTACGCGGTGGTCTATCTTCATGTCTGGCAGGAACAACTGACTGCCGGTCGCGGCTGGATTGCCCTTGCACTGGTGGTATTTGCAACATGGCGTCCCGGCCGACTCCTGATAGGCGCACTGATCTTCGGTGCCGTTACCGCCGGCCAGTTTTTCGCGCAAGGCAGCGGGCTAGCCATCCCGACGCAATTCCTGGCAATGCTGCCCTACGTCGTGACCATCGTCGTCCTCGTATTGATGTCGCGCAATGAAACAATGATTCGCCTCAACGCACCGGCATCACTCGGCAAGTCTTCACCCACCAACTGAACCGCAAATATTTCGAGATTTCGCGTCGCGCTCGTTTTCAATGCGGCGACCACTCATTCCACGCAAAACCAGGAGTTTACAATGCATCGCACCCGCGCTTACCGCGACATCACTTCCATCGAGGCAACCGATGCGGCCGACGTCGCTGGCGTGTCATCGGCATCGTCGTCCCGGCGACGCGCCGCATTGCACGCCATTGCGGTCACCTGTACCGGCGCATTACTCGGCGGCGCGAGTACCGTATGGGGCTCTGTCGCCAGCGCCGCGGAGAACAAACCGCTGGAAGTCGCGTTTGTGTACCTGGGTAATCCGGGCGACGCGGGCTGGACCTTTGCACACGATGCCGGCTCAAAGGCCGCACAAGCCGCCTTCGGCGATAAGGTAAAGATCACGCGTGTCGAGAATATTCCAGAATCGGCGGATGCCGAGCGCGTGTTCCGAGACCTCGCGGCCCGCGGCAACAAGCTGGTCATCGCCAGCAGCTTTGGATACCAGGACTTCGCGCTGAAAGTGGCCCGCTCGTTCCCAGACACGATATTCGTCAATGCCACTGGCTACAAACGTGCTAAGAATTTCGGCACCTATGATGTCCGCATGTATCAGGGCGCCTATCTCGCCGGTGTCATTGCCGGCGAGACAACCAAGTCAAATACCCTTGGATTCGTCGCCTCGATACCCGTTCCTGAAGTCGTTCGCAATATCAATGCTTACACGCTGGGCGCACGCTCGGTAAATCCGAAGGTCCATACGAAAGTCATCTGGATCAATAGCTGGTTCGACCCAGGCAAGGAAAAACAAGCCGCCGAGACGTTGATCGCACAAGGCGCGGATGTCCTGATACAGAACACGGATTCATCCGCCACGCTGCAAACAGCGGCAGAGAAACACGTGCATGCATTCGGCTGGGATTCGAATATGGAAAAGTACGGACCTTCCGCGCATCTCGGATCGGTCGTAGGAAATTGGGGCGTCTATTACACCGCGCTGATTCAGCAAGTGCTGGATGGTAAATGGCAATCGGATCCGGTCTGGTGGGGCATGGCGCAACATGCCGTCTCGCTTGAGGATGTCAACACGAAAGCCCTCTCATCCACGGTACTGAGTGCAGTGAACAGCAAGCGGCAAGCCATGGAATCCAGCAGTTGGGACGTGTTCACCGGACCAATCAAGGATCAGCAGGGTAATGTCAAGATTGCAGCGGGACAGAAACTCGACGATCCCGCGCTACAGAGAATGAACTGGTATGTCGAAGGCGTGGACGGCAGTCTGCCGAAGTAACATATCGGTCGCGGTCAGTTGCGACAACATCGCGTGCCGCGACCGGATTTTTGCAACAGGCATGCAAAGGTAGGCGTCATACCCCGCTTGGAACAACGTGATGCGAATCAAGCGCGGCGATGCACGCAGCGGCCATAAGAAAACGTGGCTGCAATCGCGCGATCGTCCCCCAGCATCGCGATAGCGAAAAGTACCTCGTCAGTGGAGGTGCAGCGATCGGTGCGACGAGACAGCAAAGGCGTCGCGTGACGATCGACGACGATGAAGTCCGCGTCGTTTCCAACACCGAGGCTACCCACGGTGCCCTCCAGTCGCAAGGCGCGCGCGGCACCCAATGTCACCATATAGAACATTGTCGTGGCGTCGAGGTAATAGCCACCCATTCGCGCGACTTTGTACGCTTCGTTCATCGTTGCCAGCATCGAGAAACTGGTGCCACCGCCAACGTCTGTCGCCAGCGTGGTCACCATCTTCGATGCCCGTGCTTTCTCGAAATCGAACAGACCACTTCCCAGGAACAGATTCGATGTAGGGCAGACAGCCGCCGCTGCGCCTGTGCTGGCCATCCGCCTGCGATCCTCATCGTCGAGGTAGATGCAGTGACCGTACATCGCACGTTCCCGCAACAGACCAGCGTGGTCGTAGACATCCAGATAACTGCGTGATGCGGGGAATAACGCGCGCACCCACGCTACCTCGTCCTGGTTCTCCGCCACGTGCGATTGGACGTAGGTATCGCTATATTGCTGGGCAAGCGCACCAGCCAACCCCAGTTGCTCAGGCGTTGACGTCGGGGCGAAACGCGGCGTGATGGCATACGCCAGCCGTTGTTTGCCATGCCACCGCTGGATCAATGCCTCCGTTTCCCGCGCCCCACGCTCCGCAGTATCGGCAATCCAGGGGGGGCAATGTCGGTCCATCATGACCTTTCCAGCAATCATTCGCAGGTCGCGCTTGGCACAGGTTTGAAACAAAGCGTCGACCGACGTGGGGTGAACACTGCAATAGACCATCGCCGTCGTCGTCCCGTTACGCAACAGTTCGTCGACGAAAACATCAGCGATGGCCTTGGCATGGCTCTGGTCCTCAAAAGCCCTCTCGGTTGGAAACGTATAGTGTTCGAGCCAGGGCAACAGGCCGGGAGCAGGCGAGCCTATCATCTCGATTTGTGGGAAATGGAGATGCGTGTCGATGAAGCCCGGCATGATGATTCGGCCACGCCAGTCATGCATGACGGGCTTGTCGGCCCGTCCTTCCACTGGTATCGCCGCGCGCGCAAGCACGTCGGCGGTGTCGCCGACATCCACGATACGACCGCCGCAAACATGCAACGCGCCATCCTCATGCCACTGTAAAGCGCCGGCATCGATGGCAGGATCATTCGTGAAATACAACAACGACGCACGGTAGATCGCGGCCAGCGGTGCGCCGTCGTGCGGTGCGGAAAGGGTTTCGTTCTCTGTCATCTTTATCCATGGCGCATCGTCGCGCGGCTTTCGGGTGACGGCACCTTGTTCAAAGACTCCCGCCCTCGGCGACGTCCGCGCGCCGACACGCCGCTTGCACGAGATCCAATGTTGCCCATTCGTCCTTGGCAAGGTCATGCACAACCCATTCGAAGGCCTGCCCTGCCCGTTCCAAATCGTCGGCTGTCACCGTCTCCAGCGGATTATGGCTGATCCCGCCATTGCCACAACGGATGAACAACATGCCGACATCGGTGATTCGACTCATTTCCACCGCGTCGTGGCCGGCGCCGGATGGTAAGCGTCGTGAAGGAAGACCCAACTCGCGGAGCGCCGATGCGAAGCGTTGCTGCAATGCCGGCGCGCAGGGGACCGTATCGGATGCAAGCACGAGGTCGATCCCGACTTCCACACCGCGGCGCGCGCAAATGGCGGCGATGTGCGCCATCACATCATCAACCGCCGCGTCACGCGTCGCATCGTCGCCAGCGCGGATATCGATCGACATCAGACAACGGCCCGGTACGACATTCACCGAGCCGTTTGGCACTTCCAGTCGACCGACCGTACCAACCAATGTAGCGATGCCGCTGCAACGCGACTCGACGTACAACGTGATTTCAGCCGCGGCCGCGGCCGCATCGCGCCGCATCGTCATCGGCATGGCACCGGCATGTCCAGCGATACCATCCAAGCGTACGATATACCGCTTGCTGCCGGAGATAGCGGTTACCACGCCTAATGGCACCTCTTCGGTAAACAGCACAGGACCTTGCTCGATATGCATTTCAAGATATGCCAGCAAAGACTCCGGTGCCAATGCCTTACGGCGCACTGCAGCCAGCCATGCCGCATCGATCGTCGGTGTGGCGGCGGGGGTCTCGACGTCCTGCCCCTCGCGGTGGATGCCATCACCCCATCCTGCTTCCGCAAGCAAGCGATCAAGACGTACGCCCGACTCATCAGCGCGCGCCAGAAGCGCATCGGGAAGATTACCGGTCAACACACTGCTACCAAGAAACGACGTTCGAAATCTGACACCTTCTTCCTCGGCAAATGCGACCACATCCAGATGAAACGGCAGGCGCACTTTCCTGCCCTGAAATCCGGCGATCATCGCGATGGGTAGCAGGATGCCTACCCGCCCATCGTATTTTCCGCCGTTGCGTACCGTATCGTAATGCGATCCGGTCAACAGCGTACGGGCGTTGGGTAGATCTGATACATAGCGTCCGATGACATTCCCGAACGCATCGATATGGGTGCGCAAACCGGCTTCACGCATCCATCGCGCGATATCCCGTGCACTTGCCCGATGGGCGGGCGTCAAATAGGTACAGGTCAACGCGTCCGCATCTTCGCTATGCATCGCCAACTGGTCGCACCAACGCAATACCGCCAGGCCCCGCATGGGTAAAATACCAAGGCGTTTATGCAACCTCAGCTCGGCGATCCGGTTGATTTGCCGCAGTGCCTCCGCCTGCTCGTCATGGGCGTTATGTCGCAGACGGCGCCGCAGCGCCGCGAGAATGTTTTCTGGAGTCATACCGGCCCCATCGGAACCGCGAACCGCCAAAACGAAGGGAAACCCGAAACGCGCGCGATATGCACGGTTGTCGTGTTGCAATGCCTCACGCAGTGCATCCGGCAGCGCGTTGCGCAACCCAGCAACTTGCTGTTCATAGGCAGATGCAGCCGTGAGGGTCGGATTGCCACGCACAGGCAACCCGTCTCCGTTCCGTGGACGGTCAACCACCTCTGATGGGCGGACCGCATCATCGCTGACGGAGCCGGCCAACACACCTAATTCGGGATGTGCGCAAATCAGCGCGCGCTGTTCGTCGTCATTGGCCTCTGCCACACAGCGCCAGAGAGCATGCAGCAACGCGTTCGCACTGACGAAGGGGCGCTGCGCGGCAATCCGAGACGTGACCCACTCGGTGTGCTCGTAGAGTCCGTCGAGCAATGCCACGAAGGTAGACGGGTCGGCGGTGTTCAATGCCGCAAGGCTGAGGTCGTTGTCCATCTGCATTGTCTCCGTCTGCCCTGTAGAGAAGGGATCGCGCCGTTCCATGCCTTGGCCTAAGCAGCGCTTGCAAGCGAAACTCGGAAAAAGCGCCACGCGAGCGCGCCGATATTCTTGGATCATAGCTTGTCGGAACAAAGGGAATATAACGCAGCGACAATGAAGGGCTTATGCAGCAACACATGAACGCTTTGCGTTACAACCGTGGTTGGCGATTTCATGCTCCTTGCCCGGCAACGGATCGACGGCTGTATTCCAGCCGTTTATGATGACGTCAATGACACGTATCGGAATATAAAGATGTCTTATACCCTATATTATTCCCCGGGCGCCGCCAGCTTCTCCGTTCATTGGATGCTCCTGGAATTGGGTCTGCCCTTTAAAGCCGTTCGCATCGATATCAATAACGGTGCACAGCATGACCCGAAATATCGACTCCTGAACCCGGAGGGGAGAGTGCCGACGCTGATCGTCGATGACGCTCCCCGTGGTGAGTCAGCCGCACTCCTCATGCTGCTGGCCGAGCGACATCCGGAAGCGGCACTGGCTCCGGCGCCAGGCGCCACTGATCGCGCCGCGTGGTTCGAGATGATGATTTATCTCGCAAATACGCTATTGCCAGCCATGCGTGACTGGTTTTACGCCGCCACTGATGGCGATCCGGCTGGCGCGGAGGCGGTCAAAGCGCTCGCACGGCGCCGCATTGAAGCGGCATGGGAAAAATTGAATCAACATTTATCGGACGACCGTGCATTCCTGCTCGGGGAAGCGCTGACCACGGTCGATTTTCTGGCAACGATGCTGATGCGATGGTCACGGCACATGCCGCGGCCGGCGACGGAATGGCCTTGCCTGATGCGCTATATCACTGCGATGCGCGCCCGTCCGTCGTTCCTCGAACTCAACACGCGCGAAGGGCTGTCGGAGTGGCAAAACGCCGCCCAATGAGCCATGCTGGCGCTACGGCGGCAATCGATCAGTGGTCGTCGGCGAAAGGCTGCTGACCCGCGGCAACGCGATTGATGCAATCGCCAAGATGATCGAAAAACCGCAATGCGTCTTCCGTCAGCATGACACGCTTCCGCCGATTGTCATCGGCGTCCACCATCGCGAGCCACCCGCTCAAGCGCATGGCGCGGAGTCGGTCGAAAATGCGGCTTGGCGACCCTAGATGTGGATTATGTAACAGTTCCTTGACGCACAAAGGCTGCCCGGCCGCTTGGAATCGACCGATGGTATTCAGAATTTCCTCTTCCACGGCGTCGAGCTTCGGCAACCCGAAATCAGCGGTAGACAGGTTCGACGCTTGCAGAAACTGGACATAAAGCGGCGCGGCGTGATTCATTATCAGACACTCGAAGAACGAAATATCATTCCCGAACGACGGATCAGATGCTGCTACCCGTCAACCGGTGTGTCGCCGGCAGGCCCGCTCGCCTACTTCGGCGTCCCCCTTCCTCTCTCGGCAGAATGGCGATGAACGCGGACTGCCAGCACGGGTCGATCCTAGCAGTACGGATTTCAGCAGCTTGACAATGCGTCTCATTTTTTTGAGAAAAACATCGGTTTAGCATCTGTCCGTGGCGTTTTTAACGTGCAATTGTCTCGCTTTCGACTGATTTCAGATCAACTCGCCGCGCAGTTCCTGGGGAGTCGTGTCAAAGGCACGGCGAAAAGCACGCGAGAAGTCCGAAGCGCTTTTGAAACCCACCGAGTACGCAATATCCTTGATCGGCAGGTCCGGCAAGCGGACCAGGTCGGTCGCGGCCGCTCTCAGGCGCAAATCCCGAATATAGGCGGCGAGTCCGCCCTGGTGTTCGAACAACCGGTACAAAGAGGCTCGCGACAGTCCCGATACTCGCAGGACGCGCTCCGGCGTAAGATCACTTTCAAACAAATGCTCATGGATGTACCGGCGGGCCCGATTCATGGCGCGCTCCCGCGCAACGGCTTGTGCGCTCGGACCCAACCCAAGGTCCTTGCCATACGCGTTGCCGATCAAGTCGATGATGCGCTCCAGCCGGAAGTGGGCTTCTTGCACGGTCATCTGACGGACATCGCGAGCGTACGCCCGAGTCATCTCCGTGATCAGCAACACATCCGGCGAGCCGACAACCAGACAACGACCATGCAAAATACCCGGATCGATGAATTGCGCCTGCAGGCGACGCGCTGGCACAAAAATATTGGCATGCCAGCTTAACTGACGTGCCCACCGCAGTGGCTGCTCCAGATCCGCGGCAAGCACTCCGACGTCGGCGGGAGCGTCGTGTCGATTCCCCCGATGGCGCAAGATCGTGGCGGGATCGCCCCGAAAGAATACGTGGAACGTGATGCTACGGGCATTATCACGCGAGATGCGCCCAATCGATCGTTCGAGCGCCACATGATCCGAATAGCAATTCACGAAGACGTAGTCACCCACTGCATAACGATCGAACCACGCATTGAATGGTATTTGCGTCCTGGCACGCGATACTTCCACGTCAACGAACTGGCCGACCCGTTCACGCCACGCCAATAACTGTGCCGAAGCGGATAGCGTTGTGACATCGAAGCGAACCGGCACGATGACCTCACGGACGGGCGTCACGAGGCCAGATGAGGCGGAAAAAGGTAACAGCATCGGCAAACAAATACGAAATGGACCGCAGCCGACGACCGATTCGGTCGCACAGCCGGCTTTACGACCACATCCGGATTGGCAACGCCTTACCGGACACGCCGGGGTCACTGATCCCGCACCGCCGACGTGTCGTCTATGTGCCGATTTTTACGCGGTTTATTCAAGCGGCGCAAGTCATCGTTGTTTCCTGCGCCACCCTGTATGCCGCGACCTCTGCCCAGGTGCTTGAATCGAAGGCTCGAAACATACCGCGCAGAGCACCCTGAGCAGTTCACGCGCCGTCTCCCGCGTGATAAGTACCGGCGCAATGCATGTGCTATAGTCGCTTGCTATTTTTAATGCCATATCAAAAACATCAGGGCAGACAATGGTGAAGTTGCGCGGTAATGACGATGAAAGCGTGCCGCGACGCAAGCGCGGCGCACCCAGCGAAGCGAGCCAACTCCGGCGTCAGCGGCAGATCGACACCAAGCGTCGAACGATTCTTGCCGCAGCACTGGATCTGTTTTCAACATACGGTTTTCATGGAACCAGTGTCGACCAGATCGCCGAGCGCGCGGATGTGTCGAAGGGGAATCTGCTCTACTACTTCAACAACAAGGAAGAGCTGTATGCAGCCCTGCTGCGTGACCTGCTCCAAATCTGGCTGCTGCCTTTACGAGCGTTCGATCCGGCCCAGAATCCCGCCGTCGCGTTGCGCGAATATATCCATCAAAAACTGCTTGCCTCTCGCGACAATCCTGCGGCGTCCCGCCTCTTCTGTATTGAAATAATGCAAGGCGCACCGGTGTTTGGCGAGGAACTACTCTCCAACCTGAAGCTGATCGTGGAGGAAAAGCGCACGGTCATCGAGCAATGGATTGCACAAGGCAAGTTGGCCCCGGTCACGCCGCATCATCTCATTTTCTTTCTGTGGGCCACGACGCAGCACTATGCGGACTTTTCGTTTCAGGTAGAAGCGCTGACCGGCAGCACGCTAAGAGATGCGACGTTCTTTGCAGAGACCGAACGTACGCTTTGTGAAATCGTATTGAACGGCGTCCTGCCAGGCAGTCGCACGTCTTAACACCTCAGACCAGCGAGAAAATCCAGCAGCGTGCAATTGAACGCGTCAGGACAAGTAATATTACAGGCATGACCGCCATGCGCCATCATATGCAGCGTGGCGGCGGGCAAACCCGCGCATAGGGCATGCGACGCGCTGCTGGGAACCAACACATCATCCTGCGCGGCAACTACCAGTGTCGGCACCGTTATCGACGACAATTGCTCCGTCGCATCGAACGCCTTCAACGCCGCAATGCGCCGCCGCATATTGGAAATCGGCGGGAAGCCATGAATAGCGTGTTCGACCTCCGTCTCAACCTGTGCAGGGTGCGCCTCTATCCAAGTAGCGGGATACAAAAAAATCGGTTGCGCTTCGACGTACGGTCGGACGCCGGCGTGATCGAGTAATTGCAGCCGTGCATCAAAGCACCGTCGCGTGGCAGACCGCATCGCGGGCCATGCATTGATCAGCGTGAGGCTGTTCAGCCGCTCGGGTGCATCTAGCGCCAGTTGCATACCAACCAGTCCCCCCAGCGCGTGCCCGACAAAATGACAACTGGCGACGCCGGTTGCCTCCATGACATCGATAACGTCGGAGGCCATTGCGCCTATCGTATGATTGTCAGGCAGCGTCGCGGGACTCCGGCCCGTTCCCCGTTGATCGTAGACGATGACCTGGAAACCCTGCTCGCGCAAAGCCCCCATCTGCGGCCGCCAATAGTTCGCCGAGCCGCCAAGACCGGACGACAACAACACGACAGGCGTTGTTTCATCGCGCGGCCCGTGTACCTCGAAATGGAGTGAGTGGGTCATGGCGCGCGTTCAGACCGGGCGGTCGATATGCGCAATCGAGGCAATCTCGACAAGCGCGTCCGGCTTGACCAGACCGCACTGAATGCAATATCGAGCCGGTTTTTCGCCGGGAAAGAATTCCGCATAGACCGTGTTGATGGCGGCATAGTCCGACCAATCACGCAACATGATCATGTTGAACGTCACATCGGCCATTGTTCCGCCCGCTTCCGCCACGACGCGCGAAATCGTCTCAAGCACATGCCGAGTCTGTCCCGCGGCGTCACCCACATGAACCACATTGTTCTTCTCATCGAATGGCAGCGTACCGGATACGTACAGCGTGTTCTGTGCAAGCACGCCAGGCACGAATGGAGCGATTGGCGTACCCGAACCCGCGGGAATGATCGATTTCTTCATGGGACATATCCTTGCATTTACTTTGGCTGGGGTTATTCAACGTTTGATGGCTTCGATGAAGGTATTCGTGTCCGATGTCCAACCGAAGAACGTTTCGATGTTGTACTCGCTCGCATGTTGCATCGCCTTGCCGCCGAGGTCGTGTGTGGCGTCGCGCAACATCACCGAAAAGTATTCGAGATGAAAGGCATCCCGCACCGTGGATTCCACGCACACGTTCGTCGCGATGCCCGTGAAGACAAGACTGCGAATACCGCGCGCTCGCAATGTACTGTCCAGTGTGCTATTGAAAAAGCCGCTATAGCGTGTCTTGGGCACGACAAGATCGCCCGGCCGTGGCTGCAATGCATCCACGAGCGCGTAGTCCCACCCCCCTTTTGCAAGAAATTGGCCATGCAGTTCCGGGCGCCGACGCATCGTCTTCAATGCATTGGACTTGTGCCAATTCGGCGACCCTTCCCCACCCGCTTCCTGGTACGCCGCATCCCAGCCATTTTGGAGATAAACCACGAGGATGCCAGCCACACGCGCGGCCTCGGCAATAGCGGCAATATTGGCAATCGTACCTTGCGCGCCGGAGATATCGAAGCCGGCTGTATCGACATAGCCTCCAAGCGATGCGTACGCATTCTGCATGTCAACGATGATCAGCGCCGTAGCTGCTGGATCGAGCGACAGCGGCTCCGGTTTGCAGGGCAGAACCACGACGGTTTCGGGCGCACGCGTGCCGTACGTGGCGATGGGGGATGGTGCTGCATCATGCATGATGCTCTCCGGACAAGAAAGGAAAGTCAGGCAGCCAGTGAGGTGACTGGCGAGGCCACGCCGACACGGCTTTGCATCAACGGCTGAATACGCTCGCCGAAATGCGAGATCCCCTGGACAAAATCGTCGAACGTCAACAACACGCCCTCCGTGCCTTCCACGGTCGCGATCTCGTCGAGCATCCGCGCGACGTTGGCATACGAGCCCACCAGCGTCCCCATATTGATGTTCACCGCCGAAGTCGGGTCGGCCATCTGCCGGACATTGGTATCGGCCCCGGACTGCTTGTCAGCGGCAGCCTGCTCGCCCAGCCAGGACACGGCGTCGAGATCGACACCTGCCTTGTAATGCTCCCACTTGGCGCGGGCCAATTCGTCGGTTTCATCGGCGATCACCATCATCAGCACATAGGTTGAGACCTTGCGACCCGTAGTACGCGTTGCCTCGATCAATCTCCGCGCGGATGGCGCAAATGCAGTCGGCGTGTTGATCCCTTTGCCGAAACAAAAGTTGTGATCGGCGTACTGCGCGGAAAACGCCATGCCGGCGTCGCTCGCACCGGCGCAAATAACCTCGACCGGCTTTTTGGGGCGCGGACTAAGTCGACAATCATCCATCTTGAAATAGTTGCCCTTCAGGTCCGATTTACCGGTCGTCCACAAATCCCGCATGACTTGAATGTATTCGGATAGGTATGCGTACCGCGAGCCAAAAAAAGCATCTCCCGGCCAAAGGCCCATCTGTGAATACTCCGGCTTCTGCCAGCCAGTCACCAGGTTGACGCCGAACCGCCCTTCGGCAATGGAATCGATGGTCGACGCCATGCGCGCCACGATCGCGGGCGGCATTACCAGCGACGCAGCAGTGGCATAAAGCTTGATTCGCGACGTCACCGCGGCGAGACCCGCCATCAGCGTGAAGGACTCGAGGTTGTGATCCCAGAACTCCGTCTTCCCACCAAAGCCGCGCAGCTTGATCATCGACAACACAAAGTCCATGCCATAGTGCTCGGCACGTTGCGTGATGTCGCGATTCAACGCAAAACTTGGCATGTACTGCGGTGAATTACTGGAAATCAGCCATCCATTGTTACCGATAGGAAGAAACACCCCAACTTTCATGTCGCGGCTCCTCAGTAGTATGGGAATACCCATCCACGTTCCGTGCCAGAAAGAAGAAATTCCAATGATTCAATAACTTGACAAAAATCACTCTGATTTTCATGGACTATATGGTCCATGTTGGATCACATGGTTGGTGCGTGATCGCCCCATGCATGGGCATGACGCACTAAAAGGAGGACGCCGTGACGTCAACCCGTTTCCGGACCGATGGAAACCTGCGGAGCGTCGGCACCATGCTCGATATAACTTTTCAAGCCTTCCGCCAATGCATTAAATACCACCATGCAACGTGGACTGCCTCGCAGGTTTTCATGCATGGCAATCCAGGTATCCATTTTCAGGACGAACGCATCGGCAAGTACGCGGACCACCTGCGGCGTTCGCGCCGCGAGATGACATTGACAGAAACCGACACCAAAACCCGCGCGTATTGCGGCCAAGTGAGCGAGATCGCTATCGGTGCGCAACGAAAAGGTATCGCGCCGCAGGCTCTCGCCATGGCGCTGCTGAAGCGCACGAATAAAGGCGGTTTCCTGATCGAAGCCAATAGTGGCATGTCGTCCGAGCGCTTCGAGCGACTCAGGCATCCCTTCCCGCGCTAGATAGTCGGCCCGAGCATATAGCCCGACCTCGATGGCGCCTACCCGCCTCACCAGTAATGCCGCCTGCTCCGGGCGAAACATCCGTACGGCGATATCGGCCTCACGCCTGAGCAGGTCGTCCGGCGCATTCGACAACACCAGTTCGATTCGCAATTCACGATGGCGGGCGCGCAGCGCGGCAAGAATTGGCGGCAGCACCTCGACGCCAATTACCTCACTGGCGCTCAGACGTACGCTGCCGCGTATTGCCGTACCGTACCCGCTGGCGGTTCGCCGCAACGCCGCGGCATTCGATGCGAGATTGACGGCATAGGGTTCAAGTTCGCGTGCCACGTCCGTCGGCGCAAATCCGTCGTGGGTACGGGTGAACAAGGTGACACCGAGCGACGCTTCCAATGCATCGATATGGCGACCGGCCGTTGGCTGCGTCATGCCCATGGCCCGTGCGGCGCCTGAAAGCGATCCCGTCGCCAGCACCTGCAGAAAAGTACGGTACCACTCCCAACTGGGTTCGCTATTGGACATGATATGCATTTTTGTATAGCTGCAACGCTAATTTAGCTGATTTCATTTACCTCCGCATTACCGCACACTGCCTGGGCTGATCGCACGAGAACGCCGTCGCGCCGCGTGTCGCAAAAATCCATCGGTGCGGCTAGATAATCCACCCCAACATATAGCGTGTCATATGAATCCGAAGATCGCCCTGTTCGGCGCCACGGGTGCCGTCGGCCAAAGCATTGCATCGGCACTTGGCAGGCGTGGTCAATCCTATTGCGTGGTGGGCCGTGACGCCGAGCCGCTACGCGGCCTGTTTGGCAAGGACCCACTTGCCGACATTCGCACCTGGCATCCCGATACACCCGCATCGATCATCGCGGCGGCCAAGGACGTCGAGACGATCATCTACCTGGTCGGGATACCTTATTGGAAATTCGAGCTGCATCCGGCATTGATGCGCAAGACGCTGGAGGGCGCCATCGCTGCCGGCGTCCGCAATGTGATCCTGATCGGCACCGTCTATCCATACGGCATGCCGCGCACGCTCCCCCTCCGCGAGGACCATCCACGGACACCGCATACGTTCAAAGGACGAATGCGAAAAGCGCAGGAAGATCTCGTCTTGCAAGCACATGCCGATGGCCGCATCAATGCCGCTGTGCTAAGACTGCCGGATTTTTACGGACCATCGATATCGGCCAGCTTGTTACACGGGGCAGCGGTGGCAGCGGTGCGCGGCGGCAAGGCCGACATGGTCGGACCGATCGACCGCCCCCATGAATTCGTCTATGTACCCGATGTGGGTCCGGTAGTAGCGAAACTAGCGGAAACGCCACAGGCGTATGGCCGCGTCTGGCATCTCGGCGGTGCCGGCGTGACCACCCAGCAAGCGCTGGTCGAAGAAATGGCGCGGCAGACCGGTCGAAACATCAAGACGCGCGTTGCTGGGAAAACGATGCTGCGGCTCGTCGGACTGTTCAATCCCTTCATGCGTGAATTTGTCGAAATGCACTACCTGCTGACGCATCCGGTCATCCTGGATGACACGGCACTACAGGCGCTCATTGGCCCCATCCCGAAAACACCGTATCCCGAAGGTATCGCGCGCACGCTCGCCGCGCTACGGGACGCCTGAAGATCGCACGCCCCGGAGCGCTCCGGCGCAAACAGAGTGTAACGCCGCCGGGATCAGCTTTTCGAGCGCGGCCCCGCGACGCCGAAATGCCGCGCCAATGCATCTACGACATTCTCGGCCATCGCCCGACGGGTTTCCTCGGTTCCCGAGCCGATATGCGGCGCCAGAACGAGACGGCGATCCTGGATGAACGCCTCCGGCACCGACGGTTCGTACTCGAACACGTCAAGCGCGGCACCGGCAAGCGCGTTGTTCGCGAAGGCAGCGACCAGCGCCTTTTCATCAATCACGGGGCCACGCGCGACGTTGACGATATAGCCGCGAGGACCCAGGGCGGTGATGACGCGCGCGTTCACGAGATGATGCGTCGCCTCGGACAATGGGCAAGTCAAGATCAACATATCCGAATCCGCGGCCAGGCGTGCGATGTCATCGTAATACGGGAGATCGACCGGCTTACGGTTCGGCCCGAAGTAAGCCACTTCGGCACCCAGCGCCTGAAGGCGCTTCGCCACCGCGGAACCAATTGCGCCTAACCCCACGACACCTACTTTCATCCGCGATATCGACCTGCCCAGCGGAAATGCCACATGCTCAGACCATGACCCGGCGCGCACGAAAGCGTCGGCATCGACGAGGCGCCGTGTGACTGCCAGGGCCAATGCCACGGCGGTGTTCGCAACGTCTTCGGCAAGAATATGCGAGGTATTCTCGATCTTGATGCCACGAGCCTGTGCCGCCGCCACGTCGACATTATCAAGTCCGGCGCTATAGCTGGAAATGACTTCCAACTCCGGCATCGCATCCAGAAACGCGGCATCGATTTTCGTCTTTCGCAGTGCGATGCCACGAATCGACCGACCATGCTCGCGTAGAAAAGCGGCCACCTGATCCGCGTGCCTGGGCAAGTCGCGGACGGAAAAATATGCATTTAACTCGTCATGCGTCCATTCCGGCAAGTCCGCGGCATTAAGAATAATGGGCTTTGTCATATCGATAGAATGAATGGAGGAATAAGGCGATGTGCATTCAGCGCATCTTGACTCTCTCGATTTTACCCATGAAGCACAGATACACAATGGCCGCGAGCAAGCAGTGCGCGCCAACGAAGTACAGGCCGACCGTATAGCCACCGGTCAGTTGCACGATGTAGCCAAACACGATCGGAGTCACGATGCCCCCGATGTTCCCCACGCAATTGAACACCGCGCCCGCCAGCCCCACGGCTTCGCGGGGCGCCGTGTCGCTGACGACGGCCCAGGTGCCGGCACCCGCGGCCGCCCCTTTACCAAAATACGCCAACGCCATCAGGGCGACGATCAGTACGTTGCTGTCAACATAGGCGGACAGCACCAGCGAGCACCCGACCATCATGCCGACAATGTACGGTGTCTTGCGTGCCCATGAAATGCTCCACCCCATTCGGATCAGCATATCCGAGATGACACCGCCCGCGATGCCGCCGAGAAAACCAAAAACGGCCGGGACCATCGTCGCGAAGCCCGCGTTGACGATATTCATGCCTCGTGCCTGGACCAGGTAGATTGGGAACCAGGTGATGAAAAAATAGCTCAATGCAATCGTGCAATATTGCCCGATATAGGCACACCACAGCATGCGATTGCCCAGTAACATCGGCACGAGGCCCCACGACATCGCCGGGCGTGCACGTCGTTCGTGTGACGCGTCGATATCGATCATCGCGCCACCGGCAACCATCAGGTCCAGCTCGCTGGCCGAGACACGCGGATGCTTGCGCGGCTCATGCATGACCGCATACCACAACACCGCCGCGGCGAGGCCAATCACGCCCAACGTAAAGAATGGCGCCGCCCAGCCATAGTGCTGTACCAACCACCCCGCCAGTGGCGAGAAAATCGCCACGGCGAAATACGATGCCGAGGCGAACAACGACGTGGCAAAACCCCGTTCGGACTTCGGAAACCACATCACCGTGACGCGGCCGTTCGCTGGAAAGCTGGGGGCTTCGATCAAACCAAGCGCGAAACGTAATGCAAACAGGAGGCTGAGCGCCGCGGACAGGTCCGTCGTGATCTTCCCGACCACGCCGACTAGAATCGTCGCGATGGACCACAGAATCAACGTCACGCCGTACACTGTCTTGGTGCCCAGGCGGTCGAGCAGCAGGCCACCCGGAATCTGGCCGATCACGTAGGCCCAGCTGAATGCGGACAATATATAGCCCAACTGGATGTGGTTGAGCCCAAACTCCTTGGCAATGCCTGGTCCGGAGATCGATAGGATGGCGCGATCGGCGTAGGCGATCGTGGCCAATAGCAGAATGGCGGCAAGGATCCCGTATCGCGTGTGCGTGGCACGCACCGCCGCGGACGACGACACGGCATGGGTCGTATTGTTGGAAAACATGCTGCTCCTCCTTGGAAATTTCCAGGCCGGCGGGACCGACCGGTATCGCATCCCATGCTGGTCACGAAAGCGAATGGCATGCCGTACGTGGCAAGCTCGCGTGCGGTGAGCTCGCATCGAATAAATGGTTCGGACGAGCGGCGTTCAGGGGTCCAGCGGTGGACAGGCAAGGTTTGGCAGGAATGGGCCGCTCGCGAGGAAACGGCGCACGGAAGCCGAAGGCTGGCGCTTTCTCATCATGTTGATGTCTCCGTCTTGGCGACGCGTGCCGACACGCTCCGCCATTTTTCTTATATTGTGTAGTTGCCCACTCTCGTCGTAGCGGGTCGTCTTTTTTTAGACCATCGCAAGACAGTCCGTTAGTGCATTAAACTGGTCTGCCCAATGAGCGTCAATCTTGATTGATTCAATCAACGTCAAGGACTGGATGACGCAGGAGGAGGCGTGCGCTGCGTTGGACGTCCGCCAGCAGACCCTCTACGCCTACGTTAGCCGAGGCCAGATCGAAGTCCGCCGCGACCCGTCGCGCGTGGGGCGCAACCGCTATTCCGCCTCCGACGTGCGGGCTTTACTCCACAAACGCAATCGCGGACGCGCCCGCACGACAATCGCCGCAAGTACGATGGCGTGGGGCGAACCCATCGTCAGTACACGTATCTCCACCGTTGTCCGTGGGCGGCTCTATTACCGGGGTCTTGATGCCATCCAGCTTTCCGAGACAGACACGCTAGAGGAAACCGCGCAACGGCTGTGGTGGGGCGAGGCGGACGGACAAGCTGGAAGGCCAGCTTTGTCGCTTCGATCCAATCGCAACGATATCATCGGTGATCGCGACACGTGCTCGCGCACGCCGCCATATTTTTCAAGCGACTGGCCGCAGGGCGGCATGCCCCCGTCCTGCGCACGCGCCTATGCGATGCTGGGACGCGCCGCAGCCGAAGGCGTACCCTCGGATACCCAGGGTTTTCCCGATATGCTTGGCGAAGCCGCACGCCTTGTCGGTCGACTGGCGAGCGGATTTGTCCCATTCGATGTCACCGCGACGGCAAACGCGCCGGAGAAGAAAGGCAGGCCGCGGCAGGTGCTCGACATGCGCGCATTACACCTGCGTATCGCCGCGGCATGGCGAGCCGATCGGCATGCCGATCTCTTGCGTCGTGCCCTGGTATTGCTCGCAGACCAGGAACTCACCACATCGGCCTTTGCCGCGCGCGTCACCGCGTCCACGGGTGCCTCGTTGGGTGCGTGTGCGTTGGCAGGTCTGGCTGCATTGTCCGGCCCCCGGCATGGCGGCGCCCCGGAAAGGGTCCGCCGCTTTCTCGATGAGGCCGCGCGGGACGGTGTGGAAAACCGCATTGGGGCGGCGCTGACCGCCAGCGATCCCGCCACGGCGCCGCTGAGCGGCTTCGGGCATCCACTCTATCCACAAGGGGATCCGCGGGCGGCCTCTCTGCTGGCCGCGTTTCCGGTGCCCGATGTGATTCGCGCAACCATCGAATACGTGGATCGGCGTACTAGCCGAAAACCGACCATTGACGTCGCGCTGGTGGCGCTGGCCGAGTATTGCGCCTTGCCCGATGACGCCGCGTTTGCCCTGTTTGCCATCGGACGCAGCGTCGGCTGGATGGCGCATGCGATGGAACAAGTCAACAGTGGCACGCTGCTGCGTCCGCGTGCGCATTACCTGGGACCTCCAATAGCCGAGGAACCGTCCTCCTGACGAGGTTTATTACGCCATCACCATCCAGGCACCGTCGACCGCCGCCAGCAGGTCGAACATCTCGACCATTTTGCGACGCGAAAACAGCGAATCTTTTTGACACCCTGGATTTTTGGGATTTGTCCGGCAACGATGCCTCGCTGATCCCTCACCTTATCCGTACTTCCACAAGGATGGCCATGTCGCGCTGCTCGCTATTGCGGTTTACTCCCCCTTTGCTGCCCACTATCGTGCTTGCCTTTGCTCTGCTGTCCCCGAACGCGCATGCGGTGGACGCGGACGGGCCGACGCTCGACGGTATCCGGCAATCCGGCGTCATCACCATGGGGGTGCGCGACAACTCGTTTCCGTTCTCGTATCTTGGCGAGGACGGTCACTATATGGGATTCTCGATGGACCTCAGCATGGCCATCGTCGATGCGATCAAGCAGAGGTTGCATATGCCCAATCTGGCCGTAAAAGAATTGCCTATCACCTCGCAGAATCGGATCTCGTTGGTGCAGAACAACCAGATCCAGTTCGAATGCAGTTCGACCACACATAATGTCGAACGAGAAAATCAGGTCAATTTCAGCAATACGTTCTTCGTCATCGGCACCCGCCTGCTGGTGCCAACGTCGTCATCGATCAACGATTTCCCCGATTTAAAGGGTAAGAGCGTGGTGACGGTCGCGGGCAGTACATCGGAGCGTTTGCTGCGAGGGCTCAACGAAACCAAGAGCCTGCATATGAATGTGGTCAGTTCAGTCGATGCTGCCTCGGCATTCCTGATCCTGGAGACCGGGCGGGTGGCGGCATATATGATGGACGATCCCGTCTTGGCAGGCTATCGCGCCACGGCGCACAAGCCCGCGAACTGGAAAATAGTGGGTACGCCGATGTCGCGCGAAGCGTATGGCTGCATGATGCCGAAGGGGGACACGGCCTTCAAGAAATTAGTGGATAGCGTTATCGCGGAACGGCAGCACTCCGGAGTACAGACGGCGAGCTACACGAAATGGTTCATGTCACCCACGCCGCCAAAGAACGTTAATCTCGATTTTCCGATGAGCGACGACGTAAGAGCGCTCAATACCCAACCGAACGACAAGCCGCTGCAATAACAGTCGTCTCCCCTCGCCTGCGCGGCGTGCAGTACGTCGCGTGCGTCGGCGCCCTCGGGCGTGCCAGGCAGCGGGCGCAGCACGGCACGGCGGAATCATGCGGTGCGCCTACCCCATGAAGACCTTCGCGACCGCCGCGAATCGCGCGGCGTCCGGCGCGTCCCGGAACGATACCAGCAATGACAGACTGACGCTGGCATTCCCCATGCTCACGATCGACACCCGTGTCGGATCGTCGATGTCTATGTGGCATGCGGTCTCGATGGCCTGAGCGAGCTCGCGCCGGCCGCGTTCGGCCGCGTTGCGCCGTTCCCTGGCGTGCCAGTGGTCCGGCATCGTCAACATGATACAGAATGCCAGCCAGCCATCATGGTGGTCGTCAGTGACCTTCAGCACCGGGAAATCCGACAATTGGAGTGGCGTCTGACGCCACACGTCTTCCCAAAAATTCATAAAACGACAGTCATCACGGAGGGGGTAAATTCGGTGCGCACGCGCAAAACGCGGACACGAACACCGTGCTATGGGCAAATTATAATGCTTCGCCGCTCGGTCCCGCGGCAGATGCGCGATATTCAGCCCGATGCACGTCCGCGCACCGTTGGCGAAATGGAACTTTTTCACGGCACGCCGCACAGACAGGCTACCTGTGTAGGGGAAGCGTTTCATTAGACCCGCGTGATTCGATGCCCAAAAATTCCTTTGCTGCCAGCCTGCCGCTTTTCGATCGCCTCGCCCTGCCAGCACACGCGGCAACACGTCCGCACGTGGCAGACACCTTTCTGAAGCAATCCATCCTTCACGAATTACAGCGCCTGCTTTCCAGTCGCTCGCGCTTGCCGTTTGACGTCTTCGTGTCGGAAGCCGCGGATCTCCTCGACTACGGGATCCCAGACAGTTCCGCCATGACAATGGCGTCGATCCATGATCGCGCCATGCTGGCAAAAGCGATCCGGCATGCGATCTCCGTCTTTGAGCCACGCCTGCATGACGTGACCGTGGAGATCACCCCTACTCCCGAGCGCGGCGCTGATGCGCGAGTCCGCATAGAAGGCATGCTGTGGGGGCAACGGGCGCAACAGCGCACGACATTTGCGATGAGTACGAGCGGGCACATCGCACCAGAAGCCGGAACCGGACCGGATAACGCGGCTTCCAGGGCGAACGCCAACTCCCCTCCTCGACCCGACGCGGCCATGCAGCCCGACACCCAAGCGTTGCCAACGGACTCACGCGATGCATGACACGCCATCCGACGATCTGCTGCATTATTACAAACGCGAACTCGGCTATCTTCGCGAACAAGGCAGCGCCTTCGCGCAGCGCTATCCGAAGGTCGCCAACAGCCTCGCGCTACACGGCGACGATGTGCGCGACCCGCACGTCGAGCGGCTGATCGAGGCCAGCGCCTTTCTCGCGGCACGCGTGCATCGCGATCTCGATCAATCTTTTCCGCAAGTACCTGCCGCACTGCTTGCCAACGCCTGTCCCTCGCTCGGTCAACCGGTGCCTTCGATGACGATTGCACGGATGGCGCTTGATCCGGCGCAAGGCAAGGTCACCGCGGGTTACCGCGTGCCGCGCCATACCGAAATGCAAGTGCGCACCACGCATGACGCGTCATGTCGCTTCCGTACTGCATGGGACTGCATATTATGGCCTGTAACAGTCGTAGACGCTTATTTCGAAGGTACCGATGCGTTGCGGCTGACGTTGGCGACCAGTGACGACACCGATTTTTCAGAACTGGATATCCACTCGCTGAGATTCCATCTGAATGGCGATTGGACTGAAACAATGCCACTGTACGACCTGCTGATTGCAAATATCCGGGGGGTGGAGATCCATGCCGCGCCAACCTCGATGCGCGATGACCCTCTATCGACAGTCGAGCCGCAGAACACGATGCTGCCCGCATCGGCATGGCGCGAAGTCGGCTTCGCACCCGATGAAACGGTACTGGCACCACCGGACCATGCTTACTTGCCTTATACGTTATTGCAAGAATACTTCGCGTTTCCGCGCAAGTTTCTTTTTTTCGATCTGACCGTGCCAGATGGTGCGCTGGGCAGAGGGCGCCATGTCGATATCGTATTACGCCTGACGACCACGCTGTCGCGCACCGGTGACGCAACGTTGACATCGAACGCGGGTGCGGCGCTTGCCGTGCATGCCGCGAATTTCGTGCTCGGCTGCGTGCCGGCCATCAATCTTTTCTCGCGTACCAGCGAGCCGATCGTCGTCGACCAGCGGCAGTACGAATATCACCTTGTCGCGGATCAGCGCAACCATGCGCAAACCGAGATCTATTCCGTCGAATCCGTTATCGGCATCGACCCGCTGTCGGACAGCACGATGACGATCCCGCCGCTGACGGGCAATGGCGCAAAAGCGGTGACGCCCGATGCCGGGGTACGATGGAGCGCGCGCCGCGAACGCGCGTTACGCGTGGACCTGTCCGGCACGGAAATCTATCTTGCATTTTCCGATCACGACAATACGCCAGCCGCCCCTGCGGAACAGACCGTCTATGCAACCGTGATCTGTACCAACCGTCGCCTGCCGGAACAAGTGACCCGCGGCGCGACACTGTTGCTCGAAGCCGTCTCCCAGCATGTTCGCGCACATTGCCTTTACGCCCCGACATCCCAATTCGATCCGCCGCTTGGAAGTGCCACGCTCTGGCATCTTGTATCGCTGCTGACACTGAACTACCAATCCCTGCTACAAGGAAACAGGTCAGCATCACATACGCACCCAGCCGACGGGCAGCATACCTCGCCTGCGCACGGCAAGGCCGCGACAGACGACCAGCACGCCGCCTGGCTGCACGATTTGCTGATGCTGTTCGCCACTCAGAGCGAGCGCAACCAGAAACAAATACACGGCATCCGCCGCGTCGGCACACGTCCGACCACCGCGCATATCGGACATGACGGCTGGCGTGGCTTTTGTCGCGGCACCGAGATCGTCCTGCAATTCGATGCCGACGCTTTCGTAGGCAGTTCGCCACTTCTGCTCAGCGCCGTGCTCAGTCGTTTTTTTGCAATGTACACATCGATCAACGCCTTCGTGCAATTGGTGTCGCGCGGCAGGGATGAAACGTGGAAGAAATGGCCACCGATGAGTGGCTTGCAGCAACTGCTATGAACACGCTCATTGCTCTCGACGCGGTTGCACCGCATGAAACCGGCGAGGATGCAACAAGCGACGATGACGGCGCGCTGTTGACGCGATCACCCGCAACGCCGCTTGCGGCCCGCGTTTCGCATTTGCTGGCCGCGCCGTACCGCTACAACCTGTTCCAGGCGATCAGCCTTCTCGAACGCGCGGCAACCCGGGAAGACGATCGCAGGGTCGCGCTGGGAACGGGCGATGGCCGCAACGAAGGCGTGCGTTTCAGCGCGTATATCGCGCTGCGGTTCCCATGCGCCGATATTCACACGGTGCGAGCGGGGACGGCGCGATACGCAACGCGCCCGACCTCGACGCCGGATCCCGCCTACCTGCTGTCCACCCCGGTGATGTCTCTGGCTGGCGTTCAGGGGCCGTTGCCGGTGGCGTTCACGGAGCTGATCCTCCAGCGTAACGCTGCCCGCGATCATGCCACCGGGGCATTTCTCGATATCTTCCACCATCGCTTCTTGTCATTTCTTTATCGGAGCCGAAAGAAACATACGGCATCGTTGCACACGGCGCCTTTACGGGACGCACCGTTGGTTCGTAGCGCCGCCGCGCTGGCCAATCTTGGGGACCCCGCCGCGCCGGGGGACGCCGGACCGCGGCCGTGGCTGCAACATGCGGGACTGCTAGGCGCGGCGCCACGGTCGATTATCGGCTTGCTCACGCTGCTGCATGACCGGCTGGGCACGGCATTCACCGCCAGGCAGTTCGTTGGCGCATGGGTACCGCTGGATCGCGCTTCCCCGTTGACACTGGGTGATCGCACGCCATCGCACGACGCCGGCAACGCCGCGACATCCGGCAGCGAATATGGCACGACCATCCGTCTCGACGGTCAATGCGGGCTCGGTCAGCGATTCTGGGATCAATCAGCGGGTATCGAATTAGCCTGCGTGCTGCACGACCGCGCACGCTACGATGCGTTCCTGCCCGGCGGCGAGACGCATGCGCTGATGGTCTGGCTGGTACGCCGATATCTGCAATCGCCGATGGACGTACATCTGGTATTGCGCCTGATGCTGAAAGCCGCGCAGCCGGTTCGGTTGACGGCGACGGAACCAATGCGGCTCGGATGGTCCTCATGGTTGGCACACCGCACGGAATTGACGGGTGCGTTGCCCGCTGCGCGCCTGACCTTGAGCGACCGGTCTATCGCCTAGCCCATCGGACAAAACATGCAAGTCGACATTCGCGAACTGCTAGCAAGGCTCGACCCCGAATGCAAACACGGGATGGAGAAAGCCGCCGAACTTTGCGTCCAACAGACCCATTTCAATGTTGAAGTGGAGCATCTGCTGCTACATCTGTTGCGCGCCGATGTTCCGGATTTTCTGGAAATCCTGCGCGTCTTCGATGTCAGACGCGAGTTGGTCGAAAAACAATTGCAGGACGCGGTCGATCTTTTCAAGCGAGGGAATGGCCGTACGCCGGCACTCTCGCCACATTTCGCGCCATTATTTCAGGAGGCGTGGCTACTGTCGTCGCTACTGCTGGGGCAGCAACAGGTGCGCGCCGGTACGTTGATGCTCGCGGCACTCGAAGTAGACATCCTTCGCGGCACTTTGCTCGAATCCTGTCCTAGCCTGCTGAAGATACCGCGAAATCGTTTGCGGGAAGGCTTGCCGTCGATCCTTGGCGGCATGCCGGGGCCCGCCGGTTCACCACGCGCCGGCGCACTGTCCGGACCGGTCGCCAGCGCGGCCGGTGGGCTGCCGTCGCGGGATATCGGCAGAGTTGGCGTCACGCCATCCCTCGATCAGTTCACGATCGACCTGACCCGGCTCGCCGCCGACGGCGGCATCGACCCGGTAACCGGACGCGACGCGGAAATACGACAGCTTGTCGACGTGTTGTTGCGGCGCAGGCAAAACAATCCGATCCTCACCGGAGACGCCGGCGTGGGCAAGACCGCGGTGGTGGAAGGCTTCGCACAGCGTGTCGCGGACGGCGACGTGCCATCGGCGTTGCAACAGGTCCGCGTGCGCTCGCTGGACCTCGCCCTGCTGCAAGCAGGCGCCGGCATCAAAGGCGAATTCGAAAATCGGTTGAAATCCGTCATCGCCGAAGTCAAGGCATCCCCGGTTCCGATCATTCTCTTTATCGACGAAGCGCATCAGTTGATTGGCGCAGGCGGCGCTGAAGGCCAGGGAGACGCGGCAAACCTGTTGAAGCCGGCGCTGGCGCGCGGTGAGTTGCGGACGATCGCCGCCACCACCTGGGCCGAATACAAGAAGTACGTCGAACGCGATCCCGCCCTCGCCCGCCGGTTCCAAGTCGTCAAGGTCGACGCGCCGGACGAAACCGCCGCGATAGACATGCTGCGTGCAGTGGTCGCCAAACTGGAGGCGCACCACAACGTCGAGATCCTCGACGAAGCCGTATGTGAAGCGGTCCGCTTATCGCAACGTTATATCTCCGGGCGGCAACTGCCGGACAAGGCCGTGAGCGTACTTGATACCGCCTGCGCGCGCGTGGCAATCGGGCAGGCCGGCACCCCGGCGAAAGTCGAGGTATTGCAACGAACTGTCGCAAGCCTGGAGAACCAGATCCGTATTGCGCGACACGAGGCAGCCACGGGCATGGATCGCGAGCACCAGCTTGTCGACTTGGCGAGCGAACGCGACGAGGCGCGGCTGCGGCATCGGAAACTATCCGAAAAACTCCTTGCGGAAAAAGCCGTGGTACATGAAATCCTTGCCATGCGCCGCCGCATCGCGGCACATTTTCGAGATAGCGTCGAAAAGCAGAATAGCGAACCAGTCGATGCGCCGATAGACGCGACCGGTCAACCTGAGATCGACGCGCACGACACGACTTTCCAAAAGGACAAAGGCCGCAAAGAAAACAGCGAACCGCTCGGTGACAACGATAGCGACGCCGATCTCGCCGTCCATTTGCATCGTCTGGAAAAAGGCCTCGAATCAATCCAGAATGACGAGCCGCTGGTACCGGTCTGTGTCGATGCCTCGATTGTCGCCGACGTTATTTCAGGATGGACGGGCATACCGGTCGGCCGAATGCTGGCCGATGAAATGCACACGGTCTTGCATCTCAAATCGAAACTGTCCGAGCGCGTGATCGGGCAGCCCCAGGCGCTTGATGCGATTGCACGTCGCATCCACACCTCGCGGGCGAACCTGGACGACCCTGGGAAGCCGGTAGGCGTGTTCATGCTGGTCGGGCCGAGCGGTGTGGGCAAGACGGAAACCGCGACGGCGCTGGCTGACATTCTCTACGGGGGCGAGCGCAATCTGATTACCGTCAACATGTCCGAGTTCCAGGAAGCGCATAGCGTCAGCGGCCTGAAGGGCGCGCCGCCAGGCTACGTCGGCTATGGTCGCGGCGGCGTGCTGACGGAGGCCGTACGGCGTCGCCCTTATAGCGTCGTACTGCTGGACGAAATGGAAAAAGCACACCCGGATGTGCTGGAATTGTTCTTCCAGGTGTTTGACAAAGGCATCATGGAAGATGGTGAAGGGGTTGCCATTAACTTCCGCAACACCGTCATCCTGCTCACGTCCAACGCGGCGCAGGACGTCATCACCGATGCCTGCCGCAACACGCAGCGCCCGGACCCGACTACCCTGAATGCACTGCTGCGCCCGGCGTTGCAGCAACGTTTCAGTCCGGCGTTTGTCGGCCGACTGGTCCTGGTGCCTTACTACCCCCTAGGTGACGAACAGATCCGCGCGATCGTCACGCTGAAGCTGTCGACGCTGATCGATCGTTTCGCACGCCACCATCGCGCGGATTTTGGTTGGAGCGCGGAGGTGGCCGATGCCATTGCCCGCCGCTGCACCGAAGTGGACAGCGGCGCGCGCAATATCGATTTCATTCTGACGCAAATGGTCCTGCCGGAATTATCACGCATGGTGCTCGAACGCATATCGGTGGATGAGCCGTTCGACACGGTGCGCATGACGATGAACGCAACCGGTGGCTATGCCTTTGCGTTCTCGATGCGGCATCCGCAGAGGTCGTTGCGATGAGCGACTTGTTTACCCAGGCTGGCCAGTATCTGTCCGTCAGTACGCCGTTCGGGGAGGATGTGCTGCGGCTTGCGCAATTCAGTGGACGCGAAGCCATGTCGGAGCTGTTTCAGTTTCAACTGACGATGCAGGCGAACGATGCCAATCTGGACCCGGCTCGCATTATCGGCGTACCGGTCACCGTCACGTTGTCCCAGGGCACCGCGCCCATCCGCTATTTCAACGGCGTGGTCACGCGTTTCCTGCACGCCGGCTGCAACCGCAATGGTGAAAATCGCGATGCCACCTACCTGGCTGACATGGCGCCGCGCGCATACCTGCTGACCTTGGGCACGGACCGCCTGATTTATCAAGACCAGTCTGTGGTCGACATCGTCAAACAGGTGTTGCGCGCGGGCGGTATCACATTCGAAGACAAGTTGACCGGCACCTATCCCGTCCGGGACTACTGCGTCTGCTATGACGAAGCGCCGTTTGCATTCATCTCGCGGCTCATGGAAGAAGAAGGCATCTTTTACTTCTTCACCTACACGCAAAATGCACACACGATGGTGCTTGCCGATAGTCCGTCGGCACACCAGCCGTTGGCACAAACAGACGCGCTGACGTTTGCGCCGGAAGACGTGCCCGTGCCGCCCATCAACGCGCTCACCCAATTCGACCTCGTCAACACACTTGTCATACAGCGCGTCATGCTCAATGACTACGACTACCAGGCGTCGGCAACGGCACTGGGCGCCGAGACGTCGCATAGTGGTGGCCGTGGTTCCCGGTACGTCTATCCAGGCCGCCATCGCAGCGTCACCGACGGTACCCGGCTGGCACGGATCCACCTTGATGCGCAGCAGGCCGGCAGCCTCACCGCGCAGGGCGCGAGCCGATATCACGCCATGCGCGCCGGCGGCCGCTTCACCGTGGCCGGGCATCCGCGGGACGCATTGAACACTGCCCATGTGCTACGCGCCGTCACGCACCACGCAACCGATCGCGCGTATTCGAATGCATTCGAGTCCTTCGACGCCATTACGATCTTTCGCGCGCCATTGCGGACGCCTCGGCCCCGCGTCTTTGGCGTGCATACCGCGATTGTGGTCGGGCCACACGGCGAGGAAATCTGGTCGGACACGTTGGGCCGGGTCAAGGTGCAGTTCCACTGGGACCAGCACGGCAAGCATGACGAAACGTCCTCTTGCTGGATACGCGTGGCGCAAACAGTGGCCGGCCAGGGCTGGGGACATCTGTTCCTGCCTCGTATCGGGCAGGAAGTACTGGTCAGTTATATCGATGGTGATCCGGACCGTCCGTTGATCACCGGTAGCGTCTACAACGATACACAGTCCCCGCCGGTTACGTTGCCCGGCGCGCAGACGCAAAGCGTCATCCGGACGCGCTCGTCGAAAAACGGCAACGCCGGAAACGAGATACGACTGGAAGACAAGCACGAATCCGAACAGTTTTTCATGCACGCACAGAAGGACATGCAGGTGGATATCGAAAATGATCTCGCCACCCTCCTCGTTGCGGGCAACGAAACCCGCATCTTGAAAAAAGGCAATCGCACGACCACGCTCGAAACCGGCAACGATACGCTGCGCGTCAAGGGCACCCGGGAGGTGGCGGTGACCGGCGCCGAGATCCGCACAAACCACGCGAATCTGGATCATGCGGTCGAAGGCAATATGACGCTGACGATATCGGGCAATCTAACGATCGATGTCAAGGGCGCCGTCGCATTGCGCTCGGGCACCACATTCTCGACGATCGCCGGCACTGCGTTGACCGCCACGGCAGGGACCTCGGCGCCGCACAAAGCCGGCACGACCATGACAAATGAAGCACCGACGATCGAGAGCAAGGCCGGTGCCGCCCAAACGGTGGACGGCGGCGGATTGCTGACATTGCGAGGCGGCCTCGTGTCGATCAACTAATGCACGCCATGCCCCTCTCGTTTCCAACGTATCCCGCCACCCATGTAGTGGAACAGAACGACGACGCGGAGCGTGTAGTGCATCGCGCGCCGTCATACGACAGGCCTCTCGAAGGCGAGGTGCAACACTTCAGCCAGGATGGACAGCTGGTTGCGCGGACCTGTTACCGAAACGGGCAGCGGCATGGCGAGATGCAACATTTCGATGCCGACGGCTAATGCCTGCGACGCGCGGACTATCGGGGTGACCAGCAGCATGGCGTGACGATGCTGTATCAGGCTGGGCAGCCGGTCGCGCGTCAGGTCTTCGTGCAGGGTGTCCAGCATGGCGAGACCCGCTGCTTCGGACCGGGGGGCGTCGTTACCGCGATCTTGCCGTACTGGCAAGGCAAGCTCGACGGTGAAGCACGGTTCTTCAACGAAGGTCGCCCCGCACGCATTGCCGTCTATCGCGACGGCATGCTCGATGGTCCCTGCCGGGACTTCGATGCCGATGGCAACGTCACGCAAGACACGGTCTATCGCGCCGGAATGCTGCACGGAACCGTAAGGCGTTATTGGCCCGATGGCGGCCTTCGAGAACGCACCGTCTACCGCGATGGCCAACGGGTAGAGGACTGGCAACGATTCGACCAGGCGGGCAAGGCGTTGCCGGCGGCACAAGCGCCTGCCTCGCCGGCCGTCCCTGCATCCGCATCGTCACAGCCCGCCGCCACACGCGACACCAAAAAATGGATGAGCCGCTCATGACGCATTTGGTTACCGCCGGTGCCCAGTTGCGATGTGCATTTGGTCAGGTGCAAAGCACCCTGGGCGTGCCGTTGTTCAAACGCGTGGTAAGCGGCACACCGGCGGCGACGATCGCCGATCATCTGCCCCTTGTCAACATACCGTCCTTCGGCATGTGCAACTGCCCGTCCAACCCCATGGTCGCGATCGCGACGGCAAGCGCACTCGGCGTCCCGACTCCCGCGCCCTGCCTGCCCAATACCCTGACGCCCTGGGTGCCGGGCTCGCCCGCCGTATCGATCGGCAATGTTCCGGCGTTGCAGGATGCGTCGATAGCGATGTGTTCCTGGGGTGGACTGATCCGCGTCGTGACACCGGCGCAATTTACAACCACGCTGCCATAACGCAACGTTACGCTACAGGAGCATCGTCATGCCGCTCGTTTTCACGATGACGTCTCGAATGGCTGGTATCGCCGGCGCATGCGCGCTGCTGTTCTCCATCGTCGTGTTCCTGCTCGGCATGCAGATCGGTACGCGATTCGGCCTGCCCGGCAACGGGATAATAGGTGCCGCCACGGCTGCAGCCGCCGATACGTTGCCCACACCACCCGCTGCCACCTTGTCACCTGAAGGGTGCAATGACGCCACAGGTGTCGTCACCCACGATGACGCAGCAACGCCGTCCACAGTGTCCGACAGTGTCGCCACGGATACGGAGCGGCCATGATGCCTCTTTCCGTTACTAGCCGGTGTCGTGCGTCGTCGTGCAGGGCGCTACTTTGCGCGGCGCTACTGTGCATGGCATTCAGTGGCTGCGCGATGTTCGGCATGAAGGGCCATCGCGTGGACTGGCGCGAGGTGACGTTGATCGCGGCACAAGACGCCAACAACGACAGCCCGGTGGCCATCGACATCGTGATGGTCAGTGACCCTGCGATTCTGGACAAGTTGCTGTCGCTGCGGGCGACACAATGGTTTCAGGATCGCGAAGACCTGATCACGACCTATCCCAAGGCACTTCGCTACCGCAGTTGGGAGGTGGTGCCAAACGAAACGCTCCATGTGGACCGTCGCACTTTTTCCGGCCCGCGCGTGGCCGGCGTGCTCGTCTTCGCCCGCTATGCCTCGCCGGGTGCGCACCGCCAGCGCATCGACATATATAAAGGCCGTCTCGTCCTGACGATGAAAACAACCACTTACACGCTGGAGAGCCTGCCATGACGGAGCTGCGCCTGCCGCTCGTCGAACGCGTCGAGTGGCACGAGGGAATGATCCTTTCGCCGCAACATTTTCAGCAACTGTCCGCTCGGCTCGACACGCTGGTCGGCTGGCAGACCCTGGCGGCCTCGCCATTCAGTTGGGGCGTTCGCCGCATCGTCATCGATCCGGGCATGCTGCCAGGCGGCGCGCTACGCATTGTTGCACTCGACGCCGTCCTGCCCGACGGCACCGCCATTGATTACGACAGTGCCAACCCGCTGCACGCACCACTCGAGATCGCGTTGCAATCGCACGCGGAGCAGCTCGATAAGCAGGCGCTCGATATCTACCTCACCTTGCCCGTTGCGCAAACCATGCGCCATAAAGGTGCGATACGACGCTTTCGTTCGGTGCCTGGGCCATTGATCGAAGACCAGGTGTCCGAGGCGCCACCTGTCGATCTGTCGCTGCAGCTACCCAACCTTGCGCTTCATGCCGGGTCCGTGCCCTCGGTGCATTACACGCGTCTTCGACTCGGCGCGGCGGTACGCGAGAACGACATCTTTCTACTCGACCATACATTACCACCACTGCTCGAAATCAGCGCGGAGCACACGCCGGGAAACCGGCTCTGGCAGCGGGTGGCGGCGCTGGTGGCACAACTGCGTGCGAAAGCGGCTTTCATCGCAAAACAGACGGCCAACACGTCATCACGCATCGATGAACGCCTGACGCAACTGGAGTGGAAAGATCGATTGCGCAGCCTTCTGACGGAGTTGCCACAACTCGAAGCGGTGCTGCGCACTCCCCATCTTCATCCGCTGGCGTTGTATTACGCGCTATCGCGAATGCTGGGTTCGTTGAGCTTGTTGAAACCAGGCGCCGTTCCCCCGGCCCCCCCTCCATACGACCATGCGGACCCCTTGAAGGTATTCGCGCCGTTGCTCGACTGGTTGGATGCGACGATTGAAGAAGTCAGCCAACAATATCGCGAACAGAAATTCGAATTGCAGGCCGGTGCGTTCTCGTTGGGTTTAACCACCGCGGCACTCCCCGCACGTTTGTACATCGGGCTGCGTGGGCAGTCCGACAAGGATCTTGACACGTGGATTGGTGGCGCCGTGATTGGTGCGGCAGGGCTGTATCCGTCACTGCGCGCGCGCCGCGTACTGGGCGCGGCGCGCCATCGCGTCGATGAGGTCGTTGATTTCGGCGTGCGGGCGGGTTCGGGATACCTGCTGTATGCGCTGGACACCGCCCGTGGAGACATTCTTCCTGGTGAAGCACTGGTGATCAGTCATCCAAATGAAGGGGCGACTGCGCAAAGACCACATGAAATCGTGCTGTTCTCACGAGACTAGATCATGATTTCGCACCTGTTCCTCAGGCAGATCCCGCCGCTCAATAGCATCACCGAGACTTCACCGGCCCGCGCCCGCATGAAAAACGATGACGACCTGATGAGCGAACAGTTCCGCGCCTTCATGGACGAGGTCTTGCGCACGCCACAACGCACGTCCGAGTCGCGCGAGACCGACCCCGTGCTGGCGGCCCAGACGGTAAACCGCCACTTGCTGCGCTTCATCGAACTACAGACCGCGCAGATCGAACATGACGTCAGCCGACTCGAACTCGACAATGTCGCCGACGCTCAATATCTAAAGGTGGCACTGGCCGATGAACTCTTGCTGACCATTCCATGGATCGGTCGGGACGAATGGACCGGCTTTCTGCTGGAGTCGTCACTGTATCGGTCGAACATCGCGGGAGATCTTATCTTCCAACGCATTGACGCCTTACTTGCGGATCGCGAGCCGTCGCGTCGCAAAATGGCGCGGCTGTATCTGCTAGCGCTTGCCATGGGCTTCGAAGGGCGGCATCGGCTCGGCGCCACCAAACCCGGCACCGATGTCGGCAACGTGGTGCATGGCGATAGCAGCACGCCACGCCCCCCGCAGCAGGACGCACAGGAGGGCATCGACACCCGCCTGCCCGCTTACCGCCAAGCATTGTTCCAGTTTATTTTTCAACGGCGTCCCGATCTCGGCGGCCGCGACCGTGTGCTCGACGACGCCACTTACGCGTATACGCTCTCGCATCATGCGCCGCGGAAACTGCCACCAATGAGCCGTTGGCTGCTGTGCGTCCTGATCGCCGCCGCGGTGCTGCTCGCGCTCTCGGAAATGGTCTGGCTGACCACCACCTGGCCGGTGCGCGATGCGTTGCGCGGCCACTTCAGCCAGACCTCCGGCAATGTTGCCATCGACGCCGGCGCCCCTTCCCCATCTGGTTGGACGTCCCATGCTGAGTAACGGCCTTTTCCTTATTGTGCTGTCGCTTCTGGCGCTTGCCATGCTCGCCGGGCTCGGTGGCATCTTGTATTTCGCCATGAAGGGAAACGCCGGCAAGACCGGGCAAAAACCGCCACGTACCGTGACGTTGCGCCAGGAATCGTTGCGGGCGTCGTTCCGTGAAGCAGTCGCCCTGATCGAAGCGAATATCGCGGCGCGCAACGAACGTTACACCATTCCCTGGGTCCTGGTGCTGAACGAAGGCGAAGATGCCACGCGCCTGCCGGTCGCGCAATCAGGGGTCTCCAGCATGCTTGGCACGGAGGCGGCGTCGGCAGCATCGACGCAGGGCATTACCTGGGCGTTCTTCGATCGCGGCATCGTCATCGACATCCAAGGTGCCTATCTCGGTTCGCCCGACGACGATCGCACCGAAAAACCATGGGATGCGTTCCTGGGAATGTGCCGGACCTACCGCCCGCAGCGTCCATTCGACTCACTGGTGCTCACGCTTCCCGCCGCACTGCTGCTCGACGACTCCGTCGATGCCCGTCTTGAAGTGACACGCCGTGCGAAGCTTGCTCACCGTCGCCTGTGGCTCGCGCAGAATCGTTTTGCCATGCGCTTCGCGGTCTATCTGGTGATCTGCGAATGCGAGCACGTGCCCGGCCTCGCCACTTTCGCGCGCGCACTACCGGATGGCATGCGCGCGAGCATGCTGGGATGGTCCTCCCCGTATGATCTTGACAGCCAATACCAGACAGATCGCATCGATACCGCTTTCGATGGCATCCTGCATACCGTCTCGGATATCAGCGCCGAGGCGCTGGCACTGGACGTCTCCCCGGAACAGGCGAATGCGATCTGCATGCTGCCTGCCCGCATCGACGCCATGCGCGGGCAGGTTCGGCTTTACACCGACGAACTGATGCGGCCCAGCGCCTATCATGAACCTTTTCTGCTACGTGGTCTGTATCTGACCGGCGACTGCAGCGAATCCTTGGCGCGGGCGGCGGCGCTTGATGACGACGCTCGCCGACAGGCAAGCACCGCCCCGCAGGTCGAGGCAGACTGGCGGGAACCGACATTCACGGTACCACTTGGCAACACCGATGCCGCGAAAACCGACGAGGCGCCTGCCGCGCCCAGCGCAACGGTCGATGACGCGGTCGCGCGCGCCGCAACACGTCAGGACCTGCTAGGGCAGTTGTCACTGCAGCCGGCCTTCCTGCGCGATTTATTCGAGCGCAAGATTTTCGAGGAGCGCGGGCTGACACGGCCGTCGCGGACGCAGCAGTTGCGCCACCCGGCGCTACGGCGCGGCCTGCGCTGGGGTACATTGGCGTTGCTGGTGACCTGGGGCGCAGGCATTGTTTTCGCCGGCGCTCAGTTGCACGGGCGAGGCGCGCAATGGGTCGAGGCGCTGAGGCAGCTGCACCGAAACGGCATGATGCCCGCCGCAATGCCGCAGGATGGCACGCCGCTGTCAACGGACGGCGAGCGCCACGGCGCATTGACGCTGCTGCGCCTGAATGAACGTTTCACGCCGGTGACAGCGGCGTACATTTTCATGCCCGGCGCCTGGCCGCTCTTCGATGATCTACAGCATCGGGTAGGGGACGCGTTCGAGCGGACGTTCGGAGAAGCCGCCGTGACGCTGGTGCGGCGCGAATTCATGGCGCGGGTCGCCGCGCTGACCGGCACCGACCGTGATCCGAGTACGGGACAGTTGGTGATTGGCGCCGATTGCCGTCCGCCGGTCATCCCGAACAATGCTCTGGGCAGACACATCGGCCTCAACGTCGACAATCAGCCGGAAATGACGGCATTGCAAAGCTATGTCGCATCGGTCGATCAACTGAAGGCGGCATTGGACGCGTTGCAGCGGCTGCGGCGCGCAAGTACCTCGCGTCCCGAGGATCTGCGCATCGTCATCGGCTACACACTGGGCGTGCAGCCGCAGGGGGAAATCACGCGGAGTCTGCCATATTTTTATCAACACGCCACGGAAATCGATACGCTGCTCGGCACTGACGTACCAGTGATGCGCGCCGCCGTGCGGTGCACGCTGGACAAAGGCAATGCGCGCCTGGACAAGCGTCTATTCGACGACAATCCACTGCTGCAAGCGGATCGCGTGGTGAGCGATGGTCTGAATGGCATCATGCTCCGCGGTGCCGGTACGTCGTCAACGGCATTGCTGCAACGTTACGCGCAGATCGTCGTGGGCATTCAGGAAGAGAGCGATCTGGTCGCCAGCGGCGGCGGCGCGTGGATACGGCCTGATGGTCCATCGCTTGGCAGCGGCTACGATCGATTGGTGGCCCATGTCGCCCACAACGCATTGCTTGGGCAAGAGGCCTCGGAGCGGATGCGCGCCGATACGCAGACGGCATTATCGGCATTCCGCGCAATCACGGCGCAGCACTTTGACGCGCCCGACAGCGGTGTACGCTGGCAGGCCAAGGAGAATCGATTTGCCCTGTCGCCCGAGCGTGCCGCATTGCGTGAGGCGTTGACGAATTTGATCAACCAACCGTTCATGCAGCCATCGCAAGGCCGAACCCTGCCGACTGAAGCACCCGGCACCGTACTGACATGGGACGAAACGCAACTCGACCAGATCATCGCATTGGCCGATCTCCGCAAACGCTATCTCACAGAGGGGCTGGCGCATATCGCCCCGAACATCCTCCCCGCGTTGCAAACGGCGATAGACGCGCAGTTTGCAGCCAGCGCGATGGACCAACTGGCGGGTGCCGCCAGCGCTACCCCGATCGCACCGGGGAACGACGCCGACGCAACGGCATTCCAGGCCGCCTTGCCACGCCTGCTGCATATTGCCGGTTTCCTCGATGCACTCAGCGCGCGACCGCAAGCCGATGCGGTTCGCGCCATGGTGTCCAGCGACGCGCTACAACATCTGCGGACCGTGGACACGGCCCTCACCGCCTCCGAACTGTACGCGGCATCGCGGATCGCCCCCCCGCAAGAGGGCGTTTCGGCACAGACCATTCTGATGTATACGTTTGGCGTACGCGATGCCGCGGGTCTTGCCGCCTATCTCGGACAGCAATCGGCTCGCGCACAAGCCTTGGGGCAGCAGGCGGAAATTTATCTGGCGGCATTGACGCCGGCGGATGCCGTATCGCCGACCGCCGTTCGCTGGCAAGCCATCACGCGGGATATCGGACGCTATAAGTTGAAAAATCCAAACAGCTCGCTATTGGGCATCGAGCAGTTTTTGATGCGCTTCGCCGGTGCCCCAGGCGGGGGTGCCGCGGTCGCCGCCCCCGCCGGTCCGCCCTCTGCTCGCGGCAGTAACTGCATGGATCGCCTGGAAGGCAGCGTACCCACGCTAGACGGCGACTACTTTTCCGAGATCTATCAGCGCCTGTGGCTGCAATTGTCAAACCGATGCACGCAACAGCAGGCGCAATCGAACCGCAAGCAATGGGAGGCATTCGCGACAACGTTCAACCAGCAAGTGGCAGGCATGGCACCGTTTGGCGCGCTGGGGACGAAGCCTGCCGACCTGGGACAAGTAGCAGAAGTGATGGCGCGGTGGCGAGACGCCGCCTCCGCCCTGCTGGCACGGCAAACCGCAGGAGCCGTGGATACCGACAACGGCGGCCCGGCAGTCAGGCGTTTCACATTGCAGATGGAAGCCGTGAGGCGATTCCTGTCGCCGCTGCTGCCGCATACGGCGGAGGCCAATCCCACCGACGGGGTCGACGGCACGGCGCCGGGCGATATCCCTGGCTACGATCTGCACCTGTCGTTCCGCACGAATCGCGATGAAGAAAGCGAAGGCAATCAGATCATCGATTGGTCTTTGCAGTCGGGCACACAGATAGTACACGCAAGCGAAACGCCGCATCCCGTGCGCTGGACGCCGGGAATGCCACTGACGCTGGCGCTGCGGATCGCGAAAAACGCCCTCTTCATCGCCCAGCCCGATGACGCGCAAATGGCGATGGACACGGACGGTCGCACGATTCGCTATCGATTTTCCGATCCGTGGGCACTGATGACGATGATCCAGACGCTACGCGTGGCCGAGCCGGGCCTGGGCGACACGCCGCGCGCCGTCACGCTGCAGCTATCGTTCCCGATGGGCGCGGCGCCACAACCGGTCGCCCCCAATACGCGCAAGACGCCCGCGCCGTCGGATGCCATTGCTCGTAACGCGGCACGGCGTCAGGCCACGGTGTTCGTGCAAATACAGATCACCCCGGCCGCGAAGCAGAATACGTTGCCCTGGCCCGGTGTCTTTCCCCGCCAGGCACCGAGCTGGCATGGCGCGCGCGTCGATTGATAATCAACGAAAACATCATGAGCGATCACGCCACCGCGTTGCCGTCGACACCCGATTACACGCTTCCCGCGCCGCTGGCGGCCACTCTTGCCGGCGTGTGTCAGCCATTGCCTGAAGCACAACAGGCAGCACAGGGATCCGGTGGTGCGTCGCTTCGCTACTCACAGACATACCAGACCATCCGCGTGGCGCGCGAGGAGGACGATCCGACATTGCCACGCCGGGAATGGACCCGACCGTTGAAACGCGCCGACTGGCCACGGGTGATCGCATTGTGCGAAGCTGCGCTGCGGACCGAATCAAGGGATTTTCAATTGGCCGGCTGGCTTAGCGAAGCCTGGTCCCGCTATCATGGCATCGATGGCGTCTGCGCGGGACTGATGCTTTTCGAGGCCATGATCGAGCAGGATTGGGCTCATGGTCATCCGTCGATCAGAGAGGGAGAACTGGACGCGCGCCTCGGCGTGTTCACGTGGTTACGCGACACCTTGGCCGCTTCCGTGACGCGCTATCTTCCGTTGCTGGAAATGGAGGAGCGCGTGATAACGCTGGACGATTGGCAACGTCTGCTGATGACCCCGCCGAACCGACCACGCCAACCCGTACGTGACATCGACTTCGACGACGACGGCCACATCGAGCATGATGACGGCAGTGACCCCGATGACGGACCACCGCCGCTTCGCCGTGAAGCCTTGATCGATTTCGCGCGAGGCGAGGTGCTGCTTCGGCTGGAACGACTGCGCGCGTCCTGCGGTGTGGCGCTGGCGTTGTTGCCGAGCATGATCGGCAAGCTTGACCTGGCCGCGGGGCAGGATACGCCAAGTTTCGAGCGGGTCGCGGTGGCGTTGTCGGGGCTGCAACGCGCGGCCATCAGCCTGATTGCAGGTCGCATACCGGAAGGTGCCCCACACGTCGTTGCCCCGGTAAGTCAGCGCGTTGGGACCGGCAAAGACGGCGACGCGGACACATTTACAGATGCCGAGGGTCATCCACTGGCGACGGCCATGTCAACACACTTGGCGCCGATTGATGCGGAGCGGTTCCATGCCATCCCCGACCCCACGGGGTACGCCGACACGGGCACAGCGCCACCCGAGCAAAGCTCGGAGGCGATGGCACCGACGTCGGTCATGTTGCATACGCCCTCCGGGCCGGTCATCGTTCACGACCGGCGACACGCCTACCAATTGATCGAAGCGCTTGCCAACTATCTCATCGAACGGGAGCCGCACAGTCCCACACCCTATCTGCTGATGCGCGGCGCCTCATGGGGCAATATGTCGCTACTGGAACTGATGCAGGATATCTCGCAGGAAGACGGCGACATGCAGCGCTATTTCGCCGCGGTTGGGGTGAAACTATAGCGACGTCTCGGCTACCCACCATACCTATACCGCAAACGCACGCATCGCCTCGGCCGCGGAACAGCAACATCGGTGACGGGTCAGACGAGACCCGATACCCTACGGTCAATGCCGCTCGTAAAGCGAGGGCGTTGGCAGTACATGCTGTAACACGTCCGCAACGCGTGTCAGACGGGGGTCATTGTCCGGTGCATTGTCGCAAGTGTCATTGATGCAGAAGAATGGCAAGTCGCCAAAGCGGGCGCATAATATTTGCCAAGACCGCTCCGCATCAATATCGCCGGAACTGATGTAGAGCGTGTCTCGTTCAATGCGATGACCAAGGCCAATGTGGCACATCCAACGCGGCAACAACTCAGTGATTACGGGCGGCACGCGCCAGTCCCTGAATGTGGTGGCGCGCACTGCATCAAATACATCTCGCGCGATGACTTCGAAGTCATAGAGAATTGATCGGCACAAGGCGCGCGGCGCATGCGCGAATAAACGCGCGTCCTGAACATAGTCACTATAGCGAGATTTCAGCCATTGCCCGGCCATGATCGCGCCATTTACAGGTGCGAGGTGCTCGGGCTGCAACGTCATGCCATCATTGATCCGGGCCAGGTCGCACGGAAGCGCCGGGAAAGGATCGAACCAGTCCCGAGGCATGACGGGCGCCCCGAAGAAAACATCGTCGTTCAAGTAGATAAACTGCTCCGACAGGCCCGGTATTCGATGAACATACGATTCAATATTGCCGGAATCGAAGACCGGCAACCGACCCGCAGGTATTAACGTCGCGTGATCGACCACGAAGATATCTCGGGCAGGCAATAACCAATGCGGTACCTGACAATCCGTGACGATAAAAATGTTTCCATGATCAGGGAAGAAACGTGACAGCGCTCGCAAATTGTACCGAAGCTCGCCGTTGTCGCGATATCGGCCAGCGACGTTTCCATAAGGCGCATGATGCGTCGTATCGGATGGCATCGCCGTTTGCTGCGCAAGAAACGCATCATGTCGTTTATGCTGCCAGGCAGCGTCGCGTCCATCTACCCACAAATAGACAATATCTATTTTCGGCATAATTGGTTGAAATCCATATGGGCGCAAAAACCAAGGCGCCGCGTTCCCTGAAAGCAAGCGATCACTGCGAAATATAAGATAGCCCGGGTAACGGCCGTGCGAACGCACGAAGCAATGTCCAATGGAACGCACGCCGTTGCAGTCGGGTCGTCGAGACATTGATTCATCGTGTCGACATGACAGCACGGCGCGTTATCCGGGCCGAATGCGACAGGGTGTCCTGGCTACGAGTCATTCAAGAATTTACGCCGGACGATCGCGCGGATGATCGCGGCTCGACTGGCATCACGCAGATACTGGCGGTGAATGAAGTGGAGAGATAAGGACGTATCTTCATAACGTCACAACATTTTCTTTACTCAAGCGCAATTTAATGTCGTTTGCCATTCCTTTGCGAAGAGGCGATATTTTGTCTCGTTCGCATCGGAGCTTATGTATCTCTCTTCAGGCTTCAATTGCATAAAGTGATGAAAAATCCAAGCTCGACACCGCGCAACATCAAATCCAACAGATCGTTCGGCTTCACCGAAATACGTTATTGAAGAGGAATGTATATGCTGCAGAAATGGCGTTTCATGAAACAAGTGAGCATCGCCTTGGGACTGCTGGTGATAGGAGAAAGCGTGCAAGCCAAGCCGATGATATGGCAGGCAGCTAAGGGGATTGCGGAAATTGCAGTATGGCCTGGAGCCGTGCCCGGTGCACAGCCCACACCGGGTCCTGAAGACGTTTCAATCAGTGCACGAGACATAGGGCGCAAGCCCTATACCGAGGTTACCAACGTGACGAACCCAACGATCTCTGTTTATCCGCCGAAAGGAAACGCAACGGGAGCAGCGGTCGTCGTGATTCCTGGAGGAGGATTCCAAGCCCTTGCCATTGATCTGGAGGGCACCGAGGTCTGTGATTGGCTCACAGTAAAAGGTATTACATGTGTGCTACTGAAGTATCGCGTTCCCAGCGCGCCTTATGTTTGGCAATGTGATTGTCGCCTGCAAAATCGATCGATATCGGCACCATCGTTGCAGGACCTGCAGCGGACGATGAGGATGGTGCGCTATCATGCAGAGCAGTGGCATATCGATCCGCACAAGATCGGCGTCCTGGGGTTCTCGGCGGGCGGCTATCTCGTGGCGGAAATCAGCACACTATTCGACCGCCAGTTATATCCAAAGGTGGATGACGCCGACGATGAAAGTGCACGGCCGGATTTCGCCATGCCAATCTATCCTGGACACCTGGCAAATGCCGATGGCACGCTCAACGCGAATATCCCCGTGTCCAGTCAGACGCCTCCAACGTTTTTGGCGCAAGCAGAAGACGACTATGTGGATGGCGTGCAGCAGTCGCTGACTTATTATATTGCGCTGTCGAAGGTACACGTGCCGGCCGAAATGCATTTATACGCGCAAGGTGGCCATGCGTTCGGGCTGCGACGAACAGCACTGCCAATCACGGGATGGCCTGCACAGGCTGACGTGTGGTTGCATACGATTGGCATCCTTGCGAACTAAGCGGCGCGACGCAAACCGCTAGTTTGCAGAGATCTGGTGCATCCCCCGATTCAGACGAGACATACTCGCCATGAAACCGCGCCTGACAACCAGGCACGTCATACATGCTCGCCCGAATTTATCAGTTCAATGACTGATGCTGTGATGATGCGGCTCCATCGCGAGCCGTATGGGCAACACAAATCACCCATCAACAGAATGTGGCCTTTGCTCGATCACCCCGAACCACCCCATTCCCCGATAGCTTTCATAACCAGGCGTCAGTGCATATCCCACGAACGCCCCTTCGGCTGTGCGATAGCCACCCGTATTCGTACTCCGAACTTGTAATGCATATCGCTTCGCATCCTGAACCGTCTGTATCGAGTCGGCAATGATACGGCCGGTGGCATCGACAATCATGCACCTTGTGCGGGCGCGTTCCTCGTTATTCAACCGCACGTTATCAAGCACCGCCGATGCCTGCTTCGTCCAATCGAAAAAAACCGCAAGGACACCAGTGATCTTACCGTTGCTTGCCCCCCCTTCCCTAATCGAGGTCGCGTATGTCGCCGCTTGTGCTCCGTCCAGGCCTGCGACCACGTCCACGTTGGCGGTGGCATATTCTTCGCCCGAGCGAGTACGCAGCGCGGCTTCGAACCACTCCAGGCCCTTGGCATTGACCACTCCCGCGACCGGAAACTTTGCTGGACGCCCATTCGCGAGAACTCGGCCTTCAAGGTCTAGCATCCAGATGTCGAGATACACTGTATAGCTATCGAGTATCACCGACATCCGCTTGGACGCATAAGCAGCAGCATCAGCGCCCTTCACCACTCCATCAACGATCGCCGCATCGGTCGCCCACCAACGGACGTCGCATGAGCGCTCGTAAAGATTACGATCAATCACGTCGATCATGTTCAGTGCAAGATCGGTGAGGCGCTGAACCTGCTGTCGCTCCAGTTCCGCGACCATCGCTTCACTGATTGTCGAGAGTTCAGCGCCCAACTCGCCGGTGAGCTGCCCGATCCGGCGGGAAACGTCTTTCACCTGGTTCGCCACGACTGCAAAGCCGCGGCCAGCTTCCCCTGCGCGTGCCGCCTCGATCAGGGCATTGATCGCAAGATAGGTCGCCTCGCGATTGATCAGATCGATTTCGTCGATCTTGTTCCTCGATATCCTGCGAACTGCCGTCGTCAACTCCGCGATAACAGTACCTTTCGGTGATTGAGCGTCATTTCTTGATATTGTGGCCATGGTCTATTTTTAGAATTTTCTCGTTCCACCAGCTGCGATGTGCTACTTGTCCTGCAGTACTACTCAAATTAACGGACTGTCTGTTGAACATTTGAGTACAGCGCGAAAGTGCTTTCGGGAAAAGGGGCGTATGGCGTGGCCTGACGGCAACTGCGTCGGGCATCCAACCGCGCCTGAGTTGAGTGCATTGCGCTGTTACGAAAACCGCGTTTGCGAAACGGCAACCCGCTACTGCCGTTTCGTGACTGACCCAAACCGAAAAAGATTCGCCTTGCTTAGAATTATCGGAAAGAATTACCCGGTCAAGTGAAATGATGCAAAAGGTCGTTTTTTGGCAGATGTACTTCTAATTTTGCGTTTTACATGCACTAATCTGTTGGAAATTGTCACATCTGGCGCATCCGTCGATTGAGAATTATCGGAAAGAATTACAGATTGGGAAACCCAGACAGCAACGCACAAAGCAACCATGGCACTAGCACAAGAATCAATGAGCTAAGCTAGTCAGCCATCTTCCCTAAAACACGTTCGGGTTATGATCACCCAATCCGGCGTTTGGACTTTAACAGTTCCTACCCATTTGGCATAAGAACGGAGTCTTCATGGTTATTCAACGAAAGGGCCACCGCTATAAAGATGCGAAAACCAGCAGAACCATCGACGTCTGGTTTCCACCCTTTGGGATCGAACAGCGTCGAGGTTGTCTTGCCGAGAAGGTCGGGTTGATCTCAAGCGATATAGCCACCGTCGTGATTGAATCCCTTGACGCGCCGCCAGTTTCTACGGAAGACGCCTACTTACGCTTGCACCTGCTCTCCGAAAGATCTGTCAAACCTAACGAAGTCAACCTCGATGGAATCTTTGCGTTGTTGCCAAACGTCGCATGGACATCGGCTGGGCCCGTACTTCCAAGCGCTGTAGGCGAATTACGCACGCGGGTCGCCGCAGAATACCACCACCTCACTGTCACATCCGTCGATAAATTCCCTCGGATGACAGATTATGTCGTACCTGATGGCGTGCGGATTGCCGACGCAGACCGCGTGAGGCTCGGAGCACACTTGGCGATCGGTACGACTGTCATGCATGAAGGCTTCGTCAATTTCAACGCGGGTACGCTTGGAGAATCCATGGTTGAAGGTCGTGTAACGCCAGGCGTAGTCATCGGAAAAAACGCGGATATCGGCGCTGGCGCCTCCATCATGGGGACCTTGTCAGGAGGCGGAAAAACTAAAAATGCAGTTGGCGAGCGAAGCCTGCTTGGAGCGAATGCCGGTATCGGTATTTCACTCGGTGACGAATGTATCGTCGAAGCGGGTCTATACGTCACCGCCGGTACAAAGGTCAAGATGCCAGATGGTAGCGTAGTCGCGGCAAAACAGTTGTCTGGCCGACCAGGGCTCTTGTTCCGTCGAAATAGCCAAACGGGGACAGTCGAGGCATTTCCAACGAATGCCGCGCAATGGGGAGGGCTGAACGTGAACCTGCACAGCAACGACTGAATGTCAGGTGCGCCGTTCTTTTTGATGGTTTGATGTCAGACACCCACGACAAAGCCTGGAAGTACATCACATCAAATCTAATAGCCCGGGGCTGAGAAGCTTGCAACGGGCACAGTGCCAAGAAGATGCATCCGATGGCCTTCTGCATTTACAGATTGCACGAGACTGCAATGCCAGCTTCGAACCGATTCTAATACCCAAGCACAAGCGCCGTTTTATGGGTATCGAGCGGCGCCACACGGAGTTCCGCTAATCGCGGATCATCCGCTATTCACCGTTCGTTCCTTAAAAGGCTGCTAGGTGGAAGGAGAGGCGTTGGCAAAGATACTCTACGCAACCACCGCAGCCGTTGACAATGCTACTGCGAGCAGCTGAATTTGGTCGGACAACGGTCGTCGGGTCACAAACTTCAGGAAAACAAGCTGAAGGTTACTCGACGGCCCTGAACCGTGTCGAAATCATTCAACTGAGATGCTATTTTCGGCAATATCGTAGGTTACAAGGTCACGTCGATGTAACGCGGCGAGCGCCCTGATTCGTTGGGCAACTCCATTGTCGAGCGGCGTATAGACAATCAAGCCCAGGTCCGGTCTACCGTCAACGGAAAATGCCGAGTACTCCAATTCGACCTGCCCCAGCGTGGGATGCTGAAGTCGCTTGATGCTGTCTCCTTCGCTCTGGTTAAGTATCTCGTTGCCCTGCCATAGTGCGTCAAACTCCGCGCTCAGGCCGCGCAATTCCGCAACCAGCTTGCCGACCTCGGACGCGAGACCGGCGCGAGCCACATCTGCTCTGAAGGCACCGACCACGACACGGGCAACGCTCTCCCAGTCGTGCTGCTTCGCGCGAACGGCGGGATTGCGGAACAAGAATTGAAGAATATTGCGCTGACCGGGCGGCAAGGTCCCGTAATCCGTCAGCACCACCGCAGCAGCACGGTTCCAGGCTACGACATCCCAGGTAGCAGTCTTGATGATCGCCGGGCTGGCGTCAAACGAATCGAGCAGCCGCTGCAACCTGGGATTGACAGTACTAACAGGGTTGTACCGCACCTCGGGTGGTCGCCCAAGCCCTAGCATGAAAAGATGCTCGCGCTCGGCAAGCGTCAGCATAAGGGCACCGGAGATCCGATCCAGCACTTCCCCCGAAGGTGCGCCGCCCCGCCCCTGCTCAAGCCATGTGTACCACGTCGGGCTGATATTCGCGCGCTGAGCAACTTCTTCACGGCGAAGCCCGGGCGTTCGCCTGCGCCCAGTCAATCCAAGGCTCTTAGGATCAAGGCGCGTACGGCGGTTTCTCAGAAAAGCGCCAAGCGAGTCGGGGGTGTTGATTGGCATAGTGAACCTGTTAGTCACTTTACTATGATGAAATCACTACTTTAACGGGATAGCAAACAATCGGATAGTAGACGCCTGACGACCAAGGAGGCTTCACCATGCGGATTTTCCTCACAGGGGCAACTGGTTTCATCGGTTCGGCACTCGTCCCCGAACTCATTCAGGCCGGTCATCAGGTGATTGGTTTGACGCGCTCGGACGCGGGCGCGCGAGCGCTCATCGACGCGGGAGCCGAGCCGCATCGCGGCACGCTCGAGGAGCCGGAAAGCTTGCGCAGCGGGGCCGCAAAGGCAGACGGCATTATTCACGTGGCGTTCGACCACGATTTCAGCCGGTTCGCCGAGAATTGCGAAAAGGACAGGCGTGCGATCACCGCCCTCGGCGCCGCACTCGCGGGTTCCGATAGACCGCTGATCATCACGTCAGGGACCGGCATGGGCAGCGGCCAGCACGGCGAACCCGCGACCGAAGACGTCTTCAATCCCGGTCACCCCAATCCACGTATTGTCTCCGAGCTGACGGGACAGGCACTGCTGCAAGAGGGTATCAACGTATCAGTGGTACGGCTACCGCAAGTTCACAATCCTTTCAAGCAAGGCCTTATTTCCCCGCTTATCGACGTGGCGCGTGAAAAAGGCGTTGTCGCCTATGTGGGTGCCGGAAGCAACCGCTGGCCAGCTGGCCACCTATCCGACGTCGCGCGTCTTTACCGACTGGCCGTGGAGGCAGCTGAACCGGGCGCACGTTATCACGCGGTCGGCGAAGAAGGCATCACCAGTCGCGAAATCGCCGAAGCGCTGGGTAGAGGCCTCGAATTACCGACCGCGTCGATTGCCCCGGAGGAAGCCTCATCGCATTTCGGATGGATGGGAATGTTTGTCGGGATGGATATGCCCGCTTCGAGCGCATGGACACAAGCGCGGTTGAATTGGCACCCGACAGGACCAACACTGATTGCAGATCTCGAAGAAGCGCGGTACAGCATATAAACGTCGCTACTTTCAGTTAGCGTCGCATGACGTCTTCCCTGTCAATCGCGCTCCAGAAACCGGGTTGGTAAGCAAGCACGATTCACAATCTTGTACCGCCGTCCCTGCTGCTTTGCCAATTACACGGTCACGCTCGGCCATCTAAGCCTCGTCGGAGAAAAACATTATAAAAGCCGTCGTCGCTATTCCAGATGCGCGAGCATATCGGGCACTTTCCAGCCCAGCCCGCTGAAATGGTCGTGGAGCATGCAGCACTGCTGCGCGCAATTGCGGTAGTCATACATTATCTCTTCGCCGCTGCAGAAGGCAAGTGCAATGTCGGCTTGATCATCATAGCCATTCATTAGCAGCGCTTTGTACGCTTTCGCGTTTCCCCGTCATCGCCTCGCCTGCTATTCGTTGCCAATTCGTCCAGAGGCTAACTTCATTTCTGTGACACGAACGTGACAACGCTAAACAAACACCAGGAAGGATATCGGCATGGCAATGGCGGCGTGTTGTCTTGCATGAGCGAAACCAACTTAATTTGGTACGACGTTTTCTAGTCCTATAAAAATCCCCTATAGATAAGTTGTCGTACCAGTTGAAAATAAGGTCATTCGTGAAAAGGAACAACATACTTTTTGCAAAATAAATTCATAATACAAGCCATTATTTAGGGTTAGCCTTAATACGACAACCACAGCCTATAGTAAAACTAAGTGATACCATGACTGACGTCACGGCTCAACAAGGTGATGCTCGTTTCTCCAGCTTCCCAACGTACAGCCTCCCGAGTCGAACCGCGTTTCTTGGCTCGTAGAAAAACATGCACGGAGACAGAAGCAGTGAAAGTCAAAGGCCTCAGGTGGTGGATGATCTCCCTCGTCATGCTTGGCACGATAGCCAATTACCTGTCGAGATTTTCGTTTAGCGTCGCCGCCCCTTCGTTTATGAAGGATCTGCATGTGACAACCGAGCAGTACGGATATGCAGTCAGCGCATTTCAATTCGCTTACGCCGGCACTCAGATGTTCACGGGTTACTTGCTAGACGTGATCGGGCTAAAAGTGGGTCTCGCGATTTTTGCCATTGCCTGGTCGCTTGTGAATATGAGCCACGGGCTCGCGGGTTCATGGAACGCGCTGCTTGCGGGACGGGCGGGCATGGGAGTTACCGAATCGTGCATGATTTCCGCAGGCATGAAGACAGTCAGTAACTGGTTCCCCGCGCGAGAAAGAGGAATCGCCGCTGGCATATTCAATATCGGTACATCTCTTGGCGCGATGATCGCCCCGCCTCTTATCGTGTGGGCAATCCTCCGCTATGACTGGCGATATGCGTTCTACCTGTCGGGCGCTGTGGGCCTGGCATGGGCGTTAATTTGGTGTTTCTTTTATAACGATCCGCAGCACAATCGTTTTGTGACACCCGATGAACTGGCGTTGCTGCGCGAAGACGCTGCTCGCGAGGCCCCTGCCGAGCGCAAGGCCAGCTTCCGGATAATCCTGAACAGCCGAAACTTCTGGGCGATGGCACTCGCGCGGTTTCTTGCAGACCCGGCATGGGCGACCATGACTTTTTTCCTGCCACTTTTCATGGTCAAGGTTCATCACTTGGACATGAAACAGATGGCGATGCTCGCGTGGCTACCGTTTCTCGCCGCTGACTTCGGTGCCATTGCCGGCGGTGTGATTGGCAGACTGGCCATGCGTTGGTTCAAGGTGGACGTCATTGATTCCAAGCGCATCGCGGTTACCGTCGGCGCATTAATCATGCCCTGCATGAGCACGATTGGCTTCCTGGCCAGCCCTTATCTCGTCGCGGCTGCGTTCTGCGTAGGTGGTTTCTGTCATCAACTTATTTCAACCACGGTCATCTCTCTGTCGACCGATTTGTTCTCGCGCAATGAAGTGGGTACGGCAACGGGTATGGCGGGTACCGTCGGTGGCGTTGGCTCGACTGCATTCCTCTTGTTGATGGGAGGACTCGTCACATCAGTCGGCTATACCCCATTCTTTTTTGTACTCGGACTTTTCGACTTGGGCGGCATGCTGATCCTGTGGCTGCTGTTAAAAAAAACTGACCGATCCGGTCGCTACTAAGCACACTCATCCGGAGATCAATGATGTTGCAAATCGCATCCATCAAAGTTACGCCAATCGCTTTTAAGGACCCCCCGCTGCTTAACGCCGCCGGGATTCACGAGCCGTTCGCCCTTCGCTCGATTATCGAAATCGAAACCCGCGGCGGTGCGATCGGCTTGGGTGAAACCTACGGCGATCTGCCGTTCGTACAAATGCTGGAACAGATGGCCGCGCGTTTGCACGGCCACGCCGTTACGGATCTGAACGGACTGCGAGCGCTCGCTCAAAAGGTTGCCGATGCGGCGCTGCAGGGCTATCCCGATCCTAAGCGCCCACCTCCCGGCAGCGATCCGGCCCGCGCGGTAGCAAAGCTCTATGGGGCATTCGAAGTGGCTTTTCTCGACGCCCATGCCCGGCATCTTGGCATTCCACTATGTGAACTGCTAGGTGGCGCGGTCCGTCGTGAAGTACCGTACTCCGCTTATCTTTTCTTCAAATATGCGCAGCATGCGGATTGCCCTTACGAGCCGGACTCGTGGGGCGCCGCGCTCGAACCCGCACAAGTGGTGGCACAGGCTCGCCGGATGATCGATCAATACGGTTTCCGCAGCATCAAACTGAAGGCGGGGGCGCTTCCAGTTGAACGTGAAGCTGAAACGCTACGTGCCCTGCACGCCGCATTTCCCGGCTACCCTTTACGCATCGATCCGAACGGGAACTGGTCACTCGCAACCGCGCATCGACTTGGCGCCGAACTGGGAAATATTCTCGAGTATTTCGAGGACCCCGCGCCAACACTTGAAGACATGTCAACGCTGCACCGCGATACCGGTCTGCTTCTCGCGACAAACATGGTCGTATGTGACTTCAATGCATTCCGGCGCAACCTCACGCTCAACGGCGTTCAGGTGATCCTCTCCGATCATCACTATTGGGGCGGATTGCGTGACACACAGCTTCTTGCACGCATGTGTGAGCTACACGGCATTGGCCTCTCAATGCATTCAAATTCGCACCTGGGCATCAGCTTGATGGCAATGACCCATCTCGGCGCGGCCATCCCGCAAATCAACTACGACTGCGACACGCATTATCCGTGGCAGGAAGAGGAGATCATCGCCGGTGGAAAAATTCCGATCGTGGACGGCAAGGTATCCGTCACAAATTCTCCCGGCCTCGGCGTCACTATCGATCAGGATGCGCTAGCCCAGTTGCACGCGCAATACATGAGGTGCGGTATCACTCATCGCGACGATGGAGCAGAAATGACAAAGTATCAGCCCGATTACCTACAACGTTCTCGTCCGCATTTTTAATAAATTTTTCCACCATGTTGACAAGTAGCGATTTCTCCGATGGTCCAATTTATCTCAAAAATAGATCAAATAAAGCGAAATCATGAAACTAACCCAACATCTCTTTTCAAACGGACTTGTTGTCGTTTCAGCTTTGAGCTTCGTGAGCGCCACGCATGCACAGTCGAATATCACCCTCTATGGCGTCGTTGACGACGGCCTTGCTTACGTCAGCAATCAGAACGGTTCGAAAAACATCTATCTCAATGCCGGGGTGTATGCGGGCAACCGTTGGGGACTGATGGGGACCGAAAATCTAGGCGGTGGCTACTCTGCGATCTTCCGCCTTGAACAGGGTTTTAACCTTAATACAGGCGTTGCCAATGGTTCGAACATGGCATTCCAGCGCCAGGCGTACATGGGATTGGCAAATACCGCTTCCGGCACGGTCACCGTTGGCAGGCAGTATCCGGTCTACTGGGATGTGATCGGGCCTTATACGCCGCTCAATGGCCTTACAGGCGCTACAGGAGCCCACCCTGGGGATATCGATGGTTTCGACACGGGGATCCGATACAACAACTCTGTCAAGTACATGTCTCCTAAATGGTCGGAACTCCAAGGCGGACTAATGTACGCGCTGGGCGGACAACCAGGATCTCTTACGAACGGTAGCGCATTCAGTGCAGGTTTGCATTACGACCACGGCCCGGCCGGCTTTGCCGTCGCCTACCAGCAATTAAGAAACGTTGCCGGCTCGCCGAGCTGGAATGCCGCTTCTGCATCGAGCTTTGGCATATCGTCATTGAACACTGGCTACACATCGGCCGCATCGGTCCAGTATGCGGCAATGCTGGCTCGTTACACGGCTGAGAACTGGATGGTGGGGTTGAATTACAGCAATGTGCGTTTCAAGCCTGGCAGCGCATCGCTGTTCCGCGATACGGCCGTTTTCAACACGTATGGCGCGATCGCGAGCTACACACTCTCTCCCGAGACGCTCCTCATGGTGGGTTACAGCTACACCCGCGCCAGCAGCGCGAACGGGATCACGGATGCGGCACGTTATCACCAGATTGCGCTCTCCCAGAACTACAACTTGTCCAAACGTACAACGCTTTATCTGCTCGAGACCTACCAGTTCGGTGGCGGCCAGACCCTCAACGCCGCAGGAGCAATCGTTGCGGCCACGGCGAGCGTGGGAGATTCACAAAACGCGACGCCTTCGTCGAACGGACGTCAGTTTGTGACAATGTTTGGCATCAAGAGCGCTTTCTGAGTGGATGATGGCAACGCGCACCGCACCACCACGCAGATATGAGCGGGGCGTTTTGACGCATTTGCTGTCTTCTTAAATTTGTTCCGTAAGCGAGGACAAAATTGACAAAACACTGGCAACTAAAATGGTCTCATGGCGAGTTGCTCGTGCATTCCCGCGGTGCAATGCTGGGCAGCGTTGCGCTAAGGCACGGCCATGGGTGGGTTCGTCCATTCTATGAGGCACCGTGGCTTGACGAAATCGCACCCGATGCTGGCGGGTTACTCGCTCACCTGCGCGGTGAATTTCCATGCGTGCCATTTGGCATGTCAGCCGCACCTGAAATCCTTGAGACGAGCTGGCAGGCATCGCTCACAGATTCGCCAGATAGCCTGGATGGGCTCGATTACAACGATCCGTTCTCACACGGGTACGGCTGCGTCGCCGATTGGCACCCCGTACTTATTAACGACACGACGGTTTCACTTGAAACCCGCTACCCCCAAGACTCGCCCATAATCCGTCTTATCCGCACGGTACGTGTTCTGCCTGGCGCCCCGTCGATCCACTTCACCGTTGTAATCGAAGCAAGGCGCGAGGCCAGGCTGCCAATCGGGCTGCATCCCATTCTGGCGCTGCCGGCTGCGCCTGGAGCGTTCCGAGTCGAACCTGGCGCGTTTCGCTTTGGCATGACGCACCCGGGAGGGCCAGAGCCCGGCATATCGCGCGCCATGCCTGGCCGCTTATTCAACACGCTGGAACAGGTACCACTGCGCGACGGAAGCACGGAAGCGTTCAACCGCTACCCTTTTGCGCACGATACCGAGGAGATCGTTCAACTATGTGGGGTAGATGGCCGGATAAAACTAGTTGACGAGCAGACATGCGCGACTTATTTGCTTACATGGGATGCTGCGTTACTCCCTTCGGTCCTTTTATGGATAAGCAACCGGGGAAGGAAATATGGCCCGTGGAATGGGCGTAATGTATGCCTTGGCGTGGAGCCCGTGGCCAGCGCATTCGACCTGGGTAGCCGCGCAGCGTGCGTATCCAATCCGATCAATGCTCGTGGCGTCGCTACCGCTGTTGCCTTCTCACCTAGTCGACCCTTGCGTCTCGATTATTATTTTTCCCTCGAACATTCAGCGTAAACTGTCGTGGTCAACTAATTTAGGACACTACGATAGGTTCTTTTACAGCTGCAATGCGTTCGTACAGAACCGGCGATCGATTTCCGAAGGCCGAGCGTAAGCGCCTAGTGTTGTAAAAACCGACGATGTACGACGCAATGTCATTCCTGGCCTCAGCATGATTCGTGTAGTCGCGCTGCCATACGCGCTCCATTTTCAGATTTAAGAAGAAGCGTTCGGCAACCGCATTATCCCAACAATTTCCCTTGCGGCTCATGCTGCAGATAAATTTGTGACGTCGCAAAAGTGCTTGGTACAGGCCGCTTGCATATTGAGTAGATTCAACCGGTCGCCGCAACACTCGATTATTGAGCGGACTTTAGGTATTCGTCCAGCGCTTCCGCAGGTGTTTTCCAGCCTAGTGTTTTGCGCGGCCGAGTATTCAGTGCGTTAACCACGGTTTGAATTTCGTTCGCGCTCCATCGGGATAGGTTGGCGCCTTTTGGGAAGTATTGCCGTAGAAGGCCGTTCTTATTCTCATCATGCAGCGGCCACGCCGAGCGCCGGTGTGAGTTGCGCCACGGCCGCCATTACGATTTCTCGGTGTATTCGATCGGAGTCACCAGCAAGGCAGCCAGTTTTTTTTGGACATCGATCACCAGCAAGGCTTTGTTCAAGCGTGCTTGTAAACGGTCACGTTCACGGGTTACTTGAGCGAGCTGACGCGCTTCAATACGCGCCTCATAGGGCTTAGGGCCATTTTTTTTGGGAGCCAAAGCCTCAAGTCCGGGGCTCTCCCGTTGGCGACGCCATGTCCTCAAGGACAATGAATAGACGCCCTCGCGACGCATCAATGCGCCGATTTCACCAGGCATCGAGCACCGATCCGCCGCTTCCAGGATGCGCTACTTATCGGCTGGCGAGAAGCGGCGGCGCTGCGCTCGCGGGACGACCTCCGAATGGACGCTGCTTGTGTCATCACTGGACAACGTCGGTCCTTTGGAATCAGGCGACTTGGGGGCTTCGGCCATGACGCGCTCGTGGGTATGATTGACAGGCATAAGATACCCCTCGTCGCTCACTAATTTAACAGCAAGAGGTGACGCAGGTCATATTGGCACGTAGGGATACGGCACGACCATGTTCGGCATCGTCGCGTGGGCGAAGCGGCCGGGTAAGCTTGACACGTGAAACCGTCATCTATTTACTGCGGCCATCGCTTCCCACCTTGGCATTGTCACGTTAATAAGCATAGTCTGAAAAACCGGTTGTTAGTGATGCTGCTCAGAACGAGCACGGATTTTGACCGTCGCACGTAAACTGCCGCCACGATTCGAAGCGAATGGTAAGCAAACTGCTGTTCGGCCGTGCCCAGCAGGTGTCGGTTCGGAGCAAAATGCTGTCGAATCGAACCGAAGCTCGATAGGAAACGCTGGGCTCGTCGCCGATCCCTGAAGCCGCCCATGCGGCGCTCCCACTCTCGGCTCGGAGTGACCTCCCCCCGGTTAACCGAGCACATTGGCCTGGAGGTTTCCGGCTTCTAGGTGTGCAAGTGGGAACTCGCACGGCGTCAGGTTGTCCAGTGAACTATGTGGCCTGAATTCGTTGTAATACTGTCGCCACTGCTCGATCTTGTCCCGCACATCGTCCAACGACATGAACCAATGCACGTTCAGGCATTCATCCCGGAAGCTTCCATCGAACGACTCGATAAACGGATAATCCGTCGGTTTGCCCGGGCGTGAGAAGTCCAACATTACGCCGTTTTTATATGCCCAGTGATACAAGGCATGCGAGATAAATTCACTTCCGATATCTACCTGTATTGGCATTTCCCGCTTGGCGTTGATCGCTTTCAAAGCGGTGAGGTTCGATCCGCTCTTATCGATCGTCACTGTCTCGGGGTCGCCGTTTAGCGCGATTGCCCTATCGAAATATGCCTGCGCGGCAGCTTTGCCCCAGCGTGCTCGTAGCAGAAAATCAACCGTGTTGCCGGCTTTGTCGGCAGCACGGTAGAGATATTGCCACGCATCGAGCGCACGTCTCGCCCATCCTCCAACTTCTGCCGACCGTGCGTTTACACAGCCGGAACGGTTTTTCCAGTAGCGGCAACAGTCTGTGCGCCCAGCGATGAACGGTCGGATGGGGTTGACCGCAATACCAGGCTCTACCATCCTCTCTTCGAGGTGGCGCAAACTCAACGGATACGCAACCTACCAATGCACGCATAACAACATCACGTCCAGCGGATAGTGGAGCCGTTTAAACACTTTCGACATCGCCGGCGTCAGGTTTTGCTTTATCGATCGGATTGTTCGCTCGCATGCGTCAGAATACCAAACCGCCTTATCGCGCCAGAACCTTCGCATCTTGCTACATCTTTTCGCTGCTTTGAATATTATTCAATTTGCTCTGACTTATCGTGGTGCACCGCAACTGATTGTACTGCAGCCGTATGATGCTTTGGTACTGTAAAACGCTAGCTCAAGTAGCTTGTACGGAAGCTTAAATAGGGGAAAAACGATGAAAAAGAACGTTTTCTGCTGCTTGCTGATCGCGTTGACTAGCGCGATCTTTACTCAATCTTCATATGCTGGTGCCAGTGCCAATATTGGCGACTCCTCTTCAGGTGGCGACGCAGGCTACGCTGGATCAGCTTCGCGTGGTGACGGAGGGGGCGCAGCAGCGTGTATCGACTGCAACTGAGGGAGTCAAGGGGTTCTGTTGCCTCGGCGAAGGTGCTTTGGCAATAGGGTAAGCGCTACTTTCTCCCCGACTGAACGGGCATCGGAACACGCCCATTCGGGAAAGCGGGTATTAGACAGTTGAGGTGAATTACGGCGCTACGGCGCGGTGCTGTTTAGCGTAATTGAACGGCAACACGGTTGATCTTCTGCTACGAGCCCGCTGGAACAAGGCTGCCGCGCAGGTTTATTTCGAGAGAGCAATCGCGCTAAACGGCGACCCCGAGACCGTGACGATCGATAAGAGCGGATCGAACCTCACCGCTTTGAAAGCGATCAACGCCAAGCGGGAAATGCCAATACAGGTAGATATCGGAAGTGAATTTATCTCGCATGCCTTGTATCACTGGGCATATAAAAACGGCGTAATGTTGGACTTCTCACGCCCGGGCAAACCGACGGATTATCCGTTTATCGAGTCGTTCGATGGAAGCTTCCGGGATGAATGCCTGAACGTGCATTGGTTCATGTCGTTGGACGATGTGCGGGACAAGATCGAGCAGTGGCGACAGTATTACAACGAATTCAGGCCACATAGTTCACTGGACAACCTGACGCCGTGCGAGTTCCCACTTGCACACCTAGAAGCCGGAAACCTCCAGGCCAATGTGCTCGGTTAACCGGGGGGAGGTCACTCCGAGCCGAGAGTGGGAGCGCCGCATGGGCGGCTTCAGGGATCGGCGACGAGCCCAGCGTTTCCTATCGAGCTTCGGTTCGATTCGACAGCATTTTGCTCCGAACCGACACCTGCTGGGCACGGCCGAACAGCAGTTTGCTTACCATTCGCTTCGAATCGTGGCGGCAGTTTACGTGCGACGGTCAAAATCCGTGCTCGTTCTGAGCAGCATCACTAACAACCGGTTTTTCAGACTATGCTTATTAACGTGACAATGCCAAGGTGGGAAGCGATGGCCGCAGTAAATAGATGACGGTTTCACGTGTCAAGCTTACCCGGCCGCTTCGCCCACGCGACGATGCCGAACATGGTCGTGCCGTATCCCTACGTGCCAATATGACCTGCGTCACCTCTTGCTATTAGATTAGTGAGCAACGAGGTACCCTACGCCTGTCAATCCTACCCACGAGCGCGTCATGGCCGACGCCCTCAAGTCGTCTGGTTCCAAAGGACCGACGTTTTCCAGTGATGACCCGAACAGCCTCCATTCGGAGGTCGTCCCGCGAGCGCAGCGCCGCCGCTTCTCGCCAGCCGATAAGTAGCGCATCCTGGAAGCGGCGGATCGTTGCTCGATGCCCGTTGAAATCGGCGCGTTGCTGCGTAGCGAGGGCGTCTATTCATCGTCCCTGAGGACATGGCGTCGCCAACGGGAGAGCGCCGGACTCGAGGATTCGGCTCCCAAAAAGCGTGGCCCGAAACTTATACGGCGACAACTGGGGGCGCGCAGAGACATCCGAAAGCATCGTTCGAGTGGTTGGCACACGAAAAAATCCCTTCCTTGATGGCACCGCTATAACAAGGTACTTACGTTAGTCACAATACGGGACTGCACTTTGGCAATGAGAGTCATTGCGAGGAAAAGCCTGTTGGCGTTCTGTGACAAGCACCCGGCCACGCCGCAGTCTGTGCTTGCATTGTATGAAGAAGCCGTTAAAGCGGTATGGATAACCCCTCAGTACATCAAGGCCAGATACGCGAGCGCAATTTTTGTCGGTCGAAATCGTGTTGTATTCAACATCAAGGGAAACGACTACCAGCTGATCGTCGCGATCGCTTACCGCATCGGCGTCGTATACATAACATTTATTGGTACGCACGGCGAGTACGACAAGATCAATGCTGAAACCGTTTAAGTGGCGTAACGATAATGGAAATCCGCCCAATCCATAACACTCACGACTACCATGAGGCATTGCAGATTGTTTCAAGCTTGGTCGATGCCGACCCAGCACTAGGTACACCGGCCGGAGATCAACTTGAAATTCTCGCTACGCTGCTTGAAAAATACGAAGCGGAGCATTTCCCGCTCGACCTGCCCGATCCTATCGAGGCGATCAAGTTTCGTATGGAGCAGGCTGGCCTCACGGCCCGCGACATGCAACCGTATGTCGGTAACTTGAATCGCGTCTACGAGGTTCTGAATCGGAAGCGTAACCTGAGCTTAGCCATGATTCGCCGTTTGCGCCACGAATTGAAGATCCCCGCCGAGGTACTCATCGCCTAGGAAACGATTGTGAGTGACCCGAAAGTTGAATTAACGACCGGCCTGGTGTAGTCGGCTCATGTGCAAGTTGTTTGCGTTTGGCGCGGTAATTTTGGGCTTATGCGGCTTTACAATAATCGCCTTCCGACTCGGCCTTCCATTGACAGAGAAAACGCGAACTACGGGTCGGCAGCGACGTCTCCGCTTTTTTGTGCACGATTTGTTGACGGATAGTACGCACTTTACTCGTTTCTTAGGCGTCAATGCTAAGGTACAAAAACCTGAACACGCACATCTGATAACTTGAGTTGCCACCAATTATGATTTTTTGAATTCCCACAACCGAAAGAATAAGCAAGAATGCAAAACCCGCTATGAAACAAGGCGAAAGCAGAATTTATGCTGAGGCTTGCACCTACGCATAGCCACTATAAACAAAGGCGCCATCGCTGGCGTCAGATTTTGCTTCATGGATTGTATCGTTCGTTCGCGACCCTCAAGACTCCGAAGTGCTTTATTACGGCAAAACACCATAACATTAATGGCTGAAATTAAAAGACTATTCATTTATGCATTTAAATAAAGATGGATAAATGAATTTTGCATAGTATTATGCCGATTGGAATTCAGACGCGTTCGGAATACGATGTTACCGATTGGCAGGCTGCTACGACTTTTCAGGGTAAAACCAATCTATGCGGAGCTTATTTATGTCGGAGCACGTTAACAACTTTGGCTGTGCCTGTTGCAGTCCCAATCTAATACCTACATTCACTGATGACGCGCGTGAATGGCCTGAACTGATCAAAATATTGGCATTGCCGAAACCTGCCGAAACGGTCGAATCCGTAATATTTCACGGAGGAAACATCTATCCCGACCCCACGCAGACGGACTTTCAAGTAGAAGCGATCGGCATAGCTGACCACCAAGTGGTGGCAACCGGTACCCTCGAACATGTACGCGAGGAAATGCTTAAGCGAAACGGCGACTTTCGCTTGCAGATGCTCACCGACAATCAGACCTTGCTTCCTGGATTAATCGAGCCACACGCTCATTTACTGACAAGCGCAATCGTTGGCTCATGGACGAACCTTAGTCCGTTCGGCGACGATCAGAAACTGCGCAGCTCGTACGGAATGAATTTCATCTACGAACAGCTCGCCAGCGCGGTGGATTCAATAACGAAAGACGCTGGCGCGAACGACGTACCAAAATGGGTCTGCGGTTTTGGAGTCGACCCGTCGCTCATGGATGTATGGGGAGAGATCAATGCTGAATGGCTAAATAAGATAAGCCCAGATGTATGTATTTTTCTGCTTAATGCTTCCGGTCATATCAGCTATGTCAATGGGGCGGCTTTATCCGAGGCCGGCTTAGACAAAAATTATAACAATGGTGTTTTGACCGAAAGCGAGTCTACCAAGGTGACCTCAAAAATACCGCCGCCGACCAAAGAGGAAACGGTTCTGGGTCTGCTGCGCGTATTCGCCGATGCAAATCGGCGCGGTATTACGACAATATTTGACGCAGGCCTTGGCATGCTGAATAAGGAAGCTGAGGTTGATTTGATGCGGTTCTTAGCGACGACGGCCGGTATGACCGTCCGCGTAGGCGCTGCGTTATACGTTGGCAGCGATTCATCTTTGCCCGACTGGGTCAAGCAATTCCACCCCGAACAGAACGACGATGCCAATGCTTTGTTTGGTTTGCGTGCTGTCAAATTGATGGCGGACGGTTCGAATCAGGGATTGACTGGGTTCCAGAGTCAGAATTATCTTTGCTGCCTCGATCACACGGTGCCGGGTGTTGGTCCGCGGGGGCTATTCAATTTCAGCCCGCCTTGGGGATTGGCGCAAATCATGCGAACAGTGGCCGATGCAGGATGGCCGATCCTTGTTCATGCAAACGGGGACGAAGGAATCGCCAATGTGCTGGCCGCCTTCCAGTTGGCACTGGATAAGGCGGGGCCATTGCTGCCCAATCCTGTAGATTCTGAATTACATTCTGGGACGCTCGACTTGCGTCATCGGATAGAGCATGCATCACTGCTCCATGATGATGCGATTGTTACAATGAAACGGCTCGGTGTATCGCCGAGCTTCCTTATCGGTCATGTGGGCTATTGGGGTAGGACGCTTCAGAGAACCATTCTCGGTCCGGAGCGGGCCCAGTTGCTTGATCGGTGTGCATCGGCATTGGCGGCGGGCCTGAAAATTAGCTTGCATAGCGATCACTTTGTCTCACCGCTTGGTCCATTACGCTGTATGGAGCAAGCGATTGGACGCGTAATGGAGGGGCCAAGAAGCATACTCGGCGCATCTGAGAAAGCTGGTCGAACCTCTGCGATAGTGATGCCAGAAGACAGCGCCGAGATAGCCGGAACGGAAGATGTGTTAAACCCGGCAGAACGTTTAACTGCTTCGCAAGCGCTACGAGCCGTTACGATTGACGCGGCTTGGCAATGTCATCTCGATGAACACATCGGGTCGCTGCGACCGGGGAAGCAGGCCGACCTCGTTATTCTTGAGGATGATCCGTTGCAGTGGACGGCAGAGAATGCCGAAGGTATGCGAGATATCACCGTGAGTGAGACCTGGGTTAGCGTAAGCGTCCACCCAAGGCATCTTTCGTCGCGACATGAACGTGCTCATGCTGTCGGATTTTTCGACGGATGCAGACGATGGAAGGTAAGCAAGTGGTACCCGTGACGCCGCGCACTGCGCGACGCAGTTTCACCAAGGAATTCAAGCGAGAGCTTGTGCGCCAGTCCATGCTGCCGGAGGTTTCTCGTGCAGCTCTGGCCTTGGCCAACGGCGTCAACGCCAATCAACTGGCACGCTGGTGTCGCGAGCATCAGCGTGCCGATCACGTCACCTTCGTGCCCGTCGTCAGCGCCGCATCCACTGCTTCAGAATACGCTCGTGCTCCGCTAGCCACAGTTCCCCCGACTGAGCTCGAGTGGCTGCATGGCCAGACCAGGATCGTCATTCGGGGGAACGTCGAGGTCGAGATTCTGCGCACCTTCATCTCGCAAACCTTGGCATCAACCCGCACAGTATGATCGGCCTACCTCCCGGCACGCAAGTGTGGCTGGTTGCCGGCGTGACCGATATGCGGCGTGGCTTCGACGGTTTGGCCGCTGTCGTGCAAACCAAACTTGCCAACAACCCGTACGGCGGCCAGGTGTTCGTCTTCCGAGGTCGGCGCGGCGACCGAATCAAGGTACTCTGGTGGGATGGACAGGGTCTGTGTTTGCTCTGCAAGCGCCTCGAACACGGTTACTTCGTCTGGCCGCAGGCCGATTCCGGTAGCGTGCATTTGAGCGCTGCGCAGTTGTCCATGTTGCTTGAAGGCATCGACTGGCGCCGACCACAGCGCACCGCCACACCCCGTGCGGCGTAGTCGTAGCAGTTGTATACGGGGCCTGAAATGCGTAAACTGTCGCCATGGCCGAATCCCCTAACAGTGCGCTCCCCACCGAGGTCGTTGCGCTTCAGCGCATGGTCGCGGATCTGGCCGGCCAGGTGCGCAAACTCCAATCGAATCTGAGCGCACGCGAACTGCTCATCGAGCATTTACAGATTCAGATCGCGGCGCTTCGCCGCCAGATGTACGGCCGCAAGTCCGAGAAGCTGGAGACCGAGATCGGTCAGCTCGAGCTCAAGCTCGAGGAATTGCTGCTCGACAACGGGGAAGATCCGCCGCCCGCCACACCTGTCGAACAAGAACGTAAAAACCGCTCTCGCAAGCCGCTGCCGGAGGACCTGCCACGCGACACGCTCGAGCATCTGCCCTCAGGCGATGACTGCCCGGACTGTGGCGGTGCGCTCAAGCCAATCGGTGAGGATGTCGCCGAGCAGCTCGAGTACTTGCCCGGGAGCTGGCGTGTCATTCGACACGTGCGCCCCAAATTCAGTTGCGCATGCTGTCAGACACTCGTTCAAGCGAGCGCGCCGTCACGACCCATTGCCCGAGGGTTAGCCGGTCCCGGTTTGCTCGCACACGTCATGATCGGCAAATATGCCGATCACCTGCCGCTGTACCGACAGTCGCACATCTATGCACGTGACGGACTGGACTTAGATCGCTCGACGCTGAGTGAATGGGTCGGCGGTGTCACACGACTGCTGCGCCCATTGGTAGAGGCGCTGCGCCGATATGTAATGGCGGGGCCGAGCGTGCACGCTGATGACACGCCCGTGCCGATGCTGGCACCGGGCAAAGGCAAGACTGTCACGGGTCGGCTGTGGGCGTATGTGCGTGACGAACGCCCAGCGGGCTCGGCAAATGCCGCCGCATTATGGATGGCGTTCACGCCCGATCGTCGCGGCGAACATCCGCAACGACATCTCGGCGAGTTCAACGGCATCATCCACGCCGACGGATTTGTGGGATATGACGCGCTGTACGGCGACGCGCGAACGCAGGCGGCCTGCTGGGCGCATGCCAGACGCAAATTCTACGAACTCACGAAGTCGCATCCGTCACCGGCGGCAGGCGAAGCGGTGCGCCGCATCGCGGCACTGTATGCAATTGAAGAGCAGATCAGGGGGGAGCCGCCGGACAAGCGTTTGCAAGTGCGAACCGAACACAGCAAGCCGCTGCTCGATAGTATGCGAGCGTGGTTGGACTCGCTGATCCCAACGCTATCGACCAAATCGGCGCTCGCCGGTGCGATCCAGTACGCGCTCAATCGATGGGAGGCGTTGAACACGTTCGTGCAGGATGGCCGGGGCGAGATCGACAATAACGCCGTCGAACGCGCGTTGCGCGCCGTGGCAACGGGGCGTTCATTGTGCACCTCCTTCTGAAACCTGGATAAACATTGGGATCTGGCCTTCGACATCGTTGCGACACGGGCGATACTTGCGCGCCAGTGCTGCGGTAACCGCTTCGCTGTGCAGATCGATCGTCCGAATCTGCCATGGGGCATCAGGCACGACCTGCTCGGCAGGCAGAATCCGATCGTTGATCAAACGCCGGATCATGTAGTGAGTGACACCAAGCTCCTTCGCTGCCTCAGACATCGTCAGCCAGTCGCCATCCTTATCTGCCGACTTGTAGGCGTGGATATCGCGGACATGCCGTACAGAGCTGACACGATGTGCGGTCCAGGTCTTGCCCTGTCCTGTGCGTATTCCCATGCGGTTCAGTGATGCAGCAATGTCCTCGTCGGACCATCGGGTTACCATGCTGCGAATAACCGCGAGCGCTTCGTCTGACGTACTGCAGCCATGCTCGCCAGTTCGCGGCCTGCGAATCCGTAGCCGGGAATGTTGACCGCCTTGCCAGTGGATCGTCAGAATGATTTCGCGTGTAGCCTCGTCGACGTCGGCAACGATATCGACGATGAGCGCGCGAACAAGCTGTTGACGTGTGCGCATGGCGACGCTCGGTGCATTCCACGCAGCATGAAGATCTTCGGCGAGCTTCGTAAAGTCAGGCAGGGGAGCCTGCGCCTTTGGTGCAGTCACCGTCTCCACGCGCGTCTGGCAGGCCTGTACACGACGTAATGCCGCTTCCCAGTTCTTCTCCAGCTGCGCGGCAATCAGGCGGTTCTCGGGATCACAGGCGGCGTAGCGCCGCTCAGCCAGCGTGGCCTCGTACTGGGCCTGCTGCAGTTCGAGTTCCACGATCTGTTGCTGCTCGTTCAGGGTATCCATGTGCATTTGCTCAGCCTGTTGTGCCGCTTCGATCGCCAATGGCTCCACGACGCGCAGAAGCTCCTTGCTGACAGTCGCATCGATACGGGAACCACCGAACCTCATACATCGCGCTGACGTGTCGAAGCGGTCACACCGGTACACGGCCTGCGGGATACGTCCAGCGTAGGCCACCGACAGGCGACGTCCACAGCGTGCGCAGGCAAGCAGGCCAGCGAGCAGCGCGCGGCCACCACGACCGGATTTTACGTCGCCCGCCTTGCCGTAAGCATTTGTCGCGAGCTTCTTCTGGTTGCGTTCAAACTCCGCCCAGTCGATGTAGCCTTCGTGGTGTTCCCGGAGCATGACGTCCCAGTTCTCAAACGGCTTGCGGTGCTTGTAGCTCTTGCGTGCCCGGCCTTCGACGATCGTCATCTGCTTGCCGCTCTTGCCATACGCGTAGACACCAGCATAGAACGGATTCTTGAGCACCGAAATCACGTTACGGTAGCGTATTGGAGTCCAGTCGACCCGCGTCAGCGTCCGGCCGTCAGAGGGGCGCGGGAAGTGGACCTGTTCAGCGTTCATCGACAGCAGAACCTGCCGCGCGCTGCCCAGTTGCCGGAAACGAGTAAAAATCAGGCGTATGACTTCCTGCAACCGTGCGTCTGGATCGAAACCCAGACCAACATCACGATGCCAGATATAGCCGACCGGCACGCTGATACGTAATTCACCACGGTGTGCCTTCTCTCGTTTGGCGTCGTGCATGCGCGTTCGAAGCACGTTGAGTTCGAATTCGCTGATGCTGCCCTTCATGCCAAGTAATAGCCGGTCATTTGCCCGGCAAGGATCGTACACACCGTCAAGGTCGATTACCCGCGCTTGAACGAGACCACAGAGCTCGAGCAGATGATGCCAGTCGCGTCCATTGCGGGCAAGGCGTGAGGCGTCCAGGCAAAGCACTGCGCCGACATCGCCTGCACACAATAACGCGACCAGACGATCAAAGCCCGGTCTCGCAACTGTGCCGCTCGCCGAGCGTCCCTGGTCGTCGTCGATGACTTCGACGTCGCGAAATCCATGTCGCTTTGCTTCCTGCACGAGGTCATACTGCCGGCGCCGGCTCTCGAGGTTCAGTTGGACCTGCGTTCGGCTGGACTGTCGGACATAAACTACCGCCTTGCGTTTAAGAAGATCTGCGGGCAAACGATCATCATTCGTCATCGTTACGCCCCTTCGCAGTCGGGATGCCCGCCGCCTGCATCAACAGGCATGCGAGATGCCTGAGCGTGTTTGCCCGTTGCACCGCGTTCATCCCCTGAAGCTCGACCGCGTCGAACATCAGGTTCATCTGGGGCGGCATCGACCGCGATAACTGTTGACCTGCTGGAACGACGTTTGGCAGATTGCCCATTGCGTTTCTCCCGGACGTTGGTGGAACCGTCCGGAGAGTTTCCCCGCAAATGCAGATCGACCAGCAATTGATGCAGATTATGCAGTGTCGCTACGGTAACTCTCGGTTCGCCGAGAACCATCGCTGAACAAATCGCGGCATCGAGCATCCATCCCGCGATCATCCTGATTACACCGGGGTCCGCCTCCACATGGACGACCTGACCTCCGCCGCGACGCTCGATGTCTTTAACCTTGACGCGACGCCCATACAGCGGATGCCAACGATAATGAATCTCGACTTCCTGCCCGATATGGGCAGAATGAACGGGAAATTGCGCTGGGCCGCAAGAATTATCTATTTGCTGGCTCGGAGTCAGGGGGCGAACGTGCGGCCGCCATGTACAGCCTAATCGGTACGGCCAAACTCAACGGGATCGAGCCAGAGACGTATCTGCGCGAAGTGCTAACGCGTATCGCTGATCACCCGGTGAATCAGATCGACGATCTGCTGCCGTGGAACATCGCTTCCAGCAAACTCCACGAGGCTTAAAAAGCTTATTGAAGTGCCCATTTATTTTTTAAATGGGCACTACCGGCATGCCGCCAATCGATACCCGGCCACATGAAATACGCGGCTGACAAGATGCCTTCGGTCGACGCTTACGGGTTAGCGGCCGTTGTGTTTATTCACCCGGTTCATGAATTCCCTGAGCATGACGCACGGACCATCCACTCATCGTTCAATATGGGGTCCAAAGAGCAACGGAACAGCCAACTCACACATGACCGCATTAGTGCGTTGGCTGTTCCGTTGCTACCCTGACCCCAACATCAATCGTGCAGTCGTCGGCTGCGCCCCGATGCAAATACGGGCAGGCCCTGTCTCAGACCGATCTCTGACCACGCGCGCCGCTTCCTCGAGACTTTGCGCCATCGCCACGGCATAGCCCAGCACCAGCTCGTCGCGTTTCGTCAGGGCCACGCCACGACCGCTACGGCGAAACAAGCGCCCGCCTAAAGACGCTTCCAAGGTCGCGATGCGACGGCTAACCGTCGATTGGCTGGTCTCCGTTTCCAGGGCTGCACATGAAATACCGTTCAGACAGGCCACACGGGCAAATAAATTGAGATCGTCAGAGTTCATTCACAGGTCGGCGTGATGCGTCTCGCGCATGCACAGCACTGCCAGCAGACTGACCACCGCCGCGGCGCTCAAATACCCGCCGACCCAGTGCAAGCCACCACGCGCTGCCAATACCTGCGCGATATACGGTGCGAGTGACCCACCTAAAATGCCGCCCAGATTATAGGCGACACCCGCACCAGTGTAACGGACATGCGTAGGAAACAACTCCGGCAGCAATGCGCCCATCGGGGCAAAGGTCGCACCCATGATGAAAAGTGCCATCACCAGGAACAACTGGATCGAAAGCAACTGCCCGCTGCCCAGCATGGGTGCCATCGCGAAACCTGCCAGGAACGCTACGAGAGTACACACCACCAGCACCGGCTTGCGCCCATATTTATCGCTTGCCCAACCCGAGATTGGCGTGGCGATGGCCATGAAGACCACAGCGATACACAACATCCCTAAAAAGGTCTGCCGCGACAAGTGCAAGGTGCCCACGCCATACGACAAGGCGAACACGGTCGACAGATAAAACAGCGTATAGCACACCACCATTGTCAGGGAGCCAAGCACCACCGGACCAAGGTGACGCCCAAGCAGCGTGAACAACGGCAGACGCACGCGCTCCTGACGTTCGAGGGCTGCCGCAAATGCTGGCGTTTCAGCAATTTTAAGACGTACATACAGCCCGAGCCCTACCAATGCCGCACTGACGATAAACGGGATACGCCAACCCCAACTCTTGAATTGCGCATCCGAGAGCAATAGCGCGAGTATGAAAAACAGTCCATTGGAAGCGAGAAAGCCAATCGACGGCCCCAGTTGCGGGAACATGCCGAACCACCCGCGTTTGCCCGCAGGGGCGTTTTCCGTGGCAAGCAATGCTGCGCCGCCCCATTCGCCGCCCAAACCCAGGCCCTGCCCGAAGCGCAGCAGACATAAGAGAATGGGTGCCAAAGTGCCCAATGCGTCGTATCCGGGTAAGAAGCCGATCAAGGTCGTGGACAGCCCCATGAGCAGCAGCGATGCCACCAGCGTCGATTTCCGCCTGATCCGGTCACCGAAGTGACCGAAGAAAAAAGCGCCGATGGGGCGTGCGATGAACGCGATGCCGAACGTCACGAACGACGACAAGGCCTGCGCCGTAGTGGATCCATGCGGGAAAAAGACCGGCCCGATGACGAGCGCGGCCGCTGTTGCATAGACGTAGAAGTCGTAAAATTCGATGGCCGTGCCGATAAAACTCGCGAAAATAACCCGCGCGGCGCTGTTTTTCTTGGTAGCGGCGTGCGTGACGCCGGCCGATAGAATCGGCTGTTGCATAAATGTCTCCAATAGGTTCTGGTGTAAATAGGTAAGAGTGTTGAGAATGTTCTTACCTATTTACACCAGAACTCCGCTATTCACGTGCTATCGTCCATTGCCCTGTCCTCGTCGGCCGGGGGGGTGGCCAATTCGCGCAGCTTGTCGCGCACGTCGGGACTCATCTCGTCGCCACGGTATGCGGCGCGGCGTGTGTTCTTCAGCGAAATCTGCGCCATGCCTTGCAGTACCGGCGAGAACACCGATACGCCGATGCCTTTGGCAAGTACGTTCGCCTGCGTACGATGAAAATCAAGCTTCTTGCGGAGAGTGGCATGGTCGTAACGCCATTTGTGATAATCAGTCGTGCCGTTCAGCTTGCCGGTAAAGGCCTTGGCGCCGTCAATCGACACATCGATTTCATCGGGCATATCCCTCTGCGTTTCCATCTGCTGGATCAACTTGTCCAGTGCGCTGTCAAACTGTGGGTCGTCGAGCGCAAACTTTCCTTCCTGTGCGGGCCCGAGTTCGAGCTTCAGTTTGACGGGGTCGCCGCTACGCTTGAGCGTGGCTAGCAGTCGGGCCATGTCGTTCTTCTGGAACCGCGCGCGTTCGCCCGACGAATAGTGCGCCGTAAAGGGCGCACTACCTTGCGTGAGCAACTGCCCATCCCGCTGATCGCCATAGTGGGTGGTAAGGTGCGCGCCGTGGCTAGTGGCTGCGGTCTTCGCGATGTTCACGCTGAGGCCGTAGGCACCCCCAGCCGTATTGGCGACGGTGCTCAAAATAGCCGAGCCGCCCCCCGTCACCGTATATCGCTCCTCTTCGCCGGCGGTCAGTTTCTTCGCCAGCCGGGTCGCCTCGACCTGCGCGCGTCCGTCGCCGACAAAGAGCGCCTGCGCGTCAGGATCGTTCACGGCGGCGAGCGCTTGCGTGGCCTCGCGAAGCGTAGTCGGCAGGCGTACCGCGTCGTCGGCCGACAAAGCGGCAAACGCATGCAGCCGCGACTGCGCGAATTCGAAGTTGATCCAGTTCGTCAGGGTCGCCTTCAGATCCTGGCGTTGACCTTTAAGTCGAGCGTCTTGCGCCAACGTTCCGGGGTGCGACCGCACGGATGATCCTGCCTGCCGCTCGCGGCTCGCCTGGACCTTCACGCGCTTCGCGTCTAGATCCAGCACCGTACGGCTCGATTGGGATACCTTGCCGAGCAGCAAGCGGCCCATGCTGTCGAAACGTATCCGATATGGGGTCTTCCATGCATCGACGATGGTGGATGTCTTGAACTTGTGCTGATGCGTAGCCGTGAAAGCGAGTTCGAGTTCGCTCACGGCTTCCGCCACCGCCGCCTTGACGGCATGCTCGTTCCCTTCGGCAACCTGTAGTGCTTCCGGGCTCGCTACTACAGCCTTAATCAAGGCCACGCGTTGCTGGAAGTGTGTGTAATCGGTCCAGTTCTGCAGCGGATTCAAGTCGTCCTGAGTGCTGTCTTCGCGTGCAATCTGACGCAATTCGTCGAGCAGCTTAGTCTTGGCCTCGGCGCGCGCACCGGGCTCCTTCGTCTTTGCTCTTTCGTCAACGTAGCCACGATAGGCTTGTGCGCGACGCATCTGCTGCTTGCGAGCGTTGCCTCCCAGCAGGTCGAGGGACTTGCTGAGCGCGACGATAGCCCGCTTCGCTTTCGCTTCGCCGTCCCTGCTCGGTCCAGAGCTTAGCTGGTAGCCCACGTACAGCAGGGCCGTGAGACCCAGCGTGGCAGCGCTGGCGCCGAGCGTCGCGTGGGCCGATATGAGGGCCGGCGTGACAATGCTCATGATCGTCGTTACCAGGCCGGCCGTGCCGCTGACGTAGTTCGCGTAAAGATTCAGCTCATTGCCGAAGAATTCGATCTTGGCGCTCTCCGAGGCCGTCTTGTAGTCGAGCTTCATTTCGCTTCGCACGCAGAATCGGGCGAACGCAATCGACAGCGCGTCTGCAGCGACACGCTTTTCGTCGGGAGTTCCGGCCCGTTCGAGCGCCGCCAGCGCAATGTTCATCCGCTTAACGTCTTTCTCGATTTTGCCGAGGTGCCGCATGACGGCGAGCGACGCGCCCGCGACGCTCGCTCCGCTTTTCGCGCTGGGCGTGGCGTCCGCCTTGCCGAGCGGCATGATCTCCTCGGTGCCGGCATTGCGAAAGCGCAGCTTGGCCGATGTGAAAGCGAGCCGGGACGAAGCAACCGTGAGCAGCATCTGCGCGGTCGACATCGCTGTCTTCGCTGCCACATGCGAGGAGGCAGCGAGTTGCGCTATGCTTATGCCGCTGTTGAGGAGCGACGCAGTCATCACACGCTGACGGTGCAGCCCCCCCGTCCCCGTCTGCTTAAAGCTGTCAAGCACCTTGTCGATATCGTCAGGATCCTTACATCCCACCGCGTTTAGGAAAGTCCTCACCATCTCGTCGTAATAGGCCTGTCCGCCCGCTCCTTCCGGCAACAGACACTGATCTCTCAAATCCGCAGGGATCGCTGCGGCATGAACACGTTCGAAGTTCAGAGCCACAAGGCGCGACATTGACGGAATCGATACTGTCTCTACCAAGCTTTCGCGCCATCCTTCGCAGATTTCCAGGGCCGAGCGGTCGGACCAGTCATCGACCCGCACAGCCGGGGCCTGTGGCACGCGCCGGATGTCGATCAGTTGCGCAAGACGGCTCTTCACCGTGCCGCGTCTGGCGGACGCGGCATCCGCTGTCGCCGGCGGCAGCATGCCTCCCGACCTATGCGCCGACGTACTCCGCCGACCCGACTCTTGTGAGGCAGACCAGCTCCGGATCGGGCCGCCGGTATCATCCGGAAGGATTTCGGAGGTTGCGCCGCCGTTATCAGGCATGACGGCCGGTTCATCTTCGTGGACCTCCGCTGCCGACTGAGTGACCCCTTCCCTGAGATGACCCTTATTTTTGAGGAACGTGACGCCCCACCCGCCGCTTTGTTCCGGAGTCAGCTCGAAAAGCGATGTTTCGTGCACGGGCGCTTCCTGCTTCGCCTGCGCAGAGGACGGCATCGCAGCGCCGGACGATGCGGACAGCGGCACCGAGTCCGTGCCGTATTGGCTTTGCAGAGAGTCGATCGTATCGCCGTGATACTCAGGCGGAAAAGTTTGACGTTGAGCAGGCAATAGTGGTGCCGCTTGCCGCGGCGCAACTGATACGGGCGAAGCGCGTCCCACGCCGGCTTCCGATCGCTGCGGCAGCTGGGAACGAATTTCCCCCGGCAAGCGGCGGCTATGAGTGGAGGGTGTCTTGCCGGTCGTACGGTCGGGCTCGCCAGCGGTTTCGATGCCCCCGGTCGCCGACTTGCTGGACCCGGGCGATCCCAACCGGAATCGATTGAACATGATCGATATATCGGTGATTAAGTGCAATGCAACGCATATCCCGTCTGCCTCGCCCTACATGACCGGCGACCTGACGGCGCTTTGTGATCCGGCCGCGCTGCTGACGATGATTGTTCAAGACCGCTGCAACTTGCCAAGAGATTCCATAGTATGTTCAATGCATTGACAATACCGGCGAGGTTGCGTAACGATAGGTCGTAAAACGAAACAAACCCCGAAAAAAAGGAACTAAGAGGTAAGGAAATCCACCCGTCGCGTGAAGCGATGGGCACGCGCCGCCTGTTCAGGTGAGCGCAAATTCGATACGCGCGTGCGGGGTTACGGACGGTGGCGTCTGCGTGCTACCGTGGTGCCTGAAATCGACCTCGAACACGCCCACGGTAGACGTGGTAGCGGAGTAGCCAGAAAACACGGGCAGCAATGGATCGTTTTCCGCCAGGGCAGCGAGCGCATAGAGCCATCGCCCGCCGCAGAGCGCGTTGTAGACGTGGCGCAGCAGCGCAGCGCACAGCGTCAGATCGTCGTTCTCGATCGCGATGAATGAGAGGTAGAGATAAGACAGCTCATTCCCGCACGCGGGCAACATCGGCAATCCGCGAAACGCCGCGAAAGCATTATACGCGGGCCGCATCCATGCGATTTGACGCGCATAGCGCTCGACATGGACCTGCCGCAGTGTCGATTGATCCCACGCAGCCATGACCGCACACAACTGCCCTGCCCTCGCGGCCACAAAGAAATCTTCCGCGCGAAGCGTGTCGCAACGGCCGCCCGGCAGAAAATCATCGACGGCGAGTACCGGTGCCCATCGATAGCCGACGCGATGGCGATTCAAAAACTGAACCAGTGCCGGCAGTTCGGCGGCGCGAGCACGCCGTAGTTCTGCGGTAGACGGAAGCGCAGGTCGCCGCCGGCGCACATGTATTGCCGACGCGATCTGGCGACCGCACGGGCGAAACAGCGGTAGTCCAGCACGTGCGCCGGTAAGGCTCGCGAGCGCTCTTTCGTTGTCGTCGTATATCAGCGCGAAGCTAGGCAGCGGCTCATTTTGATCGAGCACACGCAGCAAATGGAATATGCGTGCTAGTAGCAGCCCATTGCGATGTTCGCGGTGAATCCGCAGATCCGAGAGAAACCCGACGCGGCGCGGTTGCCCATCGAGAAAGACGGTCGTGATGCTACGGCTTATCGCCGCAACGATCCGGCCGGTCGCCGTGTCCCGGCCGACCACGACCTGGGCCTCGCTGCCTTGCAGGCGGCTTGCCGCGAAGTACGACGGTTCGCGGCGCAGGCTGATCGCGATGTCTCCCTCGATCCAGTCGGCGGCCATGCGCTCACGCAACTGGGCATCGTCCTCGGTACATGCGAGCGAGAATGTGTAGCGGCTCATCGGCTATCGGGCAACTTCCTGCATTTCACCCATTCCAGAAATTGTTCCAGTGCCGCCCGACCATTGCCTGGGACGATCACCGGCTCGGCCTGCAGGTACTCGTCGTGCTGCCATAGCCGCGGTCCGGCAATTAGCCAGCGGCGCGCAAAGGCCCAATAGGTGGTCGGGGCCGCTGTCGGATCAGCGCGCAGGATGCGGGGCGCGTCGTACCAGCGAAGTGCCGGATAACGATGGTGAACGCTGTGAAGCGAGCGGTTCAGCATCAGCCAGCCGAGCCCAAACGGCAGCACGATATCCATCGTGATCGACTGTGGGTCGCGACGCACCTTTCCGGGCGATGCAGGAACAATCGCCACGCCGTAATGCTCAGCCTGGGTCAACAGGAAGTCAAACCAAGCGAGCAGTGCAAGCGGAATGGCATAAGCCCAGATGATGACGTGCCTGGCGGTGCCGCCGTGCCATACACCCGCTCCGATCAGTGCACCGCATACGACCATCCAAAAAAGCGCGGCGTTGCGCCCGTTCCGTCGATCTTCCGGCACCATTGGCCATCCAACCCGGTTCTGATGCCACGCGACCCATGGCAGCTCGAGGGGTGCCAAAGCCCAGATCCAGCGTGTCCGCCAGCTCAGTGAGTAAAGGCGTCCCTCGGGATCTATGTCGGTGCAGGTGGCGCGGTGATGTTGCAGATGAAAATAGCGGTAGGCGACGAAGTTCACGCCGAACAACGCTGCGCATATTACACCAACGATGTCGTTCGCACGACGAAGCGACAGGAAAGTGCCGTGAACCGCCATGTGCTTGGCCTCCTGGCAGCCGGCCAGAAGCAGCGCCTGCGGTAGCGCCAACAGCATATACAGCCGCCACGCATGCGGCGTCAAAGCAATCAGGAAGGTGTTAGCTGCGATGACGAAGAGGAACAGCACGCTTGGCAAATCGCCACACCGCGCCGCATATCGGTTATCTTTCTGCGCGCTTTTCGAAGGCATGAGCACATTCACAGCAAGGCGGCGAGCGGCCGCGTGACGCGCTTGACTCCTGGAAGCGGCAACGCTGTCCAGAGCGGCGCTAAATGCGAAAGAAGGATCGTGCTGCGCAATAGCACACCATAGTCGAGCGAGCGTTCGTGCGGGAAATAGCCCGGCTTTACAGCAATGATCCGCGTGAAGCCCCGCTTGCTGTAATAGCGCAGCTGTGGGTCGAGCGGCATCCCGGAACGGCGTGCGAGCACGTAATCCTCGACACGGCCTTCAGGATGGTGTCTGCGCCAGTCGCGCAACCCGGGTACCGGCGAGCCCAGATAGACGTGGCGCCAGCCGCTCTTAAGTGCATGCGGCAAGAAAAATCGGATAAGCGCATCGACGCCTTTCTGATGACGGCTGCTGAGGCTGATGCCGAACAGGGAGCGGCTTTGCTGCGCCGCACTCAGGCGCGTGCAATCTTCCCAGGTGTGCACGTGCCGATGGAAATCGTCGGCCACCGGTTTTAAAAAGAGCGACGAGAGAAGATACCCAGTACGCGAGCAAAATGCGCCCATCGCCAGTTTAGGATGCGCCTCGATACGCTCGATTAGCGCCGACTGCGACGCAGCCTGCGTAGCGTCCCACTTCTCGTGTTCCAATTCGCGCAGCGACGACAGATCGCGCAGTGTGAGAAACCGAACAACGACGCTTTCATCGTTGGGGCGGGATAACGTGGGAAAGTGCGAATGAAGGCGCATGGAAATAGCAGCGGGAAGTAGCAAAATCTGTGATTCGCTTGAGAATCGATGCACAGATTCCATCAGGACTTCATGTCATGCGCATGACAAAGTGCTCGGCGGGGCTCTGGCGCAAATAGGCGTAGCGAATCTGTTACATTATTCGTCTCAAAAATGAAGTGATCAGGGACGAGCAAGCAAAAAGTCCGGAATGGGCTTTTTGATGGTGGACATTTTGATCAAGAAATCATCGTTCTGTGCGTGCGCTGCTACCTTCGCTACAAGCTCAGCCTGCGCGATCTGGTGGAAATGATGGCTGAGCGCGGTTTATCGCTGGCTCACACCACCATCATGCGCTGGGTAAAACGCTTTGCCCCTAAGTTCGTTAAACGCTGGAACCGCACCGCGATCCATGCGAGCGGCTCATGGCGGGTCGATGAGACCTATAAGGATTCGTGGCAGATGGGTCTACCTGTACCGGGCGGTCGATCGAGACGACCAGGCAGTGGACTTCTTACTCAGGGCCAAACGCAATGTAGCAGCAGCCAAAGCCTTTTTTCCCAAGGCGATCATGCACCAGGGCCAGCCACCAGAGACTATCACGTTCGATGGTTACGCCGCATCGCACCGTGCGGTGCGGGAGATGAAGGCCGATGGCCTGCTGCTTGAAGTCCAGAAATGCCGCGGTAATGATCTTGGGCCTCGAATTGATGCATCGCATTCGCAAGGGCCAGTTCGATCTGACTAAACTTGGTCTCGAGGATGCCGCTCTGCCTGCCGTATGGAATGCTGGTCTGGACTACCCTCTGTCTGCTTGATAAGATATCCTGCATATTAAAACATTCACAACAATCTTACCTATTTTCACCAGAACCCTTTCCGAAAAGGAGAGTATTGGTCACGGGTGAACGCCGCCATTTGGACCGAAGAAAATCACCCACGTCCTAAAATCGTTGCTGAAACGTTCAAAACGATGTTCCATATGCGCAGGAACGAATAATAAATCACCCACATGAAATTCACATACTTCGTCGGCTCGCCGGAAAGTTCCGGTTCCCGACGCGATGATGTAAAGCTCGTCCCTGTCATGGGGTGATTGTGCATCTAGACCTCGCGGCGCATAAAGCTCAATCGAAATATCCCCGCGTTCGAACATAACGTTGAAAGGTAACGGGAGTTTAGACAGCGAGGCTGCCGCCCCTTTTTCTGAAATGTGAAAAACGTCGTTCGGAACGGGTTTCATGATCGTGTTTTCTTGCATGGCAAATGCGCCTTGAGCTGATTGTCTTGTCGGCCGCGATCTGCCCTGTCTTGGCATGCATACGACTGCAATGGTCAATCTTTTTTCTTAGAAACAGCCTATGCTGGATAGTGATAACAGGTAGCGCAACAGCGGCCGCTCGGCGACATCATTCTACTGAGTGTAACCAAGCGAGCCTCATGGTCAGCACTAGAAGCCGGTGTCGTCCTGATTACAACAAGCACCAGCAAATTCTGCTTTCAAGCCAACCTATGTTGCCAGTCAAACTTGGTCACGCACCGGCCGCGTATGACCAGCAACACCATCATAGACCCAGGCCAACGCCCAGACCGTAAGTCCCGGCAGCAACCAACCGAGTCCCGCTTGTGCAAAAGGCAAGGACCGCGCCCAGTGGCTCAATACGGGCATCGTCAGGTTGGCGCTGTGTAAGCCATCCAGACACCCCATCACGGTGGTGACAAACATCACGGGCCATAGCACGCGACTGGGCGTACGGGTGCGATGTAGCGTAAAACTCATCACCACCAGAATGATGCACGGTGGATAGATTGCCGTCAGGGCAGGAATGGAAAACGCAATCAGATGATCCAGGCCGAGGTTCGATACCAATAGCGCGAAGAGCGACAAGCCAATGGCCATCGTTCGATATCCAATCTGCAACCACTCACTGAAATAAGCTGCGCAGGCGCAGGTCAAACCGACGGCGGTCACCAGGCAAGCAACGGTGATCAGGACAGTCAGCAACACCACCCCGCCGTTTCCAAACGCATGCGCAACGTATGCGTCCAGAATCTGTGCCCCATTCGTGGCGCTCGGCGCCAACGTGCGGCTCTCCGCACCAAGCTTGAACAAGCCCAGATACAGCAACGCCAGCCCCACGCCCGCGATGATGCCCGCGATCATCGCATAGCGCGTCTGAGCGTAGGCCGAGGTAACACCGCGTGAACGCATTGCGTTGACCACGACAATGCCAAAGACCATGGCACCCAGCGTATCCATTGTCAGATAGCCATTGGTGAAGCCGGACGACAGCGCATGGGTGGCGTACTCGGGTGTAGGCACGCCTGGGTAGCCTGCGGCGATAAACATGGCCGAGGCGGCGAGAATGGTCAGCATCCCGATCTTCACCGGCGCCAATATCCTACCGACAATGTCGAGTAACTTTCCGGGGTACAGTGACAACAACAAAACCGCGACAAAATAAAGCACGCTATAAATAAACAGAGCGGATGCGCTGTTTCCGGTCCAGGGCACAATACCCAGAGCAAACGAAACGGTTGCCGTGCGTGGTGTGGCAAACAACGGACCCACCGCCAGATAGCACACCACGGCCAGCGCACGCGCCGCGACAGTGCCGAGCGGGCCGCTCAATTTGTCCAGTGTTCCTCCAACGCGCGCCATCGCGACGATTGTCAGAATCGGCAATCCGACCCCGGTCAAGAGGAAACCGATCGCAGCGGTGCCATACCGCGTACCCGCTTGGAGCCCGATGAGGGGCGGAAAAATGATATTGCCTGCCCCAACAAACAGTGCAAATGTCATAAAACCCAGCGCAATAATATCGCGCCGACGTAAAACTTGATTTGAAATCAACATAACCCGCTATCACCATACCTGACTTACCACGCATGCGGCCACTGCCTCCCTCGTTCCCCCAACTGCTTGGCGAAGAGTGAAACCATGCAAAACGCAAAGGAAAAGCTGCATATTCTAGCGCCAGTGCGTTTTCAAGACTTTCAAATAAAAGGATGGCCCTATCGAAAACACTGTTTCATCAACATCACTTCGCTCCATACCGTCCCAATGTCATGCTGCAACGCGTCAAGCGGCGCAACGCGGGGACGCGCATCCAGCCCCGCCTGATCGACCCCATCGCATGTCGAAATACGTCGTTTTCGCCCGACACCTCCAGTCAAGGCTCGAATTAAAACAAACGATCGAAATACTTTCAGGGTATCTTTATTATCCCGGTCCATTGCAAACTGCGATTAAAGGATAAGTACGGTGATAGAAATCGAAAATAAAGCCGACCTTCTGACCCGATTATTCACAGCAATGGCGGAACGTGGTGAATTACCATCACTACAAAGCTCATCGGACCGCATTATCGCCTCATTAAAAGACGAGGAAGCCTATCTTGCGGATTTAACGAATCTGGTACTGTCCGATATCTCGCTTTCCCAAAAGGTTATCCGGCAGGCAAATTCCGCAATGCGGCATTCATTTGGCGACGAGATTATCTCTATTTCTCGTGCCATCCGGGTTCTTGGCGTCAATACCGTAGAGCAATTTAGCGCGGAATTGCCCGATATCGCAGATTTTCAGGCCAACTCGCCGCACCTCGATACCGGTCGCGACGCGCTGAAACGCGCGATGGTCGCATCGGAGTTTGCGCGCAATATGACCCACCGTCATGCCAGCCAAGCCAGCGAAGAGGCGGTCCTGTCCACGCTGATGTACTTGCTGGCTCCCACAGTGCTTGCGTTGTACCTGGAAAAAGACTGGCAGCAGGTTCTGGACTACACGCGCTTGTATCCGGACGTGACGATCCGGGACGCATGCCGGGAGGTACTCGGGGTAAGCCTGACAGATATCGCGGCAGCCCTGGCGCGGCATTTCAACGTCCCGGAGACATTGGCGGACTGCATGGCGGGCGCCCTGCCAGACGCAGGCGTGCGAAACGATTCGCACACGCAGTGGCTGATAATGATCTCGACCGTCGCTGCGGAAGTGGCGACGATGATCGAGAAAAAAACAGCGCCCCGCGATATCGAACAATTCGTCAAACCTTACCTCAATGCCTTGGGCATGGATGCGCCCACATTGAATAACGCGTTGGAGCACGCACAGAGCGCCGCTGTTCGCGTGGATCGGGGGGGACGGGGGAGATCGGATGACGCAGAGGCTTTCGAGATGCCAGCCAATCCGATGGAACGATTTGGCGAAGCGCTGACACATGTGCGGTCGCTCGCACCGACATTGAACACCGCCGGCGTCATTCCGCTGGTGGTCGAGAATATCGGCCAGTGCCTGAACTTAAGAAATGGCTTTCTGCTCCTGCTGAATACGAAGGAAAATGTTTATGCGGCCAAGGTGACGTACGGCGAAGGGGTACGCGATCATCTTGTCGATCTGCGCTTTAACGCTGGCTTCGAAGACAACATCTTTCACCAAGCACTAGGTAGTCGCAACCCCACGTTTTTCCAGGACATACGCGCTGACAGCTTCGTCCATCGCGTGCCGGAATGGTACAAGACCGCTTTCCCGACCGCACGATCGATCGTATTCGTGCCGGTGCATCTCAATGATCGGTGCATCGCTTTATTTTGTGGCACATGGGGCGCAATAGCGGCATCGCGCCCCCTGCTCCACGGCGAATCACAAAGTGTCAAAGCCCTTGCAGACGAAATCTCGCGCAGTCTGGAGCGGTCGATTCGTCGGTAGGCATTTAACCGATCGTACGCCTGTAGAACGCGAACAAGGCCTTCCAGCCGCGTTCGGCGGCTGGCGCATCAAACACCGGCATGTCCGGCTTCATCCAGCCGTGCAGCTTGCCTTCGTAGGTTTCACTCTCGTGCTTGATGCCCGCTTCAGTCAAGGCAGCGTTAAAACGCTGGGCCATTTCGGGCGGATAGCTATTGTCCTTATCCGCGGCAGCCACCAGCAGTTCAGCCTTGATCTTTGACACCAGCAAGTGCGGGCTGGTCGGGAGATCCGTTGCCAGATTGCCGCCGTGGAAGCTGGCGGCGGCCGCGATACGATCCGGGTAGTAAGCAGCCGCACTGATTGCCATTCCGCCCCCCATGCAGAACCCGACGGTACCAACCTTGCCCTTCTTCACGTCGCCGCGCGTATCCAGATATGCGAGCAGTGCAGCGGTGTCTTCCGCAGCCTTGTGATTATCGGTACTGGCCATCCGCGGGCCGACGATCGCCCGGAAATCGCCCTTGAAGACCTCTTTTGGGTCAAGAGTTTCGTACTCGCCGAAGCGGTAGAACAGATCGGCTAGCAGTACAACGTAGCCCTGCTTGGCTACATGGCTCGCCATTTCGATCATTGCGGGGCGGATGCCGAATGCGTCCATGTAAAAGATGACGCCCGGCCAATTGCCCTCCCCCGCAGGCGTCAACACCCAGACCCTGCATGGGCCGTCTTTGGCTTGGACGGTAATCTGCGTCTGGCTGGCACCATACGCGTTCACGGCGGCGGCTTGATTCGTGTTTGACATCGAAAGGATCCTCGTCATGAAAATGAAAGAAAAGATCCACTATGCAGCGGCTTTTCCTGCTTGGCGACAAGTGTAAAGCAGAGTGCGAATCAGTGCTTCGCGCGCCATAAGATGCGGGAGTGCCTGACTGGATCGGCGGACGTTTTCGACATCCCGTCGATCTCGCAGTCGCAGGCAACACCAAGCAGGAACCGCAACCGTCCCAGCGCCGCGGCATGCATTCACATTACGTTACCGATGCATCAGCGAGGGCATGGCCGCACGTAACAGCGATGCCGCCGTCGACTGCTTGCGCTCCGATTCGCCGCTAGGAAGCCCGTTTCCGTCCCCATCGATTCCGGCGCCCGGACATTGCGATGCGATATTTGGTCCGCCGATCATGCCCGGCAGCCACTTGCCCGCCTCGGCCGCCACCGCGCGTTGCAGGGCGACACAGACCGCCTCCACGCAACGCGAATCGGTCAGGCACTCCGCGGGAATGAGATTCCCTGCGATATCGATGGATACATGGCTCTGGTGCGGCACGCGTTCCACCGGAATCCGCGGATCGGCAAGCAATTCGAGATCGTGCTCGATCGGCATGGACAATGTGAACTGGATCCGGCCCGGAGCGTCTTCGCAGACAATCACCGCATCGTCACCTCCCACACCATTTCGGTCGAGGACCCGTACAGATCCTACTGGGGCGCCTAGCCGACGCTCTACCGCATACGCAAGCGCGTTCACCTCTTGGCGGCAACGCCGTTTAAAGACGCGCTGAGCCTCCCGGCCTTCATGCAGCGCGGCGATCATTTGATCATACGGTGTAGTGGGAATATTATCGGCAGGCATGGCGTTTCTCGGTATTCAGGGTTTGCTCGCCGCCCGTCAGCAGCTGAATACGCAGGCAGCAAATACGTCGCCTCATCGGCGACGATGCATTGCACAGTACGATCATGCACGGCAACGGGCAACATTGACTGCCGGAGGAAGACGCAAATGCCATGCCCGTCCTTACCCGCGTCTACAACCAACCCGCCCGCCGAAATCGCCAGTACATGACGGCACAGCCAATTACCGTCCCGCATAGCGTGACGGGATAGCCCATAGACCAATCCAATTCGGGCATGGATTTGAAATTCATACCATAGAGACTGAATACGATTGTCGGCACGGCCAGCACGGCGCCCCACCCCGCGAGTCGTTTGACAATCTCGTTTTGCGATACCTGTACCAGTGCCAGATTCACCTGGATGGCCGTGGTCAGCATTTCCCTCACGACATCGACCGTATCCACTACACGGGCAATATGATCCTGAACGTCTCGAAAATATGCACGCAATTCTTTCGAGACAAGATCCTCATGCAGCCGGATCAGCTCGCTGCAGATGCCCTCCACCGGCATGGCAGCGCCCCGAAGATCCACCATCCGTGCCTTAATTTCATACAGTTTTTGAATGGCGCGATTATCGAATTGGTCAGTGAAAATTTCCCGTTCCAGCGCATCGAATCGCAATTCCAGTTCCGTTGCTACTTCACTGTACTGATCGACAACAAAATCGAGAATGGCGTATAAAACATACGCGGCGCCTTTATCAAGCAAATGCTTTGCCGACTCCGCACGCTCCCGCACCGGCGCGAACGATCGTACCTTTCCATGGCGGATCGTGATCACGCATTGCGGACTGGCGAAAATATGCACCTCGCCTTCCTCGATATCGCCATTTACCATTTGCATCGTGCGCAGTGCGATAAAGAGCGAATTGCCATACGTTTCGATCTTCGGCCTTTGCTCGGCCGTCAACGCATCCTCGATCGCTAGGTCGTGCAGGCCAAACTCCTCCTGGACCTTGCGTAGCTCATCGATTGTCGGATCGGCGATACCGAGCCATACAAACGTTTCCTTGTCGCATAAAGCGTCGCTGATACCGTCCATCGTCACCGGGCGTGGTGGACGATGCGGCGCATAAGCCAGACAATTGACAATCATGAGTTGCACACCGCGAAATCACGTAAACGAATGTTTTACGGGAAATTTCTAATCAATGCAATCACGGTGTAAGTCATTATAGAGAATGGCGCGAAAGGTTCGCATTTTTCCGCCTTTCAGCGCCTCCCAATTTTGCTCGGTCACCGGAAATGCATGCATCATGGTAGGAACATTCAATCCGACGCTCGTTGTATTGTCTCTGATCATCGCAACGCTGGCGTCCTATACGGTTCTCGACCTGACGGCGTTCATCTCGTTTCTCGAGCGTCCTCGTGTCAAGCATGCATGGCTCGCCGCTGGTGCCACCGCGATGGGTATCGGCATCTGGTCGATGCACTTCGTGGGCATGTTGGCATTCTCCCTCCCTATTCCGCTAGGTTATGACCTGAAAATCACGGTGGCGTCACTGGCACTCGCCATCGTGGTCTCGTATTTCGCACTGAACGTCGTCATTCGTCCCGTGTTGTCGTTGCCACATATCGCCGTCGGCGGCGTCCTCATGGGTTGCGGCATCGCCGGCATGCACTATGCCGGGATGGCCGCCATGCGCATGCAGCCTGGCATCGACTACGATCCAGTGCGGGTCGCACAATCGGTGGCCATTGCCATCGTGGCCTCGGCTGCCGCACTCTGGCTGGCCAACACGCTCAGCGGTACGACGCGCCGCCATCTTCTCGCGAAGCGAGTCGGTGCGGCGTTGATCATGGGCTTGGCTATCACCGGTATGCACTACGTGGGCATGAGTGCCGCGCATTTCCTGCCGGGCTCGGTCTGCGGGGCCGCGCGTGGCATGAATATGCCGTGGCTGGCCACCACCATCGTCGTGCTGACGCTGATGATCCTGATGGTGACACTCGTCGTGTCGCGTTTTGACGCCCGAGCGGCGTTCCTGCGGCGAATGACCAGCACCCTCGAAGGCCAGTTGCAAAGTCGAACCGGAGAATTAGAGCGGGCGGTTCACCAGCATGCCCTGGCGACCCAGGCCTTGGATAATGCCCGCTTGAAAATTGAACAGGAGCTGATCGTGCAGCGCGAGACAACCGCTGCGTTGACCGAGCAAAACGAGCGGCAGTTGCAGGAAATCGACGCGTTGAAGCGGACCGTGGAAAGCCTCCTGCAATCGATGGAAGCCTCGGTGCATGGCGCACCGATCTGCGCGCTGCCCGACGTGTCGAGCCTTCCGGCGACACTGGCATACCGCGCGACCGAAGGATCATCCACTCATGGTGCTGCCGTCGCACGAAAGGTCGGAGTGTCCGACAACGACGTCTCTTCCGTTGATCCGGATGCCTCCGCGGATGCGTCGATGCAGCGACTCGGCGCAAATCTGATCGCATTGAAAGCCCGACTCCACCGCATGTTCCGCCTGCCGGCGATCGACGCCGGAGAAGGAGAATTGTGGGAGGCGCCGACACCGGCACCGAATCACCCGTTACGGCGCGCCAGCGACAGACCTGCCACGCAGCCTGATCCGGCGCAACAACAAGTATTGACGCTGGTCGACGAAACGATCGACCTGGCGTTGCAGCGTTGACGCGCCGCCGCTGCGCATGGCTCACCGAATCGGCAACGCCGCCGACGTCTGCCGTATGAACGCCACCACATCGCGCCGCACGGGCGCGATGAAGCGCAATGGGGCACCCACGACCCCCACCGTGAGGGCATGGTTGACTCGCGGATAATATCGGACGGTCACCCGGTCGCCCGCTTCCGTCAAACGCGCCGCAAATCGAGTCGTATTGCCGGGATCGACAGTCTTGTCGGCGTTACCGACACCCAGGAACATCGGCGGCTCGGTGCCATCGATGTAATGGATCGGCTGGCTTTCATCGCGGCGAGCCAGCGGAAAGATGCGCTTCAACGTGTCATCCCGCAAAGGCAGGAAATCGTACGGACCGGCCAACCCGACTACGCCCGCGAGCATCGATTTGTCCAATCCCTGCGCCCGCAGGTAACGATCATCGGTTGCCAGCAGGCCGATGATCTGCGCCCCTGCCGAATGCCCCATCAGGAACAAGCGGCGCGGATCGGCACCATAGGCGCCGGCGTGATCACGCGCCCATGCGACTGCCGCGGCCGCATCGTCGACAAAGCCCGGAAAGATCGTTTCAGGATAGACGCGATAGTCCGGAATAACCACGACGAAGCCGGCCGACGCCAGGGCCTCTCCCACAAATCGATAATCGGTCCGCGACCCGCTTTGCCAACTGCCGCCATAGACAAACACGATGATCGGCACGGGCCCCGCGTCGGCCGCTAAAGCGCCCTGCGCCGGCGCGCCGTTACCCGATGTCTTCGTGCCCGTGAACGTCGGCAATGCCGTCGCCATGCCCTTTGGCACATAGACGTCAAGTTGCTCTCGATCCGACGTGCCATAGCGAATGCCGCGCTGTGCCACGTAAGTATCGCCGGGTGTCAGCGCATTGAGCGTCCCAACCGGGGAACATGCGGCCAATCCTGCCATCCACAGCGCCATCATGACGCTTGCCATCTGCCTCATCGTGCAAACCTGTTCGTCGTATCCACCTCTTTATCGTGCCATGGATCAACCGGGGAAGCAGATGCGCGTCCAGGAACGACGTCACCGCGCAACAGACACGTCCACAGTGACGCTCCCATATCACCCGCATCCGTTTGAGCCGCTCACATTGGCGTTTGGCAGATGCCAGCCTTGCGATGTCTCGGTTCGCGATTCGTCGCGATGACAATGCGCCAGCCGTCGCACCACTGGCCTCGAAAATGCCCCGTTTTTGCGCTTGCCTTACGCGGAAGAGCAAAAGATCAAGTTTGCGCGCGTGCGCGGACAACTTCGCCCGAATATGGTCGGGTACGTTTTGTACTGCGCCGCGCACGTCACCACAAGCGTGTTTCAGCGCAATGTCCAAGGTTGATGCAATCCCCATTCCGCCACACACGGCCCAGCGACAGGAAACACCATGAACCAGGCACACCCGGCCCGCAACCCGCAAGAAGCACCGCACCCCATCGCGGTTGCTTGCGCGCGGGTCCAAGACGTTCACACAACGCCCCGCCGCCTTGCCACCCGCCTCTTGCCATTATCCAGTTTCGCCCGAGGCGCTTGCGCGGCGCTGTTCGCCATGGGTGCGACAAGCAATGTCCATGCACAAAGTAGCGTCACGCTATACGGCATCATCGACGCTGGTATCACCTATGTCAGCAATCAGGCAGGCAAGCACCAGTTCAAGTTTGAAGATGGTGCCAACTTCGGCAATCGGTGGGGCTTGAAAGGGAGTGAAGACTTAGGCGACGGCATGAAGGCCATCTTCGATCTGGAGAATGGTTTCTCGCTCGGCACGGGCGCATTCCGCCAGAACGGCGCGGAATTTGGGCGCCAGGCCTATGTCGGCCTCGCCACACCGTATGGCACGGTGACGTTCGGCAATCAATACGATTTCATCTTCGATACGATCACACCGTTCAACGTCAACGGCTATGCCAGCGTGTACTCGGGCCATATGGGCAATTTTGATCGGATATCCGGCGTCCAGGTAGCGAATTCGGTCAAATACATGAGCAATGCCTATAACGGCCTCTCCTTCGGCTTGATGTATGGCTTCGGCAACGTAGCCGGAAACTTTCATCAGAACAGCTCATACAGCGGCACCGTGGCGTACACACATGGCGGATTCAGCACCGCAGCCGCCTATACACGGCTCTATAACGTCGCCATCTATCCTTACGCTCAGATTGGTGTCACCCAGTTCCTGGGACAGACCGTTGCCACCCGTAATGCAGACGGCAGCGTGACGGACCTGTATTACACCTCACCGTTCACGGTCGATCGCGATGCCACTGCCGCTGTCGGCGCGAGCTACCAGTTGGGAAAAGTCACGCTGGTAGGCAACTTCACATCGACGAACTTGCGCTATGGCAGCAACAGCGCCACGATGAACGTCTACGAGGCTGGCGCCATGTACGCGCCGCGACCTGATGTTCTGCTCATCGGCGGTTGGGAATACACCACGTTCGAAGGTGCACACTGGCATCAACCAACGCTCGGCGCACAGTATTACCTGTCCAAGCGTACGTCGTTCTACGCGAACGTCTCTTATCTACGCGCATCATCAGGTGTCGATGCCAACCAGGGCGCCGGTTTCTATTCCCTGCCGTCCAATACACAAACCCAGGTCGTCTCACGGATCGCCATGATTCATCGTTTCTGAGATGGTCACGCCGCACCGGATGCAACGGCGGTACGCCGTGCGCATGACGACAAGACGGCGGAAATTTAGCTGCTTATGCTTGGTTCAATCACGTTGTCGACGTCGTCCATGCCTATAGCGGCGCGGCGACGGTTCATCGATAGACAAAGCCTCGGAAAAGGGCCCCAATGATAAGCCGTAGACATTTTCTTCAAGCGCTGAGCGGCGGCATTGCCTCCGGCATGCCGCTCGCCGAGACCCTCATCGCAGGTCAGCGCCTCCTCGGCGGCGCCGCTGCCGGCACGCTCGCCACGGGACTCGGCATCAGTACGACAGCGCATGCCGCCGCACCCCTTGCAATCGCGTTCCCGGTTGATGTGCCATCGTGGGACCCCTTGGTCCGCGTTGCACCAAATCCGATTTCGATCTATCGCTGCGTATTCGACACCGCACTGGATATCGACGCGAAAGGCGCACTGTCGCCCGCCATCGTGACGGCGTGGCGATGGAAGGACACCGCAGGGACGGTCCTGGAACTGGATCTGCGCGACGACGTCTATTTTCATAACGGCGACAAAGCCAGCAGCGACGACTTCAAATTCACCTACTTCGACCGCCTGCATGCCGACAAAACGTTGCAAGTGGGCGGCATCTGGTGGGCACTCGATCGAATCGAGACCCCTACGCCGACCCGGGCAGTGATGCATTTCAAGGCCCCAATGGTGTCGGCACCGGCCTACCTTGCCTATCTCGGCGGCTATCTGTTGCCGCGCAAGTATTTCGAGAAAGTAGGCAAGGAAGGCTTCATCGCCAAGCCGGTAGGATCAGGACCCTATCGCCTGACGGACTACCAAGCGGACTCACGCGTGACGCTCACCGCATTCGACAAGCATTGGCGCGGAACGGCAAAGGTTCGCGATGTGGTGTTTCAAGTGGTCAAGGACGCTACCGCGCGCATCGCGGCGGTGCAAGCAGGGCAAAGCAGCTTTGCTTCAGGACTGCCGGTGAAACAAACAGCCCGTCTGGGCGGCACGCAGGGACTAGCCGGCACGATCACCGCGACCAGCGACACCTATCTGATTCACATGATCAATGCGGGCCCGACCGCCGACAAGAACGTCCGGCTGGCTATGCATCACGCCATCGACAAGCAGGCATTGGCACGCGCGTTCTTCAATAACGTACCGAAACCCCAGTCCACGCCGGCCGCTCCTGGAACTCCGGCCTACGATCCGGATTACACGTTCGCCTATGACCCTGCGCTATCGACGAAACTGCTCGCCGCCTCCGATTTCAGCCCGGCCAAACCCGTCAAGCTACCATTCCTCGCCACCAATGGCGTGTATCCGGGCGACCTCGACATGGCCCGTGCCATTGTCCAGATGTGGAAGCAAGTGGGAATCGATGCCCAACTGACCATCATCGAGCCGGCGCAGTTCTTCACCCAGGCGGCAAATGGCACGCTGGCTGGACCGGTGCTATGGATGTGGCAGAACGGCAGCGGCGACCCGGAATTGTCGGCAGGCAGCTACCTGAATCCGAAAGGCTCGTTCGCGGTCTGGCGCAGCCCGGACATCTCCGCCTATCTCGATCCATTGACGGCGCAGACCGATGAAGCCAAACGTATTGCCGGCTACAAGGCGTTCCATCGATGGGCGATCGAGCACGGATATGCATTGCCCTTGCTGCAAGGGATCGCCACCGCGGCCTACAAGCACGACCTTGCTTATACGCCGTTCCTGAGCGGTTGGATGCTGCCAAGCTACTGGTCCGCTTGAGCGTGATGCGCGCCAACGCGCCATACGTGAATCGACATACCGATTTTCACGCCTTGCCCGATGCGCTCGCATATGCAACGCGATTACGTTACGTATTAAGAGATATTGTCATGAAGCCGAATATCGCCCTCCCACGGATGCCGCAAGCATTCGACGACGCATTCTTCGCAGGACTGGAAACGAGCACGCTACCAGTGGGCCAGGCCGAGACCCTGCCGCCCCAGTGCTACACGGATCCAGCCTTCTATGAATTCGAGAAGGAAGCGGTCTTCAATCACGAATGGCTCTGCGTCGGACGTACCGACTGGATTGCCAAACCAGGCGATTTCTTCACCACGTCGATCGTCAACGAACCGCTGCTGATCGCGCGCAATGCGCGTAATGAAATCAAGGCGATGTCCGCCGTGTGTCAACATCGCGCGATGCTGGTCGCGGAAGGCAACGGCAATACCCGCGCATTCCTCTGCCCCTATCACCATTGGGCCTACTCGCTCGACGGCGAATTGATTGCCGCTCCGGCAATGGACGCCACGGAAGGTTTCGACAAAAAAGCATTTTGCTTGCCGACGTTGCTCGTGGAAACGTGGCAAGGCTTTATCTTTGTCAACTTCGACAAGGAAGCCGCGCCGCTTGCGCCGCGACTCACGGCGCTCGATCCGGTACTGGCGAATTTCGAACTCGATCGCGCGGAAGGACCACGGCCGAGTGACGCTGCACACTTTCCGTGGAACTGGAAAGTCATGTTCGAAAACAACAACGACGGGTATCACGCAAACCGGCTGCATCACGGTCCGCTGCACGATTTCGTGCCAAGCGCGTTGGCGTCCTTCCCGGACAGTCTTCCCGAAGACACGGCCGGCTATTACCGTTTCAACGGCACGATTCACGCGGACGCCGCCTTCAACCCGACGCAAAAAGCGCTTTTTCCGATCTTCCCCAAACTGACGGACGAAGAGCGCAACCGGATGCTGTTCGCCAATGTCCCGCCCACGCTGTCCTTGGTGGTTACGGTCGACAGCGTGATCTACATGATCCTGCGCGCCGACGCGGCCGGTACGCATCATATGGATCAGGGCGTGCTCTATGCACCCGGCGCGATGCAGGACCCGCTGTTTCAAAAACGGGTCGAGCTGTCGTTCAGCGCCGTGTCCGATATCGTCGCGCAGGACCTGCACGTGGACGAGCTCGTGCAAAAAGGCCTGCAATCACGGTTCGCCATTCGCGGCCGGTATTCCTGGCAAGAACGCGCACAGCAAGAGCTGAACGCCTGGCTCGTCCCACGCTACCAGGCCGCACGTCAACGTATCGGCAAGGCGGCCGCTGCCCGCACGACGCTAGAGGGCGCGCACGCCCGGCTCGCCGCCATTGACGTGGTCACGGCAAGCTGAACGCAGTACATGGTCCGCACAGTGGTTTGCAAGTCCCTTATGCAGGTCTACGTCGACGAGGCGCCGTATGTTGACGCATCCCAATAAAACGCACGGCAGACGAGTTCGTGCTGCCGACGCCACGCTGCCGGCATCTCCCTCCCCCACCGCCGATGCGACAGTGCGGGCTGCCGTACGGCGCCATAACGCGCGGCGCTTCGGCCTGCGGCTGCTAAGGCGCGTGGCGACGATGCTCACGGTTTCGGTGGTTGTCTTCGTCGTGCTACGGATGCTCCCGGCAGATCCGGTCGCCATGCTGCTGCCGCCCAACGCAAGCCAAGCCGATGTACTGGCGATGCGTCATCAGCTTGGTCTCGATCGCCCCCTCCCGGTACAGTACCTGCAATGGCTTGCGGATATCGTGCGCGGCCAGTTTGGCTATTCGCTGCAAACCGGTCAACCGGTAGGCGCGTTGATTTTGAATGCGCTGCCAACCACACTGCAATTGCTGGCAGGCGGCCTGTTGCTTGGCGTCGTGGTCGGCGTGGGCACAGGCATCATCGCGTTTCTTCAACGTGACACCCGGGCCGAGAAGATCGCGGAAGTCGCCAATGGTCTGGCGATGTCGATTCCCGATTTCCTCTGGGGCATTCTGCTGATGCTGGCGTTCGGTATCGGCCTCCGGTGGCTGCCTTTCGTCGGACCGCTTGACGGCCGCTATACCATCGTACGTCATACCGGCTTTTTATTACTGGACGCATTGCTGGATGGTCAGTTCGCAGCCTTCGGCAACGCGTTATGGCACCTGGTGCTGCCTTGCGTCGCATTGGCGATGGGTATCGCACCGCCGCTGATGCGGCTATTGCGCTCGTCGTTGCTGGAAGTCTATGCGGACGACTACGTGACGGCCGCGCGCCTGCGCGGCCTCTCCGACCGCGAGATTTTATGGCGACATGCGTTGCGCAATGCCGCCTTGCCGACGATCAACGTGCTAGGCATCCAGGTCAGCCTGATGATCGGCGGCACGCTGTTGGTCGAGAAGGTTTTTGGCATGCCGGGCATCGGCAACGTGATGATTTCAGCCATCGGCGCGCATGATCTTCCCACTATTCAGGCGCTGGCCTTGCTGTACGCGCTGGTCGTGCAAATGGTCAATGCGATTGTCGACGCGTTGGAGTTGATGTGGAATCCCCGTCTGCGGAGTGCATCATGATCGCTACCCTGTTGCACGTCCTGCGCGAACCCCGGGTTGTCCTGGGCGGCCTGATATTGCTCGCCGTCGCCGCGATGGCCCTGTTCGCACCCTGGCTTGCGCCTGTCGCACCGGACCAGCAGGACCTCATCAACACGCTGTTGCCGCCCGCATGGGCAGCCGGCGGCATGGCGAGCCATTTTCTCGGCACGGACTCGCTTGGCCGCGACATCCTTAGCCTGACGATTTACGGTGCCCGCGTCGCCATGTTCGTCGGTTGCGTCGCCCCGATCGGCGCGGCGCTGGTCGGCGGCACGCTCGCATTGCTGGCCGGTTGGCGCGGTGGGCGAACGGATTGGGTAGTGATGCGAATCGTCGAGACCTGGATGTCGTTTCCGGCCGTGGTCCTTGCCTTGATCCTGATGGTCGCGCTGTCGCCCAGCATCATCAATGTCGTGATCGCACTCGTGTTCGTCGATTGGACGCGCTTCTGCCGCGTACTGCGCGCGGAAGTCGCCGTGATCCGTCGTCGCGAGTATGTTGCCGCCGCGCGCATCGCGGGTGCGGGAACGTTCCGCACGATCGCGCACGACGTCCTGCCCAACATGATGCCGACGTTGATCACGTTGATGAGCCTGGAAATTGGGATAGCCGTCGTGGCCGAATGCAGCCTGTCTTTCGTCGGGCTCTCGGCGCAGCCCGGCACACCAACCTGGGGCAGCATGATCGCCGATGGACTGGCCAATGTTTTTACCACCCCTTGGGGCTTAATTGCCCCCATCACCTGCATTGTCGTCACGGTGCTGGCTACCACGTTGCTCGGCGAAGGACTGCGGCGTGCAACGGATGCCCGCTTGTTGGTGCGCGGGACGAATCGCGGAAACGGGCGCGGCGGCAAGACCGATGGCACGCGTCCGGTATACGCAGTCGCGGAATCGACATCGCATGAGGCCCGCCCGTCGAGGAAAGCGCGTGCGCCTACACCGGCGCGCGAGGAGGCGGCACGATGACCGCATTACTACACATCTCGCGCTTGAACCTCCGCCGCGACGGCGTCGCGTTATTGCGAGACATTTCGCTGACCCTGGAAAAAGGCAGTACGCTCGGCCTCGTAGGAGAATCCGGCGCGGGAAAGAGCATGCTGGGCCGCGTGCTGGGTCGGTTGATTCCCGCGCATTTTGCCACCGATGCCGCGTTCCTGTCTTTCTCCGGCGAAAACCTGCTGTCGATGTCACCTTCGGCGCATCGTGCCTTGCTCGGCCGTCGGATTGCGTATATTCCACAGGAGCCGACCACGGCACTCGATCCGACGTTGTCGATCGGCAAGCAATTCGCATTACATCTCGCGCGGCTCGGCATCCCGTCGGGCGCACGGCGGCAACGCACGCTGGATGCCCTGACGGAAGTGCTGTTGCCAGACCCTGTTGCCTTGTTGACGCGCTATCCGTTCGAATTATCTGGCGGCATGTGCCAACGGGTGGCCATCGCGATGGCATTTGCAAGCAATCCCGAACTCGTCATCTCAGACGAAGCCACCACCGCGCTGGATGTCAGCACGCAACGCCATGTCGTCGATCTGATGCGCACAATGCAGGCAAAACGCGGCACGGGGATTTTGTTCGTCACGCACGATCTAGGCCTCGCGCGATTTGCCTGCGACGACATTGCCGTTCTGTATGCGGGAGATATCGTCGAGCACGGTACCGCGCAGCAGGTGGTGACCCGTCCAGCGCATCCCTACACACAGGCGCTGCTACGCGCGAATCCGCCTCTGAAGGGGCCTTTGGTCCGCGTGGTGCCGTTGGCCGGCCACATGCCCGGCTTCGAATCGTTCGGCGACATCGGCGGCTGCCGTTTCGCATCGCGCTGCATGCTGGCCGTCGAGGCTTGCAACAAAGCCCCCGTGCCGATGATCGATACAGGTGGCACGCTATCGCGCTGCCTGCTGCCGATGGGCAGCCCTGATCATGCTCGCGGCACGTTGTCGGACGCACGCCCTTCGAAGACGCTGACGCCGCCATCATCCGCCGCTGAGACCGTGGTTGATGCATTCGCGGTTGCCGCATCTTCAATGGCAGCCCAAAGCGCACGCGCTCCACGCCGCGAACCTGGCCCCTTCCTTCGTTTGCAAGGTGTGTCGAAACGCTATACGGCGGTGGGTGACACCGCCGGCGGTGGTGCGAACAATATTGCGCCCTCGGCGCTCGCGCCCCTGGATCTCGATATCGCGCCCGGTGAATTCGTCGGTATTGTCGGCGAAAGTGGCAGCGGTAAAAGCACGCTTGGCCGACTCGTCATGGGCCTAGACACCCCCACAAGCGGCACGATCACGCTCGACGAGCGTGCGTTGGGAGCAAGCCGTGCTGAATGGCAACGCCGCATTGGCGCGATCCAGATGATCTTTCAAGATGCGCGCGCCGCGCTGAACCCGCGCCGACGCCTCGGCGACATCGTCACGCAAGCTTTGTCACAGCGCGCGCATTTGCACGTCGATCGCGAACGCCGCGCGCTGTCTCTGCTCGAAGAAGTAGGTCTTGCGCCGGAACTGGTCGGACGGTACCCCGCACAACTGTCCGGCGGTCAACGGCAACGCGTCAATATCGCCCGCGCCTTATGCGACGTACCACGCCTGATCGTCGCCGATGAAATCGTCTCCGGCCTGGATGTCTCTGTGCAAGCCCAGATCATGGCACTGCTGCTGTCGCTGCGCGACTCGCACAATGTTGCGCTGCTATTGATCTCTCACGACCTTGCCGTCGTGCGCTATCTCTGCTCGCGTGTCCTGGTATTGCAACGCGGCGTTGTTGTCGAACAGGGTCCGACCGAAACGGTCCTCCACAATCCAAGGCACCCCTATACCCGCAGCCTGCTGGCCGCCGCACCGCATGTCGAGCGCCATGACGATCCGGCGGCGGTTCCCGTATCCTCTTTTGCCTGACTGACCACCGTACCATGCCCGACATTCCATACCGCCAGCCGGTTCTCTTTTTTGGACATGGCAGTCCGATGAACGCATTGGAAGACAATGCCAACACCCGCGCCTGGGCCGAGATGGGTCGGCACGTGCTCTCACGTCGGCGGCCGCGCGCGATCGTCATGGTATCGGCACACTGGATGACCCGTGAAACGGCGGTCACCGCGATGGCACAACCACAGACTATTCATGATTTCGGCGCCTTCCCACAAGCGCTATTCGACGTACAGTACCCGGCACCAGGCGCACCGGACGTCGCACGGGAACTGATCGAATGCGCTGCGGCCGCGGGCATCGCGGTCACGCCGGACGAGCGCTGGGGTTTCGATCACGGCACATGGTCGGTACTCGTCAAGGCAATGCCCGAAGCCGATATCCCGGTCTTGCAACTCAGCCTGAACCGGGCGTTCTCGCCACGCGATCACTTCGCGCTGGGCCGTGCATTACGTCCGTTACGAGATGCGAACGTCCTGCTGGCCGGCAGCGGTAACATCGTGCATAACCTGCCCGCCATGAACTGGTCGCGGCCAGACTCGGGGTATGACTGGGCGCAACGTTTTCATACCGTCATTCGCAATGCCATTGCCGCGAACCAATCGGATGACGTCATCGATTTCGCCAGGCACGGCCGCGACGCCGCCATGTCGATCCCCACAGCCGAGCATTATCTGCCGGTCCTCTACGCGCTGGGCGCCCGACACGATGACGATATGCTGCGCTTCGAATCCGAGCGCGTCGAATACGGCTCGCTGAGCATGCTGAGCTTCTCCTTGCAAAGCATATCGCCCTTGACACAAGCCACGAATGGTGCGTTTGCGTCTACCGGGGCAATGCAATGAATGCGCACCTTCTGCTCCCTGGTAATCCGGACACACACATGGAATCGATGCGCACGCCGGTTGCCACGACGTCCTCCCGTCCGCCAGTACTGCGCTTGCGCGTCATCGCGCGGTACGCGCTCAGCGAGCGCATTATCGCGCTCGAACTCGAAGCGGCCGACGGTATGCCCTTGCCGGCCTACGAGGCCGGCGCGCATCTGGCAATCGACTGTCGCCCCGCATCGGATTACGCGAACGATCCGGCGCAAGATGAGCCGCGTTTGCGGCACTATTCGTTGTGCGGTGATCCGTCGAACCCCATGGTCTACCTGATCGCAATACAACGGGAATCCGATGGTCGTGGCGGCTCGCGCTTTCTTTGCGATGACGTACGGCCCGGTGACCTGCTGCACGCATCGACGCCCTCGAATCTCTTTCCCGTGCGGTGGCCCGCCGTTGGGCCGAATAGCACGCCGCCCCAGTTGCTGATCGCCGGCGGCGTGGGGATCACACCACTGATCGCCATGGCCTGGGCCCTGGACAATGCAGGGATCGCCTTCACGCTACATGATTTTGGGCGAAGTGCCGATGCACATGTTTCCGCCCAACTGTCGACCGGCACGCGCTGGCGGCATGCGGTGCGGCGTCACGTCGGACGCGGTCAGGATCTGGTCGCCTTGATCGGCCCGCCCGAACCGCATCGCCATTTATACGTATGTGGACCGGCCTCGATGATCGATGCCGTTTTCGAGACAGCCGCGACGCTAGGCTGGCCGCACGATCATATTCATACCGAACGCCTCACCGCGCCGACAACTGGCGCGGAACGACCAGGCGGCGAAGCGAACGCGGAAGGCGGGCATCATGCCGATGGTCCCTTTGTCGTAGAAATCGCCAGTACCGGCCAGCGTATTCCGGTAACGGCCGGTGAAAGCGTCTGCACCGCACTGTCGCGCGCTGGTGTGCGCATCACGGTGTCGTGTGAACAAGGCGTCTGCGGTGCCTGCACGACGCGCGTGCTGTCCGGTACGCCCGACCATCGCGACTGGGTCCTGAGTGCCGACGAACAGGAAACAGGCACGGTCTTCACGCCTTGCTGTTCGCGATCCCGGTCACCGCTACTCGTACTCGATCTGTAATGCCGTGTCGCGTGATGCAGCGTGCCGCGGCTCGTCACCGCCTAGGCCCATGAAGTTTGCGGGTGTTGCCCTATTTTTTCTACCGATCCCGTTACCTGTCAGGAAATTGCAATGGCTCTGATTCCCTCCCCTGCGCACGTCCGCGCGGACACGCCTCCCAAGCAACTACACACGCTGCGCGCCACTCCGGAGAATGTGCACTGGGGTTACTTTGATGCATCGTTGCGTCCATCCCTGACAGTCGCGAGCGGTGACATCGTCCATGCGGAAACGGTCACGCATCATGCCGGCGACGCGCCGGACTTGATGATGGATGAGGCGCTGCATACGCTCTGGCGCGCTATCCCGGAAAAAGATCGCAATCCCGGCGTGCACATCATGACTGGCCCGATCCATGTCACGGGTGCGCAACCAGGCGACATGCTCGAAGTCCGCTACCTGTCGATGACGCCGCGCTGCCGCTACGGCTCGAACCTGGCGGCAAACTGGGGCTATCTATACAAGGAAATGGGCGAAAGGGAACGCGTGACAATCTATGAACTGGATGCCGCCGCGCAGTACGCTAGCGCACGCTACGCCTACGATTTCAAGGGAAAGTACCTAACGCCCGGCACGATCACCGATTGCCCGGTCTGTGACCGACAGACCGCATTATCCGGCGTGCGCATTCCCGCCCGCCCACACCTCGGCACCGCGGGCGTCGCGCCAGCGCTGAATGGCCGTGTCAGCACGATCCCCCCGGGCCGGCACGGCGGTAACATCGATAACTGGCGGATTGGCGCGGGCGCGACGATGTACTACCCGGTGCAGGTAGAAGGCGGTCTATTCTCGGTTGGGGATCCGCACGTCTCGCAGGGCGATGGCGAAGTCAGCGGTACGGCTATTGAATCATCGCTGAATGTGACGATGCAGATCATCTTGCGCAAGGACTTTCACTTTCCCGCGCCGTTGCTGGAAACGCCCGACTGCTGGATCGTTCACGGGTTTGGTGATCAACTGGACGACGCCTTGCGCGGCGCCACGCTGGACACCATGACCTTGCTGGAGGAGCACCTTGGACTCAGTCGCAACGATGCCTACTCGCTGATTAGCGTGGCGGGTGACGTTGGCATCACGCAGGTGGTGGATACCACGCTGGGCGCACACGTACGCATCCCACGCGGCATCTTTCCGCCGCGCCACGACTGACCGCCCCTCTCAACACGCACTTTTTTGAATTGTTTGACTTGCATCACATTGGCGCGACAATAGGGCTAGACAAAAGCATCAATATCCCCTGTCTTGATTTATTCCGCGATATCGCCACGATCGAGACGAACCGTGCCGAGAGGACCGATGCGATGATGACCGTCAAAAACTGGCATTATTCGACCCAGGGCAGTGCCGAAACGGCGCGTCCGTATGTGTGGCGCGAGGCCATGGATACGATGTGCCTGCCCATGCCGGAAATAGCGTTAGGCGACGATTTCCACGCCGAAGTCGTTGGCATGGTGTCGCCGACAGGCATTGAATTTTCCCGCCTCAGCGCCTCGCCGCTCACCATCTCAGGTAGCTATCAGAACCAACAGGCCGGCCTCTGGCTTGCGGTATTGCTCGACGGGAGGTCGGTGTTTTCCGAAGCAGGCGATCGCATCGCATTGTCTCGCGGCGACATTCTCTATGGACCGAGCCGACGCGATTCGACGCTCGAATTGCATGCCGATTTCCGGATGCTGTATGTGCGGATGCCGATCAACGCGTTGCACCCCGGTCTTGTCGATCCGGGGACATTGCGCAGCGGCATCCTGCCGGGAGATAGCCGGCTGACACGGATGCTGACCGGCATGTTGCTGTCCGTCGGTGATGAGCTGGAAGCGTTTGCTTCGCACGAGATCCACCCGGTGGAAGTCGCGCTGTCGGAATTCCTGGTTGCCAGCCTCGCCGATGCGCAGCCAGGAAAGCGTTTCGGCGATCGTATCCGGGCGGCGCATTTCCATCGAATCTGCCAATCCATCGATCAGCAATTAGGTGATGCCGAGTTGTCGTTGTCAAAACTGACCGAACAGCAAGGCGTCTCACCGCGCTATCTGCAAAAATTATTCGAAGAAGCCGGTCTGACGTTCAGTATTTATCTTCGCGATCGTCGACTGGCACGTTGCCACGCAGACCTGTGCAGCAGCGCGCATGGCGCATTGTCTGTGTCTGAAATCTGCTTCCGATGGGGTTTTAACGACGCCGCGCATTTCAGCCGTAGCTTCCGCGCGAAATATGGCATCACGCCCCGTGAATGCCGAACCAGGCAAATGCGCGTCACCATAGCCAGCACGCGCGCGGTCGTTTAAAGGAAAAGACCCGGCAAGGACGGGGTCCAGACCCGTTGCTGTTGCCACCGCGATGCGGCAGCGGCATTACCCGCCCATGCGGGGGACGGCAGCAATCGCAATCTTGAAATTACCGGCGACATCGGCCATTGCATCGGGCAGATCTTGCTGCCGCCGACCTTCGTGTCGATCCTGCACGACCGCGTTCTTCCCGAACCCGGGGACAATCGGCCGCCCGCCCGCGCGCCGCAACCACAAACGCAACAGGTGGCGTCGTCTCTGCGGCTCCGGGAAGTCGACAAATCGCGTGCGCGAATGCAGCGCCGCGTAGTTCGAAAGCCACTGGATGTCGCCCGGACGGAAATCCATTTCGAGCGACATGCCCGGTTCATAAGCAATGTCGTCGAATAGCTTGAGCACTTCCGTCTGCGCCGACGTCAAGCGCGGCACTTCCGGGTAGTCTTGCGCGGTGAACACGTAGAGCGAGCCCGCATACATGCTGAAGACTCCCTCGGCCAAGCTGACGATCGGCGAGGTATAAGTATTCGCCGGAGCGCGTGGGTCCTGTCGACGCCAATCCCAATGGAATGGCTCGAGCAACAACGGCGCCAGGTCCGGACGCCGCCGCAAAATCTCGTTATAGATTTCCGCGCCCGAAACGAGGCACGATGCGCCACCTTCTTTCGCGGGCCGCAGACACATCAGCGCGACGATATCGGAGCTATCGGAATGAAATGGCAGCAGATCGCGGATCTTCGAGGACAAGGCGCTCGGATCGTCAAGCAGCTTGTCCGACGTGGCGTAGACGTGATCGAGCAGATCACCCAACTCGTTCTGTCGCATCGGATCGCCCATATGCAAGCCAAGAATGTAGTAGATGGCCGCCGACAACGCATCCGAATAGAGATGCGTGCGCAAACCACGCGCGAGCACGAAACCGCGGCCCGTGTCGACATCCTTTCCCCACGCCGCAATCGCCGATGCGCAGTGGTCCAGCGGATAATCGGCTGCGGTAACACAACGCAAGTCCGGATCCGCCTCGACAAAGCGGCGCCCGAGTCGCTCCAGTTCCGCGACCTGTTCTTCGCTGAGTTGATAGATCCAGCTGTCCTTGCCACTGAGCGCGTCGCCGCGCCAGGCCGGCGCGCCGCTGACCGGCGTCAATGCCACTGAAGAAGTCATGATGTCGTGATCCGCGAATGAAGGAAACGTGCCGCCGAAGGATTGCGCGCCAACCGGTATGCACCTTTTCGGGCCCCCGTTGCACCCGCGCTCCGTCGCACGACACGATCCGTCATCTTCGCCGCCTCGGGCGGGACTGTCTTGTCTGCATGCGCATCACGACCGGCCCTTGGCGCGCAAGGCGTCACGCCCGTCCCCACCGGGCATGTGCGGTGAGGTGTCGGGCGACGCCAACGCCGCTTCCGCGACATCGACCAGGCGTTTGTTCTGATCCATCGCCCCTTTTTGCAGCATCCTGAACGCCGCTTCCTCACGCAAGCCATGCCGCGCCATCAATGCCGCCTTCGCACGCTCGATCAGCTTGCGATCATGCAGCGCGCGCCGTGCCGCGTCGAGCTCGACCTCCACCCGCGCCAAGCGCGCCGCCTGCGCTTGCAATACCGATTGCAGGCTCGCCACGGTCGAGCGGTCCGCGGAGGAAAAGCGGTCGGGCAATGCATACGCGGCAAACTCGTCGCCGGACGCTCCGGCAAAAAAATGTTCGAGCGCATGGGTGTGAGGAGGCGGATTCTCGCGCCACTGCCGGAACAAATGTTCCGAATCCCGCAAGGCCTGCCGTGCCACACCAATCTGCGTGTCGCACGCCTGCCGTACATGCATCGTCAACGCGATTTGCAAATGCCAAAGGTCGGTAATCCGCGCGCTGGTGGCATCAAACCAGGACTCGGTCAACGCCGCGTCCAAGGTGTCGCCGGCCTTGGCGGCAGTGATGATCTGGCGCAACGTTTCAACACGGCTCACATGCGGCGTCGCCGTGCGCGTTTGCCACCATTCGCAATGTGTTGCACCCGCGAACTGCAGGAACACGTCCAGGCTGCGCTGCTGCGCACCGATCAGATGCGCGAAGCGCTGCTGCTGGTCCGCGGAAAACGTCCCCGCGGCAAACATATGCCCGCCCACGGCCCGTTCCTGCCCAGCCGCCTCCTTGCCTTGCACCACGTGAACCAGCGCGACCAGCGTACGCGAAATGCCGGGGTCCGGCGATACATCCGCCAGTTGGAAGATCAACTCCATCAGACCACCGATGACCTTGCTGAAGGCCATTACAGAGTCAGGCGCGGACACCGTACGCCGATCGATTCGCGCACGCAGCGCGTCAAGGGAGTCCAGATCGAGCAGCACCCAGGCGATCATCGACAACATGCGCGCCGTGGCGTGCTGGGTCGGCCCCAGCTCCAGATCGAGCCGGTCACGCAGCGCCAGCAGGATCGGCGAGGACGCGTCACGCACGGCACCGCGCTCGGTCACGAAACGTTTGCCATCGGATGCAAGGTAGATGCTCGAAATGCCCCGCTCACGCTGCAATGCGTGAATCAGCCGGCCGAGCAGATCAGTGAGTTCGATCCGGTCGGCCAGCAAACGCAACGCGTCGATTTCCCGTTGCTTCGCGTGCAACGTGAACTGCATGGCTGGGGAGGACATCGTCGAGAAAGAGGCGTGTATCGTGAAGGAGGATTTTTTCCATTGCTATTGTAAGCGTGACAATATCAGCGCGACCGTGCTCGTGCGCGGCGTCGCACAAGATACGACACATCCGCCGCCTTTCTCTATCGCGCGCAATGGAATAATCGCCTGTCCCGTCAACAATGCGCGTAGGCGATCCGCATTTCGACACACAGTCGCTGTCCCGGGGGTAGTGCTTGCATGCTGGCCTGCCCCGGCAACGCGCGATTGATCACGTCCACGCCATGGGTGACCGGCTCGATGCAGAAGAACGATTGTCCAGCCGGACGATACAGAATCAGCGAGCGCAAGGGTTCGGATGCGATCAGTTGCAAGACCTCATGCCCATCGATATTCCCGGCATCGGGTTCGGAAACTTGCCGTGACAGCGTGACCGTGCCGGCCCAACCATGAAAACAGTGGTCGATCTCGATATCCGCCATTTGGACGCCGGTGTGAAAGGACCAGGCTTTCGGCGGGGGTACGACGGCCGTCGGCAGGCCATCGTCTCCCTTTATCTCGATGGTGCCTACCGATGTGACCAGCCGCGTCCCGGCTTCCAATGGAAAATAAGGGTGCCATTCCAAACCGGCGGGCGCCGGCACGCCGGAATCATTGACCAATTCGAGCCGGCATGTCATGCCCGAGTCGTCGAGCCGGATTGTCTGCAGTGCAGCGAAGTCGAATGGCCAATACGCGTCGGCGCGATGCCGCAGCACCATCGTCACGGCCTGTATATCGCGCGACGTCACCTGCCAGGCGCGACGCAAGCCAATGCCATGCAATGCATGCGGGGCGGCGCGATCGTCTGGTGGCAATCGATAGCGAGCGCCTTGCCAATAAAAGCTACCGTGATCGATGCGATTGGAAAAAGGCACCAACGGAAAACACGCCAGTGCCCGAATATTGCCGGTCATTACATCCGTCTCGCCGCCCCCACGCAAGACCTCGCGACCGCTACGCCATAGTCCGACAATCGCGCCACCGAGTGACGGACAAACCGACGCGGTCCATGTGCCAGCCGAAAGCGTCAGGATTGCCGCGGACGAAGGAACCGATAAAACGTTTTGCATATGCACGCTCCATGGCGCATGCTGACAGCAGCGCGATGTGGACATTACACATCATTATTGAAAGCATCGTCAGATTCGAATTGTCCGTCGAAATGCTCTGAGCGACAATCAGCGCCAATAGGCAGGCACATCTCCTGGTCATTTGCCCAGTTTGCCGTTAAACCGGAAAGCCGTCCCGAACCACGCTGATTCATGTCCCCTTTCCGCGTTCACCTCGCCTCGATACTGGGCACGATCCTCATGTTCATCGCGGCGCTATGGCTCAATGAGATGCTATTTGCGCGCACGGAGTTCGTTCAAGGCATCAACTGGATCTACCTGCCCGCTGGCGTTCGGCTGCTGAGCACATTACTGTTGGCGGAAGGAGGGGCCATCGGCTTGCTGCTGGCCGGCTGGATCGTCAAATTCACTTATGTCTTTCCCCACGATCCGCAGCGCGCCTTCATCGGGGGCATCATCTCGTCCCTGGTTCCCTACCTGATCTATAAGGCCGCGCAGCACAGATATGGACTGGAAGCGTCGCTGTCCAATCTGACAAGCTCCCGGTTGTTCGTGCTGATTCTTGCGTTCTCCTTTCTGGACCCACTGGCGCAGCATGTCTGGTTACTGCTGCAAGGACGCACGCATCTGCTTTTCGAAGGCCTTACCGTAATGGTCATTGGTAATCTGGTCGGCACAATGCTGGTAATCTACACGCTGAAAGCCGGGCTCGCCTTGTCGGCCCGACTGTTGCCGCACCCGCCGGCCCGCGCAAAGGCGCATCAACGTATTCCTCCATGACAATCTCATCCGCACAAGGCACCCGACCTGACGTCTCCGGCGACGTCGATACGATCACCATCCGTGCGGCAACGCCGGCGGATATGACCGACGTAGCACGGATCTACGCGCCGTATGTGTTGTCTACAACGATCTCGTTCGAAACAGAGCCGCCTAGCGTCGACGCGATGCGCCAGCGCTACCACGATATCGTCGCTGCAAATGCACCCTACCTGGTCGCCGTGCAGGATGATCGCGTTGTTGGTTACGCCTACGCCGGCACCTACAAAGCGCGCGCGGCGTATCGCTTTACCGTCGAACACTCGGTCTACCTCGATGCATCCGTCACCGGGCGCGGGCTCGGTCGCCGGCTACTCGAAAACCTGATCACGGCATGCCGCAGGGCCGGCTTCAAGGAAATGATCGCGACGGTTGCTGGCGACGACAACGCCGCATCGCTGGGCTTGCATGCACGCTGCGGGTTCGTGCCGATCGGGCGCTTGAAGAACGTCGGATTCAAGTACGATCGGTGGATAGACGTCACGCTGATGCAGTTGTCATTGCGTGACGCCAATGCTTGATCAACCAGCCAGCGGCGCGGCGACCGTAATCCAATTCGCGCCTTTACCCGATGCACATCGGTCAGATAGCGTCAACGCACCGGTTGCCGAATCGATGCGGTAAGCCGACAGGAAATCGGAGCGCTCGCCGCTGGCAAACAAGTATTGTCCATTGGCATCGATTGCGATGCCTCGCGGCTGCGCTTCCGTGTCGATCCATGACACAGGTTGCCAGCCGTGCGTTTCATCCGCAGCATGCACGATGATGCGGCTCGATGCCCGCTCGCTGATATAGAGGAAACGATTGTCGGGGGTCAGTTGCAGATCCGCGGCCCAGATCCAACGGGCCATCTCGGTGGGATCGGGCTGATCCGGATCGGAGAAGTTCGGTCGCGCTCGCCCTTGTATCAACGCTGACAAACCGTCGCTGCGGGGTGATATCGAGATAAGCGTCAAATGCCCGGTCTCCGGCGCACGCGCATAGGTCGCCACCACGCCCTGGAACTCGCTAAGGACATGCAGATAGTCTTCGGCGAGGCTCAGGCGCATGTGACGGGGGCCGAAGCCAGCACCCACGTCCACCACGTCGTTGACCGTGAGTTGGCCATCCTGCAGAGTAAAACACCACACGGCGTTGCCGCCCAAGGCAGACACATACACGTGGCGTCCATCACGGCTTACGACAACGGCATGCGCATGCGCGACGCCATCGATCACCTGCCGTGGCGGTACTTCCCGCGACATGTCGATGTCGGTATCGCGCTTCTTCCCGTCGCCTTCCTGCGCGGAATGCCCACCGGCAGCGGAAAGGAGCGTGTCGACGTCATACACGCTCACGCGGTTCTCACCATACGACGCACCAATCGCCGTGCGGCCTGATGGATCGATTTCAACATACGCCAGACTGGACGCGATGGAAGCCCGGCCCAACCGTTGCAGTCTCGGCCACGTCTTCTCGAAAACGGCTGGCGAAATCGAGGCGTTCCCACTGATCGACGAGGAGGCCGTATCGACCACGCGGTAGATGACGATATGACGATTTTCCGCACGTGTCGCCGCCAGCAGCAATGCCCCGTCCGGACGTGCGGATACCCTCGCGGCGTGAGGCGACGCGAGGGTTACGCGCCGCGCCCACGACAGCGCCATCGGCATGACGACCGGCTCAGCCGGATGGCGCGCCGATCCTACAAAACGGCCGATATCGCAATCAAAATCATAGCCGCCGATATCGCCGTCCTGCGCATGCGAGACCCATACCGCCAGGCGGGTCATAGCACACCGTCCCACAAGGCCAACTCGTCACCCGATGGATTCGATGCCAGCGCGGGCTTGTCACGCAGCAACATCGTTTCACGCGGGGCCGGGCCGCTGTCGTCCTGATCTTTCTGGCGCGTGCGCGCATGTGCGGTTGGATCGTCATCGACCAGCAAGGCCGGGCGCAGCTTCTGCGGATCGGGCGAATAGGGCAACCAGCGCGGCAGCATCCGCGATGCGGGCGCATCACCCTTGATGAAAGCAACCCATGCCTCCTGCATGGCCTTGCCAATGGGCGGCATCGGCGCACTGCCCTTGTAGTACATCTGTGTGAATGGATCGTCCAGATTGCCCCAGACAAACGGCAATTCCGAGCCGTGCACGGTATATCCCTCGAAGGCGCCAAAAGCCAGTGGCCGTTCGAAGCGATAGGACCACGTATCGCCCCCCGCTAGCGCATGCGCATCCGCCAGTCGAACCGTAGGCACCCAATATTCCTCGGCGGTCAGCAAGCGGATGCGCCGGTCGAATGCGGACAGCGATGAAAACGTCTGCTGGTACCGCGCCGATGCCTTTTCCATGTCCGCTACACGCAACTGCGCCAGTTCGCGCGGCAAGAACGGGGCCGCGACGCTCGGGTCCTTGCGCCCCGCCGCAACCGACTCCGGTGAGAAAAAGACCAGACTTTCATCCCGGTTGGAACCGATCAGCAAACGCACTTGATTCGACGCGCCTTTTGCAATGGCATCCTGCGGCCTGGCCATCAACATCGCGCCATCGACGACCGATCGGAATGCGAAGGCGCGTTGGTAGTTGGCGATGGTCGCGGCTTGCGCCTGAAGGATCTGAGCCGTCGAAGCACTCAGCAGGTCTTCCTTCTTCAATCCTTGCTTGTCGAGCGCCTGTAGAAAAATGCCCGTAACGCGGTCCGCCTCCGGGAGATCGTGGACGGTCTGCCCCCCACCACTTTCGATGATCGCCGACTGGAACAGTCCCGCGGAGGCCGGCATCGCCATCAATGCCGCAACCGCCTTGCCGCCAGCGGATTCACCAGCCAGCGTAACACGCGCCGGATCACCGCCGAAGGCCGCAATATTCTGGCGTACCCACTGCAATGCCATCAACTGATCGCGGTTTGCGTTGTTGCCGCTACCCCGATACGCATCGCCGAGAACACTGCCCAGTTCCAGGAAACCCAATGCGCCGACGCGATAGTTCAGTGTCACGCAGACGATGCCCTGCTCGGCGAAGTGCGTGCCGTCATACAGCGGTTGGCTGGCTGCTCCAGCGATATTGCTGCCACCGTAGATCCAGACGAATACCGGGTGAGGCCCGGGGTCGACAGGTGCCCAGACATTCAGGCGCAAACAATCCTCATCGAGCGGCACGTCGCCGAGCAGCGATTGATCCGATCCCGGTAGCTTGCGAACCGCCTGAATCGGGGCAGGCCCGAATGCAAACGCGTTCCACGTATCGTCCCATCCCGGAGAGGGCAGTGGCAGCGGCGGCTTGAAGCGCAGTTCGCCCACGGGCGGCTGCGCATAAGGAATGCCCTTGTACACGTCGACGCCATCCTGACGCATACCGCGCAACGGTCCCGCCGGTGTCTTCAACGACACCGCCTCACGTGGCGACGGTGCGCGGCGTGGCGCGGCATGCGCCAGGAACGGCCACGAAGCCACGGCGGTCAGCGCGGCGGAATGCTGCAGGAAGGCACGGCGTCCTTTCACGGGTTCCCCTTTGGATGTGAATGTCACTATGGTAATAGGTCCAGATGCGCCCGGCTCCACGAACGCGTCTTTCTCGTACATATTGCCTAATTGCGCACGATTATGCAGACAGCGAGGGGCAGCCGTCCAGTTACCCCATGCGATAATCGACGATGTAGATCATAGGCATCGACGATTTAATAATCATTCAACGGAGCGTGAAGCGATGAAAGCTGCCGTCCTGACTGCCTTTGGCGCACCGCTATCCATCCAGACGTTGCCTGCGCCCGTCGCCGGTCCCGGCGAAATCGTCGTCGATGTCAAGGCGGCGCCGATCCTGCCCTACACGAAGGAAATCCTGGCAGGCGCCCGCGTCTATTCGTTGACACCCCCCATGGTGCCCGGATGCGGTGCAGTCGCGTGCGTGTCCGCGGTCGGACCCGACGCGACCACGCTACGCCCAGGCGATTGGGTTTTCTGCGATCCGACATTGCGTTCGCGGGACGATCCGCATACCCGTGACGCCGCGCTGCAAGGCTGGGACGCACGCGGCGAAACAGGCGCCATCCTGCAACAGCGCTATCGAGACGGTCCGTTCGCGCAGCAAATGCGACTACCCCTCGAAAACGCCTTGCCAATCCCGATTGATCGTTCACCCGCTGCCCAGGACGACGACACCCTCCTCCAATGGAGTGCGCTGAACACGTTGCTCGTCCCCTACGGAGGATTGGCATCCATTGGCTTCTCCCCCGGCGAGACACTGCTCGTCAGCGGCGCCACCGGGCATTTCGGCAGTGCCACCGTGGCGGTGGCATTGGCCATGGGTGCCGCACGCGTCGTGGTGGCAGGTCGCAATACCAAGCGTCTTGCGGCGCTGGTAGACCGCTTCGGTTCGCGAGTGGTACCTGTCGCGTTAAGCGGGATCGAGCCGGACGATAAAAGGCGCATGCGCGCCGCCGGTCGCGACATCATCGATTGCGTACTTGACTTCCTTCCCCCCACCGCCACCTCTCGCACCGCGCGGGCGGCAATGATGAGCGTAAGACAGGGTGGTCGCGTGGTATTGATGGGGGGCATCGGGCTACAGGGCGAAGAAGATCTGGTGCTGCCCTACCCTTGGTTCATGCTGAACAACATCACCGTGCGTGGGCAGTGGATGTATTCGCGTGCCAGCGCCCCGCGCCTGGTCGCGCTCGTGGAAGCCGGGCTGCTGCGACTGGACGACTTCGCGATCATGCGGTTCGCACTCGACGACGTGAATGCCGCGATCGAAGACGCGGCCGCGCATCCGGTGCCATTTCGACTCACGGTCGTCTGCCCCTGACAATGGGAGAACGCGGGCGGGCACGCAGTTTGGCATAATAGGTCAGCTTGCCGACTCCACCGCGCGGCGCCGCATCGGCCCCGCAACCACGCCCAGCGCCCGCCATGACCCTCCCCCGCACCGCTGCTCCGTCAAACGCTTCCGACCTCGCTTCCGTGTTGCCCTCCGGCCATGGTGCCATCCCGGTCCCTGCCGCCGAAGTGCCGGACAAGGATCGCCCGTTGTTCGAGGACATTCGTTTTCTAGGTCGATTGCTGGGCGAAGTGGTCCGTGATCAGGAAGGCGAGACGATATATGCATTGGTCGAGTCGATCAGGCAGACCGCCGTGCGCTTTCGACGGGATGGCGACATTGCGGCAGGCCAGGCGCTCGACAAGGTGTTGAACGGTCTCAGCGACCCGGAAATGGTCTGCGTCGTCCGCGCCTTCAGCTATTTCTCACACTTGGCGAATATCGCGGAAGATCGGCATCACAACCGGCGGCATCGGCACCATGAACTCGCGGGCACGGCACCGAGAGCGGGCTCGTTGCCGTATGCCTTATCCCGCCTGCGCGAAGCGGGCATTGACGATGAGGCAACGCGCAATGCGCTGCGGCACATGCTGATCGTCCCGGTACTGACGGCGCATCCGACGGAAGTACAACGCAAGAGCATCCTCGATGCGCAAAAGGCCATTGCGGACCTGCTGGCCCAGCGCGACGCACCACTGAGCGCGCGAGAACGGGCACGTATCGATGCGCTGATTCAAGCCCATATCACCACCCTCTGGCAGACGCGCATGCTGCGGCCGGCGCAACTCAGCGTCGAAGACGAAATTGTCAACGCGCTGTCGTATTACGGCACGACGTTCCTTGACCAGTTGCCGGCGTTGTATGGCGATCTGGCGGAAGCGATCAAGGCGCCAGGGCCGCTACCCGCTTTCTTGCGGATGGGGAGCTGGATTGGTGGTGATCGTGACGGTAATCCAAACGTCGATGCCGGCACGTTGGCCCTTGCCGCGCGGCGACAAGCACGAATCGCATTGACTTACTACCTCGATCAAATCGCCGCGCTGCGCACCGAGCTTTCCATGTCGTCGACGCTCGTCTCGGTCAGTCCGGCGCTGGATGACCTAGCAACACGCGCAGATGCCTGGCTGCCACCGTCGACACACCGCGAAGACGAGCCCTATCGGCGCGCCTTGGGAGGGATGGCACTCCGGTTACGCGCAACGGCATTGCAGCGCGACGTCGACCTTCCAGGCCGCCCCGCGCTACCGCACGATGCGTTGGCCAGCGCGACGCCTTACGCGAACGCCGCGGCATTCGCCGACGACTTGAAAATCGTCTATGACTCACTGCATGCACACCACGGCAGCGCTCTGACGGCCGCACGATTGACACCGCTACGACAGGCACTCGCCATTTTCGGTTTCCATTTGGCCAGCGTGGATCTACGGCAAAGTTCCGATATCCACGAACAGGTGATCACCGAGCTGTGCGCCGTTGCAGGCGATGCCGATTATCAACGGATGGACGAAGCAAGCCGGGTGGCCTGGTTGCAGCAGGAACTCGCGCATGTGCGGCCTTTACGCAGCCGCTACGCACGATACAGTGCACTGGTGCAAGGCGAACTTGCCATCTTCGAACAAGCTGCCACGCTGCGCGCGCAATTCGGCGTCGAAGCCGTGCCGCATTATATCGTCTCGCATACGGAGACCGTCAGCGACCTGCTAGAAGTTCTGCTGCTGCAGAAGGAAACGGGGTTGCTTGCCGACGCGGACAACCCAGGCATCATGGTCATCCCGTTGTTCGAGACAATCGAGGATTTGCAAAACGCACCGGCGATCATGGCAGCCTGGCTCGCCCTGCCGCACACACAAGCCCGGATGCGCGCGCTGGGACGAGAACAAGAAGTGATGCTGGGATATTCGGACAGCAATAAGGATGGAGGCTTCCTGACATCGAACTGGGCGCTGTATCGGGCGGAAGAAGCATTGGTCGCGGTGTTTGCCGAACATAACGTGCAATTGCGGCTGTTTCATGGTCGCGGCGGCACCGTGGGCCGTGGCGGCGGCCCAACCTATCAGGCCATCCTGTCGCAACCGACCGGCACTGTGCAAGGACAGATTCGGCTGACCGAACAAGGCGAACAGATCGCGGCAAAGTTCGGTAATCCATCGATCGGTCGGCGCAATCTCGAGTCCTTGGTGGCGGCAACGCTGGAAGCCACGCTGCTCGACGACATCAAGGCGGGTGCGGGTGCGGGTGCGCAGGATGCCCGTTTCGCGCGATATGGGCAGATCATGGATCGGTTGTCGACGTTGGCGCAGCAAGCGTATCGCGCCTTGGTGCACGAAACGCCAGGTTTCGTCGATTATTTCTTCGCGGCAACCCCGATAGCCGAAATCGCTGATCTGAATTTGGGCAGCCGTCCCGCGTCGCGAAAACTGCAGGACCCCGCATCGCGCTCCCTCTCTCATCTTCGCGCGATTCCGTGGGGATTCTCCTGGGGACAATGCCGTCTATTGCTGCCGGGATGGTATGGCTTCGGCAGCGCCGTCAAGGAATGGCTTGCACAAGGGGAGGATACCGAAGCAGCGCGGCTCGCGGAATTGCAGCAGATGGTACGGCAGTGGCCATTTTTTACAACATTGCTGTCGAACATGGACATGGTATTGGCGAAAGCCGATTTGCCAATGGCGTCACGCTACGCGAGCCTGGTTGACAATGCCGCACTGCGGCAGGCGATCTTCGGCGCAATTCAACGTGAATGGCAAGCCACCGTGGAGGTTCTCGAAGCCATCACGGGTCAATCGGTGCGACTTGCCGACAATCCCCTGCTCGCGCGGTCGATTCGCAATCGCTTCCCGTATCTCGACCCGTTGAATCATCTTCAAGTCGAATTGCTACATCGCTATCGCAGTGGTGAATCGAGTGACAAACTTCGTCGCGGCATCAAGTTATGCATCAACGGTGTCGCGTCCGGCCTGCGCAATACAGGGTGATCCACTAACCTCTCAAGCATATGGGGCGTCATCGTAAAATCAGCGCACGCCCGCTATTACAGAACTCAGAAAAATCGCAAAAGTACTTGCCTATACTGGTTTGTAAACGTTTCCAATCTATTTATTTAGCCCAAGTATCATTCTAGCGTGGTAACGTCAAGCCGTTGACACGGCGGGTCGAGGTCAGATATGTCTAATTTACATGGATAATTATTGATTATTGAACAGTAAAATAAGAGAGAATTCGCACGGCGGCAACGCCATTGCATTCGCGATGTCTCAGGAGAAACAAAATGTCCCATCGTGTCAACAGTGCGACAGTGATTCCGTCAGAAACCCTGCCGGGTACGACGACGTTGATCGACACTGTCACGCAATTGCTGAACAGCCAACAGATTCACTACCGTTTGGCTGATCGCATTTCCAAGTCCATTGTCGTCGCTTTACCGACGGACGCGTCCACCGATACACACGTCGCTCTGGCCGCATATCAAGAGGCACTGGAAAAACTCAGGTACTCGGTCAAAGCGGCAAAAGCGGGCAATATGATGGACGCCCTCATCCGTCTGCGCGAAGCCGACCAGCCGTCGGCCTGATCTCGGCTGCGCTACAGCGCGGGGTTATCGAGGACGTAGAATAGAACGCCCGCGATCAGCATCGTGACCGGCAGGGTCACGATCCAAGTCAGTACGATGCGGATCAACATGCCAGGCTGGAGGCCTTGCCCTCCAGCCGCCATCGTTCCGGCGATACCCGATGTCACGATATGGGTCGTGCTGACGGGAAGGCCCGTAAAACCAGCGGTTCCGATCAGAACCGAACCGACCAGTTCGGCGCTGGCACCCTGCCCTGGCGTCATATGCTGCTTGCCCAGGCGCTCACCTAACGTGCGGACCACGCGCTGATAGCCGAACATCGTGCCCACGCCGAGGCAAAGCGCACTCAGCAGCCGGACCCAGAGCGGCGCATATTCCACGGAGTCACGCATTGCTTTGCGGATTTCGGTCGCTTCATGGCGTTCCTCCGCCGACGCATCGACCGATCCGGCAACGTGCTTCATCTGCGAGACAATCTGATAAACATCGCCGCGCAGTTGTGCGCGTGTGGCGGCGAATTGCCCGCCATTGGCATCTAGCGGACTACTTTGTCCCTGCTGCTGCGCCTCGATGGCCTGTGCCTGTTGCGCAAGTACGTGGCTTGACCCGTGCAAGCGACTCGCCGATGTCAAAGCCTGGGCCTTCATATCGTCGCCGTAAAGCGCGATCAATGGAATGGCTCGACCCGCATAGTCGCTGAGTGTGCGGATCTGGTTATCCGCCGACGGATTCAAGGCGTAGGTTGCCGGCAGCATCCCGATAATCGTCAACATGATCAAACCAATGCTCTTTTGCCCGTCGTTGGTTCCGTGAGAAAAACTTACCGACGTACACGTCAGAATCAGCAAGACGCGCATCCACCAGACCGGCGGCTGATGCGGTGCCGGCGGCACGAACAAATGGCCGCGGCTCTTCAGAAAAATACGTAGCAGGCCATACAATGCGCCCGCCAGGACAAACCCTAACACGGGAGAAATCGCGAGCCCTTTTAGAACGACCAGAATCTGCTTCCAATCCACTCCTTGCGCCACACTGCGGGATTGCAGTAACGCATCAGCCGCTGCGACACCGATCAGCGAGCCGATAATGCAGTGCGAACTGCTGTTCGGCACGCCAAACGCCCAGGTCAGGACGTTCCAGAATAGTGCCGACGCAAAGATGGCAACCAACATCGGTACCGCAGGGGCGCCGTTTGGCGGCGTCAACACGTCAGGAGGCAGAATTTCGACGAGGGCATACGCCACCGTAATGCCTCCTACCAGTACGCCAACGAAATTGCAAATGCCGGACCAAACCACCGCTGGCGTGGCCTTCAGGGAGTTCGTGTAAATCACGGTGGCAACGGCGTTCGACGCATCATGGAAGCCATTGGTTGCTTCGAAAGCCAATACCATCAAGAAACACACAGCGAGCATCGCAATCACGATCCCCGACGACGGTACAAAATGTGACAGCATCAGCGTTTTCCCGAAAAGACGCGTTGGCAGAATGCCAAGCGATGGCTGGAAATGAAATCAACGGACGCATGGAGCACGTAGGTGGACTTTCGCAGAGTGGGCTTAGGTTCGACGACAATCCGTTGAGCGCAGCCCCCTGTGTATCGTAGGCGATTAGCATGACAGGCATGAGGCAGAAAATTTCGATTGACTAACAGGCATGTTTTTTTATTTTATGTTGTACTGCTTATTAGTTTTTTAGTGCGGCATGATTTTATGACGACATCGCCAACAGCATATTTTGTATTCTAGATGCCGCACCGACGGCCGGGAATCACATGCGCTGGCGCGCAAGCATGATGCGCGTGGCCGCTGATGGTGCCGATCCTCAGTGGTAACGACTCCCCCCCCAATCCGACGACACAAACATAACAACAAAGGAAAGGACGTTATTGCCTGTTAGTTGCATTATAGGAAGTTGACGACCAAGTTGGTATTTTTACTATTCCCCTGTAGGAATGGCAAAACATGCCGTTTACCAATTGGAAGCCCGATTGGCGATACGCCTCTTGGCAACTCTTCTTAAAGCGAAGTACTGGAGCACCATGGGCAACATGTCTATTCGATGGCGCTTACGCGTCTCAGTGTTTTTCCTGGCGATTTTGGTTGTGATCGTCGGGGTGTTAGGTCTCGTCGGCATGAACAAAGCCGTCAGCGGCTTGCGCGAGATCTACAGCAACGACCTGAACGCCACGCGCTTTCTCGGCGATATGGAAATTCAGATCGGCCGTGCACGCGCGGTCGTCCTGCGAGCACCTTTGGCCACGACACCTGAACTCGGCAAAGAGGATTTGGACAAGGGACTGGTATATTGGACTGAATCAGACAAAGCGTGGTCGCAGTTCACCGCACTGCCGATGGACGACACCGAAAAGGAATTGTCGCGGGTGGTCTCCGACAAGCGTGAAGCGCTACGCAGCATCTTCATGAACTTTTCCAATGCAGTGCGCGGCGGCAATAGCGCGCAGTACTACAGCACGGCCAATGCCGTTGGCAAGGCGTACACAGCGCTTGTCGTTGCGAATGATGCACTGAAAGCGCAACAATCCACTGCCGGGAAAATATCGTATGAAGATGCGGAATCGACGTACTCGCGGTTGACGTTCCTGGTATTGCTGCTCATCGTCTTTGCGCTCGCGGCGGCTATTGCCACCGCATGGTCGTTGGCGAAAGCGATCAACGCGCCACTGGATTCGGCCCTGGCACACTTTGCCGCCATGGCGAACGGCGACCTGACGCGCCCGGTGCATATCGGTAGTAAAAATGAGATGGGCCGCCTGATGGAGGCGTTGATGAGCATGCGCGACAGCTTGTCCGCCACGGTTGGACGCGTGCGCCGCAGTGGCGAATCGATCGCCAGCGCAAGCAAGGAAATTGCCGCCGGTAACAACGACCTCTCATCGCGCACGGAAGAGCAAGCGGCATCGCTGGGCGAGACGGCCGCCAGCATGGAAGAGTTGACCGCCACCGTCAAGCAAAACGCGGACAATGCACGCGTTGCCAGCGCGCTTGCTGGCGAGGCGCAATCCGTCGCCACGGAAGGCGGTGCGATCGTCGGACAGGTCGTGCAAACAATGGCTGATATTCAAGATAGTTCCGGCAAGATCGCGGACATCATCGGGATCATCGAGGCCATCGCCTTCCAGACCAATATTCTGGCGCTGAATGCCGCCGTGGAAGCGGCGCGCGCCGGCGAACAAGGGCGCGGCTTCGCCGTGGTTGCCACCGAGGTGAGATCGTTGGCGCAACGCTCGGCCAGCGCCGCCAAGGAAATCAAGACATTGATCGATACGTCGGGAAACCGCGTGGACGCAGGCTCGAATCTCGTCTCGCAGGCCGGCGAGACCATGGAAAAAATGGGCAAGGCCATCCAGCGCGTCAACGACGTCATGGCGGAAATTGCCGCGGCATCCGAGGAACAAACCCGGGGGATCGAGCAGGTCAATCAAGCCATTTCGCAGATGGACGAAGTGACGCAGCAAAATGCCGCGTTGGTCGAGCAGGCCGCGGCGGCGGCCAGTTCGCTCGAAGATCAGGCCGAGCACTTACGCGTCGCGGTGGAGGTATTCAAGATACGGGATGCGGTGGAGTCTGGTGATCAGTCGATGATGACCGCGCACCGTTCCCGTTCAGGCGCGCATTTTTCTACAGCGCCTGCCGTTGCGCATTGAGTGATCGCGGCAGAACGACATGGACGGCGTTCTCGCCGGTTCTATCGCGTTGATGGTTGGAAAGCGAATTTTTCGCGACATGGCGCTACGTCCCGCAAACTGAACGGACCATTCGTGCCGGTGCAAAAACTTGTTCGGCGAACGATATTGCATTCGCTCCGATTGCGAATTGCCCCTTGCTGATCATGTGCATGCGTTCCACGCCAGCAAGCACCACGCTAGCGGCCCGGAACGATTTGAAGTTGCGCATCGGCCTAGTCACCCGCTTGATGGCGCGATGGTCCTGTTCGACGATGTTGTTGAGGTACTTGACTTTGCGCACCACGACGGATACGTCGCGGTCGGCGTTGATCTCATCACCAGCAGCCCTGTTAGCGCCGCTATTGTCCATCGCGATCTTCAGGGATTGCCGTTTGGCCTTATAGCTTTGTAAGAGAAGCGCATCGCCGAAGATATGTCGCACTTCGCAGTGAGCAGGAAGTCGAAGGTCTTGCCACGTTTGTCAACCGCGCGGTAGACATATTTCCAGACGCCCTTGACCTTGACGTACGTCTCGTTGATGCGCCAACTGACACCGACCAGCCACGCCGGAGTACGTAGCCAGCCGTATTAGTAAGACCGGCCGCCAATCTATCATTCAGCCGTCGACATCCGTATGAGCAGTGCATTTGTAGTGCTCATGATGTGAGCCTCCATAGATGCTACCGCTGCATCCGCGTCTCGCTTTAGGGCGGCATCCATTAACGCGCGATGTTCGCTTTCGAGGTCCCGCTTATCCCCAGTTATCGAAACCGAAAGCGCACGGTATCGTGCGTTTTGCTCGAAAAGCATGATGCGGAAACGCCTTAGCCATGTGTTCTCACAAGCACTGACAAGGGCTTCATGAAATGCGGTATGCGCATAGCTCCAATCGACCGGAACATGGCCGCCCCGAAGCGGGGACTCAGTTTTCGACAGTCGATGGAATGCAGCAACCACGGCAACCTCCCACGCGACATCACCATTTGCAATCGATCGTCGCAGACAAGTCCCCTCTATCTCGATACGGGCTGCCGTCAAATCCTGTAGGTCCTGGACGGATATTGCCGCGACCCGAAAACCTTTCTGCGGCTCTGCCACGATCAACTCTTCGGCCGTAAGCCGTGAGAGCGCCTCACGTAGTGCACCGACATTGGTATCAAGCGATTCGGCAAGCTCCTTCACATTGATACGCGCTCCAGGACGAAGCTCACATGTCAAAACAAGCTTTCTGACCGTTTCGTATGTCGATAGGGTCAAGCTTCGAGCAACGGCTGTAGCGGACATAGCATTCCTCTATTGATAAACTGATTTTATCCTATAAAATAGTTTTTGCTTAGATAAAATGTTTTTGCATTGATCATCGACTCAACACCATGCCTTCGCTTCGGAATGCTCCGTCGTGATGTCAGTCGCATATAAAGTCCGCCAATTGAAAGGAATATGAAATGAAACTGTGCCGCTTTGGCGCACCGGGCGAAGAGCGCCCCGGCCTCGTCGATCCCCAAGGACGAATTCGCGATCTTTCCGCCCACGTGGCCGACATCGATGGGAGCCAACTGTCACCGAAACGTCTCGCTGCGATTGCCGCGCTGTCGCTCGACATGCTGCCGATCGTCGAAGGGGCTGTGCGCTATGGGCCTCCTGTGAAGAGCGCTTCAAAATTTATCGCCATCGGCACTAACTACCGCGATCACGCAGAGGAAGCAAACCTGCCGATACCCGATGAACCATTGGTATTTTTCAAAGCGATCAGTTGCTTATCCGGACCGAACGACGACATCGTGCAACCTCCGCACTCCACCAAACTTGATTGGGAGCTGGAGCTGGGCGTCGTCATCGGCACACGCGCTCGCTATGTCAGTGAGGCGGACGCGCTGGATCACGTCGCTGGCTACACGATTGTGAATGACGTGACAGATCGCGGCTTTCAGTTTCAGAGCTCGCAATGGGACAAAGGCAAGGGCTGCGACACTTTTGGCCCGGTCGGCCCCTGGTTGGTCACGCGGGACGACATCCCCGATCCGCACAATCTCGATATGTGGCTGGAAGTCGATGGCGTGCGCAGACAGGCAGGCAACAGCAAAACGATGATTTTTAGCGTACCCCAGATCGTCTCGTATCTTAGCCACTACATGACCCTGGAACCAGGCGACATCATTTGCACCGGAACGCCACCGGGCGTTGGTCTAGGCATCAAGCCCACACCGATTTTCTTGAACCAGGGTGAAACGGTCCATCTTTGGATTGATGGCCTCGGCGAACAACGCCAGAAGGTGATCGCCGCGCGATAGCTGTCGCGGAGCCGGTGGTAACGAGAGGGGAGAAGGTATGTGATCCTCTCGTCGCCAGCAATGCATCTCTTATCCCAACCAGGGACATCACAAATGACCTGCAAACGCGATGGCGTCTGCTTCGCGATCGTGGGCACGTATGCTCTTATCCGTTCGAACCCGGCACCGCATTGGATCGCCGGGCGCTTACTCAAATTCGGCCTGAGCGGTCGCTCTGCACGAGGTCTATCGATGCCCGTTGTCGGCAAGAAAACGGTCGTTAACCATCCGGTCGGAAAATTTGTGGCGCGGGGTCCGATACCGACCCGTTTGAGTCACTCAGCTAGCATGGGCGCCGGTCCACTACCGCACCGATATAAGACATTCGCATGCAGCGCTGCAGTCACTAGCATCAGTAGCTGCCGAGACGACATCCATCCGTTCAGCCGCGCCACTGCACCGCAGTCTGACAATGGACCTTCGTGCCGACGACCTTGCTGATAAGTTCGTTTGCAGTGTTGATCGCGCGAGCCGCGTCGTCCCACATTACGGGACGGAGGCTATGTGCAAAATTGTTACGCGTCCGTCTTGCATCATCCAAACGCGCGAGCATGTCGTCTTCAATTTTTTTATGAAAAGAGAGCATCTGCGTCACGATCGAAGCAGTGTAGTCGTGCCCTTCAAGCAGCATCCTGCGGCGATCGCGGTTCATCTCGGTGTGCCCGCCATTCCTTGCGTCTAGTTCATGTACAAGGCTCGCCCACACTTTATTGAGTGATTTTTCGATAACCGACCAGGCAATAAGGTGGGCGGATTCGTATTGATGAAGTGTCAACTGATTGCCCGCAGTCAGGCAGAGTGCCAAGATTTTTAGGCCGTCGTCCTCAAACACTTCGCCACAGCGTGCCATCACATGCAATGCATGATCTAGGGCGGCTAGCTTTATATCCTGCGCCAAGAAGTTTGATCCCTTCACTTGGCTGATTGAAATGTCTGTGATAAGCCAGAGACCTTGCTGCTCAAAAGCCTTGCAGTAGCTAGTTGGATTCAGCGGCGATTGTACGGGTGTTCCGGTTTGCATCGTCTCAGCGATACCCGAATGCAGCGCCATCAAGAATGCGTTCATGTATTGAAAGCGCTGATGGGCTAGTTCCTGGCGCTCTCGCATAATCTTCTCGTCAAACGTCGTACTTGGTACTTGCCGGAAGTTTGGAGACTTGTCAAAGTCAAAGATCAGAAAACCATCGCGGCGAGCTGATATGGGCACATTTGAGGGGCCCGTTTCTTGCCATACGATTTCCGCCAGCTTACGGTTGACCTCATCCATAGACGTCATATCCCTAGGCGCGCTTTCGAAGCAATACTGGATTCCTCCGTAGAAGTAGACCGCCAGAGCATAGGGTGAGATTGCGAGCGAGTTTTCCATGCGCTTGAGGGGGCGTTTTTTGTCGAAAGTGTTCGAGATAATCTCATAGGCGACATCAAATGGGGCGCATGACCGAAACGGAGCTCCGTTGAGCCATAAGTCAGCGCCACGCGAGCGTCGCTTAATGGCCGATTACCGCCTCACAATGCTAGCGCGGAAATAATCAGGAAGATTGTCCCCGATAGACTAGTTTGAGACTTTCGACTGAAAGGTCAAGATCGGCGACAATCGACACCGGTGTGTGTGGCGATTCTCGAGAAATAGATGAAACTAAATGAAGGGCATCGACACGTCCAACAAAGGAAACTCGTGCCAGGGTCTCGACTGCATCGGAGTGCGCACCAGGCCCGACTCGAACGGCAGGATATTTTTCAAGGCGCTCCGGTTGGCGTTCCCGCCCGGGCCGCTTGATTGACGATCTCACTGAGCGCGTTTGCCTGTCGCGCATTGTCGGTAAGTCCGGTGAATGTTTTCGTGATGAACGCGCTAGGCAAGCCGTCCATGCAAGCCTGGACTACGCGCATACCTGTCATCATCGTTTGGTGATGTTCGGCCCCGGTGCCGTTTATCGCAATCTGATATGCCTCGATCCCTTTGTCCTTTACCGCCTCGACAAAAGCAGTCTGCGTGCTGAAAGGGACATTGCTGTCGGAAATCGAACTTACGGCAAACAAGCGAAAACCGGGCATCGGATGAATGGCATTCACGTGATCAATCGGATCCCAGACATTGCCGAATGACGTCCCGGTGGCATCGACACTTTGCCCTTTCAATTCGGCGCGGGCTTTTACGCTCAACACGCCCGAAGTGGGTACCGCGCACAACACGTCGTTTCTTTCCGCGATCAGCGCACCCACTAGCCCGCCACCCCCACTTTGGCCGATCAGGCCGAATTCTCGAATCTCGTACCGTTGTTTCAGTTTGTCGATTGCCGCATTGATGACCGCGGTTTCATATCGCTGGCGACGTCTTTTCTGATCGCCGCTGGAACCGTCGGTTCCCGGTCGCCCCAGTAAAACCCATGCCATGTGGTCATGCGCCTGTTCTCTCTCGGCTTCATCGTAGAGATCCCGAGGCGTGCGCTTCGCGTATCGCGGCCCTACCGCTCGCCCCGAAATCCAGTCGCCCTCCATCGCGACAATGGCGCGATGCGTCTTTCCCGCGACAAAGTCACTCGACGGATAGTATTTGATACATTCCGCAAAATCGGCGCCGTCTACCCATACGGTATCTGGCTTTAGCGAACAGGCTTCCCGAGTAGTGGTTGCACCGGACAGCACTTCAGACGCGCTGAAATGATCATTCAAGCCATAGTGCGTCACTTGTGAAGCGCATCCTCCCAGCAGTACAACTGCCAACGCACCGCCATGGACAATCCACCTCGATAAAACATCCCGTTTATTTTTCCTATGCGCTCGCATCGTGGCGTTCTTATAAAAATAAAATGGCAGACAAATTAACCCTATGTCGAGGCGGGTGCACATGCCTCGTGCTGGCATTGCCACGTTACTGAGGCTGGGGCGAGAAAACGGTATGTTGCCGACCCAGTTCAAAACAAGAATGGATTTTAGCCGACAAGCGTAAACTGTCACCACGTGTCAAGGCGGGCAACGCATGGATGCCAATGCGTCATCTCGCCAAGCCTGCCACTGGAGCGTGAAATGCCGTCGAATCACTCGAAAACATGACAGAAAGTCCCGGGCACGCAGCTGCGCTGAAAACTTCACATGCGCGATGCACGTTCTCGCGTTAAACCATCTCATGGCGCTTACCGCGACCATCACTAATACACCAGATCCGTCCGGGCGCCGGATATCGACGCCGCATAACAACCTCGCTTACGTGAAGATGCCGGGATGACCTGCCGCACAGTCAGGCGACATGAAAAGCGCCGATGGCGGACCGCAGTTCGTCGGTCTGGTCTTCCAGCGCACCAGCCGAAGCGGCGGCCTCTTCGACAAGCGCCGCGTTCTGCTGCGTGACCCCATCCATTTGCGCAACCGCGAGGCCGACCTGCTCGATGCCGCGGCTCTGTTCGTTCGACGCGGACGCGATCTCGGTCATGATCGCTGAAACCTGCTTGATCGCGGCCTCGATCCGCTCCATCGTCGCACCAGCCCGCATGACGAGTTCGGAGCCGGTCTGGACACGCGCGCCGGAGGTGTCGATCAATGCCTTGATCTCCTTCGCGGCAGAGGCGGAGCGCTGCGCAAGTGATCGCACCTCGCTCGCCACCACTGCAAAGCCGCGCCCGTGCTCGCCTGCACGCGCGGCTTCCACTGCGGCGTTGAGCGCGAGAATATTGGTCTGGAATGCAATACCTTCGATTATCGAGATGATCTCGGCCATGCGAGCAGCACTTTCGTTGATAGCCGCCATCGTTTTCACGACATCACCAACAATCGCATTGCCCTCGTTCGCCACCGAACGTGCCTCGGAGGCAACGCCGCTCGCGTGCTGCGCGCTCTCCGAATTCTGCCGTACCGCCGCGGTCAGTTGCTCCATGCTCGCGGCGGTTTCCTGCAGTGACGCCGCCTGCTGCTCGGTCCGCGACGACAGGTCCATGTTGCCCGCCGCGATCTGCCGGGTCGCGTCGGCGATAGCCGACACCGAGCCCTTGATCGTGCCGATCGTCTGTGACAGTTGCGCTTGCATCTGCCCGATCGAGAACATCAGACTGGTCTCGTCGGCATGGCCGACGTCGAACCGCATGTTGAGATTGCCCCGCGCGATCTCGAACGCGGCATCGCGCGCACGTGCCGGGTCACCACCGATCTCGCGCGACAGGCTGCGAATGATCCAAGCCGCCAGTAGCGATGCAAGACCGCCAGCGAGCAATACCTCGACAGTCTGCACAAACAGCGCGCGGTAAAACACGGCGTCAATGTCGTCGATATATGCGCCGGTGCCGACTACCCAGTTCCACCCACTGACCGCGCGCACCGCCGACAGTTTCACTGAGTCTGTCTTCTCGCCCGGCTTCGGCGTGTTGGTATGCAGGTAGCCGTGGCCCAGGCGCGCCGCGGCCAAAATATTGGCGTAGATTCGATTACCCTTTGCATCCTTCAGATCGCCCACATACTTGCCAACCATCTGCGGCCGGGCGGGGTTGAGCAGAATAACCGGCTCGGTGGTCGCGACGAAGAGGTATCCATCACTGCCATAGCGCATCAAGTCCAATTGCGCGAGTACGGACCTCTGCGCGTCCGCGAGTGACATCTGATTTGCATCGACCCTTTTCTTGTAGCTATCGATCACATGGCTTGCGGCATCGAGCAAGGTATCCAACATGGCCTTGCGATCATCGAGCATGGTCTGGCGGTGTTGCCATACGCTTAATGTGCCAATGATCGCAAGCGCAAGCCAGACCACGGCTACGAGGGACCACAACTTCCGATGGAATGAGAGGCGATTCATTAATAGTGCTCGCAACAGGAATAACCAACGCGATTTAACGGCAATTTCTCAAAATTATTTATCGTTCCGAGGGAAAACCCTATAAATCAGCGCATCCCCCTAATCGGATTTAGCCGCCTAGGCGTTTTAATAATAAGGTCACGGGACAGCAAGCAGTGAATGAAGGCTACAGTAATAACGTGACGGTGAACTGTAAAAAATAGAATCGTGTTTGTGCACCATCTTATTATTACGTGTCGAGATAACGACGCGGTATTGTCATTTCAGCAAGAGAGACGAAAAAATCTTATCGCCGTTAATATTAAAAACAAGAGGATTTTGACAGGCTAGCGTGGCCTGACGCAGTGATGCGAAGCGCTCAGTACATTGATGTCAATGCTCGGTAGCAAGCGCCTGAGCACCCATACTGTAAAGGTATTGAAATGTTAGCGGGGATGTGCGAGGCCGTCGCTCAACCAGTAAGGCTCGCCGAGCGAACGCATAGACATCTTATGCAGATGCCGCGTTGTAGTCATGCGCGGTGCGACCTATGCATGGCGTGAAAATATGCGCCAAATGCATTCCGCCGATGCTGGTCGATTCGTACCTGAGGATAACACCCTGCTCGGGCCGCTGCACTTGGATATTGCGAAAGCGCAGCGGCAAGCGACATTGCACAGCGCGGTTGATAATGGCATGCAAGAGCCGAACATTACGGTAGACAGGCATGTTCATTCGCCCGGCTTCCCATCACCCGGCGAACGTCGCCATGCCGCATTGCGGTTTAAAACCTATGACGCACGCCAACGGTCAACAATGCCTGAGAGCTGCGCCCTGAGTCCGTATCCGTCGAGCCCACCACCGCGTCCGCTGCGCCAATGCCGTTCGAACCGCTGGCGTGCGTATAACCGGCAAAAGTGTACACATCCGTCCGCTTGCTCAACGCGTAATCCGCTGCCACGCCGAACTGATTGTAGGTCGCGGAAGAATCGCCGCTGGACTTCATATACACGTAACCCAATTCCGCGCTCAACGGCGTACTGATCTGCCACACGGCGTAGGCCGAACCGACCTTGTACTTTTCGCTGGTCTGGAAAATCGAGCTGCCATCGGCCTTGTATTCTGAGTAACTGCCGTAGGCGCCGACCGTCACCGCACCAATCTGATAGCTTGCGCCGATACGCGCAATATCGATTGCCTTTGCCGTGCTGTAATGCGAATTGATATTCGTATTGAACAGGGAGTCCGACGTGGACGTAGACGTGCTGGTGCCGCGCCTTGCGGCGGTCCCGTTGTCGATGTGCATATAGCCGCCGGCCATCGCCAAGGGGCCATTGTTATACGCCAACGAGGCGGCATAAGTCTGGCCGTTCGACACCGAGCCCGCTACCCCACCCACCGCGTACATGGCTGACGCCTTCAAACCACCCCAGTTCGGGCTGGCCCACTTGATCGCGTTGTTGAAACGCGCGCTATTATCGGCGTTGTCGACATCGCCTGGTGAAGTGAAAATGCCGCCCAGGTAATTATCACCCTGCACCGGCTGTACCAAATCTATCAACGGATCGTATTGGCGACCCAGGGTGAACGTGCCAGCACCGGATGTCACCAAACCGACGAAAGCCTGACGACCGAATTCACGACTACCCTGCCCCAAGGTGCCGGTGGTGGAATTAAAACCGTTCTCCAACGTAAAGATGGCCTTCATGCCATCACCCAAATCTTCCGAACCCTTCAACCCCCAGCGCGAACCGGACTCGTTACCGGAAGTCATCGCAATTTGCGTCGAATGGCCGCCGCTATTGTGCGTGTAGGTAATGCCGGTATCGATCAGGCCGTACAACGTCACTGAACTTTGCGCATGAGCGGCGCCAGTCACAGATATCACCGTCAAGGCAGCCGCGACATTTGCTAACTTTTTCATTCGTTATCCTTATCTAGTTTTGTGGAAACGCAGGAAGGTGAAACAACTTATGCACGAGGTAATATCTCAAAACAAACAGAAAGCATTGGTAATATTCATGCAACGCTTTTATTTTCCATACCTTAATACATCACTTAACGGGATGAAATGAAATCCGCATCACGCTAGCCTCCTACAGTACCGTCTCTTAATAAAAGCAGGTAGTGAAAATAATCAAGGGAACAGCTCGATGATGGGCCACTGCCGCTGCAACGCAACCTCGCGCAACCTCGCGTCGGGATTGCTCGCGATCGGATCCGTCACACGCTCGAGCAATGGCAAATCGTTAATCGAATCACTATAAAAATAGCTTCTGGAGAAATCACTTAAGCGATGCCCCAGGCTTGCCAACCATGCTTCCGTACGAATCACTTTACCTTCGCGAAACGTCGGTACGCCATGAATCTCACCTGTATAGGGGCCGTCAGGATCGTCGTTTTCGGTGCGCAAATCAATCGCCAGTAAATGCGCGACGCCCAAGGCGGCCGCAATCGGTTCAGTCACAAAGCGATTGGTCGCCGTGACGATGCAACATAGGTCGCCAGCCTGCTGATGCTCAGCCAGCAAGGCCCGCGCGGCAGGCAAAATGGCGGGAGATATCACCGCCTCCATAAATTGCCGATGCCAATCTCGCAGTTGCGCACGGGAGAATCGCGCCAAGGGCGCCAAGGACAATTCAAGATAGCCGTCCATATCGCGTTCGCCAGCAACATAGCGCAGGTAATACTCATCGATGGCCGCCGCATGCGCAACACTGCCGTCCACACCCAAGCGGATCATGAATTGCGCCCACGCTTGATCGCTGTCCAATGGGATAAGCGTGTGATCAAGGTCGAACAAAGCCAAACGTCGATCCATACAGAACTCCTCTGCGTTTGCTAGTGCGGCAAGGCCATTCGCGCTGCATGCTGCCCGAAGCAAATCCGTGTCGTCGGCAGCATCATGCACGCTATCACCGAATACACACAAGTACAATATGCCTAAAATGTGCAAGCGATAAAACAGGTGTTGGCGAAGGCACTGCAAGTCCGTTTTTGCCGGACATGATGAAGCAGTGTCACCGAACCGACTTTTGATTGTGTTATCTCGTGCGGGCGAAGAGAAGATCAGCAGCGCGGAGAAAAACGAATAGCTGCGATGGAACGCTACTTTCAAGCGATCTGGCGGCACGACCAATCGACGCGAGGATGATGCCAAGGCAATATGGCAAGGTGCCTGAAGCGGCTTTGCGGACCCTGCCAACAGGCAGCTCAAGCGAGAACGACGTCACCCACTTTACGCTTGAGCGCGGCGAACGATGCGGCTTCGCGCGCTTTTTCATTCGTAATCAGCACATCGATATGCTTAGGCAAGCAATAACTGATGCGGCTGCGCTGACCGATCTTGCTGTAGTCCGCCAGAATCACCACGCGCGCGGCATGGGCCACCATGGCACGTGCGACATCCGCTTCTTCCTGATCGAAATTACTCGCACCCTGGTGTTCATCGACGGATACCGGTGACAATAGGGCGAGGTCGGCGCGATAACGCTGGATGTCGAGGATGGTCGCCGCGCCGACTGTGGCCAAAGCACGGTGACTCAAGCCCCCGCCTAGCAGCAGCACTTCATTGGCACTGCGACTCTGCTGTCCATCACCGCGAAAACGACTGGCCACGTCGACCGAATTCGTCACGATGAATAAATTGGCCAGCTTCGCCAATTCATCTGCCAGCAACGCCGTCGTGGTACCGGCATCGACAAAGATTGTCTGGCCGCTTTTGATGATCCCGGTGGCCGCACGCGCCAGAGCGACCTTGGCCTTCACCCGCATGCGCGCGCGCTCGGCGATAGGCGCCTCGCTATCGCCGGCCACTTGCGCCGCCACGGCGCCACCGTGCACGCGGCGCAAGGCACCAAGCGCCTCCAGATCGAGTAAATCGCGCCGCACGGTTTCGCGCGACACCTCCAAATCCGCCATGATGCGTTCGGTCGACACTCGCTCCAGCGTCGACAGCAATGCACGAATACGTTGATGCCGCTCTTCCTGCCACATTTACTCGATCCTTATTGAGATAAGACAGACGCAAAGGCGTCGGCCCACATTGCAACAAGGCAGCGTGGTGGCGTCCGCACCCGATGGACGCGCACCGATACTATCATTACAAACGGATAACATCACCTGAACATGCATTGCATATTTTTGCGTACTTGCAAATATAGGTATTTAATATTAGCCTAGCGCTAAGTGCAGTGGTGCAAGGGCACATCGATCGGACTTACCTTGTGCAGCAGCGCTCACCTGAGTAAGCTTCGTCTGCTCGGCGCTCACCATGCAATGTTCTGAACGCGTATTACATACGTATTTTCAGCTCGATTCTGTGCCGGATGCATGCGGCGCACGAGCTGGGCGTGCGCTCAAGAATGACATCATCGCGGCCGTCCGCACGCACAAGTGGTAAAGCAATTTATTTATTTCGTTATGCTTACCATTTATTCAGAACAAGCTGAAGCGCTAAATACAGCCGCCCCTTCAAAAAAAGTAAAATACTACTCCATGAACGATCTTTAACACATGTTTGTCACATGACAATTGCATGATGATGCCTGATTCGGAATGGGTGGCACTCGTGCACGCCTGGATGATTTTCGAACAAAACGTGCTTACAAACGGCATGGTGCGGGGCGCACCTCAAGCATTACATCCTACTAAAGGTCAGGGAACACGATGAATCGCAATTGGCTGGCACACGTCCTCTCCATCTCCACCCTTACCGGCTTGTCGATGGCCGCCCATGCGGCATTGCCGGAAGGGCTATTGGCGGCAGCGAAGAAAGAAGGCCAATTGACGGTGATCGCGTTGCCGCATACATGGTGCGGCTACGGTTCGATGATCGCTGGCTTTGAAAAGAAGTACGGCATCAAGATCAACGAATTGAACCCGGATGCAGGTTCGGGCGATGAAGTGGAAGCCATCAAGGCGAACAAGGGCAACACGGGGCCGCAAGCGCCCGACGTCATCGACGTCGGGCTGTCATTCGGACCGACGGCAAAGGCGCAAGGTCTGTTGCAGCCGTACAAGGTTTCCGAGTGGAGCGAGATTCCAGAGACGGCCAAAGACGCAGCCGGTTATTGGTACGGCGATTATTACGGTGTCATGTCCTTTGAAGTGAACATGGACATGGTCTCCAAGGCTCCGACCGATTGGAGTGATCTGCTGCATGCTGATTATAAGAACGCGGTAGCCCTGGCGGGCGACCCCCGCTCGGCGAACGAAGCCATTCAAGCGGTATATGCGGCAGGCAAGCCGACCGCTGGCGGCGACCCGGTGAAATCGGCACAAGCCGGCATGCAATTCTTTTCCGAACTGAACAAGCGCGGCAACTTCGTGCCGGTAATCGGCAAAGCAGCATCCTTGGCACAAGGCACCACGCCGATCATCATGCGCTGGGACTACAACGCCTTGGCCGACCGCGACACGCTCAAGGGCAATCCGAATGTGCAAGTAATCGTGCCAAAGACAGGCGTGGTTGCAGGCGTTTACGTGCAAGCGATTAGTGCGTTCGCACCGCATCCGAATGCCGCCAAATTATGGATGGAATACTTGTATTCGGACGAAGGTCAGTTGGCATGGCTGAGCGGTTATTGCCACCCGATCCGCTACAACAGCCTGGTTGCAGCGAACAAAGTCCCGCAAGCTCTGTTGGCCAAGCTTCCGGCAGCCGACGCGTATAAACGCGCCCTGTTCCCGACGCTGGCCGATCAAAATGCCTATAAGGAAGCCATCACCAAACAATGGGACACCACCGTGGGCGCGAGTGTGAAGTAGCGCGGTGATGTAAATCGGTGAGCTGATGCACTGAAGTAGTTCGCTGCATTCGTGCCGTGGACATCATGCAGCAACGCCAGGCGGTAACGTCGTGCTTGGAACGTACGCAGGGCACCGTTCCAGTACGCACGCCACACCGCCCCCGCTCCCTAGCCTAGCCAGCCGACTCGCGCGGGTGCCCGAGTCGCATTACTTCACAAATCTGCCGATGAGTGTCCCCTCGAAAGCCGGATCGGTGCAGGCCGAACTGATGACGCCCCCTACGCATCAGCACGCGCCGAATGCGCGCGGACGGGCGTTTGGAAAAAACCTGTTCAGTTGGCTTGGCGTCTTGCCATTTCTGGCGTTTGCGCTGTTTTTTTTGATATTGCCGACGGCTTCACTCGTGATCGACGCGTTTCGCGATCAGAGCGGACATTTCACATTGGCAAATTTTCGCTCGCTGCTGACCCCGGAAGTGCTGAACGCATACTGGATCAGCATCAAGGTCAGCGCGGCGTCGGCCTTCATTGGTGGTATCTTTGGCACTTTGCTGGCGTGGGCAGCCGCACAAGGTGGATTGCCTGCGTGGATCAGGCCGACACTAAGCACCTTCTCCGGCGTGGCGTCAAACTTCGCCGGGGTGCCACTGGCATTCGCCTTCATCTGTACATTGGGTCGCATGGGTCTGGTGACCGTGATGCTCCGCAAGTACTTCGATTTCAATCTGTATTCTACGGGTTTCAGCATCCTGAGTTTTGCCGGCTTGACGCTGACGTATTTATACTTTCAGATGCCTTTGATGATCTTGATCGTCACGCCAGCGCTAGACGGATTGAAACGCGAATGGCGTGAAGCATGCGAATGTCTGGGCGGCAGCGCATGGCATTATTGGCGCCACGTTGCGCTGCCGGTACTTTGGCCTACCGTGCTCGGCGCATCTTTACTGCTCTTCGCGAACGCTTTCGGTGCGGTGGCTACCGCTTATGCACTCACCGGCAGTTCGCTGAATATCGTGCCTATCTTGCTATTTGCGCAAATTCGTGGCGATGTATTGCATAACCCGAATTTAGGTTATGCATTGGCAGTGGGCATGGTAATAATCACCGGTCTGTCTAACGGCGGTTATATCTGGCTGCGAGCACGTGCCGCACGAGGACGCTGATGAACATGCAAAAGAAGCCTTCACGCGTCGGCGCCTGGATCGCTATGGTTGTCGGCGCGCTCTACTTCATGATTCCTTTGATCGCCACATTTGAATTCAGTTTGCGAATGCGGCGCGGCACTTATAGTTTTGATGCTTACCGTGTCGTGCTAAGCGACCCGAATTTCCAGGCTTCCTTCGGTTATTCGGTCTTGATGGCCATCTTGACGATTGTCACAGGCATCTTTCTGGTCGCGCCTACCGCATTCTGGGTACAGCTTCGTTTGCCAAAACTGGCGCCCGTAATCGAGTCAATCACCCTATTGCCACTGGTGATTCCCGCCATTGTCATCGTCTTCGGCTATTTGCGTATTTATAACAGCAGCAGCTGGCTGCCCTTGACCGGTAGTGCGGGTCGTACCAATATCTTGCTGATTTTCGGCTACGTGACGCTATCGCTACCCTATATGTATCGTTCGATCGATACCGGACTGCGGGCCATCGACGTGCGTTCGCTCACCGAAGCAGCTGAATGTCTGGGCGCCGGTTGGACCACTATCCTATTGCGGGTGATTCTGCCCAATATTCGCACGGCACTATTGTCCGGCGCTTTCCTTACCTTCGCTATCGTGATCGGTGAATTCACGTTCGCCAGTCTTCTCGACCGCCCGGCGTTCGGACCGTATCTGCAATTGATCGGCGCCAACCGCGCTTACGAACCATCTGCCCTGGCGATCATTGCGTTTGCCGTTACCTGGGCCTCGATGGGATTGATTCAACTGTTCGACTCGCTGAAGCAGTCTGCCACCCGTAAAGCCTGAATGGCACGAGGCATCGCATCATGGCTTTTCTCGATATCAAAGATCTGCTCAAATCGTTCGGGACGAACGTCGCCTTGCATCATTTCGCAATCAGCATCGAGCGCGGCGAATTCATTACCTTCTTGGGACCATCGGGCTGCGGCAAGACCACGGTTTTACGGATGATCGCCGGCTTTGAATCGCCGACCAGCGGGACGATTCATATGGACGGGCGCGACGTGACACACCTCCGACCGCGGCAACGCAATATTGGCATGGTGTTCCAGTCGTACGCGCTGTTCCCCAATATGACCGTAGCCGAGAATATCGGCTTCAGCTTGCGGATCGCCGGCGCCTCGAAAGCCGCCATCAAAACTCGTGTGGGCGAGATGCTGGAACTGATCAAATTGCCGCTACTTGGACAACGCTATCCGTGGCAGCTTTCCGGTGGCCAACAACAACGCGTGGCCTTGGCCCGAGCGTTGGCGAGCAAGCCGCAAGTCCTGCTGTTGGACGAACCGCTATCCGCCCTCGACGCAAAAATCCGCGTGTCATTGCGTCAAGATATCCGCGCGTTGCAGCGGGACTTGGGTATCACCTCGATCTTCGTTACTCATGATCAAGAAGAAGCGTTGTCGATCTCGGACCGCATCGTCGTCATGAACGAGGGCCGGATCGAACATATCGGGACCCCATCGGAAATCTATAACTACCCGCGTACCCGTTTTGTCGCGTCCTTCGTTGGTACTTTGAATATTTTATCGGCACAAGTGGTGGACGCACGCAGTGGCCGCATGATGCTCGGAGATCAGGAGCTGGTCACCACACACCCTTTGCAACACAGCGACATCGGCAAGCAGCGCGCGTTGGCACTGCGCCCGGAAGCGATTTCCATAGACGCGCCCGTGGCGGGGCGCAATGCACTGCGCGCTACCGTACAGGACGTACAATTCCTGGGCGCGGTGGTGCGCGTCAAAACCAGTGTCAATAACGCTGCCATCTCGTTGGATATCTTCAACGATCCGAACCGTCGACTACCCGAGCGGGGACAGCCGATTTCACTGAGTTTTTCTCACGACAATTTACTGGTGCTGGAAGATCAGCCAACGTAATAGTCGATGGGGCACCCGAGCAGATCCAGACCGTTCTCTGAAACGGCGAACGACACGGATGTCGGTTAATCTGTCGTGCGGATGTTCCGATGGGCGAGAAAAGCGTAACGGATCATCGCTACAAGGACGAATTCGGAACGGACACGGATGGTTGACCAACATTGTCGGTCAGTCCCTTCACCCGGTAATTTTCTACCTCATTTCACGCTATAGTTACTCCAATTTGTCATGGAGTATGCGTTATGCCATCCGTATTACACGAAATAGGTCAGGTCATCGTGAAGGAGTTCTCTGATCTCCATGACGCTTCGCAATGGACCGAGCTTCTGATTCGCCTGTTGGTCGCCATCGCGCTGAGCGGCGCCATTGGTTATGAGCGGGAGAGCCGCCAATCCGCGGCCGGACTGAGAACACATATGCTCGTGGGACTCGGGGCGGCCATGTTCGTGCTTATTCCGCTGCAAAGCGGGATGACCATTGTCGATATGAGCCGCGTGCTCCAAGGACTTATCGCGGGCATTGGTTTTTTAGGGGCAGGGGCCATTATCAAAATTGACAAGGATCGCGCCATTCATGGCTTGACCACCGCAGCGAGTCTCTGGCTGACCGCGGCGGTTGGTGTAGCGGCCGGCATGGGGCGAGAAGCGACAGCGGTCACGAGCGCCATCCTGGCGCTAATTATTCTGTCCTTCATGCGCCGCTTCAAGGATCACGCCGATTCAGATGAGACATAGCATGCCATTGACGCGGCCGCAGTCACTCCCGCTCTATTATTCAGCCGCGCGCCGCTCGTTACGCAGATCGCGAATACGATCGTGGTTACGAATGACACCTTGATTTTGTTTTTCGATCAACGTACGCACTTCCGGCGGAAGATCTTGGGCAAGTGCTTCACGATAATTCTTCTTGGCGGCATCTTCCCCACGCTCGACTTCCTCAAGGACCGCCAGATCGTCATGCGACGCCACGGCCGCTTTCACCGAAAGCCAACCACGATGCAACGTGCCGGCAAACGAGCCTTCATCTTCCGGCGATGCACCTAATCTGCCTACTTCTGCCTGGAGTTCGGTTACCGCTGCCGCGCACTCCCCTGCCCGTTCAATAAACAGCGCTTTTAGACTACTATCTTGCGTATCCTCAGCGGCCTTGCGGAACCCTTTTTCACCATCGATTGAAGTTTCAATCAGGCCGTTCAAAATCTTTGTCGTTGTCGTCATTGCTATTCCTTTATGAATTAGTGAATCACCGGCAACGGTTACGTAGCAATGTTCAGACCACGCCCGCATCAAATGACATTTTTTGAGCAAGTTGTGAGACGGGCAATGATATTTTTTATTTTTGCAATAGCAAATAGACAAACCGATCGGCGTAAATCTATCCCCACACTAGCGTATGCGCGCAGACGACCCGCGGTACAGCGCCTGCGGGAACGTCTATCCCTTGCTGGCAGGCGGCGCAAAATGCCTCTTTCCCGCAAGATCGGAAACACTTCATTCGCAACGGTGCAAAAGGCGTTGGTTCCTTTCAGCACGAAGCCATCCGCAGCGTCCTGTTCGAACGATTCCATGAAGTCCCTTGCGATAGACTCAGGCGTACCGATCAGGTTCAGACGAACAAACGCGTAAATACTGACGACATGCGACGCTTCCGATCGCGATAGAACGCCACGGCGGCATTGAGGTTCAGTGCGGCGGTGAAGGCAATCCGGCGTGACGCGTCGCGAAATCGCGTCCTGCTTTCGAAGCACCGACCTGGACAATGACGGCGCGCTCCTGCCGTCTGGTCACCACCCGCACTCAATTCAACGCCAATGCGGCGGCGGCGTTGACGGGGGAGCCTTCCAATGCTTCAGATGGCCGACCGTCCGGTCCCACCGGTATGTCCCCCACCAAGGTCGTGCGATAAAGCTGCCGATCAAAGTCGAGGTCGAAAATATCGGTGGGAGCCAAGTGCGCGGTTGATCTGTTATCCCAGAATGCTAGGCTGCCGGCTTCCCATTTGAAGCGCACCGTGAAGCGCGGCTGCGTCACATGCTCCCACAATAATTCGAGCACCGCCTGACTCTCGCGCGGCGTTAATCCGACGATATGCTTCAAGAAGCTCGGACTGACATACAGTGCCCGCTCCCCGGTCTCGGGATGCACTCGCACGAGAGGATGCTCGGTGACAAGGATGCGTTGCTCCACGGCCTGCTTGTAATCATGGCTGGCATGCACACCCGCTGGCGGCGCAAAACGATGTACCCCGCGCAGGCCGTCGACAAACGCGCGCAAGGGCGCGGAAAGCGCTTCATATGCCGCTACCAGATTTGTCCATTGGGTATCACCACCATACGGCGGGATGGTCACGCCCCGGAGGATGGAAGCAAATGGCGGATTGACGGCCGCCGTCACGTCCGTATGCCAGCCGGTCCACGGACGCTGGACACCTTGGCCGCTAAAGCGCGTTGCTTGACGGAACTTGTCGATGGAATACACCTCGGGATGCCCCGGTACGTGTCCAAACACCGGGTGGCCGAGCGTCAACGCACCAAACTGCGCGGAAAATGCAACCTGCTGCGCATGCGTCAGCGGTTGGTCGCGAAAGAAGATCACGCGCCACTTCAGCAATGCCGCTCGGATCGCGACAACCTGCTCGGGTCGTAGTGGCACGGAGAGATCGACGCCCTCGATTTGGGCACCGATATGGGCGGATATCGGCTTGACCTTCACACTGTTCGCGGCCACTTCCTTGATCACTGCACTCATCGCAAGCATCCTTTGACGTAAAGGGCATTGTGGAGCGCGATGACGACTGGTCGATGAGCGAGCCACAATCCCGGTGAGGGGAACGACGATTACCAGACTATCGTCGTAGGGCAACGGCCAAAACCATTTTTTTGGGCTTATCTTATGCTTTATTCGTGTTTTAAGCCGCTGCCCGCTCCTTAGCGCCGTCCCGACAAACGCCGTACGACTGACGTCAGGAGATCGACCTCGTCGCGTGTGTTGTAGAACGCCAGCGAAGGTCGAACCGTCGCCTCAAGGCCAAACCGACGCAATATGGGCTGGGCGCAGTGATGACCAGACCGCACGGCGACCCCTTCATCATTCAGGGCCCGGCCGACTTCTTCGGTTTCATAGCCTTTCAGGACGAACGACAGCACGCTCGCCTTCTCGTTGGCGGTACCAACCAATCTCACCCCCGGCACTCGCCCAAGTCGTTCGGTTGCATACGCAAGCAGATCATGCTCGTACCGTGCAATGCGCTCGATCCCGATGCGATCGACGTATTCGAGTGCCGCCCCGAGCCCCACCGCGTCCGCAATGTTACCGGTGCCCGCTTCGAAACGGCTAGGAGGCGCTTGGAAAACAGTCCGTTCGAAGGTCACATCGGCAATCATATTGCCACCGCCCTGCCAAGGCGGCATGGCGTCGAGCAAATGACGCTTTCCATAGACCGCGCCAATGCCCGTCGGACCGTAGATCTTGTGTCCTGAAAACACGAAAAAGTCAGCATCGATCGCCTGCACGTTCACCCGCATATGCGAAATCGATTGCGCACCGTCGACGAGCGCCACGGCGCCTACGCTATGCGCGAGCGCGACAATCTCCTTTACCGGCACTACGGTACCGAGTGCATTCGAGACCTGCGTGACGGAGACGATCTTGGTTCGGTGAGTCAATAATTGGCGGAATGCATCCAATTTGACCTGTCCGGAATCGTCGACCGGAATCACCTTCAAGGTCGCGCCCTTCCGCGAAGCCAGTTGCTGCCACGGGACGATATTTGCGTGATGTTCGAGATGCGAGACGATGATATCGTCTCCGGCTTCGACGTTCTGTTCGCCCCATGTCTTTGCCACCAGGTTGATCCCTTCGGTCGTGCCCCGAACGAAGATAATCTCGTCGGACGACGCGGCTCCGATGAAACGCCGTACGGTATCGCGAGCATGCTCGTATGCATCGGTGGCACGCCCGGCCAACGCATGCGCCGCGCGATGGATATTCGAGTTCTCATGCGAATAAAAATACGCAAGACGATCGATGACCGCTTGCGGCTTATGCGTGGTGGCCGCGTTATCCAGCCACACAAGCGGCTTGCCGTTTACGCGCTCGCGCAGGATCGGGAAATCGCGGCGCACGGCATCGACATCGAATGTCGCGTGCGTTGACGTAAAACGGCGTTCACCGTCAAACCGATCCGAGGTGATGGGTCTTCTCGAGTAGTCCGGAGCATCCGGCTCGTCGAGGAAGTACCGTGGGGGCGCTTCCGAACCGCTCTGGGATGCATGCCGATGGTTCGATGACAGCAAATCACGCAAGCTGTTGGCGTCCGGCAGGCCGAACGCCTCAGGTGCCACCGTCGCGCGTGCGGGGGGCACGACGGCAGCGGGCTGGGCACGCCATCCATGTGATGCGCTGTCGATAAAGTAGAAAAGAGAGGAAGTGATACCCGGTGTACCACCCAGCGCGGTTCCTCCCGTACGCGGCTCGATGGTCGGTGCGGTTGTCACCACGGTATCGGGTATATCATTCCCGGCGGATGCATGTGGTGCAAGCGACGGTGCGCGATTGCCGAGTGTCAGCACCTGCGTGGGTGCCGACGATAACAGGTTTGTTCCAGGAAGTGCCCCTACTGGAACGCCGGAAGAAGAAGCGCCGGTGCCGGTGCCGCCGGGCCCTGCGAACGGCGAGCCCCCGGGGGCGGGATTCGCGGCGACGTTCAATGCGGTAACAGCCTGTGGCAATACTATCGTCACGCCCCCTGGCGCACCGCTTCCCGGCACCAGCGACGATGCGGGCGATTGTCCCGGCAATGCCGTAAAGAACGCCGTCGCAAGCCGCGCGAGTGTGCCCGGATCGGGTAATCCCGCCGGTGCCTGCGCCCCCGGATTGGCGATATCAGCGGTAGGTGTCGGGGTAGTCATGGTACTTGCCGATCTCCACGTCTTCGAGAACCGCGAGTGCATCCGGTGAATGGACCGCGAGTGAGCAATATAGCGAAATCAAGTAAGAAGCAATCGCCTGATTGTTGATCCCCATGAACCGTACCGACAAACCGGGACCTTGTTCGCCAGCCACGCCGGGCTGGTAAAGACCAACCACGCCTTGGCGTTTATCGCCCACGCGCAGCAGCAGGATCGACGTCTTGCCATCGGCAACCGGCACCTTGTCCGACGGAATCAGCGGGATACCGCGCCAGGTGATGAACTGCGATCCGAACAGGCTCACTGTCGGCGGGGGCACACCGCGGCGAGTGCATTCACGGCCGAATGCGGCAATCGCCAATGGATGGGTCAGGAAAAATGCCGGCTCCTTCCATACCTTGCTCAACAACTCGTCCATATCGTCCGGTGTTGGCGCACCCGTCAACGGATACACGCGCTGCTCGTCGGTGACATTGGCCAGCAGGCCGTATTCGGCGTTATTGATTAGTTGGCTTTCCTGCAACTCCTTGATTGTTTCAATCGTCAGGCGCAGTTGTTCCTTGATCTGATCGTGCGGACTGCTATACAAGTCCGAGATACGCGTATGTACATCCAGAACGGTACTGACCGCATTAAGAAAGTATTCCCGTGGCGCTTCTTCGTAGGGCACGAACGTCTGGGGCAGTACCTGTTCGTCTTCGCGCTGCGTACATGCGGCCTTCACTGCCTCAGGATTCTTGACCTGATTCAATCGGTAGATGCCGGCTTCCACCGGCACCCATTGAAGGAGGTGGGTCAGCCAGCGGGGCGTAATGGTGGCGAGCTGGGGGACGGTCTTCGTGGCATTCGCAAGCTGGCGCGCTGCCTGATCGCTCAGCGTGGTCGGACCATTTGCTACGGTCGACATATCGGGCTCCGGGTTAGAAGAAAAACGGGAAAGCTTATAACGCGCGGAGATTATGACGAGTGGAACGCGCCGCCCTCAACAGGCTATAGCCATCACTCCGATATTCCTATGAAATATCAATCGACCGCGCTACTGAGCGTGCCAATATGGCGGCGTTCTGTCTGCCGCAATAGCGATGTAATAGGTTGATCGAGCGCGTTCGCCAGTTTCTCCGCGGTCAATATGGACGCGATCACCTCGCCGCGCTCGACTTCGCCCACATAGGAACGATTGAGGCCGGCATGTTCCGCAAGCTGCTCCTGCGACCATCGCCGCGCTTCGCGGTAGCGTCTCACAGTCACACCGAATTGCCTGATCAAGGGTGTCATGCCGTCGCGCGGGTAGGGAGCGCCGATGGCACGGGTGCGGCCACCGGACGGGATACAGCGGTAGAGGCCACGGCCTGGGTCACGTGACTGCCTGGCGCCACATCCTGCGTCAGCCAGACGTTTCCGCCGATCACCGCGCCGCGGCCAATCGTGATACGACCGAGTATTGTCGCCCCTGCGTAAATAACGACGTCGTCCTCGACGATTGGATGACGTGCGAGACCTTTTTCGAGATTACCTGCCGCGTCCCGTGGAAAGCGTTTCGCACCTAGCGTGACAGCCTGATAGATACGAACTCGCTCGCCGATGATCGCCGTTTCACCAATCACCACGCCCGTCCCATGATCAATGAAACAGCCTTGACCTATGCGCGCCCCTGGATGAATATCCACACCGGTCTCGCCATGCGCGCGCTCGGCAAGCATTCGCGCTAGCAAAGGCAAGCCCAGCGTGAACAATTCGTGTGCAAGCCGGTGGTGAATAATTGCAAGAATCCCTGGATAGCAAAGCAGCACTTCATCGACGCTGCCCGCCGCGGGATCGCCTTGGAACGCCGCAAGCACATCGGCATCAAGACGTGAGCGGATATCCGGCAACCGCGACGCGAATGTCTGCACGATGTCGTGAGCGTCGACCTTGGCCAACTCGCCACCGTCACGGTACCGCGCGGAATAGCGCAACTCGAGCCGCGCCTGAATCAACAAGGCGTTCAACGCTGCGTCCAGGCTGTGCGCGACGTACAGGTCTTCACTTTCCTGGCGTAGATCGGGCGGACCCAGGCGCATGGGAAACAACACGCCTTTCAAGGCATCGACGATCGCTTTCAGTGCGTCCGGCGAGGGAAGATCGCGGCCGCCCGCTTCGATGGCGCGCTGCTGACGCTTACGCCAATCATGCCGGGCAGTATGCAGGGAACGAACGATCCCGTCGATGTCGAATGCGGCCACGTTGGTGCCCCTTATAAGCAAAACTAATCTTGAATCCAAGGTAGCTGGCGGAAACGCCAACCGTTGACGCCCCCGCGATGCTGCGCGGCATCCAGATCGCCTTCGAAACCTTCCAGGACATTGAACACGTGCGAAAAACCGGCTTTCGCGGCGGCATCCGCGGCCTGTGCCGAGCGGTTGCCGCTACGGCAGAGCAGCAGTATCACGGCGTCCTTGCCGCCCGCCTTGGCCTCCAGCTCGCGAACGAAACGGGGATTCCGTGTCAAGCTGGTTCCGGTCGCCCACGGCACATGCACGGTGTCGGGCACATGGCCAACGAATTTCCGTTCTTCGGCGGTACGGACGTCGACCAGCAGCGCCTCGCCGCGCGACACCAAGGTCCAGGCGTCGGCAGGACTCACGCCCCCGGCATAGGCCAGCCTGCTTTCGCGCGCGGTTTCGCGGGCGTAACCCAGTACAGTCTCAGCGAAGGTCTCGTCTTCCGAGGCAATTAGCATGATGAATTCCCCTCCGGTCATCGGTTTTAGCGGAATACGCTTGCAGCAAGAAACGACGCGGCAAGACCAGGGGCATCTCTGCCCCGCGCCGCGATCTGGCTTCGCCACTTTGCATTCGAATCACCAGACAGGGAACCAATTTAATGTCATTACTTATTTCATAACGAAGCAGTTCCCGTGCAACGGCGGCGTACTTCGCCTCACAACACCCGGGGCCGCCGATACTACAAAGACAGGGAAATCCTTCACGTCACGCTCACGATACGGCCACGCCAAGTTGTCCCAGCACATGCTGGCGCAAGGCAACAAGGTGCGGATCATCGCGATGTCGCGGATAGGGTCGATCATTCGGGATATCGGCAATGATGCACGCAGGGCGGTCGCTGAATACGATCACGCGCGTGGCCATGAACAATGCCTCTTCCACATCGTGCGTCACCAAAAGCGTTGTAAAACGGATCCGATGCCACAATGCCAATAACTCACTTTGCATGTTCAAACGCGTCAGCGAATCCAACTTGCCGAAAGGTTCGTCCAGGATCAGCAGCGATGGGTCATTGACAAGGGCACGCGCCAACGCGGCACGCTGTGCCATGCCACCTGACAATTGGTGCGGGTAGGCATTGGCGAACGCGGCAAGACCCACCGTCTCCAACGCTTCGTCGATGCGACGGTCCGCATCGCGTCGACCCTGCGCGGCCGGCCCCAAACCGACGTTGCGACGGATGGTCAACCAGGGATAAAGCGTTGGGTCTTGAAATACAACAACCCGATGCGGATCCGGGCCGGCAACACGGTCGTTGTTGTAATAGATGGCGCCTTCACGCGGGGCTTCAAGGCCCGCAACCAATCGTAACAGCGTCGACTTTCCGCAGCCGCTTGGCCCCAGCAATGCGACAAAATCGCCCGGTTCAGCGGAAAATCGTACGTTATCCAACACCGGCAACGAAGTGCCATCCAATACAAAGGCATGGCTGACATCGCGAATATCCAGATAGCCGACCGCAGGGCCGATGGATGCATGTGCCGATGCCGCCTGGTTTTCGACGATCGTTACCATTTGAGAAGCCCCTTCTGCCATACAAGTAATCTTCCGCGAACGGCAAATAGCAACGTGATCAGGCCTGAGCACATCAACGCCATCACCAATAACGCCGCATACATATTCGCGTACGCGGCCCATCCTTGCGCCCATTGCAGATAGAAGCCCAATCCCGCCTTCACGCCCATCATCTCGGCGACGACCAATACCGAAAAGGATGCCCCAAGTCCCATGAACAAACCGACGAATACCGATGGCAACGCCGCTGGCACGGCAACACGCAAGACCAGGAACCAAGGCTTTCCACCCAGCGTGCGCGCGATATCGTAAAAAGCCGGATTGACACTCGCCACGCCCGACCATGTCAGCACGGCAACAGGAAACCCACTGGCGAGCGCGATCAGGAAGATGCTCGCGGAGAAGCTAGATGGGAAAAAGAAAAATGCCAGTGGCAACCACGCGGTGGCAGGTAACGGCCCGATGATCCGCAGGATGGGATGGACCCAATACCCGACGATCCGCGACCACCCCACGCCAACGCCAACCACAAACCCGGTCATCGCGCCTGCCACATAACCAAGGAACAATAACCGCAGTGAATACAGGAGGCTTGTTCCCAACTTGATGTAGTCGTTACGGAATACGTCCAGCAAGGCCTGCGGCGGCGCGAAAAACGGCCGGGGCAAGAGACCCAGCTTTGCTGTCACGACCTCCCATCCGGACAACACGACAGCCAGCGCGATTGCCCACGGGAACACGCGCGTTATCGCACCAATGCGCGCATCGGCAAGCGCCTCGGCATGCCTGCGCGATCCCGATATCGTCGCGAAGAACAATACGGCTGCGAGCACCACTGACAGCCAAGCCAGTGTGCTTGTTTCGGGGAAGTCGTCGTAATTCGGCCAGATGCCGACGATCGCTGCCAATGCGGTCCACGCCGCGGTGGCCATGGCACCCACAAACGCAACGCGTCGGTTGAATTGCCCCTTGCTTTTCGCCCGCGCATCCGGCGAAGGTAGCGCGGCATGTGACGCGCGATAGGTTCCCGGATCGCGCGATCCGACCACGTGTGGCTGCGATGATTCAGATTGGGAATAAGCCATGGTCGAAAGCTCAGAGCAAGGAATCGGCAAAGACGTGATGTGCGGATGAACAGCGAGTGACAATCACGAAGAACGTCATCGCCGCTGCGGCACATATATTCCGTAAATCATCCGCGTACATCATCGGGCTCGTCTGTGCAAGCCTGACTTCAACCCGAAAGTCATCTGAAATGGACATATGGCTCACCAAATTATCGCTGGTAGAATTTGATGGAGCTTATCTCGCACGACAGCCAGGCAAAACCAAGCATTTCTGCTTTTGATATGGTTTTTTAAGAAGTCTGAACGGGTGTACCACGCTATGCCGCGGCACGCGGCAGCAAGCCCGCGCCGACGACTTCACCAAATGGGCCGGATAACAGACCACCTGACCGGGTTTTCTGCTCCCGTGGCAGCAATGGAAATACCAGCTCCGCGAAGCGGTAAGATTCCTCCAGATGCGGATATCCAGAGAGAATGAAGGTTTCCACGCCCAGCGCCGCATACTCTTTCATCAATGCCGCGACCTGCTCCGGATTCCCGACCAGAGCCGTCCCCGCACCGCCACGTACCAAGCCAACCCCCGCCCAAAGGTGGGGATAAATCTGCAACTTGTCACGTCGGCCATTATGCAGTGCCGCCATCCGCCGCTGCCCTTCCGAATCCATCTTTGCAAACGATGCTTGCGCACGCGCAATGGTATCGTCATCCAATCGACTGATCAGCTTGTCCGCATCGGACCATGCCTCCGCCTCCGTCTCGCGCACGATCACATGCAGCCGGATGCCGAATGTAATCTTTCGCCCTTTCGCCTTCGCCCGTTGTCGTATATCGGCAATCTTTCTGGCAACGGCGTCGGGTGTTTCGCCCCAAGTCAGATAGGTATCGATATGATCGGCGGCAATCGCATGCGCCGCCGGTGACGAACCGCCAAACCACAATGGCGGATGCGCCGATTGTATCGGCGGATACAATATCTTCCCGCCTTTGCTTTGCAGGTGTTTCCCGTCGAATTCGATTGTCTCGCCCGCATGGGAGGCAGCGAGGAGGCCACGCCAGATATGCAGGAATTCGTCGGTCACTTCGTAACGCGTATCATGATCCGTAAAAATGCCGTCTCCGGCGAGCTCGGCCGGGTCGCCGCCCGTTACGACATTGATCAATAGCCGCCCTTTCGACAGTCGATCGAACGTGGATGCCATTCGCGCCGACAAGGCAGGAGAAGATAGCCCCGGCCGGATTGCGACGAGGAATTTAAGACGCTGCGTGAACGGCATGAGCGACGATGCGACAACCCATGCGTCCTCGCAGGATCGCCCCGTCGGCAGCAACACCCCTTCGTAACCGAGCGTGTCGGCCGCAACGGCAATCTGACGAAAATAGTCGAAATCCGCGGCGCGAGCGCCCTCGGAAGTCCCCAGGTAGCGACTGTCTCCGTGGGTAGGAATGAACCAAAAGACATTCATCGGACGGTCGCTCCTCCTATCCTCCGGCCGTCGATTCGGCCCCGTGCGTGATTTCCCATCATGTCGACACCTCGTTTAGGCAGCGCCGCGTGATAAGCAGGCGGCGCTCACGGAATAATCGGCATGACGTTAGCAAAAGGACGGCGGTGGCCGAACCAATATTTCCGTATGTGCTAATGCGGAATATCGGAAATCATCATAGGAAGAGGGTTACAGGAATGTGTCCGAAGCCGACCGCACCCATTTCGTGCATGGCAATGAAGGTTACCGGCTTTCGCACGCTGCCGCGCTACCGCGACGTCGTTTGCCCACCAAAGCGTTCACGGTAGGCTTGCGGCGTGACCGCGCATACCTTCATGACACTTCGCCGCAGGGAATCTTCGCTCCCAAAACCACACTTCAACGCGATGCGTTTGACTGGCAATGCCGTATCGACAAGTAGCCGCAGGGCCGCTTCCGTGCGAAACAATTCGATTGCCCGTGCCGGTGTATTGCCGGTTTTGTCGCGATAGTGACGCACGAAGCTTCTCTCACTCATGCCAGCCCGTCTCGCGAGCGCCGGCACCGACATATCGGATGTGAGGTTCTCTGCGATCCATGCGTGAAGCGCTTCGAAATCATCGCTGGCGTTCTGCAGTAGCAATGTGGCACTGAACTGTGCCTGGCCGCCAGGCCGTTTAAGAAATACAACGAGCTCTCGGGCCACGTCCAAGGCCAGCCCGCGACCGCAATCCGCCTCCACGAACGCGAGGGCAAGATCGATGCCGGCGGTAACACCTGCCGAGGTCCATACCTCGCCGTCCCGTATATAAATGGGATCTGGCTCAATGCGCAGCATCGGATAGAGATGACCAAGCGCCTGACAATGCGCCCAATGCGTTACAACGCGTCGCTGATCAAGCAGTCCCGCCGCCGCCAGCAGAAAGGCGCCAGTACACACCGATGCAATCCTTCTCACTGCTTCAGTGTGTTCACGCACCCATCTCAAAAGCGTGAGGTCTTTCGACGCGGCATGTACGCCGCGCCCACCCGCTACGATGAACGTATCGGCACCCGCGCCTGCGACGGGTAGCGGAAAGGTGTCAAGTCCTAAACCCGCGGAAGACACCACTTTACCGGACGCCGATACCACACGAACCTCGTACGGGCGCTGTTTGCCGCGTTCCAGGCAGAGCTCGTTCGCTGACGCGAACACCTGCATGGGCCCGGAGACATCGAGAAGTTGTACGTCGTCAAAAGCCAGTATGTTGACGGTTCGAAGCGTATCGGACACGAGAGAATGGCGTAAATTGCGGCCTGATTGGCCTTTACGCCATACGCTACACGTGTACAGTGCATCTGTCCAATACTCATCGACGCGCCATGCAACATGGCGGTCATTCCCTCCTGCTCCTACGATATCGACATGACCATTCGCATCGGCTTCCTCGTTTTTCCTGGCGTGCAACACCTCGACCTCGCAGGTCCATACGATGTCTTTGCATCGTTGGCGGATGTGCGCATTCATCTGATCTGGAAAGCGTTGGCGACCGTGAAAGCCAGCAACGGATTACCGTTGGCACCTGACACGACATTCGACGATTGCCCTACGTTGGATGTCATTTGCATTCCTGGAGGCGCAGGCGTGGGCGAGGTAATGGAAGACAACGTCACGCTTGCATTCATCCGCGAACAGGCGGCCCAGGCTACTTTTATCACCTCGGTTTGCACAGGTGCATTGGTACTGGGCGCCGCCGGACTGCTTCATGGGCGTCGCGCGACGACGCACTGGGCCTACCATGCATTGTTGTCGCGGTTTGGCGCACAGCCGGTCCAGGAACGCGTCGTTCGTGACGGGAACCTGCTGACTGGCGGCGGTGTCACTGCGGGAATCGATTTCGCACTGACATTGGTCGGGGAACTTGTCGGGGTCGACGAAGCACAAGCCATTCAACTGCAAATCGAATATGCGCCGGCACCGCCATTCGCCGCGGGCAGCCCTGACACCGCGCCCCCGTCCGTCCTTGAAGTCGCTCGTCAACGTACCGCGGCGAACGTCGCGAAACGGACGGAGATTGTTGCACGCGCGGCCGCCAGACTTGCTGCACACGGTTAGCTTATATCTTCAAATAACCGGATGCCTCACGACACTCGTACAGTCAAGCTACGCCACGGGCCAGCCGCGTTATCCGATATCAACGCAACATTTTGGAAAACAACTGGTCTCGTCTCGCTGCGTGGAATCAATATCTGCAACTGATTCTGCCTGCCTGGCATGTGCCCAAGACGGGTAACCGAGAGCACCAGATTTCGTCGCGTGGACTCGAGCCTGATATCCCACCGGCCTTGCTTACCACTACGCCATGCTTCCGTTTCACCGTCGTCCTCCACGGATCCCCCCTGAGCGACGCCTTCCGTCTTAAAGGGTGCCACCATGAACGCCCTTTCATCCGCGGGTGAGGCAAAATGTTGATCGGCTACATTCAAGGCAATCACACCACCCTCGCGAATCAGCATGATTGGCTGATCGAAAGGGGCAGGCAAACAGACCGTGTTGCCTCCATCGAACGCTTCGCCGCTCCAATACGAGAACCAGCGCGCGCCGGAAGGCAGATAGATTTCGCGCGCCGTCTGGTGTGCCTCGACCACCGGCGCTACCAGCATATGCGGCCCCAGCATCATGTCGTCGCCATCGTCGAGACAACGCCCGTCGCTTGGAAACTCAGCAAAAAGAGGCCTTAGAACCGGTTCGTAACAACTGTGCGACTGCCATAACAAGGCGTAAAGATAGGGGATCAAGCGATACCGCAATTTGATAAGCGCGGATATGTGATGGGTATGCTCCGGAAACATCCACGGCTCATTCACGCTGCCATCGTCGTTCCATGAATGGATACTGAAGCGCGGCAGGAAGACACCAAAAGCCACCCAGCGCATGAACAACTCCGGGTCCGGGGCTGGCCCGGAAAACCCCCCGATATCATGCCCCGTGTTCGACACGCCGGACATGGCAAGGCCCAAACCCATCTTCAGGTTATAGCGTAGCGTCTCCCAGGACGTGTAATTGTCGCCCGACCACGTTTGAACATAACGATGCATGCCCACACCTCCTGACCGCGAGACCAGGAACGGTCGCGTCGTCGGCGCATATTCACGCTGTGCGGCATGTGATGCCTGCATCATCAACTGCGTTTGCAATACCTTCGCCTGTTGCGCCACAAACGAACGTCCAAAACCGTTCGCAATCGCATCAGGCATCCAGATTTCAAACTCATTGTTGTCATTCCACGTCGCCGCGATACCGTAGGCGAGGAGGCTATCCTTTACCTTTCCCTTCCACCAATCGATTGTCGCGGAATTCGTGAAGTCGAGATAAGCGCCCACCTCATCCCAGAATTGAATCCATGCGGGGCCGCCATCGCCGGCACGGATAAGAAGTCCCGCTTCATCGACTTCCTTGAAAGCAGGATGATCACGAAGGAGGCACGGTTTGATGTTGGCGCATAAGCGGACGCCCTTTTCGAGATAACTGTCGACGAACCCTTTGATGTCAGGAAATTTCTCGCGATTCCAGTTGAAAACGTAGCGCTTTGCACCAATCGAAGTGTAGCCTGAGGACAAATGAAATGAGTCACACAGGATGTCGTGTTCGGCACAACGCTCGATGAACTCGCCCATTTGTTCCTGTGCGTTCGGGGCGTCGGTATAACGCATCGTCGAGCCGGAGTAGCCCAAACCCCACTTCGGCATCCAAGCCGGTTTTCCCGTAAGCCACGTGAAGCGGCGTACCGCGGCGAGGGGCGTACTCGGCGATGCGATGAAGTAATAGTCGAGATCACCATGTTCGGCGATGAAATGACGGTAGGCGCCATGATAGTTGTCCAACTCGCGACCCATATCGAACCGGCAGTCGGACAGCGTATCGTAGAAGAGGCCAAAGCCGCGCTGTGTGTCCGGCCGCCACGTCACATAAAAAGGAATGTGTTTATAGAGCGGGTCGGTAGTGCGCGCGCTATAGCCCATCGCATCGATATTGCGCATTTCATAGCTTTGGCCCGCACGATCAACCGATCCGGCACGCTCGCCCAGGCCAACATACATTTCACCGCGCTCGCGTTCGACGTAGTGATAGACCCTGGCGTCCCACCACGAGAAGTTGTACGCCTGCGTCTGGCGATCCCGCAAAACACGATGCCATTCGCCGTTCTCGCGTAAGTCCCACGAACAAAATCCTCCCGCATAGTCGACGGTCAAACGAATACACGCTGTTTCGACGACGAGATGACCCGCGGTATTCACGACGGAGAAAGACGGTGGCGTGAAACCACTCATGTCGCGCCGATCCCGACCTTCGATCGGGGTGTCTTCCATGCCTGGCGCGATGGCCCACGTATTCGGTCCATGTAGCTGCCCGTCGGGGAGAACAAGCACGCGAATGATGTCATCGGCGAGAACGAACAGTTCGATCAGGCTTCCCGTGTCCGACGCCAGGATGAGGTGATTGTCGGTGTTGTGCGACAACGTGAATTGCGGTTTAACGTTCAATGAAGCCATATCAGATCTCGTGTCTTTATCAAGCGGCATCTTGAGCACTGCTTTTGCCGCACGGTGGCTAGCGCACGGCGGCATGGCCACGCATCAGGATGACGAGGAGCGTAGCGCCTATCAGGTCGAACAGGCCCAATGCGGCGAAAAGCGGTTTGTAGCCAATCGAGTCAGCCAACGCCCCGACGACGAGAGAGAATCCCAGGCCGCCGATCCAGGCCGCCATGCCGGCGAAGCCTGCGGCGGTGCCGACTTCCCCAGGCACAAAGACATCCGCGCTCAGTGTATTGACCAACGCCGAAATCATCTGATGCGCGAATCCGCCCACGCAGAACAGTGCAATGGCTTCATACGGAGAAGCGACCAGGCCAATGCACGCGGGTCCGATCATCATCACCGCGCCGAGCACGACGCCGGCAATGCGCGACCAGATCAGTGAGATGCGCAGATGCTTCATCAGGAAGGGCGAAAGATATCCCCCGAACAAACCGCCTAAGTCGGCGGCCAGAAAGGGCACCCATGCAAACAAAGCGATCTCTTTCAGATCCATGTGCCGTTCCGTGGCAAGATACAGCGGAATCCAGAAACTGAACGTCTGCCACGCGGGCTCGGCAAAGAAACGCGCCTGAGCGATCGCCCAAAAACGCCGCGTGGTGATGACATCTCGAATGCGGTATGTATCTCGCACCGTCTCTGTCGCGATACTTTGTCCACTGGTGATCTGCTCCTGCTCTTCGCGAGAAATCCGGGGATGTTCCGTGGGCGTGCGATAAAACGCGTACCAACACGCAGCCCAAATAAAGCCTAGCGCACCGGTTACCAGAAAGGCAGCCTGCCATCCATAATGAAGTGATACGAGTATGACCAAAGGCGGCGCCAATACTGAACCTAAGGAGGTTCCCGCATTGAAATAGCCCACGGCGATGGACTTTTCCCGATTTGGAAACCATTCAGCAACCACCTTCATCCCCGCGGGAATGGCGACCGCTTCAGCAAGGCCCATGAAGCCACGCATTGCCGCAAGGGAAAGCCAACTGCCGGCGAAGCCATGAAGGCACCCTATCACCGACCATAAGCAGGCAAATAACGTGAAGCCAATGCGCAGCCCGATCAGATCGATGGTTACGCCGCATACCGGCTGCATGATCGTGTATCCCACCTGGAAGGCGCCCACCACATAGGAGTACTGTTGGGTACTCATATGCAGCACCGTCTTCAACTCCGGCGCTAATACACCCAGAGCATTGCGGGAAAGGTAATTCACAATGGTGCCGGCACACACAAGTGCAATGATCCACCATCGCAAGCCAACGATCTTTTTCACGTGCTTCCCCGTTCCGTTCAGCAAGCGTTTTCGCTTGCATCGCCAGAATGTTCGCTGTCGAACGACACGCTTGTCGTTATCGGACATCCTACCGTGCGCAAAGGATGAGAAAATCAGGGTAAACGCGGATATGGCTCTGTTTTTACTCTATATTTGGATTATTTACGTTGATTCTTTTTACGTTGTCAGATGACTCAACACAAATGATATTTGATGTTCGTTTTCGAACTGTCTATTAAGTCAATTTTTTGAATGCAGCAGACATGCTTGCCCCATACGGCCATTTTTATGGATTGCCGCCTGGACCCGTTCCGGAGCACAGTGGAACCGATCAAACGTAATGCCTATGCGCGCGGGCTGATATAGCGGGAAGCCGTTATCAAGGCAGCAACGCTCCGCCCCAGCTTTTCCGGCACGCCGGAACAGGTCGCGGACAGATTGTCGCCATGGGGCGAGGCTCGATCAGATATATGTGAACGTGCCAGGGGCGACCATGTTCGCGCAAACAAAACGCAGTCAAAGCATGATGTATTTCCACCGCATGCCCGTTTTAAAGCATGGCCAGCAACAACAAGACAATCCCGCCAATCGATGCCAGCCAGCAGTAAGAGCGAACATACGGTACGCCAAACGCATAAAGGGGTACATAGACAATGCGCGCTATCAGGTAAACCATCGCACCGATATGACTCAGCGTGCCGGCTTTACCCGCCAGATGAACAATCAATACCGCGGCAATGAAAACAGGCAACGTCTCCATGAGGTTCTGCTGCGCCCGTTTCAATCGTCCTGTCACGGGTCCGACGGGTGGCCCGGGTTCATCCCGCGGCCCTGCGTTATATTGCAAGCCCGTCTCCCGGTTGCGCCACATCGCGGGCAATATTACCTGTACCAAAGTCAGTACCAGGACCCAGGCAAGGATTGTCATATCGATGGTCATCGTTTTATTCCTTTATTGAAAGCAACTTGTCACTCATGCTACTGACCTGACCGATACATCGCGGGACACGTGATTCGGCCAACAGGCCGTTTCGCAGAGCAATTATCGCGCCCAGGTTCCTTAATCGACACTCGCGGCAAGCGCGGCCTGCTGCAATGCCGCGCCGTCGCCTTGCTCCATCACTTGTCCGTACTCCAGCTTCAGATAGCGATCCGCGAGCCCGAAGTAGCGATCGTCATGCGTGATCACCAGGACCGTTTTTCCGCGTGCTTTCAATGCCGGCAATAGACGCCGATAAAACAAGTCCTTGAACAGCGGGTCCTGATCGGCTGCCCACTCGTCAAACACATAGAACGGGCGGTCTTCCAGATAGGCGACCAGCAACGCTAGGCGCTTGCGCTGCCCTTGCGACAGTGCCAACGTCGAGAAGACGCCTTGCGTGATGCTGACCTTGTGATCTAATTGCAGTTCGTGCAAAAGGCGCTGTGCGTCGGCGTCGAGGTCGCCAGCCGATTGCGCGGCGTTGATGGCCATCGCAGCGCGTAAGCCCAGCAGATTATCGAACAAGAAGAAATCACTGAAGACGACCGAAAAGTGTTGTCGATACGCTTCCCGATCGCCAGCGCCAACCGGCAGACCATCAACGACAATGCGCCCCTCTTCGGGCGGATACAGTCCCACCAGCATCTTGGCCAGGGTCGTCTTGCCACTGCCATTGCCGCCAATCAGATAGACAATCTCGCCGGGCGTAAACACCGTGCTGACCGGACCCAATGTGAACGTACCATTGTCCTTTTCCCGAAAATAACGATGCGCGACACCCTCCAGAACGATCTCTCTGAAGCCGCGTACTGGCGTATCACATCCTTCGACGGCGGTGCCATCATGGGCGCTATCGCATGTGTCGGAGGAACCATTGACATGATGGTTCACGCGGACTCTGGCAGATGTCCGTGTTATCTCATCGTCCCCTGTTTCCTGTACCAATTCACCGTTGACATGCTCGATCCGCTCCAGGGCGACGCGGGCGGCACTGACCATCGGCATGGATGACAACACCGCCTCGATCGGCATGATCATGTAAACAAACACGATCGCATAACCAGAGAGCACCTGCTTGCTGGCGCCCAGATGTTGCCCGAACACAAACAATGTCAAACCGATAAAAGCAAACAGAATGAAGTTGCCCCAGCTGTTCGCCGCCGCATACAACAGATAACCGCGCGTGCGCTGCGCGCGCACCGCCTCTACATTTCCCGCGAGCGTACCGTCGATGAATGCGCGACGGCGCGCACGATGCAGCTTCAATTCCTTGGCGCCATCGAAGAGCGATCGGAAATGCCGAATCAATTCGTCCTCTCGCACCCGTGAAGCCCGCAAGTGAAACAGGGCCTGCGTATGCGCAAGCCGATATCCAAACGTGCCTAAAACAATTGTTAAAAAGGCGACGACAAAAATGCCCCACGATAAATATGCCAGGTACGCCAGGCACCCGACAATCAGCGCGCCTTGCGTGGCCAGCGCCGGCAAGCCGATGAACAGGGCAACAATCGTATCGAGATCCTGCGTGAGGACTGCCATCGATTTCGCCGCGCCCTGCCGCTCCAGCGAAAGAAACGATGCACCACCAATGCGGTGAATCGTGCTCATCCGTAATCGCGCCTTGACCTGCTGCCCGAGGCGCATGAACAATGTCTGTGCCAGTGTGCGCGTGACCAGGACAACGATGCCGAGCATCAAAAACATACCGCCCAGATGCGGTAGCCCTTCAGCGTCCGCGGCAAGCGCCTGATTGATCAGTGCCAGCAGACCCGCATTGCCAAAACCGCCGATAAAGCCACACAACGTTGCGAACACCAGCACGCCGCGGGATTGATGGACCAGACGTAAAAGGATCAGCATGGTGTTCCTCGTGAAGCCTGTCCGGACCTGCATCACCGTGCCGCGCGACGATCCCGACGTAGGCGATTGGTCATCGATACCGGACTTTCTAATTCATCACCCACTTAATGAGAATCATTCTTCTTCGCGAGTGCGACGATACGGTGCCGGCGCTGCCGGTGTCAAGCGCGCGTTTTCGTTGATACCGCGCGATTTTTCGAGATAACGATCGATTCACGGCATCGACGCGAGGGCATTTATCACCCCTCTAACAAAATCATGTTAATAAGACTCATTTGCATTTAATCGGATTTTGTTTGAAGATAAGGTTTTTGTGGAGAACCGCATGGATCGCCCTGACGCGCTACTGTCACCTTCCGGGATGCCAAGCGAGAGTGCCGCCACGACGCTGGCGCCCTCTCCTACCGTTCCATCGATTGCATCGCATGATGCCTTGTCCCGGTTGCTGGCGCGTCAGTCGGCGTGGCCACTTGACGCGCCGGCACCCGACGACGCGGCGTTGGGGATCATTTTCGACATGGCTTTGCGTGCACCAGATCACGGTAGATTACGGCCTTGGCGCTTTGTCGTGATTCGAGGCGAAGCGCGGCATGCGCTCGGCCAGGTGCTCGTCGACGCCGCAGCCGGACGGCATCCCGATGCCGGCACGGCCGTACATGAAGGCCGACGTCAGAAGGCACTCGCGGCGCCCGTGATCATCGCAATGGCAACCGCCACCACGACGGCCACCAAGGTGCCTGAAATCGAACAGATGATGGCGGTGGGCGCGGCGGCGATGAATATGCTGAACGCCATCCACCTGCTCGGCTTCGGTGGCTTCTGGGCCACCGGTCCCGACACCTATGACCGCAACGTGCATCACGCACTGGGCTTTACCGAGACCGAGAAATTGGCCGGTTTCCTTTTCGTCGGCACACGGCGCGATGCCGCGACTCCGGTGCAAAGGCCCCCACGCGCGTCACACGTCCGCGAGTGGCTGGGGCCGTCCTCCACTCGTCACCCGGCGTAGTGCCAATTGGCCCGACACCGCGCCAACTACAGCACGACGTTGGTCAGCATGGCCACGGCTGCATCGAATACCACCCTTACTCGCGCGGGTACGGGACCGCGTTGGGGACGATAGACACATACCGGCCAGGACGTGGGCGCAATGTCGTCGAGGACCGTCAGCAATTTCCCCTCTGCGATATAAGGACGTGCGAGATAACGCGGCATTTGCGTGAAGCCCAGCCCCGCAACCACCGCGCGACACTCGGCATCGACATCATCGCTTTGGAATACCGGATGCGCCGGCGTGAATTGCTGACCGCCGGCCAGCTCCCATGGCCAGAGCCGCCCGGTGCGCCGATCGATGTAACCGGTCATGGGCATGTCCGCCATGTGTCCGATATTACCCGGCATCCCAACGCGCGCGATCAATGCAGGCGCGCCAACAATAACGAAATCGACCTGCGCAACCTCGCGCGCAACGAAGCGGCTGTCCCGCAAAAACCCGATGCGCACGCCGACATCGATCTGTTCCGCAACGGGGTCGACGATGGTATCGGAAAGGCGAAGATCGATCGTCAACCGGGGATATTGCACGGCGAGCGCCGTCACGACACGCAACAGCAAGGCATCACCCAGCAATTTCGGCGCAGCCATACGCACGATGCCGACTATGTCCGCGGCGGCGCGCGTATCCCTGACACCCAGTAGCCGGTCAACCTGCGACACAAGGTCACGAGCCTGCTGCGCAAAAGCAGCGCCCGCCTGTGTGACGTTGACGCGCCGGGTATTACGATGAAACAGCACTTCTCCGGTGGCGCGCTCCGCCTCATGCACTGCGCGCGTGACGGCCTGGGGCGAAATGGCAAGCCGCGCCGCCGCACCCTTGAAACTGCCCGCATCCACCGCCGCGCAGAAAATGCGCAGCATTTCGATTTTGTTTTGCATCGATCGAATCGTGACAATGCCATAAAGTGGAATTGTGAAATCGTAACATTTCCATTGCTTTGCATAGCGTGGATTTCTTACCATGGGCACACCGGCACGATGGTTGCGGCCGGCACCGACCGTTGGATGCCGGCGTATTTCGATACGTTACAAGCACGCTTCGCGCGCGCATGGCAACATGAAGTAATTGCCGCGTGAGGTCACGTGGTTCAGCCCCCTGCAAAATGAGCCGCGGCGCTGCTTCCCCGTATATCTCGCATTTGCGTTTCCCCAGGACAAAGAGAGAGTCAAACCATGTACAAAGCTTACGGTTATGCAGTGCAATCCCCCACGACGCCGTTCGCCCCGTTCGACTTCCAACGTCGTGATACGGGTCCGAACGATGTGCGCATCGACATTCAATTCTGCGGCGTCTGCCACTCGGATCTTCACACTGCTCGTGGTGAATGGGCGGGTACGGTCTACCCGAACGTCCCAGGCCACGAAATCGTCGGCCGCGTCGCCGAGGTCGGCAAGGACGTCACGAAGTTCAAGGTGGGCGACATGGTCGGCGTCGGCTGCATGGTCGACTCCTGCCGCGCGTGTGCTGCATGCAATGAAGGATTGGAACAGTACTGCGAAGGTCCCGGCGGTTTTATCGGCACCTACAATGCACCGGACAAGCATACGAACGGCGTGACGTATGGCGGTTATTCGTCGTCAATCGTCGTCGATGAGGCTTTCACGCTGCGTTTGCCGGACAACCTCGACCCGGCCGCCGCCGCGCCCCTGCTGTGCGCCGGCATCACTACCTATTCGCCGCTGCGTCATTGGAAGGTCGGCCCAGGTCAAAAGGTGGGCGTCGTCGGGCTAGGCGGCCTTGGGCACATGGGCGTGAAGCTCGCGGTCGCGATGGGTGCCAAGGTCGTGCTGTTCACGACCTCCGCCAGCAAGGTGGACGATGCGAAGCGCCTGGGTGCGCACGAAGTCGTCATATCGAAGGACGAAGCGCAAATGGCCGCGCATGCGAATTCTTTCGACTTCATCCTGAATACGGTCGCGGCATCGCATAATCTGGATCAGTTCACCGCCCTGCTGAAGCGCGATGGCGTGCTGACACTGGTAGGCGTGCCGGAACATGCGCACCCGTCGCCGTCGGTCGCAAACTTGATCTTCAAGCGTCGTACGTTGGCCGGCTCGCTGATTGGTGGCATTGCCGAAACACAGGAAATGCTGGATTTCTGCGGCAAGCACAACATTGTTTCCGATGTCGAGATGATTCGCATGGACCAAATCGAAGAAGCGTACGGCCGCATGTTGAAGAGCGACGTGAAGTACCGTTTCGTCATCGACATGGCGTCACTGGCACGCTAAGGAAAAGCGCCACGCCGGGTCACGGCGTGGCGCCTCCTGTCATGCACTCCTTGTCAGATGACGTTACCGCATACTGCCGGCATCGGCACCAATGCCCTGCCCGCTAAGTCATGCGTCAGACGGACGGCAACGATGTTCACGATTCGCGTGGGGGCGTCCGGCTGAAGTCCGTCGCCGCGAAATCCGCCCCTTGAAAGCGCGACTCCAGGGCGTCCACCGGCTTCGCATCCGCCAGGATCTGCTCCGCGTAGTCCTCGGCATTGTCTTGTGGATGGTAGGCTACCCGGATACGGCTATTGTCCCACCACGCACGCGTATTCCCCGACATCCCGTACACGATATCAAAACCCACGTCCGGGGTGTCCAGGCTGGCGTCCACGAGCGCGCACGCGTCGCGATGCGACAACCAGGTACTCAGGTGGCGTATCGACACCGGCCGCGGCTGGAAGGAGCCTATCCGCAGGCACACTGTCTCGATGCCGTGCTTTTCCCAATATAAACGCGCCAGCCCTTCGCCCCACACCTTGCTCAGTCCGTACAGGCTATCCGGATTAACCGGCATCGACGGGTTCAGCGCCATATCGCATGCGTACATGCCCGTGGCGTGATTGCTGCTGGCATAGACAATGCGCCGCACGCCACACTGCCGCGCCGCTTCGTACACATGGAACAGTGCAACGTAGTTGTGCTGCAGCAGAATATCGAACGGCTGCTCCACCGAGATTCCAGCCATATGAACAATCGCGCCGGCACCGTCGAAGAGGCTGCGACAAAAGGCCGGATCACCTAGATCACCCTGCCGGAACCCTCCGCTTTCCGCGGCGTGAGGGGCGACCGTCGCGTCGTCGGCGAGCGGCTTGATGTCGGTATAGCGGCCCAATCGACCTGTCTCAATAAAATGCGCGCGCAGCACGCGGCCGATGGCCCCGCCCGCTCCGGTCAGAACCACCGGCTTACGTTCTCCGTCCACCGCGACGGCGGTGCCGGATTGTGTCATTGTGTCTGTCATTGCGACGCCTTGTCAAAATCAAATGGCGGGCGTGAGAGCGATGCTTCATGCATGACTCTCACGCGCTCCCCCTCCGGAAACACGCAACCCATGTGCTTCCTCTCACCGCTTAGCGCTGCTCCTTGACCCGCGACACCAACTGCGTCGGACTCACGAACTGCAGCGCGATCAACACCCACAGCAGCGTGATGGCCATATAGATCATCGCCATGGCATCGATCGATTGCGGTGCGCGTACGCCGGTGGAAAATACCGCGTAGTACAACGCGACCACGAGTGTCTGGGTGCTGGGTCCCGCGGTGAAATAAGTAAGCTCGAACATGCCGATTGTGCGAACGAGCACCAACAAGCCTGCCGCTAGCATCCCCGGAACCAGCAAAGGCAGCAGCACATACCGGAAATAGCGTAACGTGTTTGCGCCGAAGATGCGCGCGGCCGATTCAAGGTTCGGATCGATCTGTTCGATGAACGGCGTCATTACCAGGATCACGAACGGGAGTGCAGGCACCAGGTTCGCCATGATCACGCCGGTCAGCGTGCCCGCCATCCCGAATTTATACATCACCGTTGCTAGCGGAATCCCGTAGGTGACCGGTGGCACCATCATCGGCAGGAGAAACACCAGCATCGCCCAACGCTTGCCGGGGAATTCAACGCGCGCCAATGCATACGCCGCGGGAACGCCCAGAAGCACGGACAACAGCACGGTGGCACCGACGACGATCGTCGTCACCCACAACACGCTGCCCAACTGGAAATCGGACCAGGCCTGTGCATACCAGTGCAGCGTGAATCCCTGCGGCAATAGCGTGCCGAACCAGCGCGTGGCCGTTGAATTCACCGCCACCGTAGCGATGAGCAACAGCACGTTCACCAGGAAAAAGATCATCGCGCCCCAGACCACCGTCTTCCACAGACGGTCGCCCAGGTTGGACGGTGGACGGGGTTGCCGACGTTGCAGCACGTCGGCGCTTTTCTTGCCCTCGCTGACACGGTCGACCACCTTGTCTTGCTCGCCGGAGCCGTATCGGTTCCCATCATGGCCATCGGCAATCGCGAACGCGCCGGCATTCGCGCGCGTGTCGCCTACTACTGCCAGTCTTTTGCGCGTATTCATCAGCCTTTGCCTCCCGTGACCGGACCGCGATAGAAAAAGCGGCGTGCACCCAGCATTGCAGCCACGACCAGTAACTGGGCAAAGCCCATGATGATCGCGATCGTCGATGCCAATCCGTAGTCGTAGCTTTCGAAAGCGGCCTCCGATGCGGCAATCGAGATCACCCGCGTCGGCCCCGCCGGCGACCCAAGCAGAATGGCGGATGGAAACACGGAGAATGCCTGCACGAATGACAGGCAAGCCGCCATCGTCAATCCGGGCACCAGCAGCGGCAGATAGATTTGCCGGAATTGCTGCCAGGGCGTCGCGCCAAGTGTTGCGGCGGCACGGGCTAGCGTCGGATCGATGCCTGTCACATAAGACAAGGTCAGCAGGAATGCAAACGGGAAACCGGACACCACTAGCGAGATCAACACGCCCCAGTAGTTATGGGTCAGGCGAACTTCATCGTCATACAGGTGCAGCGCATGCACCGCCTGGGAGAACCAGCCGTTCGGGCCGAAGTAACTCAACATGCCATCCGCAATCAATACGGTTCCCAGCGTCACCGGGATCACCAGCAATGTCGTGACGAGTTTCTGATACGCCGATTTCCGCCGCAGCGCGAACGCCACGGGCACGGACAGCCCGACATTGATGATGGTCGCGGGAATTGCCAGTTTCATCGTGACGAACACGGTCGGCCACATCGACCGGTCACTGAAGAACGTCAAATAGTTAGCCCAGACGCTGCCGCCGTTCATCGGCTGGAACGACAACATCAAGCCATAGAAGAATGGGTAAATGAACATCGCCGCGATAAACAGCAAGGCCGGTACGACGAGCCAGGCCTTCAAGTCACGCGGCATCCTCACCGGTGGGGTTGGCAACGCGGACGCATTCATGCATTTTCTCCCGCATAAACCAAGGTGCGATCGGTGGGTACGCTCAAACGGATACGTTCACCCTCGCGCACGTCACCAGGCAGACGCGCCCACAGCGTACCGAATTCCGCACGCGCGAAAACGAGCGAATTGTGACCGCCATACTCGACCGTTTGCACCTCGACGTCGAACACATTGTCGTCTTCGGACGTGGCGATCGTCAAATCCTCCGGACGGATGGCCAGGCTTACCGCCTTGCGTTCGAATGCAGCCATCGCGATACCGGTCAAGGTAACGCCGCCAGCATTGACAACAACGCTATCGCCACGCATGCCGTCCAATGTGAACGGGAATACATTTCGATACCCCATGAAACGCGCGACATGGAGATTCGACGGACGACCATAGACTTCCTTCGGGCTGCCCACCTGCTGCACTTGCCCTTCCTTCATGACGACGATGCGATCGGCCATCGACAATGCTTCATCCTGGTCATGCGTGACATAGATCGTCGCCCGGTCCAACTCGGAGTGAATCCGCCGAATCTCCGCGCGCATTTCAATACGCAGCTTCGTGTCGAGATTCGACAATGGTTCGTCCATCAGGATCAACGGCGGCTCGATGACAATCGCCCGGGCGATGGCAACGCGTTGCTGTTGCCCGCCCGACAATTGGCCAGGCAGTTTTTTCTCGTGACCCACCAACTGGACCAGTTCAAGCGCGGCCCGTGCTCGCCGCATGGCTTCCGCTTTTGCAACACCACGCATCTTCAAACCGAACGCGACATTGTCCAGAACGGACATGTGCGGAAAGAGCGCATAGTTCTGAAATACCATGCCGAAACCACGTTGCTCCGGGGGCAGGATATCGATCCGTTCGTCATCAAGCCAGATGCCGCCACCAGTCAGCGGCTGCAATCCCGCAATGCAGTTCAAGGCCGTGGATTTACCACAGCCGGACGGTCCGAGCAAAGCGATGAACTCGCCGCGCGCAATATCGAGATCGAGCTCTCGCAGCGCATTCAACTGCTGGCCTTCGGCATTGGTGAAACTGCGCGATACCCCGTCCAAACGCAATTGACGGAACGAATGGTTCATCGTGGCACCTATCGAGACTTTTAAGACGCAATCAGCGCGCCATCAGGCGCGCTGTGGGAGGGAAAGAGACAACCTTATTTCGACTTCAGCGCGCCGATGTCCCGGTCCCATTTCTGGAACGCCGCCACCATCGCCGTGGCATCCAACGGCACGACGTTAGGACGTTGCGCAATCCACGCGCTGTATTCCGGGCGGCCAAACTTCTTGATGACATCCTGGCTCTGTTGCGGCGCCATCTCCAGCGTCACACCTTTCACGGCCGGGCCTGGGTAGAAATAACCATCGTCATACGTGCGCGCCTGCTGTTCCGGTTCGAGCATGAAGTTCATCAGCTTGAACAGCGTATCCAGCTTCTCTTTCGGCACGCCCTTCGGAATGGCCATATAGTGCGCGTCGTTGACCCATGTCATGTTGTCGAACGCCTGCACCTTGAACTCCGCCGGGACGATGCCCAATGCGCGCGGATTGATATCCCATCCGGTGACCGTGACCGTCATGTCGCGGGTACCTTCACCCAACTCCTTCATCACCGCCGACGTGCCACCCGGGTAATACGGAATACAGCTGTCGAGCTCCTTCAAGAACGCCCAGGTCTTGTCCCAACCGTTGATCGGGTCCCGCGGATCCTTGTCGCCCAGCAGATAGGGCAAGCCCATCAAAAACGTCCGGCCCGGCCCCGAGTTCGCGGGGCGTGCGTAGATCAGGCGATTCGGATTGGCTTTACACCATGCCAGCAGTTCGGCGGGTGTTTTCGGCGGATGGGGTACTTTCGCGGGATTGAATTCGAGCAGTGGGCCAGCCGGCATGTACGTGACTTCCACCGCCTGGTTTTGTGCAATGTCCTGCATCTTGCGCGGCCCTGGCGCGTACTTGTCCAGCAAGCCCGGGAATGCCGCCTGGTGCTCCGGCAAGATTGCCTCGAACAGCTTTTGCTGAATGCCCGCGGCTAACACGTCGGTCCCAATCAGAATCAAGTCGATATCGGACCGGCCGGCGTTCTGCATTGCCTTGATCTTGCCGGGCAGTTGCGGCGCGGGAGAATTGGTGAATGTGATGGACGAAACCAGATCCGGGTACTTGGCCTTGAACGCTTCGAAGCTCTTTTGCGTGAGTTGGAGATTTCCCGCGGCGTCGACGATATTGATCGATACCGGTGCTGCGTGGGCATGGCCCATTCCTCCGGCAACGATACCCAGGCTTAACAACACGCCAGCACAGATTGCCGTGAGAGAAGTCCGGCGCTTTGCAACGTTCACCATCATCTGTCCCCTTCCTTTATTATCGATATCGTCCATCCCGCTGCCGTTGCCTTACGCCTTTTAATCAAGCGTATGCAACAGGTCATGCACCCGCGCCTCGATCAATGCGGCATGCACGCTTGCGGCTTCAGACCTAAGACGCTGTCTTAGAGATAGGTTATCTGATGTCGAATCCTAATGGCCGGGGAAAATGCCTACTATCAATGTAAACCCTCGCAACGTCGTTTTGGCGCATTCCGAGGCGTGCCAGGACCGTTACTTCCCGATAAACCCTTATGAAAAAAAGCAGAAATCGGGGGAAATCATTCAAATAACCAGCGAGCACCACTCGCGCTTAAAAGAATGACTACGTGATCAGACATCTTATGTTTTCGCGTGACAAATAGCGCAAGAATGGGTGGGAAACCCGTTACGTTACGTTGCGCTGCGCTCACGCGGCGTAATCGCCAAGATGTCGGCAATATCCGGGTTGTCGTCTTGCCAGGGCATCAGGAACCGCGATGCGTAGCTGCGCCAGACGCCAGATGACACGAAAAGGTCAAGCGAGTCCGGATCAAGATGGTTATCGCGTTTCATTTTTCCCATGATCTTGAACGCCTCACTCAGGGGTTTGGCTTTTTTATATGGCCGATCGCCCGCGGTAAGCGCCTCGAAGACGTCCGCGACGGCCATCATTCGTGCGATCGGGCTCATCTGGTTACGCGTCAAGCCGCGCGGATAGCCGCCGCCATCCATTTTCTCGTGGTGACCACCGGCGTATTCCGGAACGTTTTTCAAGGCACCGTTCAGCGGCAGCCCTTCCAGCATCACAATGGTTCGGGTGATATGGCGATTTATTTCAAACCGTTCTTCCGGCGTCAGGGTGCCCCGCTCGATGGACAAGTTGTGCAGCTCTCCAAGATTCATCCGATCTGGGAGCGGTTTCATACGGAAGCCGAAACGTGCTTCCCGCTCGCTCAATGCATTCGGTTCATGCCCGATGATGTGCTCCTCGCGATCGGCAAGCAATGGCTCCTCCCTCGGCAAACCGATTGCGGGCGTATGATCCGCGCGACAGTGCGCCATGCGCGCGCGTTCATCGCGTGAGGTGCCCAGCATGTCGTCGAGCGTGCGCGTCCACCTTCGCCGAGCGATGGTGCGCAAACGGTCTACATGTTCTGGCTGCATTGATTCGCCGCCTTCGTTGCAATGGGCCACGAACGCGAAGTCGTCGTCAAGCGAGCGTAACGCCTGATCCCGGGTTGCCCGGGCCTCAGTCTCCAATGCCCCCGTGGCGACAGCGCGCCAGTAATCGATATGTGCGTGCGCCTTCAGTACCTCGAAGCGCATGCGAATCTCGTGAATGCGATTCGCCAAGGTCTCGAGCTTGGTTGCCTTGTCGATGACATATTCCGCCGTCGTCAGCTTGCCGCAGTCGTGCAGCCAGCTTGCCACCTCCACCGCCTCCCAATCGTCCGGTGTCAGGGAGAAGGATGCATACGGGCCGTGCTTTGCCTCGCATGCCGCTTGAACCAGTGCCTGCATCAAGACCGGTACGCGCTGGCAATGCCCGCTGGTATGCGGAGACTTCGCATCGATCGCCTCCGCGATCATCCGTACGACGCCATCGAGCAACGCCTTTCGGGATTTAAGCAGCAATGCGGTCTCCAGTGCGATGGCGGCATTGCCTGCGAGCGCGCGAGCCAGATCGAGATCGCCCGGCACGGTGCGAGGCGATTGGCCGCTCACGTTTGCAGCGATATCGTCGCCGTGCATCAACAACAGCATGCCGCCAATCAACTCATTTGCGCGATTGCGCAAGGCAATCACTTGCAGCCGCGATGTCGGCGCCCCGCCGTGGTTCTCGGGGGTACGACCTGCCGTCAACGCAGCAAGCAAGGTTTCACCCGGCACGCTCCCGGCGGATACGCCCCCCGCTATCGGCCAGCTTAACTGGGTGGCGGCGTGGCGTTGCAATGCATCGCGAATTCGTTCTCCCAGGCCACCGGCGCGCGTGTCCACGGCCATGCCCTCGGTCCCGAACACCCGCGCGATCGTCATCGACGCATTGCGCTGTCGATCCGTTGCCTCGGATGTCCCTGGGTCGTTCGATCCCGCGTTTGTCCGTGCGCCGATACGGAAATGCACGCCGTCATCCTCGGTCAACACGATGACGCCACCATTCGACCGCGTGGCGTGCACCGTTTCATCCAGCAGTCGGGCCAGCAGCCGATCCGGATCACGCTCGGCGGCCAGTGTCCGGCCGATTTCAACGAACCGCTGCAGCGTTGCCCCTGCCGCATGCAATGCCCCGGAGAGCGTCTCAATTTCGGTCACCGGCGAATGCTGCTTGCGCATCGCGCCGGAAAAATCGAACGCGTTCAGCGCCTCTGCCTGTCTGGAGATGGCGACCAATGGCCGGCTCACCCGGCGCGCGGTGAAGCGGATGACAATCAGCATCACGAACACCGCCAGCAGACTGATCATCTCCAAAATGGCGACCATGCGTCGCTCCTCGGCCAGCACCTCGTCATCCGGCGTGGCCAATACGACCCGAAACAGCCAGCCGGAAGCGCTTACGGGCATCACACGCATCGTCCAGCGATGGCCCTCCACCGTAATGCGTTGTGGTCCGGTGGACGACACAGTGTCACGCGACGCGCGCATCATGCGATGCATGATTGGCGAGGCGGTCAGACCCTCCTGCGTCGCTGGCGATATGGGCTCCGGCGCCGCACCGTGTGCATGCAGCGCCACGTCGCAGGCTGGCGTAACCGCTTCCGCCGTTGTCGCCAACACGTCGCCGCGTGCGTTGGCGATCAGCAACGCGGTGCTGGCCGTATTGCGCAATCGCATCAACTTCATGGACAAATCGGCAAGGCCGAGGTCAATACCTAATACGCCGTCGCCATGAGGCAGGCGCCGCGCAAAGGTGATGCCGCGTTCCCCGGTCGCGTAAAACCAATAAGGGTCTGTCAAGATCGGCTTTGACTGCGCGCGAGCGTGACGATACCAGTCCCGCGCGCGCGGATCGTAACCGAGCGACGATGGCGGTGAAATGAGGATCGGATGAAAACCATCATCGAGGAACGTCAGCGTGGCCGCCGTCACGCTGACATGGGACGATTTTTCATCAGCCTCCGGCGCAATGCGCTCCAACAGGAAGCGCGCCTCATCAGGTGCTGCGAGGTGACGGCGCACCGCATCCGACGAGAGGCGCCGCAACAGGACAAAGCCCCCGTTCTCATAGCCGATATACACTGCCGATACCACGGGCATGGCATCCAACACCACCCGCATCCGCTTGATAAACGACGGTTGCACCGCATCGCGATACGCTACGGCCTGGGGGTCCGCCGCCACCAACATACTTAGTGCATCGATGGATGTCAGGCTCTTGTCGATAGCCGCGCCGCTTTCACCAGCCATATGAGCGAAAAGGGTCTGCGATGCCCCATCGACGATTGACATGGTTCGATTATTGACAAACAACACGATACTCAATAGCACAAAGACCGCGGTCAGGCCAAACACCAGCGTCAAATGCGTATCAAGTCGCCGCCGGGATAGGGTGCGATATAGCCTGGGCCAGCGCGTCATGATGTCTACCTATATAGGCACGCCTGCCGCACAGCGTGGCAAACCCGGATTGCGGCGGTTTCATATGGGGTCCCAATATTCTTATCAAATAAACGGTTTTGTGGAAAGATTAAACGATCTTATATCTCGAAAATGCAACGATATTACGAGATTGCGTGGCAGGACGGATGACGCGAAATCGCTTTGAGAACGGGGACATAGCACTTTAAAAACGAATTTCTCAATTTTATTGCTTGAAAACCTTAAATTAGGGCGCAACGGATTTTGCCATGCGGCGCCAACACGCTATCATGGGATCATTGATATATAAAATCGGGTAGCATCAGATCGACGCTTGATGCTTATGCACGTAAGCCGTCTCGCGGCCTTTGTGCCAAAATAAAATGCATGCTTATTGAAATGCCGTCGAAGTCGTCGCTCATGAAATCGTCTTCATTACGGCTGGTGGTGATTTGCGGCGTACTCACGGCGTTTCCCTCGATGTCCATCGACATGGGACTGCCCGGTTTCGCCAATATGGCGGCAACCTTCAATGTGTCCGTCGAGCACGTCTCACAAACCCTCAGCATCTTTTTCTTCGGCTTTTCGGCGTCGCCGCTGATCTACGGGCCACTGTCGGATCGGGTAGGTCGCCGCCCCGTGCTGCTTTCGGCCTGTTTCGTCTATGCCCTCGCTAGTGTGATGGCGACGATAACGTCGGCGTTCGGTGCGCTGCTGTTCTGGCGCCTGCTGCAAGGCGCCGGTGCCGGTGCGGCATCCGTGCTGGCGATAACGGTGATCCGCGATCATCGGCAAGGTGCCAGCGCGCGTCGTCTGCTGTCTTATGCCGCGGTGGTGCGGATCATTGGGCCGACCACCGCGCCATCGATCGGAAATGTGCTGTTGTTGCTGGGAAGCTGGCGCTGGATCTACGGCTTCATGGCGTTCGGCGGCATCATGATGTCACTGATGGTGGCGCTTGGCTTGCCGGAATCGTCGCGTACGAAGCTGGCGGCCATCGCCGCACGAGCAGATCGGGCTTCGACGGCCGGTTTGGAGGCAACACATGCGCCACGCCGCTCGGTACTGAAGGATTACAGGTTGTTCCTGTCGGACAGGGTAAGCTTTGCCTATGTGCTCATTATCGCGCTGACATTTTCAAGTCATTTTTCCTACGTGACCGGCTCACTCTATGTCTTCGTCAACGTTCTGCATGTCTCCACGGCGAAATATGGACTGCTGTTCGGCATCACCGCCTTGTGCCTGATGCTCGGCTCCTTTCTAAGTGGCCAGTTGTCGAAACGGGAGATCCCCGGCGACGTCGTGATTGGCGTATCGCTTTGCATTTCCGTGGTTTCGGCGCTGACCATGCTGATTCTGGCGTCCACGCACTTGCTGTCCGTGCCGGTGCTCTCGGTGCTGCTATCGACCAATGCACTCTGCATCGGATTGCTGACGCCCAGCGCCCAACAGGGCGCAATGGAAAACGCGGGGGAATTCGCGGGCACCGCTTCCGCGCTGATGAACGCCATCGCGACCGGGTTGGGCGCCTGCACCAGCTATGTGGAAGGCCTGTTGCTGGTCTGGTTCAATACACTGCCCGCAGTGGTGATGAGCGGGCTGATGATGCTATGCTGCACCATCGCTGCCGCCGTGTATTTCAAGACAGTGCGTCCGGCGGCACGAAGCGGTGGATACAGAACTAGAACGCGTAACTGACGGACGGCAGGATCGTCAACCCGAACCGACGTTGCACGATCGGGCTGGCAGCCGCCTTCGACGGATAGTAGCTGCCACTTACAATCAGCTCGCCCGCCCAATGCTTGTCGAATTTACGATCCCACGTCGCTGTCAACGCATAGGCATAAATACCGAAACCCGGATGATAGGCGTGGTAGCCCGATGCGTTCTGCTGGGCGTTCGTTACGCCGAAATAGGTCTGGTTATACTGGCTATCCCCGATCTTCGCGTTCAAATCGAGCGTTAGCGTATCGACGCCCTGCTTGTAGGCAACGCTTTCCAGTCCAAGCTGATATTGATTGCCGCGACGGTGCCCGTCCAACCCGAATTCAGCCTGCGCATTGACCGACAGCCAGGGCACGATCTGCTGCGCGACGGTCACCGTGTTCGTCACCGTGCCCTTGACGCTACCCATATTACGCAAATTGTCCCCACCGGGGCGCAGCCAGTCATTGCGGTCGTCGCGACCCGGGTCGTAGTTGAACGTATCGCCGACATAAAAACCGCCGGATGACTGGTACTGCACCCCCACCCCTTTCACAGCATCCGCGAGGAACACGCCCCGCGTAACGGAAAACATCGGGACGATCATCGGGCGATAGTCACGCGCCCCCATGTAACGCTGGTCAAGTCCCAGACCCAGGCCCACGTTGACATCCGCATGATCACCCCAAAGTTGGGACCATACGGAACCGCCGCCTCCCGCGGACGCCGAACTACTGGCGGCGCTCGACGTTGTTGCCGCTGTCGTTCCCGAAGCGGATTCGGAAGTCGACTGGGCGTGCACGGTACACACGCCGACAGAAAGGCAAACCCCGGCCACCACGGCCGGAAACATCCGTGACCGACGTGATCCATGAGGCACGGCACGCCTCCGGTTTGTCACTACGGACGCCGGGCGGGGCGTATCAAAAAAGTCGAGGCGGTGATCATCGAGAGCGGGCATGGGTGTGCAATAGAGGGAATAGAGATCGAGCAAGCATCATATCCAATTTCCACACACTGAACCGATTAACGCGTTTGGGGACCAAGGTGGCCGCCGAGAGCGAGCACCATCCTTCATCCGCCATGCGTCTGCCTCCACCCTCGCCGGCGATGGCCGCCCTTACTGTCAGCGCAGCATGGACGACATTGCGGAAAGGCAATTGAGCATCCGAACCGCGGCTTCGATGTCAGGGGCGTCGAACGCAAGCGCATTACCGGCGGTGCGCTTCAACGTGGGCCATTGGCAGAACAGATCGGCCTGTGCGGGCGTCTGCGTCTGCAATGCAACAAGCAGCGGCGCGCCCAGCCGCAGCGGTTGCGGGCCGACCGATTGTCCGGCACGCATGTCACTTACCGCCTGCCGGGCGCCCGCCTGGATTGCCGCGCACGATCGCGCTGGCGACAGGCTGATGCCGCTCAACTGGCCGGTGGCGCGCTTCGTCTGGACGAACACCGCGTGCGGGAACAACGCGCGGTTCTCGTCGATGAATTCATCATCACCGCTCGCCATGATCACCGGGGCGCCGTATGCACCGGCAAGTGCGCCATACAGGCCCGCCTCGCCCAACGCCTGTCCATTGATGCAGACCTCGGCGAAGGCAAAGCTATTAATGGTATGGGCCAGAATGCCGCGGCCTTGCGCCCGCGAGTGATAGCCAAGCAAGCAGACGCCGTCGATGCCCAGTTCAACACCGGCCACCATTCCGAGATAGCGCGGCTTGCCCTGGATGACCTGTGCGCGCTCATCCAGCAGATCCGGTGGCATGTTCCGAAAACCACCATGCGAATCGTTTAGAAACACGTCGGTGGCGCCGCCATCGAACGCACCGGCCACGGCCGCGCTGGCCTCCGCTGCCATCAGGCGGCGGGCACGCTCATATTCCGGATTGCCGGGACGAACCTGTTCGTTGTGGTACACACCCGCCACGCCTTCTATATCGGCGGAAATCAATATCTTCATCGTTGTCGCTTGGGTTCGGATACGGTGTCAGGCTGCGCGTACATCCAGCCGGGTCAACAGGTCACGCAGCGCGGGCCGATGGTTGCCATCCCGCCCGGTAACCGGTTCCGCGTGCCACAAGGCGTGAATAATGGCTTGTTCGACCGTGTCGGCAGCGGCTTGAAACAGCGCGTCGATCCGGGTCTCGTGCAACGTGGTGACCGGCGGCATCGGCCGATCGGCAGTGTGGGGCACCGTATAAGCGGTGCTGAATGCCACCGCGATATCACCGCTGCCATGACCATAGATCGAACCTGTCCGCGCCAGCCCCGCTGCCGCTCGCCCCGCCAGGCGGCGTAGCTGCCGGGCGTCAAGCGGTGCATCGGTGGCGAGGATCATGATGATCGAGCCTTTTTCAGGATGATCGACATACGTGAACGCCTGGCGCGATTCTTCTTCCAGCAAAGACATGATGCGGGGCCCGATGATCTCGCCGCCCCATATCAGGTTTGGCATCAGCCCATAGTTCGACAAGACCAGGGCACCGACGGTGTAGCGGTGCATGACATCCTCGATCATGCCACCGGCACCCGCCCGCACCGAAGATATCGATACCTCACGCGAGGCCGTGCCGATACCACCTTTCATCTGAAAGCTCGACATGCCACGTCCTGCGCCCACCGCGCCTTGTGCGAGATCGTGGCCCGCACTGTCACTGGCCGACCTGTAATCGGCCTCGCTGACGTGCATTTTCTGGATGTCATTGAGGAACCCGTCATTGCATTCGAGCACCAGCGGATTCACCGTGGGCAATGACCGTCCTATGTCCGGATTCCGCGCGAGCGCCTGCCGGATCTGTGCCTGCGCGACCGCGCCGACGGAAAACGTATTGGTCAACGCAATCGGCGTTTCCAACTGGCCCAACTCGTCGAGCTGGATCAGCCCGACGCTTTTGCCAAAGCCGTTGATCACGGCTGAGGCAGCCGGCACCTTGTTGCGGTACGGATCGTCTCCGTGCGGATGGATCACCGTCACGCCAGTCTGCACCGGCCCATCGGCCAGCGTGACGTGGCCTACGCGGATACCCGCCACATCCGTGATGGCGTTGCGCGCCCCCGCCGGCAACAGACCCACCACCGGTATCCGCCGTGCACCTGGATCGCGCACGTGCGGCACTGCGATTTCAGGATATTCGTTCATCGTCTCTCCGGCCTTGTCGGCATGGGCGCGGAGCGATGTACACGCACGTCATGTCCGCGTCACGCCCTGTCGCACTTATTGCCGATCGATCTTCGGGTCCAGCGCGTCGCGCAACCCATCACCCAGGAGGTTGAACGCGAGCACGGTCAGAAAGATCGCCAAGCTAGGAAAAATCGCCACATGGGGCGCATTGACCATATCAGCACGCGCATCGTTCAGCATGGCGCCCCACTCCGGCGTGGGCGGTTGCGCGCCCATCCCCAGAAACGACAAGCTGGCCGCGGTAATGATGGACGTGCCTACACGCATCGTGAAATACACGACAATCGATGAAATCGTGCCTGGCAGGATATGCCGAATCATGATCGTCCAGTCGCTTGCACCAATGCTGCGCGCGGACTCGATATACGTCAATTGCTTCAGTACCAGCGTATTACCGCGTACCAATCGCGCGAACGCCGGGACGCTGAAGACGGAAACCGCCACCACGACGTTCGTCATGCTGCTGCCCAGGATTGCTACCACGCCCAGGGCGAGAAGGATTCCCGGGAACGCAAACAGCACGTCACACACCCGCATGGTCACGCGATCCCACCAGCCCTCGTAATAACCGGCCAGCAGACCGAACAGGGTACCAATCACGCAGCCCAGCACCACCGATAAAAACCCGGCGGCCAGCGAAATGCGCGCGCCCATCAGAATACGGCTCAATATGTCACGCCCCATCGCATCCACGCCGAACCAATGCAACGCCGATGGCCCCTCGTCTATGTGATCGTAGTCCGCGTAATGCTCGGCGTCGTACGGGGTCAAATGCGGTGCCAGGATCGCGGCCGCGACCAACGCCGCGATAAACACCAGCGCGATCACCGCTACCTTTTGTTTCTTGAATTTGCGCCAGAACTCCCGCCACGGCGTACGTACGGTGCCGCTGACCGGAGCGGGTCCCGTGGGCACCGGCGGCGGCGCGGGCGAGTGTGCGGGCGTGCCGGAAACAGGGGTCGAGGATGCCGTCATGATGATGTTCTGTTTAGCGGTCGAGATTACTTGTAGCGAATGGTCGGATTGATCAGGCCATACAACATGTCGACGACGAGGTTGATTAGGATGAATTCGAGCGAGAACAGCAACACCAGCGTCTGAATCACCGGGTAGTCTCGCGCGCTGACGGAATCCACCAATAAGCGGCCGAGACCCGGCCAGTTGAATACAGCCTCCACCACGATCGAGCCGCCCAACAAGAACCCGAACTGCAGGCCCATCATCGTCACCACCGGAATCAACGCATTGCGCAAGCAATGCTTGAGCACCACGATCGGCTCGCTCAGGCCTTTCGCCCGCGCCGTTCGGACAAAGTCCTCTTGCACGACTTCGACGAACGATGCACGGGTAAACCGGGCCATCACTGCGGCCACACCGGCGCCCAACGTAAGCGACGGCAACACATAGTGGCGCCAGGTATCGGCACCGACCGTGGGAAACCAGCCCAGTTTGACGGAGAAAAGCTGCATCAGCATCATGCCCAACGCGAAGGCGGGAAACGAGATGCCCGATACCGCGATCGTCATCCCGATGCGATCGGGCCAACGGTTGCGATACACGGCCGAGACGATGCCGATGACAAGGCCGAACAGGGTCGACCACACCATGCTGGTCACCGTCAGGAGGAACGTCGGCATGAACCGCACACCGATCTCCTCCGTTACCGCCCGGCTGGTCCGGATCGAGACACCAAAATCACCGTGCAGCATGCGCGAGAAAAACGCGATGAACTGCTGTGGCAGTGGCAAGTCCAGGCCCAGCTCATGGCGCACCATCGCGACGGTGACGTCATCGGCATCTTGCCCCGCGGCAAGCCGTGCCGGATCACCAGGCAACAAGTGCACGAACAGGAACACCAGTACGGCAACGATCAGCAACGTGGGAATCAGACCCAGGAGCCGTTTCAGGAAGTAGTTCAGCATTGCTCTTGCCGCTTGCGCGGCGTCTCCTTACTTACTTCGATACCGACATGTTGTAGATATCGATATTGCCATCCGGCTGCACGTAGACACCGCTCAACCGCTTCGAGTTACCCGATACATTCTCTTCCGTCACCAGCGGCACGCGCGGCAGATCCTTCGCCAACTGGTCCTGCACCGCCTTGTACAACGTGGCTTTCTCGGTGTCGTCGGTAGAGGTCAGCGCTTTTGCAATGTCCTTATCCACCAGATCGTTCTTGTAGTAGGTCACGTTATTCAACTTGGGCGACCACGCCTCTGAAGCGAACAATGGCCGGAGGGCCCAGTCGGCCTCCCCCGTGGACGACGACCATCCGGTGTAGTACATCCGCATCTTTGCCGTCGTCGGCTCCGGCCAGGAATCCACCAATTGCACGCGCTTGCCCGTCTCCAATGCTTCGATCTGAAGCTTGATTCCGACTTGCGCCAACTGCTGCTGGATGAATTCGATCGTCTTGCGGGCGGTTGTCGTCGTGTAGGCCGACCACAGCGTGGATTCGAAGCCGTTCGGATAACCCGCTTCCTTCAGCAGTTCACGCGCCTTTGCCGGGTTGTATGGGATGGGCGCCATCTTTTCCGCGAATGGAACGCCCTGCGGAATAAAGCCTTCCGCCGGTACCGCATAACCGTTGAACGCGACCTTTGCCAGCGCTTGCTTGTTGATCGCCAATGCGATGGCCTGGCGGACACGGACATCGGTGAAAGGCTTTTGCAGCATATTGAAGCCGAGGAAACGCGTAATGATCGACTTCGATGCCACAACGTCCAGTTTGCTGTCCGCTTTCAGCTGCGCCGCTTGTTCATACGGCAGCGGAAAGGCGAAATCCGCTTCGCCCGTTTGCAACATGGCGGCACGCGTAGCATTTTCCGGCACCGGCTTCCACGTCAGGCCGTCGACTTTCGGAAAGCCCTTGTTCCAATACCCATCAAACTTCTTCAGCACAACACCGTCTTTCTGATCGAATCGCACCAGCTCGAATTCGCCCGTTCCCACGGGATGAAAAGCGATGTCCTTGCTGCCATACTTCTTCAATGCAGTCGGCGAGATCATGGCGGCGCACGGGTGCGCCAGCGAATTGATGAACGGCGCAAACGACTCCTTGAGCGTGATGCGCAACGTCAATGGATCGAGGACCTCGATCTTCGTGATGCGATTGAATTGCGGCGAGCGCAGCAAATGATTCTCCGGCGCCATCGCACGGTCGAGATTGAACTTCACGGCATCGGCGTTGAAGTCCGTGCCGTCCTGGAACTTGACGCCCTTGCGCAACTTGAACGTGTAGACGGTGCCGTCTTTCGACATTTCATAGCCGGTCGCCAGCACCGGCACGATCTTCAAGTCCTTGTCGAAGCGGAACAGGCCTTCGTAGAAGGACTTCGTGATAGCGAGCGTAAGCGTCATGTTGGTGTTGTACGGATCAAGCGAGTCCGGCTCCTGCCAAATGGCCAGAACCGGATTCGCCGCGGCGAATGCCGCGCCGCTTGCACACAGTGCCGATGCCGCCAGCACGCCAGCGATCGCACGCAACGCGAAACGTGCATTGGAAGAGACGTAGTTCATCAAAAACACTCCAGGATCAAAAAGACATGCCATGGCGGCCGGCTCTCACCGCACGCTCCATGCCGTACACATCACGTTCACCACGTTGGCCGAGGCCCTTCTCTACTTTCAACGTTCGTCGCCGACATCGGCACGCGACCGTAACGACGGAACCTATCAATACAAACCTGCTACCGTATGCCGTGCGACGAAGTGGCCTGGCCCTACCTCCACCAGGGGACTGACCTCGGGTTCGTCGCCTACCTTGCGGATCGGACTGGGTATTTCTCCTTCGAGCAACGCACGCTTCAAGTGGCGACGCGTCGGGTCCGCGATGGGTACGGCCGCCATCAATTTGCGTGTGTAAGGGTGCTGCGGATTCTCAAAAATTGCCCGGCGCGGTCCGATTTCGACGATCTGTCCGAGGAACATCACCGCCACCCGGTGACTGATGCGCTCCACCACCGCCATGTCATGCGAGATAAACAGAAATGCCACCCCGAGATCCCGCTGCAAATCCATCATCAGATTGACGATCTGCGCCTGAATGGATACGTCCAGTGCCGACACCGACTCGTCCGCCACCACCACCTTCGGGTTCAACGCCAACGCCCGTGCAATCGCAATCCGCTGGCGTTGACCGCCAGAAAATTCGTGCGGATAGCGTTGCGCGTATTCGGTCGGCAACCCCACTTTTTCCAGCAGCCAATCAACTCGCTCCTGTGCCGCTCTCTGGTCCTTAACGGCCTTGTGGACCAGCAGCGGCTCCATGATCGAATACCCCACCGTCAGGCGCGGATCCAGCGAGGCGAAAGGATCTTGGAAAATAAACTGGATGTCGCGTCGCAGCGATTGCACCTGCCGGGTCGGCAGGTTCAGGATATTGCGGCCACCGAATTCGATCGCACCGCTCTGGCTGTCGACTAGGCGCAGCAGGGAACGGCCCGTCGTCGATTTGCCGCAGCCGGACTCCCCGACCAGCGCGAGCGTTTCACCTGGATACAGGTCGAAACTCACCCGTTCGACGGCATGTACCCGTCGCGTTGTACGGTTGAACAGTCCGGAGCGCAGGTCGAAACGCGTGACAAGGTTCTTGACCCGCAGAATCGGCGGAGCTCCCGCGGTGCGGGTGTCGATCGGCGCAATGTACCGGCTATCGGGGATAGACGCACCAGCCACGGTGGACCCCACGTCGGCGCTTGCTTCGTCGGGTTTCAACAATGCGAAATGGCGCGGAAGATCCGTGCCGCGCATCGCGCCCAATTTCGGCACCGCGGACAACAATGCCTGCGTGTAGGCATGCGATGGTGCCGCAAAGAGCGCATTCGACGCGCCCTCTTCAACCTTGTTGCCACGGAACATCACCAGCACGCGATCGGCGACCTCGGCCACCACTCCCATGTCGTGGGTGATGAAGATCACGCCCATATGCATTTCCTCCTGCAACTGACGGATCAGTTGCAGGATTTGCGCTTGTATGGTCACGTCCAGCGCCGTCGTCGGCTCATCGGCGATCAATAACTGCGGCTTGCATGACAACGCCATTGCGATCATGACGCGCTGACGCATGCCGCCAGACAATTGGTGCGGATAGCGGTCCAGCACGTTACGCGCCTCAGGAATGCGCACCAACGCCAGCATCCGCAAAGCTTCCGCACGCGCCGCCGCGCGATCCATCCCTTGATGGCGCCTGATCGACTCGGCGATCTGCTCCCCGGCCGTGAAGACCGGATTCAGCGAGGTCATTGGCTCCTGGAAGATCATCGCCATATCGGCGCCGCGGACGTTGCGCATTGTTGCCGCCGAGGCATCCTGCAGACGCAGGATCTGGCCATTGCGCTGACGCAGATGCATGCTGCCGTTCAGAATACGGCCGCCGCCATGCTCGATCAGCCGCATCAACGCGAGCGATGTGACCGATTTCCCGGATCCCGATTCGCCGACGATTGCCAGCGTTTCGCCCCGGTCGACGTGGAACGACAACTGACGCACCGCATCGACGGTACGCTCAGAGGTCGAGAATCGAACGGTCAAGTCATCGACTTCAAGCACGCGCTGCGGCAAGAGGTCCGCGGCGTGCCGCGCGGTCGCGTTGGAACGAATCGAACTCATATCAGAATAGACACATCAATTGAAGATCGCGACGCTGGGCGTCCCGCCGACACGGCCATAACCGCGATACATGCCTTCGGTATTGAATGGCAGGCTAACATTGCCTTGCGCGTCGATGGCAATCAGCCCGCCACGTCCGTCGATCTCTTTCAACACCTGGTGAACCACCGCCTCGCTCGCCTGCTGCAAGGACTCGCCGCCATAAGCCATCCGCATGCAGACGTGATGTGCCGCCACGGTCCGGATAAACGATTCACCGTGGCCCGTACATGACACCGCAGCCTGCCGATCATCGGCAAATGTACCGGCGCCGATCTGGGGGCTGTCTCCGATGCGGCCGACGCGCTTGTTCGTCATGCCACCGGTCGATGTCGCCGCCGCCAGATGGCCATGCATATCCAACGCTACCGCGCCGACCGTCCCGAATTTCTTGCTTTCGTCCAATGGTCGCTGTTGCAACGCGGCGGCGCCGTCGTGGTCCAGCACGGCGCCCGACTTGGCCGCCTGCGCCGCGCGCAGTTGCGCCAGACGCGCTGCCGTCTCGAAATACGCCGGCTCGACCATCTGCAGTCCTGCTTCGCGCGCAAGCGCTTCGGCGCTCGCACCACCGATCAGTACATGGTTCGTAAGCGTCATCACCGCACGCGCTGCCAGGACCGGGTTGCGGACATGATTGATGCCCGTTACCGCACCCGCCGCACGCGTCGCCCCATCCATCACCGCCGCATCGAGTTCATGCGTGCCGGCGGCGGTGTACACCGCGCCGTGGCCAGCGTTAAACAGCGGGCAATCCTCCAATAGTGAAACGGCATGGCACACGGCATCCATGGCGCTTCCCCCACGCGCGAGTACGTCCTGTCCTCCGGCAACAATGTCATGCAACGCCTGGTGATACGCCCGCGTGTTCTCTTCCCTGATCAAGGCGCGGCTCATCGTTCCAGCACCACCGTGGATCGCGATCACCGGGATACGCGCATTCGAAGGTCCTGCGAAATAGGTCGACATGGCAAAACTCATTGATATCTTGATAAAGCAACACCAGCGCTTGGCGCGTGATGCCGGTGCGGAAAGCACGAAATAATTCCCCATGCCGGATCATGCCAGTCCGCTCACGTCGTAATTCGTATGTCACTCGCACATCATGCGTTTCGGGTGGCACGCGGCAACAGCCGCTAGCGTTTTCTATCGCGCGACCCCTTATGCAGCCAGGGAAGCACGGCGTCCGTGATCCGCGCAGCGCTCCGCATCGTTTCCCGCGATTGATATGCGACGGCACCAGACAACGCCTCGATCAAGGCAAGGCCGACCGCATCGGCGTTTGGACCGAAATGATTGTCTGTTTGCGCGAAAAGGCAGATATTGGCGTGCGGCACCAGCGGAGAATGTCGCCCATCCGTCAACGCGAGCACCTGCATATTGCGGGCGGCGGCCGTCTCGGCAAGCAAGACGGTATCCGCCAGGTAGCGTGGGTAGGCGATGGCGATCAGGAGATCATCCTGACGCGCCGCCGCGAGGAGCCGCGCCCCATAAGAGGCTCCGCCCACGCCGGCCAGCAATTGCACGTTTTCGCAAAACGGGTCAAGGCCGCGCTGCAGCAAGCCTGCCAACCAACCGCTGGCACCGAAGCCGGCAAGGTAAATTCGACGCGCCTTGAGAATGGCCGCAACCGCCGCCTCGCATGACGCCGCATCCAGCGCGTCAAGGGTAGCGGCGATGTTACGCTGACTTTCCTCCAACGCCGTGGCAAACACATCGACGATGCTGCTGGGCTTTTCGAGCTTGACGCGCATCTTCTCCAGCGGCGCAAGCATCGTCTCAAAACCGCGAACCAGCTCGGCACGAAGCATGGGGTAACCATCGAGCCCGATCGCGCGGGCAAAGCGGTTCGCCGTGGCGATCGACACGCCAACGGCGCTCGCAAGCTCGTCGATCGGCATCGTCGCCACTTGCAGCGGATGCGACAGGACATAGTCCGCCAGCCGCTGATGTGCGCTAGTCAACGTCAGCCGCGCCCGGTTGATCCGGGTCGTAATGGGTGGGTTGTCGTCGTTTTCAGGCATCGAATGCATCGTGTCAATGACGAAAACGTCATTGATGGTGAATTTTCATTCGACGCATATTAATGAAAAAAAAATATCATAGGGGATTTTTTTGAAATATCTGACGACATCTCATTCGCCCGGGCCACGCAATGGCCTCGCTGGCGCTCTGCGCGCGCCGGCTCCGGGAAAGGTCGCGGGACGTCTCGGCACGGGTGGCGCACCGGAAGCAACAGGCGGGGGGAGCGGGGCCAGCGGCCGATGCGGCGCATTGACGTGCTCAAACTCCGGATCGACAGGAAAATCGCTGCCGTTCAAGAATGCGACACCCGCCGCCCAGACTTTCTCGCCGGGCGTCCGATTCGTACTACACGATTTAGCCTGCGCCAAATATGCCTTGACGTCAGCCGTTGTCGAGGATACTGCAATGCCGCATCCATTGAGATATTGGGTGCCCCAGCCCTTCATCGCGTCGATGAATGCGACACCCTTCTGGAAGCCATCTTCGTTGATCACCTTGCCATCGGACGTCATCATGTCCATGAACTGCATTTTGCTGCCCGTGATCCCGGTATTGAGGGTCAGTATCGCGACGATCGGCGATGTCGATGCGTACGCGCCATACCATGCGTTGAACGCCCTTGGCCGCTTGTGCAGTGCGTCCGGTGCCTCCCGGTTGTTCCACAGTATTTTGGCTTCGTCGATCAGCGCGCGAAATTGAAGGAGTTCGAAAATCCGGATCACGCCGCGGACTACCAGTTCAACAAGCTTCGTCACCGCGGTCGCGATGATGCCAAAGCCAGGCGCCAATGCTTCCACCGCGACCCGGGCCGCGCCCCCCATCGCGGTCAGCAATCCTTCCGCCAAGCTGATTTCCATGGTCGACTTGATGGTGTTAAAGATCGTCGAGGGATGCCCGGCGGCGATCCGCACCGAGCGATTCGACCACATCTTGAACCGATCCACGCTGGCGTCGATAGCATTGACAAGTCCCTTGAGGACATCCCGGCTGCCCCCTAGAAACGGTACCGCTTCAGCACAGAATTTCACCAGCAAACCATCGACCAGGGCACTCGCCAGTGATGTTAGTTTAGGCAATACAGTTGGCAGGATATTCGGCAGAATCGTATGTTTATAGAGCCTTAAATTGGGAAGCAGTTGATTCGTAATGTATTGGCATACGGCGTCCTTGGCGGCGTTGAGCGCGGCACGGATCTTGGCCACGATTTCGTGCGCGGTCAGCGAGACATGGTCGATCCCCTGCGAAATAGCTTCCGCTGTTAGCGGAACAGCATGTGACACAAGATATTTTCCGCGTTGATAATGCCGCGTTGCCGCCTCTTGCCAGCTTTCCGGCGGCGTGGCCACCGGCGCCGGGGCGGGAATCGAGGGTCTTCCGGGCCTGGGCCGTGTCAGCACCGTCTTTTCAACCAGACCGGAAACGGGCGTCGCAACCACGCCGGCTTTTCCAACAATGTTGCGGGCCAACGCTACGCGTTGCATTGTTTGACTGACGGAGTCGTTAAAAGCCGCCCCGGCAGGCCCGGCACGCTGCCTTGCTTCCTCCGAGACGCGGCCTAGCAGTTCGAGATCGTTTGCAAAGCTCAATCCAATATCGGCAGCTGAAAAGGCCGCGCCCACCGCCACTTCGGCCACGGTCGAGTCGACATGCAGTTGCGAAAATAGATAGATAACGCCGAGCCTGGCGTGGATGCGATCCGATATGGGAATCGGCGACGCACCTGCGTTGTCAACGTCGTCCGATTGCGCCAATTGCCTGGCGAGGGCGCTGATACACATCGACCGATTCGCAGGATCGCGCTCCCAATTCGGCCCTACCGTCGAACGCCATGCATTGAAGGCATCGCGTAACCGTTGGAAGGTTGCCGCGTTCCGATGATTATCGAACGCGTACATAGCTGCATCCACCTGGCCAAGGCCTGACTTCTGCCGGCGCCCGAACAAGCCGTCACTGATTCCCGTCCCGGCATCCCACTGTATATACGTCATCACGTTTTGATACAAACCCGGCACGGTGGACATGGCAGCGGCCTCACGAAATCCATCGACATTGCGACAAGACGCGACGGTGCAATAGGCCCGTACACGCCACTGAGCCTTGGGTGACGCCCCAATGCAATTCGTGCCCTCCCGCCGAGGTTAATTTGCTTCGTATCGTGGAACCAGCATTCGCTTTTTTGACACGAAGCGAGCGTGCATTGATCACGACCGTGCGCCCGCGTACAGCTTGAAAGCGGATTGGAGCACGCCACCGACAAAAATCGGGTCAGCCCGAAACACGGACACGGCAAGAAAAATTTGCTTGGGAGAATGGGATGTCAGACAGCTTGCAAAACTGGGTGGGCCGCAACCGGCCACCGCGTGTACAGATCACCTACGACGTGGAGGTCGGTGATGCCGTCGAGAAGCGCGAACTGCCAATGGTCGTTGGCATCATGGCGGACCTCTCGGGTCATCCCATCAACCCTCTGCCTAAACTGAAAGACCGACGCCTGGTCGAAATCGATCGCGACAACTTCAGCGACGTAATGGGTCAGATCAAACCACGATTAAAACTCAGCGTTCCGAACACGCTGTCCGGCGACGGCACGTTGCCGATTTCGCTGTCTTTTTCCACGATGGCCGATTTCCATCCGGATAACCTGGTCCGCCAGATCGCCCCGCTCGCAAAACTGCTCGAAGCACGACAGCAACTGCGCGATTTGCTGGCGAAGCTGGACGGCAACGACGAATTAGACGCGATGCTCGAACAGATCGTGCAAGACACGACGGAACTGGAACAACTGAAACAAGAAGCGGGCGCTGTAAGCGACGCGGACGCCGGCGCGCCCACCAACAAAGTTGATCCCACGGGCGATGCCTTCGCCCCGGCCACGCCTGAACCGACTGCCGGCGATCCGTCCTGACATGCCCCCGGACTCCCGCACGCGCGGCTTATCGTCTATCCATTCACGTACGTAACGAAGACACCTATCATGGCAAACAAAGCAAAGGCTGCGGCGAGCGCAGTCGAAGCGGATTCGGACATGGCAACCGCGGATGCGCCCGCCGCCAATGCCACGCTGCTCGATAAGATCGTTCAGGAAGGGAATATGGCCATCGAGCCATCCCAAAATACGTATGCAAAAAAACTGATTGGGCAGTTGGCCTCGCAAATCCTGGATGAAGGCATGCGAACGAGCCCGGACAAAGGCGTTGTCGCAATGATCAACGACCGTGTGGCGGAGATCGATCGCCTTCTAAGCGACCAGTTGAATACGGTCCTGCACGATCAGACATTTCAGGCGTTGGAGGCGTCCTGGCGTGGTCTTTCAGATATGGTGCAGGGGACAGAAACCAGTTCGAGGCTGAAACTACGGCTTCTCAACGTGTCCAAGTCTGAACTGCTGAAGGATTTGGAAACGGCAGTCGATCACGACATGAGTGTGCTTTTCAAGAAAGTGTACGAAGACGAGTACGGCACATTTGGCGGCAGCCCGTTTTCATTGTTGATCGGTGACTTCACGTTTGGCCGACATCCACAGGACATCGCACTGCTAGATCGTATCTCGAAAGTGGCCGCTGCCGCACACGCACCTTTTATCAGTGCCGCCTCTCCTGCGCTGTTCGACATGAAGTCCTTCGCGGACCTGGGCGTGCCGCGGGATCTCTCAAAACTGTTTGAAAGTGCCGAACTGGCACCGTGGCGCAATTTCCGTGAAGCGGAAGATTCCCGTTACGTCGCACTGGTCTTGCCAAGTTACGCCGCCCGGCTGCCGTATGGCGCCACTACGAGTCCGGTGGAGTCGTTCCGTTTCGAAGAGGCCGTCGACGGTACCGACCATACGAAATACTTGTGGGCCAATTCCGCCTATCAGTTGGGTCTGCGTATCACCGCGGCTTTTGCCCAATATAGCTGGACCACCGCCATACGGGGCGTCGAAGGCGGAGGCAAGATCGAAGGTCTGCCGACCCATATGTTCCGTACCAATGAAGGCGATTTTGCGCTGAAGTGCCCTACCGAAGTGACAATCACCGATCGCCGTGAAAAAGAATTGAACGACCTGGGCTTTATTGCCGTCGTCAATGCAAAAGGTTCCAACTCCGCCACGTTTTTTGGTGGCCAGACCGTCAACCAACCGAAAACCTATTCAAAAGACGAAGCGAACGCAAACGCGCTGCTATCCGCACGGTTGCCCTACATCATGGCGGCCTCACGTTTCGCGCATTATTTGAAGGTCATCATGCGCGACAAGGTGGGCAGTTTCCAGACACGAGAGGAGGTGGAAGGGTATCTGAACAACTGGATAGCGGACTACGTCCTGCTCAATACGTCCGCGCCGCAGGCCGCCAAGGCACGCTTTCCGCTTAGCGAGGCACGCGTTGATGTGACGGAAGTCCCAGGCAAACCAGGCGCTTACAACGCCACGTGCTTCTTGAAGCCGCATTTCCAGATGGAAACCTTGACGGCCTCGATGCGACTCGTTGCGGAACTTCCCGCAGCGGCAGCCTGAACAAGCGGTCGCATAGCCCCCTTTTTTCCCACCGCCCCATAATCCATCAACGCGGGAAACATCATGGAATCGCTTTTCCTCTCGATCAAAAGCATCAAGGGCAATTCGATCATCGCAGGTTATGCCGACAAGATCATTGTCGAGTCTTTTTCTCACGGCGTATCACTGCCGCTATATGCCGACGCCGGAAACAGTGATCGGACGATCGGTCGCCCGACATTTTCGGAAATGTCCTTCTCCAAAACGACCGATGTTTCCACGCCGGCGCTGCTGGCTGCGTGCGCCAGCGGCACGAATCTCGGCGACGTGGTACTGGACATGGGGCGCACCGACAAGGGAAAGTACATGTCACTGATCAAATACACCATGGCAAACGCCATGATTTCGTCCATTCGGACAGCGGGCCACCCTGGCGGAGGATCGGACACCTTTTCGCTGAACTTCACGAAACTGACCTGCGTATTCACGCAACAGAAACCGGACGGCACTCCCAAGGGGAACGCGCAGTTCGGTTGGGATTTGACAAAGAGTGTAGCCGCCTGATCAGGGGGGGCGCCTGGCGCGCCCCTCCCCGCCCTCCCTCGACGCCAGCCGCAGGCATCGCGGAAAACCGCGCACGCATTAAAATACCACTGATATACTATAGCCGTGGTCATTGCTTGACTGCGTCGTCCGTTCGCCGTCGCGCCATTCCGCAGGCCATTTCCCTGGTCACGTATACGCCCGAGAGGGAATCCTTCGCGCATGAACCGCCCCGCCGATCTCTATATTCAATTCCTGCACAAGACACAGGCGGGGTCTGGCACGGCAGCGTTGCCTGAACTCGATGCCGTCGAAGAACAAATCCTTATTACCGTCGCGTTACGTCAAGGTGCGCACGAAAGACTGTGTGTCCGGGATCTGATCGGTATTGCTCGCCTCGGGTCGCCTACACGCGTCTTTCGTCGCCTGCACGCCATGCGCACGAAAGGGTGGCTGACGTTGCAAGACACAACGGACAATCGCCGCAAACAAGTCGCACTGACCTCCGCGGCAATGGATCATCTCGACTATCTGGGCGGTTGCATACGAGAAGCGGCAGCGAGTGCGCGTGGCGACGTGGGTTCGGCTTCCGACTAGTCCGCCTGCACAGATAACGGCAGCGGATACGTTCTTTTCCTAAAAAAATCGGCGCCTGATACGATATGGCGCTGAATCCGAACAGGAACAGACACGCCATGCACGCTAACGCTTATCCTCGCGACATGATCGGCTACGGCCGCGATCCGGTGCAAGCCGGTTGGCCGGGCAATGCCCGTATCGCGCTGCAATTCGTGCTGAACTACGAAGAAGGCGGCGAGAACAATATCCTCCACGGTGACGCCGGCTCCGAGCAGTTCCTCTCTGAAATCGTTGGCGCCGCGTCTTATCCGGCGCGGCACATGAGTATGGAATCGATCTACGAATATGGCTCACGTGCCGGCGTCTGGCGCATCCTGAGGGAATTTGAGAAACGTCGATTGCCATTGACCGTCTTCGCCGTCGGGATGGCGTTGGAACGCCACCCCGATCTGGCCAGTGCGTTCACTGAACTGGGTCACGAAATCGCCTGTCATGGCTGGCGCTGGATCCATTATCAGGATATGCCACGCGATAAGGAAGCGGAACATATGCGGCTGGGAATGGAAGCCATTACCCGGTTGACCGGCAGCCGTCCTCTCGGCTGGTACACCGGCCGGGACAGCCCACAGACACGACAACTGGTGGCGGAATACGGGGGGTTTCTCTACGACTCCGACTACTACGGGGACGACCTTCCGTTCTGGACGAACGTGCGCACGCAGCAAAGGGGCACTGTCCCGCAATTGATCGTGCCGTACACGCTCGATACCAACGACATGCGTTTCGCCACGCCACAAGGGTTCAACACCGCGGAGCAGTTCTTCGTCTATTTACGCGATAGCTTCGATGTGCTGTATGCCGAGGGCGCGGACACGCCGAAGATGATGTCGGTCGGCATGCATTGTCGGCTGCTCGGGCGGCCGGGCCGGTTCATCGCGTTGCAACGATTTCTCGATCACGTTGCACGACACGACAGAGTCTGGATCTGTCGCCGCGATCACATCGCACGTCATTGGCATCAGCATCACCCGCATGTGACGCCATAAAAGCGCACTGTGTCAATCGCGTTCGTGCCAAGGCGGCGTGCGATTAGCATGCCGCCTTGGCACGCGAACAGCCCTGTTTTTCAACCGCCATCCAGACCTGCCGATGCGCCAGAGATGTTGAGACTGCCAGAACGCTAATCCGTGGCGCGCATTGTCATACGCGAGCGCTATAATCGTGCGCTTCAACGGGGGCCCCAGGGCACCTGCAACACGGCAGCACGGCGGAAAACAGTTATGGAAGCAATACAAAACTTTCAGATCGATTCGCTGCTCGACACCTGCATCAGCTTGATCGCCGCGTTCCTGCTAGGCGGCGTGATCGGCCTGGAGCGGCAATATCGGCAGCGCACCGCGGGACTGCGAACGAACGTCCTGGTTGCCGTCGGCGCGGCGGTCTTTGTCGACATGGCCAATCGTCTCGATGGTCATCAAGGCGCGGTACACGTGCTGGCCTATGTGGTGTCAGGCGTCGGTTTCCTGGGCGCGGGCGTTATCATGCGAGAGGAAGGCAATGTCCGTGGCTTGAATACAGCGGCCACCCTGTGGGGATCAGCGGCAGTGGGCGCAGCGGCCGGCGCGGACCTGATCGGCGAGGCGTTTGTCGGGACGTTGGCGGTACTTGCGGCGAACACACTGTTGCGGCCGATCGTCAACTCGATCAATCGCAAGCCGCTGGATGTGGAATCGGTCGAAGTCACCAATACCGTGCATGTGATCGCCGAGCGCCTGCATCAGAAGCGGGTCATGAAAATGCTCGAGGATGCGCTCGAGAACAGTGACCACCCCACGCGCGACCTCGACCTGCATGCATTCGGCCAGGATGAGATCGAGATTGAAGCCACGCTGGTGGCAACCTCCGTCGATGGGGACGAGCTGGATGCGCTGGTACAGAAATTAGCGGCCATCCCGGGCGTACGGCAAGCATTCTGGAGTCCAAGCACCACCGAGTAACCTGGCGAGGCCATCGGACGCGTTCGACCCCGGTGCACCGCAGCCCTTAGGAGTCGATCGCCTCAGGCGCAGGCCCGATGCCCACGGCTTGCCGTCGAAACGCCGTCGGACCCACGGCACTACTACGCCACGCGAACCCACGGCGCCCCATGTCACGGGCGACGCGCCACCATATCGATCTCGACCACCGCCTTGCGTGCCAAACCGGTGACGCCGATGCAAGTGCGGGCCGGCAGCGGCTTCGGCAGGAAATAAGCCTTGTAGGCCTCGTTCATCGCCGCGTAGTCTCGTTCGAATTCCGTCAGGTAGATCCGCACGCTGACCACGTTGTCCAGCGTCAGCCCGACGCCGTGCAAGACCAAAATCAAGTTGTCCATCACGCGCCGCGTCTGGGCGGTCACGCCCTCCGGCAACGGCGTGGCATCGTTGTCCGGGTCGGTTGGCATCTGCCCGGTCAGAAACACCCACCCATCGGTCTCGACGGCGTGGGAAAACGGCCCCACCGGCGTTGGCGCGTCGTCCACCATCAGGAAGGTCGGCAACAAGGACTGGCGGGCGTGGGTTTCAGACATCTGTTTTCCTTGGTAGGGATGGACGGAAGCGACGGTCGCAAACAGGCGAGTGGCCGCAGCTTCCTTTATTTAACGCCATAAGTATCTCAATTTAAATTTTCTGTTGCAAAGCACGTTGCCGGATCATTCGTCAGGTCCTGCCTCATTGTCAGCGAGGGCCTCTGCAGGCAAGGCTAATGCATCACGCAGCAGGCGCTTCCGCATCGGGAGCGTCGGCCGCTTCTGCCCGTCCGTCCCACCCGCCGCCCAGTGCTTTCTGCAAGCCGATATAGGCGAGCGTCACTGCCACCCGACTGTCGGCCAGCCGAGTACGCGATGCAGCGTGGTCACGTTTGGCAATCAACGTCGCGTCCTGCAAATCCGCCCCTGCCTCGAAACGTGACGTGGCGAGACGCGCAGCCTCCGCATAACGGCCTTCCGCGGCCTCGGCGGCGTCCGCTTCGGCAATCGCGCCGGATAATCCGACCACGGCGTCCTCTACGTCCCGCAACGCCGTCAACACCGCCGACTCATAGGTCAGGAACGCCTGCTGACGCACACTCATCGCCATGTCCACCGCCGCGCGCAAACGCCCGCCGGTAAATAGCGGCAACGAAATCTGCGGGCCGATCCCCCAGCCAATGGACGAGCGACGGGCAAGATCACCGGGACGCAAACCGATGGAATAGAGCGAGCCGACCAGAGAGACCTTTGGCATCCGCTCCGCTTGCGCCACGCCGACTCTCGCCGTCGCCGCCGCGTACTGCCGTTCCGCCACCTGAAGGTCCGGACGCATCAACAGCACGGAAGACGGCACGGCAACCGCGATGGGAAAGGACGGCAATGGCAATGGAGGTGGCGGCAAGACACCTGCGTGCGCCGCCGTCTGTGTCGACATCGAGGCGTGGGACGAAACGTCCGCCAGATCATCCGGTCCCTGTAATGCGGGCAACCAGGTGCCAGGCGCTTCGCCGGTGAGCATCGATAACGCGTGCTCGGCCTGTCGGTATTGCACGGCCCGCGCGATGATGCGGGCCTGCGTGGTTCGCAGGTCCGCATCGAAGCGCAGGCTTTCCAGACGCGACGCCGTGCCCGCCTCGCAACGCGCACGCGTCAGCTTCAGGAGATGCGTGAGCGTGCGGGCGTTATCGCGCTCGATCGCATGTTGCTGCTGGGCAAGGCGCGCTTGCGTGTAGTAACGGACCACATCCCCCACCAATGCCAGCATTGCCGCCCGGTGCTGCCAATGCGCGGCGTCCAGACCATAGCGTGCGGCTTCCGCGGCACGTCGATTGCCGCCAAAGAGATCTACCTCCCAACTCGCTGACAATCCGGCCTGGAGAAACGATATCGGTCCACCCGAGAGCGACGACTGCCCGCCGGAGCCAGCGCCGCTCCCCGCACCGGGGCCCGCGAACGCCATTACCATCGACGGTTGATCCTGGCGTGTGCCACTCGCCGTCGCGGACAACGAGGGCCAGGGTTGCGCCGACGCCTGTCCGTACGCCGCGCGCGCCTCACGTACTTTTTCCAGTGCGATGGCGAGATCGCGGTTACGCGCCAGTGCCGCGCCAACCAGGTCATCGAGCACCGGATCGTTCAACCTCTGCCACCACGGTGCCAGGGACCACGCGTGCATGACATGTTCGTCGTCCACCGCCTGGCGCAGGGCGCGCTGTCCATCATCCAGCCCGGATCGGACGTCCGCCGCGCCCATGCTACGCCACTGCGCCGGCACCGCGACGTCCGGGCGGCGGTAATCCGGCCCAAGCGTGCAGGCACTCGAAGCGACCAAACCAGCAATGGCACTCAATCGGCAACCCACACCAATCGCCCGGCCGCCGCGCGACGGCGCCGTTGCCCGCAGCCGCGGTGCAACGCATTGCGCGGATGACACGACCACGCCCGCCTTTTTCTCATTCCCGCGTCCGCTCATGATGCCCTCCGCCGGCAACACGACCGAATGGCGACATAGCAGACCGGCACAAAGAAAATCCCCAGCGCCGTCACCGCGATCATCCCGCCCATGACCCCGATGCCCACGGCATTCTGCGCGCCGGACCCCGCCCCGCGCGAAATCGCCAAGGGCAGCACGCCAACGATAAACGCAATCGATGTCATCAGAATCGGACGTAGGCGCATCGTGGCGGCATCGATCGTCGCCCGCAGCAACGCATGTCCGGCCGCCTGGCGTTGCAACGCGAATTCGATGATGAGAATGGCATTTTTCGCTGATAGTCCGATGATCGTCAGGAGACCGACCTTGAAATACACATCATTACTCTGGCCAAATGCCATCGCCGCAAGAACGGACCCGGCAACGCCAAGCGGCACGCTGAGCAGCACGGCAAACGGTATTGAGCAGCTCTCGTACATTGCGGCAAGACATAGAAAAACCACCAGGATGGAAATCGCATAAAGGCCGATTGCCTGGTTCCCCGATAAGCGCTCCTCGAACGACAGCCCCGTCCATTCGTGCCCAAACCTTGCAGGCAACGTGGCAATCAGGTGGTCCATTGCAGCCATGGCTTGCCCGGAACTGTATCCCGGTTTCGCGCTACCCTCGATCTGCACCGCGCTATTGCCGTTGTAACGCGCAAGACCCGCGGGTCCGGTAGTCCAACGCCCCTTGGCAAACGACGAAAACGGCACCATCTGGCCCTGCACATTTCGGACATGCCACTGATCGAGTTGCTGCGGCTGCATGCGGAATGGCGCGTCGGCCTGGATAAACACACGCTTGACCCGCCCTCTGTCAATGAAGTCATTGATATAGCGACCACCCCACGCCGACGACAGCGTGTGATGAATCTGCTCGATCGGCACACCGAGCGCCTGCGCTTTTGCGTAATCGATATCCACGGTGAATTGCGGCGCATCGTCCATTCCCGTGAAACGCACATGGCTCAATACGTCCGATTGCGCCGCGGCAAGCAGCAACGTCTTGCGCGCCTCGTCGAGCGACGCGCCACCTTCACTATTCCGGTCCATCAGATACATGTCGAAGCCATTCGACGTCCCCATTCCCGGAATACCCGAAGGCGACAGCGCGAACACCTGTGCATCGCGCCATGTTGCAAATACGGCATTGGCGCGCGCTACCACCGCAGCGGCAGAGCGCGTGGCCGCGCCGCCGCGTTCACCGAAATCGCGTAGCTTGACCCAGACAGCCCCCATGTTCTGGCCACTCCCGGCGAAACTCCACCCCTCCACTGTCAGCACGCCTTCGACGTTTTCCGATTCATTCTCCCGATAATGATCGGTGATGCGCTCCAATACAGCGCGCGTGCGGTCCGTGACAGCGCCCGGCGGAAGTTGCACCACGGTAAAAAGCGAGCCTTGATCCTCCTCCGGTACAAAACCCGACGGCAAGCGAGCAAACAACCATCCCACGCAGACGACGATGACGACAAACACGACCAGCACGCGGCCAGTGTGTCGAATACCCCGCACCACGCCCTGGCGATAGGTTGTTGTCGCACGATCGAATGCCGCGTTAAACCATCGGAAAAAACGCCCCTTTTCGCTTGATTGATGCCCCGGCTTCAGCAACACCCCGCAGAGCGCCGGCGTCAACGTCAACGCCACCGCCAAGGACAACAACATTGCCGCAACGATCGTGACGGAAAACTGCCGATAAATCGCACCGGTCGAACCGGCCATGAATGCCATCGGCACGAAAACCACGCACACGATCGCCGTGATGCCCACCAAGGCGCCGCCGATCTGACGCATCGACCGCTCGGTGGCCTCCCGTGCCGGCAGCCCGGTCTCCGCCATCACCCGTTCGACATTTTCAACAACCACGATGGCGTCGTCCACCAGCAGGCCGATCGCCAGTACCAGCGCGAACATGGTCAACGTGTTGATCCCATAGCCGAATACCGACAACACGGCCATCGTGCCAAGCAGCACCACCGGAATAGCCAGCGTTGGGATCAACGTGGCGCGCAGGTTCTGCAAGAACAGCCACATCACGAGAAATACCAACACTGCCGCTTCGACAAGTGTCTGCACTACTTTCACGATGGACAGTTTGACGAAGGGTGTCGTGTCATATTGGTAGACAACCTCGACGCCTGGCGGCATGGCGTCTCGCAAACGATCGAGCGTCTCATACACGGCACTGGCCGTCGACACCGCATTCGCGCCGGTCGCAAGGCTGATACCTATCCCGGATGTCGGCTTGCCGTTATAACGCACACCGAATGCATAGGTTTCGGCACCGATTGCCACCCGGGCAACATCCTTCAACTGCACGATCGCACCGTCATCAGCCCGCTTTACGATCACGGCGCCGAATGCCTCCGGCGTACGCAACTGCCCCCGCGCGGTCACCGTTACATTCAATTGCTGACCCGGTACGGCAGGATGCGCACCCAGTTCACCAGCGGCAATTTGCACGTTTTGCGCCAACAAGGCCTGTTCGACATCGTCGGTATTCAACGCGTAGCGTGCCATGCGATGCGGATCCAACCAGATGCGCATCGCATAACTCCCACCGAATTGGCGGATATTGCCCACGCCCGGCACGCGGCGTATCACGTCGCTCATCGCGCTGCCGACGTAATCATCGAGATCCGTTGCATCGCGTTTTCCGTCGGTCGATACGAAAGCCACCACCATCAGGAAATCGGAGGACGCCTTGGTCACCTGCAAGCCGGTACGCTGCACGATCGCAGGCAACTGCGCCGTGACCAGTTGCAGCTTGTTCTGGACCTGCATCTGCGCCACGTCCGCGTTTGTGCCCTGCGCAAAGGTCAACGTAATGTCGCTTCCGCCCTGGCCACTGGAACGCGATGACATGTACATCAAGCCATCAAGCCCGTTCATCCCCTGTTCAATGACACGCGTCACCGCATTCTCGAGCGTCTGCGGATCGGCGCCGGGATACGACGCGGAGATCGCGATGGTCGCGGGGGCAATTTCAGGATATTGCGCAATGGGAAGCACGCGCATCGCCAACAGTCCCACCAGTGAAACGATCAACGCCAGTACGCACGCCAGCACCGGGCGGCGAATAAAAACACCCACCATCAGGATTGCCCCTCAATCCCTGCCGGCAACGCCAGGAGCCCGCTTCCGGGATCAATCCGCACTTCTTCCACGGCGACGGTCGCGCCTTCACGGACATGCATCTCCCCCTCGACGATCAATAGCGTGCCAGGGGTGATCCCGCCGTTCACCAGCCAATCGTTGCCATAGGGTTGTGCCTGTGGCAGCGTGCGTTGCTCGGCTTTGCCATGCACGACGACCCAGATCGACGGTTCGCCGCGCGCGTTTCGACTGACCGCCCGTTGCGGCAGGAGATAGCCATCTCGCAGTGTCCCCGCCGTCACATTTGCGCGAACATACATGCCAGGCAATAACGTGCGCTCCGGATTGTCGAACACGGCCCGCAGCGCGACGGTGTCCGTATCGAGCGCCACGCGCGATTCCGTCAAATCCAGACGCCCGGTCTGGGGATACGGCTCGCCGTCGGACAACGTCAACGTCACCTTCGACGCCTTGCCGGTCAGGGCACCGGACTGTTCAAGCGTGCGGCGCATGCTCCGCAACTGCTCAGACGATTGACGTAAATCGACGTAGACCCGGTCGATCCGATGAATGCGCGTCAGCGGCTCAACCTGTTCCGCCACCACCAGCGCGCCGGCACTGACGTTGGATCGATCGATATAACCGCCAATTGGCGCACGCACGACCGCGAAGTCGCGATCCAGTCGCGCTCGGCGTTGTGCCGCTTGCGCCGACGCCAGTGCAGCCTCTGCCTGTGCCAGCGTCGCCACCGCCTGATCGTGCACTTGTCGGCTTGTCGCACCGGATGCGAGCAAGCCACGCTCCCGTGCGAGTGTCGACCGCGCCAACGGTACCGCTGCGCGGGCACCGGCCAGGGCTGCCGTCGCCTGTTCATACGCCAGTTCGTAGCGTGCGGGTTCGATTTGGTAAAGTGGCTGTCCGGCCTTCACCAATGCCCCTTCCACGAAACAACGACGCTGAACGATACCACTCACCTGGGGACGTACATCGGACGTTTCATAGGCCAGTACGCGGCCAGGCAGGACCATGGAGATCGGCAGTACCCGCGGCTGCAAACGGAGCACGCTTACCGTTTTCCCAGCGCCATCATGCTTGCTGGGCGTCGCGCGTGCCGACACCGCTGGCGCTTTTGTCGAAGACGCTGGAGAAGACGATGAGGCCACCTCGGATATCGCGGCCTTGGCAGGATCGGAAGCCGATTCCAATGGTGTGGTAGTCGCGCGCTCCGATCGACATCCGGATAAGAATGAAAGGATAACCGCCGCGATGAATGCAGTCAGTTTTAATGCAACAGCGTGTTTCATGCCCTATCCAAAAAGACGTCGCGCCATCCATTGATTTATCGGAAGCAATGGATATGACAGGACAACGATGAGCTAACGATTTTTTCCTTCGTACCCGCCTGTCGCAGCAGACTGCGACAGGCGGGTAGTAGCGTATTGTTAGGCGCCACATCATCACGCATTACTGACTATGCATCTGATCGCAACTTCGTTTTGAAAACGTCATCTTCGCCTGTTTGCGACCGATGGCACAATCAGCCATATCCGAAACGGGGTGAAGCAAAACGAAAGCGACGTGGGACTGGACTGGATAGCAAGAGCGAGCGGCGAGTTCGACGCTTAAAGCGCGATGCGCGTGCATCTATAGAGACATCACGCTGGATTAGTATATTTGCACGCCCTTACATCCTCGAACAAGGGGATACGCGTGAATATCGATAAGGTCATCGTGATGGATTGGGATAACTGTATTTACGATGCATATGGGACGCATCACGCCCAGCTACATCACGCCATAAGCAAGGTAGCAAGAGATAAGTCAGAGGAAATCCCACCTCTTCTGAGCGCAAGTCTCGCGCTGGAACAGGGTTGCGTCTCTTATTCAACGCACGATGAACATGCCCCACTTCTCGCGATGAACCACGACGCATTCCGCCATTATTGCAGCACACATGCGAGCGCATCGAAAAAATCTGTTGTCGAGGACTTTCTCAGTTGCACGTTGCCCAAAACGACGTTGCATGAAAAAGCCAATCTGACAAAAGCAATTCTTAATCAGCGCGATGACGATGCGCGCGCATGGTTGAAGCAACCCTGCAATCAACTGCTTGAATCAACGCCTTCCACTACAGCACACGCGATGCTTTGCGGCGGCGCCCTCACTTTTCTCGAAAAACAGCGAACCCCTTGCAACCGTATTATTCTGATAAGCAATACGGAACAAGAACAGCTCGACGATGAAGTGCGTCAGATGGGCGTGACAGGATTTTTTGATGTCGTGTCCGAGTTGCAGTGCGCTCCCGGGAGACGCTCCGAGAGCGATGCGAAACCAGATCCCACGCGACTGCTCGACAGTCTAAGCCGCTTATCAATTTCAAGCGCTGTACCCATAACGGCGTATGGCGACAAAGAACATGACATCTTGCAATGCGCCGTGCTCGCAGAGCGCGGACGGCATGTCGAGGGAGTGCTTATCGCGCCAGCGGATCCTCGATTGGGGACGACGATCAGGCTGGCAGGCATCCCCACGCGAGTGGTGGCGGACATCGACGGCCAGTAGAAGGACGCCGGGGGGCATATCCATTCTTGGGTATGCCGGACGTCCTGCACCGGCTGACACCGCGACTCGGGTCAGCCTTCGACGTCAGCCAGGCTGAACACTTCGGTCTGGTCGTTATACGAGAAGATTTCCGCGTAGCGACTCCAGTCGATCACCGTGTCGAGCGTTTCTTCCGCGGCGCTGTCGGACAACACGTCCTCCAACTCCTGGGCGAAACGCAGACGCGGCGCACGATGGCCCGGCCGCTCGTCGAGCACACCCCGGATGCGGGTCGCCAGCGGCACATGACGCAGCAAGTGCTCCGCGAAAAGCTGCTTGCGTGCCTGCGTATCGCCATCGACAAACGCACGGCCCGATGCCGTCAGGATGATATCGCCTTCACGCACATCGGCAAACGCCAGAATCTGCAGCAGCTCCGCAACCGGGAACAGCTCATCGACTTCGAGCTGCAATGAGCGCGCAATTTCCGGCATATCGGCGCGACCGTTGTACGGCGCGGCCGCCAAGGTCTCGATCAACCCCGCCATCAAGTTTGTCGATACCGTGGGCAAACGGCTGCCCAACGTCAACTCCTTCTTGCCGCCCGCATCGCCGGCCCGGCTGGTCATGCGCGCGTAGATATCGTCGACCAGACGACGGAACACCGGGTCCAGGCGATTACGCGGATGCATGAACGGCACTTTGATTTCGGCGATCACGCGACCCGGATTCGATGACAGCACCAGAATGCGGTCGCACATGAACACCGCCTCCTCAATATTATGCGTCACGATCAGCACGGATTTGATCGGTAGCTTGCGCTGCGACCAGAGATCCAGCAAGTCCGTCCGCAGCGTCTCCGCGGTCAGCACATCCAGTGCCGAAAATGGTTCATCCATCAACAAGATCGTCGGGTCGATGACCAACGCGCGTGCGAACCCGACGCGTTGCCGCATACCGCCGGACAATTCGCGCGGATAGGCATTCTCGAAGCCATCGAGGCCGATCAAGTCGATCGCGGCCAACGCACGGCGCCGACGCTCACGGGCATCGACGCCTTTTGCCTCGAGCCCCGCCTCGACGTTTTGCAGCACGGTCAGCCAGGGAAACAGCGCGAAGGTCTGGAAGACCATCGCCACGCCCTCCGCGGGGCCCTTCAACGGCTTGCCCTTGTATGTCACGTCGCCGCTGGTGGGCGCGATCAGGCCCGAGATGATGCGCAACAACGTCGACTTGCCCGAGCCCGAACGACCCAGCAATCCAACGACCTCGCCTTCATGCAGTGCCAGGTTGACCCCGTCCAGCACCAGGCGGTCGCCTTGACCGGCCTTCACGTCGCCGAATCCACGCGTGACGTCCTTGACTTCGAGAACTGGCGGATCGAGCAACATCGACGCTGCGGCGGTACGGTTTTGATGTGGTGTATTCATTTTTCTATCTCCTTCAATCCAGCCGCAGGCGTGACGCCGCGTACACATAAAGCGGACGCCAAAGCACCCGGTTGAACACCACGACGAAGATCGACATCATCGCAATCCCGAGAATGATCTTCGGGAAATCGCCGGCGGCCGTGGTTTCCGCGATATACGCACCCAGACCATGGGCGGAGAGACGCGTGCTACCCCACTCGACATATTCCGATACGATGCTCGCGTTCCATGCACCACCCGAGGCCGTGATCGCGCCCGTGATGTAATACGGCAGGATGGCCGGAAGCATGGCCTGACGCCACCATTGCCAGCCGCGGATGCCCAGGTTGGCGGTGACCTCGCGAAAATCGTTCGGGTAGGCGGTCGCTCCGGCAATGACGTTGAACAGGATGTACCACTGCGTGCCGAGCACGATCAACGGCGATAACCAGACATCGACGTTCAAGTGGAAGCGCACGATCACGACGACGAAGATCGGGAACAGCACGTTCGCCGGAAACGCCGCCAGAAACTGGGCCAGCGGCTGGATCTTTTCCGCCCAGGCGGGCCGCAGTCCGATCCATACGCCCACCGGCACCCAGATCAGCGACGACAAGGCGATCAGGACAATCACCCGCACCATCGTGATCAGCGCCAACCCGAAGACATGAAACACCTCGTCAAGGGTGACGCCGGTCCGGACAAACAGCACCACCCGCGCCATGACATAGAGGGTCAGCACGACAAGCGCGCAGGCCCAGACAATATCGCCCGGCTTGCCGATCGCCCAACGGCGGAGCACATCGATGGTCTTCGACCCAGCGGCTTCCCGCGACGCGGCGCGCACCACGTCGCGCGCCGCGTCGAGGTGCGCATTGCCACGCACCGGACGCCAGGCCATCGGCCAACGGGCGATGGCGCCAAGCATCAAGGCCATCGGGAACAACGCTTGCCGGATCAGCCGTGTGCGGCGAATCAAGTCGAGCACCCAGGAACGGGGTGCCGTACCGGAACTGGTGTTCTCCATCCGGAACTTGTCGGCCCAGGCCACCAGCGGGCGAAACAGTAACTGATCGTAGGCCAGGATCACGACGATCATCGTGGCGACCACCCAGCCAACCGCGGCCAGGTTACGGTGTGCAATCGCCAAGGACAGGAACGAACCCACGCCGGGCAACGTAATCGTATGATCGCCCACCGTAATCGCTTCCGCCGCGACGATGAAAAACCACCCGCCGGACATCGACATCATCATGTTCCAGATCAGACCCGGCGTTGCATAAGGGGCCTCAAGCTTCCAGAAACGCTGCCAACCACTCATTTGCAGATTGCGGGTGACCTCGTCCAGATCGTTCGGCACCGAACGCAAGGACTGGTAGACGCTGAATGCCATGTTCCACGCCTGACTGGTCCAGATCGCAAAGATGGCCGCCAGCTCGGCCCCCATCACGCGCGTGGGAAACAGTCCGATGAAAAAGGTCACCGTCAACGATACGAAACCGAGAATGGGAACCGATTGCAGGATATCGAGCGCCGGCACCAGCAGTTTCTCGGCACGGCGGCTCTTGGCCGCCATCGCGCCGTAGACCAAGGCGAAGACGACCGACGCCACCATCGCCGCCAGCATTCGGAGCGTGGTGCGCAACGCGTATTCGGGCAGGTTCCACGGATCGAGCGAGACGGCCTGGGTCTGCAAATTAGACACCGGCGCCATGGTTTCGTGGAATCCGACGGCAAACATCGCAATCAGGCATAGCATCAGCGGAAAGGCGCAGGCATCCCACCGATTGGGCAGCAAGCCACGCAGCGTACCGCTCACGCGTGATACGTGCGGCACCGGGGGTATATGGAAACGGAACGACATCAACGAACTCCCACAGCGTCTTGGGCGGGATTGCCGGAAGCGCGAACGGCAATGCGGAGGCGCAGCTTGGTGTCGTCCAATGCACGGCGCGCGGGAGAGGCCGCGTGCGCGAGCGTGGCGGCACGTGCCGGAAAGTCGGCGGCGGCACCGGCCGGGGTGAGGGCCGATGCGTAAAACGAAGCAGACACGGAGGTATGTGAAACCAACAGGCCGAAGAACATCATGGTGCTCCTAGCGTCATGCAAGACGCCTATCGCCGGAAAGCCTGTAGTCCGGCGACGTCGCTGCAGACGTAGGTCCAGGAGACTCCCGGTACCAGACGGCATGTCGACGCGGACTAGCGGCTTTCCTCAATCATTGAGAAAAAGGGCAGAACGTTCGGTATGGGACTACTGTCACCGTCGGTCATGGCCGCTCCTGGTAGGTTGATGAAACTTCACAAAAACAAAAGGAAACGATGAACGCTGCGCATCGACGATCTTGCATGGCGAGGTCCGTGAAGACGACGATGCACGACGACCAGGGTGCACGACACAACGCTCGATTCATCTGGACGGTATCCAGGAAACGAGACAGGTATCGATAAAGCGCGAAGAGAGAATCCGGGAATCGGCAAGGACCCAGGTTTAGACCAGGAATGCCATCGGAACTACGGCGCGCACCGTCCACCAGATTTGGCGGGACAGTGGCGTAAGGAAAAAGCAAGGGAGCCAGGTGTCCTGCCAATCAGGCAGCACTACAGATCGAAGATCGACAACTGCAACTGTCCAAGGCATCCGCCCCTTTCGTGAAGATGGCGCGATTGTACTGATGGTTTGGGAGACTGGTCAACAGGCGAATGCAGAACATTTAACGCATGTGCGCCGTACACGACGCTGTCACGGCAATGATGTAATGGCGACGAAAAACGACGCCATGCGCTCGCCTCGCTACAGGGCCGCCTTCTCTCCACCGCCCAGGTACGCATCGCGGATGCGCTGGTCGTTCAACAGATCCCGTGCCTTGCCTTCGAGCGCAACCTTGCCGGTCTGCAGCACATAGCCGTAGTGCGCGATTTCCAACGCCAGGCTTGCGTTCTGTTCCACCATCAGGAACGTCACGCCCTGCCGGTTGATCGTATGGATCATCTCCAGCACCTTGTCGACGAACAGCGGCGACAACCCCATTGTCGGTTCGTCCATGCAGATCATCTTTGGCCGGCTCATCAGCGCGCGTGCCATCGCCAGCATCTGTTGCTCGCCGCCGGACAAGGTGCCCGCCTTCTGCGTCAACCGTTCTTTCACGCGCGGAAAGAGATCCAGCATCCGGGCATAGTCTTCGTCGATTTCGGCGCGGTCGCGACGCGTGAACGCGCCCATCAGCAGATTCTCACGCACCGTCATCTCACCGAACAAGCGACGTGACTCGGGCACCGACCCCATGCCCCGCCGGATGATTTGCGGCGTGGTCAGGTCATTGATTGACTGGCCATCGAACGTGATCGTGCCCTTGCGTGGCTTGTGCAGCCCGAGCGCGATCTTCATCGTCGTCGACTTGCCGCTGGCATTCCCACCCAGCAAGCTGACAATCTGGCCTTTGCGCACCTCCAGATTCACATCGAAGTGCACCTGCACCGGGCCATAGAAGGTATCGATATGTTCGAGTTTCAACATCACGTCGCTCATACGGCGTCCTCCCCGGTCCGTGCCTTTGTGAAACGCGCGTCATCGAATACGGCGTCGACGCCGGTGTCGCGCGACCCGCCTTGCCGATCGACCCCTGCCTGCCCCGCTTGCGCCCCCCCCACATGCCGATGCCCGAGGTAAGCCTCGATGACGCGTGGATCGTTTCGTACTTCATTCGGGCGTCCTTCGGCGATCTTGCGACCGTTGTCCAAAACGATTACCCGATCCGATAACTGCATGACCATATCGAGCTTGTGTTCGATCAACAGGATGGTGATGCCGCGCTCGCGAAGCTTTTGAATCAGCACAAGCACTTCTGCGGTTTCGCTTTCGTTCATCCCCGCGGTAGGCTCATCCAGCAGCAATACCTTCGGGTGCGATGCCAGGGCCCTTGCAATCTCCACACGCCGCCGGTTCGCATACGAGAGGCTATGCGCCGCCTGTTCGATCCGCGGTGTCAAGCGCTCGCCAAAAAAAGTAAGGATCTCCTTCACCTCCTCACGCAAGGCCGCTTCCTCTCGCCGTTGCGCCGCGGACGACACCAGCGCGCGAAGCAGTTCAGCAATCGCGCCAAGCAACGGCCAGCCCTTGCGCGCCGCCCGTAGACGGGAATGCGCGCCGATCAAGACATTGTCGAATACTGTCAGATTGCCGAACACCCGCCCATGCTGAAATGTCCGGGCCAATCCGAGCGACACCAACGCTTCCGGCTTCAACCGGCCGATGTCCTCCCCAACGAAATGCACACTGCCTTCGTCGAGCGAATCCAGATTGGTGATCAGATTGAATAGCGTCGACTTACCGGCGCCGTTCGGTCCGATCACGCTAACCAGTTCGCCTTCATGCAGCGTCAGACTGACGCCGTCAACCGCGGTCACCCCGCCGAAGCGGCGGCGCACGTCTTTTACCTCAAGCATTACCTTTGACATCGTGGCCATCCTTTCCCTCAGCGCGCGCCAAACAGGCCCTGCGGCCGGAACCGAACCAGCAACAACAGGACAAGGCCATAGATCAGCATCCGGTAGTCTGCTGCCCAGCGGAACGCTTCCGGCAACGCCACCAAAACCACTGCACCGAACACCGCGCCAAACACATTCCCCAAGCCACCCAGAATCACCATCGTCAATGCGAGGATGGACACCTGCGAATCGAACGTCTGGTAATTGATATAACTGTACAAGTGTGCGGAAATGCCGCCGCTGATACCGGCCAGCACGCCCCCGAAACCGAATGCGATCGCCTTATACCGATTCGGGCTGATGCCATAAGACCGCGCCGCCACTTCATCCTCGCGCACCGCGCGCAAGGTCCGGCCGAGATGAGAGCGGAGCAGATGAACCTGGATCAACCCGAGGACAACCAGCACGCCCAACGTGAACCAGTAGGTCGCGCGCGGACTGTCCAGCGCCACGCCGAAAACCGACAACGGTGCGATGCCCGTCACACCGAGTGGACCACGTGTCAGGCCATCCCAATTCAAGATGACCAGACCCACCACCTCTCCTACGCCGAGCGTTGCAATCGACACATAGTGACCGCGCAGGCGGAACGCCGGATAAACGAGCAACGTGCCCAATACCGCGGTGATCAAGCCCGCAAGCGGAATCGTCAGGCCCGGTGACCAGTTCAGGTTACTTGACAACAACGCCGATGCATACGCGCCGATCAACAGCAACGCCGCGTGCCCCAATGAAATCTGTCCCACAGTTCCAGCGATCAATGTCAGGCTCAGCGCAAGCACCGCATACAACCAGGCGTTGCTCAATGTTTGCAGGATGTAATCAATACTCCCGCCCACCGGCGCCCAGGGCACGAACGCCGCGATGAGCACCAGCATCAGCATTACGGGCCATCGTAACGTGACGGCTTTCCCTGCTGGGAAAAACGTTCCGGTCAGCGGTTCCGGCGGCAAACCGCGGCCCCGGCTGAACAAGCCATTCGGGCGCCAGATCAAGAAAACCAATAGCAAGCCAAACGCGAACAAATCACGATAGCTCGTGCCGAACAGCGCCACGCCATAACTTTCCACGAGGCCCAGGATCAAACTCCCCGCGATGGCGCCCGGCACGTTACCCAGGCCACCGATCAGCAGCGCAACGACCCCTTTCAACGTGGCCTGAAAGCCCATCGCCGGATCGATCGTGTTGTAGTACATGCCGACCAATAAACCACTGACACCGCCGAGCGCGCACGCGATGGCGAACACCGCCTGGTTCACGGCATTGACGTTGACACCCATCTGCTTGGCCGCGTCGCGATCCTGCGCGGCGGCCCGCACCGCCCAGCCGAGACGGGTAAAACGCAAGAACCAGAACAATACCGCGGCGGTCACCAGACCGATCGCCGCGATCAGGATGTCCAGCGAACCCAACGTCGCGCCAGCAATATGCAGATGCCAGTTCGGCAATGGACTGTCGACCGGGCGCGGGTCCGGCCCGAAAATCAACTGCCCGCACTGGTCAAGCACGAAGCTGATGCCGATGGTGGCAAGCAAAGGCGCAATGCGTGCCGCGCCCTGCAAGGGCCGCAACCCCACGCGCTCGATCAGCATGCCCAATAAACCGCAGGCGATGATGGTCCCGAGCAATGCGACCGGCAGCGGCAAGTGCAGCTTGACCAGGCAGAGCCAGCCGACGAAGGCGCCGACCATATAGACCGAGCCATGCGCGAAGTTGATCAGGTGCGACACGCCGAAGATCAGCGCAAGCCCCACCGCCAGCAGCGCGTAGATGTTACCCACGATCAAACCGTTGATCGTGTAGTCGAGCCATGCAGTCATTGTTTCCGTATCCGTCAGCTTTCAGATAATGCGGCATGAAGCGCGCGTGCCCGCGACGTCGCGGGCAGGTGACGATGCGCATGCGCCATTGGTGCTCAAGGCTGCGGATGCGCCGGCTGCTTGTCCCACAGCGCGAACTTGCCGTCCTTCACCTGTAACGAGATCGTGTTCGCACCCGCCACCCGACGGGTGGCCGGATCGAACGTAATCTGGTTGTAGATCACACTCGGGACATTCCGAATGACGGCCAGCTCGTCATGTACGCCTTGCCGTGTTGGCGCCTTTGCTTCGCGCAATGTGTAGGCCGCCACCATCACCGCGTCGTACGCCCGGGCAGCGAAAAAGCCCGGCTCCGTGTTGTACTTTGCCTTGTAACGCTTCACGAACTCCTGGACGTTCGGCCGCGGATCCTGCGGGAAGAAGTTCGACTGCGTATAAACACCATTGGCGGCTTCGCCCGCCAATTCGAGGAACTTCGGCGAATAAATCGACCCCACCGCCGCGATCGGTTGCTTCAACCCGGCACCGCGCGCCTGGCGTACGATCTGCGCGCCGTCGGCGTAATACGAGATCAATACGACCGCGTCCGGATTGGCGGCATTGATCCGCACCAGCGTCGCGCGGAAGTCCTTGTCCGTGGGCTGATAGCCCTCAGCCGCCACGACCTTCGCCCCATCGGCCTCGATCGTCTTCGTCAAGATCGCCTTGCTGGTCTGGCCCCAGTCCGTGTTCAGGTACAACACCGCAATGCGCTTGAAACCAAGATCCTTGACCGCGTAGTGCGCAAGCAGCGGCTGCTCTTCCGCCTGCGTCACCGCCGTGCTCCACATGTAGTCGCCGCCCTTGGTGAAATCAGGGTGCGAGTTGGTGAACCCGAACTGAACCAGCTTGCCGCGCTGGTAGATTGGCGAAGCCGCCATCGACGCCGCGCTGGAAAAATCACCCAGCTCCATCAGGATGTCCCGATTGCCGACGAACTTCTGCGCAATGGCAATCGACTGACGCGGGTCGCTGCGGCTGTCCTCGAAGTCATAAGCCAATGGACGCCCCTTGATGCCGCCGTTGCTGTTCACGTCTTCCAACGCCAGATCAAAACCGCGCTTCCATTGTTCGCCGTATTGGGCATCCTGGCCTGTCAACGGTCCGCTGACGCCCAACAAATAGGGCGTGCCGCTCACCTTCGCCGGCGTCTGCGCGAACGCGGCCGGCACCGCGACCAGCACGCTCGCGCCGACAACCGCCGCCAACAAAGTCCTCACCAGCCGGCGTTGCGTCCCGTGGGAATGGCCGCGGGACTCGGCACCGGTGCGTGACGCCAAGCGAATATTCTTCAGGATAGCCATCAATGTCTGGTCCTCGTTAGTCAGTGCTCGTCTGTCCGTCCGGTCGCGTCATTACGGCCTGGCGCCGCACACCGGTGGACATCGGTCAGGGGAAAATCTCTCGCTGGCGATGAAATCACAGCCCGTTTCTCGACAACAACGAAGCAATCGGCATATGCATATTGCTTTTTGGCATGACGCGTCATCGCGCGCCTCGAAAACTACTGCCACGGCGCGACACGGTTTGCCCGCCTTCACATGCGCCCGCTGCGGGCCGTATTTGCGCTCCCGTCTCAAAAAATATGCAAATCATTGAATTAAAAAACTATTCGACACGGTTACCCGTTGCTCGTCCACGCGTCATGACCATGTTGGTCCGGCATCAGGGCGCCAAATCGATGCCGCGCTCCCGCAACGGCAAGCGACGTTTTCTGCCGAAAGTGATCTAAGGATATCGCAAATAAATATATGTTTTTTGCATTCTTGCAGCGCTAGAATTCGTAAATCGCATGATGCACGCCGTCACGCCCATGCCGTATGCGCACGTCACGAACCGGTCTTTCGATAGACGGCACGTGTAGGGACGGGCGTCGAACATCGGCAAGCACGGCGACCCTCTTGTCACGCTTCACCCGTTTTGCTCACGATCTCTACTTCATGGAACTGCATCAACTGGAAGCGTTCTCCGCCGTGATGTCGGTCGGCAGCATTACCGGCGCCGGCAAGCTGCTCGCGCGGTCGCAACCAGCGGTGACACGACAAATCCAGGAACTGGAAGCGGATCTTGGCTATGCCCTGTTCGCCCGAAATGGTCCGCGCGTCACGCCGACGCATGAAGCATTCCTGTTGTACGAGGAAGTCGAGCGTTCCCTGGTCGGTCTGGAAGCGATCACGCAACGTGCGCGGGCGATCGGCAATGGCACCGAACGGCCAATCGCCTTGGCGGCGACGTCGGCATTGGGCACCTCGATCGTTCCTGAAGCATTGCGTCGGGTACTCGAAGACGAGGCCCGCGGCAGCGACGGCGGAGCGGCATGCGGACGCGTGACGCCTGCGAACGCGATTGCGATGCCTCGCTGGCAGGTCAGGACGCAATCGGCGGAGCATATTGTCCATGCCGTACTGACGGATCACGCCGATATCGGGTTGACGACATTACCGGTCGCCCATGACGGGCTTGACGTCCATTGGATAGCGGAAGCGCCATGCGTATTGGCGCTTCCGCCCGGTCACCCGCTGGCGGTTGTGGCAGATCCCGAGCGTGAAGAGAATGGGCTATGGGATCTGCCACCGGTGCCTTTACGCGCACTGCATGGTGTGGGGCTTGCGACCGTGGCCAACCGGCATCGTTTGCGTCACCGGATTGACGCTGCGTTCGCCCGTGCACACGTGACCCCAGCCATCTGGCTCGAATCGAACAGCGGCGCGAACGCACTGATGGCTGCCCGCACGGGCGCCATGGCCGCTGTTGTCGATCCTGCCACCGCAATCGGCCATCAGGGCAATGGCGTGCACATTCGGGCGCTGGCGGAAAGCATTCCCTTCCTATTTGCCGTGGTCACACGTGCCGGCCGGACCCAGTCGCCTAGCGTACAGCGCCTGCTGCAGGCACTGCACGACAGTGCGCGTGGACTGCTGCGGCACGTCACCTTTCACGCAGCGGATGCACATGACGCATTGCTGCAGCAGGATCGATCTGTATCGACGCGGGGCAAAGCGCCCATTCGCACAACCCTGCGCCGTGGCGCCGACACACGGCAACAGATCAGCAACGACGGCGTGTCGATCGCGCGCCGCGCGGCGAAATCGACTGGCAGGCAATGAAGGACTTATTAGCAGGACGCATGATGACATCATCCACACCCACCGCCCATGAAGCCCCCTCGACGCTGCCCCGGTCCGTCGTCGCCAACGCAGAGGCGTCTCTCGACGCGCCGCCTCCAGCCGGTCTTGAGGCGCTGGAGGCGCGCCTCGCGCAAGATTTGAAATGGCTCGCATTACCGGCGGCGTCCTGGATTCCGCCTCGCTTCGTAGATGGCGCGCGCGTGCGCGACGTCGTGATCATCGGCGGCGGCATGGCGGGCCTCGCGCTTTCCGCGGAGCTGCACTTTCTCGGCGTCGACAATCGCCAAGCCTATGACCGCGCGGCGAAGGGTCGCGAAGGCCCGTGGGTCGACTTCGCCCGCATGCGCACGCTCCGCTCGCCAAAGGTGCTGACCGGTCCGGCACTGCGCGTGCCGACGCTGACCTTCCGCGCCTGGTTCGAAGCACAGTTCGGTGTGGCCGCATGGGAAGCGTTGGACAAGATTCCGCGCGAACAATGGATGACATACTTGCGGTGGTATCGCGATGTGCTCCAATTGCCGATCGACAATGGCGTGGCGTTGCGCCGAATACAACCGCGTGGCGATGGCGTGGTCGCGCTAACATTTGAAAGAATCCTTCCAACAACGGAGACACACGACCGGACGCCGCCATCGGCGACAGACCCGCGTGGCGCCTGCACCGCCGACGACCCGGTGCCGCATGCGAACGCCGAAGACGCCACGGTTGGTCGTATGTGGACGGTCCTTGCCCGTCACGTCGTGTTGGCAACCGGGCGCGACGGCATAGGGGGGCCCGCCGTGCCGCCGCTCGCGAATACATTGCCACGCCATCGTTGGGCACACTCGGCCGATGCGATCGACTTCGGGGCACTCGTGGGCAAGCGGGTCGCGGTAATCGGCGCCGGGGCGTCCGCCTTCGACAACGCCGCGACGGCGCTCGAAGCCGGCGCCGCCAGCGTCGACATGGTGATCCGGCGCCCAGACATTCCGCGCGTCAACGCCCTCACGGGCATCAGTAGCCCCGGCTTGGCATACGGGTTCGAGGCACTGGAATCCGAGTGGAAGTGGCGCATCTTGCACTACGCAGGCAAGGTGCAAACACCTCCGCCACGAGACAGCGTACTGCGCGTCTCACGCTTTCGGAATGCACGATTCCATGTGGGAAGCGCGATTGCGTCGATGCAAGAAACGGATACCGGTGTGCGGATCGACACGGCCCGTGGTCCGATCGAAGTCGATTTCGTTATTTTCGGGACGGGCTTTCACTCACGCTTGTCGGCGCGCCCGGAACTCGCGGATATCGCACCGCATATCCGATTGTGGCAGGACCGTTTCACCCCCACGGAAGACGAGCAGGACCAGGAACTGGCGGAATCGCCGGATCTCGCGGAGGACTTTTCGTTCCAGGAAAAAGTGCCTGGCGCTTGTCCAGGCCTGTCCCGCATCCATTGCTTTAATTTTGCCGCCAGCCTGAGCGCCGGAAAGGTCTCGGGCGACATCCCGGCGATCAGCATTGGGGCGCAACGACTGGCACAACATGTGGTGTCGCGGCTGTTTCAGGACGATCAACAAGCGCACTACGCGGCGCTGCAAGCGTACGCGACGCCGGAATTGCAGGGCGACGAATGGCAACCGTATGTCGCGGACGACGGCCCGCGTTAAATCCGCGCAGAATAAAGTGACCGACCCTGCCTCGCTGGAGGCGCGATTTTTCAGCTATTGGAATTGGCCATGACCCCCTCGAATATTGCGCAAGACACAACCGCGAACAATCAGCAGGCCACGCTTGCGTCGGACAGTCTTTACGACCCGTCGCGGGACACCATCGATCTGGTGACGGCGCTGACGCCCGATGACGCCCGATACCAGATGCGTCACGCTCGTGAAAAAATCGCACGCCATACACAACTGAGCGAACTGGCGCTGTTCGACCCGGCGATCGACGATATCAGCGTCGGTGAGCGCCTCTTCGCCGCCTGGTATGCCGCTTCATTGAGCGGCGTGCCAGCGGTTGCCGGCCTTTACCGCCGTCGCATTGACGTCATGGACGGCAACGAACCGGCTCAGGCCGCAATGGCGACCCTCGATGCGCTGGCACCGGAAGAATCCGCACCGTCCAGCGCGTCGGTACGCGCCGACGGTGCCAACGACGTGGCCCGCATCGCGGGAAAACGCTTCGGCGCGATTGCCACCCATACCATTTTGCTTGCCGATGCGCCGGTACTTGCCGAGCCACACCATATCCAGCATCTGCAGCAGGCCGGGTTCACCACCCGGGCCATCGTCGTGCTGTCGCAGTTGATTGCCTTCGTGGCATACCAGACGCGCGTCGTCGCAATGGTCAATGCGATGGGCGACAATGCGAACGGCAGCTATCGCCCCACTCCCGCCCCATTGGACCTGATCGAAAGCCGCACCTATACGTTCGACACGCTGGGCTGGAAGGCATGGGCCGATACGGTCCCGCTGGACCGCGCCTCGCCAGACCAGATCAAGGTGCTGGAGGAAAGTCATCCGAAGGCCAAGACGTCCGACTATTACCTGCTTCTGGTCCATGCACCTGAAATCCTGCGCCAACGCTCGCTGGTGTTCAACGCCATCATGTACGGCAACGGCGGCCTGTCGCGCGCGGAACGCGAGCTGGGCGCCACCGTCGTGTCACGCATCAACGGCTGCGTCTATTGCGCCTCGGTGCATGCGCAGCGGTTCGGGCAGTTGGCCAAGCGTGTGGACAGCATCGAGCAGGTGTATGCCGATCCAGAAAGCGCAGGCACCTCGCCGCGTGAACAAGCCATCGTGCAATTCGCCATTGCACTGACCCGTGCGCCTGCCGCGCTCGACACACAGGCGATCACGACGCTGCGCGAGGCGGGGTTGCAGGCCGAGGAAATTCTCGATCTGACGCACTCGATCGCCATCTTCGCCTGGGCGAACCGTTTAATGCTGACCTTGGGAGAACCCACCCACCCGAACGGTCCCGCGGTCATCTAGGCCGCTACCACGGTGCCGTGGGGCATGCCGTCGCCAAACCTGCTCGGCCCTGTCCGAGGCGAGCCGGTCAGGGCAATGCCCGGTGCCCGAAGCACGCCGATATCAGTGGTGTCAACTGCCCTTCCAGCCTCGCTGGAAACGTTCGGAATAACTGAACCGGCTGGCCGGATGAATGCTGATGGCCAGTTCGACGACCTCGGCGCGTCGATTGAAGTATCGCCGCTGCACCCATAACGCCGGATCACGGGATTTCGCGTTGAGCTGCCGCGCGGTACCGGTGGGCAGCGCCACGGCCCGTATTTCCTGTTCCACCTCCACGATCTGTTCGTTGAATTGGCCTTCGATCATCGAAAAAATCGGGGTCTGAAGCGCCTCCTCCAATCCGATTAGCGTGCGATACGCCGGGTGGATGTATACCTCCGTATGACAGATCGGGTCCGGGTGCTGCGTCGAGCGCCGTAACCCGTCCAGCCTTAGCCATCTGTCACCCGGCGTGGCCTGTAATTGCTCGCACAGTATTGGATCGGTGATTTCGGCCATCCGTTTCTGCTTCAATTGCAATACGGTATCCGCACTGTAACGCTGCAGATCGCTCAACTGCTGCATGACCTGCTTGTATCTGCCCGCCGCGTCCACCGCCGTCACCGTGGTGCCCACGCCAGCCTGGCGCTTTACCATACCTAACTGCACCAGTTGCTTGACGGCCTCCCGCACGGTCGATCGACTCGCGCCGTACTGGTCGCAAAGCGCAAACTCTGTCGGTATTGTCGTTCCCACCGGGAAACGCCCGCTCTGTATCTCGTTGATCAACGTTTGCGCCAGTTGCATATAACGCGGTTGCTGCGTTGCCACGATGCCCATCCTTCCCACGTCCAAGAAATGTTGCGTTTCTTATTACACTACAGCCTGCGGGCGTAGCAGTTGCTATCGTCGCGTCGTTCCACTCGCAACCCCAGGCCCCTCCGATCAATGCGCGTGCGGCCCGCGGCGCTACTGCCAGCCTTCCAGGCGCAACGTCGCGCGCACGAGCCGTTGCTCATCCTCTTCGATTTCCTTCAAGCTGGCGCAGACACTGGCGATATGATCGGCCGCCGCCTGGCCGGCCTGTTCCGGTTGCTTGTCGATCACCGCACGATATAACGCCATATGTTGTGCGTCGATCGCTCGTTTGTACGGATCGCGGTGATAGAGATTATTAACGCAGGCAAAGACCGAGCACAGCATCAGGTCTGTCAGCGCGCTCAGCGTATGCACCAGCACGGGATTATGGGATGCCTCGCAAATCGCGAGATGAAAAGCGTGATCCCGCCGCGCATGTTCCGACGATGTGACATCACTGTCATGGGCGGCCAGCATCTCCTGATAACGCCGCGTTATCATCACATGGTCGGCCGGCGTGCCACGGAGCGCGGCCAATCGCGCCGCCTCGGTCTCGAGGAGGCTTCGCACCTCGAACAGGTCGTACAATGTACGCGGTTGTGCGCCGAGCAGATACATCAACGGCGATGCTTCCGCACGACCGCTCAGGTTCGCGACGAATGAGCCCTTGCCATGGTTGGTCTGGATAATGCCTCGTGCGCGCAGCACGCTCAGTCCTTCGCGCAACGCGGTGCGGGAGACGCGTAGTTTTTCGACAAGCCGTCTTTCTGACGGTAGCGGCTGCCCGGTCTTGAGCACACCATCGACGATCAGGCGCTCGATCCGCGTGGCCACCGAGGTGGCCACCTGGGTGGTCTCGTCGCCGTCTGCACCACGCAGGCTATCCTGTGCCGGGCGCGTCTTTGTGGCAGGTAGAATCATCATCGTTTGTCCATTCCCGGGCCGCGGTCAGTCGCGGGCGCGGCGTTACACTGGTAAGACCACCCTGCCCATGATAGCGCTTGATAGCCTGATCTACATCGAAAAAACTGGTCGGACCAGTACCACGTCCCATCGACAATCGCGGCGCACGCCGCCAGAATCATCGTCACCGCCGCGACACGCGAGCCTCACGCTCGTCACCCGTCCGCTCACCTGACCCGCCCGCATGGAGTACGCCATGGCCTCTTTTTCCCTTCGTGACGGCCTGCACGTCGCAGACGTCCTCGCCCAGTTCGTAGAAACCGAAGCCCTGCCCGGCAGCGGCATCGCCCCGGAGATTTTCTGGCGGGGCGTGACCGCGATCGTGCGCGACCTGCAACCGAAGAACCGCGCCTTGCTTGCAGAACGCGATCGCCTGCAAACGGCACTGGACGAATGGCATCGGGCGCATCCGGGCCCGATTGGCGCCGGCGCGTCGATGGCCGCGTATCACGCCTTCCTGGAGCAGATTGGCTACATCGTCCCGCCGCCGGCAAGTGTGCAAGCCGTCACAACCGATGTCGACACGGAAATCGCGGAACAGGCCGGCCCGCAGCTGGTCGTCCCGCTGTCTAATCCGCGCTATGCGTTGAACGCGGCAAACGCACGCTGGGGTAGTCTCTATGACGCGCTGTACGGCACCGATGCACTCCCGGAGACGCAAGGCGCCGAACGCGGCACCGCCTTCAATCCAGCGCGCGGCGCACAGGTTGTCGCCTACGGCCGGCGCTTTCTCGACGATACGGTGCCGCTCGCCAAGGGCTCGCATGCCGACGTGACACGTTACCGCATCGTCGACGGCGCCTTGATGGCGGATCTGGCGACAGGCGCGGCGCCACTGGCATCGCCGGCGCATTTCATTGGATATCAAGGTACGGCCGATACACCCTCGGCGATATTGCTGAAACAGCATGGCCTGCATATCGAAATCCAGATCGATGCAACGGATCGCATCGGAAGCACTGATCGGGCACAGGTAAAGGATATCGTCGTCGAAGCAGCGCTGACGACGATCATCGACTGCGAGGATTCGGTGGCGGCCGTCGATGCGGAAGACAAGACGCAACTCTATCGCAACTGGCTGGGTCTGATGCGCGGCACATTGCAGGAACAGGTACACAAAGGCGGCAAGACCTTTACTCGCGCACTCAATCCGGACCGCCATTACATCGGCGCCAATGGGACGCCGTTGACGCTGCACGGGCGATCCCTGCTGTTCGTGCGTAACGTCGGGCATCTGATGACGAACCCGGCAATACGCGATGCCGACGGCAACGAGATTCCGGAAGGCATCCTCGATGCCATCATGACGACACTGTGCGCGCTGCCCGATTATCGACGCGCGCGCGATGCGTCCCACAGCGCGTCACCACGCGACGCTGCCGATGTACCGCGCAATTCGCGGACCGGATCAATCTATATCGTCAAGCCGAAAATGCACGGGCCGGCGGAAGTCGCCTTCGCGCGCGAACTGTTCGAACGGGTGGAAGATCTTCTTTTGCTGCCGCGTAACACAATCAAGATGGGCATCATGGACGAGGAACGCCGCACCAGCGTCAACCTGGCTGCATGCATTGCCGAAGCTGCCACACGCGTGGCCTTCATCAACACAGGCTTCCTCGATCGTACCGGCGACGAAATGCACACGGCGATGGAAGCGGGACCGATGATGCGCAAGGGCGATATCAAGGGCAGCAAATGGATCGCGGCCTACGAGCGCAATAACGTTGCCGTCGGACTGGCGTGCGGCTTGCGGGGCCGTGCCCAGATCGGCAAGGGCATGTGGGCAATGCCTGACTTGATGCACGCGATGCTCGAACAAAAGATCGCGCAACCGAAAGCTGGCGCGAACACCGCATGGGTGCCCTCGCCCACGGCCGCGACATTGCACGCACTGCACTACCACATGGTCGACGTACAGGCGGTGCAGGCCGCACTCGAAGGCCAATCGCTGGCCGCCTCACGCGCGGCGCTGCTGGAGGACTTGCTGACGATTCCGGTGGTGGCGTCGGCGAATTGGCATGCCTCGGAAATCGACAGCGAACTCGAGAACAATGCGCAGGGCATTCTGGGATACGTCGTACGATGGGTCGACCAGGGCGTTGGCTGCTCGAAAGTACCGGACATTCATGATGTCGGCCTGATGGAAGATCGCGCCACATTGAGAATCTCCAGCCAGCATATCGCCAACTGGCTGCGACACGGGGTGGTGACGGCGGCCCAGGTGGATGCCGTGCTGGCGCGAATGGCCGCGGTGGTCGATCAGCAAAATGCCGGCGATCCGCATTATCAGCCGATGGCGCCGGATCTCGATGCGTCGCTCGCGTTTGCCGCAGCGCGTGCATTGGTTCACGAAGGGCGCGCGCAACCCAGCGGCTATACCGAGCCATTGCTCCATGCGTTCAGATTGCGGGTGAAGGCGCACTGATACCCGGAAATAGCATTGGCGTTCAGTTTCCCAACGAGCCCATGTCCTGCGACGCCAACAGGGTCGGCGGCGGCGAGCATTGGCATTGGCACAAGTCGTTTTCCAATGCCACTTGCTTGCCCATCATCGTCATCGTGTGCGGCGCGCCGTCGCTGATGATGACGCCCTGGGTCTTGCAGGCGGGACACGACACCGGTGCACCAATATAGGCAAGCGGTCGGCCTGCAAAAGACGACTCACCCACACCGTCCAGCACAACGCCATCGGCATTTGTCCTGTCGTCTTTCCGAATAAATTTACGCCCCATCGATCCTCTTCGCTACCGGTGATATCAGGCAGGAAGGGGCGAAGCGACGCCAGACGATCGATAGCACGTCCGCGCCACGGGCATCCACTGCGTCCCTTCCACTGAAACAGAAACCGATATTATCACCGCAAGACAGATCGGTCATGAGCAAATAGCAATGGTGGATCGTGGATTGGGGGATGTCGGACGAATCTCATGACCCTTGAATCCAGGCGCATGCCGCCGAAAACGGCTGTACCGATAATCGAAGAATGCGGGAGCATGCGCGCGCGAATCGTGCAATCTCGCGGCAGAACGACATGGCTGAATCCGGCATGCTGCAACCAGGACGTAGCAATGCGCGGGTGGATCCAGATGCGCCTTCCGCCTATCAGCTTCAGGCTGCCGTTGACAGGGGCGGTCACCGTAACAGGTGGGTGCCGTTACGTAGCACCCTTGTTCACATCACAGCGCCGGAGGCGGGCCGATGGGCGCCGCGAAACCTTGAAAGCCCCATCCAGCAAGGCTATGCCTGACTCCGAGCGACGCAGGCACGCTCTATGCGTTATCCGAACCATTCGACGCTCCGGATCAACGAACGTCCCGGTTGCACCGGGGACGGACGCGCCCAAGAACGGTTCAAGGATAAACGGATACCACGATGGCTACCGCCCTGGCAATTGCCGCCGCAGACCTGCATGCCCCCGTTTCCGCGCCGATCGTGGACGCCGACTATTGGCATCGTCATCCGCTACAGATCGCCATGTGTCTGCGCAATCTGATGTCCCATCACGATCGCATGACGGTGACATTCGACGGCGGCGGTCAATATACGCTGCGGGTACTGGACGTCGATTCGCGAGAAGGCCGGTTCACGTTTGATGCAAGCAACGTGGACGCTGATAATATCGCCTTGCTGGCGTCGGACGCGCTGTCATTCTCCAGCTTGCCGGGCACCATAGAAACGAGATTCACGACCAATGGCGCGATCAAGGTGCACTTCGATGAGCGGCCTGCGTTTGAGGTGTCGTTCCCATCAGCGCTGTTTTTCGCACAGCGACGAGAGCATTTCAGAGTACAGGTTCCCGCGACCGAGCCATTCAACGTGGTCGGCGTTGCGCCGGATGGCGTATGCTTCCAGCTCGAACTCTACGATATCTCACTAGGCGGTATCGCCTTGAAAACCCCGGAACGGCTCCATGGCAAATTCGTGCTGGGGAGCATGCTCCATGATGTGACACTGGAACTCGGGCATTTCGGTTCCGTGGCGGTGAACCTGGAAGTCATGTCGCCGCGCTGCATGACAACCGCCAAAGGCGAGGCGCTTTACATTGCAGGTTGCCGCTTTGTCGACAAACCTGGTTCAGCGGAACGGCTCCTGCAACGCGTTGTCATGCACCTGGAAACCCATCGTCAATCGATGGCACGACGGTTGTGAAGTGCCACGACCAAGTACCACGACCCCATATCATGGCCAAATCGATCGATACCATGACGGAAGGACGGCTTACGCACAGCACCGCACCGCACCGCATGGCGTCATAGCTTGAATGCAGCCCGATCCTTGCCGGCGATCCACCGGGGCGGCTTGCCGCGGCCGGACCACGTCGCGCCGGTGTCGGGATCGCGGTATTGCGGCGCGACGGGCGGACGGGTCGATGTCTTGGCTTCCGTGACTGATTTGAGATTGAAGCCGACCTCCACGGGCATCAACTCGTATTTCGCAATCAATTCCCTGGCCTCGGCCAATGCCGCCCGGCGCGTTTCGGTCCGAAGCCGTTCGATCTCTCGATCAAGCGCTTTGCGCTCGTCGATCAATTTTTCGAGTGAATCAGTCATCTATGTGATCTCTTAAAAATTTTGCGAATGCAGGACAACGTTTAGCCATCCGTACAGCACATCACCTTTTCCGTAAGCCGCTTGCGGGATATGCTGGGGATAGGGCGATCATCGTCACTTCGAAGAGGCGTGTTCATCGCCCGCACGCCGCAACACATCTCGATAATACGTCTGCTTGATCTTGTATCGGGCCGCATAAGCCACAAACAGCATTGCCCATATCGGTAACGCATTTGCAAGGAAATGCAGGTATGCCCGATTGCCGATCAAGGCCACCCAACCAATCAGCGCGAGCACGAAGAATGACGATGTCAGTGCCCACCCGCGTCGGAAGACCCACCAATAATACGGCAATCCCATTCGTTGCTAAACCTCTGCCGCTTTGGCGGCGATCTCACGGATCGCACGTTCAAACGCGTCAACCGGTTGGCCGCCGGTGACAAGATAGCGTTGATCGAAAATCAGCGACGGCACCGATGAAATTCCGAGCTGGGACGATTGCCGCTCCGCTGCGCGTACGTCATCGGCGTAGGCGCCGCTGTCGAGTACCGATCGGGCTTGCAGGGCGTCCAGCCCCACTGCCACCGCTGCGGCCACCAGCACTTCCGGGTCGTTCGTCGGTTTGCCGTCCGTATGGTACGCCTGCAGCAACGCGCGCTTCAACGGCAATTGCTTGTTCTCGATACCCGCCCAATGCAAAAGACGGTGTGCATCGAAGGTGTTATAGACGTATTCACGCGGCCCGAACGTGAAACCAACCTCCGCACCACGCGCCCGGATCATTGCATGCATTTCCGCGATCTGCGCGGGGGTCCTTCCATATTTCCGCCCGAGATAGTCCACGATCATTTCACCTTCCGCTTGCATGTCCGGATTGAGCTCGAACGGATGCAGCACGATCCGCGCATCCACCTCGGAACCGATACGTTCCGGCGCCAGCAATAGGGACGACAAGCCGATCGCGCACCACGGGCAGGCGATATCAGAGAAGAAATCGATTCTAAGCGGTCGGCTCATGACGCGGGATCCTCGCAACGTGGCGGCAAACGGGCAAAACCGCATTGTATCGAGGTTCCGTCACGCACGGGTCGGCCACGCGCGTGACGGCCCGGTTTTCATCGACGGCCCCTGGAAAAAGCACGACACCAGCGCTAGACACCGTCAAGCGGGACATCCTGGATCAAGGCGGCGTCGAGCGCCCGGATACGACGGTCGACGAAATACCCCCCGCCTTCCGTGTACCGCAGGAACACCGAGGCGCAGACCCGGCAGCGCCACACCCCCGAGCGGTTATACGGGAAATGGCGCGGCGCGATGGGCGCATCGTCGGCCCAATACGTCGTGCTGCCCGGCAAGTACTCTTCGTAGCTCGGCTCATCCACGCCGGGCGGCATCAATGTACCGATTTCCTCGAGTGTCGATTCATCGAAGGAAAGGGGTTGCGATTGCCAACCGGCCAGCGACGATTTCGCGCAGCCGCACGAAATGGAGACGGGGTGTGCAGATGAGAGCGGTACGGCGCGCGCAATCTCGAGCAAGGCAGGCGCATCCAGGAAGGGCATCATGAAAAGGCGAGTGCGGGGTTACGTTACGGTGCGCCGAGGAATTCCCGCACCGACTCGACGAACCGTTCCGGCTCGTCGTGGAACAGCATGTGACTGCTGTTTTCAAAGTATACCGTTCGTGCGCCCGGTATATGCTTCCCGACCCATGCCACACCCTCCGCCGGAAAAACGGGGTCCTTGCAGGCAGCCAGTACCAACGTGGGCAGCGATATCGTCGGGATGAAATCGCGCCAGTCATGCTGGCCATGATCGGTCATCAAGGCGACGCGCGCGTGTATCGGACACCGCGACGTTTGGGCGATCCAGGCCGCACGTTCATCCGCCGTGGCTGCGCGATGCACGCAATCCGCGATATTTTGCCTGTCGAATGCCGACACGTCAGCCTGCATCATCGTCATGGTGACCGCGAGGTTCACTGGATCGAAGCACTGCGCATGCGCCCATTTCCAATCCCGCGCGGCGAACTGCCGCGGCGTCTGCTGTGCCAACACGAGCTTGGCGATACGCTCGTCACCGAACAATTCAAGATAGCTCCAGATAACCGCACCCCCGACGGACCACCCCAGCAGCGTCGCCTCTCGCAGATCCAGCGTAGTGATCAACTCGCGCAGATCCGCCGCCAGGCGTGATACACGATAGCCGTGGTGCGGTTTATCCGATTCCCCATGTCCACGCAGATCCACCGATATCACGCGCGCATTCTCCGTCAGCGCGGGAATGACCGGATCGAATACGCTGCCGCTGAAGGACCAGCCATGAAGGAGTACGAGAGGCTTACCGGTTCCTCGGTCGGTGTAGTGCAAGCGGATACCGTCACGTGTCTTCAGCCAGGCCATCGTATTTTCCTCCCCCGTGGTGTAATCGATCGATTCACACGCCAACGCCTTCCAGAGCGTCGCCATACCGCTTGCAGCGGACACGCGCAATCGGCATGCCCGAAGAAAGCCGGCGGACGAAAAACCCCCGATGCTCCGGCGCTGCCAAATAGGATGCCCGGTGCATCGGGGGTTTTATCGCCCCGTCGCGTGGATCAGTTTTCGGGGTCGCGACGCGTGGTGCGAATGCCACCGCTCTCACGATCGATCTCGGTGACCTGCATGCCATCGCTCGCTTGTCGAATCGGACGCGGGGACGGTTCGTTCAGCACCGCCCAGAACATCCCGATATCGTTCACGGCATTCATGAACTCGTGAAACTGCACCGGCTTGACGACGTATGCGTTGACGCCAAGCTCATAGCTGTCGAGCAGGTCCTGCTCCTCGCGCGAAGAGGTCAACATGACGATCGGCGTATGACGCAGATTCTTGTCGCCGCGAATCGCCGCCATCACCTCATGCCCGTCCATGCGCGGCAGTTTCTTGTCGAGCAACACGACGGCCGGATCCTCATCGTCCCGTTCCGCCCAGGCACCTTCCCGGCGCAGGTATTCCAACGCCTCCACGCCGTCACGAACGGTGATCACGGGATTCGCCAAGCGGCTTTTCTCCAGCGCAATCAAGATCAATTCAAGATCGTTCGCACTGTCTTCGACGATCAGGATCGGCTTCAACATCTGGTCACCTCGCGATTCCCGGTTTAATTATTGGTTTGATGCATCTTTCTTGTCACTTTTGCGTACACCGCCGGTAGGGGATAATTCTCCCGTCGCCGCCAGTCGCGCAACCGCCGCCGCCGGCGTCTCCCGCACACCGCTCTGCGCACGATAGTGGTGCGGCAAGGAAAGGAAGAACGTGGCCCCCTTCCCCGGCGCCGCCTCCGCCCAGACGCTGCCGCCGTGCCGCTCCATGATGCGCCTTACATGTGCCAGCCCGATCCCGGTGCCGGCGAACTCGTCGTCCGTATGCAAGCGCTGGAAGACACCGAACAACTTCCCCGCATACTTCATGTCAAAACCCGCGCCGTTGTCCTTGACGTACACCACATGCTGTCCCGCGTGGTCGGGCGGCACGTCCGTCGGTGACAACGCCCCAATCTCGATCCGAGGCTGCGCCACCTTTTGCGAAAACTTCACCGCGTTGGAGACCAGGTTCTGCAATGCCAGGCGCAGGAAGGTGGCATCGCCTTCCACCGTCGGCAAATCCCCGACTTCCCAATGGATCTCTCGCGGCCGATCAGCGTTCCGCTGGCCTTCCGCCGCCAATCGCGCCTCGCCCGCCACCACGTCGTCAACGATCGCGCGTAACGGACACTCATGCACATCGAGCGACGCGCGGCCCATCTGCGCGAACGCCAGCAGATCATCCACCAACCGGCCACCGAATTCCGAAGACGTCAGGATGCGCTTGACGAAATTATGGCCGCGTTGACTCAGGTTGCCGCCGTCGACCTCGTTCAGCAGCGCCGCGAAACTGTGGATATGCCGCAGCGGCGCACGCAGATCGTGCGATACGGTGTATGAGAAATCCTCGAGCTCACGATTCGCCTGGCCCAGTTCCATGGCCAATTGCGCCAGTTCCTCGGCACGGGTCAACACGATCCCGAGCATCGCGGTACGAAATTCAAACGCCATCTCCCGCTCCGCGGGCAACCATGGCGTCGATTGATTGCGTACGATATCGGTCCACGTCTCGAAGCTTTCGCGGGGCGACAGCGTGTTCGATAACGCGGCCAGTTTCGTCCTTGGATCGCCGGCCCATTCCACGGTCTGGATCACCTCGGGGCGGAACCATATCACATAATTCCGGAACACTTTCGATAGCGACACCGCCAGCACACCGGCAATCGGGCTGTTTTGCATCCAGTCGCATGCCTGCCGCACGCAATCGGTATGCACGATGTCGTCCGGTTGCTCAACCAACCAGTCGACCAGTCTCTCTATATCCCGCTCTTCCGGCGTTTGTCCCAGGCGCGTGATTTTGCCTTCGAAAACAATTGCCGCGCCCGAGGCGGCGGTAAATGCGAGCAAATCGGCCGCATCCGCCACGAGCGCATCGACAAAACTATCGGTTTTGGCCATCTGAGCCAACAGCGCCGACAGGATTTTTCGCAACGCCAGGCGATGGGCCGCCTCGAACTGCAGCTCGCGCGCCTCGATCTGTAACGACAGAATCTGCGCGATGTGCGCGCACGCGGTACGCGCCTCGAAAGGCGGAATGCGCGGCGTATCGTGGTGGCAAGAAATCAGACCCCATAGGTTTCCACCCACGACGATGGACATCGACATCGACGCGGCGGTGCCCATGTTCCGCATATAGCGCAGGTGCACCGGCGAGACGCTACGTAGCGACGCGAGCGTCAAATCGGTATTCGCGCCGCTCTCCGGATGCCGCGCGGGAACCAGCGGCACCGGCACGTAATCGGCATCTGGAATCAGGCGGATACGATTGCGTTGATACAGCATGCGCGCCTGCGTCGGAATGTCGGACGCCGGAAACCGTTGGCCCAGATAGGACGGCAGATCGCCTGGAAGTGCTTCCGCGATAACGTGACCGTGGCCGTCATGGTCGAAACGATAGACCATCGTGCGGCCAAAACCGGTAATTTTCGATATTTGATCAACCGTCAATTCAGCGAGTTCACGAATTTCCGTGGCACGCTGCAAACCGGACAGAAAATCCTGTACCAGCGGATACATCGCGTTATACAGATCACCCTGGTGTTGGGCTTTCTCCAGCTCGACAATACGGACGCCATTGCACTGATGCAATACGACGAACCAGCCCCCCGCGGCGCCCGGCGAGCCTTGCGGCGCAAAGGCCCGCACGCCGGCATCGACATCGGCAAACGCGGGCGCGTCAACCACACCCAGTACCATCGTCGCCCCTTCGTCCAGGCGGGGCAAGGCATCGGTAATCATCGCCGCAGGGCGCTCGCCGAGCGCCTCGGCGAGCGCCCTGCCCGTCAATTCCGCCGCCGCCTTTCCCGACCACTGCCTAATATTGTCGCTAACTTGCGCCACGCAGCCTTTCGCGTCCAGCGTGACCAGATAGCCATGCGGCTGGATGGCACCCGGGACGTGAATGGGCTCTTTCGCGCACTCGACATCCATCGGGTGGCGTGACTGCGGCGCGGATAAGGACATGAGCGATAGGGTCGACGGTCAAAGATTTGATTGTCGCATGCGGCGCCCGCCCATATTGGTCAATGTCCCTTAAATCACCTTGGTGATAGACGGGACCTACCGTGCGGTTTTTTCAATAGCGCATGAATAAGGCGGTATGTCCGTTTTATCATGGAACGCGCAATGCGCTTCGCCTGGATTTCCTCGAAAACGATAAAGGGAGTGATTCATGCCTCGTCTGACCGCGAAAGACTTTCATCCTGCACTATTGGCGCTTTATGACCATTACGCGCACGGCCAGATTACTCGGCGGATGTTCCTGGACCGCGCCGCGAAATACACCGTGGGAGGCATGACCGCCGCCACGGTCCTGTCACTGATGACCCCTGACTACGCGCTCGCCAATCAGGTTTCAGCGGACGATCCGGATATCGTGGCGCAATACATCACCTATCCCTCGCCCAACGGCAACGGGACCGTGCGCGCCTATCTGGTGCGGCCGAAGTCCCAATCGGCGATGGGCACGGGGGCCGGGGCGATCCCTGGCGTCGTGGTCGTCCATGAAAACCGCGGCTTGAACCCGTATATCCAGGATGTGGCGCGGCGCGTGGCCAAGGCCGGCTATCTGGCCTTGGCGCCGGACGGCCTGTCTTCCCTGGGCGGCTGGCCAGGCAACGACGAACGGGGCGTGGCCATGCAAAGCCAGGTCGATCCAACCAAGTTGATGAACGATTTTTTCGCCGGCGTCGAATTCATGCTGCAGCCAAGCATGACGAACGGCAAAGTCGGGATCGTCGGATTCTGCTATGGCGGCGGCGTCGCAAACGCTGTTGCGGTCGCCTATCCCGAGCTGAAAGCCGCTGTGCCGTTCTACGGCATGCAGCCCAAGGCTGAGGATGTGCCGCGCATCAAGGCGCCGTTGCTGCTTCATTACGCAGGACTCGACCAGCGCATCGACGCCGGCTGGCCGGCTTACGAGGCAGCCCTGAAGGCAAACGACAAAGTGTACGAAGCGTACATCTATCCTGGTGTCAACCACGGTTTTCACAACGACACCACGCCACGATACGACGAAAAAGCGGCAACGCTGGCCTGGGACAGAACCATCGCATGGTTCCATAAGTACCTGGCATAGAAGCCAATTTTCTTTTTTGGCACTGATTGACCACGCATTGATAGCCGGCGTTGCGCAAGAAGCGACGGCGGCAACGTGATCCGCGTGTAAACTACCGGCTTTTCGTTTGTAGCCGGTACCGTGCACGTCCCTCCCCGCGCAGCACCGGGCGGCCCGCCGCTGGCCCGCTTATTGGCGGACCTGCAAGCTCGCCCGGTGCATGCCCCCCTTTCCGCATCCGCCCAGACGCTGTCGGACCAATTGAGCCAATGGCTCGATTGGACGGACGCGATCGGCCTGTCGTCGGCGCTTTCATCGCCGATGGGTGCACCCGCACGCGCGGATGCCGCCGCACGGCCGGGAGGTGCACATCCCGATATTGCCATGGCGGCCCAGGTACGCCGTGCACTGATCGACACCATCACCGGGGACAGCGCGTTTGCACCGCGCCGGACGGCCGCCGCGACGGCCTCCGACAGGCGCACGGCACCCGGTGGCGGCCATCAAATCGGCGCTGGAAACGCCATCCACGCGCGTGTTGGCGCGTCGCCCGGCGCAATGCCGCCGAGCTCATCCGCCTTCATTTCCGACGTCGCGCTGGAGGAAACGTTCTTCCGGCAACGCTGCCTGGCTTTACAGCAATCGATGGAAACGCGCATCACCCACTTGCGGGCACATCTGCGGCAAGCGCTTGCCGCGGGTTCCGTCGATGGCGCACGCCTGGCCGCGGTCGATGCCGTCCTCGAACATGCGCTGTCCCGGAAAGAACGCGCTTTGCTGGCCAGCGTCCCGGATATACTCGGCCGCTACTTTAGTCGACTGCATGCCAATGCCCATGACGGCGCGGACGGCATGCCCGACGACGCTACACCTGAACACCACAACCCACAGCGCGCGCCACGGACCTGGGTCGATGTTTTTCGCGACACGATGCGCGGCGTCATGCTCGCCGAACTCGCCTTGCGTTTCGAGCCGATCGACGGCCTCACTGCAGCGCTGCACGCACACACTTTTTTAGCTGAATAGGACGCCATGTCCCGATATCGTCTCCATTACGTCATTTTCCTCGTTGGCCTGGCCGTGTTGTGCTGGGTGGGTGTCGGCTATTTGCGCCAGGGAGGTGCAAGTCCCCTCGCCTTCCTGATGACCCTCGTGATCACCGCCTGCTATGCCGGCGGCGCGTTCGAGCTCGACCGTTATCGCCGCGACAGCGCCACGCTGGCACAGCGTGTCTCGGTGCTGCAGGCCGCCCCCGCTGGATTGGACGAGTGGCTGGCACCGTTGCCCGCGTCGCTGCGCCACGCGGTTCGACTGCGCGTGGAAGGGGAGCGCGGTTCATTGCCAGGGCCGGTGCTGACCCCTTATCTGGTCGGGCTCCTGGTATTGCTTGGCATGCTCGGCACGTTGCTGGGCATGGTGGTCACGTTGCGCGGTACAGGCGCGGCAATGGCGAATGCCACCGATATCGATGCGATCCGCGCCTCGCTCGGCGCACCGATCAGGGGCCTGGGTTTTGCGTTTGGCACATCGATCGCGGGGGTGGCCGCCTCCGCGATGCTCGGCTTGCTTGCCGCGCTATGCCGCCGCGAACGTCTGCAGATCATGCACGTGCTCGACGGCCGGATCGCCACAACATTGCGGGTTTTCTCGCAACGCCACCAACGCGACGCATCCCTGCAATTGCTACAACGCCAAGCCGATGTGATGCCCGCGCTCGTCGCGCGTCTTGAAGCGACAATGGCGGCGCTCGAACAGCAGCAGCTTGAAGCGCAGAAACGGCAGGCCGCGCAGCAGCAGACGTTTCACGCGCATACGGAGCGTGTGTATCTCGAATTGGCCCGCTCCGTTGGTGAGTCAATTCGCCGGAGCGTGGCCGACGGTGCGCAAGCGGCCAGCGCGGCGTTGCAACCGGTGGCGCAAGCCACGTTCGACAGCATCGGCAGCGAGATGCGCGCCTTGCAACGCACGGTGGGTGATGCAGTACAACACCAGCTCGCTGGTCTGACGGACGGTTTCACGCGCTCGACAACCGAGGTTGCCAAGCTGTGGCAAGACGCATTGCAGGCGCACACGCACGCCGGAGCGGAACAGGCGGCGCAACTGAAGGATGCCCTGATCCACTTCACGCACGACTTCGAGACCCGCACCCGCGAGATGCTCGATACGCTGTCCGCGCAATACGGTACGAGCGTGAGCGATGCGGCGCAAGCCTGGCGCGACACGGTAGCAGAACAAGCGCGGGTTGGCGAACAATTGGCCGCCCGGCATGCCCAATCGCTGACCGATGCAGGCGCGGCATTCACCGCCGGCGCGCAGTCGCTGCTCGATGGCCTGGATACGTCGCACACCACGTTGCGCAGGCAACTTGGTGATCAGGAAACCGCGCGCTTGGAAACGTGGCGCGCCGGATTGGAATCGGTCACGGATACACTGCGTGTGCAATGGGCACAGACCGCGGCCGAGACGGCACAGCGTCAGCAAGCGATCTGCGATGCCTTGTCGACAACAGCCAAGACGATCTCCGAGCAAAGTGCGGAGCAGGCACGCGGCGTCATCGCAGAAATGGCGAAACTGGCGGCTACCGCGTCGGAAGCGCCGAAAGCGGCCGCCGACGTGATCGGCGAGATGCGCGAGCAACTGTCCCAGAGCGTCGCGCGTGACACCGCCACCCTCGACGAACGCGCACGCTTGCTCGATACGCTACAAACGCTACTGAAAGGCGTCAATCTCGCGGCGACCGAACAACGCACGGCCATCGACACCCTGGTTGGGCGTTCGTCGGATCTGCTGTCACGCATTGCCACGGACTTTGCGCAACGCGTGGCGGACGAGACCGGCAAGCTCGACAGCATCGCCGCGAACATCAACAAGGGCGCGTCCGAAGTCGCCAGCCTGGGCGAAACAATGGAGCGTGCCGTCTCGCAATTCGACGCAGCAAACAGCACCCTGGTCACACATCTCGAGCGTGTGGAAGGCGCGTTGGAAAAATCGATGTCGCGAGGCGACGAGCAACTGCGTTACTACGTCGCGCAAGCACGCGAGGTTATCGACCTCAGCATGTTGTCTCAAAAGCAAATCATCGAGAACCTGCAACATCTCGCGGCCCAGCGCGGCCATGACGCACACGTGGCGGAAACCGGAGCGGCCGCGACATGAACGACGACATAGAAGAGGGACTCGGCGGAGGCACGCCTGTATGGGCCGCTTTTGGCGACCTGATGTCGGTGATGCTAGGTGCCTTCGTGTTGATCCTCGTCGGCGTGGTCGGCGTTCAAATGCAGTTGTCGGCCAAGCTGACGCAGGAAACGCAGCATCGGCAACAGGAAGCCGCACGTCGCAAGACCCTGGAGCAGGCGCTTGCCGTGCCGCTGGCGGCCGGGCGGGTCACGCTAATTAACGGACGGATCGGCATAAACGGCAGTGTCTTATTCGAAGTGAACTCAGACCAGTTGCAACCGGAAGGACGCGCGTTGCTGAAGTCACTGGTCCCGCCGCTATCCGCGTATCTGCAATCGCATGATGAGATTCTGATGATCAGTGGCTTCGCGGACGATCGCCAAGTTCGCCGCGCGGGCAATGCACGTTTCGTCGATAATTGGGAACTGTCCGCGCAACGGGCGCTGACGGTCACACGCGCATTTATTGATTCCGGTATCCCCGCGGCATCGGTCTTTGCGGCCGCATTCGGCTCGGAGCAACCCGTCAGCCCGAATGACGACAATGCAGGCCGTGCAAAAAATCGTCGCGTGGAAATTGCCGCCGTGCCTCGGCCGGCGTCCAACGCGAACGCGCCGGAGAACGCACGTGAGTGAGCACCGTGACGACGATGCGCCACAGACGGCAGCCTCGACAAACGTAGCGGCGCAACCCGCAGCGCTTGACGCGCTGCGGGCATTGACCCAGCACCTCGACAATCGGACCTCGCCGCTCGTGCTCGCGATGCAGGTGACGCGGGAAGCGACACACGATGCAGCGTCGCTACAATATCCGGAGATGCCGGTACTGCCCTATTTCCGGCAAGTGTGGGCAGTGCTGCGGTTGGACAGACAGGTTCGGCGGTCGTTGCGATATGTACCAGAAAACGCAGGGCCGCTGAACTCCCGCAGCCTCGTCCATCGGGCGTTGTCGCTGATGCAAGATACCGCACCAGGGTATCTACAGCACTTACTGGCCTATATGGATCAGTTGGCGGATCTGGGCGCGGTCACCGTTAGCACGCCGCTTACGTTGCCGACGGCCCACGTGCCGTCCGCCGGGCCGGCCCGGAAACTCCCGAAACGTCGGACCAGACCGTCGTCGAAATTGGTAAAGAAGGGGGTGGAGACGCCTCCACCGAGCAACGACGATTGACCGTATATCGACAACCACCCATTCGTTGTCTTGAACAATTTTCCTCATGCCTTGTCACGGGAGCAAGCGCCCTGCATTCGTTTCAGCCGATGCGTCGCTCGATGCGCGCTTCGGCGCATGATGACGCATATGAAGCGGTCGACACCGGCTTAAGCCATTAGGGCAAAGTCTGGCCGCCCGTTACACCCATCACTTCGCCAGTGATGAAGCTCGACTCTTGCGAGGCAAGCAGGACGTACATCGGCGCAATCTCGGCCGGCTGACCCGGGCGCTTGAACGGCACCTGACCGCCAAAATCCGGGATCGCCTCCGGCGGCTGACCGCCCGACGGCTCCAACGCGGTCCAGAACGGACCCGGTGCGACAGCGTTCACACGGATGCCTTTGCCGATGACTTGTTTCGACAGCGCCTTGGTAAAAGCGACAATAGCCGCTTTCATCGGCGCGTAATCGAGCAAGTTCGGCGACGGCTGATACGCCTGGATCGAAGCGGTGTTGATGATCGTCGCCCCTTCCGGCAGATGCGGCAGCGCGGCCTTGCTGATCCAGAAGGTTGCAAACACATTCGTGCGGAAGGTCGCTTCGAATTGCTCGGTTGTCAAATCGGCGATAGATGCTTTCGCGGTCTGACGGCCGGCATTGTTCACAACGATATCAAGTCCGCCAAGCGCTTCCACCGCGTGACGAACCACGTTTTTACACACCTCTTCCTTAGACAGATCGGCGCTGATGGCAAGCGCCTTGCGGCCAGCTTTTTCAACCAAGGCGACCACCTGCCTTGCTTCTTCAGCTTCTTCAGGTAAATGGGTGAAGACGATATCGGCGCCTTCACGAGCGTACGCGATGGCGGTCGCGCGGCCGATACCGGAATCCGCACCCGTGATCAGCGCCTTGCGGCCGGCCAGCCGGCCAAACCCTTGATAGCTGTTTTCACCGTGGTCCGGCTGGGGCTGCATCTTCGCGGCCAGGCCAGGTGGCTTTTGCACCTGATGATTAAAGGGTGGCTGCGGATATTGCGTCAGCGGGTTGCGCATCTCGAATTGATTACGGACGGTGTTGTCACTCATCTTTGGCCTCCAAAAAGCGCGTTTGAGAAAAACTCCCTTGCGCTGACGCAAACGCTGTTCCTACTAAACGGCCACGTATGCCGCGTCAGCCGTATACGCCCTGCTTCCGTGCATCTTGCGCTGCCTCATGCGACGCTTTTCAACACCGCTGAGGCTGATGAACGCGCACACGCGCAATACGAATTCACCCGGAGTGCGACAATCTGCCACTCCGACCCGCGACCACGCCGCCGTTATAGCGGTCGTCCCTGCGGCATCGCACATTTGCCATGCCGCCTTCCGACCCATTTAACGAGAGTGTCATGAGTCTTTCGATCAAGGCCCGCGTGGGCCTCACTTCCGGTCTGCTGGCCATCATGCTTGTCGCCATTGGCGGCCTGGGCATCTATGGTTTGAATCAGTCCAATGCCGCGCTGAAAAACACCTTCAAGAATCAGATGCCGGCGGTCCGTTATACCGGTGATTCCGTGCTGAATGCGACCCAGGAACGCACGACCGCACGCCGCGCGATGGCCAGCATGGGTAACCCGAAGATGGAAGAGTCCATCTCGGCAGGCCTGGCATTGCGCGCCGACTCCGACAAGGCTTGGAGCCAATTCATGGCAATCAAGAAATCGCCGGAATCGCTGGCTTTGGCCACCGCCATGCAGGAAAAACGAATTGCGCTACAGAAGGCATATGACGCTGTCTATGCTTCCTTGCGCAACAATGATGCGGCGCGCGCCTCCGATGAGATGGTCAACGTTGCCACCAACTATGCCGCATTATTGAAATCCCGGGAAGATTTGAATACGTTCCTTTCGACGAAAGCCGAGAATGGCTATAACGCCGCGACGTCGACGATGGATATGGTAATGAACTTCACCATTGCCGCAATGATCGTCGGGGTCCTGCTGGCAATCTGGTCCTGGTGGTCATTGGGTCGCGCAATCGGCGTGCCACTGCGCTCGGCGCTGGGACACTTCGATGCGATCTCCGAGGGCGACTTGCGTGCACGCATCGCCGCAGCCAGCAACGACGAGATGGGCCAATTGATGGGTGGTCTCTCAAAAATGCAGGAAAGCCTGGTTCAAACCGTGTCTTCGGTGCGTTCCGGCAGCGAAGCCATCGCTACCGCGAGCCAGCAAATTGCCGCCGGCAATAACGACCTGTCGTCGCGCACGGAACAACAGGCGGCGTCGTTGCAGGAGACCGCGGCGAGCATGGAACAACTGACCGCAACGGTACGGCACAATACCGAAAACGCCCGTCAGGCGAGTGGCTTGTCTTCAACTGCACGGGATGCGGTGCTGGAAGGCAGCGAGATTGTGGCCCAGGTCGTGGAAACAATGGCAGGCATCAACGAAAGTTCCGGCAAGATCGCCGATATCATCGGCATGATCGAAGGCATCTCATTCCAAACCAATATCCTTGCGCTGAACGCTGCGGTGGAAGCAGCGCGTGCCGGCGAGCAAGGTCGGGGGTTCGCTGTCGTGGCGGGTGAAGTACGCTCGCTGGCGCAACGCTCGTCAGCAGCCGCGAAGGAAATCAAGGAACTGATCGAAACATCCGGCGAACGGGTCCAGACCGGGACGAATCTGGTCAGCCGCGCGGGTGACTCGATGGATCGGATTGGCACTGCGATCCAGCGCGTGACGGATATCATGGGCGAGATTGCCGCGGCATCGGACGAACAAAGCCGCGGTATCGAGCAAGTGAATCAGGCTGTCTCGCAAATGGACGAGGTCACTCAGCAGAACGCCGCATTGGTCGAGCAAGCGGCCGCGGCGGCGGGCTCGCTGGAATCGCAGGCGGCCCAACTGCGTGAGTTGGTGTCCGTATTCAAGGTAGCGGCCTGATCACGCTCGATCAATAAAACGTACCCTAACCGCTTGCCTGGCATGAGTAACCGGCGGCGCGCGGCGAAGAACCGCGGCGCGTGATGCGATGCCAATAGAAGGGAATGATGCCTTCGGTATCATTCCCTTCCGCATGTGGACCTTACCTGGCGAATAATGGACCACGTCATCCGCCAAGATAAAATACATCAGTTGTCGTGAGCCACGACGATGTCTGCACATGGAAAAGGTGCGCTGATGAAACCCGTCCACTTCTCACTACGCGCTGCAACATTGGAAGATGAGCCCTTCCTGCTCGCGCTACGAACGCGGACAATGACACGCTATCTTCGAAAAGCCGGGCAAGCGATTGACGAAGCAGCACACCTGGCACGTATCCGATTCCATCTCGAAGACGCCCGGATTATCCAGCGCGACGGGGTCGACGTTGGCCTGCTAAAGGCTTACCGATCGGACGGGCAATGGGTTATATCGCAAATCCAGATATTGCCGCAGTATCAGCATCAAGGTATCGGCGCATCGGCGATCCGTAGCGTGCTCGCCCTGGCAGCGCGTGACAACATGCCGGTCTCGCTACAGGTTCTTAAAGTGAATCCCGCGCAACATCTATATGCAAAACTCGGGTTTTATATCGTATCCGAAACCACGAGTGCCTACCACATGCGTGCCGATACCTGACAAGGTCGACGACACGTGCAATGACCCTACTTCAATTGCCGCTTCTTTCTCATTGCGCCACGTGAGGCGCCCGATTTCTCGAGGCGGTTTTCCCATTCGTATCGCATCGCAGCGTCCATCCGAGAAGTGGATGGGAATGGTATAAAATTTCGATACACAACGAAGGAAGACGGCAATGACGATTCTGAATGAAAAACTCACATGGCGTTACGCAACGAAGAAATACGATCCCAGCAAGCACGTACCTGCGGATAAGCTGGAACGGATCATCGAAGCCGTACGTCTGGCACCCACGTCCAGCGGGTTGCAGCCATTCGAATTGCTCGTCGTAAGCAACGCCGAGATTCGCGCGAAAATCCGTACCGTGGCATGGGATCAGGCGCAAGTAACCGATTGTTCGCACCTGCTCGTGTTTGCGGCATGGGACGACATCACCCCAGAGCGGGTCCATATGATGTTCGACCTGACCAACGACGTACGAGGCTTCAAGAATGAAGGCTGGGAAAACTACCGCAAAATGCTGCTCGGTATTGTCGCCGATCGCGGCACGGAAGCAAATTTCCAGGCCGCGGCACGACAAGCCTACATCGGCCTGGGCGCCGCGGTGATCGCCGCCGCGTTCGAAGAGGTCGACTCCACACCAATGGAAGGTTTCGACCCGGCAGCGGTGGACGACATCCTCGATCTGAAGTCGAAGCATCTGCGCAGTGTCGTCATGCTACCGTTGGGCTATCGTGCGGCCGAAGGCGATTGGTTGGTAAACCTGAAGAAAGTACGCCGTAGCCGTGAAAATTTTGTCACCGAAGTAAAATAAACCGCTCTCTCCTGCGCCCCCCCGCCGTCGACAAACTGTTCCACTGCCAGCGATAGCGGTTTTGTGAGCGACGACAAGGAAAAGACGGCGCAGGCATCCCCGCTCCTCGTCTACTGCGGTCCCGCGACAACAAAACGGCCCGGTATCGCCTCGCATTAAATTGGCGTGGCGAGCCGCCATGCGACAATTACTCACGCGATATATATTGAGATGAAGTAAGGTTTTTGCAAGGTAACCTTATGTCCGATGGGTCCCGCAAATCAAACCAGGCCATGGATGGGTTTTCACTTTGCGTCGCCATGATTCGACGCAACGATAACGGCACGCTTGTTGTTACCGCCTGCAATGACGCATTTTTCCGGATGGTGGGTTGGACGGACGCAGCGAGGCCAGGTTTCCCGATTCCGTTCGATACGCTCATGCCCGCGTCCGCGCCGCGCGCGTTTCGTGAAACGCTCGTCCGGTATTTTATCGGCAAGGAAACCGACGGACGTGAGCAGACACACGATTTTCGAGAAGGCCCACATCGATGGCGCCTTTCGCTCAAGCCAATCACGCTAGCGCAGGACCGTCTTAACGTAACCGAGGTTCTTGTGACCGGCGTAGACGCCGCCGCAACGCGGGAGCCGGAATCCGCGCCGGAAGACAACACCTCACGCTATCAGGCCTTGGTGGATTTGGCCTACGATGCGATCGTGACCATGGATCAGCAGCACAACATTACGTTGTTCAATCGCGCAGCCGAAAATATGTTCGGCTATACGTCGGCCGAAGTACTGGGCCGTCCCATCGTCACGCTGTTACCCGAAAAGTTTCGCGCCGGACATCCCCGGAAAGTGCAGCAATTCGCGGACACCTATCAACCCAGGGTCCGACAAGCCACACCGCCCCGCATGGACGACACGAATAGCGTCTATGGACAGCATCGTGACGGGTCCATCATCCCGGTGGAAATCGCGGTATCCAAAATTGAGTTGAATGGTGCCACGGAATTCATGGCCGTCGTCCGCGACATCTCGGATCGTTTTCGTCTTATGCAACTGCTGAAAAAGCAGGCGACGACGGATGCCCTGACAGGCTTGCCGAACCGACGGGGGTTTTTGGCATTCGTCGAGCAAATATTAGCCACCGATGATGACCTTTCGGTGTTTATTCTCGACATCGATCGCTTCAAGGACATCAACGATCGTCACGGTCACGATGCCGGTGACGAGGTACTACGCGCGCTGGGGGAGACCGGCGCCGCAATGACGCCGGAACCTTATCTATTTGCGCGCTGGGGCGGTGAAGAATTTGTTGCCGCGCTGCCCGGCGCAAATGCTGACCTCGCACGCCGCATCGCGGATGACCTACGACAACGATACGAAAGACAGGATTTCAAGCAAACGTCGGGCCGCATGCCAACCCCTTTTACCGTGAGTATTGGCGTGGTCACGCGAGCGCGCGGTGAGCGCGACGTCGATGCACTGATGAAGCGCGCCGACAAAGCGCTGTACCGCGCAAAGGCATCCGGCCGGAATCGCACCGAGTCGGCATAATCCATCACGAAACGTGCCGATTACCGCCCGCCTTCAGCTAGCGGACAACGCCACTACGATAGACGATGCAACCATCGAAGCGAGTTTAAGCGGAGTTCCCTGAAGTCGAAGGCCCTATCTGCGTTTTGATGAAGATGTCAGGCGTGGTATCCCGATAAGTGTGTTGGTGCTTTTCGTGTTCTGGATGCCATAATGGCGTCACGCGCCTTGTCGGCGCTCTTTGCTTGTGCGACAGGAAAGAAACGAATTGGCCCAACATTCCTGAACATGCTTAACGATCTCAGCGCGTTTGATATTCTGATCGACGCGTATCTCGTCTTGGACGACCGCTATCACGTCATCGCCGCGAACGCGCGGTATTGCGTTCTGACGTGTCAAACACGCGCCGACATTATTGGCCGCAGTATTTACGAGATCAACCAGCATGGAACCCCGACGGAACGAGAGGGGCGAGACAACCTGCTGACGGGACTGTTTGCAAGACTACAGTTTATCGAGACCGCCGAGACCTCGCCGCTGGTATATCCCTTGCCAGGCGCATTGGCGGCAAGTGAGCCACGCTATTGGAAAATTTTTGCCAATAAAAGAAAGCTATCTCGACGATCAGGTATTCAGGAAACCTGCTATATCCTACGGCTGCAGGACGTGACGGTCAGTTATCTCCAAGAAATCGATCATCGAAAACAACAAGCGATTCTTCGGTCCAAGGCGCAACTACGCCAGCGTCTGGCGCTTGACGCCCAGCGCCAATCCGAGACCGACACCGAAGCCTTGAAAGAGGCATTGTCTTTTGCACGCGTGGGCGCGTGGACGCTGGACCTCAACACCGGGATCATTGATTGCACAGTGCAGTGCAAAGCCAATTACGGGATGCCATCCGATTATTTGATGACTAATGGCAACTTGCTCAACGAGTTGATTGATCCAGTGGATCGTGATCGCGTACGCTTGGTCCTGGAAGACGCCTTGGAACGTAGGGGATCGTTTGACGTCGAATATCGTACGACCTGGCCAAGCGGTGAAACGCGGTGGGTGATGGTTCGCGGTAAGTTTCCAGAGAGCGATGACGGAACGTCAAACCGCCTGAGCGGCTTTTCACTGGACATTACGGCGCGAAAAATCCTGGAATTGGAAAACGAGCAACGGATGAAAGCAGAAGTCGATGCGCGTCGCGCCAGCGAGGATCGCGTAAATTCGATAGACACCTTCGTGAGCGCGGTCAGTCATGAACTGCGATCACCATTGAACGCAATCGGCTCATGGGCGCAACTGCTCGACAGACCGGATCACATTGCCCTCTCTAAAGCGGCCGACGTTATAAAACGCAATGTGCGGCAACTCAGCTCGATGGTCGAAGATCTGCTCGACACCGGCGCAGTTATCAATGGCAAGCTCAACGTGTCATTGAAACCCATCGATCTCATGCCGGTGGCAAAGAGCGTGGTGGAGGATGTCCGTTTAAATGTCGAAGCCAAAGGGCTCGCGCTTGAGACCCATTTCGAGGCAAGCTGCATGATCCTGGGTGACGAAACACGCCTGCGGCAGGTGTTTTTCAATCTGCTGACCAACGCAATCAAGTTTACCGATCGCGGTGTGATTACCGTATCCCTGGCAATCACCGAGAAAACCGCACGTTTTTTGATACACGACACCGGAATCGGCATTGGCAAGGACACGCAAAGCAGGATCTTCGATCGTTTCAATCAAGCAGCGAGCATCGGGACGGAACGGGCCGGAGGCCTCGGACTCGGTCTGTGGATTGCCAACACGATAGTAGCGGCACATCACGGGACGTTGCTTGTCGAGAGTGATGGTGCGGGACACGGCTCGACATTTGTCGTCGAGCTTCCCAGGAAGCAAGTCTGAACGCCAGGACGTACATAGAGAAAGCTGATGCTAAAGCCAATTTTGCTTGTGGAAGACAGCCCGCATGATCGGGAACTGATCACGATGGCGCTGGAAAAATGTCGCCTCGTAAACCCCATCGTGACCGTCAACGACGGTGAAGAGGCACTGGACTATCTGTTCCGGCGCGCCGCCTGGAAAGACGTACGGGACGATCTACCAGCGTTCGTCCTCCTGGACAAGAAATTGCCCAAAGTCGACGGCCACGAAGTATTGGCGGCCATTCGAGCAGACAAACGCACGGCCTATTTGCCCGTGTTGATGCTGACCTCGTCAAAACACGAAGCGGACTTGCTCAAGAGTTATGAAATGGGCGTGAACGCCTACGTGGTCAAGCCTATACAATATCAAGAATTCATGGAGGCGGTAAAAGACATCGGCATGTTCTGGGCCGTGCTTAACGAGCAGCCGCCCCACACCGTTCGCGCCGAAGGCGAGCCCATGGTCGTGACATCGATCAACACCACCACGGGCAAAGTCGTGACCGACAGGCGCGGCGGATAAGGTGCGCACCGGATTGCTCCGCAAAGCGACGACCGAACGCAACATCACAAGGGCGACAGTTGGCGTTGCAGAAAAATCAGCGCACGCGTGATCGTATCGTCGAATGGTCCGGCATTGGCGTTATCGACATGACCATCAACGCCGTTATCGGCCAGCATCGGCGCGGCACCAGTTTGCATCGGCTCGCGCGTCTTTACCGGTAACGGCGTGTGACGACGATAGAATCCGTGATCCTCGCCTGGATACGCTTGCACATTGCAGATGGCATCCGCATCACGTGCCCGCCCGCAAAATGTCCTCACCGTCTCGATCGAAACGCGGCGGTCGTTCTCCCCGTGGAAGATCATGGTAGGAGGCAATGCCTTCACCGATAACGCGCTCGGGGAAATCTGCCGAGCCAGCGGCTTCAGATACCATCGCGCCGGCGTGACCAGATCCACAACCGGATTGAACAGAATCAACGCCGCAGGTTTCTTTTCGGGGCGCGCTTCCATCGCCGTCACCAACGCCAACTGTCCTCCTGCCGATCCGCCAGACAAAACGATGCGTGAGGGTGCGATACCCAATTCGCCAGCGTGTCTCCTGACCCATTTATAGGCGGCGCGCGCATCCGCCACCGCCGACAGCGGCGTGGTGCCATCGCGGCAACTGACCCGATAATCGGCAATGATCGAGACATACCCTCGTGCTGCGAAAGCGTGAGCTTGATCGACAAATGACGTGACGGAGCCGCTGCGCCAGCCACCGCCGAAGAAGAACAGGATGGCGCTCGACGGGACCGCGTTTGGTCTCGCCGGCTGAAACACGAACAGCCGTAATGGCCGATTCGACGCGGTGCGGTAGATGATGCTTTCCGCATCCGGCAGGGTCTCCGGCGCGGGCCCGACTTCCTTGCAGGCACTCTCGCCCGGTTCCAGGGTAAATCCAGGCAGGACGCTCCGCGAACGGGCCTGCTGCAAGGTCGTGGGCACGTCGCTATCGTTGCGCATGTCTCCCTTCGAGCATGCGCCCAATACCAGGACACTGCTCAAGAGGCAACAGACAAGACGCATCGCCGATGACCAAGCAGCTCCCGGCCCATATTCAATAGCACGTATAGCGGCGACATTCATCGGATGCCCTAGCGCGCTTTTCTGCTCGCCGACATCCCTGATCACGTCACGCTCGTCCACAATCTACTCGCTTTCGTTCTTGCGTCGGCACGAAGCCGATCTTTACGGCCGCTGGCCGCGCACGGTCCCTGCAAGGCGCGACAATAACGCCTGCTTGCGAAAATGCGCCAACATCTTCCTCACACCATCCCGGCCAGACCAACTGTATCCGACGATAGCGGAAAACAGGCAGAGACGCATCAGGGGCATGCCCTGCACACGCGCCGCGTCCCAAAAACAACAATGTACCCCTTCATCCGCGGCACGGTACGCGCACGCTGCTCTGCCAAAGCCCAGCGTAATCGCCCCTTTCTTGCGACGCTGCATGGACGTCATGACCGCGTTACGTGTTACGTAACGCGCAGGTAACGCGGCGCATGGCGTGCATATCGTGGGAAGGGCGCGGCGCCCGCCGCCTTCGCCGGGAGAGGAAACGGGACGCGGCGATGAGACCTATTCAGCGCCGCGTCAAGCGTGGTGTGTCAGGCGGAACGTCGAGACAGCGTCCGTGAGCTGACGTGTCTGCGTATGCAGGGAGGCAGCGGCAGCAGCGGCCTCTTCGACCAGCGCTGCATTCTGTTGTGTCATCTCGTCCATTTGTGTGACAGACTGGTTGATCTGATCGATTCCCTCGCTTTGCTCCTGCGACGCCGAACTGATTTCACGGATCACGTGGGAAACACGCGCGATGGCATCCGCGACTTCCTTCATCGTCGCACCAGCGCGTCCCGCACGCTCCGATCCGTCCCGTACCTGTTCCGCCGAAGAATCGATCAACGACCGGATCTCCTTCGCCGACTGCGCGCTACGCTGTGCCAGTGCGCGCACCTCGCCCGCCACGACCGCAAAACCGCGCCCCTGTTCGCCAGCACGCGCAGCTTCCACCGCCGCATTCAAGGCAAGGATGTTGGTTTGAAACGCAATGCCGTCAATCACGGCAATGATTTCCCCGATCCGCGCGGAGCTGGCGGCAATGTCGCGCATCCGCGCTACCACATCGTCCACTGCCCGCGCGCCGCCGGAGACCACATCCAGCGCGGTACTGGCCAACGCATTCGCCTGTGACGCATGCTCGGCGTTCTGCCGCACGGTCTGGGTGATCTGCACCATTTGACTGGCGGTCTCGCCTAGCGATGCGGCCTGGCTCTCGGTCCGCGCCGACAAGTCCGCGTTACCAGTGGCAATTTCGTCGGCGCCCAGATTAATACCATGGGCCGTGTCGCGCACCGTCTGCACCGTACCGGCAACGCTATGCTGCATCGCCCGCAACCCAGCGAACAGCCGGCCGATTTCATTGGTGCCGCGCTCGGGAACGAGTGTCACCAGATCGCCCTTCGCAATCCGCTGGAAATGCGCGCCCACTTCGTCGAGCGGTTGCACGACCTGGCGGCGCAGCATCGCGAACACGATCGCGATGACAGCCACCAGCGCCAACAGAATCGCGCCGCCAATCAGGCGAAACGCACGCAAACGCGCGTCCACCGCCTCGACATAACGTTGACTGGCCTCGTTGCCGAATGCCACGAACTTACCCTGCGTCGCAAGATACCGATCCTGAAACCCTTGCGTCGGCTGATCGAGGAAAGCCTGCAAGTTGTTGTTGTCGAGATAGCCGACAAGTTCGGAAAGCGCCTTGTGATAGGCGCGATAGTTTTCCGTCAATCCATCGGCGAGCTGCGTGTTCTGCATATCGATTTTCGGCGCCGTCGAGAATGCATCGAATGCCTGCCCTGCCGCCTCAAGCTGCTCTTTCGCGTGGCCGACAATATCGAGTGGCTCCGGCTTACCACCGATCATCCGCGTTCCTGCCCGGGAGAGATTGATCCGCGCATCCATCAGATGCTGGGTGGCGTTGTTGATTTCGTTGACTTGCCGGAGTGCAATGCTGGACAGATTTCCTACATCGTCATGCGCCCGTGTCAGCGCGACGAACCCGACATAAATCGTCACAACCTGGAGAATAAAAAAGAGGCAGAGCACGGTCAGTAGACCGCGCGACAAACTCAGTCGTTGAAGCATGGCGTGAAAGAGAGGAAAAACGATCTCGGGTGGGATACCCAGCATGCGCGATACCAGGGTTAACGGCAATTCACCCCGCTCCTTGAGCCCGTGCACGCATGAAGACCGTTACGAACGGATACTGCCATGAAAGGAAAGTTCGACCGAATCCGTATCTTAAAAAACAATTATTACCGTCATTACGTCCGATTTAACGATATGATTTTTATAGAAAATCCATAATATGTTACAAAATGAAACAGGCATCTGATTCGCCCTTCAGTGCCCGGGAATCACGTCGTATACCGTGCATGGAAGACACATTTCAGTGCGTGAACATCTGAAAAAAGACCGCGGCGAAAGAAAAGGTCGCGTGAATCCATTCGGTAATCGAAGTTATCGCACTCCCGACCAACATCCTTACTTCGAATGCGGTCACGAAAGTGACACGCTATTGCGAGCAAGATGGGTGCCGCAATATACCGTCCGGGTTGGGTGGACGATAAGCCCATATTGTATTGAACAAATCAAGCAGCCAATGGCGAAAATGGACAGCGTTACGCAGCAGGATGTCAGTCTGGGGGAGGACGCGTCGGCGGCAGCCCAATCGATGTCGAGCCGATTGCCGATATTAGCGGTAGGGAGAGAACGGATTCAGATCGCGGACCGCATGGAAAGCGATCAGCACACGGTGACGTCGGCACAGCTGATCACGCAGCGCGTACTGGATACCGTAAAAATAGCGATGTCGATGCAAGCCCCACCGCCACGCATTATGCGTACGGTGGAATAGAGAAACATCGCTGCCTTTCGATCAACGCACCATACAGGGGCGCTTGTTATCGAATTGCCAGTTCGGCACCAGATACTGCATGGCGACGCTGTCATCACGCGCACCCAGACCATGCTGCAAATACAGCGCGTGGGCTTTTTCCAATTCGTCGTAGTCGACTTCGACACCGAGTCCCGGCGTTTGCGGTACGACAACCTTGCCACCAACGATCTGGAACGGCGCACGCGTCAGGCGCTGCCCGTCCTGCCAGATCCAATGTGTATCGATTGCCGTGATCTTGCCTGGCGCGGCGGCAGCCACATGCGTGAACATCGCCAGCGAGATATCGAAGTGATTGTTCGAGTGCGAGCCCCAGGTCAGCCCCCAGTCCGCACACATTTGCGCAACCCGTACCGAGCCCTGCATCGTCCAGAAATGGGGATCCGCCAGCGGAATGTCGATGGACTGCAACTGCACCGCATGGCCCATTTGACGCCAGTCCGTCGCAATCATATTCGTCGCTGTCGGCAGACCTGTCGCACGCCGGAACTCAGCCATCACTTCACGTCCGGAATAACCGTCCTCGGCACCGCAGGGATCTTCCGCGTAGGCCAGCACGTGATGTTGGTCTCGACAGAGACGGATCGCCTCGGCCAATGACCAAGCACCATTCGGGTCCAGCGTGATCCGTGCATCAGGGAAGCGCTCGGCCAGCGCGGTTACCGCCTCGATCTCCGCGTCGCCACTGAAGGCGCCGCCCTTCAACTTGAAATCGTTAAATCCATACCGTGCATGCGCGGCCTCGGCCAGTTTGACCACGGCCTCGGGCGTCACGGCTTCCTCGGTGCGCAGGCGTTCCCATTCGTCGGCCGGATTCGCCGACGTTGCATAATCGAGCGGTGTCCTGCGCCGATCACCGATATAAAAGAGGTAGCCGAGCATCTCCACTGCGTCGCGTTGCTGCCCTTCACCCAATAACGCTGCCACCGGCACGCCCAGATGCTGTCCAAGCAAGTCCAACAGCGCCGATTCCAGTGCGGTAACAGCGTGAATCGTCGTACGTAAATCGAAAGTCTGTAAGCCGCGACCACCTACGTCGCGATCCGCAAACGCAATCCGCGCCTTGTTCAGCAGGCCACGCATGTCGCCAATCGACTGACCGATCAGCAACGCACGCGCATCGTCAATCGTCTGCCGGATCTTTTCGCCGCCCGGTACTTCCCCCACGCCGGTGTTCCCCGCGCTATCCTTCAGCAAAACGATGTTGCGGGTGAAAAAGGGACCGTGTGCCCCGCTCAGGTTGAGCAGCATGCTGTCGCGTCCTGCAACCGGGACGACCCGCAGTTCAGTAATGGTCGGTGCGCCCTTTGCGGCGATCGTGTTGGCGGTCATCTGGCAATCCTCGCGTGTTGTCTTGTGTCGAGCGCGAAAGGTCCGCAGCCTGTGGTAGCACATCGCAGGCGTACTCGAATGTGTGACATGACTTCTGTTGTCCGACAACGATTGTAGCGAATTTGACTTTTTCGGCCAACGACGCGTTAACCCTGAGCTTTAAGCCAATCGAACAGCTATAAATGCGCGATATGATGTCTTAAATACACCCACTTATTATACGATGTCGTATAACTATTTACTTTATTCTCGGCGTTGCTGGCGCGTGCTGCTGACCGAGAAACAAGGTCGCCTCGGTCTTCTTCGGAAGAAGTCATGACTTCACTGACCGATAAGGTGTTTGCCGCCTTGATGTCAGACATATCGGATGGCCGGTTACGACCAGGAATGCGGCTACCCACCGAAAACGGCTTGATGCAACGGTTCTCGGTAAGTCGGTCCGTGATACGAGAGGCAATCTCGCGGATGCAAGCCGAGCGGACCCTTGAGACGCGACATGGCGTGGGCAGTTTCGTTCTGGCGCCGCCAGCCCGGGCGGTCATGCTTGATTCTCCTCCCCAGACAACGCTCGTGGACGCATTTGCCATCCTTGAATTTCGCACGGAAATTGAATGTGCGGCGGCGGCTTTCGCCGCGCTACGGCACACCAATGCGCATCGGCGGCAGATGGCAGATGCGCTCGATCAGTTCGAGCAAGCACTATGCAACGGGAGCACCGACGTGGTGGCGCACGACATTGCGTTCCACTCCGCAATCGCGGCCGCCAGTGGCAATCGTTATTTCCTGGATGTCCTGCAACAAATGGGCCGTGGCGTGAGCCCGCGTTCGCAATTGGCGGCGAGGGAAATCGCCGCGCTGGATCGCGTCGCGCTTTTACGAGACGTTCTACGGGAACACCGGCTGATCGAGAAGGCTATCGTACGCCGCGATGCCGATGACGCCCGCGCAGCGATGCGCATGCACTTGGCGCACAGCCGTGAACGACTGAGGATCGCAGCAGGATTAGCGCAAGGCGTTTGAAGCCGTGCCGTCCTCAAACGCCTTGCGCCGCGCCACTGACCATCGCCAGGATCATGTCGTTCAGCCGCGTCAAAGCGAACGGCTTGTGCAGAACACGTGCATTCGAAATGCCGTCCAGCGCCGCTGTATCCGTGTAGCCGGTGATCACCAGCACCTGCAACTCCGGGTGCAACTTCTGCGCGGCGCGGGCCAGATCAGCGCCGTTCATGTTCGGCATCGAATAATCGACAAGCAGCACATCGGGCCGCGCCAGAGTCATCAATTCGAGGCCGCGGACGCCCGAGGATGCCTCCGTCACCGAGAAATTCTCACTCTCCAGACCCGCGACCAATGAATCACGGACATTGTCATCGTCATCGACGAGCAATACCTTGATTCCGCTACCTACTCCTTGCATTGCCTTCGCGGCGATAAGCGTGGCCGGATGCACAGCTTCCGTGGACTCCGGCGCGGCGGCCACTGGGAAGAACAGACAGAATGCCGTGCCCTCGCCCGGTGTGCTACGCACCTTCACGGCACCACCGCATTGATGCGTGATACCCCAGACTTGCGACAGGCCAAGACCCGTCCCCTTGCCCACCGGCTTTGTCGTGAAAAAGGGATCAAAAACCTGATTCACCAGCGTCGGTGCGATACCCACGCCCGTATCGCTGACGCACAGCTCGATATAGTCACCGGGCGTCAAGTCGGCAGGCAAGTCGTTGTCACGAGGCGCATACGTGCTGATCGTGATGCGTCCGCCTTTCGGCATGGCGTCGCGTCCGTTGCTGACCAGGTTCAAAATGGCCAGCTCAAGCTGATTCGGATCCGCCATCAGATACGCCCCGGGCGCGCCTGGCACGAACCGCATCTCCTGCGTTGCATCGAGCGAATGCCGCGCCAGCGTCGCCAATTCCTGAATCAGTTGATCGACACACACTGGCTGCAAGGTAAGTTTCTGCGTCCTGGAAAACGCCAGCAACTGACTCGCGAGACGCGTACCGCGCTGCGTCGCGCCCAAGGCATTGGCAACAAATCCATGGGCGGGGTGACCCGCATCCAATTGCCTGTTCGCTAATTCGAGATTGGCACTCAAGCTCATCAACAGATTATTGAAATCATGCGCGATGCCGCCAGTCAACCGCCCCACCGCCTCCATCTTCTGCGCCTGCGTCAATGCCTCTTCCGCGCGTTGTCGTTCACGTGCCTCATGCCGCAGTTCGTTGTTGGTCCGCTCGAGCTCCGCCGTACGCGCGGCCACGACGTGCTCCAACTCCTCGTGACTGCGCGCCAGCCGCGCCTCGGCCTGCCGCAGCCGGTCATTGGTCGCGGCAACCGCGACCAATTCGTCACGAATTTGAAATTGGCGCCGGCGCCCGGTCAACGCGGCTTCAATGGCGCTGACAAGAACCAGCGCGCTCATCGGGCGCTCGATGTACACCACATTCGTCATGCGCTTCGGCAAGCGTGCCGCAAGCCGTTGCTGGATCGAGGAATCAGCGCGGCTACGTCGCGCCAAAACGATAAAAGGAATGTCCGACCAAGGCGGCTGCGCATCAAGACGCTTTTCCAGTGCCGCCAGATCAATGCTGGCCAAGGCTTCGTCGGTCAACAGCACCGCACCGCTCGCTTCATGCAGTTGTTCCAGCAGCCACTGCGAGGTAGGGCACACCACCGGATCGATATCCAGCGTACCAAGAATATCGGTAAGGATCGCGGCATCGCGACCATACGGCGCCAGAACAATGACCTGTCGCGAAAAGGGAACCATTATCGACCACGTGCCTCGTCTTCTGGCTCTTGCAGCATGAGCGCACTCGGCGCGCCAGTATAAGTCGGCGTGCCGGTCAGGATGCCATTGAAAGACACCAACGGTGCACTGATGTCGATGCCGGCGGTGCTGACGACCAATTCACGAATCGTGTCCTCATGCTGGTTTCCACGATTCTTGATAACGGATAACGCCTTGCGCACACGTCCGTTGGCTTCGAAGAAGCGCAGCAGAATGACCGCGTCTGCAATATAGCTGATGTTGATCGTGCCCACGCTCATGCTGCCAACCAACCCCATTTGCGGGACGATCAGGAAAGTGGCAACGCCTTGCTGATTCAGAAACGACAGCAATTCGTGCAGTTGCAGCACCAGCTCTTTTTCCTGCGGCATGGCAGAGACATAGCCGTTCAGGCTGTCGATCAAAATCACCCGGGCATGGTTCTCCCGCACCTCGCAACGCACCATCGTCGTGAATTCCCCAGGAGAAATTTCCGAGGGATCGATCTGGCGGATATGCAGGATCCCCGAGTCGATATGCCGCTGGAGGTCGATGCCGACACAACGCGCTCGGACCAGCATCGTGCCGATCCGTTCATCAAATTCATACACGACGCTGCGCTCGCCGCGTTCGCATGCGGCGGCGATATATTGAAGCGATAACGTCGTCTTGCCGGCACCGGCCGGACCGGTAATCAACGTACTGGTGCCGCGTAGCGGACCACCACCCAGAAGCGCGTCGAGCTGCGCATGGCCGCTGGCCAGCGGGTTGTCGTCAAACATGACATGGTGCTCCGATGCAATCAGGCGCGGGAACACTTTCAGCCCTCCCTTCCGGATCGCATAATCGTGGAATCCTTCGCGAAACGCACTGCCGCGCAATTTCTGCACCTGCAAACGCCGACGCGCGATACCAAAATCAAGTGCCAGACGCTCCATCGTCAGCACGCCGTGCGCAAGACTATGTAAATCCAGGTTATGGCCGTTGGGTGCGGTCATATCGTCCATCAGCAGCACCGTCACGTTTTGAGAAGCGAAAAACTGCTTCAGCGAGAGGATCTGCCGACGAAAACGCTGCGGCTCCTGCGACAGCAAACGCAGTTCAGACAAACTGTCGAAAACAATGCGCGCCGGGGCCGTCGCCTCTACCTGCGCGGAGATCATTTTCACAACCTCGGTCAACTCCGCTTCCCACGAGTGCAGGATCGACTGATTGTCGTCGAACCGCATCGCGGCGCCAGACTCCCCCAACTCGAACAGCGTGATGCCATCGAGCGACCATCCATGCCCGCGCGCGACCTCGTCGAGCTCCTCCACGGTCTCCGACAACGTGATGTACAGGACCTTTTCACCCTTTTCCAGGCCGTCGCGCAGAAATTGCAAGCCAAATGTCGTCTTGCCTGTTCCTGGGGTACCCTCTACCAGATACATCCGACGCGGGGGCAAGCCGCCATGCAGGATATCGTCGAGTTCCGCCAGTCCGGTTGATACGCGGGTATTCGTGCTATTCATGTGCATCTGTAAACAAGGCAGGTTTTGAGGCCCGGATCGTCGCACTGTCGGCGTTTCCAGTGACAGCTGGGCGCTTGGAGCAAGACCCATGCATGTTATATGAAGGCACGAAGCAAGAAGGCGGCCATGATCAGAACGCCCGGCGACGCGAAAACGCGGCCCCGTGTTCGGCAATCTGATCAAAATCGACGGAACGGCGCTCGAAACTGCGAGTCTACACGCGGCGGTAAACTTCACCGCAATTTATTGCGTGTGGCAAAAAAACGATGCCAATGCGCACATCCGCGGCGTTTCCGGCAGGATTTCGCGCAACGGTTCGTTGCGTCGCGATCATCACGGCATTCAACATGGCGGCAAGCACGGTGACTGCTTGGTCAATCACCCCCCCTTGACCAAGCGCGTGGTTATTGTCCATGGGAACCGCAGGCACGCGACGAGTGCCTTGAACTGTTACTTCGCATCCGGCAATGCATATGCGATCACGTAATCGCCGAGCTTTGTACCGAACGATCCATGTCCACCCGCAGCGATAACGACGAACTGTTTACCGCCCGCTTCATAGGTCATCGGCGTGGCCTGGCCACCGGCGGGGAGGCGGGCCTGCCATAACGCATCACCCGTATTCGTGCTGAATGCCCGGAGATAATTGTCCGCGGTCGCCCCGATGAAAAAGACATCGCCGGCAGTTGTCATCGGCCCACCCAACATTGGCATCCCCATCTTGAAAGGCAATGGTATCGGCGAGCTGTCGCGCACGGTTCCGATACGCTTTTTCCAGACGATCTGGTTGGTCTTCAGATCAACTGCCGAGATGTAACCCCAGGCCGGTTCCTTGCAGGGAAAACCGAGCGGCGACAGGAACGCGTTCAACTTCACGCCAAACGGCACGCCATATTGCGGTTGCACGCCGGACTCGCTTCCCGGACCGCCCTTGTCACCCGCTGGTGGCGCGATCGGATTATTCGGTCCACGCGGCACCAATTGTGAGACGAACGGCAATGCAATAGGATTCGCGATGGCGATTTGACGATCGGTATCCACCGCCAGCCCGCCCCATTCGAACATGCCCAGGTTGCCCGGGAACACCAACGTACCCTGTTCCGAAGGCGGCGTGAATGTACCCTCATAACGGAGGCGATGGAACATCACGCGACACATCAACTGGTCAAACATTGTCGCACCCCACATGTCGGCGCCCGTCAATTTCTTGCTCGGACGGAAGGTGAGTTCGGAAAACGGCTGCGTTGGCGATACATGGTCGCCGGCGGCCGCGCCCTGCGGTACAGGCTTTTCCGGAGCAGGAACGACGAGTGCACCCGTACGACGGTCCAGCACGAAGATATTTCCTGTTTTTGCCGGGGCATACACCACGGGCACCACGTTGCCGGATTTGTCCGTGATATCGGCAAGGGTGGGCTGCGCCGGCAGATCCATATCCCACAAATCATGGTGTACGGTCTGGTAGAACCAGGCGAGCTTGCCGGTAGAGGCGTGTAACGCCAACAAGCTGCTGGCGTAGCGCTCCTGTTCCGGAGTGCGGTTGCCGCCCCAGATGTCCGGCGTGCTCACCCCCATCGGAAGATACACGAGATCCAGCTTGGCATCGTAGACAGCCGGCGCCCAGGAATTGGGCGAGTTCAACGAATAGTGCCCGCCTGGCGGCAGCAACCGGTTCGGGTCCTTGGAACCCGGATCAAATGCCCACACCAGCTTGCCGCTTTCGACGTCGAAACCGCGAATGACGCCGGATGGCTCACGCGTGGAATAATTATCCGTGACTGCACCGGCCACGATGATCACCTTGTCGGTCACCACTGGCGGCGACGTCGGCTCATATTGTCCGGCGGTGGTAACCGGTTGACCCGCCTGCAAGTTCAGGTCTCCCTTGTCGGCAAAGTCCGGGCATAACTGCCCCGTTTCCGCATCTAGCGCGTAAAGATGACCGTTGTTGACCGGTAGAAAGATACGGCGCTGGCAAATCGCGGCGCCTGACCCCGCTGCGTCGGCAATGGGAACCGTGGGCCCACTTGCGATGGGTGCCGCGACAGCAATTGCGCCTGAAGCAGGCGCATTCGTGACCGCACCACCCATCGCCGCTGCACCCGTCATCTCGTGATAGGAAACGCCGCGACAAGTTACGTGCTGGAAGCTGGGGTTCGTCTGCAAGTGCGGGTCGAATCGCCAGACTTCCTTGCCCGATGCGGCATTCAATGCAAACAGGATCTGGTGCGGAGAGCACAGGTACAGCAAATTGCCGACCTTGATCGGCGTCACTTCATCCGTGATCTCACCCGGGTCCGACGCGCGCTTCATATCGCCCGTACGGAACGTCCACGCCACCCTCAAATCCCTTACATTGTCGGCATTGATCATCCGCAAAGGCGAATAGCGCGTACCAGTCTGCGTACGTCCGTAGGCCGGCCAATCGCCCGAGGCCACGCCATCCTGCGAGGAGAGCGCCGCGGAAGCCGTTTGTTGCGGCAATATACCGTTGATTTCCTGCGGGTCATTGAGCACCGCATACGCCAATACCACCGCGCTTACCCCGATGCTGCCGATCAACGCAAACATCGGCCGTTTCCGACTGCTCGACAGCGTCCGATACACGAACGGCAATACCAGCCATACGCCGAAGATCACTAGCACATCAAGGCGCGGTGCCAGCGCCCAGAAATCGAAGCCTGCCTCCCAGACGGCCCAGACTGTCGTGCAAAGCAACAGCAGCGAGTACAAGACAAGTGCGGCCCCCTGCCGCTTCGCCAGCATCGCCGCTACTACAAGCATCACAATCCCCGTAATCGCGTAATACGGCGACCCTCCGATCATGCACAACCAGACGCCACCGGCCAGCAGATACAGCCCGGTAAGCACGGCAAAAATCACGCTGAGAAGACGCGGCACGCCGGAAGGCGCTTCCTTCTTCATGAGAACCTCGTTTTTCAATATTGGATAAACCGGACGATCTGCGGAACGCTGGACGCGCGCAGACGGGTAGGGGCGCCCCAATGGAGCAACGAACCGCCATTTTTCGAAATAATGATATTGTCTGAGTTTCTATGCACTTCTGATCATTATCCTACCGGGCTTCGGAAAAAAGCGTACGCCCATATCACAGGGCGCGGCAGTAGTGGCAAACACCCTTGCTGCACTAGACAGCAACGAGATGCAAGGTTAACGTAAGAAAAATACCAATAACGCTTATGCACGGTTCTATTTCATACAATACGCTAGTGCGATAAAGAACGTAGTAAATGCACTCGATTTTAGAAGTTGATTGCAAAATGACGTTTCGAATTTTCATAACCCGTTCGAATAACGATTGCGGGCTGTATGCCTAATGTGAAAATGCGGTTGCCAAGGTCAATTCGAGACCTCCTACAGCGCATGCGCAGCAGCAACATGCGGCTTCGGCACATGATTGCATGTACACGGCAAGGTTCAACTGCACAGTTTTTATTACCGCACTACGCCGGTTGTCTCGTGCATTGCGAACAAAGCGACTCCCCTCTCCTGCCCGCGAAATCCTGAAACATGAGAAGCGCCGTCAGGCATGAGAAATGCTTATTTGTATTCCCAGGTCGCCACACGCATTGTCCCAATGCGGTTGCCGTGCCCTTAGAACAATATTCAAATGAATACCGCGACTGAAGTATCGAGGAGAGCACCCGTGTTTGATCGTAGTACGCGCGCCAGACGCGCCCAATCCCTGTCGCTACCGCGCTCTCAGGCGCGCAATCAATCCGCCATGGACTTTCGACGCAGCAAGCATGTACTGAGCGAATCGGCACGGCCACCTTATTCACCGGCCGTGCTGGGAACGGCAGCATTTGCCGCGCTGGGGCTGAGCGGCTTGGCCGCTTACGGTGCATGGCGCGGCTGGCAGTCGGCACGCCCCAGTGGCAACCGGGCCGTGCCGCAACCCGTGAAGCCGGTCGATATAGCGCGTTACGCAGGGCGTTGGTACGAATGGGCGCGCTACGAGAATCGCTTTGAGCAAGGATGCGAACGGGTGACGGCGGAGTATCGGCCAACACGCGACGGTATGCTGCGCGTTGTCAACACGTGCGGCTGTCACCCCGATGCCCCATCCGCGCACCGCAACGAAGGTAAGGCAAAAATTGTTGCTGGCAGCCGTAACGCCAAACTGAAGGTCTCGTTCTTCGGCCCGTTCTACCTCGGCAATTATTGGATCCTAGATCATGACGACGACTATCAATGGTCCATCGTTGGCGAACCGAGTGGGCGCTATCTCTGGTTGTTGACGAGAGAGGCTGTGCCAGATGAGCACATCATCGCGGTCCTGATGAGTCGTGTCGTCGCCATGGGTTACGACACGACATTGTTACGCCTTACGATGCAGTAAAAATGGCAGAGCCACTGGCAGAAAGTGATCTTGCCAGTCCAGCACATCAGCTCAGAAGATTGTCCTTGATCATGGAGACGACATCCTTCGCCCGACCGCCCATGACGGCTTTTGCCGAATAGAGCGCGGTGCCGAATACTTGTGCTTTTTCGATAACCGGCGGCATGACCAACTCCATCCTATCGGTCGTGACGTCGAGGAGCGCCGGGCCGGGGTGCGCCAACCATTTGCGCACCGCGTCTTCCAGCGCCTCGGCGTTTTCGACACGGCGCCCATAGATTCCAATCGCTTCCGCGACCATCGCGAAATTGGGATTTTTCAGGTCCGTGTATGCGTCCAGCAAGCCTTCCACCTTCTGTTCGAGCTCCACGAAGCCGAGCGAGCCATTGTTAAACACCGCCAGCTTCACATCGATCTTTTCCTGTACCGCCGTGATCAGATCACCCAACAACATTGTCAATCCCCCATCCCCGCAGAGACCAATGACTTGTCGATCGGGAAACGCCTTTTTCGCGCCAAGTGCCTGCGGCATGGCATTCGCCATCGTGCCATGCGTCAGGCTGACAACAGTGCGGCGCTTACCGGTCGCACGGGTATGACGTAGCAGCCAGACCATCGGCGAACCGCAGTCAGCGGTGAATACGGCATCATCATCGGCAAGGCGATCGATCACCGAGGTCAGATACTGCGGGTGAATCGCACCTCCCCTACCCACTTTGGCGCGCGAATCCCACTGGGCCTTTGCCTTCTCATGACGCTTGACACTATGTTCGAGAAAGCGCGCGTCTTCGTGCGGCATCAACAGTGGCAGCAATGCGTCGAGTGTCGCGCCGATGTCCCCGACCGCGCCTATTTCGATTGGATGACGACGGCCCAAATGGGTGGCATCGATGTCGATTTGCACGATGCGGGCTTTTTCCGGATAAAACTGACGCCACGCGAAGTCGCAGCCGAGCAAGAGCAAAGTATCGCATTCAGAAACAGCTTCATAACCAGAAGCGATTCCGAAAATCCCTGTCATGCCAACGTTGTAGGGATTGTCATACTCCACGAAATCCTTGGCACGCGACGTGTGCGCAAACGGCGATTTCAGTCGATCGCACAACGCCATGATCTGCGCGTGCGCACCCTCGCAGCCGGAGCCGCCATAGACGGTGATCTTCTTTCCGGCGTTGAGTATGGCAGCAATGTTTTCCAGTTCGATATCATTCGGCCGCACAACGGGCGCGGCACGATGCACGGCGAATGGCGGCGCCTCGGGCGCCTCCGCGCTGGATACATCCACCGGTAGAATAATCACCGCAACGCCGCGCTTTGACAACGCCGCCTGTGCCGCCATGGCGGCCACGCGGCCTGCTTGTGCCGGGCTGCGCACCTCCTGGCAGAAAACGCTACACGTATCATAGATTGGCTTGAAATCCACTTCCTGTGGAAAGTCGAAGCCCAGTTCGTCGCGCGTGATCTGGCTTGCGATCAATACCACCGGGGCACGATTGCGATGCGACTCGAACAAACCATTGATGAAATGCAGGCTGCCCGGGCCGCAGGACCCCGCACATAATGTCAGACGGTCGGCAAGCATGGCCTCCGCGCCCGCGGCGAACCCGGCGACTTCTTCGTGTCGCGTGTGAACCCATTCAATCTCGCTACGACGGATCGCATCCGTGACGTAATTCAACGTATCGCCTGGAATGCCCCAGCAATGCCGTGCTCCGGCTGCCTGCAACGTTTCCACAATGACATCCGCAACACGCTTGCTCATCGCATTTCTCCATATGGGGGCGGGAGAAATTCATCCCTGGGTAACTAGACTGCACTTGTGTCTAACATACCGGGGATTGACGACACCTGCACGACGGCACGATGGAAAAGTACTGTCAGGCGATACGCTCACGCCGGTGACATTTGCGCTGTCATGCGGCGTGCATCGCGGCGCTTCTGATCAATATCCTGCCGCCGTGCCGGCCGGTCGACGCGGGTCGTTTGCACCATACAACCACCCTACACGCACCTTTCCCGACACACCCGCATCATTACCGGAACTCGCGCCTTCCGAAACGACGCTTGTGCCGGGCAAGCCAACGAGAATGACCTCGGCCGCACCCCATGGGGTCTGTTCGACCATCTTGTAGCCCATCTTCTTCATGATCGCCAACGTATCGGGCGATACACCCTGCGTCTCGTAATACACTTCATCCGGGAGCCATTGCTGATGGATTCGCGGCGCGTCGACGGCTGCCTGCGGTGCCATCCCAAAATCAATGACGTTTAGCGCCGTTTCCAGCGTGATCGTGATGATTCGCGAGCCGCCCGGCGAGCCCAGGACCATGAACACCTTGCCGTCTTTCGTCACGATCGTAGGGGCCATCGACGACAGCGGTCGTTTCCCTGGCGCAATGGCGTTTCGTTCGCCCTGCACCAAACCATACAGGTTCTGTGCGCCAACTTTTGTCGTGAAGTCATCCATCTCATCGTTCAGGAAGAAGCCCGTATTCGGCGCCATCACGACGGCACCAAATCGACCATTGATCGTATAAGTGGTGGACACGGCATTGCCCTGGGCATCGGCAATCGAATAATGGGTCGTCTCGGGTTTCTCATGCAGGCCGTCACCAGGCTTGACGGTCTGCGACGGCGTTGCGCTATCGGCTTCGATCCGTGAACGTATATCCGCCGCATAGCGTTTGCTCAGTAACTTGTCGAGCGGGTTGTTGACGAATGCGGGGTCGCCGAGCAAGGTGTTGCGATCCAGGTACGCATGGCGCATCGCTTCCGTCATCACATGCAACGCCGCGGCCGACCCGTAGCCCATCGCGCGCAAGTCATAGCCTTCCAGTACGTTCAGAATTTCGCACATCGTTACGCCACCGGAACTGGGCGGTGGTGAAGAGATGAACGTATAACCGCGATAGCTGCAACGCAACGGTTCCGTATCATCGGCTTTGTAAGCAGCAAAATCGGAAGCGCGCAACAAGCCGTTGCTCTTTTCCGATGCCGCCTCGATGGATTGCGGAATCGCGCCGTGATAAAAAGCATCAGGCCCCTCCAGCGAGATACGCTCAAGCGTACGGGCCAGGGTTTTTTGCACCAGACGATCACCAGGTTGCAGCGCACTGCCGTCCGGACGCAGGAAGATACGACGTGCTTCGGCATCATCCTTGAATTGGGCCACCGTCGTATCGAGAATATCGGTGTCAGCGCGAGTCAATACGAAACCATCGCGTGCAAGTGCAATCGCCGGTGCCATCACTTGGCGCCGCGTCAGCTTGCCGTAGGTGCGTTGCGCCAGATCAAGACCTGCAACTGTACCCGGCACACCCACCGCACGATAGCCATACAGGCTTTCTCCTTTGCGTAAGTTGCCGTTTTCATCGAGGTACATATTCGCCGTTGCGGCAGCCGGTGCCTTTTCCCGAAAATCAATGAAACGGTCGCGGCCATCCGCAAGGTGGATCGTCATGAACCCGCCGCCGCCGATATTGCCGCAACACGGATTGACCACCGCTTCGGCATAGCCGACAGCGGCAGCCGCATCTATCGCATTACCTCCCATTTTCAGTATATTGACGCCAATATTGGTCGCCAGGGATTGCGATGTCACCACCATGCCGTTTTTTGCCTCGACAGCAGGCATCGATGCCGCGCGCACGGTCACCGGCGCGCATACTCCGCTCAATAAGACGACTGTCGCAATGGGCACGATGCCGCGATGCACCCGCAATGTGTGCGTGCCTAAGACGGTAGGAATTGAGTGTATGACAGCGCATAGGCGAAGGATGGAAAGGCGCGCTGGCGCTACCGTACGAACACCGGCAACGCATGCCACTGCACGCGCGAAGGCAAAGCATTTCATCGACGAACTCCGACAGATAGTCAGGCCATTGTACTTATCCTGAAATAATCCGTTAATTCGCGATCGGCACGTCCAGGGTAATTTCCGACAAGCGGGCAGGAACGGCGGAGGCGCCTACCATGCCGTTCCTGCCCGCTGCTGTCAAATGACGACATCGCCCCCTGATCTGGCGACCCGGCTTGGCCTCAAACTACACAACCAGATCGGCTCGACCACGCAGAGCCGGCACCGGCAGGAACGTTGGCTGGAAACATCCACATCACACGGAAGCACAGCTCAACCTCTTTATTATTATAAAATATAAGCATATACTTTAGGGTAATATAGAACTGTCGTAGGAGTCATCATGCTGTTCCGACAAATCTTCGATCGCACATCAAGCACTTACACCTACCTGCTGGCATCACGCGTCGGCGGCGAAGCGCTGATCATCGATCCGGTCAAGGAGCATCTACGGCAATACCTTCAATTGATCACGGAACTGGATCTGAAACTGGTGCAAGCGATCGACACGCATACTCATGCCGATCACATCACTGCGCTAGGTGATCTCCGGGATGCCGTGCAATGCACCACCGTCATGGGCGAACGCACCCATGCCCAATGCGTCAGCCGACACGTGCATGAAGGCGAAATACTCGATGTCGACGGCGTGCGGCTTCAGGCGATCTATACACCCGGCCACACCGATGAGTCATTCAGCTTCGTGCTACGGCCCGAGCAGCCACGCGCCGTCTTTACCGGTGACGTATTGCTGATTCGAGGCAGCGGTCGAACTGATTTTCAAGGGGGAGATCCGCATCGGTCATGGGATTCCATTACCAACAAATTGTTCAAGCTGCCCGATGACACGCTCATTTACCCGGGTCACGACTACAGGGGCATGACCGCATCGTCGATCGGCGAGGAAAAGCGCTGGAATCCGCGCCTGGCGGGTAAGACAGAAGCCGAATACGTGGCGTTTATGACCGGACTGAACCTTCCGAATCCTGTCTTGATGGACGTCGCCGTGCCGGCGAATCTTGCCTGCGGTCAATCGACGGTTGCCGCAAGCAACACCGTCATCCAACAAGACTGATGCACGCAAGGCACGCATGTCTATCTTGATTCCGTCCTTGATGGTAACAGGTGGGGGCGCCGCTCAAGCGCTGGCCGCCGCCGTCTGCGGGGCGTTCGTCAGCTTTGCGCTGGGTCTGGTTGGCGGCGGTGGCTCCATCCTGGCCGTACCATTGATGTTGTATGTCGTGGGCTTGAATAATCCGCACATCGCCATCGGCACCGCGGCACTCGCCGTCGCCGTGAATGCTTATCTGAACTTGATCCCGCATGCACGCAGTGGCAGCGTGCGATGGGGCGCCGCATTCGCATTTGCGGCCAGTGGCGTGCTGGGTGCCTCAGTTGGCTCCAGCGTCGGCAAACAGATCGATGGACAGCGATTAATCGTTTATTTTGCGATGTTAATGCTGTTCGTCGCCGTTCTGATGTTGCGAGGTCAATCGCGTCCAACGTGCGCGGCGAATGCGGCACCTGTGCGCTATGGCCGCGTTTGCTGCACAGGCATCGGTGCTGGTAGCTTGTCTGGATTTTTTGGGATTGGCGGGGGGTTTCTCGTCGTCCCGGGCTTGATGCTGTCGGCCAGGTTGCCGATTATCGAGGCAATCGGTACATCCCTGTTCGCCGTTGGTTCATTCGGCCTCACCACCGCCGCCAACTATGCCATATCAGGACAGCTCGACTGGCAAATCGCCCTGGAATTCGTCGCGGGAGGCGTGGTCGGCGGATGGATCGGGGCGCGCGCCGCCACGCGGCTTGCACAACTACGCGGCGTCTTGAATATCGTATTCGCCGTGATGATCGTCATGGCCGCGAGTTACATCCTGTACCGTTCAGGTTGAGCGATAACGCCAGGCGACAATACACTTGAGCCTATGAAACAGGAGGCATCAGTGATGTGCTGCCGTTGCTGCGTTATTTGTCCGGGTGCGTGCTCTGGCCTTCACGATCCTGGACCGCGAGTGGCGCCATCCCGGACGCGACGTCGCTTTGCGCGGCCGCTTTACCTTCCCCCTGTTTCTGCAGCATGCTCTGCGCGCGCACAATCACGGCTTCCAATGAAAAGGGCTTTGGCAGCATCTCCATGCGCTCGCCAAGGAAGCCATTGGCCGTTGCCACCTCGGCATAGCCCGTCACGAACAGTACGGGCAACTGCGGCCGCAACTCGCGGGCAATATCGATCATCTGACGCCCATTCATACCGGGCAAGCCGACATCGGTCACCACCAAATCGACCGTCTCGTCAGACGAGAGTATGGCGAGTCCCGACGAACCATCGTGTGCAGATAAGGTCCGGTACCCGGATTGCTCGAACAGAACGCCGAGCAATTCGCGAATGGTTGCGTTGTCGTCGACAATAAGCACTGTTTCGCCGGACCCCAGGTGATGATGCGCGCGCTCTTCCACAGCGGAATCGCCTCGCCCGTCGTCGGTCGACACTTCAGGGAGAAGCAGTTCGACGATCGTGCCACTGCCGACCTGGCTATTAATACGCATGAAGCCGCCCGATTGCCCCACAAAACCATGTACCATCGACAGCCCCAATCCCGTCCCACGACCCGACGGCTTCGTTGTGAAGAACGGCTCGAACGCCTGATCGACGACATGCTGCGGCATGCCAGTGCCCGTATCGGTTACGGCAATACAAACATAGCGGCCCGGGTGCGCATCCTGATGCAATTGGGCCATCGCTTCACTCACTTCTTCGATGCGCGATTCGACTGACAGCGTCCCGCCATCCGGCATGGCATCGCATGCGTTGATCGAAAGATTCAGCAGCGCACTTTCTAACTGATGCGGATCGCATCGCACACGGCAGGGCTGGCTGTCAGGCAACAGCCTGATCTCGATTTTCTCGGCGGCTGACTGTCGCAGCAGATCGGTCAGCGTCGGGATCAACTGCGCGACATCCACGGCCCGCGGTGCCAACGGTTGTCGACGAGCGAACGCCAGCAGACGATGCGTCAATGCCGCAGCCTTGCGTGCCGAACCCATTGCCATCCCGATAAATCTATCCAACTCGGACAGCCTGCCTAGCGCAAGAAGTTGGCGGATCAATTCGAGCGGGCCCAATACGCCTTGCAACATATTGTTGAAGTCGTGGGCGAGACCACCAGTCAAGTGTCCGACCGCCTCCATCTTCTGGCTCTGGCGCAGTTGCTGTTCCAGCAGTCGCTGCGACGTCATGTCAAGCCCGACGCCGGTGCGGCGCACGGGCATGCCATCGTCATTGAAATACGTGTGTCCACGCGACAGCACCCAGCGCGTCGAGCCATCAGGATGACAGATTCGATATTCAAGCTCGAGATCGCCGCGGCGAATCAGGCCGCCCGTCATTGTCTTGCGTAAAGCGATCAAATCATCGGGATGCACATTCGCGAGGAAACGGACGCGCTTGATGCCGCCAGCAGCTTCCGCGGGATCGATACCATATAGGGCGGCAATGGCCGCATCACAAAAGAAGCAGTCACTGCCGACTTCATATGTCCAAACGCCCACGCCATTGACCGCGGACAACGCCAGCCGCGCGAAATCCTTCGAATCATGCAGTGCGACTTCCCGCTCCCGCTGTTCCGTAATGTCACGGACGGCGCAGTACAGATAGTCACCTTTGCGCGTCGCCGACCATGCGGCGAGTCGGTAGGTGCCATCGGCGCACAGCAGTCGATTCTCGAATTCTTGCGTGGCGCCGTCGTCTTCGAGATCATCAAGTGCTAGCGACAACCTGTCGCGGTCATCCGCATGCGCGAGCGTGCATAACAACCGACCGATGACGTTTTCGGCTAGCCAGCCGAGAGTGCGCTCCCACGTCCGGTTCACATCGACGATCATACCGTCACGGTCTACGATCGCGCGCATCTCATGGCTGATCCGCGAAAAGGGATCATCCTCCCGTTCTCGCACGCGTAAAGCCTTCAGCACACCGCCGATGCTAGCCGTGGACTGCGCGATGATCGGTCCCGCGCCCTCGTTCGGAGGCGCGCGCTCACCGCCAGCAGGTGCTGGGCTGGAAACGGCGTTGTCGATGATCATGCCAATAAGAGGAGCAAAAAGGCCGTTGAAATTTTTACCAGACCGTGTAGGTCGAGCCGATGACGACTGGCGTTATCCCTACAATCGTCTCATTTCCGGGCACTTCCTGCTTGACAACCAAGCATCACACCATAATTTAACATAATCATGACCGCACTATCCGCCGTTGCGGGGCTGTCTTAAATTGTCCGGTCGTGCTTTTGTTATTGACGTCGTTTTGCCGTTCGCTTTCTCTAGCATCGGGTGGCAGGCGACGAAGCCGCCTGCTCCAACGCGCTTTTTGTACCAGATCGTGCTAGCTGCCTCCCATGCTCCTGCGCTGAAGTAAGTCAGCCGCTGTTTCTTCCGTGTTGCAAACGCCTTTCCCACCCAAATGTCTTCACCACGATGCCTGCAAGATGGCAAAGGTTGCCGCGGGCGATGAGGTGATGTGGACGCCCTTTCACCCTCTTCAACCTATGCTTGGACGCGGGAACCATTAGACCGCGATCATCTCCCGTACACCGTGATCCACCATTTCCGCACCAGTACCGCCGGCGACGATTTCTCCACGCCGCATCACCCAATATTGATCCGCGAGCGCTTGCGCGAACTCATAATATTGCTCCACCAGCAGAATCGTCATCCCGAACTCGTCGACCAATCGACGTAGCGTCCGTCCGATATCGCTGATGATCGAAGGCTGAATGCCTTCCGTCGGCTCGTCGAGAATCAATAGTTCCGGCTCGCCCATCAGCGCCCGGCCGATCGCCAGTTGTTGCTGTTGTCCGCCCGATAAATCCCCGCCACGTCGGTGCCGCATGTCGTGGAGTACCGGGAACAACGCGTGAATCCGCTCAGGTACCTGCTTGGGAATGGTATGAGAGGCAGCGCCGATCAGCAGATTCTCCTCCACTGTCAGTCGCGGAAAAATATCCCGTCCTTGTGGCACATAGCCGAGACCACGCGCGACACGCGCAGGCGTTCCCAACCGCTCCAATGCTTCTCCTTGCCATTGAATGCTGCCGGTCTTCACCGGGGTCACACCCATCAAGCAACGCAATAGCGTCGACTTGCCCACGCCATTTCGGCCCAGCAGCACCGTGAGCTTGCCGGTAGGCACATGCAACGTCACGTCGCGGAGGATGTGACTGCCGCCATAGTATTGATTCAATCCCGCTACTTCCAGCATTGCCGCTCCTCGATTGTCGCTATCGGCCCAGATAGGATTCAATGACGCGCTCGTCACGCTTCACCTGGTCCAGCGTGCCTTCCGCAAGCACCGAGCCTTCCGCCATCACTGTGACCTTGCCGTGCGTTCCCGCCAGTGCGGCGACAAAATCCATGTCGTGCTCCACAACCATCATCGAGCACTGCCCCCGCAGCGTTTCCAGCAACGCGGCCAGCACCATCGTTTCGTCGTCGGTGATGCCGGCCGCGGGTTCATCGAGGAGCAGCAATTGCGGCTCCTGCATCAATAACATGCCGATCTCCAATCGCTGTTTCTGGCCATGCGACAACAAGCCGGCCAGCGTGTATGCCTGCGCTTCCAATTGAATGGTCGACAACACGCGTTCGATGCGTGCCTGCGCGGTCTGATCGAGTTTCGAGCGCAACGCCGCCAGCCAGCGTTTATCGGATTTCATCGCCAGCTCCAGGTTTTCCCAAACCGGATGCTGTTCGAATACCGTTGGCTTCTGGAATTTGCGACCGATTCCGGCACGCGCGATTGTCGGTTCGTCCATGCGCCGCAAATCCAGCGTCTGCCCGAGGAACACCTTCCCGCTCTGCGGACGCGTCTTGCCCGTGATCACATCCATCATTGTCGTCTTGCCCGCGCCATTGGGGCCGATCACGCAACGCAGTTCCCCGGCATCGATCGACAACGTCAATTGCTTCAGTGCTTTGAAGCCATCAAAGCTGACACTGACATCCTCAAGGTAAAGGATGGGGCCATGCGACACATCGACCGTGCCAGGTTTTACGATATGCCCCAGACCAGAGGTCATATTGGCGGCCGCGCCGGACACCGGCTCCTTTGTGATATCCGTCATCACACCTTGCTCCTCTGCGTTGCCGAAGTGCCGTGGCCCGCTCGCGTCACGGTGTCGCCACCACCCTGAATGCGCTCGTCACCAGGCGATGTGCCTTCACCGCCGTAGCGGGCAGGCTTACGGAATACACCGGCCAAGCCGACGATGCCTTTGGGCAACAGAAGCGGTACGAGCACGAAGATTGCGCCAAGGAAGAACAGCCAATATTCCGGATACGCGTTGGTGAAAAACGTTTTGGCGAGATTCACCGCGATTGCACCGATAATCGGCCCGATCAAGGTACCGCGGCCACCCACCGCAACCCAGATCGCCATCTCGATCGAATTGCCCGGCGACATTTCGCTGGGATTGATGATGCCAACCTGTGGCACGTACAAAGCGCCAGCGATACCGCACAAGATCGCGGACAGTGTCCAGATGAACAGCTTGTAGGCAAGCGGACTGTAGCCCAGGAACATCAGTCGCGATTCACCGTCGCGAATAGCCGTCACAACGCGTCCCAGCCGCGAATTAACGATCCAGCGCAACGCGAGGAAAGCGATGATCAACACCGCGAACGTCAGCACGAACAACGCTACGCGCGTATGGTCATCAGTGATTGGAAAACCCGCTATGCGCTTGAAATCGGTGAAACCGTTGTTCCCGCCAAAACCGGTTTCATTGCGAAAAAAGAGCAGCATGGCCGCATATGTCAGCGCCTGCGTGATGATGGACAGATAGACGCCCTTGACCCGTGAGCGGAACGCAAAGAAACCGAAGATCCAGGCAATCAACGCCGGCGCCAACATGACGAGCAGCATGGCATAGAGCAAGTGCTGCGTGCCTTGCCAGTACCAGGGCAAAGCGTGCCAATCCAGAAACACCATGAAATCCGGAAGGTCGCTGCCGTACTTGCCCTCGTGGCCGATCGCACGCATCAGGTACATGCCGATCGCATAACCGCCCAAGGCGAAGAACAGACCATGGCCGAGACTGAGGATACCGCAATAGCCCCACACCAGGTCCAAGGCCATCGCCGCAATCGCATAGCACATCAGCTTGCCGCCAAGCGTGATCGCATACATCGACAAATGCCAGACACTGCCTTCAGGTGCCGATAATGCCGCAAATGGCGCGGCAACCCCCACGAGCAAGACGGCGATGAGCAAGCCAACCCAACCGGCACGTGACAGCAAACGTGCACGCTCGGGCAGACCCAGTGCAAACCCTTCCCCGGCCGATACCGAGGATGATGCAGCGGAAATGGGCACCATCGATCACACCTCCGCGCTGCGCCCTTTCAGGGCGAACAGGCCCTGGGGCCGTTTTTGAATGAATAGCACAACCAGCATCAGCACACAGATCTTTGCAAGCACCGCTCCCCAGAACGGCTCGATGGCCTTGCTGACAACGCCCAATCCGAATGCACCAATCACCGTGCCCGCCAATTGCCCTACGCCGCCGAGGACCACGGACATGAATGAATCGATGATGTAAGTCTGGCCAAGATCCGGACCGACGTTGCCAATTTGAGATAGTGCACAACCACCGAGTCCGGCAATGCCTGCGCCAAAAGCGAATGCGTAGCAGTCGACGCGCGCGGTGCGTACCCCGACGCAAGCGGCCATGCGGCGATTTTGCGTCACCGCGCGGATATACAGACCGAGTCTCGTCCGGTTCAACACCGCCCATGCCAGCACGATCACCGCCACGGAGAAAGCCAGTATAACAAGCCGGTTATAGGGCAAGATCAGTCCCGGCATTATCGCGATACCACCACTCATCCAGCTCGGGTTGGCCACTTGTACATTCTGCGCGCCGAACACCATCCGGGTTGCCTGCATCAGCAAGAGGCTGATGCCAAATGTGGTCAGCAACGTTTCCAGTGGTCTACCGTACAAGTGGCGGATGATCAGTCGCTCGATGACAACACCGGCCACCGCGGCCGCCAGGAACGACGCCGGCACCGCGAGTATCGGATACCATTCAATCGCATTGGGCAGGTATTTGACAAACACGTTTTGCACGACATACGTTGCATAAGCCCCGATCATCAGGAACTCGCCGTGCGCCATATTGATAACGCCAATCAAGCCATAAGTGATGGCCAAGCCCAGCGCCGCCAATAGTAAGACACTACCCAAACTCAGGCCAGCGAAGACGACACCTGCAATTTCAGCGCGTTTTTGCATCGACGCCAGTCGGTCGATACCGTCCTGCGCGGCCGCGCGGACACGGGCATCGCTTTCGGTATAGGCGCCTCCAGCCGTCTTCCGCGTCAGCGGACGCAACATCTCCAGACCGCCAATACGCCCGTTCTCCGCGATCAGTTGTACCGCCTTCAAACGTTTATCGGCGCTTGGATCGTGCAGCGCCGTCATGGCCCACAATGTTTCCAATTTGGCATGCAATACGGGATCGTGCTCCGATGCCAGCGCTGCATCAACTTGCGCCGCGGCACCCGGGTCGGGATTGCGCAACATCGCATCGATCGCCGCGCCGCGCACCGCCGGATCACTCGACGTCAGACGGCTTGCGGACGCGAAGCCATCGACGCGCGCCCGCAGCACATTGGGCAACGTGATCTGCTGCGCATTCCCCGCCTCATCAGCGCTGACTGCCTTATCGGTCAACGCATCACGGAAATTATCGCCATCGCCTAACAAGATGCGATTGCTGTCATTTACAAAGACATTATCCTTCGCAAGCGCCTGCAACAAGCGACTCGCCGTTGGATCGTGGCTGGCACGTGATGCCAATTGTGCGAGCGCCGCAGCCTTGGCGTCGAAGTCATCGCCAGCCAATGGTGCGAGATCACTCTCCATGAGCGCATGCGTGGTCGTGCCGGTTGCTGCAGACGCACCCCGCACCGCCACCACGGAAGCGGCAAGGCCCGTGGATGCCGTCGAAGCGGCGGGCAAGGCGTCGGTGGCAAAAGCGGTTCCGCTTCCCGTCGCCACGGCGAGCAATAGAATAACGTCGCGTGCTACACGCAAAACAGAACGGGAAAGAAAAGAAGGTGCCGCAGTAAACGGCAATATCACGGTCGCGTTTGATGCTACAACGCACCGTGACGAAATGTGGGATTCGAGCATGAGTCAGGCCAACGTCCACTGCTGAGATAACCGGCAGGCGTGCATAGGTTCACGCCTGCCTCGTGCCATCAAAATGCCTTTGTTGCTTTAGGTCGCAAATCAGCCCAACCGACGCATCAAATCGGCAATTGGCGTGGCTTGTGCAACGACGTCCGGCTTCTTGTCGTTACCTGGAATGAATGGACTCCACGGCTGCGCCCGGATCGTGCCCTTCGTATGCCACACCACGTTGAATTGGCCGTCGGCGCGAACTTCACCGATCATTACCGGCTTGTGCAGATGGTGATTACCATCCATTTCCAGCGTGTAACCCGATGGCGCGGCAAACTTCTGCCCGATCATTGCCGTACGAACCTTGTCCACATCGGTGCTCTTGGCCTTCTCCACCGCCTGGCGCCACATGTGCATGCCGACATAGGTGGCTTCCATCGGATCGTTCGTGACCCGCTTGCTTCCGCCAGGCAGGTTGTTCTTTGCCACCCAGTCCGCGAACTGTTTCTTGAATTTCGTATTGACCGGATTACGTAGTGACATGAAATAGTTCCATGCGGCTAGATTTCCCACCAACGGCTTGGTGTCGATACCGCGCAACTCCTCTTCACCCACCGAGAATGCCACCACCGGCACATCTGTCGCCTTGAGGCCCTGATTGCCGAGTTCCTTGTAGAACGGCACGTTCGAATCGCCGTTGATCGTGGAGATCACGCAGGTTTTGCCGCCTTGGGCAAACGTCTTGATATTCGCGACGATGGTCTGATAATCGCTATGGCCAAACGGGGTATAAACTTCCTGGATATCCGTATCTTGCACACCCTTCGAATGCAGGAAAGCACGCAGAATCTTGTTTGTCGTGCGTGGATAGACGTAGTCCGTGCCCAAGAGAAAGAAGCGCTTTGCCGCCCCACCTTCCGCACTCATCAAATATTCCGTCGCAGGGATTGCCTGCTGGTTCGGCGCCGCACCCGTGTAGAAGACGTTACGCGACATCTCTTCGCCTTCATACTGCACGGGATAGAACAACAGGCCGTTCAGCTCTTCGAACACCGGCAATACGGACTTTCGCGACACCGAGGTCCAGCAACCAAACACGACCGCACACTTATCCTGCGTGATCAGTTGACGCGCTTTTTCGGCAAACAACGGCCAGTTCGATGCCGGGTCTACGACAACGGGTTCGATCTTGCGTCCCATCACCCCACCACTGGCATTGATTTCGGCAATGGTCATCAATGCCACGTCTTTCAGCGATGTTTCGGAAATCGCCATCGTACCCGACAGCGAATGCAGAATGCCGACCTTGATCGGGCCACTGCCACTTTGCGCGAACGCGCCCGGAATCTGTGCGGCAACGCCTGTCATGCCTGCTGCGGAAGCCATCTTTAAAAACGCACGTTTGTCCATTGCTTTCCTTTCGGTCAGATGAGTGCACGACGACCGTCGTGAGGTAACTAAAATGGGAGAAAGTTTCAGAAGATCCGCCCCGCGCGGATTGATTCGCTTGCCTGTTCCCGTGACAGCAGAGCATAACCGTTAATCAGCATTTACCACAATTGCATTTTCATATTTTACGTAGCAATACTAATTTATTGTGAAATCTTACGTTTGATCTTTTCTGTTTTTTTTATTGCCACGTGCAACACGCCATGACAGCGAGCACGAAAGCACGTTATTGACCGGTGTGGGCGCCAAGAGAACCAATGCCTGTCTCCATATTGTGCATGTCCGGCATAGCATCGCCGCGTTATCGCACCTACGAATACAAGATATGTGCCAGCAAATTCGCACCAGATTGGCGCATTGAGGCAGATCCGGACACCCCGAAAATCACGGATTTGGCATTTTCTCTTCGAGACACTATTTATTTGCACAAAAATGCACCAAAGCAGGGCGACATGGGCGAACCCGTGCCGTGGTCTCGCAAGCGCAACATGCGCAATCGTCCACGACGAAACCCCTGGCGCACATACTTGGCCCCGGCCAGGGCGCAGGAGTCCGTCACGCCGTTACGTCAGCAACGACATTCTCTCTCAGAAATCAATTCGCGCCGGATCATATAAGGGCTCGTCACTAAACACGACGTAGTCTTGCCATGTCTGGTTGACCAGTTGACCTTTGGCGATGAGATCTCCTACTTTCTGATTGTCCAGCGCGCCGCCCACCAGCGTTGGATTCACAGTGCTGTGATAATTGCCGCTTTCGAAGTCGTAAGCGGTGATGCCATCTTTTGTCATGAACTGCAAATCACGGTAGGTCGACGAACTGATGGACGCGCGGATAAACGTTGGGGTATCCAGTTTGGTGGAACGATACAACCAGAGTTCCGATTGGTAGGCACCGTCAAAGGGGCCGCGATTCAACCTGACATTCCGATACTCGAAAAACCCCCCGGAATCAAGATTAAAGAGGTGAAAACCCCACGCGTCCTGGATAACCAGCTGTCCGCCGGTCGCATTCCATTGCCGGACATTGATCTCGATCACGGGATTGGCCCCGTTCCCACGCCAGGCCAACGCCGTCAGCTCGTTCAGTGTCTTACCGTTATAAAAAGATGAAGGCGAATCGGGTGGCGCGCCCCATAGCGCTTTATCAGTCAGATACGTGCCGGTCTGCTGGTGTGGCATCATCACGTTATAGCAGTGAATACCGTCTGCATTAAGGATAACCAAGCTCTTATAGCCGGTGGTATTCGTTTGAAAAATAAAAAACTTAAAACGTCGACCGGAAGCGTCCTGATTGGTAACAAGCCGGCTCGCGTCGTAGCCGTCGAACTCACCGCCCGACAACGGCTTGTTCACGAATGCCGACGGATCGCCAGGCTTATCGCCCCCGGCATTCCACCGGGTACTCCAGCTATACGGCGTGTAATAGTAAAAGGCCATATCTCGCTCCGTTTTCCTTTCGTTGATTGGAAAACAAAGCGTAGCAACGCAACCGTTGTTAAAGCGTTGATGAGGCCAATCGATATAATGCTGAAATGCAACGCTGTTCAGTGATTGAAAGCAGCCGACGTGCTAACCGTTCGGCGGCTTGACATGCAAGTCTATATAGAGAGCACCTGCGCCCGCACCATCTGCTGCTTCGCATAACGCATCGGTGGCAAGCCCACGAAGCGAGCGAACGCAACATTGAAAGTACTCGCGGAAGCGTACGCCTCATTAGCGCAAGCAGTCTTTGCCGATTGGGCGCAAGCGACCCAAGTCACCCACGCTATCGACGAACGTCGCGGAAGCGGTCTGGCGAGCCGTGACCGATCCGTCCCCACCCATGCGGATTCCGACCGACGAGGACGCCGTGACATGGTTCAACGCGTTACGTGGCACGACCGCGAATGGGAATCGCAGCGTGCACGGGCGGCGATTGTTTTCTGGAACGTTAGCCGTTATAGCTCGTAGCCTGGCTTGCGAACCAGCGTGTCCATCACCGCCTTGATACGCGGATCATAGACTTTCTCCTTCCACTCTTCGCGCGGAATCATCTCAATGGCCACCGAAATCGCGCTGTCGGAAGACCCCAGATGCTTTTTCAATACATCAGCAAGCGCTTCGCCAATGTCGTGCTTCTCTTTCGCGCTCAATTCGCGAGGATAAAGTTCAAGTGTGATGTGCGGCATTGTTCTCTACAGACGACGTCAAGGAAAGGGCTGGGAAGGGCAGGAACGGGTGCCTTCCCCTTTGTCGCGGGATCCCCCGCGCCGACATTCTGGCATGACTGGTGTCACTGCGCTCGCGTTCACCCTATTGCGCCCTTGCCGAGGTTACGCTTTTTCGGCACATGCTCAACCATCCGTCGATCGCGAGACGGCCTCCCATGCATCGATTTCCGCGGCAAGCGTCGAAAGCTTGCCCCTGACAAGCGCCAGCGCATCGCTTCCGAGCAACAGATGCGCCGGCGGCTTTTCACTTTCAATCGCCGCCAGCATGGCATGTGCCGCTTTTACGGGGTCTCCTTGCTGCTTCCCATTTTTCTCCTCGCGCGCTTTGCGGATCGGATCAAACAGCGCGTCGTAGTCCGGGATGGTGCGCGCGGTTCGTTGCATCGAGCGCCCCGCCCAATCGGTACGAAACGATCCCGGCGCCACCGCCGTCACGTGGATGCCGAACGGCAGCACTTCCTTCGCAACTACTTCGGATATGCCCTCCAATGCGAATTTGCTGCCACAGTAATAAGCAATACCCGGCATCGTGATGAACCCACCCATCGACGTAATATTCAGGATGTGACCACGGCGTCGTTGTCGCATATAAGGAATCACCGCTTTCATCATTGCGACCGCGCCGAACACATTCACGTCGAATTGCCGGCGCATGTCTTCCAACGATGATTCCTCCATCACCCCTTCATGACCATAGCCTGCGTTGTTGACAAGGACGTCCACCGCGCCCACCGACGTTTCGATGCCCGACACCGCGGCATCGATCGATGCAAATTCTGTGACGTCCAGCGTGATAGCGATGGCTTTGTGATCGCGTGCTTGGAAGTCGGTTCTTGCCGCCTCAGTCCGCACGGTGCCCACGACCCGGTAGCCTGCGGCCAGCGCCTCTTCGGCCAACGCGCGGCCGAACCCGCTGCTGACGCCCGTGATCAAAATCGTTTTACCCGATCCCATGCATTGCCTCTCGCGTTGATGAAATAAATTGCATGGTATTCTCATCATAGGCGCGCATTCAGACCAGATTCTACAGAATTATTGCCTATTCCTATGATATCGCACCTCGCATCTTCCTCGACAGATCCCGTCGCGTCAGGCACCGCCATCGATGAACAATGCCGGATGGTCCATCTACTCAAGGCGCTAGCACCCACGGAAGGGTACAACCTGACCGCACTACCAGATGTGCGTCTTCTACGATCCGACCGTCCATTGACCCGCACACCGGTCCTTTACGATCCTGGGATCGTGATTGTTTGCCAGGGCACGAAGCGTGGATTTTTTGGTGATCGAATCTATCAATACGACGCACAGCACTACTTGTCCGTGGCCGTACCCGTGCCGTTCTCGATGGAAACGGACGCCACACAGGCGCATCCGCTACTGGCAATCTATATGCATCTGAATTTCCAACTCGCCGCCGAGTTGATTTTGCAAATCGATGCACACAACATGCCGTCAGGTCAGGATTCGCCGCAACCGATGATGTCCAGTCCGATGGACGCATCGCTGCGTGCATCAGTGCTACGATTTCTGGAAGCAATGGCGCACCCCAGAGACGCGGCAATACTCGGCCCGATGCTGGTCCGGGAAATCTACTATCGCGTCTTTACCGGCAGCCAGGGCAATGCCATGCGAGGCGCATTGGCAATGCGAGGCCAATTCGGGAAAATAGGGCGCGCGCTGGAGCGCATTCACGCGGGCTACGCCGAGCCGCTCAATCTGACGATGCTGTGCGATGAAGCAGGCATGAGCATGCCCACGTTCCATAGCCATTTCAAGGCGATTACCCATACCTCGCCAATGCAGTACGTGAAATCGATTCGACTCCATCAGGCGAGGTTACTGATGGTGCGCCAGGACATGACGGCCGAAGCAGCGAGTCACGCGGTAGGCTATGCCAGCCCATCGCAATTCAACCGCGAGTTCAAGCGCCTTTTCGGGTCGACGCCGGCATCCGAAACCAGGCGCATGCGCACGACCTTCGCGCTGCCGCCGGCGTTTGCCGACGCCAAGTTCGTCTCGTCACACTGATAGGTGCTCGCGTCACGCTAATCGAGATGCAGGGAACCTGCCATTTTCGTGATGATGGGCCCCCAGAGCGCCTGTTCCGCTACAGGGTACGTGAATGATACGACAGCCAGCGTCTCGTCGCGGATAATCATCTTCTCGTAGACAATTTCGTTGTCTTCCGTCTTGCACGAAAACGCGACAAGATCGCGCTTGCTGACTTCGTAGCTGGCAGGTTGACCATTGCAAGCCCCCTCTTCCTCTCCTTGGAGCAATGCAACAGGCGTGTCATCGGTCGCATTGTATCGGCCCCACACCGCGACGCGTGCACCGCCTGTCTTGGCCGAAAATGCGAGACCGTCGCCGTCGTCCGCTTCCTTTCCGGGCGTAAGTAAATCGTCAGGATACGCAATTGAATATCCGTATCGAGCGTTTGCGTACGTGGCAAAGCCCCTTTGCTCAGACGCGCTCGATGCGCCGGGCACTTCCTCTACGTCTCCCGCTGCAGCCAAAGGCAATGTCGTTGCACCGGATGCGGACACTGTTGAAGCAGGCTCGATTGCAATGCAGAAAATGCCATGCAATCCGAGACAAATCGGCAAAAGGCAACGAGTCAACACGGTCCGGATCGACATGGATATCAAGGCAGCGGGTGGGGCGGCAACGGCGTCGACAATCATCGCACTTTCAATAGAAAGCGTCCACCGACTCGTATCTGTGCACCTTGGCGGCGAAGTACCAGAACGCCAGGCCGAATCGTGCATCAAAGCATATCCATCCTGTTGACTTTATACTCGGAGAGAGATCTGAAACCCAGAACAAGTGAGTGGCGGCATGCGTTTAATATCTTACGTCGTAGGATTGGCGATTGCCATCTATCTAGCCTCGGGGCTCGGCCTGTTCCTGATGCAGGACCGCATGCTGTTGCCCTCGACGCCTTATGCACCGGATTTGCGATCGGTGCCACATCCCGCTGAAAGCATCGATGTGTGGCGTGCGCATGATCAATACGCCGGCTACATCGTAACGCCAATCGGACGCTCGCTTCGCGGCACCGTCATTGTCTATCACGGCAATGAGGAATCGGCGGAAAACAAGTTGCCGCTCGCCGATGTATTTTCTCATATTGGTTATCGCGTCATCATTGCCGAATATCCTGGACACGGCCGCCGACAAGGGCCGCGCCTGATGAGCGCGGCATTGACCGCATCGCGCGAAACGCTGGCCACTGCGCTTGCGAAATGGGGCGGTCCGGTCTATCTGGTCGGGGAGTCCCTCGGCGCCGGCATGGCGTCGCAGGTGGTGCAAGGCAATGAAGCTGCTATTGCGGGGGTCGTACTCTTCACACCGTGGGATTCGCTCGCTAATGTCGCCGCTGAAAAATATCCCATCTTTCCGGTACGCTGGTTGTTGCACAATGACTTCGATTCGATCGCCGCGGTATCGCATTACCGCGGACCGCTGGTAATCGTGGGCGCGCAGGAAGACACGCTCATTCCCGTGGATCACGCTCGCCATTTTGCCAACGCGCATACAGCCAGCAAGTTGCTGCTGTTGCCGTCGGCGAATCACGATAATTGGTTCGATGCAATGACGCGGAATAACTGGCAGGATTTACTGCGAACGTTGCGGGCCGTTTGACAAGTGTTCAAAGAATGGCGGGTTCAGCAAGTTTGCCCCCCGCTCCTGAACGTTCGATCCGCATCAAACGCAGCCCCGTCAAGTCGCGACCATCTCGCCGATGATCCAATCGATCACCGACGTCCTGCGTGGCTGCCAGCCCAACTGCGACCGAGTGTACTTACTTCGCACGCGGCTGTTGGAGCCCAGTGCATAGGACGCCATCTCGTACCCCCACTCCTCCTTTGCAGCATCGAGCGGCCAATCCTGCGCAACGCCGAGGTGCAACGCGGTGGCAATTGCTGCCGTCATGTCCCGGAACGAGGCTTCACCGCTTTCCACGAAGAAAAAACTCGCGCCGGGCGCGCGGTCTGCCTTCTCCAGCGCCAATGCATACAGTTCGGCAACATCATCGATGTGTACATTGGACCACCGATTCACACCAGGACCCACATGTCGAACGACTCCGCTCTTCTTCGCTTGTCCGACGAGGCGCGGCAACTGCACACTACGTGTGCCTGGCACCACGCCATGGCCGTAGATCAGCGTATTGCACAACACCACGGAACGGACACCTCGATGCACGGCGTCGCGCACCTTCGTATCGATGGCAACGCGCGCAACCTTGTCCGGCGTGGGCATCGGCAACGTGTCCTCATCGTAGATCGCATCCGACGGCAAGCCACCGGACGCGTCACCCACAATGCTTGAACCACTCGTGTGCAGGAAGGCCTTTCCGCTGCCAGCCAAAGCCGCGAGTACCGCATCAATGGCACCTTGATGGTCACTGTCCGCAGCATTGATTACGGCATCCGCAGCCGCAGCCTGCATGGTCAGCAAACCGGTATCCTCCAAGCTACCTAGGATCGGCGTGATGCCAAGTGCTTCCAAAGCCGCTTTTGCTCCGCACGACGAATCAGTCCACTGACCTGATTGCCCCGCATAGCCAAATGCGCAGCGATACCGCCGCCGATGAATCCTCCAGCGCCTGTTACGAAAACCCGCATGATCAACTCCTTCAAGATAGTACGACGTGTCCGATGAGACCGAACCTGGCATCGATATCCCATCAAGCGGGGCACTTTCGCATATACGCGGATATTTTCAAATCATATTTGATTCGTAGTCGATAATATAGACTGCTCGATTAGTCTGATGTGACAGCACGCATCAGTTGTAGGCGGTGAGGCATATTTACCGTTTTGCGAAACAGCATATTCAACGACCCTCATTTTTACATTCATACGTAACACCATTGCGCTGAGCAGCCACGTGCTCGGAAGATCATGCCGGTCACGTAGCTGCGGCGAACAGAGGTCACGTGAGTAACGGTGAAACGGTTGCCCGACAGTTGGAACTATCGCAATGCTTTGGCCACTTAATCGGCTCAAAACTAGTCTATATGAGGTTACCCAATGAGCATGATTGATAGCAAAGGCCCCGAAGTTGTCTGGGCCCCGAGTACAACAGAAAATGCGCCTCCTGCCTCCACCAAAGCGGCGCCTTTGAGCAATGCCGATGTCCGGAACAGCTACAACGATGGCGTCACTTCGGCTTACGAAGACAGTTTCAAGACAAAGTTCAAGGAATTTCACGACAAGGAACAGTGCTTTGGCGATAACCTGGCACGTGAGGCGTTTGACGCACGCTCGAAGATCAAAGCAGATCACCAGGCGCAAACATCCACTTTGGGGCGCTTTGCGATTTGGGTACGAAATCTATTTACGTATGGCGGCGCCAACGCAAGCTACAGCGGTTTGAGCAAAAGCAAGAACCCGGAGGAGATTGCGTATTCGGCTTTCAAGACCGACGGCAGCGACCTGGGTTTGAAAGGCAACGGCTTCGGCGAGAAGCTGGAAGTCTGGAAAGCAATCAGGGACGTAACCACGCTGTATCCCGAAGACGTTACCCCTGCCATGATTGCGGTCTTCAAGGCGCAGCCCCGAGGGAAAGTGGACGTTGATGCCATCCTCGCCGCACGTACGGACATTTCCGCCAACCCGGCCCTGAATCTGTTTGATGTGAAGTCGGACAATAGACGACATTACATTTAAACGCGATGTCACCAAAAAGCGAAGTGGCTAAAGGCACGCGTTTAAATAAACTTAATAGCACCATGGCGCGGTGACCACGTTGGTTAATCCGACGTTATCCGCGGCGCGGCGCTTGTCCATCTCTTTTCATTCGATTTAAAAAAGCAGCGCCAACACCAATAGATCGTCGATGTGCTGCGGATACGCCACGGCCCGCTATTGTAATAGCGTCCTATTGATCAAAATAAAAGTGAAGAGGAGGAAAACCGAGCGCATCATGGGGTGCCGCCAGCGGGTCTACGTCAATCAAGTTATCGTCGTCTGCGCCCTCCTTCATCCTGAAATCGAGATATTCAAGGCGTTCTCCACCTGGATTTGCAATAGCTACCGGGGCTGTCGGAACGGTGACTAAAAATACGGATAACTTTTCGTCCAGCGTCGGAGGAAGTGCACCGTAGGTTGAAACGATGGCATTTCGTTTAACCCCCGCGAGTAATAAATCACGAAGAATTTCTTGCCAGATCAGATCATCGAGCAACGCTCGCATTTGCTCGTCGTCATCGCACAATCGGTACGCATCAGGGATTGCCAATTCGCCTTTTGCAATACGGCGAACATGATAGTGCAAGATTGCCCATTCGAGATTATTGCGATATATATCACGCAAATCAAATCGATCGCAGAACGTAACCAGTCCCGCTTTTCCCGCGACAATACAATCCGGAAGAATTTCCCAGATCTTTGCAACCTGCTCGACAATGACCGCCGAAAACGTATCGCTTGGCGCCACGGCTGACGAGGCCGGATCGCGAAGGAAAAAGTTCACTCGCATACGAAGGGCGGTGTCGTCGAAAAGAAGATGAAGCTGCAACCGGTGTTCTGGATCATTGGTGTCCGCCACGTCCGTGTAAAATTCCCGAGGAAGGGAGGTCAGCGTGTCCAATACGTCCCCCCAGTACCGTATCGGTATGGCACTAAAAACATGGGCGGCTATTTTTCCGATACGCTGCTTGACCGTCCATCGAACCCCACTGTCTTCTCTCAAGACCAGGTTTGCCCACATCTGGATGAGCGCGGCGTCGGCACGTGCGGCCAGCTTTACTTGATTCGCGGCCCGACACTGGGCCACGACCTCGTCACGCCAGACGGCGAACTCTCCAATGAGTCGTTCGTAAGCGCCTCTTGTGACGACGCGATCGAACATCGCATTGCCGGCGACCGTGTCGTGCAGGCCCACCGTATTCGCAAGACGATGCATCAATACCGGGTGCGTCTGCCATGGTGCTTGCGTTCGTACCGCAGCACAGATTCCTCGCCAGTCTCCACCGATTTGGTCGACGTCGGTTTGATGATAGAAACGCCAAAAGACCCACTGTTTATCTAGATCGGAACCCAACGCGTTTAATGTGTCGGCTTCGAGCCTGGAAAACAGGGGTTGCAGTCTCGGCCACGCCTCCAAGGCCCAACGTAGCGTATTGTCGCGTGGCCTCTCATCGTCAATGTCGAGGTTTTTTCGTACAAATGGCGCGATCTCGACAACATGACGCTTGAGTACCCGATTCAAAAACGCTTCGTCATCGGATCGCCATCTGTCGCACAGGCACGTTGCCGCTTGCCAGTTCCGCAATGTTGGATACCGCGCGATCACACTGACCAGGATGTCGTCCAACGCAACGCCCTGCTCCTGCGTCGCGCCAAAGTCGCAATGCATCCGCTCGGCGATGTTGCATTGATCCGCTATTTGAAGCAATCTGCGGCTCATTAACGCCATTAAGCCCGTTGACCAACGAGGTGAATTTTCTCCCATTCCACCACAGAAATTATCCAGAAGCGCGCCACGAGCGAACGGTTTCGGCAATTCCGCCATGTCCCCGATTAGCACGGTTTCCGCCAGCATCTCCTCCAAGGCAGACGGGCGACAGGAAGTTGGCAACCTGCATAGAAAAGTCAGAGCGATATTCACTCCTCGGCTCCTCTGCCATCCTCCTGGGTCCTGGACGCCATACCAGGCGCTGATCAGCAAGTCCCGCGTACGCGCCGCACGTGCGTCGTCGCTCAGTCGGGATGTATCTGCCTGGTGCACCACGGTGATCGCGCGTTCCCATTGTGCATTCAAGGCGTCCCGGTCGCGTACTTCGATCTTTCGTACTTTCCGTGAAAGCACCCTGAGCAATGCAGGTTGCCAGCTGTCATATTCCGTCAAGATCGCCTGCAAGGCGGCGCAGATTCCCAGGCCGTCCCTGGCACCCCTGATTGCTTCCCACGTCTTCGTATCGGATCGAATAATGGATGGGGCGACAACGCTGACCTGGGCCAGCCGGAAAAAATCGTACACCGATAAAAAACCGGTAATGCTAAAAATAACGTCCCGCGGCAAATCAAACAAGTCGAAACCAGCGAGAAACCACGGTAGTCTTTCTGTTGTTGGTCTCTGCCGAAGAAGAAGGGCCGCCTCCGCCATATGGCGACTGCGTTCTTCGTCGCCCCGCAAAAAATCATCGGGCGTTTCCCTATCTTCTTGTCTTGCGCGCGTGCTGTCGTCCACAAGCGGCACAACCGGGGTACCTGCCCCATTCATACCGATGTTCGAAGCGCGAACGCCATCCATGATTTTTCCCTTTGAATGGAAATGATTTGGAGATTAGCAGCGCGCTGCCTGCTTTTCATGCACTATTACCTGCCACGAACGAACAATTCGTTATGCGCGCGATTTTTGCGGCGTGCGGCGGACGGGTATCCGCACGAACTTACGATGACAAGCGCCGCCACACATCAGACCCATCGTCCTAAACCTTGGTGTTTGCCCGATAATGACAACACTATTCCAGGTTTCCGTTACAGAGGGAGCATGCCGATGCACTTCGACCTTATCATTCGTAACGCCACACTTCCAGACGGCCGTACTGGCATCGACATCGCGGTCGACAATGAGAAGATCGTTAAAATCGCGCCATCGATCGCCGCAGAGGCCGGCGAGGACATCGACGCGACAGGTCGACTGGTTTCTCCGCCGTTTGTCGACCCGCACTTTCACATGGATGCGACGTTGTCGATGGGAACACCACGAATGAACGTGTCAGGGACGCTGTTGGAGGGCATCACGCTCTGGGGCGAGCTTCGGTCCACATTGACGCGTGATGCTGTGGTCGAGCGGGCACTGAAATACTGCGACATCGCCATTTCGCAAGGCCTGCTGCATATCCGCAGTCACGTCGACATAAGCGATCCACGGCTTATTACAGTCGAAGGCCTGCTCGAAGTACGACAAAAGATCGCACCCTATATCGACCTCCAACTTGTCGCGTTCCCGCAAGACGGGTACTACCGGTCGCCAGGTGCGGTCGACGCGTTGAACCGGGCCCTTGACATGGGCGTGGACGTGGTCGGTGGCATCCCGCATTTCGAGCGAACCATGGCGCAAGGCGCTGCATCGGTGGAGGCGTTGTGCCGCATCGCAGCTGACCGGGGCTTGCCGGTGGACATGCACTGCGATGAAACCGACGATCCGATGTCGCGCCACATTGAAACACTGTCAAGTGAAACGATACGCTTCGGCCTCCAAGGACGCGTGGCGGGTTCGCATCTCACCTCAATGCATTCGATGGACAACTATTATGTCTCCAAGCTTATCCCATTAATGGCAGAGGCGGACATCCAGGTCATTTCCAATCCGTTGATCAATATCATGCTGCAAGGGCGCCATGATACCTATCCAAAACGTCGCGGTATGACACGGGTTCGAGAGCTGATGGACGCCGGACTGAATGTCGCATTCGGACATGATTGCGTGATGGACCCATGGTACTCGATGGGTGCCGCCGATATGCTGGAAGTGGGTCATATGGCTATCCACGTGGCGCAAATGGCCGGCGTAGAGGACCGGAAACGCATATTTGACGCGTTGACCGTCAACGGCGCGAAAGCAATCGGTCTGGACGGCTATGGCATTGCGGAAGGGTGCAACGCAGATCTCGTCGTACTGCAAGCCAGAGACCCCTTGGAGGCGCTTCGCCTGAAGGCAAACCGTCTCTTCGTCATCCGACGCGGCAAAATCATCGCGCGGGGTACACCGCGCGTAAGCGAATTACTGGTGCAAGGGCAGTCAAGACGAATCGACCTCGCGGCATGATTCCGGTGATATGCTCTATTGATCCGCTATTGTTCGGAGGTCTATATTTTGACAACTAGGCGCTAATGGCTCGCCTGAACGACGAAAAAACCGCCGCGCGCGGTTGGCTGCATTCGACACGGACCATTTGCGAAAACGTGGACCAAAAATCGCTGCCCCAAACCCTATACGTTACGAAATCGCGTTATGCTTCGGTCCTTCCCCCACAACAGCGATGCGACGAACCTAGCTTCTTAGCGTTAGGGCACCGGAAACGTGTATGCATGATGTCGCATGGATCGTGATTTTTGTTGCGGCGGCGGTAACGGTACTATCGCGCAATCGATGGCTGAGTTTTTCCCTGCTCGTCATTGGCTACGGCATGGCACTGGCGGATGGCTTGCTCGGTTTGGCGGCATTCATACCCCTCGCGTTATTGATGCTTGCCGCCTATATCGTACACTCGCCTCGCCTGACCCACGTTCGATATGCCGGCCATGTGTTATTTATCGTTGTCGCCATCGCACTCAGCGTGCATTGGTTGCCCGGGTTTCACAATTCACGGGTCATTGGACCGGAACGATTCACAGCGGATGCTGTGCCGTTCACGATGTACTTGAACCTCGACAAACCGTTGATTGGTTTTTGGTTGGTGCTCGTGTTGCCATGGATTCAATTACAGCGCCCTTGGCGCGCCGCGATATTATCTGGCATGGTCGTGCTGGTCATCACGGCAGCGGCCTGCCTTTCCCTTGCAACGTGGCTCGAACTGGTTGCGTGGGCGCCTAAATCTCCCGCTGACAGCCTGCTTTTTCTTGTGAATAACCTGCTCCTCGTTTCGTTTGCCGAGGAAGCACTGTTTCGCGGCTATTTGCAGGCCGGTCTCGCGCGTCTCTTCAAAGACCACCGCTACGCAAGTGCGCTTGCCATAAGCACAGCCGCCTTTTTATTTGGATTGGCCCATCTGTTCGAGGGATGGCAGTGGGCGGCCGTAGGTGGTGTGGCCGGCGTTGGATATGGGCTAGCCTATCATTTCGGCGGTCTTCGAACCGCCATAATGGTTCATTTCGGCGTAAATGCGCTGCATTTCTTTTTATTCACCTATCCCATGCTTCAATCCACGGTGCAAGGTTAAATGCCATTATTTGCGATCGCGGATTGAAACGCTTTACGTATCGACCCGCTCATCGGCAGGCATTCGACAGACGCGGCGCTCAGTCCCCTAGATATTCCGGTTCGATCTGAATATTCTTTTCGCCGGCGGCTTTCTTTTCCCAATAGCGCTTTACCCAATTCTCGAAAGTCTTTCCTGCGGCCGTATCTTTGCCTGTGAAGGCTATTGCGCGTACGTCCATATAGGAAATGATTTCTTTTTCCTGCTTCCCAAGTGGAATGATGCGAACAAAGCATTCCCTGAACGCCTCTTTGTACTGACGGTCATACAGATAACCCGCGACGGCAGAACCGTCTTTACGGGTAATCGTGACATCGCCACGATAATCGAAGGCTTTCTCGATCGCGTCACGCACTTCGGCTTCCGTCGTCAGTTCCGGCGTCCAACCCTCCAGACGTTCGTGCACTGTGCCCGCAGCGTGTTCTTGCTCGTCTGGGCGAACGTGCGCAACAGCTTGCTCGGTGGCGTCAACCGCGAGGATACCTTCCTTATTTTTTGCCGCGGCACGCTGCGCTGTGGGCACGAACACCATGGGAACTTCGTGGGACTTGGTTTGCCACGTCGCAAGCAGATCGTTTGCTCCTTTGTCCTCGTACTTGTCGAAGAGCATCGCCTTGACCGTCTGGAACAGGCCTTTGAACGAGCCGAACGTATAATTCACGCCGCTGGCTTCATAACCCGAGTGGACCATGCAGTTCGCACATTTCGGATTACCGCTTTCGGTACCGTACTGTGACCACTTCACACTTTCCATCAGTTCATCGAAGCTGTCGGCGTAGCCATCCTGCAGCAAATAGCATGGCTTTTGCCATCCAAAGATGCTGTATGTCGGCATTCCCCAAGGCGTGCACGTCAGATCTTTTTTGCCCATGAGAAATTCCATGAACATCGGAGAAGCATTGAAACGCCAGCTTTTCTTTCGATTCGAAAGGATGGCGCGGAAAAGCTTCTTCGAACGTGCGCGGCCCAGGAAGTGCGCCTGATCGGGTGCCTTGTCGTAGGTATAACCCGGCGAGACCATCATGCTTTCCACGCCCGCCGTCATCATCTCGTCGAAGTGCGAGCGCACGCTGTTTGGATCAGCACCATCGAACAAGGTCGTGTTCGTCGTCACCCGGAAACCGGCGGCTACCGCTGCACGCACACCTTCCATGGCAATGTCATAGCCGCCTTCGCGGCACACGGAAAAATCGTGATGTTCGCGCTGACCATCGACATGGACCGAGAAAGACAAGTATTTACTCGGCTTGAACAAATGCAACTGCTTGGCCAACAGCAGTGCGTTCGTACACATATACACATACTTCTTGCGCGCCACGAGGCCAGCGACAATCTCAGGCATTTGCGGGTGTAGCAACGGCTCACCACCTGGAATAGCCACCATCGGCGTGCCGCATTCCTCCACTGCTTTAAAACATTCTTCTGGCGTGAGTTGCGACTTCAGGATGTGCGCGGGATATTGAATCTTGCCGCAGCCTGCACACGCGAGATTGCAGCGCATCAGGGGCTCAAGCATCAGGACGAGCGGGTAACGGGCACGACGCATGAGCTTTTGCTTCAGAACGTACGTTGCCACCGTCCAAGCTTGTGAAATGGGCACTCCCATGCTGCTGATTCTCCTAGATAAACCTGTAACTCGACAAGGCCTTGTCACATATAAGCCACGGGGGCGCCTACAGTTTTTCGGACCGGTTCGGCACCGAGTGACGCCGAGCCCTGTCAAGCAAATCACTATATCGACTATTCAATGGACGTGCGCACGGAACGGGTAGTAACCCTCGCGTCAACCGGATTATAGCGCTTGCTTGATAGAACCTGGATCGACGGCAAGACAACACCGGTGATATCGGGCACTTAAGAGACAGTGGACGGTTACAACCGACACCCGGTCTTTTTCGGACCACGGTAAGAATTGCAACTTGCCATTGCGTGGACCGCGAGGAGGTCTGCTGAAAATAGATTTCAAAACCCGCGAAGAATAAAATTAATTCATTGATTTTTAAAGAGAATATCATGCAGCTGCGGCGAGCGCCTCTGTCAAGCGAGATGGTGCGCACGCGGCGTCCGGTCCATGATGGGGCTCGACCGCCCCCCCCAAGCGATATCAGGCGGGCGCCATGTGGAAGGAATACGTTATCTGTCGGATTCTCGCTTATCGCCAACGCTAACTGCTTACCGGCGATTTATCCAGCCGGACTTCGACGTCTAGTCTGTCGCCAACCGCGAGAAGAGAGCGAAATCGCCTGGCGTCCCGCGTACCATGCGATACGCCCTGAGTCGGCCTTCGTAGGCGTATCCACATGACTTCAAGACCTTTTGAGAACGCCTATTCGTCTCTAACACCGTACCCTGCACCCTCACCCAGCCGAGGTGCTCAAATGCCCAGGATGTGACGGTGGCGCACACGGCACGTGCAATACCTTTTCCCCACATTGTCGGCGTGAGATCGTACGCAATTTCCGCGGTCTTATTGATGTCCGATACGGTGTGGAAACCCACCGTCCCGATTAGCTCCAATGATCCACTGTCGACAATCGCAAGCCTTCGATCGGACTGCGGCGCAGACGATTCGATATTATCGAAAAGCGGCAACAGATCGCATTCAGAACTGAGATTCCAACTTGTATGTTCGAATACCACTTGGAGTCGAAGATACGCATACCAGGCTGCCGCGTCGGATCGTTCGAGCTGCCGCAAGGTTACGCCCGGATGCCTGCATATCGGAGGATGTAGGATTTTCATCGCTAGCGCCCAGGACGTTGGCAAGACATTATGATACGAATCTGGCGGTGTAGTGCATCCGCACGCGCTTGAGCGCTTTGCCAACACCAACTCTCATTCACATCCAATGCGAAATTGGATCTTATTTCCGGAAACGACATTCATCCGATGTATTTCAATACGCCGTCGTTATCGCCCTTGCAGCTCAGGGGTGCGGAAGTCGCGCTGGCACTGGAGCAAGCGGAAGCGCGCCATCTGCAGGAACAAGTAGAAACTTATCGGAATCTCGCAGGCCGCGACCGGGCTCGCGTAGTCGCATTAGCGGGTGGCATAGCAGCATTCACCGAAAACATCTTTGGACGCAAACTCAATCATGTGACAGGACTTGGCATGGGGGCTTCCGTATCCGAGGCAGGCATCGCACAACTGGAAAGAGCATACGCAATCAATCAGCTTGATGTGGAAATCGACCTTTGTCCGCACGCCGACGCCAGCGCACGCCGAATATTGGAAGCGCGTGGTTATACGACAGGGGCGCTCAGCAACACATACGTGTGCCAACCTACGCGCCATGATGCAGTGGCATATCTAAATGATGCCATTGAAGTGATCGACGACAGGAACGAAATCGAAAAAACGTTCATCAAAGATTCAATGGCCGGGTTTGCGGAACAGCTTGTCCCGCGCCCAGCCATTTTACTGGAAACACTTGCGCGAATAGCCGTGGCAAGAACCGACACCCTGCTATACGCGGCACGCTTGAAAGGGGTTACCATCGCGACCGCTGGAATGAGCATCTTGGAAGTCGGCGCTGATCGGATCGCCCATTTTTATATCGCCAGCACCCTTCCGACCTATCGCGGGCAGGGAGCGCAACTGGGACTGCTACACGCGAGGTTGCTGACGGCAAAGCGAATGGGATGTCGTCTGGCATTCGTTACCGCAAGGCCGGCGAACGTCAGCGCACGGAATGCTGAACGCGCCGGATTCACCCTTGCCTATACCAAAACCACGTTTATAAAACCCTGCGTGGACATCGCATGATACACAGACGAACGATGCTCCCGAGCAATCGAGGAAAGCCGATACGCTGAAATATCGTTATCACTGCGTGGGCCAGGGCGGACGAAGCCGATGCCGTCCCGTCATCAATGAAAGGTGCGACCGTATGGATGTACGACTGCTCTGACGAATCAGATCTCTTTGCTGTAAAAAGTCGTTCCACAGAACGCCCCATTTGGCATCAACGCATAATTCGGCACCGTTCCCACGCGCTGCCAGCCCGCGCGCCGGTATAGCCGTTCGGCGTCGCCTCCCGTCTCGGTATCGAGGACAAGCACTCGCTTATTCTCGTCCCGTGCGACGTGCTCAATCTCTGCCATCAGTCGCCGCGCGATACCATTTTTGCGCGCACTTCGATGCACCAGCATTTTTGCGATATCGGCGCGATGCGGCTGGTTCTCCGGTTGTGCCGTAATCATTTGCACGGTTCCCACGATCCGGCCGTCGCCGTCTTCGGCGACCAATAACACACATTCGTTGCGTGCGACGCTCTCGGCAACTTGCTGCCAGAAGCGCAAGGCTTTTCCCCTGGAAAATGGCAGCATGAAACTTATCGATGCGCCTCCCTCCACGCAGTCGATAAGCACATCGGAAAGGGCTTCAACGCATGCCGCGGCTTCGTTCGCCCCGACACGCTTTATGACAATATTCTCGATCATCCGTTTCTCCGTTCATTGGGATACAGGGTGGTCAGCGCAACAAGATAACGGGCAGCCTTGCGGGCGGAATTCTTAAACACCGTAGGGCAGTCAAGCCGCACTGCGAGACAGTCACCAGGCTCCAATCGCCAGACCGTCTCACCTACCGTGATATGCATTTCGCCTTCCAGGATCCAGACTTGTTGTTGAATATCCACCTCGCGCGGGCCGGAGTCGTAGCTAACGCATCGGCCAGCGGGAAAGTTCACTTCCACTAACTGGATTGGCGAGGGGCAGAGAGGTGACAGGCGGCGTCGAATGTAGCCGGAGGCGGGGTCGGTCCAAACTGATTGTTCAGCAGCGCGCGAAACAGGGGAAGGCGCAGCGGTTGGTACGGCACTTGGCTCGAACAGCGAGGCAAGCGGCACGCTGAGGGCCGTCGCGAGTTTGTCGAGAACCACTGCCGTCGGACTACTCTGCCCGCGCTCAATGAGCGATATATTGGACCGGCTCACTTTGCTTCGATCAGCAAGTACATCAAGAGACCAGCCTCGTTCGTCACGAAGGCCTCGCAGTCGCCGTCCAATAACCAGGTTGACGTCCATCTTATGCCATTTTCCTGGATGCCATTTCCAATAAAATAGAATCTCAAAAAGGGGTTGTCAACGCGTATGTCGATTCTCTTGCCTGCCAAACATGCACGGATAGATTGGCATTGAAACCACTTTTCGTCAGACGCATCGTCACGAGTCACGCCCCTCCGAACTGCACTGCCCCACGCCCGCACATTGCCGGTGATTTTGCCTCGCGATGGCACGGATGGCCGAGACCCGGTGCCGTACCGTTCCAAGCACCCACCATGGAACTGGATTATCGGCAACGTACACTACGATTAGCGGGCCGATCAGGATCCCGCCATTCGCACCATCGTCGATCAGTTGGTCTTCAAAGCGTGTAGCAGTGATCGGCTCATGGGACAGTAATTTTGCAAATGGCAAAAAGCGTATCGCGCAGCCAGCGATGAGCGGGATCAGCATGAAGGCGGGGATGCCAAATGGCCGACACCGCGATCTCGGGTGTTCGTACGGGGAGTTCGAAGCACTGAACGCCCGCACTATCGGCATGACCGCTCAGCAAGGCACTGCCAAGGCATGAATGCGGGACGAGCCCAAGAAGATCAGAGCCGCGTACGATCTGCAACGCGTTGGCATAGGTGAGTGCAACCATGGCAATGGTCCTGCGCAGACCCTGCTTGCCCAACGCATCGTCCACCGGGCCGAAAGGTAGCCGTTTTCGTGACACGACCACATGCTGATAACTGGCGTAGCGTTTTGCGGTCACTTTTGTCAAAAGCGGATGACCTACTCGACAGATACCCACGAACCGATCTCGAAACAGCAACCGCGTCTTAAGTTCCGGGGCGGCGGTTCCAAGTACGCCGACCTCCAGGTCAATCACACCGTCGCGAAGTGGTCGTGCATCCTTGTCAGGCTTCGATACGAACCGGATACGGACGTTGGGTGCGGTTTCGGTAATGGCCGCCATGAGCGATGCGCCTGCCAGGTCGACGAAGCCATCATTCGCGCGAATCGTGAACGTCCGCTCGAGCGTGGCGACGTCCAATGCGCTGCCAGCGGGCTGAAGGACGGCTCTCGCGTTTCGGGCAAGTTCATGGACGTACTCACCCAATTGCTCGGCATACGGCGTTGGAACGAGCGTCCTCCCGGCTAGCACCAGCAGTTGATCCCCGGTCGCGGCCCGCAGTCTCGAAAGCGTCCTGCTCATGGCCGATGGACTCAAGCCGAGTCGGTTCGCTGCCTTGGTCACGCTGCACTCGGCGAGTAAGACATCCAGCGCGGTAAGAAGATTCAAGTCCACGTCTTGCATGTCGCGTCGTTCTCCGCGGTAATTATTCGTTGATTCCGATGCAATCTATTATTGCATCTCACGCGTCTGGTGCAATGCGTCTTCCCGCACGAAAATCAAGGCAATCCAATCTAAAAGAACCTTGATGAAATACGGAAACGGCCATAACGCCCAAGCGATCCTGCTCATCGGTGCATCGTCTGAACTCGGGCACGGCATGGCCGCTGAACGCGTGAAAAAGGCGTGGCACGTCGCGGGCACCACGCGTCCGGTCGGCGACCGGACAACACCGCATGATGACCTGGCCGAACAGAACCCAGGCCGCGTCGATGTCGAGACCGTCGACCTCTTTGAACACGAACAGATCACGGCACTCCATGCCCGTTTATCGGGAAAACCGGGGCTCGTGTACCGCGATCCCATAATTCACACCTTGCCCTGGTAATCAGAGACTCAGCCATGAAACTGATCGGAATTGAAGAACATTTTCTGACGTCGGAAATTCGCGACGCTTGGCACGCCCTCGCCTTGGATACGACGGATCCGAGCGTGGCGTTTCATTCCGGCTCGATCGAAGGGCGCCTGCTTGATCTCGCGGGAGATCGACTCGCGCTGATGGACGAAACCGGACTGGACATTCAGGTCTTGTCATTGACGACGCCAGCGCTTCACGACCTTGGACGGGAAAGCATCGATATCGCCCAGCGAACCAACGACGCGCTTGCCGAAGTGGTTGCGCACCATCCTACACGCTTTCAGGCCATGGCCACATTGCCCGTGTCCATGCCGGACGAGGCGGCTTTCGAACTGGAGCGCTGCGTCAAGACATTGGGCTTCAAGGGGACGGTGTTGTGCGGGAAAGTCGGCGCGCGCCATCTCGACGACCCGAGCCTGTCACCTATATTCCACATGGCGCAATCACTAGGCATGCCAATACTGATCCATCCCCGCGTGCCTGATGCCGCAGTGAGAGCCGCTTACTACTCGGGCTTCACCCCGGAGCTTGACGCGGCTTTCGCCACCTATGGCCTCGGCTGGCACTATGACGCGGGCGTTCAATTCCTTCGTCTCGTGCTCGCCGGCACGTTCGATCGCATGCCGGAACTTCAGGTCATTCTCGGTCATTGGGGGGAGGTGGTGCTTTTCTACGCTGAACGTCTGGCAGCAATGGACAGGGTATCCGAACTGGCCCAACCGATCGCGAGCTACTTGCGGAAAAATCTTTACGTCACGGCGAGCGGGATGTTTCTGCCGCATTACCTGGAGCGTGCCGCTGCGGTTGTCGGCGTTGATCGGCTGCTGTTCTCAACCGACTTTCCTTACCAATATCGTTCCGGCCATGAAGCCCGACGGTTTTTGGCGCATTGCGGGCTCGCGGAACACGAAAAAGCCGCATTTGCACATGGTAATTGGATGCAACTGACTGACAAAAAGTAAAAAGCATTCGCGATTTACGACTGCTACGAAACCTCACCCGCTTTGGCGGACACGGATTGACCCGTCCGTGGCGGGAGCCCGATCTTGTGAAGGACGCATGACCTGCTTAAGACGCGACCGTGTGTTTCTTAAAGAAATCGATATGGGATCGATCACGCAAAAGATGCTTGCCCAAACACTGAAAAGACTGAAGCGTGACGGGCTGGTGGAGCGCACCGTTTTCCAGGCCAAGCCGATCACGGTCGAGTACACACTGACGCATTTGGGTGGCACCCTGATTGAGAGTGTCACTGTTTTGGCACATTGGGCGGAATCGAACATGGATACCGTTTCCGCTGCCCAGACGGCGTATGACAACGCAACCGTCGGCGGCGCTAGATAAGAACCGCGGACGATATGAGAATCGGCGCGCTTCCGGCACGGCAACCCTAAACGGCCGGGAACAACTCATCGCGCACGGTAATGACCAGACGGTAAAGAGAGGGTCTGGATCACGCTTTCAATCGCCATGTCGACTGTTGTTTTTGCTGTGTCAATCACCAGATGATCTACATCCCAGACGTCACACGGGCGGTCAATCACGCTCTGCCACGTAGGCAAAGCGTGATTGGAAATATTGGCGACTCGCTGCTCGACCCTTTCACGATGCAGCGCTTTATCGGAACATACCAGTTCGACTTCAATATGCCGGACACCTGTTTCGTGCGCCACTGCCCTCCAGGCACGTCGTGTAACATCCAGTAGATTTGCAGCATCCGCGACAACGTCGATCCCTAAGTGTAAATTATCACGGGCTATTGCATATCCTGCCATATACCCAGCCGGTCCGATGTCGGGAGAACCGTTACCGGATGCGATAAAGGCCTGCTCAAGCGTGTCGATCCGCACATAGGCGGCTGCGATTTTCCTGGCAAGACCCCGCGCAAGTGTCGTCTTTCCAGTCGCGGGCAGCCCACTTAATGTAACGAGCATCAGACATCTCTACAATCTTTACGTTCGTCCAATTTGAACTAATTTTCAATAATGGGACCAAGTCTGTCCAATAAGCCGGTCTGTTTGAGTAACAAACATTTGCAAGGCATTCGCTTAACGACTTGTTCGCTTGACATGCCCTTATGCGCGTTGGCAATGCATGCTAATCAGGCGTGGATAAACCCGTAATCGCTCTCCGCATTCACTCCCTCCGTGCGGTGTCTACACCAGAACCTCCCGCCAACCTGGTCCGACGAAAATCGGCCAACCTTGCCACTACTCGTTTTTCAAACCCAAACAACCAGGGACGCAGATGGCTCGCGTGTTTTTCGATTGCATGCCAGGAGAAATATGCCAACACCGCGGAGATGCATATCGCAAGCGGGAAAACGACATACCAATGCATTCCGCCCTTGCCTAGCGTTGCAATGATAGCTTGCTCAATCGGAAACCCATACAAGTACATCCCGTAAGAATAATCACCTGAGGAGATGATTTTCAAACGCTGAGGTTCAAGCAAACCCAAGTACACGGTTACGTAAGCAAACAACCCCGGTGTCACCGAGTCTCCCCAGAATGCCAACGGCATCGAGCTACCGACAAGGATCGCGACAGCAATCGCCACGAACAAATACTTATTCCAAATTACTTTTGAACGGTAGACATAGAACAAGATTCCATAAAGGAACGAAAATACCAACCGCTCGCCACTCACTGAACCATCCGCGATTGAATGGTCCGCGAGGTTGTGACTGAAAAAATAATGGTGGATTATCAGGATGAAATTCGCAGACAGAACAATGGCGAGGAACACACCTTTTTTACGTGTTGCCCCAATAAGTGAGAGAAGAGCAATCGAGATATAACATTTAAGCTCCCAGGGAATGGTCCACAACTGCCCGTTCACGACATGCGGGAAAGGGTTGCTAGAAAAGACGCCTGGAAGAAAGAAGTGAATATCCCCTATGATATTGAGAAAGTAGCGCGCGAATTCAGGATTGGAAAAATAGTGTGACAAGGATAGATCAGTGAATATTGATCCGATGATGAAAGCACAAAGGACGGTCTCGACAAGTAAAGCAGGAACCAAGCGAATAACACGCAGACCAAGAAACGAAATCAGCGTCTTGCTTCGTTCCAGGCTCCCTGCCACGAGAAAACCGCTTAACGAGAAAAACATCGGGAGTACCGCGGCGTCAAGCGGCCGAAAGATACCATGCGCATCGTGAAACATCACGTTGTACCCTGCGCACAAATCGAAGCTGTGAAAAAAGATAACGAAAACAGCCAAGCTGATCCGCAGATAATCAAATCCCGCAGGGCGTCCACCCGTGGCTATCAATCGATCTTCGAATGTCGTGCGCAGCATGCTTCCCGTCATTTTTATATTCCTATTTTCTGGAACAGATGAATTCTTGTCGCCTTATCTCTCAAAAAAACCAAGCAAAATAATTACAATATCGATGCTAATTGCACCTTGATCGTTCTCGCGACTGACAACATTCTTTTCGATGGTACAGTAAAAATATCATCGAAGATATGAGTGCGCTCGACGTCGATTTGCTGTTGCCTGACGGACGGGAAGGCACGGTAACGGTCCTGGCCCGCTTGTAACGCAATAATCTTTGACCTAGCTGTCTATCCCATTTCATAATGAAAAGCATGTCAAAGCATTGATAAGTGCTTTTTCATGGAAGAAACAGTGCCATCAGGCAGAAACGGTCGTATCACCCAACGGCGTTTTCTCGAACCTAATACGCACCTTCTTTGGTACCGCATTCGATCGGACCCTCCTTGCGGAAGTCGACCTGCGTGGCGAAGTCAATGCGATTTCATGGCATGTAAACAATGCGAGCTGCGGGCAAGAATGCCTATCCGACCACGCATTGCCTATCACCGCATGGCGCGCCCTTTACCCAGGGCCGGTTTCTTCGACTGGTACTCGAGTTGCTTGATGCCCTCTGTCAAGCATGTCTTAATGCAGCGATTTCTTTCCCGAAAAAATGGATTTCATTCGCTACAACGCGTTTCGTATCGGCACAATCTCTGCTGCTTCATTGCTAGCTCTCTTCTGTACAAATGCGATCGCGCAATCGGAAGATGCCAATGAATCCCAGTCAACCAATGGGCAGGCGTTTAGTAATCAGTGGTCTTTTGCTCTTGGTGCTGGTGTAATGACCTCGCCAACTTATCCTGGTGCAAGTGACAAGAAGACGAGAGTCGCCCCGGTGTTCAACGCCAGCTACAATCGCTTCTTTATCGGCGCCTACGACGGCGCCCCGACGGTTCCCTTCGGCATTGGCGCCTATTTTTACCGAGATGCCCACTGGCAAGCAGGGATAGCGATTTCGTATGACTTCTTCAGTCCCCGGAAAGTATCGGATGATTCGGAGAAGCTTCACGGTCTCGGTGATATTGATCGAACCGCCCATGCAACCCTGTTTGGTCGATACACCAAGGATTGGTGGGCCGTCACAGCATCGGTGACAACCGATATCGGCGGCAAGGACCAAGGAACACAGGTTCACTTGGGTGCGGAGGGAAAGTATCCCGTGACGTCGAAATTCTCACTCCATGCCGGTCCGAGCATTACCTGGGCGAGCGCACAGTCGAACAAGACCTTTTATGGTATCAGCGCGACACAAAGCGCCAATTCCGGGTACGCGCAGTACTCACCGGGTGCGGGCATCGCGGATGTCAGTTTTGGCGTGGGCGGGGACTATCAATTATCGAAACACTGGAATGTGGGAGCACGCGCAAGCGTCTCTTATCTGCCAAACAAGATTAGTGACAGCCCGATTGTCGGGACCCGTACACCGGTGAGCCTTGGTGCGTATCTCGGCTATCGTTTTTGAATCGACGGCTGGGGTCGGGTGCGCACGCACTTGCAATCACTGACGCTTTACAAAAAACCAAACCGGCCAGGCTCCCGCATGGCGCAAGAACTTGGCCAAAAAAGACTGCGTTCTGAGATGTTGCGCGCACGACAGAACCTGCCACGGCGGGTTCCAGTGCAAATAAGTAAAATCGTTGAAATGTTTCTTATAAGTCGGACATTTTATCGATCAAAGAAGATCACATTCCATACATCAGTCTCGACGGCATTTCTGAGGCCGAGCTTCGCGAGATCGAACTGAACTTTACGAATGCGATCCATCATTTCGATGTCTGACATCGTGGCCATGGCATTTCTGAAGCGTTGGAAGCCGGGCATCACATTCTTTCGCGACTTGACATTTCGATGGTCCTGCTCAATCTAATTATTCAGGTACTTCGAAGACCGGATCTTCGTCTCTTCCCGCGGTAGACCATCGGCCTACTCTCCCGCACCGCGCGGTGCAAGGCAGCATGACCATCGAACCAGAGCCGTCCGGATACCTGGCTGCAATCGAGACCTCTGAACCACTGCAACATGAAGCTTGGCAAACCAAGGACGTCCATGCATGACCATGCCCTCGTGTGACGTCGCCCCACTCGATAAACGCGCATTTTGCTAAATCGCCGACAAGCACATTCGGTGCAAGCGCCAACGCAACGGTAGTCGCCGCGCTCGCAACGATCGCTTCTCTATAGACCGATGACTCCGCTCGCACCTAGCCTAGGGTAGAAATAACTCGGGCGGTAACCAGCGTGCCGCATGATGTATCCGGTAACCGTATTTGAAAACATGTCTTACATGAACTATAAGACATGGGCGCAGACGCGGCGCTCGAAAGACAGTGAGATCAGTGTCGCGGCGAAAAGCCACTTGCCGTACAGATGCCGATCAAATGCCTGCCAGCCGATATCGAACGCTTCTCCACAAAACGCGACGGATACGGTTGATGCGGACTCCGTTGCCCCGGAGAACGCCGGGGCGGTTCATCAAATCCATAGGATAGCTATGCCAGTCGATGCCATGCAGCACAGAACGAACGCGGGCCGCCACGAGTACAGGCCGGCGCACGCGATATGTGAGAGCCATCAGCGCATCCGACAGGGACTGCCCGACGATATTCGCCTGTTCGCCGCGGAACTTTCACATATCAATCAGACAACGGAAACCGTCACTCGATCCCCGGTCGCCTTGAACAACGCCCGCCCGGATGCCATGACGACGGCCGTGCGCCTGATGCTGCTGCTCAGTCAGGTGCGGCAGTCGCCAGACGCTGACTGTGGCCCCCAGGACGTCCCAACATGCATGCATAGCGAGGCCTCACTGTCCTCGCCCGCTCGTGTGATACCTCCCGTGTCGGCCGCCGCTCATATCCTGACGCCATCCGTCGATGCGGAAACACGCTATCTCGATTCGTGGCTTCTCCCAGGTGCTAGCGCAATGCCAGCGCCATCCGCGCATTCTGACGGCACACAGGAAACCGCCACGATCATCAACAATATGCGCATTATTCGCGACGAACGGGAGAAAGGCGATCTCATTCGCTCTCTGAAACAAGCACTCGTGCAGAATGGCTGGTTGGACATACGCGATGCGGAAGACTTCGAATTTTCCCTGAAGACCTTATCGAGTGGCGTGCCGTTGCTGATCGTACCAATGGAAACACCGCCCGATGGGCCTCCACGCGTGAAGCGCCTTGCGCAAAGCAAGATCGATGAGGACATCGTCCGGCATATCGCAGCACATTGCGCCATTGAAGAAGAAGTGCTAAACGCCAACGGCGAGAAAGAGGGGAAAGTCCTGCTATACGAGGCGCAGCGCACCGAGAACTACTTCCGCCGCCTCTATGACGGGCACGACGGCGGCCCATCTCCAGAGATACGCGGGGCGGCAAACGGCCTGAACATCGCCACTGACCTGCTGAGCTTTGGCATCAAGCCACTCATAACGAGCATCATCGCCAATGCAAAGCGGAGCGAGTACTACCAGTCTCGAGGAGACGTAATCTGTGCCGAACGCTACAAGCACCTGAGCATTGCGAGTTTGTCGACTTCGCTCGACATCGACGGGCTCACGCTGGCACGCAAAGCCATGCCACGAAAAGCCAAGCCTGCGGAGCTGCGGCATACGCTGCCTGCGGACAGAAACGCGGCCTACTTTACGCGCGATCCGGCTACCGGCATACGTCGCGAGATCCTGCTGCGCGTCGCACCCGGGCGCGACGCGATAGGCGACGGTTCCGGCAACGAGGTATTTCTCAAGCCATCCGGCCGCAAGAACGAATATTTGACTTATCACCCGCATGCTCAGAGGCCGGAACTGCTGGAACGGCGCGTCGTAGTGGACGAGAAAACCATGCGTTGGCGTTACTCGGACGACTTCGATACCCGCGAACTGAACGTCGATATCCGCGAGGGTAAGCGCCAGATATCGCTACACGGAGAGCACTACGACTTGCTACGCAATGCCGACAACCAATACGAGATCGTTGTACGCCGGGCATCGGGCGAAGTGAGCTTGCTCCCGGTGTATATGGAGCCGCTATCGGGCACGTGGCATATTGCGGTTGAGAACGCACAACCCGTTTTTACGCGCGAGCAGAAAGCCTTGCTTGAACGGGTGTGCCGCGCGCGCGACGATGACGTCTACTACATTCCATCACCCAACAACAACGCGGGCTATTACGGCAGCGGGGCGATTTATCGTGCGGAAAAGAGAGACGATACTTCGCATTACAGCTATGGCACTTTCGTTGAGATGGATGGCAAGTTAGTGCCTGTCACACAACGCACAACACCCGGGCATGGTCTGCATTACGAAGTCGTCGACCCCTCGGGCGCAGGTGAAGTCGGTCTGCCCGTCGCGTTCGATGGCGCACGCTGGCGCTTTGAAGCCGATAGCGCGCCACAAGTCTCGAAAGAGGTCAAACAGCTGGTTACCCCCGCTATGCTTGCCAGCGACATTCAGTCCGCGCGGCTTTCCGCTCCCGACGCACATGGTCTTAACTGGGACATGCAAAACAACGCGTATCTTAAGGTGGACGGAAGCTACATAAAGGTCACGCACTTTAATGAAAATCGCTTTGCCATCCGCCAAAGCGATGGGAGCAACATCATCCTGCGCTTCAGAGATGGGAAATTCTTCAGGGAGCGTATCAGCGAACGGCTGCAGAACATTCGCACGGTCGGCTTGAACGGCCATAAAGAAGAAAATTCAGCTTTTATTATCAGTAGACTTCGGAATAAACAAAAATTATTCGAAGACGGAGTCGAACGATTTCCAACTTGTGACGTCAAGGTACAGGAATTACTTAAATTAATCAGAAAAGACAATGAAATATGGAAAGACGTCCAGGATAAATTGGAAGTGAGAGCTATTAAACAAAAAGAGGGCGGGAAAGAAATCGTTCTACATCCTGAAGATGAATCAGAGGAAAGATGGTCTGGCGCATATCACGTATATCTCACCGTTCAGCACGAAGGTAAAAGACTGATTATAGACCCCTACATTGGAGGCAAAGACTCATGCGCTCGCGTTGATGAGCGAGATTTTATCAAGTCACACTGGAAGGGGGAAGAAGGAAAGGAATATGTCTTGGAAACAATCGCACCTATTAGCGAAAGTGATAAGGATGGCGATTACATCCCCCCGTACTCCGTTGAAGATTACATGAATTATTTATTCGATCCTGAAACTTATGAATCACATAAATTTTATTACGAAGCCTAGTGTTCCGGGTCGAAATGGACAAGGTCTTGCCTTGGTCGCAACGGGCATTGTCATGCATGGGCGCCCCTGGTTTGCCAAGCTTCATGTTGCGGTGGTTCAAAGGTCTTGATTGCAGCCAGGCATCCGGACGGCTCTGGTTCGATGGTCATGCATGCTGCCTTGCACCGCGCGCGGTGCGGGAGATGAAGGCTGATGGCCTACCGCGTGAAGAGACGAAGATCCGGTCCCGGCCGACTGCACACGGTTGACCGGATGCGCGTGTTCATCATGTCCCTCCCCCGCGCAAACTACGCCAGCAGCTTCAACACCACCGGATAAAGCGTTACCACCAGGGCCAGCGCCATGACGATATTGAACGTCCTTACCCAGCTCGGACGCGACAGTACACGCCGCATCGCGGTACCGAATGCAGCCCACAAGAAGATGCATGGAAAGCCAATAAGACAAAACACGAGCGCCATGTATCGTGCATTGATATCGACGTCGTTGCTCAGATGCAAGGTCGTGGCGGCCGTCAGGACCATCATCCACGCTTTCGGGTTGATCAATTGGAAGGCCATGCCTTCGTAGCAACGCATGGGACGTGACGTGCCCTTTCGCGTTTCTATCTGCCCGGACGTTCCAATCTTCCAGGCCAGGTACAGCAGATAGACGACACTGCCTGCTTCGAGCAGGGGATAAAGAATAGGAAAGCGCGTGAACATCTTCCCCAGCCCGAAGCCGACACCCAGCATCATGACTGACACGCCCAGACTAATCCCTACCATATGCGGCATCGTGCGCCGAAGACCAAAGTTGATGCCTGAAGCCAACAACATCATATTGTTCGGTCCCGGCGTAATCGACGTTACCAGCACGAATAACATCGCGGCGGGGAGAGCACTCATCAAGGTGTCTTGAAGCATAAAGGCATCACGCTGTGGCAGTTTCGATCAACAGTCGGCCATGAGCACATGGCTGCAATTGGAACTCTGATTGTAGCGACTCCTTCAAGTACAGTACCGGTACAATTCAGCCAATAATTGACAGCACACTCTGCCCTGCTTTCATCAGAACGGTCGATCGCGAATGCCGCGGTGTCGTGCGTTTGTGTAATGCGGATTTAGTAAAGCAATCTTTTAGATTCAGGTGTCACGTACCTTCGTCATGGATCCAACGCGCGAGTGATCACAATCCGTCAGGTCGTATACCATCCGCTATTGACGTATTGCAAGGGGAGGTTGAAACGACCGTTCATGCAACACGGGTTGTTGCGGCAAGCCTCGCTCTCTACCGTCCGGTGACAACACATGGCGCAGAATATTTACGACGACCCCACGTTCTTCTCTGGCTACAGCCAGCTTCCCCGGCAGGTGCATGGGCTGGATGCCGCCCCCGAATGGCGGGCGATCCAGACCTTGCTGCCCGATCTGAAAGGCAAGCGCGTCGTCGATCTGGGGTGTGGCTTTGGCTGGGCATCGCGATGGATGCGGGCTCAGGGCGCGGCTTCCGTCCTCGGACTAGATCTATCTGCGAATATGATCGCGCACGCCATTGCGAATACGGCAGACGCGGCCATCACGTATCGTATTGCCGATCTCGATGCGCTCTTCCCGAAAAAGCGTTCGATCTCGCATACAGCGCGCTGACTCTGCACTACATCCAGGATTTTGATCGCCTCGTACACGTGATTCATCGCGCACTTGTTCCCGGTGCGCGGTTCGTTTTTACCATCGAACATCCAATCTTCATGGCGTCGACCCATGCACGCTGGATCAACGACGACGCAGGTCGCAAGACCTGGCCAGTCAATGACTATTCGATCGAGGGCGAACGCCGGACAAACTGGTTTGCCGACGGCGTTCTGAAGTATCACAGAACACTCGGTACGACATTGAATGCGCTGATCAACGCGGGCTTTAACATTCGCCGGGTCGAGGAGTTTGCGCCAACACCCGAACAGATTAAAGAGATGCCCCAGTTGATCGAGGAACGGGAGCGCCCCATGATGTTGATCGTGTCCGCCGCTACCTGATCGGCCTTTGCGTTCAGATCAAACCGTATCGGATTGGCGCAAATGGAACAACGCCACGATGCCGGACAATCCATGCGCCTGCTCGTTCAACGTCGCCGAAGCAGCGGTTGACTGCTCGACAAGCGCGGCGTTTTGCTGTGTCGCTTGATCCATCTCGGCGACACTGCGGTCGATCTGACCAATGCCCGCGCTCTGCTCGCGCATTGCACCGTCGATTTCTCCAATGACGCGATTGACCCGATCGATCCCCGCGACAATCTCTTGCATCGCCACGCCGGCTGCCTGAACGCGCTGCGCACCCGTATTGACACTGGTCTCGGAGGCCTTGATCAGGTCTTTGATCTCGCGGGCGGCGGTGGCGCACCGCTGCGCCAGCGTACGCACTTCTCCCGCCACCACGGCGAAACCACGGCCGTTCTCCCCAGCCCGTGCCGCTTCGACTGCCGCGTTCAGCGCGAGAATGTTGGTCTGAAACGCGATACTGTCGATCACGCCAATAATCTCAGTAATACGCGCCGACGACCGGGCAATGTCTTCCATCGTGGCAACCGCGCTCGTCACGACTTCCCCTCCGCGCGCCGCCGCGTGGCTCGCCGAGGTGGCCAGCCGCGTGGCCTCCACCGCGGAATCAGCCGACAGCCTGACGCTGGCGGTCAACTGCGTGAGGGCCGCCGACGTATTCTGCAGATTGGAGGCCGACGTCTCCGTACGTTGCGACAGATCGCGATTGCCCGCTTCGATTTCATTGGTCGCGGTTTTCATGTTCTCGACGCCGGCGCGCACGTCCAGAAGCACGGCGCCGATCTTGTCGACGAACGCATTGAACGACGCGGAAATCTGTGACACCTCGTCACGGCCGACCACCGGTAAGCGATGCGTAAGATCGCCACTGCCGGAGCCAATGGTATCCATGGCATCGCGCACTTGAGAGAGGCTGCGAAACGAGTGCGCGGTAAAGAACGCGGCAATGCCTACCGCCACCAACGTCAGCAATACCATCGACACCCCGAGCGCTTTGAGGACATTGGTAAGACCTGTCGTTGCCTCCGCCTTGTCTAGCGCGATCACCAGATACCAGTCGGTACCCTGCACCGGCTGCGCCTTGAGGAGTTTCGCGGCACCGCCCAGATCGACTTCCATCGGCGCGCCCCCCTGCGCGAGCGAAGCGAGTGCATCCGGCGTAAGCGCAGGCGAGATAGTGGAGGCCTGCTTCAGAATCAAGCTTGCATCCGGATGCGCGATGATTTGTCCATCGCGCGCCACGACGAATGCAAGGCTTGAGGGAGTCGGATGCACTGCAGTCACCACTTCGCGCACACCTTCGAGCGGCACGGCACCGCTCAATGCACCGGTCGCTTCACCATTACGCATCAGCGGCGCGGAAAAAGATACGTAGGGCACCCCCGTCGACGAGTCGCCGTACGGCTTCGTGACCATCACCGTACCAGCCGCGATGGCAGCTTTGTACCAAGGACGCGCAGTTGGGTCGTAGTCTTTGGGTGTGGTGCTGCTCGTCGAGAAAAACGTCTTGTCGCTCCACCCAACAGTGGTTATCGGAAAACCATCGGCGGCACTCATATGCTTGACCAGACCTCGCGGATCGCCGTGCTCGACCTCCTCTGCCGTGACTTTCACGGCCTGGGTCTTGGCAGCCACCCATTTGTCGATAGCGAGCGCATTGGCGCCGGCCAGGGCCGTCAAGCTATGCGCGATCGTCTCCATTATGTTGGCGCGTACCGTGAGGTAGGCCGTTGCGCCCGAGAGCGAGAGCGCTCCGATGACGATGGCAGAGGAAATGATCAGGATGCGGGTTCTGAGTGAGGAAATCATGTTTCCGTGAAAAATTAAAAGGCGTTGCGCGATTTGGGGCTTCTGCCGCGACATTACGGCACGACCCAAACCCTGGCTTCAGATTCACCGCCACGGATTACGGCAGAAAAAAGGAGAAATTAAGGGTGATCGGCAGAGACGACTCTTCGCGTTGATGCGATCCGCATTTTGTCGAGCACTGTGCCGTTGTTCGGGTAGCTGAAAAATAAGGGGTTTTACTTATCTCAAAAATCTGGGACACCGTGCTTTTCGCGGAAGAACGAGCCATGCCGATTCCCAATATGCTTCACCCGCCAATCTGAAAACCGGCCGTTCCCTTGGCGAAATCAGTTGGCCGCTCTCGGGAAAATTGATTCTTGAAATGAAACCGGTATCGGCGTGTTGTCTTGCTAACCGGCACGGCAAGCAAGGGTAATCCCTGCATTGCTGTTTTTTTTTGATGTTGCCATCGTAAACGTATGTTGTCGACGACGTACATTTATACGAAAACGGCGACTTTAATCTGGTCGTCGCACCGGCTGGCGCAGCCGCCAAACGCGGCGTCGGAGACAGGAAAACCCCGTCGCCCTGAGAGTCGAGGCGACGGTTGCTTCGCGCAGGAACTACCCGAAGGAGAACATCGCATGGCAAAGGAAATTTTGGTCGCATTCGGTATCGACGTGGATGCGGTGGCCGGCTGGCTAGGTTCATATGGCGGCGAGGATTCCCCCGACGACATCTCACGCGGCCTGTTCGCTGGGGAGGTTGGGTCGATGCGATTGCTGAAGCTCTTCGAGCGCGAAAAGATCCGCACCACCTGGTTCATTCCTGGTCATTCAATCGAGACCTTCCCCGTGCAGATGAAGGCGGTCGCGGCAGCGGGACATGAGATCGGCATCCATGGCTACAGCCACGAAAACCCGATCGCGATGACGCCGGAGCAGGAAGAAACCGTGCTCGATCGCAGCATCGAGCTGGTCACACAACTGGCGGGCCGGCCGCCGACGGGTTACGTCGCGCCGTGGTGGGAATTCAGCAATGTCACGAACGCACTGTTGGTGAAGAAGGGGATCAAGTACGACCACAGCTTGATGCACAACGACTACCACCCGTACTACGTTCGCGTTGGGGATTCGTGGACCAAGATCGACTACAGCAAGCATCCCGACACTTGGATGAAGCCGCTCGTGCGCGGACAGGAAACCGATCTCGTGGAAATCCCCGCGAACTGGTATCTCGATGATCTGCCGCCGATGATGTTCATCAAGAAAGCCCCCAACAGTCACGGCTTCGTGAACCCCCGCGATATCGAGCAGATGTGGCGCGACCAGTTCGACTGGGTGTATCGCGAGCACGACTATGCGGTGTTCCCGATCACGATTCACCCGGACGTATCCGGTCGCGCACAGGTTCTGCTGATGCTCGAACGCCTGATCGCGCATTTCCGCCAGCACGAAGGCGTGCGCTTTTGCACCTGCGATGAAATCGCCGACGACTTTCTGCGTCGTCATCCTCGCAAGCCCTGACCTCAACCGCATGATCTGATAGAGACCTGCCCCGACCATGTCACCCTCCGAACTCCAAGAAAGTGCCAAGATAAAAGAGAGTCCGCTTTCCACATCCGACTTCCGGCTGGAGGCGATTCTGCCATCCGACGTGAAGCGTGCGACGGTCGTCGCATTCTTCGCCTGGGTCTTTGCCGTGTACGACTTCATCCTGTTCGGCACGCTGTTGCCCGAAATCGGCAAACACTACCAATGGGACGCGGCGGCGCAAGCGGAAATTGCCACATTGGTCGCGATCGGCACTGCGGTGATCGCGTTTGCAATCGGGCCGTTACTCGACAGGCTCGGACGCAAGGCAGGATTGTTATGGACGGTTGCAGGCGCGGCGGTGTGCTCGGGGCTAACAGTGGTGGGTGGCGCGATGGGCCAGGTACCACTCGTGCTGATCCGTTCACTGTCCGGCCTTGGCTATGCAGAGGAAACCGTCAATGCGACTTATCTCAACGAGCTGTATTCAGCCGCCAATGACCCGAAGCTCAATCGCAACAAGGGCTTCATCTACAGTCTCGTACAGGGCGGCTGGCCGATCGGCGCACTGATGGCTTCGGGCCTGACGGCGTTGCTGCTGCCGCGCATTGGCTGGCAAGGCTGCTTCGTATTCGCGACGTTTCCCGCGGTCATCATCTTCTTCATGACACGGCGTCTTAAGGAAAGTCCGCAGTTCCTGCTGAATAAGCGCATCAAGCAACTGCGCGAAGCGGGCGCGGGCGAGGAAGCACGCAGCCTGGCCCACACACATGGGGTCGACTATGAAGCGCACAGCCGCGCGGGCCTGGCCGAAGCGTTTCGCGGCAGCGCGCTACGCGCTACGCTCGTACTGGGCGGCGGCATTCTGCTCAACTGGTCCGCGATCCAGGTCTTCAGCGTGCTCGGCACGACGGTTCTGACGCGCGTGCATAACGTGTCGTTCGAGAACTCATTGCTGATTCTCGTCCTGTCCAATGTGATCGGCTATTGCGGTTATCTGAGCCACGGCTTCATCGGCGACAAGATCGGACGACGCAATACGCTTGCGATAGGCTGGATGCTCGGCGGCCTTTCTTTCGCCGCCATGCTGTTCGGACCGAGCAGCTCGGCGGTGGTCGTCGCGCTCTACAGCCTCGGGCTGTTCTTCCTGATCGGCCCGTATTCGGCGGCGCTGTTCTTCATTGGCGAAAGCTACCCGACCACGATCCGCGGCACGGGCAGTTCCATCGTTCACGCGATGGGTCCGGTGGGAGCGATCCTGGCGGGCGTCGGCGTTACGTCAATGCTCAATCACGGCGGCGACTGGCTACATGCGGCGCTGTGGTTCGGCGCGCTGCCATGCTTCCTGTCAGGGGTATTGATCCTGTTCGCACGGCACGTGAATCCCGCCGCATCCCATTAACCTGTCCGGAGAGCGTTTCGTGAAAGCAGCATTGGTAACAGGAGCGGCAAGCGGCATCGGTCAGGCGCTGGCAGTGGCTTATGCGGAGATTGGCGTCGCAGTGGTGGGCGGCTATTTCCCCGGCGACCCGCACGATCCGGAGGCCACTGCGCATGCGGTCCGACAGGCGGGCGGCCAGTGCCTGATGCACGCGGTGGACGTGACGTCCGCGGAACAGGTCGAAACTTTCGCCATGGCGGCGCTTGAACGATTTGGGTGCCTCGACTACGCGGTCGCCAATGCAGGACTGCTGCGGGCATCGCCGCTCACCGACATGAGCGATGCGCAGTGGCACCAGATGCTCGACGTCGATCTGTCCGGGGTGATGCGTACCTTCCGTGCAGCGGCACGGCACATGCGCGACGGCGGCGCGATGGTCGCGGTGTCGTCGATCGCGGGCGGCGTGTACGGCTGGGAGAACCACACGCATTACTCGGCGGCGAAGTCGGGCGTGCCCGGCCTGTGCCGTGCGGTGGCGATGGAACTCGCTCCGCGCGGCATCCGCTGTAATGCGGTCATTCCCGGCCTGATCGAAACGCCGCAGTCGCTCGACGCGGTGAACTCGCTCGGCCCCGACGGCCTGCGCGAAGCGGCGAAGGGTATTCCGCTAGGACGTATCGGCCGCCCGCGGGAGATCGCCGCACTGATCCGCTATCTGACGAGCGACGACGCCTCGTACATCACGGGGCAGTCAATAATCGCGGATGGCGGGTTGACCGTACGGTGGCCAGGCTGACCAATCTGATTCGCCCGATTCATCGGACAAGGACATAACCATGGCTGCAACATTCTCACTCGATGGCCGCAGTGCGGTGGTAACGGGCGCCGCGAGCGGTATCGGCGCGGCGATCGCGCTCGCCTATGCCGAAGCGGGCGCGCAGCTCGTGCTCGCCGATCTCAACGAAGCACGCCTCTCCGCGCAAGCCGATGTATGCCGCGCATACGGCGCGCACGTGCACACGGTGATCGCCGACGTCGGTGAAGAGGCGGGCGCAAATCGCATCGTCGACAGCTGCATCGAGATGTATGGCAGCATCGACATTCTCGTGAACAACGCGGGGATACTGACCCAGGCGCGTTGCACCGACCTGAGTACGAAGATGTGGGACGACATGGTACGCATCGACCTGCGTAGCGTGTTTCTGTGCTCGCGTCGCGCGCTGCCTGCAATGACCGCACAACGCTGGGGACGCATCATCAACATCGCCTCCCAACTCGGCATCAAGGGAGGTGCCGAGCTCACGCATTATTCGGCGGCCAAGGCCGGCGTGATCGGATTCACGAAGTCGCTGGCCATCGAGGCCGCGCCGGACAACGTGCTCGTGAACGCGATTGCGCCCGGCCCCATCGAGACACCCCTTGTCGACGGCATCAGTGCATCGTGGAAGGAAATGAAATCGAAGGAGCTACCGTTGCGGCGCTTTGGCCGTCCCGAGGAAGTCGCACCCACGGCCCTTCTGCTCGCATCCGATCCTGGTGGCAATCTGTTCGTCGGGCAGACCCTGGGGCCAAATTCCGGCGACGTGATGCCCTGACGACAGCGGGAGAGTGCGATGTGCGGCATGTGTGGACTGTTTGGCGGCGGCGGCCACTGGTCAAACACGGTGGCGGCGGGGGAAGGCGCGAACGCGCGGCAGCAACGCTATGTGCAGATCGCGCATGCGAACCGCCTGCTCGAAGGCTTCCGGCTGACACTGTCCGATTTCCATGGTCAGTCGTTCGTGTTGTCGTCTCCGACCGGTGCGCAGGTTATCGTCGACGATTTCATGCAGATATGGAAAGCTGCGGAAGCGATGCTCGGCCGTTCACTTGATCCGCTGACGTTGTTCGCGGACGAGGTGTCGTCATGAGCCTTGCGTACGACGTGATTCCGGTGACCATCGTCACGGGCTTTCTCGGCAGCGGCAAATCCACGTTGCTGGCCGACGTGCTCAAGGGCGACGCCGCCCGGGATACGGCGCTGCTCGTCAACGAGTTTGGCGAGGTCGGCCTGGACCATCTGCTGATCGGCGAAGTGGAGACGGAAACCGTGCTGCTCGACAACGGGTGTGTCTGTTGTGCGATTCGCGGTGAGCTAAAGGATGCGCTGGCGTCGCTGTTCTCCCGGCGCGTGCGTGGCGAGGTGCCGCCATTCTCGCGCCTCGTGCTCGAGACCACCGGACTTGCAACGCCCGCACCGATCGTCGCGACCCTGCTGGGAGACCGCGTGGTGTCCAGTCATTATTCGATCAGTGCGATTGTCACGGTTGTGGATTCCGTCCACGCCGTGCGGCAACGCGCGCAGTATCCGGAGTGGCTCGCGCAGGTCACGGCGGCTGACCGGATCATCATTAGCAAGACGGACCTTGTTGATGAAAATGCGCTCGATACGCTACACGAATCGCTCGCGCGCTTGAATCCGGCCGCGCACATCGCACACCGCACGCGTGCGGATGGTGCGGCGGTTGTGCTGGCCCCGGCGACAAACGCGCACGACTTCGCGGATTTCGTCCGACGCACCGGCATGCATGACGCCAGGACGGCGAAGGATGACGCGGCAGCGCTGGCGAACCCACTCGCGCGGCTGGATGCAACGGCAACGCATCACGATGGCTTTGCATCGCTTGACGCGTTCTGCATGGAATTTGAAGAACCAGTGGACTGGGCCGTTTTCACACTATGGTTTACATTGCTGCTGTCGCGCCACGGTGATAGCATTCCCCGGGTCAAGGGTCTCCTTGCGCTTGCCGGCGCGACGCGACCAGTCGTGCTCCATGCGGTGCATCATCTCGTACATCCTGTGCTGCATCTGGATGCATGGCCTGGCAGCATCCATGACGATCCCGCAGACATGCACAAATCGCGTCTCGTGTTCATCGTGCAAGGCCTGTCGCGAGATGCGGTAGTCGATTCGTACCGGCGTTTTCGTCGGCATCTTCACACAGCAGAAACGATCCGTTGAATCCAGTGCGCCAGCGTCCTTCCGCCCCCGCGGTGCATGCACCCAAAGTCGAGTTGCGCGTGCTGGGCACGACGGTGACGCTGCAGGAACACATCCGCAAGCGTGCGGAACAGGATCTGGGCATCCGGCTTCGCTTCATCGTCGAGGATGGCGGCAGCGTGCAACGCGAAGGCGTCATGCATCCCGACAGGTACGATCTGTACGATCAATGGTTTCACAGCATCGACTGCCTGTGGCCCACCCACGCACTGCAGCCTATCGACGTGGCGCGCATTCCTCGTTGGAACGACATCAATACGCCACCGCTCACGGCGCGAATGGGCCGCGTGAACACGCGGACGACGGCGAATGCGCGCGGCAGCGCGGGCTGCGTCCCCGCCGATCGTCTGTATGTGCAAGCCGACGGCTCGCTCTCGCACACGCCGACCGGGCGCGTCAGCATGCTGCCCCTTACGCACAACGTGGACAGCTTTGTGTATCTGCAGGACGCGATGCCGAGCTTGCTCACGGACCGCGAGGAAAGCTGGGCATGGCTGCTGGCGCCGGAACTCGCCGGGCGCGTTGCGCTGCAGGCGGATGCCGCGATCGGCGCGATCGATGCGGCACTTGCCGTCCAGGCGAGTGGCCTGATGCGCTTCGACGACATCGGCAATCTGAGCATCGAGGAAATCGACGGGCTGATTGCAACGCTGATCGACTTCAAGCGGCGCGGGCATTTCGCGGGTTTTTGGTCGACTTTCGCTGAAGCCGCGCAACTGATGATCACGAACAAGGTAGCGATTCAGAGCATTTGGTCGCCGGCCACGGTGGAACTGGCGCGTGCCGGCCTGAAGTTTCGCCTGGCCCAGCCTCGGGAGGGATATCGCGCGTGGTTTGGCGGCATCGGCATATCGCGGTTCGCGCAAGGGCGGGTGCTGGACGCCGCTTACGCGTATCTGAACTGGTGGCTGGACGGCTGGGCCGGCGCGACGGTCGCGCGCCAGGGTTTCTATATCTCCCACCCGGAGCGCTCGCGCGCGTATATGAGCGATGCGGAATGGGCGTACTGGTACGATGGTGCCCAGGCGCCGACGGATCTCCCGGGACCCACATCCGCGCATCTGGTTCCGATGGGTCAAAGGCGGGATGGCGGCAGCTACGCCGCACGCATGAGCCGGATTGCGGTATGGGATTCGGTGATGGATGAGCATAACTACCTCGTGCGCCGTTGGACCGAGTTCATGCGGTGCTGACGGCGACCGTTCGTTGAAGATGACAAGACACGCCAGGGCTTCCCGATCCTCAGGTTCGCCCACCCCGCACACCGATATTCGTCGGCCGACCCCGCCGCGCAAGGCCACCGGTGCCTTCCCGACAGCTTCTCCGGACGTGCCGCTCGAGGCCGATACCCGCTTACGCTATCGCGTGATCCATGAGCAGTTGAAATCGGCCATTGCGCTTGGCAACATCGCGCCGGGCCTGGTGTTGCTGGAGGGCCCCGTCGCGCGCATCTTCGGCACGAGTCGCGTGCCGGTCAGAAAGGCGTTCGAAATGCTGCACGGGGACGGTCTCCTCCATACCTTCGAAGGACGCGGCTATCTTGTCGCCCATGCGGATGGTAGCGTGCCGGAGCCGCTACGCGCGCCTATCTCGGAAAGCACGCTCGGTTTCGACCGTCCGCTCGAACCGCTCGACATTCCTTCGAACAGCGAACGCATCTACGATTCGCTCGAAGCCGCCATTTCACTGGGTATTGTGTTCGGGCATTTCCGCATTGATGAAAGCAATGCCGCCGAGGCTTTCGGCGTAAGTCGTGGCACGGTTCGCGAAGCGCTGAACCGGTTGCGCGATCGCGGGCTGGTCGAGAAATCCGCATATTCGCACTGGCTATGCGGACCGCTCACCGCACGTGCGGTGCGTCAGGACTACGAGCTGCGCGCGTTGCTGGAGCCCGCCGCGTTGCGAGCAGGTGCGCCATCCTTAACGCGTGCGCAGCTGGAAGCGGCACTACACGATGTCGAGCGCGCGATCGAAACTCCCGATTCCGTTGATGCGGTTGCGTTGCACAAACTTGAAACGACGTTGCATGACACGTTCCTCGCCGGCGCACCGAACCCCAAACTGGTTGCCACGATCAGTCATGCGCATATGCCGTTGATCGTCAACCATGCATTCTACGATGCGTTTCGATTACATCCGGAGCCAGGGACGCTGGCGGAGCATCGGGACATTATTCTGGCACTGTTGCATGACGATCTCGACACCGCTTGCAATGCGCTGGCGACGCACCTGCAACACGGGGAAACGCGAACGCGTCAACGGTTGAAGGTGCTCGCAGTGCTACCCGATCCCGATCTGCCCGGTTATATGCAGCGAATTGCGTAGTGGTTAGTGCCAGCTCACTTTTGCTTCAAGGTTCAACACCGTTGGTTGTCGGGATGATCTTCGTCAAAGAACGCCACAAGCTTCCGGCATCTTCACGCACAACCATCCTGCTGCCATCGCACATTCGTTGGAGCAGTTGTCTGAGCATGGCCTGAGTCTGCGCGATGATCGCGACCGCGGTTGCGGCGTTTCTGAAACACCTGAAACCGAGCATCACGTTCGTTCTCGACTTGATGTTTCGATGGGCCTGCTCAACCACATATTGTTCAGATACTTCGAGGACCGGACTTTCATGTCTTCAAGCAGCAGGCCATCGGCGTTCGTCTCCCGCACCGCACGGTGCGATGCAGGGTAACGATCGAGCGTGATAGTCTCTGGTGGCTGGCCCTGGTGTAGGATCGCCTTGCGAAAAAAGCTTTGGCTGCGGCTACTTTGGTTTGGCCCTAAGTAAGAAGTCCACTGTCCGGCCATCTCGATCAACCGCCCGGTACAGGTAGACCCATCTGCCACGAATCCTCATGTAGGTCGCATCGACCCGCCACGAGCCACCCGCAGGGATCGCGATGCGGCGCCACCATTTAGCGAACTCCGAGGTAGAGCCTTTCACCCAGCCCATCGTGGGAGCCAGCGATAAACCGCGCTCAGCCATCATTTTCAACAGATCGCGTAGGCTGAGCTTGTAGCGAAGGTACCAGCGCACGCACAGGACGATGGTTCATTCACCTCTGGCGTTGATTTCCGCAAGACGCTCGTCAATTGTATCGAAGTAAGCTTCACCCTTCGCATCCATCACCTCTCGAGGATGGGGCCGACCGAGGCTCTCGAACATCTCGATGACATCGTCCCCGCGCAGCCGCTCCGGAAGCTTGGCGAACGCCGCCCTGAGCGTCTCCGCTGGAGACGCTTGCTCCTCGACGATTTCATCGGCTTCGTGATAGTCCGCGTGCTGAACATGCGTGTTCTGCAAGATGCCGGGTAGAATTTCTCTCGCCTCGTCAGCAGACGTGGCTCCGAGTGCCTTCAGACTGTTGGCGATCTCGTACAGGAGACTCTGATTCTCCGTCTTCTGCAGTTCTTGGAACTCGTGGATCACATCGGCGGGATCGACATTGCCGAGGTCGGCGCCTTCTAGTGCTTCATGAGGCACGATCCCTTGCTGGATACTGGCGTCAAAGGTTCCCGCAGGATGGCTTTTTACGAGCATGGAGAGATTTTGCGCGGCAAACAGTGCATCCCGCCGTCGCGCGGTGTTGCTCCTCCTCAACTCAGGCGAAGAATCCACCACCACATTGTGTGTGGAGAATCGTTTGGAGGCTATCCTGCTTAGCTTACCGGTCTCATCGACGACCTTAGCCTGTTCGGCGAACCCCACGCTTTTGAGAGCATGTCCCGGCTCCGCATGACGAAGAAATGCGGTCGTGAGTTCCGTCTGTTGCTCGGCGTGCATGAGCTTCACCAAGGAATTCTCGGGAAGTGGCTTGCGCTTGAGCGCACTGCGAGGCGGCATCGACGACGTCGCAGCGGATGCCGCCGAGGACTTCGGGCCGCGATTTGTCAAGAGTGGTAGCGAAAATGGAAAAGACAGGCCCTTCCTGCCACCGCTCGCCGGGGCCTGCTTACCACTGGTCGCAGAGGCCGTTGTCGTGCTGGCATCTGTGCTCGAAGAAGCGTGCTGTGTCCTGCTGCGAAAAAAGCTGATGGCACTCATGGTCGGCTATCTTTTTCTGAAGGTGACAAATAAAATCGGCCCAATACCTTCATAGTCCCCCTTGGAAAGACGCGAGGTTGCAGTGCCAGCGAAAAAGAAGCGAAATCAGCGAATATTTGATGCGCGTGGCATGCTGGGGATTGGAAGAGAGCCCCTCTCGAAGTACGCGAGCTCTGCCACCTGTCAGTTACGAACCGGCCAGACCCGTGCGCATTCTCCCGACGCCACGCAGTTACGCCTTAAGCACAAAAAAGATATTCATAAATACAGCGCAACGCGGTCAAACGGGTTTTATCAATACGTCTATTTTATGTGGAATCCCTGCACCCTCGGCGGCGAAGACACAATGCATGTTCGTTTTTCACCGGCGACGATAGCGTCCCTCAATTTCTCGTCATTTGCAGAAAGCCACTGCCCTTCGTGAGAAATTCGCTTTCCCGCTTCATCCCATTTATTCAGCTTTTCAATCAGACGCCTGTTGAACTCTGGAGCAGGACAAGCGATATTCAACCATGGGTCGCAGATAATTATGCCTTCGTCCCATTTACTCATATCGCGCTCCCAAATTTTTTGTTCCGCGCACCCATAAGGCAGAATAGCGGCAAAAGCATGTGCAATCGTGGACCCACCAATCACGATATGAGCAGCCTTAACATTCCTGCCAGATAGCCTTTCCATCGCCAGCCTCGACAACTCACCGCAGTTATGTGCCGTTGCATTTTCGATGTCGCATAGGTTTCGCAAACTATTGCCGCGCAAGCGGCTTAAACTGGCGCTGGCCGCCTTCAACCTTGCGACTTCCAATTCCTGATCGACTTTGGTTCGCCATTTATTGCTGGACTTAAAATTCGGGCTTTTATAATACGTCGTTCGGATATCCTTTAATACTTCCCGCGCAATAGACAAGTTTGCGATCGTGGTGTTTCCCGGGGTATCGATTGCAGGAATAGCGCGACTTGGGCCCGGCGCGGCGCCCTGAACGGTTCGCGGTAGCGCACAGTTCGCCGCCTTAAACAAACCAGAAAGACCACCTAAGTGGACAGTGCGGCTCCGTCGCGGCGACCCGGGCCGTGCTGCCGCTTCTGCCGGGTTCACATCAGCATTCCCCGATTGCGTTATACCAGCAACGTTAGCTACTGTACCAATTATGGGTTTCATACTGACTGAAGATTGTAAGCAACGGGGGCGTCATCAACGATGACAAACAACAAAGCCTTTCGCGAATGTCTGGTGCGAAAGATCAACGCACGGGACAACGTAAAGCGCCGATCCCGTCTCATTTTCGGGTCGCTTTAGACAACATGCTTCGCGCAATAGGCAACGGTTCGCTCCAAAGCGGTATCCATGCGGTCTCTGAGCATCTGCTTGCCCGCCTTGCCGTCCGCTAGTTCCGCGATCAGTTCATACCCACCACGAAAATCTTCCGGCAAACCGCGCGGTTCGCTGCCCGGCGTATGTAGATCCCTGATCGCGTCGAGCGCGAACAGCACCTCCTCGGTCGAGTGGCCGCCGTTGAACACCAGGCAAATCATGATCGTCAAATGCAAGTCTCGCTGTGACAACTGCGGACGACTTTGTCCGAGATGGTGACCAAAGGACGCTACCATGCCGGTCTGGCCTGACGCACCGTTGACGATCGGCTGGCCGCGCGCGAGGGCGTCCTGTTCGAAAGCGGAAAGACGTTCCGGAGTGACCACGCGACTGTGCGTCCAGCTTTGTCCTTTCCAAGGACTCTTCGTGTTGGCGGCGTTTGGCTGATAGTGCAGCCAGTTACCCGGATCCTGCGCGCGCACACCGGACAGTTGAGACTTACCTCCGGGCTTTTGTGTGCTAAGGAAATCGCAGTAGAAATCGAAGCATCGGCGGTACCACTCGGGACGTTCTATTTCACCGCGCTCAGACACGTTGTGAATCGCCAAAACCATGCGCTGTGCGACGTTGACAGTTTTAATTGCTTCAATGCCGTTCGAGGTGTCCGCCATACATGCCTTTAGCGTGTCCATCGTCGGGTGATCCAAAAAGTTCCGCATCGACTGCGACAGCCCGAACCAAGGCCGCACGTCACTGCGGAGTATGCTCACCAGCTCATTGAACACGGCAGGCGGATACGACTCCATTGTTTCAACAATACCGTGCCCGAGCTCACGTGAGACGCGTAAAACGTTTTTTGGCGGCCAGCGTACCAGATCTTCTACCAGCAACGATTCGAATGTGCGGCCGTACAGGTTGTCAGCGAGCTGCGGGACGGTTACCGGTTTCGCGATTTCGGCCGCGAGTTTGGTGAATTGATCGTGCAGCAACACGTCGTCGCCAACGCGAGCGAGTGCGTCATGGACAAATGCTGCGACCGCAAGACGGCTGAACCCACTGGACAGGAAGAGCTTTTTTGCATCGACGAGCAACGCCTGGTTGACTGGATTGCGCTCCATGCCGAGCAGATGCATCGCGCGCACCAGAATGTCGCGTTCGGCGCGCGGTGCCTCGCGCGGGCCGCGAGCGTTCGTCGTCGTCAGCGGTTTGATTACCGCGTTCTCGAGCATGGTAACCAGCGCCGGGGATATATGGTGCAGTGGCGCAAGATCCTCGATCCTGCCGAAACCGTCGAACGTAACTGGACTCTTGGCATCCCCAGCGTCGGCGAGAATCTCGTTAGCCACCTTGGGATCGATGGTGGCGCCGATCAACCGGTCGATCCGTTCCAGCATCCGCTCGGGGGGATTAGTAGGCGACACCGCAAATGCTCCGGACGCCGACACAGTCGACCTTTCGGCGCGCGGCATGGCGGGGGGCGACGAACTTGTAACGAGCGTACGAATATCCCGGCGCGGTGGCATTGAACGCACGGTTGCAGCCGCATGCGTCGGAATGTCCGTTGCATTAGGCATCCGCGCGCATGCGGGAAGGCATGCCAATCCCTCAAAAGTCGGTAGCGACAACGGACGGCGTTTCGGCTCGGATGCGGCAGCTTCGGACGAATTCGATGGCGCGCTGCTCCTTGGCGGAGATACCTCAGCAGATTTCGACGAGATTCGCATCATGGGTGCATGTAGCCAGCCAGTTAAGCTGAAGTATTAGCGGTTAGCTCACCAATACTATGCATCAGGCATGCGCGCGCTGACCGTCAGACCGAAGGATAGGTGCCTCTAACGAATAAAAATAGCCTACGAAGCGGTTTTGGTGCAAATAGGTGAGCGTGTTGAAATTTTTTTACATGTAGGATGTCTTATCAAAAAGACAGAACAGCATTCCATACGGCAAGCAGAGCGGCATCTTTGAGACAGAGTTTAGTCACATCGAACGGGCCCTTGCGAATGCGATGCATCAATTGGATGCCGGAGATCGTTACCGCGGCATTTCTGAACCGTTTGAAACTGAGCATCACGTTTGTTATGGACTCGATGTTTCGATGGGCCTGCTATATCACATTGTTCAGGTACTTCGAGGAGCGGACCGTCATGCCTTCAAGCAAGCAGGCCATCTGCCTCCATCCCCCGCACCGCGCGGTGCGAGGCAGCGTAACCATCGAGCGTGATAATCTCTGATGGCTAGCCCTGGTGCATTCTCGTTGCGCAAGCAATGTCGGAGCTGTTGAGATTGGTAACTTCGGACGGGCATCTGTTGAAATACACCGAACTCGTCATCTCGGTGTAGGGAATTACGCCGCCGCAGGCCGCATCGGAAAGCGCATCGATGCCGCCGCAGCGCTGGCTCAAGTAAACAAGGCGTAGGAAAACCGACGTAAGATGTCGTGATGAAAAAAACCAAAATCGCTCTATACCAGTCATCGCTTCCCGCCTTCGGTCATCAGCTGCGCGGTGTGTTGGTATTTCCGCTTCCAGCTAAGTCTGCGTGACACTGCGCAATTGCTTTTCGAGCGTGGGGTCGGCGTGTGCTGCGCTCGAACCCGGTACCGGGCAAGATCGTCACCGATCAACTGCGCAGCTCTCCGGCGGCGAAAGCAGAGATTCCGGATCTAGCGAATGTGAAACACGTGTTCGTCAAAAGCGGCTGCTCGCCTCAACGGCCGAGCCAAGAACCGCCACCAACCTACACGCGGACGCGAACGACGTATTCGCGGTTTTCGCAGCCCGACACGCACTCGGAAATTTCTATAGTGCTTCGGGCCGATCCGTCAACATGTCATGTCACGCTCAAGCGCCATCAGCTGCGCGCGTCAGTTCATCGCAAAAAACTCGCAGCCCAGTTCGAGGCGTGGGGCAAATTTACCAACATCACCCAAAACCGGTCTACTGGTTTCTGACCGGCACTCGCTCCCTGACCTTGTGCTGTCCGTGCTCCCCAAGTTGACAGTGCCCAGCCGACGCTGACTGCTACCATGCCAATGCTGGCTTTCTCACAGAGCCTGGTGAGGTCGTCAGCCTTTGGCTTCCAATCGCACCCACCTTGAACGCCGAAACTGCGTCCTTGAGCTTGATCGATTGCTCTTCGAGTGACTGTGCTGCTGCGGCGGCTTCCTCGACCAGCGCGGCATTCTGCTGTGTTACTTCGTCCATTTGACCTACCGCCTGATTCACTTGCTGAATGCCACGACTTTGCTCCTCCGAAGCGGAGCTGATTTCCCCGACGATATTGGAAACTTGCTTGATGGCTTGCTTTACCTGGGCCATCGTGGCGCTAACCTCTGTTGCTTGGGAAGCACCTGCCTCAATCGTCGTCACGGAAGAGGTGATCATTTCCTTGATTTCCTTGGCTGCAGCGGCGGAGCGTTGAGCCAGATTGCGGACCTCGCTGGCAACCACCGCAAAACCGCGGCCTTGCTCACCGGCACGCGCGGCTTCAACAGCGGCATTCAACGCAAGGATATTTGTCTGGAAGGCAATGCCTTCAATGACCCCTGTAATTTCAGAGATCTTGCTTGAGCTGCTGCTGATCCGGCCAATAGTGCCGACCATAGACTGAACAGATTGCTCACCGGCATCGGCGATGTCGCTGGCTTTGGTCGCCAATGCATTGGCTTCGCGCGCGTTATCGGCATTCTGTTTGACCGTTTCAGTCAGCTGCGTCATGCTTGCAGCCGTCTCCTCCAGCGATGCCGCTTGTTGTTCGGTACGCGTGGAAAGCTCGGCGTTTCCGCTAGCAATTTCATGCGATGCAGTTGTAATGTATTCCGTTGCCTGGTGAATGCCACCAATCGTCGATGTCAACTTGTTGCGCATGACCTGCATCGAATACAGCAAGCTGGAAGCGTCGTTGTTTTTCAGCAGAAAATCGACCGTAAGATCGCCGTCTGCAATCTGCCCGACAACGCTGGCCGCGAGATCCGGCTCACCGCCAAGCTGCCGCTGAATGCTACGCACGATCAAGATACAGACAGTTAGCGCAACCAAGATTGCAACAGCAATCAACGAGAGCATCGCAACCCTGGCAGAGCGGTACGTCGCATGCGCAGCCGCGGCCTGGATTTCCCCTTGGCTCACTACATAATCTCTTAACTGAGCGAGCGAACCGGTCCATCGATCAAGCGCGGGTCCTGCTTCGTTCATCAGAAAATCGGGGCCTGCAGGATCATTCGCCAAGCCGAGCTTTGCTGCCTTATCGACGAGCGGAATAGCGGCTTGCCGACTTTCGGCGGCCTGGAGCAGTAGCGCATCTTTCTGGGCGTCTTTTTGCGGGTCCTTCTCCATGAGGGCGTGAGCCTGCTTCGCGACCTGCAAGTAGTCTTTCATCTTGCTATCGTAAATGCCCTGCTGCACGGTCATGCGCGGCATGTCAGTGAGGATAATAAGATTACGCATTGCGGACGATGCATCCTGAGCATCGTTCAGTGCCCGTGACAAGGTGTTCGCCTCAGCCGTACCGAAGTCAATACTTTGCGTAAGCGCATCATTGAGTTGCTTTAGCTTGACCACGCCAACGATGGCAACCACCAGAAGCACGCAAAGGACCGCGCCGAAACCCAACGCGAGCCTTGTTCCTACTTTTATACGGGATAAATCCATCATGATTGCTATTTTTTTCGTAGGGATTGTTTGTTTTCCAATGGCGTAATGCCATGCCAATGGTTTACGGCAAAGACTGAACTTTCTTTATCGTCGAACGTCTTTAGGGGACAAAAAAAATAAGGCCATGCTGTTGTGTTCACATAGGAGACAGGTACAGCACTGCTAAGTCGTACGACTTGCATGACCATTTACATCCGTAGTTACCTATCAAGCGGTTGCGTAGGCAATCCTTGCTTCCCTGTGCTTACCGTCGTCGGCCGTAGACGAATGTCCCGCAGACGGCAACTGGAATTTAGCTACCGCTTCGACAAGTGCCTGCGCCTGCTGCTGCAGGCTTGCCGTCGCCGCAGCGGCCTCCTCTACCAGCGCTGCGTTCTGCTGCGTCACACTGTCCATCTGGCTCACGGCCACGTTGACCTGCTCAACCCCAACGCCCTGCTCGGTACTCGCCGCGGCAATTTCGGATACCACCGCCGAGACGCGTCCGATGGAAGAAACCAGTGCATGAATACGGCCGCCCGCTTGCTGCGCCAAAGACGAGCCTTCGGTGATTTGAGAGACGCTGGCGGTAACCAGTGTCTTTATCTCTTTGGCTGCACTCGCACTGCGCTGGGCGAGCGCGCGCACCTCGCTTGCCACCACGGCAAACCCACGCCCCTGTTCGCCGGCGCGCGCCGCTTCAACCGCCGCATTTAGCGCAAGGATGTTCGTCTGGAACGCGATGCTTTCGATAACCCCGATGATCTGCGTGACTTCCTCGGACCGAGTGGCAATGGACTGCATTGTCTCCACAACCTGGTCGACTGCCACCCCACCCTGCGTGGCTGATCCGCTCACGTCCTGCGCCAGTCGGTTCGCCTCGGCAGCACTGTGGGAATTCTGCTTGATCGCTGTCGCAAATTGCCCAATCGATGCGGCAGTCTCTCCCAGCGACGCCGCCTGCTGCTCGGTTCTGCTGGACAGATCCTCGTTTCCAGATGCAATTTCGCGGCTAGCCACACCGATCGTCTCGGCGTTCTGGCGTACATTGGCAACAATACTGGAGAGACTGCTGTTCATATTGCGCAATGCGGTAAGTAATATCGCGAGTTCATCGGACCCTTCTACATCAACAACGGATCGAAGGTCGCCCGCCGCGACACGCCGCGCCACATCCAGCGCCTGATCCAACGGACGGGTTATCGACAGAACAATGGCGCGCGCGAACCACGCTGCCAAACAGGCAATCCCGAAAATCGACAACAGTAAAATAGTTTCGGTCCGACGTAAGTCACTGAATTGCGTCTCCAGCAATTCACGCAATACCGTGACGCCCACAGCATTGAACGCAAATTGCGCATCGATTGCCGATGTCATCGCCCGCCGATAGTCGCTTGCACTAAGTGTGGCCAAGTCGGCATTGACGATATTGTCGTCGGCCATCTTGATGGCCGTATCAGCCTGATCCACGGCGGTCTTGAAAGCCATGCCAAAACGATCGCGCAATCTAGGATCGGCTTTGAACGCCTTTCCAATAGATCTCGTCATCTCCTGATGATGCTCGCGCGCACGTTCGATCAGGTTTCGGATGGCTTCGCGGTCGGCAAGCGTAATCGTGCTCGCCGCAAGGACCGCGGTGCCGCGAGCACGTAGTTTTCCAAGTTCTTCGGATGAGGCGGGCAACCCAATCAGCAATCCCGATATCAATTGATAACTGTCCAGGTTCGAGTCCAGACTGAGTTCGTAGTTATCAAGCAAAAGGTCATTTACATCAAACATCTTTGATAACAACGCCGTGTGCGACTTATAGATTTCAAGTGCGTTCCTCGGCGTCTTTATCGAATCGGCTTTCACTGCCGCCCAATCGCGCTGCACCTCGGCGAGTGCGGCAACCAGTTCGGCATTATCGGTTGTTGCAAGCGACTTCTGCAACGTATCAAGCAATTGGTCGATCTGTCGGGCCTTTTCGTCCTGGGCCGCCCCTGCGGAAGGGTCTATTGCTAGCCCGCGATGTTGTTGTATCGCCTGCAACACGGCCAGCCATTGCTGTGCGGGTGCAACTCCGTCCATCTCGTGCCTGATCTGTGCCACCGCTTTATTCGCCTCGCGCAGGTAAAACGCTGTCGGCGCCGAAACAAGGACAAGCGCTATCGTGCCAAGCAAGAAAAACTTCCGCCGCAAGCGTAGTTTTCTCAAAATATTTGTCATTCGAATCTTCTCTTTTTTGCGGGGCAACATGCAAACGGCATGAGAGCCCTTCTTGTAATACATATTATGTATGCCGAAATACTATTCCCGCATGACTGCTTGTCCGACGCGGGCGGCGCATCTCTCGCAAACCCGTCGATCTTGCGTGGCACGTCAATTCTTATACGGTGCCGACTGGGTCGATGTGCCTACGATGATACGGTCTCGCGATCCGCTCATTTCGGATGAAACCTGCCCAGACTCCTTCTTTCGTAAGTCATTCGTAGTCGACGGGTTAACCCCATCAGGCTTCCAGAGCCTCGAAAAAATCGCCGCGTCACCTAGCGGGGAAAAGCCATTGCGCGTGGCATAGCTTCGCGGCGGTTCATCATGAAGCCCACTCCGAAACCAAATTTGGTAATTTGGCAACGAGTACCCCGATATTTGCACCGCTGCGACATGCAATGCATGGCACATTCACGAAGATGAACACAAGGCATCACCCGCGGCTTGCCAGTTGCGAAAATTGTAACGCAGCCGCGGAAAATTGATAGAAGTGAATGCGGTCGTTGCTGCAACACCACTGATAATGACTAGGGAAACCACCATTCTTCAAGCGTCACGCAGCGTTCCATAAAACCGAAACGCCTATGCATTCCATATAAATGGTAAAAATGAGAGGAAAACCTGCATTATGTTCCTGCAAGCAAGCGAGGACACGTAACTCTTACCGAATAAATGCAGCTGTCCATGGCATCTCCAGTTATCAAGATGAGAGGAACAAGATGCTGCCGCGGCAACTCGTCGGATAATATGCGGGCGCGATTCGACATCCCCATGAGCGGTTCATCACGAAATAGCAGCAAGCATGATCAGATCTACTGGTTATTTTCTACCGTTCGGTCACTCGTCGCGCCATCACCGGCGTTGACAACCCGGCGTGGCTCTATCAATAACAGCTTTACCTCGCTGTTTTCGCGAGGCTTGTGTTCGACATCCTTTGGTACCACCGCCATTTAACCCGCGCGCAACACGATCAATCCATCGTCCGCCGACGCGCCGCGAAAATAGATACGCAACGCCACGTCGAGGACGACGAACGTCTCATCAGTATCAGCGCGGCGACGCCATTCGAATTCGCTTTCGACCATCACTACTTTAAATTGGTGGTCGCTCATTCCCGCAACGACACCGTGCTGCTAATACCCTTCAATTTTCCCGATCTTGTCGATTAGATCGATGGCTTGCCATTGGCCGCGCTTCGTTGATAGGTGGCGTGTAGGCTAGGTCCGAACAACACTGACACCTGCTGCTTCCAAGTCGGCGGAGAATGCTTCGCTCGTGTCGCTCTCGACAATGATTGTTTGCGCGAGCGTCACGTCGCCTATAGCATAAGCCGACGCCGCATTGAGCTTTTCCATCGACGCCAGGACGATTGTCTCGGCAGAGCGCGCGGCAAGCGCGCGTTTCACATATGCCTCTTCAAGGTCGCCGGTGCTGAGCCCTTCGGTCAGATGCACGCCAGTCACGCCCATGAAGTAAAGATCCGCACGAATGTGAGACATCGCTTCAATAGCGGCGGACCCCACATTCACAATCGAATGTTTATAAAGTTTGCCTCCAATCATGATGACCTCGATTGCCGGATGATCGACTAATGCGACGGCGACTGTTGGGCTATGCGTCACGACGGTAGCCGACAGTGTGTGCGGGATATGCCGGACCAACTCCGCGGAAGTAGTGCCCCCGTCAATCACGACGACCTGACCCGGTGCGATCATCGATGCGGCGACACGCCCAATAGCCGTCTTTCCCGAAGCGTCCATCGCGCGACGCGCTGAAAATGGCGCGACGGCAGGCGAAGCGGGGAGCGCTCCGCCGTGTACGCGCTGAAGCAAGCCTTCCGACGCAAGTTCACGCAGGTCGCGTCGTATCGTGTCTTCCGATACCTCAAATGTCCCGGCGAGGTTTCCTGCCAGGACTTGCCCGTTTTTCGCGAGCATATCGAGTATCAATTTCTTCCGCTGCGACGTCAGCATGATTTTGCACGTTTTATCTTGATATTGCATGAAGTTGCACGATATCATAAAAGCACTCAACACAGAAGGAGAGTGCCATGACCCCAACACGCGACCGCGTACGTATTATCGATTCGGTGACGCTGTCGGATGATTGGTATGTGCTGAAGAAAACGACATTTGATTTTCGTCGCCGCGACGGAACCTGGCAGCGGCAGAACCGGGAAACCTACGATCGTGGCAACGGCGCGACCATCCTTCTCTTTAACCGCGCCCAACGGACGGTGATACTGACACGCCAATTCAGGTTTCCCGTTTTCGTGAACGGCCACGACGGTATGCTGATCGAAACCGCAGCCGGCCTGCTTGATAACGCGTCGCCGGAGGAACGCATCAGGGCTGAGGCAGAGGAGGAAACAGGCTATCGCGTGCAACACGTTCGCAAGGTATTCGAGGCTTACATGAGCCCTGGTTCCGTAACAGAAAAGCTTTTCTTTTTCACGGGAGAATACGATGCGTCGGCTCGGGTCAGTCCCGGAGGCGGCGTGGAAGCCGAGGGCGAGGACATCGAAGTAATAGAGCTTACGATAGACGATGCACTGTCGGCGATAGCCCGCGGGCAGATTGTCGATGGGAAGACGATCATGCTACTGCAGCATATTGCATTGGGAGAGTTAGCGGAGCCCCCATTCAAATCCGCCCCCACTGATAGCCAACCTCGAAGTAATAGCCCCAACCCGTAGAGCGATTCTGGAAATTTCCGCTACCGAAGTTCAAAACCGAGCCGCTCCACTGACCACCGTTGTGGAAGTATCGGGCCACCGCTACCAGACGTAAGTGCTGATAGGAATAGATCAGGGCGTTCGTCTCGACAAATGCGTTGTCAGTGCGCGTGTTACCTCCCGTTTTCTCTTGCAGCCGTGATCCAAAGTCATAGTTGAAAAAGCCTGAATAGCTCCAGTCGCCCCCCAGGTAATGACCAATCGGATAGAAGTAGTTCATCTGGTAACGGTAACCGTCCCATGAATACTCGTTAGCCGCGCCATAGTTCTGCCAATTACGATTGACGTAGAGGTTCGCCGAAAGAGAAAGGGGCGTGTGCGTGTCGATGTCGGTACCGAGCCCTATATATAGAGTATTTTGCTCGTCCGCGCGGCTTCCTCCCTGTTCATAAATCCAGTCTGACGCCAGATAGATATGCTTGAAAGGGCCAAAGCGAAACGCTTTTCCTGCAAGCGTATCAAGCGCGACACGGGGTTCCTGCTCACTGAAAAAAGGCGGCCCCTGGTCCCAGAGCCCCGACGTATTTTTTGTGCCCGCATTGAATACCTTCAACACATCCACGTAGCCGTAGAGGTTAAACGGTCCCTTCGTACCAAAATATTCATATTCGAGATAGGTATTACCGGTGCGATACGGTCCAAACCGCGTCAGGCTGCTGTTGATGATACTGACCGTGTTATGTAGCCAGGGTCGATTCTCAACGGCCGGTTCGGCAATCGCGGGAAGCGGCGCCGCGCTGTCTGGATTTTGCTTCCCTTCCGCGCTTTCGTGAGGCGACGCGCGCACCGTATTCGGTGATGCATTCTTTGCCGTATCGCTTGCAGGCAGGCCAGCCTCGGCGGCGTTGCCGCCGTCATCGGGTGACCCTGTTGCCCACGACGGGGCCGACACTAGTGCGCATGCCGCGAGCAAACTACCGGACGCCGCGGTCCGCACGATATTGACAGACGTTTCTGAATACTGTGCCCACATTACTTCGCATACACGTTTCATAGCCCGCATACGTGTTCTCCGATAGCAAGAAATAATCGTGCTGATTGTTGATGTATGTTCCGCACCAGGAAAGACGGTTGTCCGTACCGCAGTCAATACCGACTATTGCTTACTGATTCTGTCGTCAATGCAAGGACAGAAAGATGCCGGCAATTGCCGCACTCATCAGATTTGACAAGGTGCTTGCGGCGACCACTCGCAAGCCGTAGCGCGTCACTTCGGCGCGACGTTCGGGCGCGACGGCGCTGAAGCCGCCAGCAAGAATTGCGATCGAGGAGAAATTCGAGAAACCACACAAGGCGAATGAGACGATGGCGATCGTTCGGGGATCAAGTACCGTCAAGCCCGCGGCGAGGACGTCATTGGCGCTCTTCAAATACGGCGACAGGTCGGCATAGGCGACGAACTCATTGAGAATCATTTTCTCACCAATGAAATTGCCAGCGATCTGGGCGTTTTGCCAGGGCACGCCAATCAGCCAGGCAAGCGGCGAAAAAATATGGCCAAGAATGCCTTGCATTGTCAAATTCGAATAGCCAAACAGACCCGCGACGTTGCCAATCATGGCGTTCAACAGCGCAATCAATCCGATAAAAGCGATCAGCATGGCCCCCACGCTCACCGCGATTCGTAGACCGGTCATCGCGCCGGACGCCGCCGCGTCGATTACATTCGCCGAGCGGTGTTCGCCCGCCGTCAGGTGCGTGAAATCCGCAGTGCTGGTTTCCGTGGTGGGGAAAATGATCTTCGCAAATAAAAGGCCACCAGGAACTGCCATGAAAGACGCCGCAAGCAGATATTCAAGCTTGACACCCAGACCGATATAGCCAACAAGGACCGAGCCGGCAATCGAGGCCATGCCACTCGACATCACCGCAAACAGTTCCGCGCCGGTCATACGAGAGATGAACGGCTTGACGAATGCGGGGATCTCACTCTGACCGATAAAGGTTGTTGCAACGGCGGAACACGCCTCGATACGACTCACGTCTAGCAGCTTGCCGAGTATCGCGCCTACAACATTAATGACCCATTTCATGATGCCGATGTGATACAGCACCGCGATCAGCGCCGTCACGAAAATGATCATCGGCAGCACACGCAGCGCGAAGATGAAACCGTGACCACCAAAGAGTTGGAACATCTTGTCGTCAACCAGCCCGCCAAACATGAACGACACGCCGTGGTTACCCATCTCCAACACGTCGTTGACCCCGCGCGCCGCGCTCGAAAGCGCCGCGCTACCCTGCGGCAGAAACAATACAAGCGCGCCAACCGCAACCTGGAGCAGCATTGCAGCCAATAAAGTACGCATCCGGATCGCCCGCCGATTGACGGACAGCGCATAAGCAATAACCAACAACAGACCCATGCCCACCAAACTACGCAGAATATCCAAAACGTGCTCGCATCGAAAATGAGAAAAGGCGAGCGCGGCGAAGCCGCACGCTCGGGCAACGTACCTGCCATGAATGAGTGGACGTCAGTTGTCCACTCACGGGGTGGATGATGTGTCATCCTCAGGCACACCGTCTTTCCAATGCGGCCAGTCTTTTACGATTGCGTCGACCAACGGCTTCCCCGCGCGATACAGGTTATCGACGGCAGGCACGAAACCACCCTGCTGCTGGTAATCCAGCAAATTGTTGACGTTCGATCCACCTGGCGGCGGTCGATCGAAGTCCGAGCCGGTGCGTAGCACGGCAACACGTCGGGGGTCGGCCAATCCCGCCGCGGCGCCGCGCTTGATCACCTCGAATGTCGCGTTGTCCTCCTGCTGCGTGGTGCAATACACCCCTCGCCCATCCGTCAGCAGTTTCGTCCAGTCCCGCGCACGCTGTCCGAGCGCAGTTCCCGAGAACCAGGTGTCACCCGACAGCGTATCGCACTGGATCACGCTTGGCGGTTGATTGGCCGGCGCACCAGGGTACTTTGCTCGATAGGCTTGCGCCTCCACGCTATCGGTCAGCACCGCGTTGCGCGACAAAGCATACGCGCGCTGCAGTAAAGCCTCATCGAGCTGGAACACCTCAGTGCGATAATCCAGAGGCGGTTTTTCCGTGCCGCTTTTTGTATTTATACCGAGATAGCCCGACTGCCAATTCGCCGGAATTTCTCGCGCGTCGATCTCCCATTGAATGCCAAAGTCCACGAGATAGCGCGCCCATGCAGCCGAGCCAAGCGTACCCTGTGCGGGGTCGATTCCAGCTATTCCTGCGATCAGGAAATACGTCTTGCGCAGGTCGAAGCGCCCCGAATACAGTAATGCAGCCATTGATGCGGCTGCGTTAGCGTGCCCCATGCCAGTGGTAAGCACACAGACATCATCCCGCGTGCAATGCACATCAGGGTAGTCCGGTGACAAACCCGCGACGCGAATAGCTCGCGTCTTACCCAAGTGGTCGAGCCAGACCTTTCCCTCTGGGCCGAACATCGAAACGATCAGCACTTTTACCGGCTGTCGCACCGGCGCCTTTGGCGCGGCATAGGCGCTAGCGCCGAGAAACCAGGCCATGCATGTGACGCCGAGTGCGTGGATCAAGGTATGTCGCTTTATCGAACCGAACACAACCATCTTTTACTTTTCCCATAATGAATTGATAAACAGCAATCCTAATCAGGATGTTTTTTTATAAGCTTAATGTAAGGTTTAGCACGGGTGTTATGTTTGCGTCACGTTAAGCAAGCATGGTGCCACCAATCGCGAATCTATCTGTTTTCAAGCAAGGGAATAGTCCGAGCTGACGCAGTTGCCAACAACGCCCTACATTTCGTTCGTTAGATGACCCGATTTGGCACATGAAATTGCATCGGATGCACTTCGTCGGTGCGAGTGCCCGATTGCCGTGCGCGTCAGGCATACCGGCATAGCCCGTTTGATGCGTTAGCGCTTGAAAGTATCCGCAAGAAGATGCAATGGGATCTTGTGAAAGATCATGGGAGTCTTGCCCGACTTGCGGCTTAAGCATGTAGTAGTTCGTCCGGACTTCCATGCTTATGCTGTGATGTGGTGGTCACTCCCAAGTCAGCCCGAGCACCCGCGTCAAGACAGCTTGGGTGCAAATAGTAGGCGCGAATCAGTTAAAGTATTGAGCCCAACAATCGGGTGATCGATGACGAGCAAGCGCAAAGACAAGCCGGGGCTGTTTGATGGTCGACATTTTGATCGAGAAATCATCGTTCTGTGCGTGCGCTGGTACCTTCGCTACAAGCTCAGCCTACGCGATCTAGTGGGAATGATGGCAGAGCGCGGTTTATCGCTGGCTCACACCACCATCATGCGCTGGGCGAAACGCTTTACCCCGGAGTTCGTTAAATGCTGGAGCCACATCGCGATCCGCGCAGGTGGCTCGTGGCGGGTCGATGAGGCCTATATAAGGATTCGTGGCAGATGGGTCTACCTGTACCGGGCGGTTGATCGAGATGTTCAGACAGTGGACTTCTTACTCCGGGCCAAACGCGATGTAGTCGCAGCCAAAGCTTTTTTCGCAAGGCGATCAGGCACCAGGGTCGGCCACCAGAGACTATCACGCGCGATGGTTACCCAGCATCGCACCGTGCGATGCGGGAGATGAAGGCCGATGACCTACCGCTTGAAGGCATGACGGTCCGCTCCTCGAAGTACCTGAACAACGTGATCGAGAAGGACCATCGAAACATCAAGTCGAGAACGAACGTGATGCTCGGCTTCAAACGGTTCAGAAATGCCGTGGTAACGATCTCGGGCATCGAATTGATGCATCGCATTCGCAAGGGCCAGTTCAATCTGACCAAACTCGTCCTCAAGGATGCCCCTCTGCTTGCGGTATGGAATGCTATACCGTCTGCTGGATAAGATATCCTACAGGTAAGAACGTTCTCAACACTCTTACCTATTTGCACCAGAACCGTTTTGGGATGTCCCGCGCAATCTCGCTCATCAGAATGCCGCCTCGTCATAAAGTCCTGATACGCGCCTTACGTACATCCGTCATCAGGCCAAATATGCTCGCCATGACAACACCTCAGATTTTATAACAACCAATATCGGGGGGTTGCAGTGACCGGTTGAATCCGCCGCCCTTAAAAACGGGGGACTACCGAGAATTTTCACCAGATGGCATTTACTCAAATAAAGACTTCGAAAAAGGCTACAACTTTTCGGAGGCACTGGAGTTTGGCTAGTGGAAGCACGTGCCAGAATGATCAATTGTTTCATTTTATCTAAATCAGAATGAAGATATCCGACGCAACCTCATCCGATGGATGTTCTGATATCCGGCACAGGGAATCACCGCTGCCGGAGTCAACCCCTAAGCTATCGCCGGAAACTCGCCGATTCGACCCCCTACTACACCCGTTACAAAGTCATAATCATCGCAATCCGGGCACGATAATGATCGCGAAAAACAACGTGATGGAGTGGCAGCGTGTTGCTTGCACGCCTGGTTCGATGTTGCAGAACGTTGAAATACGCCGTGCAAAAGGTCTGCTGAACCTCACCGGGTCATCTGATTTTGCTATCGGTACACGCAGCCAGACGCAGAAAAGAGACCTGCAACGCACGGTCGCAGCTGTCATCATGGCCTACAACGAGGTAGCGGCCGAAGCTGGCGCACCGCTTATCACGATTCACGAAAACCACGTGAAGGGTGATGGAAAAGTGTATGAGGACAGGAAAATTCCACGCGCGTCCAACGAACGTGACTACGACTATTACCACACGTTGGGCGTGAATTACGCAGATAATGGCCGGATGTTGCCTCACTATCATCTTGAGTTCGGCAAAGCACTGAACAAACAAAACGTTGGTGCGGTGCTATGGAATCTACACAGGATCGGCCGTGACGTGTTAGGCGGAGAAATTCTCCACCCAAACGACATTGCTAACATACTGAACAAGCTCCCTGAAGGACAGATTCTTCCAGGACTCGATGCGCAGAAAGTGGGTGAGCGGCGTCAATTGTTACCGAATGAATTAGCTACGCCTAAAGATCGTGCGAATAGTAGGGATACGCTTGAGTCGGTGTTCATCGCGCTATCGAGTGCCAACACCGAGATCGCGTCGAAACACCCTTCCCTTCGCAATGCGCACATGAATTCGTTTCGTATTGCCGAACCCATGTTCGAATGTTTTTCTTCAGGCCATACAGCGCTAATTGATGATCTTCAAAGAATCGAGAACGCATCGATACACGGTGACGGCTTGGGGGTAAGCGATTTGATGTCCATTCATCAAGGTTTAAAGAAAGCTATGGCCGAGCTGAGCAATTTTTCCGGTGGGACAGCGCAAGAGCGAGACGCACTAGCCGTTAAGTTGAACGCAGCAACAGGAAAAATAAAACGACTTTTAAAAACGACGAGCGTGCCGCTTAGGCGCGAGCAATCACATTAGATGGTTCTGTCGCCGACATCTCCCCTTTTTCAGTAGCACTCGGCTCTAGAGTCCGGGGGCACAGCGACGAAGCCCCCGCGGCGGTTCGTCCCGGACTCGCTCAGCGTCGATCAAAATATATCGTTTCGTTGACGTCTCCATTTTGTCATGCTGGTATACCAGTCATCGACCACCCGGAGACGCCGACGCGTGCATATCGAAGAACAAAACGAAATCGATCCCGGAGACGCATATACGCGGCTGCGTCACCTCATTGTGAGTGGCGAAATTGCACCGGGAACACCTGTCTCGGAACGCGGGTTATCCGAAAAATTGCAAATCGGTCGTACCCCGGTTCGCGAAGCGGTGAAGTCGCTATCGCGTGACGGTTTGCTCGAAATAGTACCGATGCAAGGCACTTTCGTGCGCCAGATGTCGCTTGCCGATCTGTCGGAAATTCACGAAATGCGGGTCGCGCTTGAGGGTATGGCCGCATTTCTGGCTGCGACGCGCGGCGATCTGGCGCGACTGGAGACCGTGGCCGAGCAGCTGAGAATTCTTGCCTCGCATGCACCGTTCGATTCCGTCAGATCCCAAAGCCTGGGTTGGGCTTATCACGACGCGATGTTCTCGGCCACGGACAATGCGCGCCTGCAGCAGGCGTATCGCAATCTGCGTGATCAAAGCGGACTCGTGCTGCAAAAAGTCGTGGATTACGACGCCAACGATGCATTCCAAGCCCTGCAAGAACACTTGGCGCTGCATGCGGCCATCGTCCGTCGTGACGGCGACGCGGCCCGCCGCATTGTTTGGGAACACCTCGAACATGCGATGCAACACCGATTTCGCTATCTGTCGCGCATCGGCGCGACACGCTAAGCACTCATCCTACCTATTCGACGAGACGGATCATGATTCGGCAACAACGGCGCCCCATCGCGCTACCGCTGCAAATGCTTATTGGCTTGGCTTTAGGGATGATTTTTGGTTTTGTGCTGCCACATTGGGCGAAAGCGATCGAGCCAGTGGGTGCGGCCTTCGTACAGGCGGTCAAGATGGTGATCGTGCCGCTGGTATTCACGGCGATTACGCTGGGTGTGTATCAGATGGGAAACCAGACACGCGCGCTTGGCCGTGTCTCTGCGATCAGCCTGGCGTATTTTTTCATTGCCACCTTGCTTTCGATCGCCTTGGGGCTACTACTTAACGGTGTGTTTCACCCCGGCATGGGTGCGAATCTCGCTGATGCGGCCACGCCGGCGAAGGCTATCGCGACATCGATCGACTGGACAAAGTTCTTCCTGGATATGATTCCCACGAATATCGTGGTCGCTATGTCCGGCGGAAATATGCTACCGGTGTTGGTGTTTTCTGTCTTGCTCGGTCTTGCACTGGCCTCCATCGGTGAGCGGGCGCTGCCGTTGGTGAACGTTCTGGATGCATTGATGGCCAGTGTGTTCAAGATCACCGCGTGGGTCATCGCGCTGTCGCCTGTCGCGATTTTCGCAATTGTCTCCTGGTTGTTCGCGAGCAAGGGGCTTGCAACGCTTTTTGCACTCGCCAAACTTGTGGCGGTAATGTATCTCGGATTGGCAATTCTGCTGCTCGTTTTCTTTGGGATATTGCGCTTGATCGGCGAAAAGCCGTTGAAGACGGTCAAGCAGATCAGCGAGCCGTTTTTGTTGGCCTTTGCCACGCGTTCCTCGGAAGCCAGTCTGCCGTTGCATCTTGAAAAGCTGATCGCAATGGGCGTTCCGAAAGCAGTGGCATCGGTTGTCCTGCCGCTGGGCTATGCGTTCAATCGTGACGGTTCCATCATGTATTTCGCGCTGGCCGTGGGCTTTCTGGCGGATGCCTACCATGTGCCGATGGACTGGCATATGTTGTTGTCTATTACGATTGTGACAACGCTCGCCAGCAAGGGCAGTGCCAATGTGCCGTCTGGTGGTCTCGTGGCCGTGGCGATGGTCTTGTCGACGATCGGCGTGCCGCTGGAAGCACTTGCCGTGATTGCCGGCGTGGACGCCTTCCTGGACATGGGACGCACGGCTATGAATGTCTTTAGAGGCCGTTTCAAAAAGACTGCTCGGCACGTCTGAAGATGTTCCAGCAGACGAGCGCGCAACCAAGTTTAAGGAATGCCTCGTGAATGTCGGCTCGACGCTCGAAGCGAATGCGAAGACGACGAAAATTGTGCAGCCATGCATGCGTACGCTCGACTACCCAGCGGAATTTGCCGAGTCCGCTGCCGTGTTCCGTACGGCGCCTAGCGATCACCGGTTCGATATCGCGCGCACGAAGCCGCTCGCGATGCGGCTCAGAGTCGTATCCACGATCTGCGTAGATGACTTTGGGCTTGCGAAGCGGTCGACCGCGTACGCCGCGAATAGGCGGGATCGCGTCGATGAGCGGCAGCAACTGGGTAACGTCGTTGCGATTCGCGCCAGTCAGGATGGCACTGACGGGGACGCCAGTGGCATCGACGAGGATGTGATGCTTCGAGCCCGGTCGCGAGCGATCGGTGGGGTTCGGGCCAGTTTTTCGCCCGCCCCAACGGCTCGCACCGAAGATGAATCGGCCACCGCCCGTGAGAAATCGAGTTCGCCGACCTCGCGTAACTTCGCGAGCAGCAGTGCGTGCAACGCGCCCCACACGCCGACCCTTTGCCAGTCGCGCAAACGCCTCCAGCAGGTCGGCCCGGAGCCGAATCCGAGTTTGGTCGAGAGGTCACACCAGCGTATCCCGGTCTTGAATACGAACAAGATGCCGTTCAGTGCAGCCCGGTTGGAAACCGGGAGTCGTCCTGGGTATTTCTTGCGGCGTGGCTTTGGCGGAGGCAGCAAAGGTTCTATCAATGCCCACAGTTCGTCATCAATGATCGGTGCACCCATCACCTTGGTTCCAGTTGTTCAGATGACCAAGGTTAGCAGTTTGACGAAAAGGTTAACAGCCCCCCTCGCGGTCTTTTTGAAACGGTCTCTTAGTAACACAGTGGCGGTGAAACTTGTCATGAAGTTCGCCGGGATCCCTTACGATGCGCCCGAGCCGATCCCATCCGTATCATCCAATCCCTTGGCCCCCGCCATTGCGCCGGCGTCGCTGGGCAAGTAAGCCCCCTTGTATCGAGGGGACGGCGGTAGATGAACGATTGGAAAACAATGACTGAGATACTTGACAATACCCCTGTACCCGTCGGCGCCATCAGCCACGACGGCATCGTCGATCTTCGCAGCGATACGGTGACGCGACCGACTGACGCCATGTGGGAGGCGATGAAGACCGCAACGTTGCGGGATGACACGCTTGAGGGTGATCCGACCGTGGCCTTGCTCGAGCACGAGGCAGCCCTGACGCTAGGGAAGGAAGGCGCTCTGTTCGTGTGCAGCGGTACGATGGGCAACACGATTGCAACATTGGTGCACGCGCCACGCGGTGGCGAAGCCATTGTCGATGCGCACGCGCATATGGCGCATTCTGAGGGTGGTGCGCTATCGCGGCTTGCAGGATTGTTCTGTCGGATGGTGCCGTCGACGCGCGGCGAAATGGATCTGGCCGTACTCGCGGATGTGGCACGCGGTGGCTTTTCACGCTATGGCGAACCGACGGCGATAATCGCGGTGGAAACCACACATAATGCATCCGGTGGGTATGTACCATCCATGCACTATATGCAAGGGATTGCGTCGCTGGGAGCCGAGCGCGGCATTGCGATCCATATAGACGGTGCTCGCTTGTTTAATGCCGCTGTCGCGTTGCGGCAACCCGTCTCGGCATTGGCTGGATGTGCGGACAGCGTCACATTCTGCTTGTCCAAAGGTCTGGGCGCGCCGATGGGCGCAATTCTCGCGGGCGATGCTGACTTTATTTTGCGCGCACGGACCCTGCGGCGCCAGGTCGGGGGCGGCTTGCGTCAGGCGGGCATCATGGCTGCGGCCGGACTGGTGGCGTTGAGAGAGATGCCCGCGCGTTTGCAGGAGGATCATGACCGCGCCCACCGCCTCTGGAACGGGCTGGCACATACGAATCGAATCGAACGGGACGATATCGCGCCACAAAGTAATATCGTTCGCCTGCGTGTTCCGGATGGTCGGGCCGAGGCCTATTGTCAACGCCTGGCCACGGCGGGCATCCTGGTCCGCGCCAACGGTGCGCATGCGATCAGAGTAGTGACGCATCGTCATGTCACGAATGCTGGCATCGATCAAGCGATTCATGCCTTCCGGGCTTTGTAGTCGACGTTGCGTTGGACAGCGCGTTTCATCGGTTACCGGCTCCATTTTCCCGCTCACCTTGCCTGCGCTTACCCCTCTTATGGGCCGCGCCGCCTATTTGCACCAGAGCCCGAAGAAAGTCAAACAATCCTTGGGGGCATCGTCACGCGTCGCACAGTAATGATCTGGTTTCAACACGGCCTGGACCCGAAGGAGACATTGAGCCACGCCGTCTGGATGACCGCTCTCGGCATCAGTGGACGGTTGCCTGTTCCCGAAGTCCGACCGCATTCAAGCCCGAACCACGACACACCGCTGGCGTATCGCCTGCGTTTAGAAAGCGATTCAACCACTGCCGTTATTGCTAGAACCGAATGGTCTTAAGAAACCGGGCAGATCACCGCGTCCATCGCCTTCTCAATACTGGACGCGCCCGACAAGCGCGTGAGGGTCGAGCGCCCGCTGGACTATGCCGGACGCAACCTGTACTACGGGTGGCACGAATTTTCGGTAATAAGCCACATTACCGGGGCCAATCCCGTGTTCTGCACTAAAGCTACCACCATGCCGAAGTACCCTTTGATAGAGTTCTCGTCGTAATACGATTTGCCGCATCGGTCCGTATTGCTCGATGAGGGCCAGTGGTATCGCAATGATGAGATGACAGCCACCGTCACCGAAATGACCGAACTCGTAATAGCCCAGCGACGGATGTTGCGCGGCAAACCATTGCGCTGTTTCGACAAGAAACGGTGCAAGCGCACCCCGCGTGAAGGATATATCGAATGACAAAGGCAACGCATCTTGCGCGACTGCGAGTGGCAAACTATCGCGGATGCGCCAGAAGCGTTCGCTTTGTGCAAAGACAGCATCAAGGACTGCATGATTGTCGACGAGCGCTTCTACCACCTCAAGCGCACGGGCCTCAAGGAGCGAATCGAGGCCAGGCATCCCACTCGCGATCTCGACAAGTACAAAACATGCCGCGTCACTGTCGGCAAAGGGTGTGGTGATATGAGGAAACGCCGCGGCGACGCGCCTCAGCGCGGTCGCCGAGATGAATTCGTAGGCGGACAGCAATTCGCCGAACGCCGCCTCGAACGCCATGAGCGAGCTTGTCGCCGCTTCGTACGATGCTAGCGCGATGAGCAATGTATGCGATGAACGCTCGATCGGCGCGAGTGAAAACGACACGGCACTGATGAGGCCGTTCGCCCCGCCTGCGCCAATAAATAGCTGCTTCAGGTCCAGCCCGACATTATTCTTGCGCAATGCCGCAAGCAGATCTAGTACGCTGCCGTCACGATCCGCGAGTACGGCTTCCACACCGAGCACATTGTGTCGTGTACTGCCATACTTGACCAATCTACTGCCCCCCGCATTCGCACCGACCAGGCCGCCCACACAGGGGTCACTCCCGAGATCGATCGGCAGGCACAGTCCGGCGGCTTCAACATGCCGGTTCACTTCGGACAGGAGTGCACCCGCTTCGACCGTAATGCTACGATTCACCCGATCGAAATGGCGGATTCGTTTCATCCGTGTAAACGACACGACACATTGCGCACCGCTTCGATCCGGGATAGCGGCGCCGGTAAGGCCGGTTCGCTCGCCTTGCGGCAATAGCGTGACGCGATGCGCGACGGCGGCACGCACGAGTGCGCTCAGCTGCGCTACGCTATCAGGCAGTGCAACACCGAGCGCGTTCCCCTGGTAGTGCATGACATCGGTGAGGTATGGCGCGCACGCCTCGCCGGTCAACCACGCACCCGGGGGCAGCGCTGCCGCAAGCGCGTGGTTGGCGGACCGCGCGGTGTCGAAGGCGGTACCCATTCTTAGCTGGCCGCTACCGCTTGGCGGCGCAGCCGGCCTCGGACCAACACCAACGCGAACAGCGGTACGACGCCTCCCAGAATTGGGCTATGGCGCATCAAAATCGAAACCGCCAGCGCCACGAGCGTCACGGCTATCATTACCATCGATAGAAAACGCGTACGCTCCCGATCGGCGGCGGCGCAGTCGATAAAGCCGCCGTTATTCCACACAGTCTGCAGAATACCCACTACGAGCACGCACACCAGCACGGCGGCCGGCCCGAGTTCTTCTCCCCACAGGCGACTTGCCGCAGCGGAAGTAAAGGCTAGCACGCCCCCAATCACCAGATAGAGATCGACGCCCAGCGCGATGCTGTTGCCCTTGTGGCGACGCAACAGCCACAAACCGTGCAGCACCGCCAGTACACCTCCGATAAGAAACGCGTGCGTCCAGCGCTCGTCAGGTTCTCCTGGCCCAAGGCGACCGTAGAACAGAAACACGATGGCGGGCAGGAGATTACTCAAGTGAGACAAATAGTTGGTAACGGGGTTATGCGATTTCATCAAGGTCCTCCTTCGGATAAGACATGCAATAACGTTTATGCGTCGTGCCAGCGGAACATGCGCGCGGCAAGCAGCATGAAAATCAGTGTGCTCACCGCCATGCCGAACAGTTGCGGCAAGAAACTGGCATAGTGCCCACCGTCCAAAAGTACGCCGCGCAATGTCACGGCAAACTGGTTAACCGGAATGAATTTAAGGCCGTCCTTCAACCATTCAGGAGCGCCGTGCATTGGAATCGTCAGATCGCTGAGGAACAGCAGCGGGTAATAGGTGATGTTGCACGCCAACTCCGCCGCCGCGAGCGACTTCGCGCGGCTCGCCAGCAACACGCCGAAACTGAGCACCATCGCCGCGCCCAGCGCCACGATAGGAAGCGCGCGCAGTCCAGCACTGCTCCACAGCGGTAGCGCGATACCGAAAGCAAGACGCGCGACCAGGAACAGCACGATCGCGGAAAGCGCCATCATGATCATCCGCGCGGTGATCAACGCGGCCAGAAATACGAAACGCGACACCGGAAAGCATACGTAGAGCTTGAAGGTGTTGCGCTCGCGCAGTGCTGCGATGGCGGTAGCGGTGGAATTTAGGCCAATCGTCATGAACGACATCACAAGAATGCCTGTAACAAAGAACATGCCGTAATTGAACGGGCGTTGAAAGGGCACGGTATTCTCGAACCGCACAAGGTCGGCGGAGACAATACCTTGTTGCCGTGCGGCGCACCGCGCAAGCGCCATTTCTATCAGCCGCGCTGCCGCCTTCTCCACGATCGGGCCATTGAAGTCATAGCGGACGATCGACGGTTCGCCGAGGTGCGCGCCGAGTCGAACGATGACGGCATTGGCACCAGAATTGCTCCCGCTCACAAAGCGCACCTTGATCGCATCGCTGCGCGTCAGGCTATCCGTAATCTCGGCACGACAGGCTGCGCTATAAGTCGATTCGCCCGTACCCGAAGGAAGCGGGGTGAATGCCACCTTGACCTCGCCGAGCGAAGAGCCGGCACCACCGAACGCGAACAACATCACGCTCAGCAGGAATACCGGAAACGCCAACGTCCAGAATAGCGACGAACGGCTCCGCAAGAACCCCAGCAATTCGTTGCGGACCAGTATCGCAAATACATTAATCATGACGAAGTCCTTCAGTACACAGACGCAGCAGATCATTGTCGGTGGTAGGCGAGAGCTCAAGGTGCTGAATGCGCTGCTCGCCGACCAATTGTTGTACGTACGGATGCAGCGTGGCGTCGCCGAATACTTCGAGCACGAGCGGTTGTGGCGTACGTACGCCGACTACACCGTCTAGCACTTCGAGCCTCTCCCGCAACGCCGCCGCCTCTCTGTCGTCGCGGCAATAAAGGAGTGCGCGCGCCTCACCAACCAGCGTGGCTTTCAGCACATCTTTCTGTCCTTGATAAGCAATGCCGCCTTGCTTGACCCAGACAATGTCGTCGACAGCGGACAGATCTTCACCGGCATGGCAGATCATTGCGACGCTGGTTCCTTCCGGACGGTCGCGCAGCAGATCCGATACGACGCCGGTATAACGGCGGTCTAGGCCGGTGAATGGTTCGTCGAGTATCAGCAGCTCAGGGCGATGCGCCAATGCGACATACAGGTCTACCCGCTGGCGCTGCCCTTTCGAGAGTCCGCGGCAGGGCTTCCCGATCAGCTCGTCCAACGCGAGCGCCGCGGCGACGGCGGAATCCTGTTTACGATACATCGCGCGATGCAAGTCGACGATCTCGCTGACCTTGGTGTGATCCGCGTACTCGACTTTTTGCAACTGCGCTCCCAGCCGCCGCAGCGCGGAGGGATCGGCAAGAAATTGCCGCGTGGGCATGCCCAGAATCTGAGCGCCCGAACCACGGTTGTGCCGGAAACCGAGCAGCGCTTCGAGCAGCGTGCTTTTGCCGGCACCGTTCGGACCCACCACCGCTGTAATCGCCCCTTTGCGGAAACGCACGTTCGTCGCGCACAAATGGAATTGGCCAGCACTGACGTCGATCGAATCGGCGCTCAGCGCATAATCGTGTACACGATCGCCGTGGCCAAAATCTGCGCCGAAGAGGCGCCATGCGTCAAATGATTGCCAAGGAGCGAACGCAAGGCGCAACGACGTAAAGAAAGACTTCGTCATGATCGGGTATCCGGATAGTCGAGCAGCATGACGTGGGTCTGACGCGTCCCGCGATAGGGATTGCGGCCATGCGCGGTCAACAGGTTATCGATCACCAGCACGTCGCCCGTACGCCACGCGAAGGCGACCTCCTCATGGTCCATCGCGTCATATACGGCAACAAGGTCGTCGTAAGGCATCTCCGAACCGTCGCCATAGCGGATCTCGTACGGAAATGCGGCACGCGTACCGAACACTCGCTGGAGCTGGCGGTAGCTGAGATCGCCCATTGAACGCGGATTCGGATGTTGCGCGCTGGCCTGATTGAACCATACGATGTCGGCGGTGCGCGGATGCGCGACCATGGCCGGGCCCACGTGCGAGACGGTGATGCTGCCGTCGTCAAGCCATGTGCAGCCGAGTTTGCGCTCCGCGCACAACCGCTCCACCTCGGTGCGCTCGGTGGTGTCGAAAGCCTCGTCCCACGGCCGGTGATATTCGGCAAAAAGTGGGTTTTGGTGAGTGCCGTCGCGACGCTGTGGCGGGGCAAAGTTGCGCAGATACATGACGCCACGCGCGGAGAACCGCTCTCGCACGGTGGCAGGCAGACGCGCGGTGACGCGCCGCATATCGCAGATCGGCGTCTCGCCTCCGGCTTCGGCAGGCACGGAACAGTAAAATGCAAGCAACCGCGGATAGGTCGCCATGTAGGCCATTTCCTGATGCAGGCCTATCTTGAACGGTGGCGGCATCCGCGTCGATTCATACACTTGGTCGGCGATCGCCTTGCGCGGCGCGGCGCCGGCGGTGTAGCCATGCAAATGCGGTGGATAGAGTGCGCCCAGCGTGCCGAACGAGGCGGTATCGGGAACAGCGAATCCGCGCCACAAGATTGCGCCGTATTCGTCGAGCAACGCACCGATGATATCGAGACGCTCGCCATACCACGCAACGAATGCAGTGCTCGAACTTGCCAGCACCGGGTCGCGCGGGCTCACGCACAATGGGAGCGTGCCACACTCCGCGAGGTGCGTACAGATTACATCGCGTGCGCCGAGGCAATTTGCGGCATGTACGAGGCGCGTATCGGCGTAATCGGTGGCGTGGATCGAATCCACGGTGATCCGGCGCGGAGTAGATGCGTTCATGATGTCAGACCAGCGGTGGTTTTTTCAGCAGGATCTCAAAGCCGAGCGCGCCGAGTCCTGTGCTGGGACTGTAAATCGTTGCGACGTCCGCGAGGCCAGCGTCATGGACCAATGCCTTGGCTTCCGCTAGCGTGACCTTTTCCTCAACGTGAGTCGGCGGATAATCGGCTGCCGCCCGCATCTGCGTGAAGCGATCGAGTAGGGCTTGCGGCGCGTCGCGACGCATGTCGTGCACCAGCGCTATACCACCCGGTGCCAACACGCGAAACATTTCGCGCAGGCTTAATGCCTTATCCGGCAGATGATGCAGCGTTGCTCGGCCGACCGCCATCGTCAGGGTGCCGTCCGCGAGCGGTAGCGCCAGCGCATCGCCGACTTTCATCTCTATGCGTTCGGTTAATCCCAGTTCTTGAATGCGTGGCATGCCTTCGTCCAGCATTTCCGGATCAAGGTCGATGCCGATGAAGCGCCACGCGTGCATCGCCGGATCAGTCGCGAGGCGCACCGGCACGACGCCGGTGGCAGTACCGATGTCAGCGATATAGCCTGGCGTCAAATCGCGCGCTAGCTGGCGAATTCGACTTATAAACAGTAGATCCCAAGGTTCCAGGGTCTCGGTGGCGAAGCGGTCGTAGTCGTTCGCGGGGCGTAGATTCTTGAGTAGCATGTATTGTCTTGAATGAACGGGAAAAAGAAGGTCACAACCATCCGACAGGAACGGCGGCCAACAATTTGCGCGCGGTCGCACTGTTGACGCCGAACGCCGGGCGTTTGCGTCGCTCCACCGCATGCGCGGCCATTGCCGCGATGCGCGAGCACAAGCCAATGCCGACGCCCCAAGAGGGCACGATCACCCCGAGTTCAAGCAGCGCGGCGGCGGTCAGAAAATCGATGTTTGGATTCAGTTGCTTGCGCTGCGCCGCCCGGACACAACACGCGTCATACAGCGTAAGAAACGGACCACTGAAGCCCGCATCAACGAACAGCCCGCGCAAATGCGGGGGCCGTGGATCGGCGACAAATAGCGGATGGCCGAAGCCGAAGAGCAAGGTCCCGTCGCTGTCGAGGGCACGATCGACCGCGTCCGCGCCCACGCGTTGCAACCCCTCCGGCAGGTATTGCAACGCTGTGTGGGAAGCAGCGAGCGCTTGTAGCCAATCAAGCGCTTCACGGGCGGCACCAACGTGTGCCGGACCGCTCGCCATCAAGCCCGCCGCAATCGCCTGGGTCAGCGTCACGCCTGTGCCGATTGCGACGCGCGGCACAAGCACCGTCGGCGTGATGTAACCAAATCCCGCATGCCACGCGACAAGCAAGGCATCCATCACGCGCACAGCCTGTGAATCGTGGCGCGTCGCGCCACTCAATACCAGCATCCGTTGCGCGTGGGTCATGCCCGCCTCGATCCGTTGCGCGCCACGCGATGCCGCGAACGGCCTACCGTTGATCGCCGCATGCAGCAAGAACGGCGCGACGCTGGCGCACACCAGCAGCGTGTCGAGGTCCGCATCGTCGAGTGACGCGCCGGATGTATCGGCAAGCGTATCGTCGAGACCGCGTAACAGACCCGCGGCGGCGGCAAACACCGGTTCGACCCCTGCTGCACCGAGCTGTGCCGCCAGATCTTGCGCCGCCGAGCCTTGCGCGAGACAAACGCCGATCGCGGCAAGACGCGCGCCGATCGCGGCTTGCTGCACGCCGTCTACCTCCCGGTCAAACCACAGATGGGCAATCGCACCCTCGAACGTCGTCGTGCCGATCAGATCGTTGAGGTTCTTGTCTCGCACCCACAAACCTTCGGGCGCGAGCGTTGCGCCATCGATCTCGGTACCGCGATGGCGCGAAGCGGGGCGACCCAACAGGTTGCGCGGTGCATCGATTGCCCCGTCGGCGTGTTTGGCGGGTGCGACGATATCGGGAGTAGCGATGAACTCGTTCATATCACTCCACCTGGACAAGTTCATCGCTGCTCACGCCGATGGCCGCCTCGCCGATCGACGCTATCGCCCGCGCATGCTGGTCCACGAGCGGCAGCACGTTGGCAAAGAAGTAGCGCGCGCTCTTATATTTACCGCGATAGAACGACGCCTCTGCCGATTCCGCTTCGGCATCGAGGACGGCCAGACGCCGGCTCGCAATGCACGCGGACTCCAATAGAACCCATGCGGACGTAACCAGCCCGAACATGTCGAGAAAACGCGTATAGAACTGGCTGCTGCGATGCGTGTGGCCGTCCTGCACTTCTTGCGCGATATGTGCAAGCGCGACTTCGATCTGATCAGCACCGGCGCGCAACTGCTCGAACAGAGGACGCAGATCGGCGTCGGTGTCACTCTGGCTGCAAGTCGCAAGGAAAACGTCAAGTTCGTCGCGGTAATAGCGAATCAGGCGCGAGTTGCGCCCGAAGCCGAGCTTGTCGCGCACCAGATCTTGCGCCTGGATGTAGTTGGTGCCTTCCCATATCGACAGAATCTTCACGTCGCGCGCGTTTTGCTCGACGGGACTTGCATCGGTATAGCCGAGACCGCCATGTACCTGGATCGCGGTTTCGCAGATGCGCCACGCTTGATCGGAGATGAAGGCCTTGCAGATCGGCGTCAGCAACAATTGCAGCTTGCGGTGTTTTTCAATTTCCGACGGATCCGCGCCGGGCGTCGTTTCAAGAATCGCCGCTCGCGTGGCGGTGGCGGCCAGCTTGCCCAGCAAGCCGCGGCAGCCGTCGACGCGGCTCTTCATGTCGAGCAGCATGCGTTGCACATCTGCGTGCTCGATGATCGCGACACGCGCGGCATTGGTATTTGATGCGCGTTCGATCGGTCGGCCCTGCAGCCGATGACTGGCATAGTCGACGGCATGCAAGTACGCGCTCGATGCGACGCCGACCCCGAACATGCCGGTGCTCATGCGCGCCTGGTTCATCAGTGGCATGAGTTGCAGCAACCCGACGTTACGGCGACTGCCAAGCAGCCAACCGCGCGTCGTGCCGCTCGAGCCAAATATCAGATGGGTGTTCGCGCATCCTTTCAGACCCATCTTGCGCGGCAGGCCGGCACAGGTGATGTGGTTCGATGTGAGTTCGCCGGTACGCTCGTCGGGCCAATAGCGCGGCACGACCAGACAGGACAGCGCGAATGAATCCGGTGCGGCGGTGTCGATGCGACCAAGCACGAAATAGAGCGTGTTTTCAGTTAACTCGTGCATGCCCGCCGAGATATAGACCTTCTCACCGCTGATCGCGTAGACATCTTGTTCGAGCGGTTCCGCGCGCAACGCGACCGCGGTGAGATCAGTGCCGGCTTGCGGTTCGGTGGCACAGAAACAGGCATCCCAGCGATAGCTTTCCAAGGCAGGCATGAAGCTTTTCTGACGCGACGTGCCGTGCATCTTCAGTAGCTTGATGGCCGGGCGTGTGAAGCCGCCGTATGTCATGAACGACGGATTGGCGCCCATGAACATCTCGTAGATCACTTGCGTGACGATGGGGGGCAGGCCATGCTCGGTACCAAACAGCGTATTCGACCACTCGTCGCGAAAGCGCGCCCACAGCGCATGGAAATGCGAGGGGATCTGTACTTGGCCGTCTTCGAGAAGGTGGCACCCTTCTATATCAGACATCTGGTAGCTGTTGCCGAGATCCAATGCGAAATCCCGGGCTCTTTCGAGCAATGCGTCGAAGTGCTCCCGATCATGGGCACTGTAAGGCCCTTGGCCAAGAAAGCGCCGATCCACCTCGAATAGTTCCCAAAGGAAAAAGCGCAGCTCGCGAAGACTGACTTTATAAGTGCTCATACGGTACTTCCTTCGATGTCGAGTACAACACGAAAGCCTCCAATCACGTCGAATACCGCGGCCGCTGCAGCGCCGTGCAGCGCGACGTCCCAGACCAAGGCAGTACGACGTTCCGCGCGATCGAGCGAAGAGGCCAGACGCAGCAGCGAGACCATTGAATCCGCGGAAGACAGATGGCCGCCGAGGTCGTGTCGCACCAGACATTCGCGCGGCACGGCAGTCATGTCCGCGACGTGCACGGCAAGTGTCGGATCGATGCCGGGTGCGACGAACCAATCGATTTCATCTCCTTTTAACCGTGCGTCTTCGAGCGCGCGGCGAATCGCGCGGGCGGCGAGCGGCGCGAGCGCGTCGCGCACCGCGGCGGAACTGCTCGCCCAGGGGTCAGTGATCGCGTCGCCAAACTCAACGGCGACACTGCGTGGACTGCCCCAGACGTTGCAGTTAGACATATCGGTGGCGCGGCGCACCAGAATCGCCGCGGCCGCATCGCTGTAGCCGACCAGATCGCCAAACTGGCGGAAAAACGGATATAGCCACTTATCGCTCAGGATCACCAGCGCTTGGTCGTCGTCGCCGAGCAGGCCTTCGAGCAGTGTCAATGTCGAGTACATGCCGAGCGTGCCATTCTGGCCCAAGGCCAATGGCAGCACATGATTTAAGCCTAGTTCATATTGCATGCGCCCCACCACCGAGTCGCCTATCGCCTCGTTCAACGCACAACTGGCAAGCACGATGTGCGTCGTGCGCGCGAACTGTCCGGAGCCGAGCTGGTCGCGCAAGTCGATCGCCGCGTCGGCCGCGAGATCAGACAAGCTGCGGCCCGGAGGCGCGATGCGCAACACCGGCCGTCCATTCGGCTTCAGATGCTGTATTTCCTGGTCGGTAATCTTGCCGATGCCACGCGGGCGGGCGAAGTGCGCCTGCGGCAGCAACAGGTGCCGGTAGCCAGGATGGCGCTCCTGTGCCTGCACATCGCTAAACGCGTTGGACGGCGGCAAAACGGCAACACCTCCCAACATCGCCAATCTGCCGTTTGCGGCGAGCCCCGATTGCGATCGATATGCGTCGGCCGATGCGGGAGTATCAAGCATGAGAACGGTCATGCAGTGCTCTCCTCTATGTTTGATGGAGTAAATACGTTGTTATGGCGTGCCTTCAGCGCAGGCCGGTCAATCTTGCCGTTAGGGTTACGCGGCAGCGTGGTTTGCAGGTCAACGATAAGCGGCACCATGTAGCCGGGCAGCGTTTCGCGACACGCACGGATGATGTCGGCCCGTGCCGCGTCGGCATCGAGCGTGGACACCACGCAGGTCGCGATCGCTTCGCCGAGCGCCGGATGCGGGACGCCGAACGCGGCGGCTTCACGAATGTGCGGCAAGGCGAACAGCAAGTCCTCGATTTCGGTCGGACTGACGCGATAGCCGGAAGTCTTGATCATGTCGTCGCTGCGGGCCACGAAATACAGGTAGCCCTCCGCGTCGCGCCGCACGAGGTCACCCGACCAGACAGCAAGGCCCGAGCGCGGAATCTGTTTGTGCATGCCGGGAAAAGGCCTGAAACGGTGTTCGGTAAGTTGCGGCTGGTTCCAATAGCCGAGTGTGACGAAAGCGCCGCGGTGGACCAACTCGCCGGGCTCCTCTGGATCGCATTCGCTGCCGTCTGGACGCAGCACGAGAATCTGTGCATTCGGCACGGCCTTGCCGATCGAGTTCGGACGCGCGTCCACATCGGCAGGCGAGAGATACGTAGAGCGGAACGCTTCGGTCAGCCCGTACATCAAATACGGATCCGCACTCACGTAGAGGGCGCGCAGGCGGCGCAACAACGGTGTTGCTAGATGCCCCCCCGTGTTGGCGAAACGCCGGATCCGAGTGCGTGCCGGGTCGCTCCAGGAGACCGAGGCCAGTTGCATCCACAGCGGCGGCACGCCGGTAATCGAGGTGACGCCTTGTGCTTCGCAATAACGCGGCACATCCGCAGCCTGCAAGAAATCGAGCGGCGTGTAGCAGGCGCCCGCGATCAATGCGCTGGTCAACTGACTGAGGCCGGCGTCGAAGCTCAACGGCAGCACGCCCAGAATCACGTCGGTATGATCGAGGTGCTGATACGACGCGACGCTGTATGCACCTGACACGAGATTGCGTTGGGACAGCACGACGCCTTTCGGCTTACCGGTTGAACCGGACGTGTAGAGGATCGCCGCGGGATCGTCGTCGACTGCCGACAGCGGGCTCCAGCGGTTCCGGTCTTGCGGAACCGCACCACTTGTATCCACGCTGCCAGCCGCCTGCGTCAGCTCTGCGAGTGCTTCGATCAGCAGCACCTTGGGTACGTCCGTCTCCGTGGTCAGCCACGGCATGCGCTTTAGCCGCTGCGCGCCGGTGATAAACAAGATTGCGCCACTGTCCGTCAGGATGTGCCGGATCTGCGCCTCCTTGAGTTGCGGATTGATGGGTACGAACAATGCGCCGACCGCATTGACAGCAAGAATGGACACCACTGTTTCGTATTGCTTCGGCGCATAGATGGCGACGCGGTCACCGACCACAACGCCTTGTGCTCGCAGCGCACCGGCAACGCATAACACCGCATCCGCGAGTTGTGCATACGTCACCTCGCGCTGGCCGTCGGCGTAAGCGAGGTGTTGCGGCCAGCGACGGACACCGTCTTCGAGCACATCGGCGATACCGATCATGGGATTCATGAACGACTCCTTGAAATGCATCTAGGCAGGTTTGATGTAGACATGCGCAGCACGGTGAGACAGGAAATCGCTCATCGTATAAGTGCGGTTGTAAGCGCCGCATTGAGAGAACACCGCCAGGTCACCCGGCTGCGGCGCGGCTACATCCTTACTGTGACCGATCACGTCGGCGCGGCTGCAGGTGCTGCCGACGAACACGGTCGACTGCGCCGCAGCAGCGGCAGCGGTCGAGCGACGCACCAGTCGCGGCGTCTTCAAATGTCGAATCACGGACTCGGTCTGCGCAAGCAGGAAGTTGTGACTGATGCCCCCATCGCATACCGCGATCGTGCGGTTAGCCCAGTGCTTCACCGCCATGATTCGTGTGACGAAGATTCCGGCGTCCGCGAAAATTGCCCTGCCTGATTCGTGTGCGAGCGAGTAGCGCGCCGCCAGCGGCTCGACGGCGGCACGATAGCGCTCGAACGCTTCCAGCTGAACCGGTTGTTCAGGGAAGCCGCCGCCAAGGCTCAACGCTTCGAACGGCGCGCCATTGGTCGATGTCAGGTCGCGGGCGAGCGACTCCAACGCCGCGGGCAAGGCGAGTGTCTCGGGCTCCGTCCCGTCGCCGCGCAAGAACGAGTGCGGGCCGGAAAATACATGCAGACCGTTGACCCGCATGCCGGCCGCCACTAATGTCTGCAGTGACGCTAACGCTTCATTGGATGTCATACCGAAATGGTCATGCCAATTTGAGCGTGAGCGGGCACCTGCCAGATCGCCGGCATTCAGACGCAGCAACAGCTTGCCCAGCGTCGCACCGCCGGCAACTGCCTCGCGGGCCAGAGGAATGAAGCGTGCAACGTGATCGAGGCTGTCGAGCACGAAGTTGCAGCGCGACGCAAGCCCGGCGCGAATGAAATCCTCGTTCATCGACGGGTTGTTCAGATAACGGGGAGCCTTGATGCGGCCGACCACGATGTCAAGCTCTCCGCGGCTCGCGAGTTCGACGCCGTCCTCGTAGGCATGGCCGCAGCGCATCAGCATGTCTTCGTTGGGATTGGCTTTCAACGAAACGATCAACCGTGTGCCGAGTTGCGCCTTCAGTGCGCGATAGCGGGCAATCGCGATCTCGGGTTCGTACACATAGCAAGGCGTCTTGAGGTCGGCAAGCCACGCATCGTCTTGCCCGGCGATCTCGGCGCCCTTTTGGGTTTCACTGTGCATGGCTTACCACCGGATGCAGCGAGACCGCCGCGTACGCGCCACAATTCGACTGCATGATGCCCAGCACGCGCTGACCTTTGTCAATTGCGTCAAGACCGACCTCCGCCATATTGATGGGGAAATCCGAGCAGCATGCGTGGCCGCGTGCGTAGATGTTATGCGTGTACAGCCGGTCGGCCGGCACCCGCATTGCGCGGCACAGGGAGTTCCAGCCGGGCAGATCAGCGTTGTGCGGCAGCAGCAAATCGTAGTCTTGCAGCGCGACATCGTCCAAAGCGACAGCCGCTTCGATCGCCTTGCGCGTATAAGGCCATTCCATCGCGATCAGATCGGCCTCGTTTTCGGCAACCGTATCCGAGCCGCGATACCACTTCGCATGCGTCTGGATAGCGATCTTTCCAAGGCGATTCTTGGTGCTGTTGCGGGTCAGCAGCATCGCCGCCGCGCCGTCACATTGCACACCGGTGACCTGACGCATGCGGAAATCCTCACCGTACACGCGGTCCGACGACACGATGACGGCCGCGTCCATTTGCGGGAAACGGCGCATCAGTGCATGCACTGTTTCGATGCCGGCGGCCACCGATACGCAGTTGAGCTGGGCGACCGAACCAAGCCACAATGGCTTGATGCCAAAGCTCGCCGCAATTTCATGCGGCAAGCTGCGCGGTGCCGGCGGCACGCTGAACTGCTGCGTATGCACATGAACAATCGCGCCGATGTCGGAAGGATTAAGCCGGGCCGTATCAATCAAGCGGCCCATCGCCCCGATGGCCAGATCGGTTTCGCTGATGTCGAGCGCCATATGGAAATAGCGGCTGCCGGAACGGGCAATCGCCGCGGCGCGTTCGGCCGGATAACCACGTTCCGCGGCCCAGGCTTCGATGTCGACGGGTTCGCCCGGCAACTCGTAGGCAGCCGCTTCTATGCCAAGCCACGAGCCGGCCGCGCTATGTGCGGAATGGAAGGTCGTCGTCATGTTTGATCGGATTAATTTAACGGCATGTCGGCGTAGTCGAGCACATCGAGCTTCTGGAAGGTGTCTCGCACGGTTGGCGTCAGCAGGCCCATTTCCCGAATGGTCGGCACCAGGCGTCGGAAAATCGAGCGACGGATCGAACTCGATACCGGTGACTCACGAACCATGGCGCTGCATTCGCGTTTCGACATACCCATCGGCTCCCAGATGTCGTCCGCGGTCAAATGGTCGTACAACACGGAAGCGCCTTCGCAGATGAATTCCTCGCGCTCGCGCAATTCGTAGGAGCTCATCTCCTGGTACACCCGGCACAGCGTGATGCGGCCCACCGCAAAGTGACGAGATTCATCGCGCTGGATGCGCTGGAAGAGATCCTTGATGAACGGATCCTGGCTGTACGCGACCACGCTCTGGAAAATCGACAGCGCGATACCCTCGACCAGCACCTGCATGCCGAGATTGGTCATATCGAGCGCATTGCTGGTAATCGTGTCTTCTAGCAAGCTCTTCAATGAATGGCTCATCGGATAGCGTACGTCGATCTTTTCAACGAGACGCGAATAGGCTTCAACGTGTCGTGCCTCGTCCATCACCTGAGTGGCGGCGCAAAGGCGTGCACTCAGACCATCCTCCGCGGAAGCGAGCTTCGACGCACAAATCAGTGCCGCCTGCTCACCGTGCAAGATCTGCGACAACAGCCAGCCCTGTGCGTGGTGACGCACTTCGCTGCGTTCGCGCTCGTTGAACTTGCTCCACAATTCGGAACCGTAAATCAGTAGGGTCGGGTCGCGCATCCCAAGTGGGTTCGATACGTCAAGCTGATGGCTCCAGTCCACATCGGTCGCGACGTCCCATTGCGCACCTTTGGCCTTCTCGTACAGGCGGTTCAGTGCCGCCTCTCGCATCTCGTAGTCACCTGACATCAGAGCTTCGACTGGCATCGACCAGCGAAGATCCTGGTGATCGGAAAGGGCTATCGTTGCGGTATTCATATTCTGTGCTCCCCGGCTGCGCCGCAGTGTGGGATGGGGTTAGTGGGATGAAAGGGGGCATGACGCAAACCAATACCAAAGTGCGACCAGTCCGAGCGCATGAGTTCATCGAACGGCTCGGTCAATGACTTTGGCCAGACACCGCAATGCACACTGTTGTCGCCGGAAAAGTCAAGATCGCGCCGGATCCTGTCTCCGACCCAGACGACCGGTTCACCACGCGCCGCATGCCAGCGCGCTTCTTTCGAGAGTGATACCCCCAGCAGCACGTCGGCATGTAATAGTGCATCCGGCAACGGTCCGAAGTAAGGCGCGCAGACTTCAATGAACAAGTGAACATCTGCATGGATTTCCCGTCGAATTCGTATGCTCAGCTCGGCGAAAAAAGCGAAGTACTGCAGGTTGTCGAGCAGCACGCGACGCGCGTCTTCCGGCCTGTCCATATGGTCGAAGCAGACAGGTTCGCAAGGGCTTTCAGCCTGCATGGCGCGCGCATAGTCGGCTGCCGTTTCGAGCGGCATGCGATATGCGTTGGCGGGCACGGTAAACAGCCGCTGCGGATAACGGACCATGTGATACACGAGAGGAATCAGCGCAGACATGATCAAAGCTCCAGCGACAGTTGAGCACCGGGGGCAAACCCGACTTCGGCGATCGAGTAATACCCGTTCAGCGCAAGTGAACTAACGATCACGTTCTGACGTATGTCCGCGTCGCGTGCTTCGGCTTGTGCGAGTAGCAGCGCGATCCACGGGTCGCTGCCGAACGAGTGGCCGAAACGCGCATGACCATCCGGGCAAAGCGGCGTCTTGCCGATGGCCGCCAGCATCGCCCGACGCGATGTCGGGGGGAAAAATGGCAAAGCGACGCTCACGCCCGGCCGCTGCGAGCAGAAACCGCGTAGCTCGCGTCCCATTTGCACGACGGCCACTTGTGGTGGCGCTGACATGTTGCGCAGCGGAGCCGCCACGCTGTCTGCAACGTCGACCAGCATGGTGCAAACGCCGAAACCCGAATTACCCCATGCCGGATTACCATGCCAGTAGGTAAAGCCATGCACGTCGACATCCACGATCTGCAGCAGCAACACATGCGAGTTCGACGAGGCAGCCTTCGCGAACGCCCGGCGAAACACGTATCCCCAGCCGGCACATTCGTACGAGCAGGTCATCCAGTCGGGCGGATAATCATTTTGTCCGGCAACCCCCTCGATGAACGCGTGATGCTGCGGCGAACCGTTCATCAACAACATCGACAGGATCGTAGAACTGATCACATAGTCGGCGGCGCGATCATGCCCGCAAATGTGTTCGCGTTCTTCCGCGACGAGCATGCCGAGCGCGCGTGCCTCTTGCTCCAGCCTTTTCACCTCGTGTCCGCGCACCGGCTCGATGCGCCGGTAGCGAAGTGCCTGCAACGTCAGCGCCGGACGAGCCGACTCCGTATTGTGAGCGGCAGAATGCTGAAAGGGCGTGGGCATTGGCGACTCAGGCGGCCTGCTGCTGATGACGCAGCTGCGTATCAAGTTGCTGGAGGGTCGTGTACTGCGTGATATTGAGCGCTTCCGGATCGATCGAACCGTACAACTGCTCGCAGAAAACGATCATCTCGACGATGTTCAACGAATCAATGCCCAATTCACCGATACCGGCGTCGGTCGTGACTGTCTCGACATTGAGGATTTTCGCTACCTCGCGAGCAAGGATATCGAGCGAGTCGGCCGGAACGTTTGTGGTTGTCATGTCTAGGTCCTTCAGGTTGAAAATGGCGATCAAGGTTGATCCCTGGATTGCCGGGGTTTAACTACCGGAGTGACTGCGCAAGCTCTTGCGCAGTTCGTGAAAACAGCGATACGAACTGCCTTCCATCTTCGAGAACGCGAGCAGATCACGCTGGTCATCGAACATTGCGACCGCACCGCTTTGCACAAGATTCGTAAGAAATTCATTGGACAACATCTTGATCGCGAGCACGCGCTGCACTTTACGGAAGCTGTAGAGTTCCTGTTGCGTCTGACTGTAAGAGAAATCTGCAATGAACCGATGCAGTTCCTGTTCGGCCCGGCCAAGTACAACGCGGCCTTCGCGCTCCAGCCAACTGATGTGGGCCATCAGCGCGCGTACGAAGTACGGACGCACTACGGTCAGATGTTTGTTGAATACGGTCGGACCACCAATCCTCAACCGGTCGGCCGAACCAACACGCACGTTACCGGTCACGTTGGCGAGTTGCAGATTACCGGCAAGAAAAGGGGCACCGAACGTCTCGCGCTTGAGCGTGCGATACTCGTCTGGCCATACGAGATAAGCCGCCGGAAACATCACACCCGGCAAGCGTGCGGCGATCACGGCCATGCAGTCGCGCTGCGCCTCGATACCCCAGACTTTGTCGACCTTTAGCTGGATACCGCTTTCGTCGGCCGTCGCGCAGGTACGCCACGCGCCGAGTGTCGGCCCACCGCCGTCGCTCATCAGAAACGCGAAGGGATGGCCAGCATCGATGCAGTCAGAGGCTCGCTTGTTTTGCTCCGGAGAGAAGAACAAGCCGAACATGATGCGGATAAACGCACGCATGAACGGTTTGAAGTTGCGATGCAGTCCGTCGCGTTCGATTTCGAGCAATATTCTTTCGGTAAGTGGCGCTTCCTCGTGGCGCAGTAACATTGACGCATCGGCACCGTTATGCGCTACGGGCAAGGCCGACTGCAATCCGATCACCATTTCACTGTCGAGCAGCCTCACGGCGGCGGCTTTGATAAGGGCGCGCGCGGCTGCGGACGGTGTGCCGAGCACGTCGAGATGACGTAGCACCGCGAAGGCGGTGTTGTCAGCCAGCAGCGTCGCGTCGCGCTGCCTTGCAAACGGTCTGTTCGAGGAAATTTCAGCAATATCAAGCATGGTCATGATGGGAAGAATCCTGATTTAGAACCGCACACGAATGGCGGCGTCAATTTCGGTATCGAGTCCAACCGTCCTGTACTCCGAGTCGGAGCCGGCAAACGCGTGCGACAGCGAAAAATCAACACTCACCCGTCGGTTCACGTCGGCGACTACCTGTGCTATAGCAAGAAGGCCTTTGTCTTGTGGTGAATAAACACCACGTATCGAATATTCGACGGAACCAATTTTCTTTCCGAGCCTAGCGAATAGATAGTCGCGCAGACTACCGTCGACACTTACGTAGTTCGCGGTCGCCTCAAGTCCTTCGAGCGCAGCGCCGGGATCGGTGTGCAGCAATGTGTTATTCGCGTTGATCGCGGCATTCACCTGGCGCCACTGGTGTGCGTCGAAGCGGGCTTCGTCGTGCGACCACTCGACAATCAACGAAAAATTGCCAGGCAACGCGCTTTGCATGCCAACGGCGCTGCGCCACATATACTGTCGGTCGTTGCGGCGGTCGACTGTGCTATAGGCAGAAGCGGAGTCAGGCGATAGATCATCGGCGATGAAAGCCGGCACAGGTCGTGTCGTGCCGCGTTCCATCCAGCCACTTGCATAGACCGTGCTCGAACTGGCGACATCAAACGAGACCGTACCGCCTACCCCGCCGCGCCCCGCGTGGCGACCAGCCAGTAGCGACGAAGATGCACCCGACCAGTTGTAACTAGCACGCAGTAGCTGCGTGGAACCTTCCACCTCGCTGTTGTCGACATCGCTGCGCAACGTGCGGTTATAGCCGACAATGGCCTGCAAAGACGTATTTTCGCCGGCCCACTTGGCTTCAACGAGCGGCGTACCTTCGACATCGCCGTAACGGTCGTAGACATCCGCGGTCGAAGGGCGCTTTTGGAAAAAACCGAGCGGAAAGAACGCCTGTGAAGGGTCGAGCGATTCGATCCGCTTGCCGGCGGTGACGGTGATACCGTTATCGAAAGCGTAGCGCGCGCCGATTTCATTGAAGCGGCTAGATTGCGCGCCGATTGACGGATCCGTAACCAGCACCCGTGCATTCATGAACAGGTTCTCGCCGTCGATCTTGAAGATCGCACCGGCTTCCTGGTGCGAGTGTGGATTGTCGCCTGTCAGGGTGGACAACGTTGCGTCACCATTCATATAGTCGACAGAACGCACATAGCCGACGCCGCTCAGCGTACTCAACTGATCCATCAGCGTTTCTCCGTGCGAAAGGCTGATATGAGCGGCAAACGCCAATGGCACCGCAAGACGTATGAGCCAGCGGGCTTTCGATCTCGCGCATACGAGAAGACGGGTGCGAGACGGAGCATGGCGGTCGGTTCCAATGGCGCGCGCATCAGTTATCATCGGCCAGCGTATCGGGGTTGAACCTGCCCGCGGGGATGCTCTGCGCTTGGCTACCGAGAATGTTGATCACACTGGAGCGTTGCTTCTCGATCTCGTTGTGGTAGGTAATTTTTCTGATGACCTGACGGCCATTCACGACCACGGGCGTACTGAAGTCGGCGCTGCGAAACAGCAAACCGCTGGCAAGGAAGAACTGTGCGCGCAACGGCACCGCGCTACCTGAAACGACCCAAAGCTTGATCTTCGGATACACGTTGTCCGGATCGGTCGCATTCAAATCGAGTTCGGTTGCGGACTGGTCGGCTACCGTCGTCGTACCGGGTACGGCAACGGCCCGATAGCTTGTAGCCCAGTGCGTGCGCGTTATGTCGCTGATCACGACTTCCCCCTGCAGACGCTGCATGCCGTTGATGCGCACGGCACTGTGCGTATTCGGCACATAGAACCAGTGGCCACGGGTCGTCGCCAGATATTTCTGTCCCTGGTTCTCGCCGTTCTGAGTCAGCGCGAGCGTGTCGCCGTTCGCGCGCGTATAGACGACGTACTTCGTATCGTCGCCCACCTGGCCGTCAGTGACGTTGGTAATCTCGATGCGGGTCTTCGTATCGGATGCGGCGCTGCGATACGCATCGGCCCGTGCAAGTATGGCGTTTGCGTTTGTGTCACCGCTCTTGCCGTCATCGGCCTGAGCGAAGGATATAGCGCCCAGTACGCATGACAATGCGGCACAGGCGGCAAGCCGGGGTAGAAAATCAACGCGTGAAGAGCGGAACAACACGCGACACGAGTTCAAGATCGTCATGCCAGTCCTTTAAGGATGTCCTGTTTGGCGAGCCGGGCCGTTGCAAGCACCGCGGCCAGCACACCAAGCACGATGAAAACGCATTCGACAGCACCGACAGCGAGCGGGGATACCGTAAATTCAAGCAGGATGGGTTTCACTCGACCAGGAGGCGGTGGCAAGTGGACCTGCGCATGGTTCACGCCGGCCATCACAAGCACGGCGACAGCGATACCGACGGCAGCACCGAGCAGGCCCAACAGCGCGGTTTCCTCGACCAGCACGGAACGCACCGTCAGGGCCGGCACGCCGAGCGCGCGCAGCGTCGAGATTTCCCGTCGGCGTTCTACGATGCTCATCAGGATCCAGTTACCCATCGACAGCAGGATCGTAACGCTCAGGATCACGCCAAACACGGAGAACTGGTTGCGATACAGTGACACGATCTGGTGATAAAGCGAGACTAATTGATCCCACGTCCGCACGTCGACGTCGGGCAACGCGCGACGGATTTCAGCGGCCGCTTGCGGTGCCATCGGCGTATGCCGCAGGAATACCGCGATACGCGACGCTTTGTCAGTACGCAGTAATGCTTGCGCGGCGGCAAAGGTGATGTTGACGATCCGTTCATCGAGATCCTTGTTGCCGGTACTCATCACACCTACCACCTGCGCATCGGTCGCATTAATACCGCCATGGGTCGTCGATACCATCAGTTGTACGACCGAGCCGACACGGATGTTCAACTTGCGCGCAAGTTCAGCACCGATCACGATCTCGGTGCCAGCCGAGGACGGTGCGAGATAGCGACCCGAGACAATCGCGTGATAATCTGCAAAGCCCGGCGGCTCGTGATCCGGCTCGATACCTTCCCCGACAGCGCCATAGCTCAAATCGCCGTTCGAAATCAAGCCATCGAAATCGATCTCACGGACGGTAGAGACAACGCCCGGCAACGCCGCTATCGCATGCAGGGCCCTGGCTTGCTCATCGGCGGTGAGGCCATATTGCAGCGGATGATCGCCAATCAGATCGAGGTAGCCGCGATGTAGCACTTGCAGATGGCCCACACCGCTATCGATGGAGCCTTCTCTCACGGCGTCGAACGTCGCGATGACATAGCCAAGCGAAATGCTGGCGGCGAACGCTGTGACGCCGATCATCAACATAGTCAATAACGTACGGCGCATATTGCGCCACAGGTTACGCCACGCAAAAATTGACCAGTTCACGGCTCACCCCGGTTTCAGGTTGGAGGATGCCATCGCGCATTTCTATGCGGCGTGGCAGATGTGCGCACAGGCGCTCGTCGTGTGAAGCAATGAGGAACGCCGTACCTAGCTGCATATTGGTAGCCAGTATCAATTCGGCTACGGCTTGCGCATTTGCACTGTCGAGGTTTGCGGTCGGCTCATCCGCGATCACGATCGCCGGTTCCTTGACGAGTGCGCGGGCCAGCGCGACGCGCTGTTGTTCACCTCCGGAGAGTTGCGTCGGCCGATGCCGCTCACGGGCGGAAAGGCCAACGGCTTTCAGCATGGCACGCGCTTTCTCACGACGCAGCCGCTTGTCGGACAGGGTGAATAAGCCCAACTCCACGTTTTCGAGCGCGGACAGTACCGGGATGAGATTAAAGTTCTGAAACACGAAACCGATGCGCTCGCGACGCACCTTCTCGAGCGCCGCGGGCGTATTGGCAATACCGTGCCCTTCTAGAAAACGCGAACCGCTGGTGGGGGTATCGAGAAATCCGGCCAGGTTGAGCAACGTGCTCTTGCCGCTGCCGGACGGACCGACCAGCGCCACTACGTCGGCGCGGGCGATCTTCAGACTTGCCTGCCTCACTGCAAACAATTCCTCGGAGCCACCGTCATACACGCGCGTGATGTCGCGCAGCTCAAGCGTCGGAGAGTCGTTACGACGTAAGCCAAGGTGTTCGGCGATCATGCACGCGCCCCCGTTGCAGTCAACGCGTTCGCACCGATTGCGCGGGTGATCCCGGACGGCGTCGGGGTGCTTCGCATGGCGGGCACCGTGATAACTTCCAGCCCGCCGCTGGTGTAAAGGTCGCGGCACTTTACCCTCTGCAGTTTGCCGCTCGTAGTACGCGGCAGTGTGCCGGGCTCGACGAAACAGATATCGTGTGCAGCGAAGCCAATGTCCTGTTGCAGCAGCAGCTGACATTCACTGCGCATTTTCGATGTCGCATCGACCGGACGTGCCTCGACCGCGATAACAAGGCGTTCAGTCCCGTTTTCATCGTCGGGCAGACCAAACGCAATGCAGCTGCTCTTGTGAAGCGCCGGATGTTGCGCGAGCGTCTCTTCTATTTCATGTGGAAAGTAGTTACTTCCGCGAATGATGATTATCTCCTTCTTCCGGCCAAGTATGTACAATTGGCCAGCCGATACATAGCCGATGTCGCCGCTCATGAACCAGCCGCTATGATTCAGTGCCGGTTCGATCGAACCATTGCCGGGATTAAGGTAGCCCAGCATTACCGAGCTGCCACGAATCGCGATTTCGCCAGCCATCCTCTCAGCGCATGCATGACCTTGATCATTGACGATCTGAAATTCCATGCCATGGATGGGTGTACCCATCGCCAGCACGGTTTCCGAATTGTCGACCGTACCGATCACATTGGCTTGTTGCCGTTCGATCAATGCCTGCCTGTCAATCTGGTCCACCATGACGTATGGCGCGCCTTCCACGCGGCCGACATGCCACGCCTTATGCATTGAAACCGCAAGGGTCGATTCAGCCATGCCATAGCATGGTTGCAACGCCGACGCGTCGAGTCCGTACGGCGCGAATGTTTCAGCGAAATCGCGCAACGTCGCCTGGTCGACGCGCTCGCCACCGATGAAGATGTTTCTGCAAGCGGATAAATCGACGTTCTGCATGGATGAGGCATTGAAACGCCGTACGCAATAGCGCAACGCAAAAGTCGGAACAGACGTCGTCGTCGCGCGAGTTGCCGCAACCCGTTTGAGCCATCCAAGCGGGTTGCGAATGAAACTGTTGGGCTGCATCATTACCAGCGGCGCGCGATAATGCAGGTTCGACAGCAAGGTCAGCAAACCCATGTCGTGATAGAGCGGCAACCAGGAGGCCGTACCGTCGCCACGCTCGATGTCAAATCCAACGGAGCCGCCGATTCCGAGCACGTTCGACACCACGTTCAGATGACTCAGCACGGCGGCCTTTGGATACGATGTCGAACCCGACGTCAGTTGAACATGATGCGCATCGTGCCCGTGCTTCGACGTGATGACCGGTTGAGTGCCTGCGGCAGCCGCGGCCTGCAATAAGGCATCGTCAACAATGCGTACGCCAGTGCGGGTTGCCAGGTCCTGCATTGCCGCCGCGCCCGTTGGCGATGCAAAGATGAAACGAGGCTCATAAATTTCGCAGGCAACATCGACGACCTGCTTTGCGCTGGCGGTCATTCGCTTGCCTGGAATGGGTACGGTGCAAGGCAAGCCGCCGAGCATCACGCACGCCATCATCGTCACCACATGGTCGACGGACGCCGGTAGCGCCAGCATCACAAGGTCGTCCTGGCGAACGCCCAGCTCGCGCATGGCCCCTGCGCGTTGAACAGTCTGCATGGCCAGATCACGGTAGCTGATGCTTGCTTCATTGCCCGCATCATCAACGAAGGTCATCCGGTTGGCCGCGCCTTTGTCGCACTCCAGCACCTCGAGCAGACGATGAATGGTGGATGCACATTGCGTCACATGAACTCCCCTTCTTGCGAATGCTGCGTATAGACAATCAGACAAGGGCGGCTCGACTGCATGGCCGTCGCTGATCAGGCAAGGAGGATTTTTATCAAAAGAGGCCGAGACGACAAACGTTATCTATGCACGTAATGCATGCGTCGAGAGAATGCACAACGGTGATGCGATAAAGGTAAGCGCATGACATGAATACGGGATACATGCCATCGTTTTCTGACAGCCTACCGAACGGATAAGCCTCGCTATAAGCGCGATCCGTAAAAGAGGGCAACTTAATGACGATTTTTTGAATTTTGAAGAAAGACTCGCGACGTCAGGCCCTTGATCGTTCTGTTCAAATACTCATTCAATCAGCTTAATCACGTCCGAATCATCATCAAGTATGTGATCCGTTACTTGGATGATAGGCTGCGGAGAAGATTGAATGGTTGGGACAGCATTCGACAAGACAACTTGATTGACCATGCGATTAATCAAAGGCCGCTTGTCGAGCGCGATGCCGTGGCTGTCCAAGGTTTCATGAATCGATGGATCGCATTGGCTCAGATGCAATGCACCTGCCGGTCCGAGACACGGTTCGCCCCGCGCTTTAAGCAGTTTGTCCCACGCATGACAAGGCCATTCGCCGCACGTGCCGATTTGACTGAATGCAATCGCACGACATGAACGCATGGTGAGGGAGACCGTTTGCTAGCAGCCTGCCGAAACGGACCAGCCTCACTATCAGTGAATCCGCGGAAGAACGAGCGCGAGGATAACGCTGTTCTCGTTCAAAGAAAAACGCGCAACGTCAGACGCTCGATCGGACTTCTTCACGTATCCAGTCGATCAGCTTGGTCACGTCCGAATCATCATCAGGGTCGTTATCCGTCACCAGATAATAGGCTCCTGAGGAGATTGAATGCTCAGGGAATAATTCGACAAGTCGCCCTTGATTGATTAGGCGATTAATCAAAGGCCGCCTGCCGAGAGCGATGCCGTGACCATCCACTGCTGCCTGGATCAATTGGTCGAATTGGCTTAGATGCAACGCCCCTGCCGGTCTGATACGCGGTTCACCTAGTTCTTCAAGCAGGTGATCCCACGAATACCACGGCCATTCACTGCAAGCCCCGTCCAGATGAAGCAAGACCTGCTGTTCCAAATCGGCGCAGGTCCTGATTTCGCGATTGTCTCGTGTTCTCAGACTGGGGCTACAGACTGCGACGACCCGCTCTTCGAAAAGCAGGCGCTCATCCGGGAGATGCATATGGGGCTGCGCATAGCGCACCGAGAGATGAAGACGCTGGCGCTTCATGTCCTGCACTTCATTAGTTGCAGACACGCGTACGTCAATACCAGGATAGCGCATGCGAAATCCGCCAAGACGCGGGATCAACCATAACGCCGCAAACGCAACGGTGGTCGACACCGATATGGAGCGCTGCTCAGAAAGCGACACCAACGAACCTATCGTGGATTCCAGCTCCAGCATTGCCGTAGAGAATGCATGGTACAACGCACGACCTTGCGCAGTGAGTGTAAGTGCACGGATATGCCGATGGAATAGCTCAGTACCTAGTTGATCCTCTAATGCCTTTACTTGTCGACTCACTGCCGACTGAGTGATATTCAGTTCCTGCCCTGCCTTGGTGAAACTAAGATGACGCGCGGCGCATTCGAAGCCGCGTAGAAAATCCAGGGATGGCAGGTTCTTAAGTCGCTTTCGAATTGCCATGCTTCACCCTCATGCATTGAGTTCGAAAAAGTCGTTTGTCGATACGATCGACGGCTACCACAATTTGCATCCGCAACGAACGTTCACCTACCTAGCCAGACGCTCTCGTCTTGTCGATAAGGTCGACGTAGGTCACGCATGTTCGATTAACCCGATCCAGGAGAGATTTTTTGAGCGCGACCGACCAACTTTCTAACAAACCCAAATTAGCTCAGCAGCTAAAAAGTCGTCCTAGTAGCGTCGTCTTTTCTCTCAAGCTAATTGTGTATGTGGTTCTACTGGCACACGGCGTGTCCCTCGCGTTATCCACGAATTCCTTATTAAAAATTTTAGGAATTGTGTTGACAGGCGTCATGTTTGCGCACGGTGTTGAGCTACAACATCAAGCACTGCACTACCAAGGATTCAAAAGCAAGAAATGGAATGCCTTCTTTGGAATCCTGCTTGGGTTGCCCATGCTGGTTTCATTTCACGAGTATCAAGACAGTCATTTGCGTCACCATAAATTACTAGGAACCTCTGAAAACAAGGAGTTTTTCGACTACGGTGACCAATACGGCGGCCGATCGACCGCATCTGTTTTTTTGTGGATTATACGACTAGGAATGATTAAGCACTACTGGAAATTTTTTGTGACAATAGTGAATATCGTATTTTCCAAATCAAATGAAAAGAACTCGAAAGCGATTCGTATGGATTATATGTGCATGGTCTTGGCAATTGCGCTATTATCGGCACTTTCACTTGTTTGTCATTCCACTTTGATTATATGGTCGTGGCTAGCACCGCTGATGCTCGTGGCGGCGCCGGTTCACGCACTGATCGAAATGCCGGAGCATTATCGATGTGACCTGACAAGTACCGATCCCTACCGGAATACACGATCCATCACGAGCAACGCTTTCATGACATGGCTCACCAATGGCAATAATTTTCACGTCGAACATCACATGATGCCCGCGCTCTCCATGGATCGGTTGCATGATCTGCATAGTTCGATCGAACCCAAAATTCATTACTACCATCGCACTTACCGTGATTTTTACAGTGCATTACTGAGAGGCAAGCTCGTGCCGCGCGAACTTGACGCCGGCGCGATACAGAACGTTCTTATGAAAGACGATGAGTCACCGTCCCCTCCTGATGTGCCCCGCTATAATCAGAGCACATGAACCCCTTGCCTTTCGGCAAACGGTCCTCGAAAAGGAGCGTGGGCGTAAAGCAAGTGCAACGATGAGCCAAGCCAACGGCTTTGCGTCCGTGTGCCATGGTCTGGTCTAGGTCGGTGAGTTCCTACAAAGGCGTAACACGGATGGCCTGCACGGGGTTCATCTGGTCAGTTGTCGTAGGTATCTACACGCACGGCGTTCATCGCGGCATGGTCGTCCTGCTCCCGCATGACTTCGATTGCCAGGCACGAGCAGGCTTGTATCCTCGAAGATAGATTTCGGCTCAAGCGCAGGGATAGCGTGAAAGATGTCGCACGCGATTTAGCTTATAGCAGCAGAGGTGCATTTTCTGCTTTATTCAATACACTTCTCGACCAATCACCCAGTCCTTAGCTGGCAAGGAACCGGCTGATATCCTTATCTGTTATTGCCGTTGAAAAATGATCTTGGGGACAAGCCCATCGCGGATGTTACTTGTGCGGTAGCGACGTAGGCCTGAACACATTTGCACTTATTTTGTGAGAAAGATCTGCTTCTTATGGCATTTCTCAGGAAATTCCGTTTAACGCCTTCATCTCTCCGTCGCTGCCTGGAACGCATACGCATACCCATCAAAATAGTCATCACGAACAAACCCCATACTCCGATACAGGCTTTGCGCGGCGGTGTTCGTCTTAGCCGTTTGCAGTGACACCCACGCCACTGATTTCTGTCTGGCGGTATTGATGGCCGCGTCGAGAAGCACACGGCCGACACCCTGCTTTCTATATGCCGTACCTACGAATAGATCATTCAAGATCAGCGCTTCTTGTGCGGACACGGAAGAAAACGTTGGATAGAGCTGGGTGAATCCCGCCATCTCGCCATCGTTGGCAATGGCCACAAGTATCGTCGAGTCCTGTTTCCGAATGCGATCGGCGAGAAACGTATGCGCAAGCGCGAGATCCGGTGCTTTCCCATAGAACTGGCGGTACGCGTCGAACAGATATGACAAAGGCAGCACATCGTCAGCGTTGGCTGACCTGACCAAAACAGTGTGATTGGTATCCGAATGAATCGTCATGGTTTTACGATAAGCCAATAGAAACGCTTCTTGAGCGATCGCTATCGATTCTATATCGGCCGGCGGAAACCATCAAAGGAACCGTCTTGGCGGCGTACCTTGTATCTGTACACCGCTCCAATCACTATATCAATGCGCACGCTGTTTCCGTTGCAATGCTCGATCCGGCAGTCCGGCCCGCTCCTCCCTTTCGACCGAGGGTGAGGTCGAATGAATCGCAGCGTTCGGATACTGTTCCGGATAAAGCACCGCCTTCGCAATGTCTTCATTAAACGTGCGTGACCATTTTGCGACCACGACGGTGGCAAGACTGTTGCCGATCGTATTGCAGGTGGCGATCGCCATCGACATGAACCGGTACACCCCGAAAATAAGCGCCAGACCTTCGATCGGCAAGATACCCGTTGACGTTACGGTCGCCGCGAAGACCACGAACGAGCCGCCGGACACTGTGGCGGCACCTTTCGACGTCAGCAGCATCAAGAGCAGAAATCCCAACTGATGTTCGAGCGTGATCTGAACGCCGTACGCATGCGCAATGAACATCACCCCCATCGCCATGAAAATCGACGTGCCATCGAGGTTGAACGCATACCCCGTCGGCAAAACCAGGCCCACGGTCTGCTTAGCGCAGCCCATTCGCTCCAACTTGCCGAGAAGTCGCGGCAGCGCACTTTCCGAAGATGCGGTACCCAGAACGATAAAGATCTCTTCTTTGATATACCGCAGGAAACGCCACAGACTCACGCCTGCGAGTTTTGCGATCAGCCCCATCACCACGACGATAAACAGCGCCACCACTGCGTAAAAGCTGAACACCAGTTGTGCAAGTGCGACCAAAACGGCGGTGCCGTTGCTACCGACGGAGTACGCGACCGCGCCGAACGTGCCGAGCGGGGCTAGCTTCATTACCAGGTTGATAAACGAAAACAAGACCTGGGATATCGTGTCCAGTCCTTCCGTGATGCGCGCACGCCGACTTTCGGGAATCGACAGAATGCCAATGCCCACCATTACCGCCAACACGACGACCTGCAGTAGTTCACCTCGCACGAACGCGCCGATGAAGTTATCCGGCACGAGATGCATGACGAAATCAATGAAGCCCTGCGGCGTTGCCTTCGCCAGTGCCGGGGGCACCGTGCCGGCGGTGACATGCGCCATCCCTTTTCCGATCTGCAGTACGTTGCCGGCCACCATACCGGCAAGCAAGGCTATCGTCGATACCACTTCAAAGTAGACGATCGACCGCCAGCCAACCCTGCCGGCGCTACGAATGTCACCGGCTGACGCAATGCCATGCACAATCGTCAAAAATACCAACGGGGCAACCCCCGCCTTGATGAGCGCGAGGAAGATATCGCCAAGCAGTTTCAGTTGCGTGGCGAACTTTGGAAATACGAGACCCATCGCTATCCCAAGCATCAAGGCAAGCAAGACTTGCATGCCCAGACGGCGGTACCAAGGAAGCACTGTTTTCTTTTTGTTACGATGCGCGTCGGCAACAGACGTTTCGTCATTCATCATGTTCTCCTCCATGCCGTCTCTTTAGACCGCCTGGGACAAACGAATAGCCTGATCAACCATGTCAGGTGCTAGTCCCAGATAGTTGGCCGGATCGGTCATCTTCTCGATCTGGTCCCGATTGAAATGCGCCATCACGGTAGTCAACGCGGACAGCGCTTCGGCCAAGGTGCCGCCTTTTTCGTTAACCGTACGGCAGGCATCGTAGACGATGTCATGCGCTTGCTGCCGCCCCGTGAACGGTGCCACCGCCATCATCACCGCCTCGGCGACGATAAGCCCTTTTGAGATCCCCAGGTTATGCTTCATGCGGTCGGCATCGACGATCAGGCCACGCAATGCAAACTTGGCTTGATGCAACGCCCCTGACGTCAAGATGAAGCTTTCCGGGATGGCGATCCACTCGGCATGCCAGGGGCCGGTCGCACGCTCGAAATCCTGCACCATCGCATCGACCATCAAACCGGCATGTTGGCGAACCGCCTTCGATGCGGCGAGCATCAATTCGCTGGAAATGGGATTGCGCTTTTGCGGCATGGTGCTGCTGGCCCCACGCCCTTTCACGAATGGCTCATAGACTTCGGCGAATTCCGTCGACGCCATGATCATGATGTCGAGCGCGATCTTGCCCAGCGACCCGGTAACCAATGCGAGCAGGTTGACCGCTTCGGCAAAACCATCGCGCGCCACGTGCCATGTTGTCGCGGGAACGCCCAACCCCAGCGCATCCGCCAGTGCCTTCTGCACGGCGAATCCCTTGTCGCCAAGCGACGCCAGCGTACCGGCCGCGCCACCAAACTCGACCACCGCCACGCGGGGACGCAGTTCCGCCAGACGTTGCTGATGGCGATCGAACATCGCCAGCCAGATCGCGACCTTATAACCGAACGTCACCGGCAGCGCTTGCTGCAAGTGGGTGCGGCCCGCCATCGGCGTGTCGCGGTGTTTCTTCGCAAGGTCGGCAAGAATGCCTCTGAGCGCGCGAACGTCCGCGGCAACGCTATCGAGCGCATCGCGCACTTGCAGCGAGACCGCCGTATCCATGATGTCCTGGGTGGTTGCGCCCCAATGCACGAAACGACCGGCATCGCCGCACATCGCGACGAGCTGGTGTACCAAGGGCAAGATCGGATAGCCGACGATATCGGTCTCATGTCGCATGTGATCGAAGTCGATCTTATCGATCGTCGATTCGCGCGCAATCACGTCGGCCGCCTCTGCCGGGATGACGCCGGTCTTCGCTTCCGCTCGCGCCAGCGCCACTTCCACGTCGATATAGCGTTGAATCAATGCGTGATCGGAAAATATCCCGCGCATGGCCGACGTGCCGAAGGCGTCGCGAAACAGTATCGAATCCATGACCGTGCTGGCGTAACTAGTCATTCTGACCTCGGTGCAAGTAAGATGAGCCTGGGAATGTCACAAGACAATATGTCCCGACTTATTTGGCTGATCATATATGTCCGGACTTATGCCGTATGCTGTGGAAATCCCTAGGTATGTCCTTCCTCGCATTACCCATTCGATTTATGAAGCGACCGCATTTTGCCCAGATTGCCCGTCACCTGGCCGACGCCATCGCGGACGATGTCTATCCCGTGGGCTCGACACTGCCAACCGAACTCGAACTTCGCGACCAGTTCCAGACGAGTCGACACACGATTCGCGCCGCCTTGCACGAATTGCAGCAGTTAGGGCTGGTGTCGCGGAAGAAGAACGCCGGAACACGGGTCGAATCTCGAACACCGGTAGGTGGGTTCCGGCCCTCCCTGGCGTCAGTCGACGACGTGGTGCAATTCGGCGCCGAGCATCTTCGGCTAGTGCAATCCGTGGAAGAGGTGCCGGCAGTTGGCGAGTTGGCCGGGCTGATAGGCTGTCCTGACGGTGCACGGTGGTTGCGCATTTCGAGCTTGCGCATAGATGGAGATCGCGCAAGTGCACCGATTGGATGGACTGACGTCTATATCAACGCCGACTACACGGACATCGCCGAGGCCGCTCGGAAGGAGCCGGACGTGCTGGTCAGTGCCTTGATTGAAAAGCGCTATGGCACGACCATTCACGAAATTCAGCAGAACGTGCACGCCACCCTGATATCCGATGCCATGGCCGCACGATTGCGCGTGCAAGCCGGCGCCGCGGCGCTTGAGATCGTGCGACGATATTTCGATGCCGATGGCGAGGTATTCGAAGTATCCGTCACCGTCCATCCCGCCGAGCGTTTTTCAGTTTCGATGCGGTTGACACGGTGATGCGCCGGTGCTGCCAGCGGACTCGCTCGCCTGCATGGCGACCGAAAACCCGAAGGTGTTGACGCCATCAGCGCTGCGCGCCCATGCGCTACCGCCGTGCATGTCAGCCACTGCCTTGACGATGGCGAGGCCCAGTCCGTGATTTTCCCGGCTGTTTGTTCGCGATACCTCGGCGCGATAAAACCGATCGAACAAATGGACAATGGTCGCGGAAGGAATCGCGGCACCGGGATTCGCCACCGCCACCTCGGCATGCGTTTCGTTGGCGGTGATCGTCACCGTGATGGCGTTACCCGGCGTGCAATGCTGGATCGCATTCATCAACAGATTGACGAGCGCACGGCCAAACATCGCGGTATCCACCGGCGCCGTGGCATCGCCTTTGAGCGTCACCGTCAGTTGCGCATCTTCCAGCGTCATTTCAAGAAAATCCAACGTCCGTTCGCACTCGGTGGCCAACGATTTCCGTGTCAGCGCGGTGGCCCGATCGCCTTGATCCGCTCGTGCCAGGAACAGCATCGTATTGACGATGTCACGGATGCGGATCAGTTCCTCAAGGTTCGACTCCAACGTGCTGGCCAAATGGTCCGCGCTGCGACTACGTGTCAATGCCACTTCCGTCTGACCGATCAAGATCGTAATAGGGGTCCGCAGCTCGTGCGCCACGTCGGCGTTGAACGCCTCCAGTCGACCATGCGACGCGTCCAGTCGTTCCAGTGCCCCATTGAACGACTCCGCCAGCGCGCTTAACTCCGCCGGCAGCGGCGCGGCCCGCAGACGCTGTGAGCGCGTGTGCGGACTGATGGTCGACGCCTCGCGCGTGAGCCGCGTCAGTGGCGCGAGTCCAATTCGCGCGACCGTGTAACCCAATGCCAGCACGATCAACGTGCCAACGCCATACAACACCCGTAGCGACACGCCGAACGCGTGCATGATGCGCGTTTTCTGCGCGTAGCTGACCGCGACTTGCAACTGGAGTGCCGGTCGCTGGCCGCGCGCCGGCACCGCCACCGTTTGCACAAGTCTGTCCGGACCGCCCGGCACCGCAATCCGCTGGTACCCGGCAGGCCAGGTTCGTAAGATTTCCCCCGTTATGGGCGTGTTGAATCGATAGGCGGGATCAGCACTCGTCACCGCGAAATGCGGCGCTTCCTGCTGCGGCTCACCTTGCGCATCCTCCGGTGCCAGTTCCGCAAGCCGATCACGTGCCATCCTCCAACGTTCCGGGGTGGACGTGTGATACAGCGCCTCACGCGCCACCACGAGCTGACTGCTCAGTAGCTGACGCGTCGAGAGTTCCAGCTGACTGCGCAGCGACATCATCAAGCCAGCACCCACCAGCGTAAAGATCGCCAGCGCCATCAATGCAAACGTGACGGCCAGACGCCGCGAGATCGATGGGCGCCCGAAAACGCGAGAGAGGGCGGAATATATTGCGCGCTTCATTTAACGGCGCATGTCGTCGGCATCGCGCACTTCGAGCACATAACCCATGCCGCGCACCGTATGCAGCAATTTGGTATCGAACGGGCCGTCCAATTTTGCCCGCAAGCGCTTGATGGCGGTCTCCACGACGTTCGTGTGACTGTCGAAGTTGACGTCCCAGACAGACTCGGCAATGGCGGTCTTCGAGAGAATGTCACCCTGTCGTCGCGCAAGCAAACTCAGTAACTGAAATTCCTTTGCGGTCAAATCGAGGCGTGACCCTTCACGCGATGCGCGGCGACCGATCAAGTCGACGTGCAGGCCCGCGATCGAGATCAGCGTGGGTTCCTGCAACCGGGTACGACGCGCCAGCGCATGCAGGCGCTCAACCAATTCCAGGAAAGAGAATGGCTTTGTAAGATAGTCGTCGGCACCGCCGCGCAGACCGCGCACACGATCGTCGATCTGGTCACGCGCGGTCAGCATGATCACCGGTGTCGCCTTGCGGGTACGAATCGCTCGCAACACGGCGAAACCATCGCGGCCTGGCAGCATCACGTCGAGTACGATTACATCGTACTCGAACTCCAGCGCGAGATGCATGCCCTCATCCCCATCCAACGCGACATCCACGATCCAGCCCTGCTCCGTCAAACCGGTACGCAAATAGTCGACAACCTTCTGCTCGTCCTCGACGATCAACAGCTTCATACCCCCTTCCTCCCCTGGCCCCTACGGCGCCATTTCGGGATGTTACCCCGGACGCGTGATCAACGGTCCGACGCGGCCATTTGCACTGACGATGCCGATGCGGTACCGGCAAGCTCCTGCGTTGTCCAGCCCCCGCCCAATGCCTTGATCAAGTTGACCGCAGTGGTCCAGCGCTGCGCACGAATCTGGGTGGCGGTGCGTTCGCTGGTCAGCAAGGATTGCTGCGCGGCAATCACATCGAGATAGGCGACGAGGCCGCCTTCGTAGCGATCACGCGCCAGTGACAACAAGCGCCGTGCATCGTCGACCGACTGCGCGGCACGCTGCTGCGCCTCACCCAGCGTGGCCAGTCCGGTAACGCCGTTCTGCACTTGCTGGAACGCCATCAGCACTGTCTGACGGTAGTTTGCCTGGGCGGCGCGATAGCCTGCATTGGCGAAATCAATCGATGCCGTGCGGCGTCCGCCGTCGAACAGAACCTGCTTGACCGATGCTCCGAGCGTCCACATCAATTCCGGCGCACTGAACAGGTTGGCAAAGCGGGTCGCCTCCCAACCGATACCGGGCGTCAACGTCAGCGTTGGGAAAAACGCGGCACGCGCCACGCCGATCTTCGCATTGGCCGCCGCCATCGCGCGCTCGGCCGAGGCGATATCAGGACGCCTTTGCAGCAGCTCACTTGGTAGCGCCAACGGTATCGTGAACGGCACGTCAGTGATGAGCGCCGGTGCAATCGTGAAATCAGGGGCCGGTACGCCAATCAGCGCGGCAATGGTATTTTGATATTGCGCGCGCTGATTCTCCAGCAGCGTCTGCTGGACCGCGGTGGCATCGAGCTGCGATTGCTGCTGCATCAGATTGAGCCCGGATACCGCACCGAGCTCGTGCTCCGACTGAACGAAACCCAAGGCCTTGCGTTGCAACGCAAGAGACCGTGCGATGACGTCCAGCTCGGCGTCGAGTTCCCGCAGCATGAAGTAATTATTTGCCAGATCGGTGGTCAATACCAGGCGCGCGTTGGCGAGGTCCGCCTGCGACTGTTCCGTTGCCGCGGCCGCACTCTCGACGTCCCGACGAATGCGTCCGAACAAGTCCAGCTCATAGTTGAGGGTGGGACCCAGCTTGATGTCGTTCTGCACCGTGTGATGCGTCGGCGTCGCGTAATTCGTGCGCGGCCGATCCTCGGATGTTCTAGCGCGCGAGACACCGCCACCCAAATCGACTTCCGGCATGTCCTGCGCGCCGACACCACGCAAGGTCGCCCTCGCCTGATCATAGTGCGCCACAGCGGCCGCCAGCGTCGCATTCCCAGCCAGCGCCCGTCCTTCCAGGTCAGTCAATACAGCGTCATTAAATGCCGTCCACCAGTCCATTCGCATCGGTGCATGCGACGGCACGGCAGTCAGCCAGTCGCGTGCCGCCTGATTCGCTGGCGCGGCGCTGGGCGCGCCCGGCGCGCTTGTCGCGACGTCCGTTGCGCGCCAAGCGGCCGGCGTGGTGGTATCGGGGCGATGGTAGTTGGGACCGACGGTGCAGCCCATCAGGGCTAATATGCCCACCGTCGTGCCGCACGCGGATACCCGATACATCGTCCGCGCGGCCAGGGCGGCACGTGCGCCCCCCTGGCCGGCCTGCCGACTGTCGGAAGCGTTGCCAAAGCGCCGCATGGGTTTCACGACCGGGCTCCGGCAGATGTCGCCTGAGCGGGTGACGATGCCGAACGCATGGTCGCGGCGGTCTCCACGATATGCACGGGATCACCCTCGGCGATCGAATCGCTCGGGTTCAAGATCAAGCGATCGTGCGGTCCGATACCGCTCTCGATTTCCAGCGACTGGCCGAAGTCCTGCGCAATGACGATCGACTGGAGGTGGACGGTGCCATCAGCACGCGCAATGGCCACTTGCGGACCCTGTGCGCGGAACAGCATGGTGTTCCCCGGGATGACGTATTGGGAACGCACGGCAGCCGGCAGCGCGACCTGCACATAGGCGCCAGGCCGCAGCGTATTCTCTGGATTCACCATCCGGATCTCGATTTGCAGGGAACGCGTGGCGACGTCGATGGCGCCCGCGATATGCGCAATCGTGCCTTCGAACGCGCGCCCCGGCAATTCCGCTTGCGAGATGGACACCACCTGCCCTTGCCGCACACCTTGCGCATACGCCTGCGGCACCTGTACGTAGACGCGCAACGTATCGGTCTGCGCCAGCGCGAACAAGGCACGCGTGCTGTTGCTTCCGCCTCCGCCCGCGTCCACCAGGTCACCCACATCGACATTGCGCTGCGTCACCACACCGGAAAACGGCGCGACAATCCGCTTGAACGACTCCAATTGCTTCAACCGCTGCACATTCGCATCCGCGGCGGCCAGATTGGCAATGCCTTGGGTATAGGCACTTTGCCGTTCGTCCAGCTCCTGCTGCGACACCGCATCACGGTCATGCAGCTTTTGCCATCGGTCGAACGAGCTTTTTGCCAGGCCCAGACTCGCGCCTGTCTGGGCACGTTGCGCCAAGGCCTGTATCAACTGTTGATCGATTTCCGGCGTGTCGAGTTCGGCGAGCAGTTGTCCCTGCGTCACCCGCGAGCCAATATCGACATAACGTTTCATCAGATAGCCCGATGCACGCGCGTATATCGGCGACTCCACCGCGCCCCGCAAGGTGCCAGGCAGACGGATAGTGCCATTGGCATTCGCTGGCTTGGGGTTCACCACGTGCACGTATTGTTTCGCGTTCTCGACGGTCGCGGCGGCAACCTCGTGACGCTCCTCGAAGTCGGCAACCGCAATCCGCAGCGTGCCCAACGCCATCAGCAGCAGTACCACCGCCGCACTGAATTTTGCGCGGCGCCAAGCGGTCCCGCGGGCAGGTAACACAGGGGACTCACCGGGCTCCGGTGCGGATATCGCCAATTCGGCATGGTGTTTTTCATTCATCGTTTTTCACCGCTTGATCAGAGCTCCTGCGTACCGCCGGAGTGGGTTGCCGCCGCATACCCCGGCTGCGCCGGGCCATAACCGCCTCCCGCATCGCGGCCGCCACCGGGACCATCGCCACCGCCGTCGGTGCCGTGCCGCATGCCGCGCCGCGCCAGACGGTCATGAATGCCTGCATAAAGCAACGGCACGAAAAACAACGTGGAAACCGTCGCGAACAACAGACCACCGATTACCGCGCGCCCGAGCGGCGCATTCTGCTCGGCGCCTTCCCCCCAGCCCAACGCCATCGGCACCATCCCGATGATCATCGCGCTGGCCGTCATCAACACCGGGCGAATCCGACTGGCGCCCGCTTCCAGCGCCGCGGTCAAGGCTGGCATCCCCGCCGCCGTGCGTTGCTGAGCAAATGACACCATCAAGATACTGTTCGCGGTGGCCACGCCCATCGTCATGATCGCGCCGGTCAATGCCGGCACGCTGAGATGCGTTCCCGTCAGGAAGAGCATCCAGACGATGCCGGCGAGGGCTGCCGGCAACGCGCTGATGATGATCAATGGGTCGATCCAGGATTGGAAATTCACGACGATCAACAGGTAGACCAGCACGATCGCCATGACGACACCGGCGCCCAGGCCGATGTAGGACGCGCGCATCGTCGCCACTTGGCCGCGCACGGTGATCCGGCTGCCGCGCGGCAGCGTCGCGCGGGCCTTCGCAACGAGTTTGTCGATACGCGACGCCACGCTCCCAAGGTCTCGCCCGTCCACGCCGACGAAGATATCCATCACCGGGCGAATGTTGTAATGGCTGACCACGGCAAAGTCCCGTTGCGCAGATACATGCACCAGATTGCCGAGCAACTGCGAATTCAGCGTGCCGGTACCCCCGGCTGCCGCGCTAGGCGCGACCGGCGTACGCAGCAAGTCATCGACCGACGAGATCCGATATTGCGGCGTGACCACGGCCAGGTTGTATTCCACGCCGTTGCGCGCGTTATACCAGAAGCCAGGCGATGTCTGCGCACTGCCGGACAGCGAGACCAGCACATTCTGCGCGACATCCGTTGCGTTCAAGCCTAGCTGCTGCAGTCGTGTACGGTCCATTTCGAGATGGAGCGTTGGCGCATCCATCCGCTGCTGGATATGCGTGTCGACGGTACCGGGTACATCGCGGATCTGCTTCATCAGTTGTGCCGCGGCATCGAAGTTGCCGCGCAGGTCGTTACCCGAAATCTGCACATCGATAGCGGCGGGCAAGCCAAAATTCAGGATCTGCGTGATGATATCGGCCGGCTGGAAGAAAAACTCGACCCCGGGGAAGCGCTTGGGTAGTTCCACACGCAGTTTCCTGATGTATTCAGCGGTGGGACGGTGATCGTGTGTCAGTGCGATCTGGATCTCACCGTCCAGCGTACCGATCGTCCCGGCATTGCTATACGATAAGTTAATGCCGCTATAAGGCACCCCGAGATTGTCGACGATCGTGCTCAGCTCGTCGGCCGGCACGATCTGGCGCACGGCCTTTTCCACTTCATCGGCGATCCGCGCCGTTTCCTCGATTCGCGTACCGGTTGGCGCCCGCATATGCAAGCGGATGTTTCCCGCATCCACCGTCGGAAAGAAATCCTGGCCCAACACGAAGACGAGTCCCAGCGAGGCTATGCAGCCTCCGAGAAAAACCGTTGCGAACATCCGGCGGCGTACGAGCAACGTACTTAGCACCACTATATAGCCGCCACGCATCCGCTCGAAGCCGCGGTCAAAGCGGTGATGAATCCGCAAAAACGTGTTCGGGCCACGGCGAGGTCGGGCGTTGAGCGTAGCGTCCGCGTGCCCCGCGGTGGCATGACCGGGTTGTGCACCGGCGAGCGCTGGCACGACGTGGTCACGCATCATCATCATGGCAAGCGTCGGCACCAGCGTCCGGGACAGGATATACGACGCGATCATTGCGAAAACGACGGCTTCCGCCAATGGCACGAAAAGGTATTGCGCCACGCCAGCCAGGAAGAACATTGGCACGAACACGATGCAGATGCAGAGCGTCGACACGAGTGCCGGTACCGCGATTTCCCCCGCACCGTCGACGATCGCCTGACGTAGCGGCGTGCCCATGTGCAGATGCCGCTCGATGTTCTCCAGCGTAACCGTCGCATCATCGACGAGAATTCCCACCGCCAGCGCCAGCCCGCCCAGCGTCATGATGTTGATTGTCTGACCCAGCATGTGCAGCGCCAGCAACGACGACAGGATCGACAACGGAATCGACACCGCGATAATGCAAGTGCTGCGCCAATTGCCCAGGAACAGCAAAATCATCGCCGCCGTCAGCGCGGCAGCCGTCAGTGTTTCATGGATCACACCCTGGACCGCCGCCTTGACGAAAATCGATTGGTCGAATAGCGCGGTGATATTCAAGTCGGCCGGTAGGGTGGCACTGACCCGCGGCAGCATTCTGTACAACGCCTCGACCACCGACAACGTCGACGCGCTGCCGTTTTTCATGATCGGAATCAGCACGCCACGTTGCCCGTTCTGACGCACCACATTGGTCTGCGGATTCGATCCGTCGCGTACATGGGCGACTTCGCGCAGGTAGGTGGTGGCACCATTGAGCGTGCGCACCGGGATGTCATTCAATTGCGAGATGGTCGGCGGCGAGCCGTTCATGTCGATACTGAATTCCTTCTCACCGATTTTGGCGGTGCCGGTGGGAAGGATCAGGTTCTGGGCATTGACGGCACGCACGACGTCGAGCGGCGTCAGCCCCTTCGCCAGGAGCGCCTGCGGATTCAGATCCACCGCTATCACACGGGTGCGCCCCCCCATCGGAAATGGAATCGATGCGCCTGGGATTGTCACCAACTGAGGTCGCAGCGTATTGAGCGCGGTATCGTTCAGGTCTTTTTCAGACAGTGTCGAACTGGACAGCCCCAATTGCACCGCCGGAATGCTCGACGCCGAATAACTGACCACGGCGGGGGGTGTGGCGCCAGGCGGCATCTGTTTTAAGATGGACTGTTCAATGGCGGCAATTTGCGCGATTGCCGATTCCAGGTTGGCGTTCGGCTGCAAAAAGACCTTCAGGACCGCAACACCAGGTAGCGACTGCGACTCGATATGCTCGATGTCGTTGACAGTGGTAGTGATCGCGCGTTCGTTCGCCGACGTGATCCGCGCGGCCATATTCTCCGCGCTCAGCCCGTTATAGGTCCAGATAACGCTGACCACCGGAATATTGATATTCGGTAGGATATCCACCGGCGTACGCAGCAGGGCCAACGGCGCCGCGAGCAGGATGATGATCGCCATCACGATAAACGTGTACGGCCGGCGCAGCGCTACATTGACAATCCACATCGGCGGATACGCGGAAGGTGAGACAAACGGGTAGCCAGCAATCCCGGTTGATCCACCACGCGCTCCCCTGCGTGCGTCAACCATCCGGAATGCAAAATAATTGCCTGCATGAAAAAGGAGACGGCATTGCTCACCCAGTGCCTCCGGCAGACGTCGTCGCGGAGGGACGGGCCTGCGTCATCCGCCAGGGCCACATTGCTGCGCCATCTCATATTCCACCCGCGATATTAGCGAAACTCGCCAACCGGTAGATGGCGCCAAAATGGCAATTTTGTCAGGAAAGGGTTGGATGTCGCAACGAGACCACATTGCATCGACTGAGATGGGCGCCGCCGGGGAAAACGCCCGAGGGGAAAGTGCCGCGCGGATCAGCGCTCCCGCCGTGCCATCGAGGACACAGCGGCGTCACCCGCGGGGGCCGACACATCGTCTGGTGGGCGCGACGCCAATAGGCACCGATCCGGGAAGATCGTCGGGGACGCATCGTTTGCACCATCGCCCCCGTAACCTAATTCCATCGAGAGCGCCGCGCTGATGGCACGCAAACGCGCCAGATAATCGGCTACCTTGTCACTGGTGATCTGCGATCCCGCACCAGCGATGCTGAGCGCGGCCGCTACCTCCCCGTCGGCGCCCCATACCGGCACGGCAATGGACACCGCACCCTGCAGCACGTCGCCGGCCGTGATCGCATACCGGTTGCGCGCCACCGCATCCAGTTCCTGGACCACATTCATCAAACCGTTCGCGGGAGCCTGCTGCTTATACCTCGAGAGGAACGTCGCCCGGACATCCTCGGGCGCGAAGGCAAGCAAGACCTTTCCCGCCGCGCCGGCGTGGATCGAGCGCCTGTTGCCAACTGCCTCGATCGGATACGCAACGTCATCGCCTTCGCACCGCGCCACGCAAACGCTTTCCATGTTCTGGCGCACACGCAGTACGATACTTTGCTCGACGGCCTGATGCAGTGCATGCATATGCTTCTGCGCCAGTCGAACCAGCGTGTTTTGCCGCGCGGCGGCTACCCCTAGTACAAACGCCTGCGGTCCGAGTGCATAACGCGCGCTGCATGCATCCTGGACGACAAACAGATGCGACTCGAGCGTGCACAGCATCCGATAGGTGCGCGACTTATTCAATCCGAGCTGTGCCGATAGTTCCGTCACCCCCAATCCGGGATGCTCGGCGACGAAGCTCAACAGCTTCAGCGCGAGATCGATCGACTCAACGATGTAGTTCATAAACGTCCGATAAAACCCAACCCGCCAGCCCAGGCGTTACGTTGTTGTCATAATGTATCAAAAAAGGTTGCGGCACGCGCCCGGACAGCGTTGAAATTCTCATCGATCAGCAAGCGTCCGGTATCGAAAACCGTGACCAATGCATCGACCCACACGCCGCCGTCGATGTCTCGCTGGACATCCGCCGCCAACGGCAGTGTCACCGTCCGATACGCGCCGCTTTGTGCATGGCGCAGCAGCGTCAGTCGGCCCGCCTTCGAGCGCTTGCCCGCATCGGTCGACGGATCCTTGCTGACGCCCTGCCATTCCGGTGCCCCACCTTCTCGCGCGATCCGCACCGCGGAACACTTCATTGCAAAACGTTGCGTGTCGCGGGTGACTTGCTGCAATAAGGCGCCGCCCATGCCGAAGACGATATTGTCGATGGCGTAGCCCGCGGCGTCGAGATCCGCGAGAATGGCATCAATCGATTGCGCATTGATTCCGTCACCCTGCAACAGGCGCACGTGATGCAACACGCGATAGCCTTTGCTGTTGACGCTCGTCCCAAACGACGCTTCCAGGGCGCGAAGCGCCTGCAGCACGATCGTTCTCGGATCGCCCGAATCCGGACGCACCACCAGTGTCGCGCCGGAATCGATGACCGCCTGCTTGAGTTCGCCGCCCCATAGCGCCAGCGCCGCGAACAGATCATACGAATCCGAGACGACAGATACGATCGCACCCGGACGCCCGAAACGAGACAACATGTGACGGTATGCATCAGCCTCACGGTCCCGTCCCCATGCGGTAATCGTGCTGTGCTCGGCAGCCGGTACGGAATAGGCCGCCATACCCGCGTGATAGAAGCCATTTGCCGCCAGCACGCCGAGGACGGTATCCGATCCCATGAAGCTGACCAGGTGCGCGGCGCCGCCTATCGCCGCGGACTCGGCGCTGCTGACGCCCCGTGCGCCAAAATCGTGCAGCTTGAACGGCAACTGCGCAGGATCGTCGCTGGTTTTTTCGAGATAGTGGGCGATGCGTTGCCGGATGTGCCAGCTTTGCGTCGCTACCGTAATCGGATACCAGATGCGCAGCAGCATCGTTTCCAGATAGGAGGCCAGCCAGAAGACGGCCGGGTCATCGCATTCGACAGTCATCAACACATTGTGCGTCGGCACGACGCTGCCCTCCGGCACCGCGCGAATGCGTACCGGCAGATAGCCACCGTACCGGTCCAGGATATGACGCCAGCCATCGACGTGAAACGGTTCACCATGTGCCGCGAAAAACGTCTGCGCCTGCTCGATCATCGAGGCCGTGATCGGCCGGCACAGATACTCCTTCAGCAGCATCTGCAGGCCGAAGAAGAGCGTTCGGTCGAAACGCCCACCGCGCGACTCGACATACGAAAACATCGCGTCGATACCGGGCGGATATTGCAAATAATGCGAGGCCTTGTAGGAATCTGTATTCAGGATCGGATTCGACAGATAATCCGCGAACACCGGGTCGGCGGACGCGGGAGGCCGCGAGTCCGTCGTTGGATCGCTTCGCGCGTCCGTGGCTGGCGCATGCGTCGCCGCATCGGTCGAGGACAGGTCGACATGATCGCGGATATCAAAATTTTCTTTGTCGTGCATCGTAGTCATCGGGTGCGCACTTGCCGTTCTCGGGTCCTGGAACTCCGTATGGTATGCGAAGTCATGGGATCGCTGCCTCGGCTGTAGCGCATGCGCTATTGCGCGGCGCTGCATCCGTGACCACTGCATGGCAGAATACCTGCTTCTTTGCTGCACGGAGGCAGCGATGTCGGCGATAAACGCGAAAAGAGTGGGCGTCACCGGGGAGCACCGAGATGGACGCCACCGTAGAGCGCGGCACCGTACCTGCAGCATGCGTGTGGCATGGTGTGCGGTGGGAATCGCCGGGCTTGCCGCAATCGGCTGGAGCGGCGTGCCAGGCGCAATCGCGGCGACCTGGTCCAGTACCGACGCCACGACGACCGAGGCCATTACCAATGCACCGCCGCAGCGGGACACCCCCAGCGCCACGCATCGCGCCCGGTCCGGCAATACCAAGACTCGCACGCTGTCCACGCAAGGAAAGTCGCGGCGCGCCGAGGCTGGCACGGTGACGGAGACGCACACGGTCGTCACCACCACGCTGCCAGGTACCGGCCGGAGCGCCAACACCGTGACAATCGGGTCGCCGCAAGTGATGTTGCAGCCTACGGGAAGTCCGGGCGGAGGCATGAATGCGGCGCCCTGCGTGCCGCTCCATTTTGCGATCGGATATCCACCGCAGGGACAATCGTCACAGGTCGACAGCTGGTATTGCCCACTAGGGCAATCCGGCAATCACGTTGCGCCACGCTGACGCCCGTGCCGATCGATTTCAAGCTTGACGGCATCAACTCCGCAAAATGCCATCGCGCATCGCGGGACTCGGCGACTGTGGGAACAGTGCGGTATTGACGCGACGTGGGTCGAGGCGGAATGTCTCGGCGGCGGCCGAGGCGATCAGACTGTCCAATGCCAGCGTCGCACGCAAGTCGCGACCTTCATTGAGCGCCTGCGGCGACAAGCCCGGCCAGTCGGCCAGTATCCGCCCTCCCTTCACCGCGCCGCCCAGGATCATCGCCGCAGACCCCGTCCCGTGATCGGTGCCGTTGGTACCGTTGACGGCCGCGGTGCGGCCAAACTCGGTGGCCACCACCACGGTCGTATACGCCCACTGCGCGCCCATTCCTTCCTTCAACGCCGCCAGCATCGTATCGAGCGATTTCAAGGTATTCGCCAACCTGGGGTTTTGCGCCGTATGCGTGTCCCAACCGTTGGTCTCGATCATCGCGATCCGTGGTCCGTCCGGACGCACCAGGAATCCGGCTGCCATCTTGCCGATTGCCGCGGGATCCTGCTTCGTACCGATCGACCCCGCAAGGTGACGCGTCTGCATGGCCGAGTCCCACAGCGGATGCAGTTGCGCGTCCTCGGCATAAAGCCGGGATACCCGCAACAGCAGATCGTCCTGTGCCTGGCCTAACGAAGACGGCGCATACGACGTGACATCAGCACGGCCGCGCAATGCGAGCGGCACCGTTGGTGCAAACGCGATGGCGTCATCACGATGTACGGACGCCTGATGCCCGCCCGTGGGCGGGAGCAACGCCACCAATCGGTTCAACCAGCCATCCCTGATCTGATAAGGCCGCAAGCCTCCCGTTTCCAAAACGTTCTGACCGTCGAAATGCGAGCGATCCCGATAGGGCGATGCCACCGCGTGGATCATCAACGCCTCGCCCTGGCCGTACATCACGGCGGTCTGCACCAAGGACGGGTGCAAGCCAAACGTGCCGTCCAGCTTGTGCAACGTGCCGGGATCGAGCGCCAGTTCGCCGCGTAGTCGCGCATAGGCAGGGTCGGCATAGGGTACCACGGTGTTCAAGCCGTCCGCGGCGCCCCGTTGAATGACGAAGACGAAGCGCTGCGGTGTATCCACGGCGGCAAAGGCGATGCGTGCACCGCCGAACATTGTGCCGGGGAAAGCCGTCCAAGCTGCCAGCGCACCGGCGCGGCGCAAGAAATCACGACGTTTCATCGTCATTACCTCCGTAAAAAATCAGGCGATACCATCAGTAACGCGAGTGCCTCGGAGGCGCTCTCGGCACGTGCAATTTCGTTGGCGGTTGCTGGTGAAAGACTGCCTGCAAGCCACACGGGCCCGACGGTACGCGCGTCGACGCGGTCGCCGACCCGGGACGCCAGTCGCTGCGCGAACTCCACGCGCCGAACCAGGGCATCGGGCGCGGCCCAACTCGCGGCGATGTCGTCATAGCCCGCCGGTGATCCTGGTTGCCATATCGGCTGGCCGAGCTGACGCAACAGCGGCGCGGTCTTGTTCGCTTCGGCAGTTTGCCAACCCAGGCCCCGCGTTGCCGACACCGTCCACTCCCACGGCGTCTTGAACTTCGCATTGACGGGGTGCCACGCTTCCTTCGCATCGATCAATGCCCGGTAAACGGTGGGCAGATGGCCATCGCTCTTTTGGAACGCTTCGGCGAGACGCGCCACCAGCGCCGGCGGCGGGTCGTCAGCCACGAAATGCACAGCCAGTTTGCGAGCGATATGTTGCGCGGTAGCCGGCGATGTCGCGAAATCGTGCAGCATCGTCAGCCCCTGCTGCACGCCGCGCGGTCCGGGCAAATCGGAATAGGTCCGCCCCATTACCGTTCGCTCCCCTGGCTCGTGCGCCTGCGGCCGAAAGACGAATACCCCTGGCGGCAACGGCGTGGGAGCCTGCGCCGCCTGGAGCCCCGTCACGCTCCATCCGGTCAGCGCCTTTGCGAACTCCGTGACATCCTGCTGCGTATAACCACTGCGAACGCCTAGCGTATGCAGCTCCATCGTTTCCCGTGCGAGATTCTCGTTCAAGCCAGGGCGACGGGCGGCATTACGCGCCTCGGCACGCTCCGCCGCCACGCTGTCCGGACCGATCGATTGCGCCTGATCGAGGAAATACTGCATCGCCGGATGCTGTTCCACCGCCACAACCATGTCCTCGAACTGTCCGAGTACATGCGGCCGAATCGCTTCCGCCTCGAAGGCGCCGGCCATCAGCGTAACCGGCTGCTTGTCAATAGAGACGGCGAAATGGTTCGACCAGAAATACACCAGCCGCTCGACAAACGGCGTCGGCGTCGTCAGCGCCCCGGTGAGGCGTGCGTCCACGGCGGACCGATAGGTATCGCGGATCGCTTCGTTGTATAACCTGCGCTGCGCGGCAAGCGGAGTCTCGTTCGGGTCTGCCTTGCCAGCCTGCGCATCCGGCGTGACCGGCGCATTCCGATTCGCTTGGCCGCGCTGTCGCATCGATGGCGTCGGTGTTGATGCAACCGACGGTGGCGTCCTCCCGCCTGCCTGCGCGACGTCAGACGGATTGCCGCCCTGCTCGCGGGCAAGCCGCCGCAGCGTTGCTTGCCCCTCGCCCAGACGCGCGGCCAATGTCTGGGTGCCGGGCTGTTGCTGCCAGACAGCTGGAATCGTCTGCGCGACGGGTACGTCAAGCTGCGCATGCAGCCAGGCGGCCGGATCGGTCGGGGCCGCCTCGTCAGGCCGCGCACCCAGGCCAAAACGATTCAGTGCGATGGCAGCCGGCGTTGCGCGGACCGCCGTGGGCGGTTGCCACGCACGCATGGCGGATGGAGAATGCCTTTCTTGCTGTGTCATGGCTTACCTCGTGCTCGCACCGGACTCCGGCGCGACCGGCCGCAATGGTCCATGCCGCTGCATGGCATCAACCATCTGCAGCCGTTCGGGTGGCGTCAACGTCGCGGCGAACGTTGCAACCGTCGTTTCGATGCGGGCGCGTAGCGCGATGTCCGCATTACGCGTACGCGCCAGTGCATCGCGCAGGGCATCCTGATCGAGATTGGGCGCGGACAGCAGTCCCGCTATCTGCAGACGGCCGTCACGTGCTGCCAATGCCAACGCACGGGTCTCCGGATCGCGACGCGTCGCTTTCAATGCCGCCGCGAATGCCGCCTGGCGCGCGGCGGGCAACTGATCTGCCGCATAGCGCAGGCCCCGCTGCTGCAACGCATCCAGCCGCGTCTGCTGCGCATGCCAGCGATACAACCCGCCGCCAGCCGCACCCAGCAAGAACACATTCAACACGATCGACGCCACGAGCCAGCGGCGTGACGCGGTGACAGCGCCTTTGATGACGGTCGATGAAGGCGCCCGTCCGGCCCTCCCGCGGACGCTGTCGGACGCCTCGGCGCCGTTCCACTCTTTCATTGCTCACTCCAGTCGGTCACGGAGCCTCCGAAAACCGTCCCGCGATACAGCGGTTCGGCGGCGTTTTGCATCCCGAGCCCATCGAGGGTCGTCAACGTCGCGGCATTGGCGGGAAACCAGATCGACGTCAGCATCGCGCCACTCGCCACCCCGGCAACCCCGACGAAAGCGACCAGACCGGCCATCACCGCAACGCGGGCGCGGCGCCATCCCTCGGCCAGCGTCCAATGCCGCAATGGCCCGGACGCGAACGTCGCAAGCACGTCTTGTACTTCCTGGGCGGTAATCGCAGGTACGGTGTCGCGCGCCAGGAGCGCATCCAACGCCGACGCCGATGCCAATGCGCTGCGTGCGCCATCGGCATCCGATCCGGTTCCGTCCAGCAGGCGCTGTGCGGCACCCCGTTCGGCGGCCGGCCAGCGCGACGCGCAGCCGCCGTAAGCATCGGTCAGCGCCTCGAACCGCGCCAGCGACATGGGCGCGAGGGGAAAGCGGTCATCTTCCATGCCGGACCGCGCGTTCGAATTCGTCATGATCTTGTTGCCTCCCGATGTCTGAGCCCGATTGCTCCGGTCCCGTTCTCTTCGACTTCACAGACACCCCCGGCGCTTTCGGTTCGTCCAGCGTAGCCCGCAGTGTTCGGCGTGCACGAGCCAGCAGACTTTCCAGCGCTTCAACCGAAATACCCATGATCCGCGCCGCTTCCACATTGCCGCACTCCTGGTAATACTGCAGCACCAAGGCCTCGCGTTGCCGCGTCGGCAAGGCTTGTATCGCGGTACGAATGCGGGCCCGCTCGGCCTTCGCCGCGAGGACGTCCTCCGGGCGCGGTGCCGGATCGTCAGCATCGCGCCCTTGCAGCATCCCGTCGTCAGCGGCAAACCCATCTCGATGATCATCGAAACCGGGCTGTGCGCCGTAGACGGCCGGAGCCGGGTGATCGCTTCGGCGCAGGCGTCGCAGTCGGTCGTAACAGAGATTCAGCACGACACGATGCAGCCAGGTATCGAAGCGCGCAACGCCGGGCTGCCACTTGCCCGCCTCACGCCAGACACGCAGGAAAACCTCCTGCGCAACATCGTTCGCTTCATCGCGGTCGCCAAGCAGCCGGGTCGCGAGCGATAACAGCCGAGGCAGCTTCTTGGCGACGAGTTCACGAGCAGCGGGAGCCTCCCGGCGTCCCACGCGTTGGATCAAGTCCCAATCCGGGTCGGCATCCGGTTCCGGGGCTGTCATGCGCGGCCTTCTCCCCCTGGTGCGCACGCGAGCGTACGCCGGCGTGTCCACATGCGTCGTTTATCTTCACATCACCGCGATGGCGGCGATACGCGCTTATCTTATTAAACGCCGGGGCAACGCCAATCCGTCGCGCTTTCTATTAATATTTTTTTCGCGACGTTGTCGGCAAAGGGCGGCCGTGCTCTCAGCCGCCCTGGGGTCATATGCGGAAGCGGTTGGCGCTGGACTGCAAGACCCGCGACTGGTCTGCCAGCGACAAGGCTGCCGCCGCGGTTTGTTCGACCAACGCAGCATTCTGTTGCGTCGACTCGTCCATTTGATTGACCGCCTGGTTGACCTGCTGAATGCCATCGGTCTGCTCGCGCGACGCCAGGCTGACGCTGTCGATGATGTGATGCACACGCGAAATGGAGGCGACGATCTCGGCCATCGTCTTGCCGGCCGTCTGCACCAGACCGGCGCCCGCTTCCACGCGGCCGTTGGCCGCATCGATCAGCGACTTGATTTCCTTCGCCGCATTCGCGGAACGTTGTGCCAATGTGCGTACCTCACTGGCAACCACGGCAAAACCCCGCCCCTGCTCGCCGGCCCGCGCCGCCTCGACCGCCGCATTCAGCGCCAGGATATTCGTCTGGAACGCAATCGACTCGATGACACTCGTGATCGATGCCATCTGTTGGGACTGTGCGCTGATCGCCGTCATCGTCTCGACGACCTGATCCATCACGCCCCCGCCATTGCGCGCGATGGCGCTGGCCTGTTGCGCCACGTCGCTGGCCTCGGTCGCATTCGCATGGTTTTGCTTTACCGTTGCGGTCAGTTCTTCCATGCTTGCGGCCGTCTGCTCCAACGCGGCTGCCTGGGACTCGGTACGCCGTGACAGATCGGCGTTGCCTGAAGCAATTTGCTGCGTCGCCGTTGCCATTGCCTCACTGCTGGAGAGCATCGCTTGCAGCGTCTGTCGCAATCCGTCACGCATCTCGGCCAGACCGCGCATCATCTCGCCCATCTCATCACCGCGACGCGTGTCGATCGGCGTGCTCAGATCGCCACCGGCAATCCGGCGGCACGCTTGCAGGGCTTGCCCCAGCGGCACGCTGATCGCGCGCTGCACCCCGATGCCACACGCGATGGCGATTACCACGGCCACCGCCAGTAACCCGATCGAACCCAGGCTCACCCAATGCAACAGATCCTGGAAGGCGTTGTAGTCCTGCTCCCCTTGCTGAAGCAGGACATCATTCAGTTTGGTCAACGACTTGGTCAATGCCAGCGCCAGGTTCGGCGTGGTGTTCATCGTGATATTCTGCGCGCTTGCGGTATCGCCTGAGGCGATGCCATCCAAGGACGGCTCGATGCCCTCCGAGAGCAGCTTCAAAAAGTCGGCATTGACGGCGTCGGCAAGCCGCTGTTCCTCCTCCGATTTCGGCAAGGCCTGATAGCGGGCGTAGGCATTCTTTGACGTCGTCAGGTAGGCGCGTGCTTTTGTCACGAGTGCGCGGTTTTCATCCGAGCCCGATGCAAGGGGCCGTAACAACCCCCGATCGATCGTGACGCGCGTAATCGCCAAATTATATTTGAAGTCACCCAGCGCAATCGCGGCCGCCGTCTGCACGGAGTACGTCTGCTTCAATGCCGTGCTACCTGACCGTGTGGCGAACTGGCCTGTGCCGGCCACGGCGAACAGTAGCACCAACAGGCAGCCAAAAGCCGCGAAAACACGGGACTTGATCGAGAGTTGCTGCAACATACGTGTTTACCCATAGGCGAGCCGACGCGCCCTATGCGCATCCGGTACGCACGTAAACGGCTGAATGAATAAAGACTTCAGTAAATTTACAATTCACGTTGGCTGATCAACGTATAAGAACAATTTGCCGGACAAATGATGCATAACGGTCTTTTTTACCTGATACCGGCGCGTAAAAAAGCTTGTATGAATTGCCGCTGGAAAATCAAGAAGCCAAGGGTCAGCGGCGCGATCGTCAATAGCGTCCCGGCGCTGATAACCGAGATGTCAACGCCATTCTCAGGCGCGCCGAACAGGGACAAGCCGACGGTAACCGGGCGCGTTGCCGCCGAATTGGTCACGACCAAGGGCCAGAGGAAACTGTTCCAGTGTGATGATACGGATACCAATGCATAGGCGAGATAAGTCGGTCTGACGGCTGGCACATAGACACGCCACATCACGCCGAACCAGGAACACCCTTCTATACGCGCGGCCTCATCGAGTTCGCGCGGCACCTGTCGAAACGCCTGCCGAAGCAGAAAGATGCCGAAAGCGCTTGCCATATAGGGCAAGCTTGTTCCCAGGTAGGAATCAAACAAGCCCAGCCGGGACACCATCCGATAATTCTCCAGGATCAAGACCTCGGGCAAGACAAAAAGCTGAACCAGCACCAGACCAAACAGAATGTCTTTGAAAGGCAGATCCAATCGTGCGAAAGCAAAGCCCGCAAACGTGCAGATCACCAATTGCCCGCAGAGAATCGTCGTGCTTAAAACGACGGTATTGAAAAAAAAGCGCGGCCACGGCGCCGCATGCCACGCCGTAATGACATTGGACCACGTCAACGGAGCACGCCAATCAAACGTGAGGGTTGCTTGCGCGGTATGAAATGCAGCCCACATGGCGAACAACAACGGTGCGATCCACACCACCGCGAGCACCCATGCACCCAAGGTGTCAAGAAACGTGGCAAACGCCATCCGCCAGGGGCGCGGCGGCGCGGGGTGGTTGTCCCGCGCGTCTGCGCGATAGGTTTGATCCGATTGCGTAATGCCCATTACCTCTCCAAGCGACGCGGCATGTGCGGTTGCAGCGCGGGTCGGATTGATCGACACCGGGGGCAATGGATTGGATGTCGGATGCGCGCCGTCAATCGATATCATTGATAGTGCGTCCGGCGTTCGGCGACGATGAATTGCACGATACCTACCACGGCCAATGCCCCAAGTACCAGCACTGTAATCGCGGCGGCCGTCGACTCATCAAAATAAGCAAACGCGTTTTCCCATATCCAATAAAGCAGGAGCTTCGATGCGTTGTCCGGCCCGCCTTTGGTCAAGATGAACAAATGGTCGATCAAACTGATGGACTGAATGGTCGCATTGACCATGACGAACAGCGTGGTGGGCATCAATAGCGGCAAGGCGACCCGGCACGTGTAATACCACCGCCCCGCGCCCTCTATCACGGCAGCTTCCTTCAACTCCGGCGGAATACTCTGCAATGCGGCGAGGTAAAACAACATGAAAAAACCCGCTTCCTTCCACACGGTGACAGCCGTTACCGCCCACAGTGCCGTGCCGGGTTCTCCCAACCAATTAATCGACGGCGCGCCGAACCATGCGCCGATGCGATCGAACAACCCGAGGTCAGGCGTATAAAAGTAGAGCCACAAATTGGCCGCGGCGATCATGGGCAACAAAGTCGGGGTGAAATAGGCCAACCGCACGAATGCCCGCCCCGGCAACGCGGCGTTGGCCCAGAGCGCCATGCCCAATGCGATACCGGTGGAAGCCGGAATGGTGACCGCGGCATAGATCACGTTATTTCGCAGTACCTGATGAAACGTCGGGTCATCGAATAACGTGCGATAGTTTCCAAGTCCGACGAAGTGCGCCGGCCTGGCAGGTATGCCGACACGAAAGACACTGTCCCAGACCGTGGAAAGCGTTGGATAAAACGCAAACAACGTCAGGAGGATCAAGGCAGGCGATACAAAAATAAGTCCGACCCATCTTGATTCACGCCATGCGCGCATGCGCACGACGGAGGAAGCGGCAGCGTGAACGGACATCACCCGGTTTCTCGAAATATACGTGGCGTGTGGGACGGACGCGCAAGGCGGAGCAACGGTGCGATGCGGCACCAGTGCGACGACTTACCCTCCTTGACCCGCAAGAGGATGTGGCGGATGCGACTGGCGTGCCGCACGTCAGCGATAGCGCGCAAGAATACGGTCCGCGGTCGCCTGCGCCTTGTCTAGGGCCTGTTGCGGCGTGGTGGTGCCGGTGATCGCCGATTGCAGCGCATTGTTCAACGCTTCGCGAACACGGGCCGAGTCGTGGGTCGACAACTCTGGAACCGCCACTTTCAATTGATCGCGGGCGACCATCGCCTGCGGAAACGTGGCGCCATATTCACGCAACGCTTGCGTCTGGTAGGCCGGCTCTGCGGTACCGACGTAGCCTGTCGCAATCGACCACCGCGCGGCTTGTTCGGGCGCCGTCATCCAGCGGATAAATGTCAGGGCCGCCTTCTGCTGATCCGCGTTTGCCCCCTTGAACAAATAGAAATTGCCACCGCCCGTCGGCGAGCCGGCACGCTTGTTCGCAGGCAACATCGCCACGCCGAAGTCAAACGTTGCATCATGTTTCACAGCCGTCAAATTACCGGTGGTGTGCCACATCATCGCCGTCTTGCCCTGCACAAAAGCCTGACGCAACGTGCTCCAATCGATGATTCCCTGCGGGCTGACCTTGGCGTCCTTGGCCAGCGACACCCAATACGCAAGGGCCTGCACCGCAGCGGGGCTATTGAACTTGACGTGCGTACCGTCTTCGCTCATCAGCGTCACACCGTTTTCGATGGCCAATGCCTGGAACATCCAATAGGGAAAACCGCCCGACGGGATCATCAGGCCGTAATGGTCTGCATTGGTCAGTTTTTTCGCATCGACCAGCATCTCGTCCCATGTCTTTGGCGGTTTGTCGGGATCGAGGCCCGCCGCCTTGAACATCGCTTTGTTGTAGTACATGACGATGGTCGAGCGTTGGAAGGGTACGCCCCAGACATGATTCGCGACGTTGCTATTTGCCAGTAATGCCGGATAAAACGTCTTGAGCCAGGCACCGTCGTCGCCCGCGGCCTGATCGAACGGCACAATCAGATCGTGGTCGATCAGGTCCCATGTGTCCAGCGCACCCAGGACGGCGAGTTGTCCGGATGACCCATCGCGGCTATGTGATGCGGAAACCGCACGCACCCGTGTCTGATCATAGTCACCGGCGTAGATAGCCTGAACCGCAATATCGGGATGTTGCTGCTGGAATCTGGCAATCAGCCCGTCCATGATCTTGGTTAACGGCCCCCCTACAGAGATGGGGTAATACATCGTCAACTTGGTTTCCGCATGCGCGGCTGCCCCCCATCCCATCGCCGCGATGCCCCACGCCAATGATAGAGCGGCGCGTCGGATGCGGCGACCGGTGGTTTCACGGCGCCTTGCGTGATGCGCTTTCATCGAAGTGACTTCCATCGGCGAACGCGGGTTAGCCGTCACGCCCTCGCCGTCACGGGACGCATGGCGTAGGACAGGCGGCAGAGCGGCCAGCAAGCGTGTGATCATGTTTTAAACCATGGTGGACAAAAACGGCGCGACGCGTACGGACGCATGGTTGGATGTTTGATCGTCATCCGACGCGACATCGAAGGGTTCCGACAGACTCAGTGGCGACATGCTAGGGCGGGGCACGCTTAGATCCATGCGCGATTGGTCAAACACCTCAAGGCGCTTTCCTGTATCGGCGTCAAATACATGACATGCGTTCTGGCGCCAGTCCAGGCCGACCACATCGCCAATCATCGGCATCGCCTGTAGCGCCCGCACGGCTGCACGAACGACCACGGGATGCCCGTCGCGTGTCTTCAAATAGATATAGGATTCGGCGCCCTGGAACTCGATGCCGGAAACCGTGGCGTTCAGCACGCGCTCGTTCGGCCGAGTGATATCGATGTGCTCGGGCCGGATGCCCACCTGAACACGCACGCCCTGCGATTGTCTCGGATCGATGCGTGCGTCCAGCCAGGGGCGTTGCGCGGAAGGCAGCCCCGCCTCAGGCAGGAGCACCATTGGGGGACTGCCAATAAAACCGGCGACAAATGCACTGGCGGGATAGTGGTACAGCGCGGTGGCCGAACCATACTGCTCCACGCGTCCCGCCTGCATCAGCACGATGCGGTCCGCCATTCCCATGGCTTCGCTCTGGTCGTGGGTGACATACAAGACAGTCATTCCCAGGCGTTGCTGCAGCTCACGAATCTCCATGCGGACCGCGTGCCGTAATTTGGCATCCAGGTTCGACAGTGGCTCGTCCATCAAGCAAAGAGGGTGATCCGCAACAATCGCGCGCGCCAAGGCGACGCGTTGCCGCTGCCCGCCTGATAATGCCGCCGGCTTGCGCTTCTCATAGCCGATCAGCCCCGTGGCATTGAGCGCTGCCGCTACCCGGGCACGTCTTTCCTCACGGGGGACGCGCCGGACGCGTAATCCGAACGCCACGTTTTCCTCGACACTCAAGTGCGGAAACAGCGCGTATGACTGAAAGACCATCGACAACTGGCGCTCTGACGGACCGACGCCGTCCATGTCGCGTCCGTCGATCAAGATGTCGCCGGAATCCGGCTGATCAAGACCGGCAATCAGACGAAGCAAGGTGGATTTGCCGCAACCGGACGGCCCCAGCAGGGCAATGAACTGACCGCTGACCACATCGAGATCAATGCCACGCAGGACTGGATGCGGCGCATTACCCTGCTTCGCAGGCCAAGTCTTATGGATGCCGCGAAGGGAAAGCGCATAGTTCAGTTGCACAAAAAACTCCGCCTCGATTCTTCTAAACGCAATAATCCGCCCGTATATGATCGACGAACGCGCTATCGTCGCCATCACGGCAAGGTGTGTGAACACGTGTTAAAGCGATTCATACAACAGACCGTCGCCAATTGACTTATCGAATCGTTTCTTGCGTCGCGACGGGAACTTGCAGCGATAACAACCATGCGCATCACAATAACGCCCGACAATGACATTCGAGTGACGGTCGTGCAATGCAAGAATGAATTTAAGGCAATCGCCGCAGGCATTAGCAGTTCGGGTGAAAGCGCGTATATCCGATCCGGCGTAGTTCGAAAACGAGTTCAGGCGTAACAAACTACATCGGTTAGTACGTGCCTTTCATTTCCTTTCAATTGACGGGAATTACCGAGAGCGCCGGTAAAAAGTACTGCTCATCGTAGCGAAGAATTCAAATTGCCAGATGCTGGATGAACGGCTAGTGTTTCGTTAATCCAGCTCCTGGTGCTTTTTTATTGAGCAAACTTAGCAGGTGGCTTACCTGCCACCGACCATGACCAAATCGTTAAATCGTCGGCAATGAAAAGAATCACTTTCGCCGTATATTCACGCACATGCCTATTCTTTAATTATGATGCAATACCCTGATCAAATTGGATAGCGGATCGTCCGGGCCCATGTCTCCGGATACCAGCACACTTACGAGAACGCACGGAAGATTCAGCCATCACCCTCGCATCATCGATCAATCGCTTCAAGACCGCATGCACCGTTGTCGTAAGTGTCGATTATGACTCTGTTTTTATAGAAGACACGTTTGCCTTTGTTGCTTCTAAAAAGCTTTGCTTTTCACTTTGCAATATCGCAGTTACATTTCGTCAAAAATCCAAGGTATTACGTCATTATTGCCGATGTCCGATTTTATTAAAATCATGCATTTCTGTAAATTAAAATTACCGTACAATAACATTTTTGTATTGCTTAGGCAAATTTCTCGACGCTTTTAGGCTAGATTAAGAGACTGGCGCGACTACATTACGTTACACACTGCGCTGCTCATTCATGTATCCTTCATTGAACCAAACGATTATTTTTATTGATCCATGAATAGTATAGATCTCGCAAAACTGCTTGAGCAGCGTGAAGAGCTTGACCAGCAAATCGACCGCGTGCGTAAAGATGCGAAGTTAACCGCAATCATGGAAGTCAAGAAATTGATTGGATTGTATAACCTGACATTACAGGACCTTGGACTGACTAAGCGGAACGGCGAAACGGCGACCAAAGGTCGCGGCGCCCCACGCGGTCCGGTTGCACCCCGCTTTCGCGATCCTGAAAGCGGGGCGACCTGGTCCGGACGCGGGAAAGCGCCCCGTTGGATTGCTGGTAAAGACCGCAATGCGTTCCTGATCTGAGATATCGCGTTTGGTTCGGTGTTTTCGCTTCAATTGGCGCGCTTATCCCTATCTCTATCGCTCCAGAAAACCAGCTAACCCTCATCCTCGCTTTACGGCTCCAATACGGTTATCTGACGTGTTGCATACGACCGTACCAACGGACACCAGGCGCAGAACGTTGGTATGGTCGTGCCCTGGTATTGACCTCTCAAATCGATTAACAGTCGCCCTTCTTCCACGTGTCACCACGAAAGCTTTTCACTCGTGCTCTCTCATCGCCTCCTCCCACCGCAGCGTTTTCTCACTCCAGCCTTGCAAATGCTGAACGTTGACGTTCCAGCAGGTATTTCGACATCTATCAAAGTATTATTGTGCAACTAACAAATATATCGTGATCAACATCCATTTCTACATGTGTCGATTACAGAACGACAATATTCTCACCCGCTGAGACAACCTGCTGTTAGAGATAGTCATGGCACGTAGTTCCCTGCACGCAAAGCAAACTAAAACGATCTGACGGATATAACCATACGGATTTGGATTTACCGGCATCGCTTTGCTTACTCGTAAGGTAAACGGAAACGCGCAAGGTTCGTTTTTGCACACTGGCATAACAACTGCACGTAATAGGAAGCCTCTCCATCAAGCGGTTTTCCACAGGAGAGGCCAATCGGATCCTTATTTGTCGGGATCTGCAGATTGTCGAAAATGCGTGTGAGGACTGTCGTACCTTCACATGGAAGCGTATAGCAACCGAACCGCTTGGAGGCCCGTCTTAGGGAAATCATGCAAGATGTACGGTTTGGGGCTGGGGTTCCTGTCTATTGAAGAAGGTAAACTAAAAACTACTAAAACCCTTCTTAAAACCTTCTAGTTCCTCTCAGATCATCGATTAATTCTCTTAGAATCATATAGTTAAATTGTTCGCCGGTGACTAATTGACGAGATTTGGGGAGCATTTGACTCGTTCGGGGAAGTATTTGACGTTCACCGGTGATCATTTGACGCAGAGTGGGGAGTAATTGACTTCAAGCTGTGGATAACTTCAACAGCAAACCGCTTCCCGCAGGCTGATTGCGCATTCGTTGGCGCACGAACACGTGTTTACCCGTAATTTGCCGCATTCCGGTGGTTTCGTTGGCTTTGGTGACCATTTGACTCAAGTCGGCAATCACAAATTGCAAACGCATGCCTTGATTGTGAGTGGTATCGAGTCAAATGGTCACCAACCCGGAAGTCGACGGGTGACTATTTGACTTGAATTTGCGTCTCATATTTTTTGTTTGGTGAGTATTTGACTCGATTGATGGCGCTGCGCCAGCGGTGATAGTGGGTATTTGACTAAGATTCATGGCATAAAGCACCCGTATGAGGTGAGTATTTGACTAAATATTCGCATTAAGCGGATGACCCTACCTGTGTTTGGCTAAGTGCATCGCAATAGCAACCGGTTTTGATCCGGCGACAGTGCTTTACGTCGTTTGAAATCGGTATTCCTATCTCCCTGGTCGAAGGGGGGCGCACCGAGGTGAGTATTTGACTTAGACGCGTATAGATAAATTGGTAATTGGATCAAAGTGATACATCGTCAGCAGGCTTGTTCACGCAGGCAGTGCTCGTGGCAGCGCCATTGTGCACGGCGACCGCCGGGCTTAACCGTAAAACAGCCAAATCTTGCCTGTAAAGCCCTACTACGATGTATCTAGACAGCAAATCCCGGCTGTTTTTAGCTTTTGCGGCCAGGTCGCGCCGGCTCAAAGTTCGGTGGAAAGGATTTTGTGATGTTCAGACACAAGATTGCGTCTGTTTCATGGCGCACGGATAGGCGACCCTCGTCTATCGCGGAGTGGCGGGGAGTAATTGACTTATACAAGACGCTTGACGGCGCCAGACCGTAAAAAGTGCTGGCGTTCGAAAGAGCTATCTGATTCGGCCGTGGTCGGAATTCGGCCGCAGGAGGATGTCAAGCGGCCCGTTTCAAGGCCATTTAGATTAAATTCTGAACTGGCGCAACAGACAAGACGGGCTGGGCACCGTCGCCGGTGACCATTTGACTACGAACCACTTTGATCTTATCGGTTTCGTCTAATTGCCAATCCGTCAGAAATCCGACATCAACCAAGCTTGCAAGCGCCGCCTTCAACGCTTTTCTGAAAGACTTCAGCTCTGCCATCCGTGATCCACACAACTTGTAAATCGTTTCGACCTTCATCGGATATGGCGCCTGATTAGTTGCATAAAAGGCGTGCAACCACTTTTCAAGTGGCGACAGCTTTGCGCGCATTGTCCAATCGATGCGGGTGTAATCACCAGGACGCAATTGTGCAGCAACGTCCGAGTTGATTTGTACTTTCCACAAGGTCACGTCTTCAACGTTCGATTCTTTTACGCCAGCGTACTTTAACAGCAACGCCCCGCCATACACCACCTCAACGTTGTTCTTCGAGGGTGCCCGAGTTACTTCCAAAGCGCAGGCAACCAGTCGGCGAATAGTGGCACGGAGTTCGGTCAGACTACGGGAATTATGGGTCCATCCCAGCGCTTTGATCATTTGACGGCCATCGAACTCTACCCATTCTTGGCGGTTATCGACGGTCGATCCGCGCGCGAGATGCAGTATTTGCAAATAGACGTCGTAGTCGCGCTGGCGCAGCTCTTCACCCGTGTACGTAATGCGGAGATGTTCAAGCGCATAGACGGGTTGTCCCTTCAGATTACGCCGCGCTTCTTTTTGTCCGCATGTAAAAAGCGCCGAGCGAACCAAGTCGTGCAGCACGGGGCGATGTTCCTCTGACCATAAAGGAATCTGGACGCGTCGTGCAAGTGATCCACTTTGGGTTGGCGCATTCTTACGCGCCGCGGCAGTACGCTGCAGCCGTTCGACGACCTCAAGCACGGATTCTTTCCGTTCCGCGCTATCGGCGGACGGTTGCGAGAAGAATTCGGGCGAGATCAGGTTCGCAAGGTTCCGTGTAGCCATTTCCACTTCATTCGGTGGGCATAATCGGGTATTCTAGTTCCGATCACTTTTTTATGCCAGAAGTGAAATTTCTGATCGGAATTAAAAAATGATAGAGCCTCTGCGGTCCGAATATACGATCGATGACATCGAAGAGCAAGCCAACCGTGTGGCGGATGTCGTCGAGCGCGTGCGGAATAGTATTTTTTCGCCAGACTACATCAAAAAGTCGCCCATTTTTTCGATCAAGCAAGTGGCGGCGCTGTGCCGCCTTGATCGGAGCGCATTTGCCCGGCGGCTGGCGAAGGGTGACTTACCGCCCGGGACCGAGATGAACAGGTCCAAACGCGATTTTACGCTAGCCGAGGCGAGAGTATGGGCGCGTGCCTATAACCGATCTTACAAGCGCAAGTCTGGCGATAAGGCAGTGGTCATCACGACTGGGAACAGCAAAGGGGGCGTCAGCAAGACGACGACCACCATGTGCATGGCCCAAGGACTGTCTTTGCTCGGATATCGCGTCTTATGTGTAGATCTGGACCCGCAGGGATCGCTTACTAGTCTTTGCGGCTATCTTCCAGACACGCAGGTTCAAGAGGAGGATACGGTGTTGTCGCTATGCGCGGGCGAGCAGACATCGCTTGATTACGCCGTGCGCCAAACTTACTGGGACGGTATTGATGTGGTCGCCTGCGCGCCTGTCGCGTTTGCAGCGGAATTCCATATTCCAAGCCGCCAATCACGTCGAGAGCCGGGGTTTCAATTCTATGACGTTATCAACAGTGGGTTGGAATCGTTACGGAATATTTATGATGTCATTCTGATTGATACCTCACCCACGTTGTCGTATCTGTCACTGAATGCCTTTTATGCCGCTGATGGCTTGGTGATGCCGATGCCGCCACGCGGCATGGACTTTGCAAGTTCCAGTCAGTTTTGGACCTTGTTCTCCGGATTGGCGACCACCATCGCAGAGCAGACGGGAAGTCAAAAGACCTGGAAGTTTATCGACGTCCTGCTGTGTATGACCGAGGGTAAGGGCAACGTCAACGAAAGCGTCGTACGTGAATGGATCAAGGTCGCTTATGGAGACAAGCTGATGACTTGTGAAATCCCCAAGACAGTCGTGACGAGTTCGTCCGGGACCAAGTTTTCAACCGTCTACGATATTGAGAAGTACGTGGGTAGTGCGAAAACCTACGAAAACGCTCGCGTGGCCTATGACGCCGCTGTCGAGCAATTAGAGAGTCAGATTCGCCGGATTTGGGCCAACCAGACAGTCGGAGTTGAAGGATGAGCAAACAACGCGAAGAGGCTGCCCGTTTGGCGGCCGCGGCCCTGGGAACCGATGTTCTGCCGACCTTCTCTCGTCGTGCACCACGTGTTGCGATGAACACAGTGTCTGATTTCACCGGTGAATTAGAGCGGGCGGAGCGGGATTTGTCAGAGGCGAAAGTGCGTTTGGCTGAGTACGATGGCGCGTTGCCCACGCGAAAGATTGATGCAAAGCAAGTTCGCCTTTCCCGATTCGCAAACCGGATCGAAGATTCGTTTCGCGATGCTGACTTCGCCGCGCTCAAAGCGGAAATCGCCAATGCAGGCGGTAATATCCAGCCGATCAAAGTTAGACGCGCTGGTGAGTCGTACGAGTTGGTATGGGGCCACCGACGCCACCGTGCATGCCTAGAGCTGGATCTTCCGGTGCTGGCAACAATCACCGAATCGATGAGTGATCGAGAGCTTTTTGAGGAAATGAGCCGGGAAAACGAGCAACGGAAAAATTTGTCTGCTTACGAGATGGCGATGCACTATCGGCGGGCGGTTGATTTGAAGCTGTACAAAAATTGGTCCGAAGTAGCGGCCGTGCTGGGGAAGACACGCGGTTTGCTGAGTCGCTATAGTGCACTTGCAGATCTGCCTAAGGTGATCGTGGAAGCTTTTCCTTCGCCGAATGATATTCAGCCCAAATGGGCAGCGACGTTGCGTAAGGTATTCGACGTTGATGCTGAAGCAGTTTCTCAGGCGGCCCAGCGAGTAAAAGGAAGGTCGTTGCCCGCGCGATCAGTGTTTGAAACACTCGTCAACCTGCCAGTCAAGCAGTTTACCCGGGTAAACATTGGAGCGTGTCAATGGACCGAATCGGAAGATGCTGTGCGCATTGATATTGATCGACGGCGATTTGACAATAACAAACTTCAGGCGGTTCGGTCGTTTCTCCAGGAATTGGAAAAATCTGATTAATGTGGTTGTGTACCAACTTTAACGGCACCCTCGTGGTGCCTTTTGCATTTTAGGGACGAGATAACGTACTAAATGCAATAGGCTCAGACAAAAAAGTTACAGCATCCCCTGGCGGCGAGATTTCGCTCGTCGCACATTTAAAAGAGCGCGTCCTGCAACATTCCTAGCGGTCTTCCGCTCTGTAACGGGCTCGCCCAGCTCACCATAGTAGAAACAAGATTCGAGATGCCCGCACCTCGATCTTCACGTTACTTAAAACAGCATAAGGGCCCAGCGGAAGGTCCAATCATTATCTACGAGGTCACTTGCTGCTGTGCCTCAACGGCCCTGCAGAGAGGGATCGATCCGCTGGGTAAGCTTTGTTCAAAGAACCGCTGATACGGACGGTTCGTTTTAATCATTCCGTGTGCGACTCGCGCCATCTTCGCGCAAACAGCAGTGAGGGCTTTGCGCTTTAAGTCGGCGTTGCCAGGATCGGACTTGATATATCGATCGTATTTATCTTTAAATGAATTCTCACGTAGGCGAACTGCGACAGTGCCTGCCATCCAAAATGCCAAGCGCAGTCTCGCGTTTCCACGTTTGGACAACTGCTCACGACCTCGTGCCGTTCCAGACTGATGCTTGGCCAGATCAAGGCCACAATATTTCAGGAATTGCCGATAATGGCGGAATCGGCGCAAATCACCCGCTTCCGCGAGAATGGTAAGTGCGATGATCGGACCAATACCTGGCAACGTTCGCAAACGTTCGTAGTCGGCATTGTTCAATAATGCCGCTTCGGCACGCTCCTCCAAACTCGTACGCGCTTCGTTGAAGTGCTGAAGTTGCCGAAGTGACAGTCGAAATGTTTCTACGGCTAGGCTGTCTGGGTGATGCGGCAGCGCAGCTGACTGTTGTGACATGTCCCAGATTTCACCTAGTTTTTGGGTCTTCTCGACCTTGCGACCGACAAGGTCCCACGCCGCTTTTACAAACTCTTCTCGCGTCAGCCGTTGCACATGAGCCGGCGTCGGAAATTCCAGCATGAATCGTATCCACCACTCACTGCGGCTGCTGCTCCAGTACTTGTACATCTCCGGAAAGTACAGAGGGACGTGGTGATTGATGATTGAATGCTGAACGCGTGTTCGCAACCTCGATATCTGGAAGTAAGTCTTGGACAGCTCTTGCAGATCATGGTTGCCAGCGATCATCGGGTCAACGTATTGCTGCACGATGCCGTGTTTCAGCATATCCAGAATCACTGAGGCGTCTTTGGGATCATTTTTATCCCATGAGTTGAATTTGGCCTCGCGGTAGCGAGCCTGTGCGACCGAAGACACACTGACAAGATCGACACCGGCCATCAAAAGTCGATGAGCTATTGGGCGGTGGTAATCGCCGGTCGGCTCCAGTGCACCTTTACACCGACCTCCAAGGCTTTGAATGAATTGGATAAGCCGGTCAAAATCCTGAGCGGAGTTTGCCATCTTGAAGCGATGCTTCATACCGGTCGCGGTTTCGATCAACACAGCGTTCCATTGCTTTGCAACATCGATTGCAAGGAAATGCACGTCAGTCGTAGTATTGGAAGTGTCAGCCATCACGGTGTCCTCCTGTGGTCCTCGAGAAACCTAAGGATGCCAGTCACTGGGATTGGCTGACCACCATACTGCATTTACTACGGCGCTAGGTTAAACACTCATCGGTAGGACTGGTCGAGTGCGAAAATGTTTACCTGGGTAAACATGTGGGAGCCCGATCGAAAACTTGCCTTGCATATCTGCGCCGCACAATGTGACAGCGTTCCCAATGGAAAAACGCGAATTTTTATCACGAGGAATTTGACTGAGGCATGTCAGCGGTTGGGGGTGACAGTCAAACAATCGAACTTGTCGCCCGTTAGGAAGCCTGCCGCCTTGATGGCCGCTTTGTTTACCCCGGTAAACGAATTTATAAGTTGCTCAATTAAGAGCACCTCTTATGTAGCGGCGTGGGTTGTATTGCAGATTGATAAAGTAGCGTGTGACCATATCCGTGTTACACCTGCGCGCCTAGATGTTGAAACGTACAGCATGGGCATCTGGGGAGTGCATCACATAGACGTCCTCGCTTGCAGGTGTCCGAACGTTAATCAAGCATCGGGCGATTCGATTTGGTTGTCACCTTCCGACATTTGTTTACCCGGGTAAACAAACGATGAGTGATCCAGTGGGCCATCTTTGTGAAGTTGTTATCCAGCAAGGGTCGTGGTACTAGGCGTCTTGCAAAGCGCGTCTTGCACGCTAAGGAATACGGAAACCTATATCGGGGCAAGATCCAATGCCCTTTCACTAATGCGAATCTTGAGCGTCATCGTGAGCGGCAAAGGGTGTTGTTGCAATGTGTATTTTCTTTGTCCGATATGGCGGCAGGCTGCCGATTGCGATACGGGTCAGCGGCGTGTTCAAGCGATAGAGTCGCTTGCGGGGTATGCCGTGCGAAATGGCCCGATGGAACGATGTCAGGCGATACGCGTGGTTAATCCCGACTTCGTCGCATCTACTATCGCTTTACCCAGTAGGACTTGGACGTAGTTAGGAGGGGTCGCTTTAGCCTGTTTACCCGGGTAAACAATGCCGAATACGCCATGCAAAGCGGGATTCAACATCAAGCAATAGGGGGCCAACAACGACGTTTTCGGCAGGGAATTGTTCTGGAATCCATGCCGAGGGTATTTGCTGACGGGACCCTACAGAGCCGCGCAAATTGTTCAAAATTCGGTGTGTGATGTCTAATTGCGGTCGTTACGTATTTTGCCGGAAGGTCAAACATTTGCGTCGTTCGTACCGGATCGTCGAGCCTAGCGGCACGGAGTTGGCATTCGCATTGATTGCGTATAAAGTTTTGAATCAACATAGCCGAATCCTGTCGACGCGCCGCCAAATAAACCCCTCCGTTCGCGTTTTTGTCGTTCGCCCTGCGTCCCGAGAATCTCGTTGCTTGATTAAATGGAGCAACATCGAAATCGCGTTCTAGATTAAAACCGTCGACAAAAAGAAGAAGCCGGTACGGTAGCAACTACCCAAAAAAGCGCTCATCTCGTCTCCTGCATATGCCGATATATTTTCCTGGCGAAGGCGAGACCCGACGGATCAATATGGCATTGCCCTCTTTCGCATCATCGGCTGAAATATCCGGGATAAAACGCCACACGAGCTCCGATGATCTATTCACTCACATGCGCCGCCTATTCGTATCGAGTTGCCTTCGCTTAAAAGAACGAGCGGATATCTGCATAAAATGCATCGTACGCAGAAGCGCGAAGCGCTCCCTTGAAGAGACAGCGGTTCCGCGCCTATTGATGACAGAGGAATTCCCTCATCCATATACATCCTTGCGCCAACGAAGCGAGTGACGGCGCGTTAACACCGTCTGCTTTAACCAAAGATCCTGAAGTTGTTTACCCGGGTAAACAACGCCACACACCATTGTCGCCTATGCGGATCGGTGATCACGTTATCCCGGACAACATATTTCATGTCTCATCCATGTAGAAATCTCGCCAGTCACAGAAAGTGCCACCGCCTGTCATGAGAATAGTCGGAAATCAAGCATCTCCTCTATGCGAGCGGGCCTACGTCGGACAGGCTTCCTCCGTTGTTGGCACTTTTTGGTCAACTAAAAGCGAGGAGAGATGGTGTGGATTCTTTGTTGTTGAGATGGACTGGTGAACTCGCTGATGCCGTGTCAGGGATGGCTTTAGTGGCAACGCTTTTAGGCGCGGGTGCGTTCTTCACCTATCGATTTGGTGGCGTCCAGATACGTGCCTTGTTCGAGAGCTTACGCGTAATGGCCGGAAGCGGAACGGGTGCAGGGCGCGGCATCACTCCTTTCCAGGCGTTTGCAACCGGTTTGGCGAGTCGAGTAGGTACAGGAAATATCGCCGGTGTTGCTGTAGCGCTATCAATGGGCGGTCCAGGGGCAATTTTCTGGATGTGGATGACAGCGTTATTGGGTATGGCATCCGCTTTTGGAGAATCCACCCTTGCTCAAATATTCAAGGTTCCACATCGCGATCACACTTTCCGTGGCGGGCCCGCTTACTACATACGCGATGGACTAAAGGCAAAATGGCTTGGAAATATTTTCGCTGCTACCTTGATTTTTGCATTCGGCTTTGCATTGAATACCGTTCAAGCGAACTCGATCGCGGACGCTTTTCATACATCGTTTGGCTGGTCTAAGATGGCCGTCGGCATAGGCCTCGTGTTGATCACCATCCCGATTGTTTTCGGAGGTATCCGCCGTATAGCGTTGAGTGCCCAATACATCGTGCCGCTGATGGCGCTGATCTATATTGGTCTATCGGGCTATGTGGTTCTCGTCAATTTTGAAGCCATTCCCAGCGTCTTAGGAACAATCTATCGGCACGCATTTGGCGTGGAGCAGGCGGCAGGTGGCACCGCAGGATATGCCGTGGGCCAGGCGGTCATGATGGGAGTTCGTCGCGGTCTGTTTTCAAATGAAGCTGGAATGGGAAGCGCACCCAATGCCGCCGCGGTCGCGACTGCAAAACACCCCGTTCAACAGGGCTTACTACAGATGCTGGGTGTCTGTTTTGACACAATGATCGTCTGTACCGGGACCGCGGCCCTTATCCTGCTGTCCGGTGCATTTGAACCCGGCGGCGGGATGGTAGGGGCGTCGTTAACACAGCGGGCAATGGCCGTTCATGTAGGCGAATGGGGCTTGCCCTATATGGCGGTGACGCTATTCTTTCTCGCCTACTCTAGCGTTTTGGGGAATTGCGCGTATGCCGAAGTGAATGTCGACTTCCTGACCAAGCATCCTGCGGCGTTGTATCTGTTCCGACTTGCCGTTGTATGCGCGGTGATGACAGGGGCGCTATCTAGCTTGCCTCTAGTATGGAGTTTGGCTGACATCAGTACCGCTCTCATGGCGTTTATTAATATTGCCGCGGTTGTTCTGTTGTCTCGCTATATCGTTATTGCATGGCACGACTATCGTATGCAGCGTAAAGCCGGCATCAGAGCCCCCGTATTTAGCCGCGCGACGCTGGGGGATCTCGACATGTACATTCATGCTGAAGTCTGGGGACCAAAGACAAGCGTGGGCCAAAAAAAGAGTAGCGAGCACGCCCTGATTGGCGAACAAACCAGGCAGACCCAGTAGCCAGAAGCTTTGAATCGGCAAAATCTCTTTGCTTTGGATTCCTCGTTGCGGTTTGTTTACCCGGGTAAACAAACCGTACGCTATACATTCAATTTGCCGTTCCTCAAAAAGTTCTGGAACGTCTGGGCGTAACGGCGATGCATCATTTATGCGTCTCAAATCGTGCCATCAGATGCATCCCCAACAACTGCGATTGATTCACTTTCATTCATGCATTATCGAATATAATCATGTACGACGTTTTTTATGTGAACTTCAAGCAATTTCTCATCATTCAGCCGGAATCCCTCGCCAGGTAAGGGATTCCGCAGGTGAGTAGCGATCTTTGGTGATCGCGATGAGATAAAGGACATCCATAGGGCCCGTGAAATGCCATTAAGCACAAGACGATTGGAGAATTCGCATTTCGCGTTCTATCGTGCCTATTTGGAAGGTCCGGACGCGCTTGATCTGGCCGCTCTTGCGGATCGCTATTTGGATTGCGGACGAGATCCGCGTCGTGTCCGTGCGTTATTACGATGGTTGCAGGACGAATTCGCCGCGGCCGCCCGTCGCAACGGTGATTGGGAAGCGTTGCGGCTGTTGCGACTCCCGAAATCACTTGAGCACCATGATGATCACGCGGACGCTTCATTCACACCGTCGTTGACAGATTTTGCCGCGCAGGTCGATCCAGACAATGTGTACGGTGAGGCCGAACTCATTGGGCTGTATCGTGAGCACCATCCGAAAGCCGACAATCGTCGGGCGGCGAAAACCGCGCGCCTACGAGAGCGACGTCTTGCCGCGTTGCGCCGTTTGCAGCATATCTCCGTGGATGCCCCACAGCCAGGGCATGCCGTCGACGGATGGTTTGATGCGAATGTCGTCATGCGAATGCACCGTGCAGGCATAGCAACGCTTGCACAGTTATGCGAAACGATCAACGGGAATGGCGTGCGCTGGTATCGCGATATTCCGCATCTTGGACCGATCGGCGCGGCGCGCATCGTACGCTGGGTACAGGCAAACGCAATGAGCTTAGGCGGGTTGGTGTCGCGGCATTGTGCGGAAGGGGGCTTCACGGCGTCAGTGGCTATTCCAGCGCGTGGCGCGATTGTTCCGATCGAAACCCTGGCAAGTCAAGGCTTGCCAGCGGCGTTGTCGGGGAGCGAAGGGACTAATCGCAGTCTGAATGCCGAGCGGTCCATTGCCGCCGAGACGGATGTCGCGGCGATATGCATCTGGTTGGACGCACAAGCCGGTTCAGCGCACACACGAAGGGCGTATCGTACACAGGCCGAACGTATTCTGCTGTGGTCCATCGTGGAACGCGGCAAACCGCTGTCATCGCTGAATGCAGAGGATATTGCCGCATATCGCGACTTCATCATGGCGCCGCCGGCGTCGTGGATTGCGGCGCGTCATACGCCGCGGTGGTCGGTGCGATGGCGTCCGTTTGCCGGCCCGCTGACCGAGAGCAGCCGCGCAACAGCGAGCAATGTTCTGAAAGCGCTGTTCCGATGGCTCGTCACCGTAGGCTATCTTCATACCGATCCATGGCGAGCGTGGCGCGATGCCGTCGCGCCACGTCTTGCTTCATCATCGTCGTCTGTCGCCGATGCGCAGCAACGCAGAGCGCGGGTGGCGATTGGCGTTGATACCCGCATTCCCGTACGCGTTGAGCGTGTTGTTGCGGCCATGCCATGGCAAGCATTGATGGCATTTGCCAAACAATCCGATAGGGAGCGCGACCATCGAGCGTTCTGCATGCTTGCGCTTTCTCATGCCGCGGGACTTCGTTTGGAGGAGATCAGCGCATTGCGACTGCGCGACGTGCGTTTTCCGCGGGATGCCTCCGGTGTTTGCACGATAGCGATAGCGTCAGAGGTAAGAAAAAAAGTGATTCGGAGCGCCACTACCCGTATTCTCGATCTGCCGTCGTGGGTCACCGCGGCGCTGCGCCGGTATATCGAGATGCGCGGTGAGGTCAGCACAACTGGTTTGCATCATCATGATCTTCCGCTGTTCATGCCGCTAGCGAGTGAACGATACAGATCTTCGCAACCGGATAGGGCGGTTGGATCCGATGGTCTGCCCGCATCGCCGGACAAAGGCCGTGTGTTCGATCGCGCACGTGTCGGCATACCAATGCACGCATCGGCGCTCGCGCGAGCGATCACTGAGTTTGTCGAGGCCGTGGCCAAATCCATCGAAAATGACGAGCCGATACTTGCGTCGCTACTGCGTCAGATTCGGACGGGCGTTTGCCGGCATACCTATACCCGAACGGCATTGATCGCCGCGACGCCGACAGACCGGTTACAGCGCCAACTCGGTTTGCGATCAAAGACCACGATCAACGCACATCGACGTGCGCTAGCGGGGCACGATGCTGCCCGTGATCGCGTCGGCTATTGAGCAGCGCGGCGGTCTCGTCGTGATGCGATAGGTGAACGAATCCACGCGCCGCGCGAGGTAACGGGCATGCGTGGCGGGGCGGGCAGGGACAAGGATACGTGGCACGACCTCTGTCACGAGGTCGTCATGAGAAAATGAATCGCGGCAAAACAAACAGGTCAGCAATAGAGTTCAAGTGAACTATGAACAGTGCGGAAATTCAAGCACCTTCAGAGGTGCATGTCACAAAAGGAGATGTCACCGTCTGATCGCGGCGATATGACCATACGCATGCACCTGCCATGCGCAGTGCGACCATGGGCTTCAGTCAGCCGGCTGCCCAGGAGCCAGAGCGCGACCGCCACGATGACCACAACGCATTCGTGTGGTCCCGGCCACTATTCCGCGAGTTTTATCTGGGCGTCTAATAGCTGCAGACCCGCCAAGGCCGATTGCTGGAAGCCGACGCCCAATGTGGGCGGGATGGAAAACTCGCGCGGATTGATCCGAATGATCCTCTGGCCCATCCGTTCGCTGAAATGACGTACTGTTGGGACAGCCGTCCCTGCCCCCAATTCAATGACTACCGGCTTCTTGACCTTCGCCAACCATTCCGTCAATGCCGCCTGCTGGTGTTCAGTGGATGCACTGACCCAATGCCAATCGCTAAACATCAGAACGTTTGGGCGCGCGAGGCCGCCACAAAATGGGCAGCGCGGCAATGCGTTGCGTAGCTCGCAGCGCGATGCATCAACATCGGGAACAAAATCGTCAGCCGACCACGAACGGTAGCAGCACGGTTCGACGCATTGCATGGCGTGGATCGATCCATGGCATTCGACCACGCGTGACGGGTCGAAACCGGCTTTTTGAAACTGACCATCGACATTGCTGGTGAATACAAACGCGCCATGCGTCATCTTCGCCGCCCACTCCAGCATTCGGCCATGGCCTTCGTGCGGAACGGTGTTTCTATACAGCGCTAGCCGGTGCCCATAGAAGCCCCAGCTCAACGTCGCATGCCGCGAAAATCCAGCGGGATTTGCAATCTGTTCAAACGACAGCCTCGCCTCACGCAACGGCGGATAGGCCCGCCACAATCCTTCGTCGCCGCGGAATTCGGGTAGACCGGAGTCGACCCCATTTCCAGCGCCAGCGGTAATCAACAGCCCATCAGCTTCGCGGATCCATGAGACCGCCAATGCGAAGCGCGCTTCTTTGTCCATCCTTTATTAGCTCCAGGATCACGGCAATTGTCGCATCGCGAGTATGCATGTAAACAGATTTGCAAGACTGACAAAATATGACAGATCAACAACGATTCGGAAAGAGGCCGACCGTCGTCGAGACGCCCGACATCACGCGCAAATGGCGGCGGCGCAACATCTCGTAATAGCGTCTTGCGCGAACCCGCCTTGACAGCTTGAAATTGTGATCTTTATCATAACCTTATGTCGACCAAAAATGTCCAATTCTCGATCGCCGTGCATATCCTTGCCTCGCTTGGTTATCACGAAGGCGCCGAGGTTCGTTCCGCCGAGCTCGCTGAGAGCATCAACGCGGAACCGACGTTCGTGCGCCGGACGTTGTCACGGTTGACCAAAGCCGGTCTCGTGAGTGCCACTCGCGGACGTAACGGCGCTTGCCGACTTGGCCGCGCGCCGGAATCCATTACGTTATTAGATATTTATCGTGCGAGTGAAGCACCCCCCACCTCGTGCATGCATACCTATCCGGTGGAGTCGCGCTGCCTGATCAGCGTTAATATCAAAGACTGCATGCAGAGCGTGCTGGAAGACGCGCAGCGGGGATTCGAAGCACGTCTCGCGGAGAAAACACTGGACTGTCTGCTCCACGCTCTCAAGTCGTGCCCTTCTAAAGACGTGGTTGCAATGGCGTTTGAAACAGACAAGCTATCGGCATCGGCTATACATCCGGCGAAAAAGGATAGGGTCGAACGCACGCCAAAGCGTCGCCGTAAAGCGTCAGCATCCGCGCTCGACGTCATCTAATTTGATACGCGCCAGCGCATCTTGCGCGAGTTTCTTTTTTTGAGATAAACCGGCTGGCAACGTCGGGGCCATCACGCGTAAAGGGCCTGTTGTTCGATGTGCGCCTGCGTTTGCCGTTCACAGTCCTGCTCCGTGCAGTTAGCAAACACCTCCGCGATCCAGTCAACAAAGACGCGCACTTTCGATGCAAGATGCCGATTTTGGGGATACACGACCGAAATCGGTTGCGACGGCGGCGGCAGATGCGTCAGCACTTCGGTCAAGGCTCCGCAGCGCAGATAAGGTGCAAGCAGGAATCGCGTGGATTGCACAAGTCCCGCGCCCTCCACGGCGGCCAGGATACAGGCCTCGGCATCATTGAACGACAAGGTGCTCCGCATCTTGATCTCGTGCAATCGCGCGCCGTCTTCGAAAACCAGATCCAGCATCCGCCCGGTCCGATGCGAAAAATAGCGCACGGCGCGATGCTGCGCCAGCGCCGCTAGCGACTGCGGCCGGCCGTACAATGCCAGGTAATCCGGACTGGCCGCGGTCAGCATGTCCAGGGATCCGAGCTTGCGCGCCACAAGAGTCGAATCCGCCAATTCTCCTACACGGATCGCACAATCCACACCGTCCTGGATAAGGTCGACAGGACGGTCGCTGAACCCGATCATCAGTTCGATGTCGGGATAGCGCTCGCGAAAAGCGGGCAGGCGCGGCATGATCAAGCGGCGCCCGATCGCGCCGGGCATATCGAGCCGCAACACGCCGCGTGGACCTTGCGTGCTTTGTGATACAGCGTGCTCGCCGTCCTCAATATCGGCCAATATCCGAACGCAATGCGCGTAGTACTGCGCGCCCTCCGGCGTCAGATTCAGCTTCCGGGTGGTGCGTTGTAACAGGCGTACGTTGAGGTGTGCCTCCAGTTTCTTGATCAACGTCGTCGCCGACGCGTGCGGGATGTTCAGCGCATCCGCAGCACGCGAAAAGCTGCTCATCTCCACCACACGCGTAAATACCTGCATCGCCTGAAATCGGTCCATATCGCGCCTCACGGTGGAAGATTGTTCGCGGATTATAAATTGTGTTCGTAATTGGCGCAATTTATCCCGATGCCAATTTTTCGCACAATGCGCGAGTCCCCATACCGCGCCGCGACACCGGCGCGGTATGCATTGCTATTTCAATGCACGAAATTTCGCATAACCGCCTTTACTGGAAGCGACCATGTCTCTGACAAAGCATCAACAACGCGCGATCCTGGGGGTTGGCGCCCTCGCCGTCGTCGTTTTCGCCCTTAACCTGGCCCATCGGTTGAACGCCCCACTGGCACTTACAACCGTTGCCCATGCCGCGACGGCCGTGCCACCACCGCCAGAGGTCGATGTCGCGCCCGTGGTGGCACGCACGATCACGGACTTCCAACGCTATTCCGGTCGTCTTCAAGCCGTTGATCATGTCGATGTCCGGCCTTTGGTGGGAGGCACGATTGTCGCCGTGCATTTCAAGGATGGCGCGATGGTCAAGCGGGGAGCCCCGCTTTTTACGATTGACCCAAGGCCTTATGCCGCCGCACTCGACCGGGCGGTTGCACAACTCGCCGCGGCACGTGCGCGACAAGGCTATGCAGTGAGCGATGCGGCGCGGGCGCAGCGCTTGATCGCCGACAATGCCATTGCAAAGCGTGACGTCGACCAGAAGCACAACGCGGAGCTGGAAGCGGATGCCGATGTAAAAGCAGCCCAGGCAGCGGTCTCGGCAGCCCGCATCGATTTGTCGTATACGCAGATCAAGGCGCCCATCAGCGGGCGGCTGTCGCGTGCCGAACTGACCGTCGGCAATATCGTGTCAGCGGGCGCAAATGCGCCGTTGCTGACGACAGTGGTATCCGTGTCGCCAATGTATGCGTCGTTCGATGTCGACGAGCAGACCTATCTGCAATACCTCAGTCAGAACGCGCGAAATGCCGCGGGGGAACAGGCGGTTCCCGTCCGTCTTGGCTTGGCCAGCGAAGACGGCTATTCCCGCACCGGGGTTATCGATTCGATCGATAACCGCATGGATACACGCTCTGGAACGATACGCGTACGCGCACGTTTCGATAATGCCGACGGTGTCTTGTTACCGGGGTTGTACGCTCGCGTGGCGGTAGGTGGGGGCAAGCCGCATCCGGCCGTGATGATCAGCGATGCCGCCATCGGCACCGATCAGGACAAGCAGTACGTGCTTGTGGTCGACAAGGACAACAAGGCCCAGTACCGCGAAGTACACACCGGAGGCGAACACGACGGCCTACGCGTGATCACTTCGGGATTGGACGCCGGTGAACGCATTGTCGTGGAAGGGTTGCAGCGTGTGAGGCCGAATACGCCGGTGACGGTACATCTCGTTGCGATGTTGCCATCGGGTGACCAGCCGGACACGGCAAAGCAGCAAACCGTCGCGCAAGCGCAGCCCTGATCGCGCGGCAACGCGTTGCCGCCGATAGCCGCAAACAAGGACGCCGGAGCGCCCAGATGAATATCTCAAAATTTTTTATCGATCGACCGATCTTCGCGGGTGTCCTGTCCGCGATCATCCTGCTCGGCGGCTTGATCGCCGTGTTCCAGTTGCCTATCTCCGAGTATCCGGAAGTGGTGCCGCCGTCCGTGCTCGTGCATGCGCAGTACCCGGGCGCGAATCCGAAAGTGATTGCGGAGACCGTTGCCGCACCATTGGAGGAACAGATCAATGGCGTGGAAAACATGCTGTATATGCAGTCGCAGGCTAACAGCGACGGCAATATGACAACCACGGTCACGTTCAAGCTCGGTACGGATCCTGACAAGGCGCAGCAACTGGTGCAGAACCGTGTCTCCCAGGCCTTGCCACGTTTGCCGGACGACGTGCAGCGCCTGGGGGTGACGACGATCAAGGCATCTCCCACCATTACCTTGCTGGTCCATCTGATATCGCCGAGTGGCCGTTACGACTCCACTTATCTGCGTAACTACGCATTAATCAATGTGAAGGATCGGCTTGAGCGTATTCGAGGCGTAGGACAAGTGCAGATTTTTGGTGCCGGCGATTATGCGATGCGCGTGTGGCTCGATCCGCAGAAGGTGGCGGAGAAGGGGATGACCGCGACCGATGTTGTCAATGCGATTCGCGAACAGAACGTGCAGGTGGCTGCAGGTGTGATCGGGGAATCGCCTTCGATGCGCAACACGCCATTGCAGTTGAATGTTAACGCGCAAGGTCGACTGCGCAGCGAGGACGAGTTTCGCGACATCATCCTGAAAACGTCGCCTGATGGGGCGGTTACCTATTTGAAGGATGTGGCACGTGTCGAATTGGGGGCTTCCGAGTATGGTCTGCGCGCCTTCCTGAACACGAAGTCCGCGGTGGCCGTCGTAATCAATCAGCAGCCCGGTGCCAACTCGCTGCAAATTGCCGATCAGGTCCGCGCCGAGATGAAGGACATGCAGGCCGACTTTCCGCCGGGCTTGTCCTATGACATCGTCTATGATCCCACGCGTTTCGTCAGCGCCAGTATTCATGCCGTGATGCATACCCTGATCGAGGCCATCGCGCTGGTGGTCCTGGTCGTCATTGTTTTCCTGCAGACGTGGCGTGCTTCGATCATTCCGTTGCTGGCAGTACCGGTGTCGATCATCGGCACGTTCTCCCTGTTGCTCGCGTTCGGCTATTCGATCAACGCCTTGTCACTGTTTGGTCTGGTGCTGGCCATCGGTATCGTGGTGGATGACGCGATCGTTGTTGTCGAAAACGTTGAACGAAATATTGCCGCCGGTCTCTCGGCGAAAGCCGCGACCTATCGTGCGATGCAGGAGGTCAGTGGTCCGATTGTCGCCATCGCGCTGACCTTGGTGGCGGTGTTTGTGCCGCTGGCTTTCATGTCAGGCCTTACGGGGCAGTTCTACAAGCAATTCGCGATGACCATCGCGATTTCGACGGTGATTTCGGCATTCAATTCGCTGACGTTGTCACCGGCCTTGGCGGCCATGCTGCTGAAAGGACACGATGAGCCGAAGGATTGGTTGACGCGTGTCATGGATCGATTATTCGGTGGCTTTTTCCGGATATTCAACAAGGTATTTCATCGCGGCTCCGAACAATACGGGCGTGGCGTATCGCGCATTATCGGACGCAGGGCGGTGATGCTGATGTTGTACGCGGTCCTGCTTGGTGCGACGGTGTTCATGGGCAAGACCGTGCCGGGGGGCTTCGTACCGGCACAGGACAAGCTCTATCTGGTTGCCATCGCGCAGTTGCCAAATGGCGCGTCGCTGGATCGCACCGAGGAAGTGGTGCAGGAAATGGGCCGCATTGCATTGACGGTGCCCGGTGTATCGGCCGCGGTGCAGTTTCCGGGCTTGTCGGTAAACGGCTTCACGAACTCGTCAAGCGCCGGCATCACGTTCATCGTATTGGACCCGATCGACAAGCGACCCGGCCATGTGCCAATGGACAAGATTCTGGCCGAATTGAATACCAAGATGTCCACGATCAAGGGGGCGTTCCTTGCCGTATTCCCGCCACCACCGGTGTTGGGACTCGGCACGCTTGGCGGATTCAAGCTACAGATCGAAGACCGCGGATCGCAGGGCTATACCGCGTTGTATGACGCGACCCAAGCCTTCATGAAGCGCGCGGCGCAAGCGCCGGAGTTGGGGCCGACGTTCTCGAGCTATCAGATCAACGTGCCGCAATTGAACGTCGAACTCGATCGGGTGAAAGCCAAGCAGCTCGGTGTCTCCGTAACCGATGTTTTCAATACGATGCAAGTGTACCTGGGATCGTTCTACGTCAACGACTTCAACAAGTTCGGCCGTGTCTACCAAGTACGTGTGCAGGCGGATGCGCGTTTCCGATCGAATACCGGCGATATTGGTTTGCTCCAGACGCGTAATGCGAACGGTGACATGGTGCCGTTGTCGTCGCTCGTGAAGGTCACGCCAACCTATGGTCCGGATATGGTGGTGCGTTACAACGGCTATACCGCCGCCGACGTCAACGGCGGGCCGGCGCCGGGCTATTCGACCGATCAAGCGCAAGCGGCGGTACGCCGCATTGCGGCGGAAACGCTGCCACGTGGGTTCAAGTTCGAATGGACCGACCTCTCGTACCAGCAGGAACTGGCGGGAAACGCCGCGTTCATCGTCTTCCCGATCAGCGTGTTGCTCGTGTATCTGGTGCTTGCCGCGCTGTATGAAAGTCTGGTGCTGCCACTTGCGGTAATCCTGATCGTGCCGATGAGCATCCTGTCGGCGTTGACCGGCATCTGGTTGACGCACGGCGACAACAACATCTTCACGCAGATCGGATTGATGGTGCTGGTGGGCTTGTCGGCGAAGAACGCGATTCTGATCGTCGAATTCGCGCGGGAACTGGAGATGCAGGGCCGCACTCTCATCCAGGCTGCGGTGGAGGCGAGTCGCCTGCGCTTGCGTCCGATCTTGATGACCTCGATCGCTTTCATCATGGGAGTCGTGCCGCTGGTGCTGGCGAGCGGCCCAGGTTCCGAGATGCGGCATGCCATGGGGATCGCCGTCTTTTTCGGCATGCTGGGGGTGACATTGTTTGGCCTCATGCTGACGCCGGTTTTCTATGTGGTGTTGCGCAAGCTTACGCGCAAAGCGCATCTGGAGGACACGCATCACCGGCATCCTGCGATCCAGGGCGTGGATGCTTCCTGGAACGGCGACGGTGGCCGAGCCGCAGATGAATCGTCGTGAGCGCGCGCAACGGGTGAAGAGAGAAACGAAATGACAATGCATTATCTCAAGCGATATATCGCGCCGCGGTTCGCCCGGTTGGCGCCACCGGTGGCGTTGTCCGTCATGACCGCATGGGTGTTGAGCGCATGCTCGATGGCGCCACATTATGAGAAACCGTCGATCGGCACGCCAACGGCATTCAAGGAGTCTGCCGCGCAGGTGTCCGATGCGTCTGACACCGATACGACGCCGGAAGTGTCGGACCCAGGCGCGAGAACACAGTGGAAGGTTGCGGCGCCGTCGGATCAATTGCCACGCGGTGAATGGTGGCGTATCTTCGGCGACACGACATTGGACGGCCTGGAGTCGCGTGCCGTATCGGCAAGCCCAACCTTGCAAGCCGCGTTTGCCCGGGTCAACGAATCCCGCGCGACGCGTGACACCGCTCGCGCGGGCCTGTTCCCGTCGCTGGGCGCGGGCTTTGGTCCCACGCGAGAAAAGGTGTCCGGGGCGTCGCAGTTGTTGTCGGACAATGCCACCGTACCGTCGCAGACACTGTGGCGTGCCCAAGCCACTGCATCGTATGAGGTCGATTTGTTCGGCCGCGTTTCCGATAGCGTACGGGCAGCCCGTGCCGACGCGGAGCAAAGCGATGCCCTGTATCGATCGGTGTTGCTTACGCTCCAGGCCGACGTCGCGCAACAGTATTTTGCCTTACGGTCGCTGGATGCTGATCGTGACGTCCTGCGGCGTACGATCACGTTGCGCAAGCAGGCACTGGATTTGGTCCAGCGACGATTTGCCGAAGGCGATATCAGCGAGTTGGATGTGGCCCGTGCGCGCAGCGAACTGGCCAGCGCGCAGTCCGATGCGATGACGGTGGAAAGGCAGCGCGCCAGCGCCGAGCACAAGCTGGCGGTGCTGGTGGGCAGTACGCCGGAATCGTTCACCATGCCGGACAGTCCATTGCAGGCGGTGCATGTGATCGTACCGGCGGGATTGCCCTCTTCATTGCTAGAACGCAGGCCGGATATCGCCGCGGCGGAACGGGCGATGGCGGCCGCGAACGCGCGCATTGGCGTAGCGAAAGCGGCGTATTTTCCTTCGTTGTCGCTCACTGGCACGGCGGGCTTCGAAGCGGCGACGTTGGGAGATTTGTTCAAGTGGTCGAGCCGTGCCTTTGTCCTCGGACCACTCACTGGTACCGCGTTGACCTTGCCGATATTCGACGGCGGTCGTCGCCGCGCGCAGTTGGCGCAGTCCCGTGCCCGCTTTGACGAACAAGCGGCGAACTATCGATCTCAGGTCCTCAATGCGTTTCAGGAAGTAGAGGACAGCCTCTCTGATTTGCGCATCTTGCGTACCCAGCGCGACACCGTGGCGGTTGCCGTGCAGGCGTCGGCGCGCGCGGCGTCCCTGTCTCGCCGGCAGTATGCGGAGGGGGAGGTCGACTATCTGAGCGTGATCGATTCTGAGCGCACTGCCTTGCAGTCGGAGCGGACCGCGACGCAACTGGCAGGGGTACAGGCGGCCGCGACGGTGGCATTGATCCGCGCATTGGGCGGCGGTTGGGGAGCGGTGGCGGGTGTAGGTTCCGCCCCCCGGATGTAACGCGCGGTCAGCTCGTCGGCGCGCCGATCTGGCGTGCGAATCGGCGCGACATGTAGTAGACCAGGGCTACGCCGAACAACGCGACCAAGCCGCCGCCGAAGCCGATATATCGCATGCCGACGTGGGCCGCGACCACGCTACCCAACAAGGCGCCGCCGCCAATGCCGACGTTGTAGATGCCTGAGAACATCGCCATTGCTACATCCGTGGCATCGCGTGCGAGCGTCAAAACCTTGGCCTGCAATGACAAGCCGAAGCACATGATGGCAATGCCCCATAACACGCTCAACCCTTCCAGCAGATAAGGGTTGCCGGAGAACGGCAACAGCAGCATCAGGCTGATCGTGATCACGACAATCGCGCCGATCAACAATGCAAACGGGAATTTCCCGCTCAGTCGATTAAAAAGGAAAGAACCGATGACACCCGAACCGCCGAACAACAAAAGCAAGGCCGTGACCATCGGGCCGCTCAACTGCGCCACGTCGTGCGCGAACGGTTCGATATAGCTATATCCGGTGAAGTGTGCCGTCACGACAAGCGCGGTCAGCGCATACACGCACAGCAGCGCCGGTCGCTTGAACAAGATTGGCAGACTACTCAGCGAGCCGGCATTTTCGCTCGGCAGCAACGGCAGTGCGCGAGCAAGTTGGTACGCGGCCACTGCCGCCACCGCGGCAATCGCGAGGAAGGTGTAACGCCACCCCACCAATTCACCGAGCATCCGGCCCAGCGGTATACCCAGCACCATTGCCAGACACGTACCGGTGGACAGCAGGCTGAGCGCCTGGACATGCTTGCCTGGCGGTGCAACCCGGACCGCTAACGATGCCGTGATCGACCAGAAAATTGCGTGCGCAAATGCGATCCCCACGCGGCTCAGTTCGAGCACATGGAAACTCCATGCAAAACCAGAGACGACATGGCTGACGATAAAGACGACAAATAACGCGATCAGCAGCTTGCGGCGCTCGACTGATCGCGTCAATAACATCATCGGCAATGACAGCAGGGCGACGACCCAGGCATACACGGTGAGGATCAGTCCCACGGCCGAAGGCGGCATGTCGAACGACGCACCGATATCGCTCAGCAGCGCGACCGGCACGAATTCCGTGGTGTTGAAAATAAATGCGGCCAGAGCCAGTGCAATGACACCGCGCCAGTTATCGGTCGGGTCTTTCGGCGCGTCGGATGCAGGCAAATCCATCGGTCAATCTCGGGGCAGGAAAAAGTGGGTAACTGCCCATATGCAGCCATGAGGAGCGTGCACGCAGCGTGGCGATCGGCGATACGGCGTGATGCGCTGCAATATGGGCAGCAGTCGAGTGTACGCCCGCCCCGAGGCGGGAGACAACTGCTTCTCGCGAATGTAATCGCATACAGATACGACCGTTACAAATAGTCGTATTTCGGCGTATGGAGAATCAATTTGCGTTGGCAAAAACACGACATCGATTGCTTCATCAATTCATTGCTAAAGCGTAAAAAGCGCAGCGGGTGCGACGTTCAGTTGAAAAAATGTCTCGATGGGGGCACGGCGTGCCAACAGAACTGCTGCCCGTATGACTGGCGCGCTGGCGATTGCCAATACCGGTAAAGCCTCGTCGTCGTCGCCCGCCTGATCGCTATCGTCTTTCATTACCGTGGCGAGCCAGATTGTCACGCGTCGACAGACCGCATTGAAAGATTCACCGCCAGGCGGTGCGAAAAACGGATCACGGGTCCATGCCTGTAAAGCGACTGGGTTGTCCAGACCGATTTGCAACGCGCTCGCGCCTGCCCAACTGCCATGATGCGGTGTGGCCAAGCCCGTGTCGAGGGTGATCTGGTCCGACGCGAAGCCGAGGCCGTAGGCAGACGCGACGGCAATGCGCGATGGCGCGCAACAAACCCGTACGTAAGTGTCAGTCAACGCGACAAAGTTCCTGCTTGTCCGCGTTGCCGTCAACTCTTCGATGGCGCGCTGGTCTAGGGCGTCGCCCGCGCTCCCCGTGCGAAGCGCGAGCAGGGCCGCGGCTTCGTTGTCACGCTCGGGGAACGCACCTTTACGCATTGCGGGTGTTGACGCGTGCGCCATCATAAGAATTGCGCGTGCCATTTCCGTTGCTCCCTATGCGTCCCTCGTCGCGTATCGGATTGCGGCGCGCGTTGCACGTTCATCGACGCGCGCTGTTCGTGAGGCCGTGCCGGAATGAGAGTGCACGCCTGGCGGCCTGCAAACACGCCCATGCCGTAGAATACGCGAATCGGGGAGCGGAAGCCGGTGGGAATCCGGCGCGGTCGCGCCACTGTATCCGGACCACATGCCACGGCGCATTATGTTTCGGTAGCCAGACCTGCCCCTGTAGTACGGTCGTTTCCTAAAACGCGGCCGCTTTTATCTTCGCCACGGGCGCACGACCCTAGGAGAAATACAATGCATGACCATGCTCTTTCCCAGCCGGTGGACGCCGGCGCCGCACCTGCCGCGATTCCCTTGCGCGACCTGCTGCCCTGGATCGTCTTCGGCGGCCTGCTGATGTTGATCGCTATCTATTTTGTGGGGGCGGAGGAGGGCGCGACATCGCTGATTCCAGGCATGTACGTCCATGAATTTGTCCACGATGCCCGACATTTGCTCGGTTTCCCTTGTCATTGAGCGAAGGCGGTCATCATGGTAGGTCGTCTTTTGATTCGCGGCATGGTTGCGGGAATTGCCGCAGGACTGCTCGCATTCGGGCTTGGCAAGATCGTCGGGGAGCCCCAGGTGAACCGCGCCATTGCGTTCGAGTCGGCAGAGCATGCGCATGACGGTGATCACGAGGAAGAACTCATTAGTCGCCATGTTCAGTCCGGACTGGGCTTGGCAACCGGCGTGCTGGTTTTTGGGACAGCGGTAGGTGGCTTGTTTTCGCTGACCTTTGCCTTCTGTTACGGTCGTGTAAAGGGCCAGTCGCCGCGCGCATTGTCGGCGTGGCTGGCGGTAGGGGCCTTCGTCTCTCTCGTCATCGTGCCGACGCTGAAGTATCCGGCGAACCCGCCTTCGATTGGCGATCCGGAAACCATCGGTTTTCGCACCGGGCTCTTTTTCCTCATGCTCGCCATCTCGGTTGTCGCTATGGTTTTTGCGTTGAGCGTGCGTCGTGCCGCGGTGGCACGATGGGGTGACTGGAATGGATCGATTGTCGCGGGTGCACTGTATTGTGCGATCATCGTGGCGGTGCAGGGAGGCCTGCCAACCATCAACGAGGTGCCGGCGACGTTTCCGGCATCGACGTTGTGGCAATTCCGCGTTGCATCGATCGGCATGCAGGCGGTGGTCTGGACCACGTTGGGTCTGTTGTTCGGCATTCTGGCCGAGCGTGTGATTCAGCATCGAAACGGTCCACTCCCGGCTGGTATGCGTGCCTGACACGATGCGCGGGTATCAGATCTTTGTCGAGCATGGGCAATGGTGAATCCGCAATGGTTGAAGACCTTCGCGCTGTTGGCGAAGCTAGGCAACTTTACGCGTACCGCGGAAAAGCTCGGACTGACGCAGGCGGCGGTAAGCCAGCATCTCAGGCATCTGGAAGCGGAGTATGGCGCGCTGTTGATCCGCAAGCCGCGCCGCATCGAGTTGACCGCCACGGGCCGCGCGCTTCTGGATTATTACGATGAAATCAATCGCGCGGACCATCGCCTGCAGCAACGCATCGCCGATGCCGATGAAGAAGACGGTGACATCACCCTGATGACGCCAGGGAGTGTCGGTCTGGTGTTGTACCCGCTGCTGCTGGATCTACAGGAAGCGCGCCCGGGGCTGACCGTACGGCATCGATTTGCGTCCGATCGAGAGACGCTGGAGGCAGTGTTGCAAAGCCAATGCGAGATTGGCCTCGTGACGTCCCGACCGGATCATACGCAGATCGAGGCCCGCTATTTCGCGCAGGAGCCACTTGAACTGGTGGTGCCCGCAAAGGCGGATATAGGAAGTTGGCAGGACCTGGCGGAACTCGGCTTTATCGATCACCCAGATGGCCAGGCGATGGCGCAGCGCCTGCTGAGCCGACAGTTCAGCGAAGCGTCGCATGTCGCCAACTTACGGCGTGTGGGCTTTGTCAATCAGATGGCATTGATCCTCGAACCGGTTGCCCGTGGCCTGGGGTTTACGGTGATCCCTCGCTATGCACGACAAGCGTTTGCCGATCAGTCACGTATTCGCGTGATGACAGCACCCGTAGCGGTGATCGATACACTATGGTTGATACATCGTGCGGAATGGTCGGTGTCGCGCCGCGCTACGCACGCCATCGACTATCTACAACAGCGCCTGGGCGAGCATCCGCTCTGAAATCGGCGTTCTCGCGACGAATAGGAAGATGCCGACGAAGCGCGGCATGATCAATACCTGCTTCAAATTCAAATCGTCGCGCAACCAGCGTATTGAAAGCCTCGCGACGAGGCGGCCTTCCGCAGGCGCCGCTCGACCTGGCGTCGTCAACGGCCGGGCAGGCCGCGGCCACGCTCGGCGCCGTCTCAAATAGTGCCGTGGCCACCACGTTATCTTTTGGTAATGCGGCGCTCTTAACACCCTCGCTTGTGAGTTGACCGCCCCAACCCGGTCGGTTTCATCGATTAGGCTCAACGCGGCTGCATTTGAAATGCGAAAGACCTAACGAGCGGCCTGAGCGTCTTTGAGTGAAAACCCTAATTTAGAAGTGTTGAAGATTTTCGCTTTTTCACTTCAGCAACTTTCCGCCGTAACGTTAATGCGGATACGGCTGCTGTATTGAGGCTAACTCCATCAAGGGGACTTACGATGTTAAGAAATTTCCGGATCAGCACCAGGCTGTTTATCGGCTTTGCCTTGACGCTACTTTTGACTGTTAGTTTGGGTGTCACGGCAATAATCGAGGCGGGAAAAATTCGTAATGCGGTGAATGACATTACGTCCAGATGGTTGCCTGGTGTGCAAATACTGGGAGAAATGGAGGCAAAGGCGAACGAGGTCCGGCGTTCCTCGTTGAGAGCGATTATGGAATCCAATCGCGAAAAAAAAGCCATCCAGTTTGACCAAAATAAAGCCTCCCTGAAGAATTACAATGAGGCTTTCGTACTCTACAAATCGCACGTCAATTCTCCAGCAGAGCAGGCAATTGCCAATAAGATCGAATCTGCCTGGCAGGCCTATTTGGTATTCAACACTCAAACGCTTGAACTTGCGAGCGCTGGCGAGAGTCGCCTTGATGAGGCAAGAACGCTAAGCGTTGGTAGCGCAGCAGGCAGTTTTAAAGATGCAATGGCCGCTATCCGGGAAGCTATCGAGGTGGATCGTCGCGGGGCGGACGCCGCTGCCACCGCGGCGGACCATAGCTACGTCGCTGCAGTGAACATTACGGCAAGCGTGATTGTTGTAAGTGTCGTTTTGTCGATCGTCATTGCAAAGATCATCTCTCGGTCTGTTACCGCACCCCTTGCCAAGGCGGTGCAAATTGCGAGCACCGTCGCAACGGGCGATCTGACGGCTGAGATCCGTAGTGAAGGACGTGACGAAATAAGTGGTCTGCTGGATACCCTCGGGTCGATGACAACGAGCCTGCGGGAGATAATCGGTAATGTCCGAGCGAGCAGCGAAAGCATCGCGCTTGGTGCCTCTCAAATTGCTGCCGGAAATGCGGATCTCAGTCAGCGTACAGAAGAACAGGCTGCTTCGCTTGGACAAACAGCATCCAGCATGGAAGAAATAACCGCGACGGTAAAACAGAACGCGGAAAACGCCACGCAAGGTAATCTTCTGGCGCTTAGCGCAGCGGAAGTTGCTCGGCGAGGAGGGGATGTCGTCAAGGAAGTTATTGAGAAAATGGAAAATATTTCGCAAAGCTCGCTACGTATTTCCGACATTATTACGGTCATCGAGGGGATTGCGTTTCAAACAAATATCCTTGCGTTAAATGCGGCGGTTGAAGCCGCCCGGGCCGGTGAGCAGGGTCGGGGATTCGCGGTCGTCGCAGGCGAAGTTCGTTCACTGGCACAACGCAGCGCGGGTGCGGCAAAAGAGATCACCGAATTGATCAAAGAGTCGGTAAAGCAAGTGGAAGAAGGCTCGGTGCTGGTCCACCGTGCCGGCAGTACGATGGAGGAAGTGGTGCATTCCGTGAATAAGGTAACGGATATCGTGAACGAGATCAGCGTGGCTTCGAAGGAACAACATAACGGCATTGAGCAAGTCAACATCGCTGTTTCGCAAATGGATGAGGTCACGCAACAAAACGCGGCGCTAGTTGAAGAAGCCTCGGCAGCAGCCGGGTCCATGGCGACGCAATCGGTATCGCTAAAAGAGCTTGTTACCAAATTCAGACTTGTTTAACGTGCCTTGATGCGCGAGTCATGACACTCATTACTTGATGGAATGACGTCATGGAGAGCAGTATTGGACGCAGTGCTGGCTTCGGCATGCTGTGCCCAACGTGGTTAAGACCAATTTTTCTCATACACATTGACAGCGTGATCCTGTGCGAAGGATCGACATTTCTGATGTCATGGCTAATGGATTACACCACGATAGCTGGTTGCTGTCAGCAAGCACTGGATAACCCGTTACCTATGAAGATCCAAACATATAGGACACCTGTAAAAATCGCGGGGGTATCGGTCGTGGACGCAGAATCTAAGCATAACGTCAAGTCGTCAGAGTGGGAAGACAGCCGACAAAATCTGGAGGGTCTATCGCGTCACGCGCTCATGGCGGTCGACTACCTGAATGTTCTGCTCGAACGACGCATTGCAGAACACGTCAGGAATCTTGAGCTTGAGCGGCTCGACTGGCGTCAACGGCGTAAAACCGGCGGCCTTCGCTAAGCGTCGTAACGTAAGCGCAAGCGGCCTCTTGCGGGTACTGTCACACAGTCTGCGGTGGGCATAAAAATGCCGGAATATGCTCTATCGATCAGGAGAGAGACATGAGCAGTAAGTACGATGACCACTATCTGGACGAGTGCGATCTCATATGCATCTTCGAAGTCATTGATTGTGCATACCTAGTGAACTGGGATAGTTGTGACAACTACGCGGAGTGTCAATGCGAATGCAAATTGGATCCGATGAATGCTTCCGAGAAGACGCAGGTCTTGTCGCTGTCGGAAGCACTGTCACGTCTTCGCGTTATCGAGGAGATATGCCACGAACGGTTATCGCCGAATGAACGTAAAGTCCTCTCCGATATTTGCAACACGATCCAATTTGCCGAGATGGAGGAGCGGTGGCGCGAGTTGCATTACTGCCATACCCCTTAAAGTAACGTATCAAATGACGTCCCTGGGCAGGGTGTCGGAACACTTGCGCGGCCGTTCGTTCAGTCCAGGTAGCGCCGATATCGCCTATTGCGCCGGTTCGAACGCGACACAGGTATGAGGTGGGGTAAGCCGTAACGTTAGCGTGGCCAGCGCTTGCTTTTCATCCAGGCCCATCCGCCATAAGCGGCTGCCGCAAAGCCGCCGGCTGCGCCCACGAGCAATCCGCATCGTGCGCCGAAATGGTCTGCGACCCAACCGACGGTGGGGGCACCTAGCGGTGTGCCGCCCAATGCGACGGCCATTCGAATGGCCATCACGCGACCGCGCATCGCCGGTTCCGTCGATAACTGCATAAGGCTGGAACTACTGTTCGTTACCGTTAGCGCGGCGACTCCAATCAGCACCAATGCCGCGGCGAAATACCATTCGTTCGAAGCTGCTGCTGCTGCGGTGCAGCCGACCCCGAACACCAGCGAGCCGATCATGACGATACGAAAACGCGGCAGCGCACGCTTTGCGCCTAAAAAGGCGCCACTGACCGTGCCGGCCGCCATCGCCGAGGAAAGCATTCCGTAGTGACCCGCATCAAGGTGGAAGACGCTGACTGCCATCGTCGAAATGAACAGCGCAAAGTTCAACCCGAACGTGCCCACGAAGAACAGCATGATCAACACAGTCTTCAAATCGTCGCGCGACCATACATAACGAAAGCCCGCGACAAGGCTGCCTTTCCCGCGCTTTGCACGTTCCTGTAGATGCAGATCCGAGATTCGAAGGCGATACAGTGAATACAGTACGGCAATAAAAGACACACCATTTAGCAAGAAAGCCCAACCGGTGCCAACGGCGGCAATGAGCGCACCGGCGGCGGCCGGTCCGATCATGCGTGCCGCGTTGAACGAAGTCGCGTTTAGCGCAACCGCGTTAGGAAGATCCTTGTCTCCAACAAGCGCGGAGACGAATACCTGCCGCACGGGGGCGTCGAACGCGGTCGTGCAGCCGAACAGCAGCGCGAAGACATTTACCTCCCAAAGCCGCACCACGCCGGTGACGGTCAGCAGCCCCAGCAGCAATGCCAGTACGCCCATTGTTGATTGGGTGAGCATTAGCAACTTGCGTTGGTCCATGTGATCGGCCGCATAGCCGGTCAACGGCAACAGCGCCATTTGCGGACCGAATTGCAACGCCATGACTACGCCTACCGCGGACGCGTTGTGATGGGTGAGTTGCGTCAACACCAGCCAATCCTGTGCGGTGCGCTGCATCCAGGTACCGATATTCGATACAAACGCGCCCGCGGCCCATACGCGGTAGTTTCGGTTGGAAAGCGAACGAAACGCGCTGGTGGACGAGCTAGTCATGCGTGCGAGTGTGCCGGGTGCCGTGGCAAGACATGATGCGATCCAATCATGGTCAGGTTCCGCTGGAACGATGTTCAACGAGACGGCGTATCAATTCGACCGCGTCGGCCAATTGCCGTTGTTCGTCGATCGACAGCGCTTCCTGTATCTGTCGGAAAAGCCAGTCTTGTCGGGTCGCGCGACCGGATTGCATACGCTGGCGGCACGCATCCGTCAGGGTGAGCAGGGTTTGCCGGCCGTCGTTCGGATCCGGACGGCGGCTGACTTGTCCAGCCGCTTCGAGCGCCGTGATGACCTCGCCCATCGATTGCGAGCGGATACCGACATTGCGCGCCAGCTGCGACAGCGGAATGGGTTCGTCCTTTTCCAGACGAAGCAGCACTGTTTTTTGAGACGGCGTGAAGTCGCCAGGGTCAGCCTGTTCCCTGAGCCGCCGCTTCAACTTTCCGGTAAGGGTGCGCACATCCTCGGCCAGGCGGAATGCGAAGGCGTCGGGTGAGGAAGGCGGAATGTCCATATCCGCACTTTAGCATATCGGAAGGTAACCTGTGAAGGTTGCCTTCGCAAAGCGTGGTTTGCGGGGCACTGTCACGTTATTGAGCGATGCGCGGGAAGACGGTATTTCACTGCCTGCTTTCAAAACGCGGACGAATTTCGAACAGTGGTCGCAAAACGCCACTTTTTTGCTTCACACATCACCAATGTGACAATGCCCCGATTTGATGCGACGGTCGACTCGCGAAATTGGGCGGTCCGGTCTGGTCATAGCGCCGACAGCACTTATGGTGCTGTCCGTGAATCAGAATTGTTTCGTTACACCCGCATAGACCGCACGATATGGTCCGTATTGCGGTGCGCCCACGCCGATGCCTGATCCGTCGCGCAACTCGTACATGCGCCCAAACGCGTTTTCCAACGAGACGCTGACACTGAACTTCCCAAGCACAGGTTCGTCGAACTTCTGCGTCACGCCCAAATTGAAGGTGGCATACAGCGGCAACTTATCTGTATTCGCAAAACCACTGCGTAATCCGCTCCCGACGGTGCCATCCGCCGAAATGGTCGTTTGGTGCCATTTGTACGCGCCGCCCATCGATGCCGTGACGCGTTGGTCGTGGTCGAGAAACACCCAGTGGTTCGAAATGAAGTTCAACTCGTCCTGGCCGAAATTGAACTGTGCCGAGTTGACGTTTTCGCCCTGGGCACGACTAAACGCAAGATTGAAATAACCACTCAGGTTCTCGCGCTTGTAATTTGCCGTGAACTCCACGCCATAAACGCGCCCTTTCTCGTAGTTGAACGGCGTATAGATCAGTGCTGTGCCAAATTGCCCTTCATCGAGCAATTCCTTGGCGCGCTTATAATAAGCATCGAGGCCGATGGTGACAGTCGAACTGAGTTTTTGCGTGACGCCAATATCGTAGTAGTCACTACGCTCCGGCATGACAGGACTATCTTGCGTGACCTCGCTGGCGTTTGTCGTACCCGCAAAGCGGTTAATCGTACTACCCGACACCAGTTCGAACGACGGCGGCGTAAAGTACCGCGCATAGCCGGCGTGAATCGTTGTTGTTGGCGTGAGCTTGAATACGGCGCCTACCCGTGGGCTCAACTGGCTCGCGTTGACATATTCGTTCATGCCGTCATACCGTAAGCCGTAATTCAGCGTGAGGCGATTGGTAACAGCCCACTCATCTTGTACATAGGCACTCCAGAAATATCCCGTCTTGCTGCTCGCATCGGCTATCGAGGTCGGTACATCGGACGTCTGGTTGCCATCCGCGTCGGTGGGAAATACGCTGACGGTATCACGGAACTGCGCATGCTCCTGCTGAAACAGGGTTCCAAAGCGCAGCGTATGTTTGGCGTTCAGGCGGTAAGTGAAATCGGTTTGCAAGCCATTCGTCGTGTCGTTATGAAAGTCGTCTGATGCCACGCCGTTGAACATCAGATCTCCCGCAACGTCGGGCGTGAAGTGGGTGCGCGTATAGCGGGTGAACAGCGAAACCTGGTAATCCAATTGGGCGCCGATGCTGCCCTGCAGGGATACGGCTGCGAAATTATTCAATTCCGACTGATTGTCATCCAGCGTCGACGAATCGAAACCGTCATGGCCGGCCAGCGCATAGCTTGTGGCCAGCCCTGGCGTATTCGGTATTTGGAATTGATTGCTCGTGCTGCCGAACAACACGCTGATACGTGTGTCCGAGTTGATCACATATGACATATAGCCGAAGCCATCGCCCTGCCGGGTATGGTCGTGCAGCGGAGACCCCGATGCAGTCGGCGATTCGATACCCAAATTGTTCTCTCCTAGAGAACCCGTAAAGAAATAGCTGAAAGGTCCCTTACTGCCGTAGACATCCGCGCTGGTCTTGAGCGTCTGGTGACTTCCGCCAAACATGCTGACGGCGCCTCCATCACCATCTTCACCGGATTTCGTCGTAATGTCGATGATGCCAGCCGTACGATAGCCATATTGTGCTGGCAGCGCGCCTGTCAAAAGATTGACCTGGTCGATAATCCGTGTGTCCAGTGACTGACCGAACCCGGAAATTGCCTCGGGGATGATGACGCCATTGATGCGATACTGCAGGTCCGCGTGATCGCCGCGTACGTGCAACTGGCCATAAGAATCGTTTGCGACGCCAGGTGCCTGCAATAGCACTTTGTTCAACGGGTTATCGGCGCCTTGCGGCAAATTATCGATATCGTCGCTGGTGATGCGATAAACCGAGCTGCCCGCCTCTGGCGACAAACCATTGCGGGTCGTGTCGAGCCTTTTCGCCGTGACTGCCACGCTCGATTGCGCTGCGTCCGTGCTTCCGATCAACGGCGCGACAGCATCCGACGCCGAAGCGGCAGGAGGTGGTGTCGTTTGTGCAAAGACAGTATTGGATAGGATAACGTACGAAAAAATCGAATAAGAAAGCGCGCGCTTCTTTTTGGAATGCATTATGGCCGGCTCAGAAAAAGACAAAGGTACGTTGCTTGATAAACGTAATGTTATATCGTTTCAAAAATTAGATAGAAATATTACTGTATTTATTTTTCAGTAATCTAATCGAATGATATAAATTCAGCGAAATAAGAGGCAAACACTACATTCTGCTTTCTAAGCGTTGTATGTACGCGCTACTTTGTTGCCATCCATCGATGATATTTCGAAAACCTTTCGCTGGCGGAGGATTGCTTCGCGTGATGGTGTCAACCACGCTGCGCTAGCCTTCAAAGCCGGCATATGCCGTACCACAGCATACCGCCCCCGCACATTGCTTTCTGAATTACGCCGTGCGGCAACTAGCCCGACACTAGGGGACAGGCGTCTTGGGTGCGCTTATAGTGTATGTCGCAATCGATTCCAGACACTCGAAGAAACACGAGATATGTCTCATCGACTTTGTTCACGCTTCCGATGTTGTACAGATTTTTTTTACGTTCTGTAATTCACTTCTAAGTGCTACCGCCCGGTCTTTGCCTATCAGATTCTCAAAAGCTTGCTGCGCTGCCTTCCACAGCTGGGCCGCCTCTTTCACCTTTATTTGTCCAGCGGGCGTCAATGTAAGAATCATCGCTCTCCCGCTCGTCGGCAATTGATTTAAAACCCACCCTGACTGTTGTAATGGTTTAAGCGCCCGGACGAGCGTTGTTCGTTCCATGACCATGAACTCCGCCAGTTGCACAATCGTCAATGTCTTCGCGGATGCCAGGCTAACCAAAATCGAAAATTGCGAGGACGACAAGCCAGAAGGAGCAAGATGCTCGTCGAAAAGTCTGGACAGATATCGTGCACTTTGCCTACTGGCCAAGCAATAGCAAAGACTGGGGCCGTGCGGAGGTTTCATTCCCGGACAGATATTTCAAGTGGTGGCACGTTGTATCGGTGTAATTGCACAATGAAGTGTAGCAGAACCGATAGCACTCGACGAGGTATGCCTAAGACAATGCGTCACTTGACAACTGTGCAATTGCACACATAAACTCCGCCAAGTGCTTCGGGGTTTGTTCTAATCGGATCGTCAAGGTTCTCGCGAAGCCCTGGGCGAACTTCCTACCGTTACAGTGCGGAGAAAATTGATGGAACTGAAAGGATCTGTTGTATTCGTGACTGGCGCATCACGAGGCCTGGGGCTGGCATTTGCAAAAGCGGCGGTTGCGCGCGGAGCGTCGAAGGTCTACGCCGGCGTGCGAAACCCGGAGAATGTCACTATCCCCGGCGTGACCGCAGTGAGGCTCGATGTCACGAACCCGGCGTCCGTCAAGGCAGCTGTCGAATTGGCATCGGACACGACGATTCTCGTGAACAATGCCGGGATCGCTCGCGTGATGCAATCCGCACTCGATGAAAACGCCATTGACGTTGCACGAGAAATCTTCGAAACGAATTACTTTGGCGTCGTGCATGTATCGCAAGCGTTTGCGCCCGTTTTGTTGCGCAATGGCGGCGGAGCGATTATCAACGTTCTATCCAGCGTAACGTGGTTCAGCATTCCACTTCTGGCGGCCTACGCCGCGTCAAAGTCGGCAGCGTGGAGCTTCACCAATGCGCTCAGGCTTTCGGTGAGTGGCAATGGTACGCAGGTCATTGGATTGCATGTGGGCTTCATGGACACGGACCTGACCAAAGGTCTGGATGTGCCGAAGTCCGATCCGTTACAAGTCGCGCATCTGGCGTTCGACGGTGTTGAAGCCGAAGTCAGCGAAGTATTGGCGGACGACGAGTCGCGAGAGGTAAAGCAGAGTTTGAGCACCGCGCATCCCGCATATTTTCATCCACCTTTACCGCAGTAAGCGTTAGCAGCTGGCGCATAGGGCGAGTGGTCAGCCTGCCGCCTTCTCGCTGGTCCATGTCTGTTTTGCACCAGCGAATCAAGCATTCAGCCGTGGCAGATCGGATTAAAGGAGTCAAAGATGTCGGGTGGTGACGTAAATAAGGGCATAGACGTAGCGCTGTTTGCACCGCGTCCGGGAACCCCGAATCAAGTTCTGGCGATCGTGTGTGCGGGGATGATTCTTGCAAACCTAGATTTGTTCATTGTAAATGTAGGATTGCCAAGTATATCGCAGGAACTTCACGAAGAAAAATTGGACAACCTGTCGTGGATCTTGAATGCTTATACGGTCACATATGCATCGCTCCTGGTGTTCTTCGGCCGTGCGGCTGAGCGATACCGACGAGATGTGACTTTCCTCTTAGGCGTTGGGCTCTTCACCGTTGCGTCCGCGGCGTGTGCGGCTGCGGGATCTGTCGAGACGCTGGCTGGTTTCAGAATCATCCAGGCGGCGGCCGCGGCCCTGATGACGCCAACGTCGTTGGGGCTCTTGCTGGCGACGTTTCCCCCGGAGAAGCGTGGCGCCGCCGTGCGGACATGGACCGCGATCGGTGGGGTTGCCGCTGCCTTGGGGCCGCTCGTTGGCGGACTTCTTGTTGTGATCAGCTGGCGTTGGATATTCCTGGTCAATGTCCCGATCGGCATAGTAGCGCTGGCGTTAGGATGGTGGAGATTGCCCCCTATACCAGGACATCATGCACGCAAGCCCGATGCGCTTTCTGCTTTCTTGGTGACGGTTGGAATCGCGTGCCTGACTTTCGCGATTGTCAAAGTCAACGACTGGGGATGGCGCGCTGTCTCGGTGCAAATCAACTTCTACTTATCCGTCCTGCTGTTAGGGGGATTCGTTTTCCGTTGTTTCACAACGAGCAACCCTTTGATCGAACCGGGTCTTTTCAAAAATCGCGCGTTCGCTGGCGCGTCTCTTGTCATGGCGCCTTTCTCAGCCGCTTTCGGCGCGCTTCTGCTGTCTGTCGTTTTATGGGAGCAACTGACGTGGAAGTGGTCTGCCTTGATGATCGGTGCGACCATGGCCCCGGGGCCGCTACTCGTCCCGGTGGTGTCATTGCTGTTTTCCAAGCACCTTATCCAGCGGTTTGGCGCTTCCAACGTCATCATCGCAGGAACGACAAGCTTCGCATTGGGGCTTATTTGGTGGTCGTGCGTACCTGGCACTCAGCCCGAGATATGGATCGCCGTTGCTGGAATGATTCCAATCGGCGTTGGCGTTGGGCTCACATTGCCGACACTGATGGGCGTGGGTACTTCCTCTTTGCCTGCAACGGCCTTCTCCACGGGTTCTGCGGCGATCAACATGATAAGGCAGGCAGCCATTGCCATCGGCGTTGCCGTGCTCGTCGCCTTGGTAGGCGCCCACGCGAACCCGATCGATTCGTTCAAGTTTGCTTGGCGAGTCATGGCTGTGATTACCATGATGGGTGTCATTCCCACGCTGCTGCTGATTCGCCGTAGTCGCACTCCTTGAGTGCGTAGGCCTCCGTCACGACGGCGCTCGCGTGTCACTATCGCCGACGCTATCTACGTTTTTGCAACGCAACGCAAGTCTCTTGATACGCATGGACGTCTAGTAAAATCCCTATCGGAACATAAGATGTTGATGAGCGGATGGTTCGGATATTGCGGAAAGCCGACAGCGTACCGATAGCCGAGCTGGCCGAGCGGCACAGGGTGCGCGAGGCGTCGATATACCGCTTGATGTAAGCGTTCTGGCGAGATGGTCAAGCGACGACCACGTGGTGCGCCGGCTTTCCGGCGAATATTTTCGATTTGGCTTGCGCCGAATTCGAACCATGCTTGGCCGCAAAGGTATTGTCGTGCGTAAGGAGCGCCGCGGTCGACTGCGACCGCAGACAGTACTGCATATTCCGCGACGGGTGTGTTGCGATGCAATAGTTCCGAAACCGTGTCGAAGTCGATACCGTGATTGACGACTGTTGCCAACATCACAACGAAGTTCGATCTTGCAGCACGTCACACGCGTATTGCCAGCCGTGCGAAGGCAATCCCAGCACCGCTGAGTGCCGCAGCGGCGGCGTGGCCTCAGGAAGCCGGGCAGAGGTCGGTCAGCGGATTAGCTGGTATCGCTTCTAGCCATGACCCTGCGCAGAGTTGCAGAAAACGCGAGATTACTACGTGGCGAGGCCGATTTATCAGGGTAAAAATCTATCGTCGGAACTATAAAGTTTGTGTCAATCGTGACGTTAGGTAAATATCATCGAATGTACTTAGGCCATTGTGTATCACTTGAAAGCCACTGCCGGGCTTGGGAATCATTTTGGTCGCATTCGTATGCGCGCGATGAACGTATCGGAATGTTTTTCCGGAATATCCTTTTTCTCCGGCAATCAGGCGACTACATCTCGTACCATCCGTGGTAAATCGGAATTTCCTACCGAAATAAAAATCGCCGATGTGGCACGGGCAATGCGCGATCTTAGATTGCTGGTGAACCTCACCGCATTGCATCCGAATGCCTTGCTTCTGAAGAATCCGCCAAGAGCAGACGATAATGTCAGTGGTGCAGTCGGCAAAATTGTTGCTTACTGGCCCGGCGCGATTGCATTCCTGGACCTGCTTTACGCTCACATCAATGGTGATGTTGCCACCGCGACATTTTCCTTGATTCAGACTCCCACCGTGCTCCTGCAGAGCATTTTCAGGAAAGCTATAACAATATCAAAAGGCGAGATGCGGCCTAAATGGATGGGGTCGCTGAAGCTTTGAAGCCGACTATCCCAAGGGATGGGAGATATATGATGCATCACCATAAAATGTCCAATACGCGTTCAAAGGCATCGATTTCTCAAGAGCAACTCTTGGTAGATCCCGAGATTCATGGGTTGATAATCCGTGATTCGCCTAGTGCACTCGTCATCGCCACCGAAGAGCGAAGAATCGTCTTTGCCAACCCTGCATGCTATGAAATGCTGGGATATTTTCAAGGCGAGTTATTGGAAAAATCCACCCTGGATATCACGCACCCCGATGATCAAAATATAAGTGATGGTGCTGTCAAAAAATTGCTGAATGGTGAAGTAAATAATATTTGTTACGAGAAGCGCTATCTGAGAAAAAATGGTACTGCTGTCTGGGTTCAAATGAGTTTGAGCCTGTTAAGAACATCCAGGCGATTCTCGGCCTACTTCATAGGGCAATGTATCGATATTTCAGAAAACAAAGCCCGGGAGAACATGCTCTTTGAAGAAAAGGAATTGGCTCAGGTAACGCTGAACTCGATAGCTGATGGTGTCATTCGCACCAATGCAGAAGGAACCATCACGTTGTGCAACAAAGCGGCACTTCAGGTTCTGCATGAGCAGGAAGAGTCAATCGTAGGAAAGAAGTTTAATGAAATTGTTTCTGTAACCACGCAGGTGGAAGATCCTACTTTTAAAGAAAAGAGATATATCAAAAAAATACCGAATCTTCATTATATAAGAGTTAATAAGAAAAAAACCTTGCCTGCTTTTCTTTCCATGTCCTCCATCCGTAATATGGATCAGGAGATAGTGGGTAATGTTCTGGTCTTTCAGGATGCACGCGGCATCGTATCGCTTTCGGAAGAACTTGCCATTCAGGCCACCCATGATCATTTGACGGGTTTACCAAATCGATTGGCGCTTGAAAGTGAAGTAAAAAAGATTCTGAAAACACTGGATTTTGAGAAAAACGGCAAAAGATATTTTGCCCTTTACATTGATCTTGATCGTTTCAAAAAAATAAATGATAGCTGCGGTCATTTGGCTGGAGATCGATTGTTAAAAAATATCAGTTTAATTCTTTTAAAGCTGGCGGAGCCGCAAGATTTCTTTTCTCGTATTGGTGGCGATGAGTTCTTGTTGATCACAAGTGGCATGGGGATTGATGAAATCAACGTGAAGGCGGAGAAAATATTGGCCGCTATTCGTTTATATAAATTCCATTATGAGGGCGGCATTTATTCGGTTGGTGCTAGTATCGGCATCACGGAGTTTTTTCAGTTCAAATCGATGCAAGATATATTTTTCGAATCTGATTCCGCGTGCTACATTGCAAAAAAGACTGGGCGTTCGAATTTCAAATATTTTAACCCGAATAATAATGTTATTCTGGAATATAAAAATGATTTACATTGGCGTGAACGCGTAACCTCGGCACTTTACGATTTTGAGTCAAAGCAAAAAGATGAGTTTGAGCTATTTTTTCAGCCCATTGTCGATGCTCATAAGTCGATCGTAGGATCCGAGGCATTGATACGGCTACGATCGGTAAATGGTGATGTTATTCCTCCACATGATTTTCTACCAACAGCCGCGCGCATGGGGATGATGCCAAGCATCGATCGTTGGGTCTTGATGAATGCAATTTCGATCATCAAGAAATTGAGAGATAAAGATATATTGAAAGATGTTCTCGGTGAGTTCGTGGCTGTAAATATAAGTGCTGACTCGGTTGCTTCGTCCTATTTCCGCGATACCTTTTTGGCATATATCTCTTCCTGTCCCGATGGATTGCACCGAATTCGTATTGAAATAACGGAAACAGAGCACGGTTCGTGGGGCGAGGATGAGATTTCTTTTTTGAGACTTCTGCGTGATAAAGGTGTGCAGATAATTTTGGATGATTTCGGAGTTGCGTATAACTCTTTTGGCTTATTAAAGCGGTTGCCCCTTGATGGAATCAAGCTTGATCGAATTTTTATTTCTAATTTAGGTGACGATGTAATCAATTACAATCTTGTCGTTGCGATTGTAAATATAGCGAACAATCTGGGCTTAAGTGTCGTGGCCGAAGGTATCGAAGATGAAGCAACCTTCGATGATCTTAAAAAAATAGGATTGAAGATGTTTCAAGGTTTTGTTTTTCAAGAACCACGCCCGTTGCGAATGTAATCAAGACGTTGGCTCGCGCTTTTACTTGCACTGGACTGTGAAAGGCGCCAACAAGCGCCTGCATGCGATTTGGTCATGATTGTCATTGATGCGGGTGGCACCGCGCCCGTGACGAGCGCGCGTGAGTCATGGCTGGCCGTCAGCAGGACTTTCCGACGTTGCTGCAGATAAGAGGACGGATGGTTTTTTGCGCGCCGTGTGTCCGGCCGCCACACGACGAAATCCTGGTGAATCTTACGCCGTCAAACGCACGGAGACGCTGGTGGCGGTATAGGTCGGTGTCGCCTGGAAACCGTCCACGGTTACCGATGTGAAATGGTTCAACGCACTTCCGGGGCCCGTGATCAGTGTGATGGTGTCACCCACTTTTGGCATATAGCCATTGACAAAAGTAACGTGCAACGCGCCGCCCACTACCGTCAACTGACCGCCCACTTGCAATTGACCACCACCGCTGCCGTCGATATCAAGTTCCAGCGTTGTATCTTGGAGTTGCGTATATTTCCCAGGAACAAGTACGGGCGTTTGAGATGCCGTAATTTTTACACCGCCGCCGCCGACATATACGTCGCCCGACCCAAACGCATTGGCAGCACTGGCGCCGAGAATGCCCCCCGTGACTTCCGCGCCGCCGGAAAACGTGTTGTTGCCGGCGAGCGTAAGCGAGCCTGTACCCGACAGCGTCAATTTGCCCGCTCCTGTAATATCATTTCGCCATGTATCGGCGGCGTTGAACCCTCCCGCGGTCGCGTCCATGGTCACCCCGACATCCCCATTGAAGGCACCGTAGCCATCCGCGGCCGCAAACATATTCAAACGTCCCCAGCCCTCGTCATCATCCATGACAGGGTAGCCGGACATGATCTCGGTTGTTTTCAAGACGACACGGCGCTGGTCCGCGCTTAGATAAGGAAAGCGTGTCTGCAAAAGGATTTCCGCGCCTTTGGGGACAATTGGTGCCCCATTCGTGGCGCCGATGGTCGCCAGGCCGTACGTCATCCTGCGTGCGGATACCGCTTTATTGGTCGCGTAATCGGCAAAGCGATCGTTGGCGGATGTTCCGGAGTGCGCGTACGCAGCGAAGGTTGTCGTTGTCGTATTCGTCAAACTCTCCAGGGTGGCATGCGCTTGTGCATACGCGGCCTGCTCGGCGGCACTATTGGTGGAGTCGTAAAGGTTCGCCGCGGCGGCCGCAAGGCCAAACATGCGCCCACCGATGACGTCAAGTGGCGAGTGCATCCCTGCAAAAATACGATTCTCACCGAGTTCCAGGCCTCGCGTGACCATTTCCTGGTAGCGTTCGGGAATGAGCCACGCCATCGTGATGGCATCACGCATCGCTTCTGCTTGGTGTCCGCTGAAAAACCCGCCGTCTGTCGCTGGTGTCGTACTCTCCGCCGGCACCAGGGTGGGTGCCACGATGACGCTGGAACTCCAACGGTAAGGCCGCGCGTATTTATAGAAACGTTTCGCTGGTTCGGTCGACGCGTTGTTCCCCATGGTATTGATCAAGTCCACCACCTTGCCGAAGCTCGCGTTCGTCGTGCTGCCCACACCGGTGTTATTGCCCGTATCATTGTAGAGAACGGTGGTGGCATCCGCGGGAATCGACGTAATGCTCGTGACTTGCTGCGCCGCTCGCCGCCATGCACTGGTCAGTGGGCCCATGCCGTCGGTTACGCTGAAGCCTTTGCCGCGACGGTCATCGTAGTACGCCGCATCCGCCTCGGCCTGTGTGCGATTAGTTGTTTCATCTACTACGAATTGAATGCTCGCCGCCAACACGGTGCTGTTTACGATGGTTCCGCAGAGCGTGCCGGAGGAAGGCAAACCACTGCAAGTCGAAGCAACTACGGCAGGAAAGCTGCCGTTCGCCGCCGCCGTTACTCCGGCATCCACTATCTCCGTGGTAGGTGTCCACAAATCGAGAAACCGCTCGCCAATCCGAACCCCGGCGTTCGTCGAGAAGGTGGCATAGCGTGCATCCCCACGCTGGTTGGTCGCGATATTGTCAACAAACGCAGCTACCGCAGGTATCGCCGCGCTGTCCGTGAAACCCACGCCGGTCGGGGCGGCGGGGACACGCTGGGTAATCGTCCCGATGCTCCCGTCGCCACACGCACTGAGTAATCCGGCAATAAAAAAAGGCGATGCAAATGTCGTTAGTGCACCAAAAACATTGTTGCGAAGCAACATACTGTATTTCCCTTGGGTAAATGAACGCTAAAAGAAGAAAGGGCGGGTTGAATTGATACGGATTACGTAACAATTTGTGTATGGAGACGCTTTGCTCTTATAGAGCGCGTGCAGGCGGCTGATCCGACAACGGGGAAATAGGAAGAGGCAGGTATAGCCGCACCGTTTCAAACGGATGGACGAAGTGTAGAGAAGACTAATTACACTTTTATTACAGTCTGCGTGGGTGCTGTGAATCAGTGCTTCATCTTTGCCAATCAAGCTTCTAAGCGGCACGACAACCGCGGTCGCTTAGAAATCAGGCATGCAAACCGATCTTGCCTTGCAATCAAGTTGCCTTTATCAAGATATGATTGCGCAGTCTGACGTTGCTGCGGCAGACGTGCATTCCATGTCATATCGTGCTAATCGAGATCGATGCGATCCCCTCGGGTGGTTGGACTGGACGTGACGAGAAAATGTACGTCTTCGGCGCTTTCATTTCGGGCCTGGTGGCGTGCGCCCGGGGGAATTTCAATTCCAGACATGGCGGTGATGGTGTGAAGTTCACCTTCTAGTTCCATCAAGAGCTCGCCAACGAGCACATAAAAAAACTGCCGCGCCCGCATATGGACATGTCTCTGCTCAGCGGTTCCGGCCGGCATCCTTTCCTGGATAACCATCATGTCCGGTGACGGTGAAAGTATCCATCCGTCGCAGCCTTCTCCCCAGCAATAATGGTCGGCATTATCAACGCTGCGCTTCATCTATTGCTCCTATTGACATTGTCCTCTTGTCCGGTTTAGCGGCATTGCCGATGCCTGCGTCGCCCCTACCAAGATTCGATGCAAACGATTGTGCTGCATTTTCTCGAAGTGCTCGAAAAACAGGCTGCCACCTCGCCTTCCTCGAGGCCCCGACCTGGATTCTGTCGGTGATCAACACAACAGCTCACGGTGCGCTTCTCCATTCTGAAGACCAGTGCAATTCACGCCTCCCCTTGCTGCCAAGCAGCGTGCCGTCCTCCTCTGCGATGTTATAAATGCCGGCGGCACCGTGCACGCATGCTAGCGCCGCCGCCTTTGCCGCGGCATCCACGTGCAGCGGTGCCGGACCTGCCGGGGCGTCGAAACCTGTTCCAGGACCGTAGAGGCGGCCATAACGGAGCACGATGCCGGTGAAGGGTGCAGTCAAGACCTGACGTTCCAGGCTTGCCACGCCGCGTGCTGAGATGCCGGCACGGCCATCCGCCTCCACGGCCAGCGGATCCTCTTCCCCGTGCGGTACCGGTCCTGCCGCGTAAGCGAAAGCGACGCTCTGTGCGACGAAGCGATCAACGCCGGCATGGACAGCCGCCGCGACAAGATTTCGCGTCCCTTCATCCCGGATTCTCGCATTCCGGGTCGTGGCCTCGGCCATCCGTGCGGGATCGAGTCCTGGCGGTAGATCGGTTAATTGATGAATGACCACCTGCGGTTTGGCTGCAACCACGGCGGCAATAAGCGCTTGCGCGTCGAATACGTCGACGATTACCGCTTCCACGCCATCGCGCTCCAGGCCGACGCCTTTGTCCCGCGAGCGGGTCGTGCCGACAATGCGCCACCCTTCACTGATGAGCAGCGGCGCCAGCCTTTTGCCGATGACGCCACCTGCACCCGCAAGAAAAAGTGTTTTGCTCATTATGTGGTCTCCCGTGCAAATGCAATAGCGCAATATAAGCAAGTGACATAATATCAGAGGACTGACAACATATCAGAGTGCTGATAATATGCGGAAACCGTCAAATATCATGGAAATCCCCAAGCAAGGCGAGGGCAAACGTGGTGAGGACGGGTATCTTGGATATCTTCTCCGTCAGGCCGCGGGTGCTTATCGGAACCGTATGGATCGCGGATTGGTGGATCTCGATATTACCCCGCCGCAATTCGCTGTCATGACGATGGTGAACAGTTACCCCGGTATCTCTAATGCCGATATAGCGAGGCTTGCGTTGCTCACGCCGCAGACGGTTAGCGTGATCGTCATGAATTTGGAACGTGGCGGGATTGTTCGGCGGCTACCGCATGATGTCCATGGCCGCATCCTGCAAATCGAACTCAGCAAGCGCGGCAAGGCCCTTTTGCAGCGATGCCGTGAACGCGTGCTGGCCTTGGAGCACCAACTTTCCGATAGCATCTCGACAGCGGAGTTGGCCGTGGTTCGCAAATGGCTCGTGGCCGTTGCGCGCGCCGATGCTCAAAATTTGTAGGACACGGTCACCTGTGCGGACAAGGGTGGGCTCGGCATGAGTGTGTAGTTGAAGGTTGCGGCCGAGCCTCCGGTGTAGTACTTGCGATTGAACACATTGAAGATGTTCAACTGCGTCTTCCATCGACCGTGCTGGTAGGATGCCATGGCGTCGGTGCGTACATAACCGGCAAGCTTGAAGGAATTCGGCAAGGTGGCCTCTCGCGAGCCTACGTAGTAAAGCCCGGCCCCAACCTGCATTCCCGGAATCGATTGCAGTCGGTAGGTCGTCCATACACTTGCGCTGTGTCGTGGGACATTGCTCAAGGTATCGCCCACGGGATACGTCGTATCGCTCATGACCTTGGCGACCGTGTACGCATACGTGACGATGGTTTTCCACCGAGGGGAGAGGTTGCCTGCTATGTCCAGTTCCACGCCCTGGCTTCGTTGCTTGCCCGTCAGTACTTGCAGCAACGGGTTGTCCGGGTCGGTGGTCAAGATGTGGTTGCGGTCCAGGTTGAACACCGCCAGGCTGGCATTGAGTCGGTCCTTGATCAGATCGTGTTTGACGCCTACCTCGAATTGCTCCGCGACTTCGGCATCGTAGGTAACGTTACTGCCGCTGTGACCGACGTTCGGCGAATAACTGCGGCTCCAGTCCGTGAAGAAGGATGTCCTGTCGGTGGGTTGCCAGACCAGGCCGATACGCGGCGAGAAAGCTGTTTGTTGACCATTGCCGGTGACTTCACCGCTTTCGATTGCGCGGTTGACGAACCGGTCCGCTCGCAATCCAACGAAGACCTTTATCTGATGCGTCAGCGTGATAAAGTCCTGCAGATACGCGCCATAATCCTTGCCTTGCCCCTGGTGGGATGACAAGGGATCGCTGGAAGTTAGTCCCGACACGTAACCAGGGTTGAAGAGGTCGAGTGTCATGGTGTACACCTTCGACCCATTGCTCCCTACTTCCTGATAGCCGTAATCGATCCCCGCAAGTACGGCATGCTTCACATTGCCGGTGAAAACATTGCCCACCAATTCCGCCCGCGCCGAGTACTGGCGCGATACCTCGTCGGCCCCGCTATAGACGGAGTATTCGAGCAAATTGTCCGTGGCGGTCGTGCTGTTGGGAAAGCTCTGCGTCGAGCGCTGATGTGCCTCTGTGAACTGCCCGGCTAACCGCAATTTCCAATTCGCTGAAAGGGCATGCTCGAATAGCAACGTTTCCGATTGGGTGTCGTTCTTGCCGTAGTCGCCTGCAACGCCCGGGTACACGCCATTGAGAAGCCCGTAGTATCGTGTCCGGGAAAGGGCCTGATAGTTGGCGACCGCTGGAACGCCGAAGTCGAAACCATCCCGGCGCAAGTGGTTGAACTCGGTCAAAAGCGTCAACGTCGTGCCGTGATGGTTATCCCACGTGATTGCTGGCGCGATGGACCAGGAGTGATACGCCGCGTTGTCGCGGAACGTCCCGTTGTTCTCGACCGCGGCATTGAGTCGAATGCTCAGGTTGTCGTTCAGCACGCGGTTCATGTCCATGGTCGTGCGCACCAGGCCATCGGTTCCCGCGGTCACGGCGACTTCGCCGAAGTTCTCCTGTCCAGGATGCTTGGATACGGTGTTGATGTAGCCACCGACTGCCCCGATGCCGCCGTATAGCGCACCAGCGGGACCTTTGAATACCTCGACACTTTCGATGTTCTGCACGTCGCGGAAAGCGTAATAGCCATAGTTGCGGAAGCCGTCGCGCAAACCATTGCTCTCACTGAATCCGCGAATGTTGAAGAAGGTCGCTTCGTTACCGCCATAGTTAGCCTCGGCATGTACGCCACTTACGTTATCGACCAGTTGGTCTGTACGGGTCACGCCGCGGTCTTGCAAGACCGCGGCCGGCACGACCTGGATGGACGCCGGATAGTCCTTGAGAGGCGCATCGTTCCTGGTGACGCTGCTCGCGGCGGTGGCCGCATAGCTGGAGCCGGGCTGACCGATGACTGTAACGGCAGGCAGGGTGTCGTCCGCGGTGACCTGATCGTGCGAGACAACGGCCTTATCACGTTCTTTCGGCGTAGCTCTGCCGCCTTTCGAAGTGGATGCCGGGGCGGATGAATGGGTCGTCTCGGCTTGGTCGATTCCAGGTGCGTCCGGTTTGTCATCGGCGGCGGTGGCTGCACGCGCATATTGCGTCGTGGCGATCGACAGGATTGCCACCGCGAGGGCTGTACGACGACGCCCGGTGCGGTGCGCGTCCGAGTTGTACGTTTCACGCAAGCGAGGGCGGCTCCCACACAGGCGAGATGGATGTTCTTTCATGACGACGTCAGTCAGAATCGCACTGATTCCAGGCGGCGACAACGCACCTCCCGCTCATCGGCGAAATTGTTTTTTTGGAAAAGCTGAAAAGTGACAAGCGTGGATGTCGCGGCTATCGCCGAGGCGAAATGCTCTGGCGAAGGCAGCGTCATTCAGTGGGTGGGAGCGAGGGGCGGTGCGCGGGTGCGGGCAAGACGGTACGGCGTGGCGTTCGCGACAAGGACGCTGCGACATTGCCGGAAGGACCTCAGACATGCGGTTGGAACGGAGATGAGCAGGAATATGATCAGCGAGACCACCGCAGCGAACAACATGGCGCTGAAGGAACATATCGTGTCGCCGCCATGTGCCGACCCGTCCATGTCCTTGGAGCCCTGATCACCGTTCGTGACCTGATCTGCGGCATTCAGGCCTGATGCCGAGGTGCCCGATGGTATGGCGGAAGGCATCGACATGCCATCCATCGGCATTTCCTCCATCATCCTGAGTGGGGTCTGCGCAGGCGCGACAGCAGAGGGACGGTTCGCCATCGACATGTTCGAAGCGGTCGTGTCGGAAAACATCGGACCACGGCCGGAACAGATGACGAGCGCAAAATTTTCGCCAGGTGCGTGTGTGTCGAACATCACGACGTTCGAAAGCAGCCCCCGAATCAGCAGGATTGCCAGGGCCATCCAGCGCAGCATTGGCGATGCCGACCGGCGACCACGGAAATATGAGAAAGGGTTATGCATGGCGCGAACATCATACCATTACCCCTATTACCGTAGGCTGAAAGTAAGGATCAGGTCGAACTTTCTCCCACGGTAATTTTTTGCTAGATTTTCGCCACGATGTATCTCCATGAGATGTCATTGCCCAAGATGTGACTTATTATTACCGGCACTCAACCGAGCTGACATGTCAGCTTATTATTGCTATTTATCTCAGGACCCTGGTAAGCATGAAGCGTTCGATATGGATAACACCGCTCCTCACTTGCGGCGCGACGGTCGCGCTCTTCGGTTGTAACGGCGGCACGTTCGAGGAATTGCAAAAGGCGCCGGTGTCCTTCCAGCAAAGCACGGCGAAGCCTCGCTCGCAGGTAGCGGATTGCGTGGTGGCGTCGCTCTCGCGGTTCGGCAGCGATTTGGGAAACTTCCCGGATATCGAGCAGGGCCTCACGCGGCTGACTCTGGGAGGCAATGATGGCTATGCCTATCGTAACTATTACCAGATCGATATCACGGATCAGGCGCGCGGTGCGCGGATAGCCGTTCGCCATTCCAAGGCCAAGGACGGCCAATTGTCTGAAACGGACCTGCACGACATCGTCATCGGTTGCGCGAAGTAACGCGTCTGACCACCTTTACGCCATACCGCTCTTCCCGCAGCCGCGATCCACCGCCATGACGGCGGTTCCTTGATCGATTTCTACATGCTGTGTGTTTCCTCTTTGCGCTCACTTTTGTCCGTACGCCTTCACGTCGCGGCGAGGCCCGCCGCGACCGCGTGATAGCGGCCGTTATATCGCGGGATGACACTATCTAGTGTCCTTGCGCGGCGACTGGGCAGCCGCTTTAACCACCTTCGGCAGGCATCAGCGTTCTCGCCGCCGGCAGACGCCGTCGGCGCGATAGTGATTTCTATCGGGATATGCAAACTTTCCGGTCTGAGCACCTCGTGTTAAAAATGAAAGAGTCGTTTTCTCCATATGAAAAAATGCTCGGAATATCCACGTCCGACCTGCTCAAAAAATTAACGGTAGTATTAGAGAGCAGCCATCAAAACATACGATCGTCCAACATCACCGCTTGAACATAAAGGCTTTTGGAAATCCCGTATGCGCGGCATGAGGCGGCAGAAGCCGCCTCATGAAAATGGTTTTCATGAAAAAGGCATTACACACGACGGCAATCAACCGCGAGCCCATCACGTTTCGTCGGTAACGAATTACGATTATTTTGGAGGGCGGTATTAATTGCCGTATCTCAATAAGAAAAATTGAGAAAAATGTACGTGAGCGACGTGGTGGTTTCGGTATTGTCGGCGTGTAACTTTCCGCCAATTTTGTAAATCTTATTCGGGGAAATTATCTTGGTGGAAAATACGCTACGCGGCATTTTGTTGGAAGTGGGTAATTTGAGCGTGCCAGTGACAGCGATCGGGTCTTCGGATGACCTGTTTGCCGTGGGATTGACGTCGTTCGCGACGGTCGGGGTAATGCTGGCGATTGAATCGGCATTCGACGTGGAATTCCCTGATAGCCTGCTCGTGCGCTCAACGTTCACTAGCATCGACGCACTGGCCTCGGTCGTTCTCGGCCTGAAGAGCACTGCAACGTGAGCACCGTCTACAGTGAGCGCTTGTCCCCTGACACAACATTGGATCTGGCGGCCGTGGTCCGTGTCGCGGCCGCCCATGCGGATCAGGTGGACCTAGAGGGCCGCTTTCCCGTGGAGGCGATTGCCGCGCTGCGCGCATCTGGCCTGCTTGGCTGCATGTTGCCGCATGATCTTGGCGGCCGCGGCGCGTCGCTTCTCGATATCGCCCGACAGTGTCAGCAAATAGCGCGCGGCTGTGCTTCCACGGCGATGATTTACGCAATGCACCAGAGCCAGGTGGCCTGCATTGTAGGTCATGCGCTCACACAGCCGTGGCACCGTGCATTGGCCCGCCGGATTGCCGAAGAGGGGTTGTTGCTCGGGTCGGTAACCTCCGAAGTGGGCGTAGGCGGCGATATGGGGTCGAGTCGCTGCGCGATGGTCGTCGCGGATGGTCGCTTTACATTGGAAAAGCACGCGCCTACTGTGTCCTACGGTGCCTACGCCGATGTTTTGTTGGTCACCTGCCGGGCACACGCGGATGCGCCGCCATCCGATCAAGCGCTGGTCACGTTGTTGCGGTCGGACTGCGATTTGACGCCGACTGGCGGTTGGGATGCCTTGGGCATGCGTGGAACGTGCAGCGGTGCTTTCCGGTTATCCGCGACGGGGCGGGCCGATCAGATCGTGCCCGCGGCATTTGCCGAGATCAGCGAAAATTCGATGGTGCCGGTTTCGCATCTCCTCTGGGGCGCGGCGTGGACCGGGATTGCCGCGGAGGCGGTTACCCGCGCGCGCGCGTTTCTGCGAGCGCAGGCGCGGCGTCAGATTGGGACCATGCCTCCGGGTGCCGTCCGACTCGTGCACGCAGTGGCATCCCTCGATACCATCCAGGCCGCATTATCGCGCGCATTGACGCAGTTCGATGTCGCTCATCCGCTGGGGCGCGCGCGTTTCGCACGGGACGCGGCAATCGACGGCGCCGCGGGGGCCTGGCCGACTGGAATGGCCCGCGCTTCGCTATTGAACGCCTTGAAAATCGAGATATCGACGCAATGCCATGACGTGGTCATGGAAGCACTGCGCATTTGCGGCATGTCCGGCTACAAGAATGGCGGGGAGTTCAGTGTCGGTAGGCATCTGCGAGACATCTTGAGCGCGCAGATCATGATATCAAATGACCGCATTGCCACTACCACCGGCGCGTTATTGCTGGCGCAGCGCCATGACCTGGGCACACTTTGACCATGACGATCGAACCGACTTTTCGTGATCAACTCGTTGATGCGGGCATTCTGATTCCAACCGGCGTGGATGGCGTGTGGGGTCGCAATGCCGTGTTTGAAGCCATCTGTAGCGGACTCGACCATGCCATCACGCAAGCGGGCCTGGACGATTCGCCGGAGTTGATGCGGTTCCCGCCGGCAATGTCGCAGGATATGTTTGAGAAAAGTGGCTACATGAAGAGCTTCCCGCATTTCGCGGGAACGATTCATAGCTTCGATGGCGATGATCGCGGCCATTACAAACTACTCGGGCAGATCGAGCGCGGTGAGGCATGGATGGAACAACAGGCCCCCGCGGGACTGGTGCTGACACCGGCCGCATGCTATTCGGTATATCCCATACTGGCGCGACGCGGTCCATTGGCAAACGTCGGTGCACTGATCGATGTGTGCTGCTGGTGTTTCCGTCACGAACCGTCCCTGGAGCCGACTCGTTTCCAGTTCTTCCGCATGCGTGAGTACGTTCGCATTGGGACGCCGGAACAAGTCATGGCGTTTCGCGAGGATTGGATTACGCGCGGCAAGACGTTTGCGTCATCGCTTGGCCTGCCTTTCGAGGTCGATATCGCGAACGACCCGTTTTTTGGCAGAGGTGGAAAACTGATGGCCGACAGTCAGCGTGCGCAGAGCCTCAAGTTTGAATTGCTCGTACCCGTCAATGATGGTGCCGGACCAACCGCTTGTTTGAGCTTCAACTATCACATGACCCACTTCGGCGACACGTGGGACTTGCGCACGGCAGACGGGGAGGTGGCGCATACCGCATGTTGTGGCTTCGGTATCGAACGTCTCGCACTGGCATTGTTGCGACATCACGGTTTCGATCTCGATCGCTGGTCGGCCGACGTACGCGCCACACTGGGCTTTGGCGCCCTGGCGAACAATGGGATCGGGTCCGTTGGCATTGTGGAGACCTGAGCGATGAGCATGCAGCCTACCTATTTCGATCGTCGGTTCGGATGGATTCACCAGCCGGACCCGACCCTGGGCGATCCGATCGCCCTGTCATCGGTCGGTGTGGTGATTTGTTCGGCGCTTGCGCAAGAAGAGATCTGCACCCACTACGGTGTCGTGCATCTTTGCGAATCGCTGGCGAAAGTGGGCATGTCCACGTTGCGCTTCGACTACAACGGCACCGGCAACAGCGATGCCGTACCGCGTTCGCTCGATGGGTTTGTAGATGACGTATTGCTCGGGGCCGAGCATCTACGTGTGCGTACCGGTGTTCGACATATCGTATTACTTGGCGTCCGGCTTGGCGGCATGATTGCTGCGTTGGCCGCGCAGCAAATGCCGAGCGCGGCGCTGGTGCTCCTGGCGCCCGTGGTACTCGGCAAGGCATTCCTGCGTGAAACGCGCATGGCGGCCAAGGTATCGAGTTTGTCGACTTACAATCCCGTTCCGGATGTCGGGAGTGACGAGCCGCTGAACACCAACGGTTTCTGGTGGACCTCGGCATTACAGTCGCAGATCGGCATTGTCGATCTGATGCAGTGCAACGTGCCGGTGCAGCCGGTTCTCGTTTTTGCGACGCGCGGGGATCGCCGTTGTGACAATTTTGTCGAATCCTGGCGGCAGGCCGGCATTCCGGTCACGGCGAGCCCGTTCACGGACTATGCCGCATGGATGCAGGACCCGACAACGAGTACCGTGCCCAGTAATACGATCATCGCGGTGCGTGGTTGGCTGGAGGAGCACGCGATGGGTCGTCATCCATCGCAGGCCTTGCCGGTACGAATCGCCCCGCGCAGGGTCGACCGGTTGACGAGTGCTGACTTTATCGAAGAGCCGCATTGCTTCGGTCCGAATCAAGCGCTCTTCGGCATACTGTGCCGTCCATCGCATTCGCCCGGTAATCCGATCGCGGCATTGCTGATTCACGAGGGCTCGAGTCACCATATCGGCAATGGTGGCGCGTATGTGTCGCTCGCCCGCCGTTTGGCACGTGCTGGCATTGCGTCGCTTCGATTGGACTTGAGCGGGATGGGCGATAGTCTGGCCGACATCGACAGACGCCATATCCATACGGACCCGCGATGTGTCGAGGAGGCGATGGCCGGCATGCAGTTTCTTGCCGACCAGGGATTTCAGAAGGCGATTGTATCGGGCCTCTGTTCGGGTGCGTATATCGGTCTACACGTGTCGGCGAAAGATCCGCGTATCGTCGGCAGCGTGTTGGTTAATCTGCAAAAGTTCATCGTTGCAGAAGGCGAGGAAGTGAAGATGGCCGTGCGCACGCATAAGCGTAGCCTCAAGGCCTATCTGCGTGCACTACGTAACGGCGGCGAATGGCAACGCGTGTTGCGCGGCGATGCCGATCTGCTCGGCACCGCACGCGTGTTGATCGTGCGCATCCTACGGCGCTCATTGGACGTGATGACGCATCTCCTGCCACCATCGCCAGACTCGGATACAGCAAAGGCCTATGCGTTGATGAGGGATTTGGCAAAACGCAAAGTGCATTCGCATCTGATCTATAGCGATGATGATCCGGGACTCGAGGATTTGACGCGCCATTTCGGTCGCGCAGCCCGTCGGATGAGTCATTTTTCACCGGCGCGCGTCACATTTCTGACACATGCCGACCATCATTTCAATGCCACCAAAACGCGGTTTGCATATTACGACCTCGTACTGCAAGCGTTCCGTGATACCACGTCATCGCACGCGCCCCCGCACGGATTGAAAGACGTCGCGTCGTCGGGGAACGGCGGTCCGCGTGCTTCTTACTCGAGGCCCGGCGCATCGACGGGCTGATGTTTCTTTTCTTTGCGTGACGTCCCCTATTCCGTGAAGGCCGGACGGCCTTCACGGCTGCCGCGCAGCGTCACATACGCTCGTTTGATACGTTTGCGCGTACGACATGAAACCGACATATCGGCTGGCTAAGCTGCGGACGCGGGAAGGTTCAGAAAGAACCAACAATACCAGTGAACCAGGCATTGCCACAGTTGATTGTTGCGACGCAACGGTGGCGCCAGTGCGAACCGCCGCGCCGGGACCGTTCACACGATCACCCACGCTCGCCACATCAACGCAAGCACTGGAGAACCGTTCCCATGAAAAGCTACACTCGGCGCGACTTTATTCGCATGACCATGCAGGCTGGCGGCGTTGCCGGGGCCCTTGGCGCCTTTCCGCCAGGGCTGCGCCAGGCGTTGGCACTTCCGGCAAACAATCGCACCGGCACCCTGCGCGATGTCGAACATATCGTGGTGCTGATGCAGGAGAACCGTTCGTTCGATCACTACTTCGGCACTTTGCGTGGCGTTCGGGGATATGGTGATCCGCGGGCGATCACGCTGCCAAACGGCAAGAAAGTCTGGCACCAACCAGGGCTGGCGGGGGCGGGAGAGGTCCTGCCGTTTCGTCCAGACGTGCCGGATGTCGGCTTGACCTTCCTTCAAGATCTGCCGCACGATTGGACGACCACGCACAACGCCTGGAACAATGGGCGCTATGACCAGTGGGTCGCCAACAAAGGCACCACGACCATGGCGTATATGCGTCGTGATGACATTCCGTATCACTACGCGCTCGCCGATGCATTCACGATTTGTGACGCCTATCATTGCTCGATCATGGCGGCTACGGATCCCAATCGCTACTATATGTGGACGGGGTATGTGGGAAACGACGGTGTCGGCGGTGGTCCCGTGGTGGATAACAGCGAAGCGGGCTACAACTGGTCCACCTTCCCGGAGATGTTGGAATCAGCCGGTGTGAGCTGGAAGATTTACCAGGACGTGGGCACCGGCTTGGACAAGGCAGGCTCCTGGGGGTGGACCAAGGATGCGTTTATCGGCAATTACGGCGACAATTCGCTGCTGTATTTCACGCAATATCAAAATGCACAGCCGGGAACTCCCCTCTATCAGAAAGCGCGAACCGGAACGAATGCCACGAAAGGCGACGGCTATTTCGACATTCTGAAGCGTGATGTCGAAAACGGTGGCCTGCCGCAGGTTTCCTGGATCGTTGCGCCAGAAGCGTTTTCCGAGCATCCGAATTGGCCCGCGAACTATGGTGCCTGGTTCATCGATCAGGTTCTGCAGGTGCTTACCGCCAATCCGGACGTCTGGAGCAAGACGGTCTTGCTGATCAACTACGACGAGAACGACGGGTTCTTCGACCATGTGGCGCCACCGTCGCCGCCGACGGATAGTGTTCACGGCGCGTCCACGGTGTCACTGGATAACGAACTGTTTGCGGGCAATGGTACCTATGCCGCTGGTCCCTATGGACTGGGCCCACGCGTGCCAATGCTGGTGGTGTCGCCTTGGTCGAAGGGCGGCTATGTCTGTTCTCAACTGTTTGATCATACATCGGTGATTCGCTTTATCGCCAAACGCTTCGGTGAGAGCGGCAATCTGCATTCCCCGAACATCTCTGCGTGGCGGCGCGCGATCTGTGGCGATCTGACCAGTGCATTCGATTTCCGTACGCCGAATCTGGCACGCGCGCCGTTGCCCAGCACAGCCGCTTATGTTCCGGCCGACAAGCAACGCCACGCGGATTTCGTACCCGTTGTGCCGTTGGACCAACATGTGCCGAAACAAGAGGAAGGCGTACGCCGTGCCCGTGCGTTGCCTTACGAACTGACCGCACACGTTCGTGGCGAAGGGGGCCGGGCGAGTACGCTGGGAATCGCACTGCACAACACCGGAGGTCAGGGAGCCGTTCTGCAATGCTATCTGAACGATGGTGTTAGCGCGCCATCGAGCTATACCGTGGGCGCAGGGCAAAAATTGCAGGCAGACATCGCACTGAACGCCGCCGGCGAATACGACGCGAGCTTCGTTGGCCCGAATGGTTTTTGGCGCCATTTCAGGGGGAGCGTGCCGAACGGTGCGGGGGTCACCGCCACTCATGCTGGTCACGCCACGGCCGTGCCGGAAGTGCACGAGCACTTTGAAGGCGACGCCATCGTGCTGAAGTTGGACAACGCAGGCAAGGGGTCGTGCAGCTTCATCATTGTCTCCCGACGCGTACAGCACGGACGGGCGATCGAGGACACCCAGACGCAAAGGTTGAATGGAGGCGACAGCACGCGACTTCGTATCGACCTTAGCGACCAGCATGGCTGGTATGACGTGATCGTTACCGTCGCTGATGACAAGGCGTTCATCCGGCATTTGGCCGGTCACCTGGAAAACGGACAAGAAAGCTGGAGTGACCCTGCGCTAGGGGTGTAACGACATCATCGATGTCTGGAGCGGGCCACGCGGAGCGTGGCGTGGCCCGTTATCCGTCAAGTCAACCGGGCGCGCATCGCACCTTCTACATGCCAGTCATTCGTTCTATATTTTGTTAGCTATCCTAATAAAATACAATATAGTTAAGTAGAACAAACGTTTGAACAATGATAGTTTTTTATTATATGAAAAGTAAGTGCAGTGGCTGGCATTATTTTCTTTGCTTTGCCATTTCTCAAAATTAATCAAAGAATTTTCCTGATGTTAAGTCATCGGTCGGGAATGCAACGAATTTCCAAGATTGGTTACTTATACATTTAAAAAAAGAGAACGTTCAGTCTGAGCGGCTTACGGTCAATGTGCGTTCACCTTTCAGGGAACGAGGATGCACGGGTTCGAACGGTTCTAAACTGTCGACATCAGCGACAATTGGCGATCGGGCACATATTTTGCTAAATGGTACCGCCTCGGTTGACGTTTTGTTCCGTGGATACAGATACTTTCACCGTGATTCAAGCTGGTTACCCGATGGTGGTTTGCAATGATTACGGGTCCGGCAACAGAGCGGCGGCCATGCTACATTTGAAGAAAGCTTTTCCCAGGAAGATGAATTTGTATCCAAAAAAATAATATTTTCCCGTTGCCTAGAACTGAAGTCGTGAGGGATACTTTGAAGATCAAAAACTAAAATTCGGAAAAAAATGCTAGTAAATGTCGTAGCAAATGCTAGTAAATGTCGTAGCGATTTTGGGGTGCGACATTATTACTGAGCGTCTGCATCGATCGAATAAGAAAGACATCGATCATTGCGCGAATCGAGAACGAAGGGCGATTCGGTAAATTCTGCAACATTTCAATGCAAGCGTCCGCAAAGGGCGTATGGGTATGCCATGAATCACATGTCTGTACCGCAATGGCGCCCGTTTCTGTCGCTCTTCGCGCAGGAACTGACGCAAACATTGACGCCCGGATTGCTTGGGCGGCTAATGCATGACACAGGTGTGCGCTTCGCTCGCCAATATGTACTCGCGCCTGCCGGAACGGTTGCGGAAATGCAGGACGTGATGAACCACGTCTGGCGTGAATTGCAGTGGGGCGAAGTCGAGATCGACGAGTCCGAGATCCGGTTGGTGCTGACGCACCGATACGCACCACTGAGGGCGGTTTTCGGTGCGGAAAACGACCGTTGGGCGGGCGCTTTTTTAGAGGGCGTCTATGAAGGCTGGATGCAGCAGTTAGGTGCCGATCCGCGCCTGCGAACCACGATGGCTGGCGCCGCGGATGCGTCGGGAACAATGATTTTCTCATTCGGTGCTTAGAAGAGCGGTAGCTCGTACCTGCGTGCCGGTTACGCGGGCGCGAAAGCATAACAAATTCAGCGAGGACGACACATGAGTAGTGCATCGGACATTTCGAATCTTTTTAAGATGGCGGGCGCCAGCCCGGCCCAATATCACGAAGTGGAAGGGGCGGAGCAATTGCACGGTAAACGCGGTCGCTGGTCCGTGGCGCGTGCCGAGCCGATCGATGAGTCCTGGGTCGCTGTCGCCCGGCCGACGCCGTCTGTCCCGTTGCATACGCTTGAACCGGTGCACGCCGAGCCGGAGCAACAGAGGATGTTGACACGTCCGATTGCGGCATCCGAGTCGCCGCCAGCCATGTCGTCCGCACCCAGGAAGGCGGCCGTGCAGGCCAAGCGCGAGCCGGTATTCGCTCAGAAGCAATCGGCCCCTCTCAGCAGCGTTTTTGCGCGTTTGGCCGAGCGGAGCGTTGCGCGGACGGACACCTCACCCCATCGGCTTTCTTGAACGCTCTCGCGGGTTATTGCACGGAACATGACTCGGCAGGGAGCGATGATGTACGGACGCCAGATCGATGCGCGGCGTCTGCTGCGACGCGCGGTCATCTGCCGCATGCCGCAGGACGGCCTGAAGTAGTGAGGGCTGCAAATGAATGACATGCATCGGGTAAGCGGTGCGACGAGGAAATGTGGGACGTTGAAAGCAAGTGGCATACACATATGACAGCGGGTCAGATGTGGCACTTCTCAGACGTCATTCCAGGCAATGACGATATGCGATCGACCGCGCAAGCGACTTCGTCGCGAATAGTGCGCGTGTACGGTCGATGGGCTTGCCGCCGTTCGTGGTGCTGGTGATCGCGTTTTGGGTACGGACCCGGTAGGGGAGATTTCGATGGCACAGGCCAAACAGCGACGGTTCAATACGACCGCGCAACGACAACAAAACGGTGCAGGCCAAAGCGACGACGAGGGGCACTGGGACGACAAGCTCGTGGCGGCGGGCACATCGTTGCTCAGACCGCGTTGGGTGCGCCTGATTGCAACCATCGCGGCAGTGCTGCTGTTCACCTCGGCTTTGACCGTCAATCTGGCGCTTTCCACGCAATGGATGTTTGGCATCCTCTGTATGTTCATGGCTTTTGCCCTGAGTCGCATTCCAGGTCGCTTTCTGACGGTGTCCCTGGTGGCACTGTCGGTGTTCGTATCGATGCGCTATTTCTATTGGCGCGTGACCCAGACGCTCTTTTTCACCAACCCGCTCGATGTCACGTTCGGCGCGCTGCTGTTGCTGGCCGAAGGTTATGCCGTGTTGATGCTGCTGTGCAGTTACTTCCAGACACTGTGGCCGTTGCACCGCCGACCTTTCCCGCTGCCGGCCGATACGTCGGCGTGGCCAACGGTGGATGTATATATTCCCACGTTCAATGAGCCGCTCGATGTCGTACGGCAGTCGGTGCTGGCCGCGACATTGCTTGATTGGCCGGCTGACAAGTTGCGTGTTTACCTCCTCGATGACGGGCGTCGTGAAGCATTCCGCGCTTTCTGCGAGGAGGCGGGCGTCGACTATCTGACGCGACCTGACAATGTGAACGCGAAAGCGGGCAACTTGAATGCCGCACTGAGCAAGACGAGTGGCGAATACATCGCGGTGTTCGATTGCGACCACGTGACGACGCGTTCTTTCCTCCAGATCTGCATGGGCTGGTTTTTGAAGGATCCGAAGATGGCGATGGTGCAAACGCCCCACGTTTTCTATTCGCCGGACCCTTTCGAGCGTAATCTCGAAACGTTTCGGAAGGTGCCGAACGAGGGCGACTTGTTCTATGGCGTGTTGCAAAACGGGAATGACCTCTGGGATGCGACCTTTTTCTGCGGATCGTGCGCGATATTGCGACGCTCCGCGTTGCTGGATGTGGGGGGCGTCGCGACGGAGAGCGTGACCGAGGACGCCCTGACCGCGCTCAAGATGAGCATGCGCGGTTACAGCACTGCTTATCTCGCCATTCCGCAGGCCGCCGGTCTTGCTACCGAAAGTCTGAGCCGGCATGTGGGCCAGCGTATCCGGTGGGCGCGCGGCATGGCGGAGATTTTCCGCAGGTTCAATCCGCTGTTGGTCAGGGGGCTCACGTTGCCGCAACGGTTTTGCTACTTGAGCGCGATGATGCACTTTTTCTTCGGCTTACCGCGCATCGTGTTCCTGATCACGCCAATGGCCTACCTGTTCTTCGGCGCCCACGTATTTCATGCGTCGGCGTTGATGGTCCTGGCCTATGCGATTCCACACTTGGTCATTTCGAGTATCGGGGCATCGCGGATTCAGGGCCGTTTCCGCCACTCGTTCTGGAGCGAGGTGTACGAAACCGTTCTTGCCTGGTACGTGGTTTTGCCTGCGCTTCAGGCGGTCTTCTTCCCCGGCAGAAAGGGTTTCAACGTGACGGCGAAGGGCGGCGTCATTCGGCGCTCCTTTCTGGATTGGGCGATGGCCCGGCCTTACATCCTGTTGCTGCTGATTAACTTGGCCGGACTTGCCGTTGGGGTGTTCGGTTTAAGTCGCGGTCCTGGCTGGCCGGAAGCCATGAGTATTCTGTTCAATCTCGGCTGGGTGCTCTACAACGTCATGAACCTCAGTGCGGCAGCGGGCGTGGCCAGCGAGTCGCGGCAGCTGCGCCAGGCACCACGTGTGCAGATTTCGCTGCCGGCGGTAATTCGCACCGCCAATGGTGATCGTATCGATTGCCACACCACTGACTACTCACATGGCGGGCTCGGGATCGCGCTGCCCGAGAACGTGACATTGCCGCAACCCGGCGATCGAATCATGGTGTCCGTTTTTCGAGATAACTACGAGGGCAAGTTTCCCGCCGAGGTCCAGGTGTGCCGTGGCCGGACGCTCGGCGTCAGTTTCCCGGCGCTCACGATCGATCAGGAGCGCGACCTGATGCGCGTTACGTTTTCACGCGCCGATGCGTGGCTGTCGTCGTGGGGACAGTATCGTCCCGACCGGCCATTGCGTAGCCTGCTGGAGGTACTCAGTGTCGGCGTCCACGGTTTTGGCGAGTTGTTCAAGTACCTGTTCATGGGATGGCGTGCGCGCCCCGGCCGCCCGGCCGGGGCTTCGGAAAGCGAGCTGGGAACCAAGCAATCGTGAGCATCGGTTATTTGTCGTCTTTCCGCTCCTCGATGAGCAAGCGCCTGTGGGCGGCGGTGTGTTATTCGGTCCTGCTGCTGGGCGGTGCCACGACGTTGACCGCCGTGGCGGCGGCGTCCGACGGCTTGCCATCGGACGCCTATTCCTATCGGATTCCGCTGCTGCGCCAATACCCGGAGCAGGGCGTGACGTTGCTCGGCCAAGATGCCTATGCCGGAATGGACTTTGGCTTGCGCAAGGATGAGCGCGTTGTCGGTGCTCGACTCGAACTTGATGTTCGATACTCGGATACGCTGCTGCCCGGTCTGTCACATCTGAATGTTCTGGTGAATAGTGTCGTCGCCACGACCATCCCGCTCCCGCAACTGGCCCCGCTGAAGTCGGCGCATGTATCGGTGGATTTGCCAGTGGCATTGCTGTCCGACTTCAACCATCTGAATCTTGAGTTGATCGCGCACAGCAAGGCCAGCGACCAGGGAAATAATCCGGACAGCCCGGATCTGTGGTTGAAGGCGGCTCCCAACAGCGCGCTTGTCGTGACAGTCGTACCGGCCCCGCTGCCGAGCGATCTGGCGCGACTGCCTGCGCCGTTCGTCGACAAGCGCGATGTGCGCCGAGTGAACCTGCCAGTCGTGCTATCGCAAGCGCCGACGATGAATCGGCTTGAATCCGCCGGGGTCGTCACATCGTGGCTCGGCGCCCAGGCCGGTTATCGCGGCGCGCGCTTTTCCGCCTATCCCGGTGCGATTCCCCCTCGGGGCAACGGTGTGGTGCTGGCGCTGGCCGGTGAGGTGCCGGGCCTGACCCTGCCGGTTATCAATGGTCCGACGCTGGCGATTATCCCTAATCCCCTGGACGCCAACGGCAAGCTGTTGCTGGTCACCGGTCGCAACGAGGCGGAACTCCGGCAGGCGGCCACCGCGTTGGTACTGGGCTCGCAGACGCTGACGGGGTCGCAGGTCCGGATTGATTCTCCGATACACGTCCTGCCGCGCAAGCCATTCGATGCGCCCAACTGGCTGCCCTCGGACCGCCCGGTCCGGCTGGGCGAGCTAGCCTCTGCCGATGCCTTTACCGTATCGGGTTTCAGCCCTGGCTCGATCAGTGTTGGCCTGCGGTTGCCGCCGGGTCTGTTCGGCTTCGATAGCGCGGGCGCAGAGCTGGATCTGCACTACCGCTACACGGCGCGTCCGGAATCGCTGCATTCCGAGTTGCATGTGCTGGTTGGGAACTCGCCGATTCAGACGCTGCCGTTGGCGGGTGACACGTCGGATGGTCATGCGGTGATGCGCATTCCGACCTATCTGCTGCCGCCCCTGACGACGTTGCAATTCGACTATCGATATGACGCCGTCAAGCCAAAGGAAAATTGGCAGGACGTGCCGGGCGGCCCCTTGCAGAGTGCTATCGACCCGGCATCGACAATCGACATCTCCAATTTGCCGCGTTATGCAGCCATGCCGGATTTGCGTGCTTTTGGCGATGCCGGCTTCCCGTTCACCCGGATGGCCGACCTTTCTGAGACGGCCGTGATTCTTCCCGTCGATGCAGTGGCCGACGATTATTCGGCATATTTGACACTGATGGGCAGCATGGGCCAGGCCAGTGGATATCCAGTGCTGGGCGTGACGGCGGTGGATCCCGGGCAGGTCAGCGCGGTGAAGAGCAAGGACCTGCTGGTGCTGGCATCTGGAAACAATCAGCCGCTGGTGAATGCATGGCACAAGAACCTGCCGGCCGGTTTCTTCGGCCCGGTTGCGTCGTCGGACGGTGCGATACGGGATTTTTGGGAAAACCTGACCAACGGGCGGACGGCCAAACAACGTGCGGACGATCTCGCGGTTTTGTACAGCGGCGGTGATCACGACGGCATGGTGGCCGGGCTGGAGTCGCCGTTGACGCGTGGCCGCAGCGCGGTGGTGGTATCAGGCAAATCGCCGGCCGCGCTTGATGCGGTGGTGGACCTGCTGCAGGCGCACCGGTATCTGATCGGCGCTAGCCGAACGGAAACGGTTGGTGGCAGCCTGGTCATCGCGCATGACGGTGTGCTTACCACGTTGGAAGACAAGCAAAACTATTTCCTGGGCACGCTGCCGTTCCGCCTGGCTGTCCAGTGGTTCCTCGCGAGCCACATCGTGCTGCTCCTCATTTCGACGCTTGTCAGCGTCGTACTTATTGGCTTGCTCGGCGGCGTGTTCCTGCACCTGCGTGCCCTTAAACGACTGGACCTGGACATTCCCCAGGCATCGCAACCCGAAGAAGGACGAAGAGGTTCCCATGTTTAAAAGACGGCCTGACATTTCGCGGGCACGCCTTGCGCCGCGCATGACCGCCCGGCCCGCGTGGGCAGCACTGCTGCTCGGTGGTATCTTCGTCATATCATCGACAACGTACGCCGCGCCGCAACCGGCGCATGCCGGCGGGCACGCGACTGCATCGACGAAGCACGCCGCGCTAAAAACCGCGGTCGCGAAGCCCGCGGCGTCGCCCACCTCGCCCGCGTCCAGCACGCCGATCGTCGATGCACGCCCGACGGCCGCGCCAACGACGACCACAACCTATACCTTGCAGCAGCTGGGTGCGCAATATGCACTCAACCTGCGTGGCGTCGACGGCAGCAATACCGTCCCGGTGGGCGTGCGGGACGATCAGGTGGTGACCGGTGCGCGGCTGAATCTACGCTATGCGTATTCCCCGGCGTTGTTGCCGGACCTGTCGCATATCAATGTTCTGATCAACGATCAGGTGGCAGCGTCGATCGCGGTGCCCAAGGACACGGCCGGCACGAGTCTCGAGCGCACCATTACGTTACCGCCCTACTTGTTCACGTCGAACACCAAGCTGCGGCTACAGTTGATTGGTCACTACACGATGCAGTGCGAAGATCCCCTGCATTCGAGCCTGTGGGCCAATATCAGTAATGGCAGCACGCTGAGCATCGATACCCAGCCGCTGACGCCGGCTGCCGACCTGGCGCGCTTGCCCGAGCCCTTCCTGGACGCGCATGATATCCGTCGCTTGAATCTGCCTTTCGTGTTCGCGGGTAATCCGGATAGCGCCGCATTGGAAGCGGCGGGCGCGGTGTCGTCCTGGTTTGGCGCCATGGCGAATTTCCGTAGCGCCAACTTCCCGGTGTCCCTATCCACGATCCCGGCTACAGGCAACGCGGTGGTCCTGATCGAAGGCACCGCGCAAGCCGCGCTGGCGCCTGCGCCGCTGCAAGGGTCAACGCTGGCAGTGGTGCGGAATCCTAACGATCCAAATGGCACGTTGTTGCTGGTCATGGGGCGCGATGGTAAGGAACTGAAGCAGGCAGCCGACGCGCTGGTCATGGGTAGTCAGACACTGGTCGGCCCGACGGCACTGATCACCAAGTTCCCGGACCCCGCATCGCGTCAGCCTGATGATGCGCCGCGCTGGTTGCGCACCGATCGTCCGGTATCGTTTGGCGAATTGATCGACGCCAGTCAGTTGCGTGTATCGGGTTACAGCCCGGATCTGATCCGGATCAATACGCGCATCCCGCCGGACTTGTTCGGATGGCATGCACCAAACGTGCCGATCGATTTGCACTACCGTTATACGCCGCAGCCGTACATGGTCAACTCGTCACTTCTGTTCAGTGTCAGTGACCAGTTCATCAAATCGGTTCCACTATTGCCGCTTGAAAAACTCGAAGACGGCGACAAGCTGAAGGCGGCGGTGCTGCCGGACAGCAGCTTGCCCAGCCGGGCGCGGCTCGACGTACCGCTGGAGACGTTGCTGCAGCCGAATACGCAGTTGCAGTTCCGTTACATGTACGACTACATCAAGCAGGGCGAGTGCCGGGACATCATCATCGACAATGTGCGGGGTGACATTGACCCGGAGTCGACGATCGACCTGACGCAGTATCCGCACTACATCGCGATGCCGAATCTGGCCGCGTTTGCGCAGGCCGGCTTCCCGTTCACGCGCATGGCGGACTTGTCGTCGACCGATGTCGTACTGGGGGCCAACGCCGGCCCGGAGGAATACAGCACCTATTTGGCGGTCATGGGCCGCATGGGTGACTCGACCGGTTACCCGGCACGTGGGGTGACCGTGCTTCGCGGCCAGAACATCGATGCCGTACCGTCCGGTAAGGATATGCTGGTCATCGCCTCCGGTGCCGATCAAGCCTGGTTGAAGGACTGGGCGAAGTACATGCCTGCCACGTATGACAAGGCATCGCAGTTCTCCGTGTCCGACGTTCCGGGCCGGGTGCTGGGCTGGTTCCATTCCAACCCGCGCCTGGATAACCAACCCAGCCGGCTGTCGCTTGCTTACACGGGATCTGGTGTAAGCGCCGTGATGGCTGGCTTCGAGTCGCCGAAAGAGAAAGGGCGCAGCGTGGTCATGCTGATCAGCAACCAGAGCGACGGCTTGAAGGATGCGGTGTCCGCTTTGCTGGATGTGCGCAACGACGATAAGTTGCCGATTCAGGGCAGTCTGGTGTCCATCCGCGGCAAGGAGGTCGACTCGCTCGTAGGCGAACACACCTACTACCTCGGGCACCTGGGACTCTGGCGCGGCCTGGATTGGTGGCTTGCCTCGATCGGTGTTTCCCTGGCCTGGGTGCTCCGCGCCTTGGGTGTCGTGTTGCTCGTGCTGATCGCGCTGGCCCTGCTCGCCTACATGCGGCGCCGTCAGGCGCGACGTGATGCCGAGAGCCGGGCGCGGCTCCAGGCAGAGCATCTGCAACAACCAAAATAATCAGAGAACGCTCATGCAAGTCAGCCGCAGTCAGGCCGCCATTCTCGGAATGCTGATCGGTTCGGTCAGCCATCCGGGGTGGGCGCAGGAAGCAACATCGAATATGTTGCTTGAACAGGGCCGTTATTGGCAGGCGCACGATAAGCCGGACTTGGCCGCGCAGTCCTGGTCGAAGCTGCTGCTGACCGACCCGGACCAGCCGGAAGGGTTATATGGGCTGGGTGTGATCGCCGTCAACAAAAAGCAGTTTCCGGCCGCAAAAGACTATCTGGCAAAGCTGCGTGCAGCCGCGCCGAACAGCCGCTTCGTGCCGCTGCTGGAGCAGGACCTGCGTCTGGCGGTCGAGCCGGGCAAGTCACTGCTTGCCAAGGCTCGCCAGCATGCGCAGGACGCCGTCAACCAGAACGACCTGAAAGCGCTGGCGGCGGCGATTGGCGAGTACGATCAGGCGTTGGGTGGAAAGACCCCGCAAGGCGTCGTCGCGCGTGAGTACTATACCTATCTGGGTTATACGGACGGCGGTACGGACAAGGCGATCCAAGGCCTCAAGCGCCTGAATGGGGAGACGCCGAACGATCCGTACGTGCTCTTGCCGCTTGCCCAGCACATGGTGCGGGATGAGAGGGATCGCCCGACCGGCGTCGCGCTACTGGAAAAACTGGCGAAGCGCCAGGACATCGGTGGCGCCGCTACGGAAGCATGGCGCTCCGTGCTGACCTGGGTGCCGCCTACGCCGCAAAATCGATCGTGGTTCGAGGACTATCTGAAGCTGCATCCGGAGGATGAGGACATTCGCCGTCAGATGATATCGCCGCGCCCGGGGTTGGCCAATACACCGCCGGTTCCCGTCATGGACCCTCGACTCACCCGTGGTTTCGCGGCGTTCAAGGCCGGCGACATTACCACGGCGGAACAGTTGTTTTCCGAGGTGCTGCGCGACAAACCGAATAACACCGACGCGCTTGGTGGCCTGGGCCTCGTGCGTATGCAACAAGGCGATCTGGTGCAGGCACAGGCGCTTTTATCCCGTGCCGCCTCGCATCCTGGCGCCGGTGGCAATTGGGACAAGCCGCTGACCTCGGCGCGGTACTGGTTGCTCGTGAACCAGGCCGAAGGCGCGCAAAACCTGGGCGACTATGCAACCGCGCGCCGCGAGATCGACCAGGCGCTTCGTCTCGACCCCACCGAGCCGGGCGGCTTGAATGCATCCGGCCGCCTGTATGCCGGGCAGGGAAATATGAAGCAGGCCGAAACGGTGTTCCGTGGTGTACTGGCTGCGCACCCGGACAATCGCGAGGCGGTGACTGGGTTGATCGATATTCTGGCGCAGACCGGACGCGCCGACGAGGCACAGAAGCTGGTCGACGGCATGACGCCGGCGCAGCAAGCCGGTATCGGCGGTCTTGATCGTCTGCGCTCCGCCGTGGCCTCCGGTCGGGCGGACGCGGCCGCGCGGCGTGGCGATCTGGCGGGTGCCCAGAAAATTCTGGAAGACGCGCAGCGCGCCGATCCCGATAATCCTTGGCTGCGCCTGGAACTGGCCCGTTATGACTTGAAACAGGGTCATCCCGACGCGGCAAGGCAACTGGTGGATAGTCTCGTGGCCGCCAACCCCGACAATCCCGATGCGCTGTATGCGAGCGCGCTGCTGGCCATGCAGATGGCGGACTGGACGCGTGCTCAGGACACGATGGCACGTATCCCGGCATCGGCTCGCACCCCGAACATGGTTGCGACAGCGCAGTTGATCGACTTTCAGGCGGTGGTTGCCCGTGCCTCGCAGGCGGCGCGGGACGGTGATCTGGAGGGCGCGCGCAATATGCTGTCACGACTCGAGCCTGCCGCGGGGAAGGACCCGGCACGCGTGGGGGCGTTGGCGGAAGCGTATATCGATGCGGGGAATGTGCCGCGCGCCATGAGCCTGATGCGTGGCGTGATGCCGAACGGCTTGGAGGATAGTGGTCCCGACGTCCAGTTGGCGTATGCAAGTCTGATGTTGAAGGCAGGACAAAATGTTCAGGCCAAGGATGCCCTGGGCACGCTGGCCGGGGAGACGCTGACAGCCGATCAACGGCAACGGCTGGACGACCTGAATTATCTATATGCCGTACGGCTTGCCGATCAGCAACGCCAGCAAGGCGATCTCGCGGACGCCTACGATACACTGGCGCCCATTCTCGCGAAGCGACCCAACGATGCCTTGGCACTGGCCGCGCTGGCGCGGATGTATGCCGCTGACGGTCAATACGGCCAGGCGTTGTCCCTTTATCAGAAGGCTGCGGCGAACGATCCCGAGAATCCCGGCTTGCAACTGGGTGTCGCGATGGCGGCGGTTCAGGCGGGAAAAAACAATATAGCCGATGAGGCCCTGCGAAGCGCTCTCGCGAAAGCGCCCAACGATCCTGATGTGTTGGCAGGTGCCGCGCGCGTCTATGTGATGCAGGGGAATTTCCGCCAGGGAGAGACCTTGCTGGAATCCGCTATCTCGATAAAGGAAAAGCGCCTTGGTGCGTCGGCGCAACCGACTCAACTGGCCGACAACCACGTGGCTGGCAATCCCTTTCTCCATGTCAGGGATCGGCATCGACTTGCGCCGCGAGATGACAGCCAACCGGCCGCCACCGCGTTTGCCGCACAGCCTGCCACGCGTGACGGTGGTTACGCGGGTAGCGATACCGTCTCCGCCGCGTCGTCGGGCGACCCGTCCGCGGTGGCACGTGGCTGGTCATCGTCACGTCCGTCGGCACTGCCGTCCGTGGCGGGTACGCCGATCGGTACGCAGGCGCCGCTCGACACAGTGGCGGCGAATGCGTCGCAGGATGATGCCTCGTCGTTAGACGGCATGCGTCGCGATCTTGCCGACCTCAAATCGGACAACGCTCCCGAAATTCGCGCCGGGGTGTTCGTGACGTCGAACAACGGTACGCCCGGCACGAGCAAGATGACGAATGTCCAGGAGCCGCTGGAAGGCATCGTGCCGTTCGGCAATGGCAAGCTGTCCGTGCGTGTGACGCCGGTGCAATTGACGGGTTCGACGCTGGGTACCGACATATACAGCAGCAGTCAGTTCGGCGGCGGACCGGCAGCGGCTCAGGCGCAGCAGGCCGGCACCGTTGCCGCCCCTGGCGCGCAGACGGCGTATGGCGTGGGCCTGGGCGTGGGTTACGAGACACGGAACTGGACGGCAGACATCGGCACGACGCCGATCGGTTTCCGCTACAGCAACGTGGTTGGGGGTGCCACGTACCGTAACGCCATCGATCCGGGGCAGGGCGGCTGGTACAACGTGGGCCTGTCGCGCCGCGCCGTGACCGAAACCATTACCTCTTTCGCCGGCTCCCACGATACGCGGACGGGCTTGAGCTGGGGTGGGGTCACGTCTACCGCGCTGCATGGGTCGATTGGCCTCGATGTCGACGATTACGGGCTGTATGGCTATGGTTCGTTGAAATATCTGGACGGGCACAATGTCCAGTCGAATACCGGGGCGGAAGTGGGCGGTGGTGCTTACTGGTATTTCTATCGCACCCCGAATGCGATGCTGACCGCCGGTGTCAACCTGAGCGGCGAGTTCTACGATCACAACGAGAACAACTTCACGTTCGGCAATGGCGGCTATTTCAGTCCGCAGCGCTACTATGCCTTCAGCATCCCGGTCACGTGGGCGCAGCGCTCCGATCGCTGGACGTACAAGTTGCAAGGGTCGGCCGGGTTGCAGACCTTCCATCAGGACAGCGCACCGTATTTCCCGACCAATGCCGCCTTGCAATCCTCGGCGGTCACGGCGGCGTCTGCGATCGGCCTGACCGACGGCGCGGTTCATCCTGCACAGTCTTCGAGCGGATTCGCCTACAACCTGCTGGCGACGGCGGAATACCGCTTTACACACCGGTTGACCGGCGGCGCCAGTGTGGGAGCGAACAACTCGTCAAGCTATAAGCAGTGGGTGGCGGGCATTTACGTCCGATACAACTTCGCGCCGCAGACCAAGGCCTTGGCCATGCCGCTCGTTCCCTACCAATCGCATTACAACGATCAATAGCACGACCGAACGGATATCGGTCGTTTTTGAGGAGTAGAGGTTCCATGCTTGCTTCCGTACTCGCCGGTCTTAGCATCGTGATGATAGGCGATAGCCATTTGAGCGAACCCGGCTATCTTATTGACACGCTGCAAGACCAATTGATCGCCGCGGGTGCGCAGGTGCACACCTATGGCGTCTGCGGCAGCACACCCGGCGATTGGGTCAAGTCCGTCCAAGGCACGTGCGGTGGTGCCGAGCGTAACGGCAAGGGACCGATCGTCATCCATCACAACGCTAAGACCCAGCCGGTCGACCAATTGGTTGCCACAAACAAGGCCGACCTCGTCATCATCGTCGAAGGCGATACGATCGGCGGCTATGGCAAGGACGACTTTGCAAAGGCCTGGGCCTGGCAACAGGTCACGGCGCTGACGCAGAACCTTGCCGCGCACAAGACGGCGTGTGTCTGGGTCGGTCCCGTCTGGGGGACTGAAGGCGGCAAATACCAGAAGACGTTCGGCCGTGTGAAGTTGTTGTCGTCGTTTCTGGCCTCCAATGTGGCGCCTTGTTCGTATATCGATTCGCTGACATTCTCCAGACCTGGCGAGTGGGCGACCGTGGATGGCCAGCATCTGACCACCACCGGCTACAAGTATTGGGGCAACGACATCATGAAAGCGCTGGTGAAGCTGCCGGTTGTTCAGCAAGGTAAGGCGTCGCGTTAAACGCGCACCGTGCCGATGTATCGGTTTGACCGGTTGAGTGTGCGTCGTGACCGGTATTCGCAACGTGCTGTGTGAAAGGACCTGGGGCCTGCCCCGATTAATTTGATTTTCCGGGCTTTCCGGATGTGGAGTGTTTCGTGCCTGCTGCAGCGTCCGCCTTGTTAGGCCTTTCCGTGTTGGTCATTGGTGAAAGCCATCTGACGTTGAACAATCATTTGCGCGAGCCTTTGATACAGGCTTTGCAGGCGCATGGCGCCGCGCATGTGCATGTGATCGGTGCCTGTGGGGCGAGTCCGGCCCGCTGGTTGAAGACCACGCAAGTGGATTGCGGTGCCGATCAGGTCGACAAACGTCCTGCCACGGTGTTGGGCAAGGAAGCGCATACCACGCCGATCACGGATCTGATCAAGGCTGACAAGCCTGATGTGGTCGTCGTGATCGAAGGCGACACGATGGGCTCGTACGACAAACCGGTCTTCCCGAAGGCGTGGGCGTGGCAGGAAGTGACAGGTCTGACGAAAGCCATTGCTGACACGCATACCGCTTGCGTCTGGGTTGGACCGGGCTGGGGCGGTAATGCGGGACAATTCGCCAAGTCCGACGCTAGGGTCAAGGAACTGTCCGCCTTCCTGGCGAACAATGTCGCGCCTTGCTCGTATATCGATTCGACAACCTTCGCGCGACCTGGTCAATGGCAGACATTGGACGGCGAACATTACACCCAACTGGGTTACGTTTCCTGGGGCAAGGCCATCGTCAATGCCATGGGCTCCGCTCCCGCGATTACCAGCCTGAAAAAGAAATGACACCGATATTCTCCCGCTTCTTCCTGTCCGCCCTGGCTTTGACCTTGCCGGGTCTGTTCGTGGGGTCAGCCTTTGCAGCCGATATCCCTTTATACCCAACCGGTCCTGCTGAAGATTCGTCGTTCGTGCGGTTCGTCTCCGGTGCATCGCAGCCGGTGGAGGTGACCGCCTCGGGATCGAAGGCCCGGTTGACGCTCGATGAAAAGGGTCCGACCAGTCCGTTCTTCGCCATTGCCGCCGGCAAGCCGATCAAGGGGACGTTGCGCGGCGATGGCGCGCACCAGGACGTGTCGGCCACGGTGCAGCCTGGCGAATTTGTCAGCATTGTCGCGCTCGACGGTACAGCCAAAGGCGCGCTGCGAGTGGTGACGGTGCGGGAGAAACCGGATGACTTTAACGCGTTGAAAGCGTCGGTCGCTTTTTACAACCTTGACGCGCACTGCACCAAGCCCGCGTTGAAGGTGGCCGGTCGTGACATCGTGCTGCTCGATGGCGTGCCGGTAGGCCAGAGCAAGCGGCGCCAGGTGAATCCGGTGGCGTTGACGGTGCAATTGGCGTGTGGTGGTCAATCGGTGGGCCAGCCCCTGAGTTTGGGCACGCTTGTCGCCGGACAGCGGTACACGGTGTTTCTCGTACCATCCGGGACGCATTCACGCGTCTTTTTCGCGAATGACGCGGTTGCGCACTAAATGCGGTTATCGCGTCTTTCCTTGCACTGACGCGATTCGCCGCCCACGCCACACCACGCGCCCCTCACGGCCGTGACGACCATGAGAGGGGAGCGCGTGGTGTGAGCGGTAAGGACACATCGGTTCAGCTCCACCTTGCTCTGAGAACCCTGCATGGTTTTTGCGTCCCTGGAATTCCTGACGCTCTTTCTGCCGGCCTTCCTCGCGATCTATGTCGCGTCGCCGGCGCGTTGGCGTAATGGCGTGCTGCTGTTTTGCAGCTGGTTCTTCTATGCTTGGTGGAGCCCGGTGTTCCTGCTGCTGTTCATTGCACTGACGTTCTGGGGCTGGCTCGGCGGCATGGTGATCGACAGGGCGTCTACCCCGCGTGCCCGCAGCCGCTGGCTGGCCTTCTTCATCGCCGTGAACGTCTTGCTGCTGTGCTGGTACAAGTACGCCAATATCGTGGTCACAAGCCTAGACAGCGTGCTGTTCCGGGGCCATGACGGCGCGCTCCCCTGGACGCATGTGGCGCTGCCTATCGGGCTGTCGTTCATCGTTCTGCAATCGATCTCCTATTTGATCGACGTGCAGCGCGGAACGGTGCCTGCGGATCGCAGTGTGATCCGATATGGTGCCTATCAAGGAATGTTCGTGCATCTGATTGCCGGACCAATCATCCGGTATGCATGGGTCAAGCGCGAATTGGCCTCGCGTACCGTCGACTGGGATGGGTTTACTGCCGGCGCACGCCGATTGATGATCGGCATAAGCATGAAGGTACTCGTGGCCGACACGTTGTCACCGATTGTCGACGTGGTCTTTTCAATGCACACGCCAACGATGGCCGATGCCTGGATCGGCGGTGGTTTCTACACGTTGCAGTTGTTCTTTGACTTCGCCGGCTATAGTGCGATGGCAATCGGCCTCGGGCAGATGTTGGGCTTTCGCTTTCCCGAAAACTTCAATCATCCCTACCTCGCCAGCAGTATCCAGGACTTCTGGCGTCGCTGGCATTTGTCGTTGTCGAGCTGGATTCGGGACTATCTGTATATACCCCTGGGCGGCAGTCGTCACGGGGAATGGCAGGCGTGCCGAAATCTCTTGCTGACAATGGCGATCGCCGGTCTGTGGCACGGCGGAGATAGCTGGAATTTCCTCATGTGGGGCGTGGCCCACGGCGTGGCATTGATCGTGGCACGCCTTTGGCGTGGTAACGACATGCCGACCTTGCCCGACTGGCTCTCCCATGGGCTGACGATGCTGTTCGTGATGCTGGCGTGGACCTTGTTCCGAGCTGTAGGTTTTGACGCCGCGCTTGCCATGTACCGCGGTCAGTTCGGTCTGAATGGTATCGGTTTGAGCGATGCGCTGCGTGTGCAATTGCGGCCCGCGCACTTCCTCGCGGCGGCCCTCGGCATTGTCTGTGTGCTTTTCCCGCTGTGGCAACGCCGATGGGATGCATTCGGCAGCAGTACCACCACGCAGCGTGTGTGGCGAGAGGTATGGCCGCTTGCCGGTTTTCTTCTTTCGTTCGGGCTGATCGTCGCGCGCGGCGCGGTGCCCTTCCTCTACTTTCAGTTCTGAGCCGACGCCATGGCAGATCCTCAGCCGCTCCCGCAACGTCCTGCCACCGCTGCCGGCAAGGTCGTGGCCGTGATCCTGATGGGCTTCCTGTTTGTCGGCCTGGTGAGCAATATCTGGTTCGCGTCGACAACCGGATCACTGTTGCCGCAAGCGGTGACCCGGACGGGTATCCTCGATGGCACCGTTTCGAAGGAACTCGCGAGCCGCATGGCAGATACGCCCATCGGCGCCAATGCCGCGCGGATACAACGCGCGCTCGGTTGGCTGACGATCCACGACCTGGGTCCACGCGTACGACAAGGTTGCCCAGGTTGGTTGTTCCTGCGAGACGAGTTGACCGTTCATGCCGACGCCGACAGTCACCTTATCCGCCGCGCCATGACGGTCGCAGCTGTCGAGCATGCATTGGCAAGTCGCGGGATTGGATTGCTCGTTGTCGTGGTGCCCGATAAATCACGTATCGAATCGCGACATCTGTGCACGCTGGTTCGTCCGGCTTCCCTGGCGCCGCGTCTGGGTGAATGGACGTCCCGGCTGAAGGTGGCCGGAGTTCCCGTCGTCGACCTGGACACAACGTTGCGCCGCGTGCCCGGTGACGCTTTTTTCCGGACCGACACGCACTGGACACAAAACGGTGCGGGTGCCGCGGCCCGGGACGTCGCGGCGCGTATCAAGGCCCTGGGCGTGACGCTGGGTGCAAGCAAGCCCGGCTATCGGATCGTGGACCAGCCCCCCGCGCGACGGCCGGGCGATCTGGTGCGCCTGGCCGGGCTGGACGATTTGCCCCTGTCCTGGCAACCCGCCCCGGAGACGGTATCCCGCCGCGACTATGTATATGAAGCGCGAGCCGCATCAACGGCCGATGACTTGTTTGGTGACGCGGACTTGCCTGACATCGCCGTCGTCGGCACGTCGTATTCGACGACATCCGACTTCATACCGCAGTTGGCCCTGGCTCTCGGGAGTGGCGTTGGCAATTTCGCCCACGAGGGCGCAAAATTCGGCGGTGCGGCGCGGGCCTATTTCGCGAGCCCGGCGTTTGCCCAGACACCGCCGAAACTCGTTGTCTGGGAGTTGGATGAAAGGGATCTACAGTCGCCACTCGAGGCGGACGATGCCGTTGTCGTACCGCGTTTCGGCGCGAATGGAACAGGGATGCCGCATGCCAAATCGACCGCGCCGTAAACCACGACCGTTATGGATGGCGTTGCTCGCGACGTGCGTGACGGCGTCGGTGCCCGCAGTGCCCGCTGCCCCGCTACCGGTCATCATCACCATTGATGCAGCAGCCAATCGTCGTCCCATCAGCCCGTTGATCTATGGCTTGAGTTTTGCTACCCCGGACGTGCTGCGGGACTTACGGGCGCCGATCAATCGCTCGGGCGGCAATAGTGCGTCGACGTACAATTGGCGGATCGACGCGCGCAACACCGGGCTGGATTGGTTTTTCGAAAGCGTGCCAATCGATTCGAACGAGGCGCATCAGTACGACGCGCGGTTTATTAGCGACACCCGTGCGGGTCGTGCGATACCGATGTTGACCATCCCAATGGTCGGCAGGGTGGCCAAACTCGATAAGGACGGCAAGCCGCTGGCGAGTTTCTCGGTGGCGAAATACGGCGCGCAGAAAGCGGCCGACGTCAATGGTTTCGCCGATGCAGGCAACGGTATCGCGCCTGACGGCACGCTGATCAAAAACGATCCAGATGATGCATCGGTCGTCGATGCCCCGGAAAACGAGCAGCAGCGCGTCACACATCTCGTGCAGACGTTCGGACGTGCTGGTGCGGCCAACGCCCGGTATTACGTGATGGACAACGAGCCCAGTCTCTGGCACATGAATCACCGTGATATGCATCCAGACGGTGCGCACGCGAGTGAGGTAGCGAAGAAGGTCGTTGCGTATTCCCGCGCGGTGAAGGCGGCCGACGCCGGTGCGCGCGTCGTGGCGCCAGAGGAGTGGGGGTGGACCGGATTTCACCTCAGCGGCTTCGATCAGCAATATGCGGCCGCGCACGGCTTCAGTCATCTTCCGGACCGCGAACAAGAAACTGCTGGCATAGACTACGTTCCGTGGCTGCTGATGCAATGGAAGCAGGCCGGGCACCCGGTGGACGTGTTCAGCCTGCACTTCTATCCGCAGGAAGGCGAGTTCAACGAGAACAAGGGCGCCGCGGATGCCGATACGCCCACGGTCGAATTGGCGCGAAACCGGTCCACGCGTGATTTATGGGATAGCAATTACAAGGACCCATCCTGGATCAACAGCGTGGTGGCCCTGATTCCGCTGATGCGGCAATGGGTCGACACGTATTACTATCCCGGCACGCCGATCGCGCTGACCGAGTACAACTGGGGCGGCGCCACGACGATGAACGGCGCGACGGCGCAGGCCGACGTGTTGGGGATCTTTGGTCGTGAGGGGTTGGACATCGCCGTTCACTGGGGCGCGTTGACGCCGGACATGCCGGTCTACAAAGCGTTTAAACTATACCGGAACTATGACGGACAGGGATCGGGATTCGGCGATATCAGCATTGCCGATGTGCAGCACAACCCGGATCAGGTATCGTCATTCGCGGCGTTGCGCGATCACGATCGGGTGATGACCGTGATGGTCATCAACAAACAGCGCGGCATGGTGGCCGATGTCCTTATGCCCGTCAGCCACTTCGCGATCAGGGGAAAAGTGGCGGTGTGGCAACTCGCGAACAATGCTATCTCCCGCCTGGACGACATCAATGCGGTCGATGGTCAACTGCAACTGACGCTGCATGCCCAGACTGTAACCCTGTTGGTATTACAGGGGGCGGTAACGCGATGACGGCACGACGCGTTGCCGCATCGTGCCATTTTGCCGGCAGCACGCCATACCTGAGGTCGTCTTCCGTTTCATCATCAAGGCAGCGGTATCCACGACCCGGCGCATTTGTTTAGACTAGACCGCCGCCTTACGCAGCTTGCTCTCTGAGACGACTTTCTCGCGCTCACGATCGTAGAGACCTTTCTCGAGCGGTTCCGCGTCAGGCTCACCCAACTGCTGCAGCGGAATGCGATACGTTTCGCGCGCACTCCAGGCAGCAATCGCCGAGAGGATCGTGACCGCCAAGGTAATGCCGCCGATCGTCATGGGAATATTGGCCGATCCGGGGGGCGCCACCATGGCAAACAGCGCAGGCAACAAAGCCGTGATCATGGTGCCGATGTTCTGGCCGATGGCCATCGCGGATACGCGCGAGCGGGCGGGGAACAGTTCCGGATAAAAACTGGGAAATACCGCGTTATAGCCTTGGTAGACGACGCCCCACATCAGGATCGACATGACGAACGCCAGCGGCACGTTGTGAATGCTGATGGCGTACAGATAGGCAAACGACAAAAGACCCGAGCCTACCGCACCGACGGCCACGGGCAATCGCCGCCCTATGCGGTCCGACAGGTTTCCAACAAACGGAATCAGCAGCACGGCGACGATATTCCCGATGACCGGAATCCACAGATAAACGCTTTTATGGAAGCCGATGCCATACGACGCCTGTACCGCGTAGGCCGCGCCGAAAATGGTTGCCACCACGGGTACGACGTTCATTAGCGCCATGAACACCACGCGAACCATGTCCGCGAAGTTATGTTTAAACGCTTCCTTGACCGGTGATGCGTGCACTTGATTCGATTCGACCTGCTTGGCAAACACCGGCGTTTCCTCTACTTCCCTGCGAATGAAATAGCCCGCAACCAGTACCGCCGCCGACAGGAGAAACGGAATGCGCCATCCCCAGCTGTTGAACGATGCATCGTCCATGAAATAGGCGAGGGGAAGAAACACTGCCGCAGCCATGATCTGACCGGCTTGGACGCCTTGCAGCGTAAAGCTGGAATAGTAGCCTCTGCGTCCGAAAGGCGCGTGTTCGAGAATCATCGAGCTGGCCCCGGATATCTCTCCCGCCACCGCGAACCCCTGCGCCAGACGCACGATCACCAACAGGATGGGTGCGATGACGCCGACTTGGTGATAAGTCGGCAACAGGCCGACCGCCATCGTGGATACGCCCATGATGAACATACATATGAGCAGGACATTCTTGCGGCCGTACCGGTCACCCCAATGCCCGAGAATGAAGGCGCCGATCGGCCGCGCCACATAGCCCACGCCGTATGTCGCGAGCGATGCGACAATGGCCGCCTTCGGGTCGCTGGAGGGAAAAAATAGCTGTGGAAAAACCAATGCCGCGGCTTGCGCGTAGATGAAGAAATCGTAGTATTCGAGGGCCGAGCCGATCCATCCACTGGCTGTTGCGCGCTTTGTCTGATTTCGACTGTGAGCGTCCTGGTCTGCGCCTTGAAGCGGGACGTGTACGGGCTCGTGTGACATGCTGGCTCCTGACGAGGAAGTTGTTTAACGCTGGCATTCTCCGGCCAGCCTCGCTACTTTATTGGGATGATAGTAAGGCGTCAGTAAGGCTCTTCCCGAACGGATGTTTCGCGTTGGATATTGGCATCGTTTCGCGTCTTGTGAAATGGTAATGCATGTATTTAAGATAAAGGATGATCAGTATTTACCCTGATAACGTACCTCACCAAGGAGACGCCATGCGCGGGGTTTCAAATCAATACCGTGCGTCGTCTTCGGCCAAAAAAGAAGAACGGGCATGACGACAAATACCATACGGCCTTTATCGCTTGCCGCTTTGACGGTGCTGTCGTTATTGCCGCCCAAGATGGTGGAATGCGCGGCGCTGGCGGGCTATGACTATGTCGGGTTGCGATTGGTGCCGGCGACGGACACCGAGGTACACCACGCTTTTATTGCCGATACGCCGTTGCGCCGTGAAACGCTGGCCTGTATTCGCGATACCGGCGTGCGCGTGCTGGATATCGAGATACTGCGGTTGAAGCCTGACACCCGCGTTACCGACTTCGAATCGTTTTTCGCGGCGGGCGCATTGTTCGGCGCCCAATTCGCGCTGATTGCCGGTAACGATCCCGATGCATCGCGCACGGCGGACAATATCGCCAAAATAGGCGAGTTAGCGGCGAAATATGGCATCAGGCCGTGCATCGAACCGATGCCATGGACCGATATCAAAAGTGTGGTGCAAGGAGGTCGGATCATCGCTGCGAGTAAAAGTACCAACGCCGGCTTGATCGTCGATCCGATCCATTTCGATAGAGCGGCATCGACCCTTGCTGAGCTACGGGCGCTGCCGGTTGACTATTTCCACTACCTGCAACTGTGCGATGCACCGCGCGAACGCCCGGTCGATATGGAAACGATCCTGTTTCAGGCGCGTGCCGCACGCCTGATACCAGGCCAGGGCGGGCTGGATTTGTCAGGCATCCTGCGGGCGCTGCCCGATGGTATTCCGATCAGCCTCAAAGTGCCCATGCTGGAATGGGCGAAGACCGCCAGTGCGCTGGAACGTGCGACCCGGCTACGCGAAGCTACCCGTGCACTGCTCTCGCGGGTCTATAAGGCATGATCGATATATGCCGCGTTGCCATTCAGGTGGGCATGCCGACAGCACCTGTGATTCATCCACGCGAAATAGACCAGTAATGCGCGTTTAATTGCGATGGATTATCGAGGCCCCATAATCCGTCCATTCGCCTTGTCCAGCAATCCTGTTCGCTCCGCTGACGGAGACTTTTTTTGGGGGACGTTTACATGGCCGGTGATACCGCGCAATCGCACCCGCAATACCCTGAGACGCCGTTACTGGCAAAGCCTGGCGGCCATTATAGCCATGTGAGTATCGCAAATGGCTTCGTGTTTGTTTCCGGCCAGTTACCGATTACGACCGCGGGGGAAAAATTGATCGAAGCGCCCTTCGACGTGCAGGCGGAGCAGGTACTGGCCAATGTCGGCAATGCGCTGGCGGCGGCGGGCGTGGGTATGGCGCAACTGGTGCAAGTACGCGTATATCTGGACGACATCGAAAATTGGCCGCGCTTCAACGAAATCTACGCGCGGTGGGCGGGCAATGCGCGGCCGGCACGCGCGATCGTACCCACCGGCCCGCTGCACTTCGGGTTCAAGATTGAAGTCGAAGTGACGGCAGTCAGTCGATAGCCCACGGCCCGGCGATGTGAGTGGATCACGTCAATAGTCACGCGTCCAGCATGCGCCATGGCGCGACGAGGAGAAGCACGCAGCAACGCGGTTACTTGACCGATACGGTCGTACCGGCTGGCAAAGCTACGGCAGTCACGGCATTCTTGGCGCTCCCACTCACGATTCGATCGCTATAGGTCAGGTAGACCAAGGTATTGCGCTTCTCATCGACGATGCGGACTACATGCAGGGTTTTAAAGATAAGGGAGAGACGATCCGAGAAGATCGTGTCCTTCTGCTTGAGGGGACCGGCAATACTGATCGGTCCGACTTGACGGCAAGCAATGGAGGCCTCGGTCGGGTCCTCGGCGATCCCCAGCGTTCCCTTGACCCCCCCTTTTCTTGCGCGGGAGACGTAGCATGTCACGCCTTTGACATCGGGGTCATCGTAGGCCTCTACAGTGACGCGATCCGATCCGGTCAAATGGAAATTGGTATTGACGCTGGCAATTTCCTCGGCGCCTGCCGTGTGCGTCCAACTGAACGCTGCAAAAAGGATGCCGGCGAGCGTCATGCAACGTGCGTTCATATTCGTGTTCCGGTGCGGTTTGGGTGGTCATGCAACGCGTTAGCGTAGCATTGGACGGTGGCGTGTGTACGACGGCACCGTCGAGCATATCGCGGCGACGGTAAGTCGTTCTTTACAGATACGAATGCTTCGCATTACATTATTGTTTTCTGGCATGTGCGACACGCTTGTGTCAGCGACCGGAGTAGACACGACATTGCCGCACCAAACACGCGCAGCGCGCCGGGTAGGTTCGTATTCCACGTGACGCCGCGTGATACCTTTATGTCGATCGCCCCATCGCTCGATGCCCGTACGAGTCTCCCCGGCCTGAATTTGGAGTCTTGAACAATGCGCACTGATAGCAACAAGGTCACCGATAGGTACGGGGCGTCTGATAAAGGGCGTCGATGCTATCTGGCGACCCTTGCTGTTGGCAAGGGCATCCGACCGGCGCGTGTTGTGGCGATTGGTGACGCAGTTTGCGAATGCGTTCACGTGCTGACCGCGCGCTCCGATGCGCAATGGCGGCAAACTCAACATGTGGTGCAAGATGGATTGCCGCGTGTCGGGGCGCGCCTTGTCCGTGCATCGTTCGTCATGGCGAATCGTGGCGGTGTGCAGACACCCGCAGGTTGCGGTCAACGCGTGTCGGTCTTCGATATGTTGTTCCCGCTCGGTTTCGGTCCACGGTTGCCGCAGGCAGCCAGATTATTGGCTGAGGGTTTGTATCGTGAATAGTCTGCCAGGGGCGGACCGGATGCGTCGCTTGCTCTGTTCGCGCGGGCGTCATACCCGTGGCGGGCCTGATGGCACACGGTCTGTTGCTGTACGGCATCGTCCCGGATGGCCATTGCCGGTTCTGGCGTTTCTGCTATTTGGCGTGGTGGTGTGCGCACTCTGCGTCGGAGCATATCCGATACCGCTTCACACGCTTGCGGCCATCGCGTTTGGGCGTGATACCGGTGACATGATGGCGCGTGCGGTGGCATGGGATATTCGGCTGCCACGGGTGCTCGCCGGGATTGTTGGCGGCGCGACGCTCGGGGCCGCTGGATGCGCGATGCAGGCCTTGTTCCGCAACCCGTTGGCGGACCCTGGCCTGATCGGGGTGTCCAGCGGTGCGGCGTTGGGGGCCTCGGCCGCGATCGTGCTATTTCCTGCCTCCGGTACGGTTCTCGTCATGGCATGGCAAGTCGCGGTGTTGCCATTGGGGGCGTTTGCCGGCGCATTGGTCGTGGTGGCGCTCGTATATCGGCTAGGCGCCGTCGGGGGCGCCTTGGTCGTTCAGTGGCTACTGCTGGCAGGGATTGCGGTGAATGCAATGGTAGGCGCGGTGATCGGGCTACTTGGCTACGTTGCCACCGATGCACAATTGCGTTCGCTGACTTTCTGGAGCCTTGGTAGTCTGGCTTCGGGAGGCTGGTCGATGCTAGGCGCAATGCTTGTGCCGGCATTTTTAGGCTGGGGCCTGCTATTGCGTCATCGGCACGCGTTGACGGTATTTCAGCTTGGCGAAGCGGATGCGCAGGCGGTGGGTATCGACGTGCGGCGCGTAAAACGGGATGCGCTGCTCGCCACGGCGTTGTGCGTGGGTGGGGTGGTATGTCAGACAGGCGTGATTGGCTTTATCGGCTTGGTCGCGCCACATTGCTTGCGCTTGCTGTGCGGCCCGGATCTACGTCGCGTACTGCCCGGTGCGATGTTGTTGGGCGCCTTGCTCGTGGTGTCCGCCGATTTGCTCGCTCGTACCATCGCCGCGCCGGCCGATATCCCCATCGGAATATTGACGGCATTGATTGGCGCGCCATTTTTCATGAGCTTGCTGTTGCGTCGAAAGCGGATGGCGGGTTTCTAGCCGCGATCGAGGAGGGGGGATGTTGACTGTGGAAATGCTGTCACTGACTGTGGCGGGGCGCGCGTCGGATTCACCGAGAATGCTCTTGAACGCGATTGATCTTCAGATTCGTCCGGGCGAGATGTTGATGCTGATGGGCGAGAACGGCAGCGGGAAGTCGACGTTGCTGGCCTGCCTTGCGGGACAGCAAGTCGGGTTGACCGCATCGTCTGGAGCGTGGCAGCAGCGCGGGGCGGTTTGCCTCGATGGCGTGCCCGTCCTGGACATCCCGCCGATGGCCCTGGCACGGCGCCGTGCCTGGATGCGCCAGTCGACTTCCATCAGCTTTGGCTTCTCAACGGACGAGGTGGTCGAGCTGGGCCGCTTCGGCCAAGGCACGCATGCGCGCAATCGGACAATTGCACTCGAAGCGCTCGCGTTGTCTGGTGCGTCGGATCTTGTTGGACGCGACGTGATGACCTTGTCCGGCGGAGAACTGGCGCGTGTGCAATTTGCCCGCGCCTTGGCACAGCTATGGCCTGATTCACCCGATGGCGAGCTTTTTCACGAGCACGTTAATAAGGGGAGGTCGCGGCACTTCCATGACGCAATGGCTCGAGAGACTGTATCCAGCACGGCATTGCCGCCGCATGGAGAGGCGCGTTATCTATTGTTGGACGAACCAACAGCCGCCATGGATTTACGGCACCAGCAGCATGTCCTGGGTGCCGTTCGGCGCTTGTCGCGCGAATGGGGCATCGGGGTGGTCGCGATCGTGCATGATCCCAACCTCGCCCTGGCCTACGCGGACCGCGTGGTCATGCTGAAAATGGGGCAACTTCTGGCCGACGTTCCGATTGATGCACTAGACGCAGCGCTTTTGCAACGCTGCTTCGATGTTCCTATGTCTTTTGTCGATGGCCCTTTCGGGCGACGTGCATTGATGGCGTAGTGAAGCGATCAACGCACGTAAGGTGGCCACCGTTCATATTACCGGTGACATCGTGCGATCAGCGGCAACGGCGGACCCAATGGTGGTGCACGATAAAGCGTTTGCAGACCAAGTGATGCGGATGGTGGTGCGGCGGCGGTGCGGCGAAGGCCGCGCTGACGGTTGCCATCCCGCCCAAGGCGAGCAGCGTGGAGCAGATGATCTTCTTCATGGTGTGTTTGTTTTTGTAGATGAAATGTCGTTGTCGATGAATCACGCCGGTAGCACAAAACCGAAGTGATGAAGGGAAAGGACATCATCGAAATGATGCCTGTCACCACCACGATCACGCCGTGTGTAGCGGTGCCTGGTGAACATCCTATCAGCATGCGGCCGCTTGCGCGGGGCCCGCATCAATCAGAACCACGCGAAGAAACGGCGATCGTTACAAAAGCCGCTTTCCCTCACCTTTTGTTTCATAAAAGGCGCCCTTGAAATAATCGACAGTTTTGAAAGTTTCACGGTGACGAGTGTCGGCAATTCGCACGCTCACGCCGAAAGAGCCTTTTTTCCGGTGTCATTTCACCGCACGTTGCACTACCATGGGCGTTCCAGTTTGCCGCGGCGCCCGGGCGACCGCATGTTCTCGCTGTGTGTCGTGCGGGGATGGAAATGTCGCGGCGGGCATTGTGTTTACTTGATCGGTCGCCGTCGCGGCATTTGTCCATGTCTGGTTTGCGTCCCCCTGTCCAACCGCCTTATCCGGCGACACCCTCGCATGATCCCTCTCGCGGTAGCGGTCCGCCATCGTCGCGTCCTCCACGTTCGGAGCCGCCTACCCTGCTGGGGCTATTTCTCATATTTAGCCGGATTGGTTTGACCAGCTTCGGTGGCGGGCTGAGCGGTTGGTTGTTGCGTGAATTCGTCCAGGATCGCGATTGGATCACCGAAGAAGACTTTCTCAATGGGCTGTCCATTTCGCAAGCGCTGCCCGGTGTCAACGTCAAGAACATGGCGATCTGGATTGGTCATCGCTTGCTGGGCTGGCGTGGGGCGGTGCTGGCCGTTTCCGGCATCATCGTGCCGCCCGCGATTTTCATTATCGTTCTGGCCTCCTTCTTGACGGCGTTTATTCATTACACGCCTGTCCATGTATTGCTGGCTGGCGCGGCGGCCGCCGCTACGGGACTGTCGCTCTCGATCGGCATCACGACAGCGCGGCGCGTGCGCCGGAAGCCTGTGCCGTTGGCTTTTCTTGCGGTAACGTTTATCGCCGTCGGTATCTTGCGGCTGCCGCTGTTCTGTGTGGTGGTGGTGGCAGGTGGCTTGAGTGTCTGCTTTGAATATGGCATGCTGCGTCGCGCTGCGCCAAAGGAGGAGCGCGAATGAGCCTGTCTTCCAAAACATTGTGGCAACTCGCCGCGGTGTTCGCACCGTTGTCCCTTGCGACCATCGGCGGCGGACAAGCGATCATCGCGGATATTCAACGTCAGGTCGTGGACGTTCACGGTTGGCTGACGCATGCGCAATTCGCCGTCGATTTCGCCATCTCGCGTATGGCGCCCGGTCCAGGTTCATTGCTTGCGACGCTGATCGGTTGGCAAATCGCGGGCTTCTGGGGCGCGGTGGTCGCGACGATGGCGTTGCTGGCGCCGACGGGTCTGCTTGTCTATGGTCTGACCCATGTCTGGGCGCGTTATCGCGGTGCGCTGTTTCTCAGCGCGTTGGAGCGCGGTTTGCGGCCCGTGGCGGCTGGCATGATCCTGGCGGCCGGTTGGGTTTTGCTGACAACGTTGGATGGCGGCGCGGCAGCCAAGGTCATCGCGCTCTGTGCTACCGTCATGTTGCTCCTGTCGCGTATCAATCCCCTGCTATTGCTTTTGATGGGTGCGGTGCTGCTATTGGGCGTCCATACGCTAGGTGGCGTCGTCTCACTGCCGGCCTTATGGCAGGTGCGGTTGAGCTAGCGGGAGGGGCTCGGCGGATCACCACCGAACGTCGTATTTATGAGACTTTGGTAATAGACTAATCCGTCTCGTGATCAAAGCATTTCGTCGGACGGGGCAATGGGCTAAGATGAGCGTCGCTTCTGGATGGACGGGGGGATGGATGACGACAACGAAGCGGATCGTGCAGACGCAGCAGGACTTCTTGTTGGCCGCAATGGCGACGCTGGGGATGACGCAAACCGAATTTGCAAAACGGCTGAGCGTGGCTGACAAGACTCTGGAGAAATGGCTCGCGCCCACGGGCGGGGCAGATTTTACGGCGCTACCGGACGTCGTCTGGACCTTCGTGCGCGAGATTCTGGCCTGGTCTGAGAAAAAGGGGTGATCGCTCGAACCCGGGCGTGCTCACGCCACATGACTTGCCAGGATGGCAAGGTGCCTGCATAGCCTTCCCCTGTCTGTTACTACGCATCCTTGCGATAGCGCACCTTTCGTAGTGCGCTACCATTGCTTGCGGCATCGCTCCCCTAGAATGAGGTCTCAGATGAAGTACTTGTCGGCAATCGGTGCCTATCCCGCGCTTGCGCTTGCTATTGCGGCGGAAGTCTTCGGCACATCGATGCTGAAGATGTCCGATAGTTTCACGCGCGTCGTGCCAACGGTGCTGACGTTCACCGGTTATGCGATCGCGTTCTATTTCATGTCGCTGTCGATGCGCACGGTGCCGATAGGGATCATCTATGCAATATGGTCGGGCGCCGGCATTGTGCTCATATCGCTGATCGGTTGGGTCGCCTTCGGGCAGCGACTGGACATCCCGGCCATAATCGGCATTGGTCTTATTGTCGCCGGCGTTGTTGTTCTCAATCTCTTCTCGAAGTCTGCCGCGCATTGACGGCGTTGTACTATCGCGGTGCCGTCAAATGACGCGCATGGTGACCATGCGGCAGCGCGCCGTCATCCAAGTGAAAATGGTCCGCCCTTATCGAGGGCCCGACGATACGCCTCGCGACTTTCGACGCGATTGACGAATGCGTCGATATGCGGCCACCGTGCCAAGCCGACGCGACCTTTCGCGGCTTGCAGCGGAAAACTCATCTGGAAGTCGGCGCCACTGAGCGTGTCTCCCAGGAACCAATCGCGCTCTTTCAAGTGCGCATCGACATAATCCAGTTGCCGCACGAGTTGCGGCTCGCCAAAATTGGCCTGTGCTTTATGCGCGATACCTTTGATAAGCGGCTTGACAAAGAACGGCGCAGGCGACTGCGCGATCCGTGTGAAGACCAGCTTCAGCAGCAACAGCGGCATCAATGACCCCTCTGCGTAATACAGCCAATACGATTGATCGAGGCGCGCATCGGTGCCCGGGACGGGACCGAAGCGACCGTCACCGTAGTGATCGATCATATACTCGATGATCACGGCAGACTCCGCGAGCAGCCGATCGCCATCCTCCAATACCGGTGATTTCCCCAGAGGGTGCACGGCTGCAAGTTCCGGCGGTGCCAACATGGTGCGCGGATCGCGAGTGTAAAGCTGGAGCCTGTACGGCACGCCCAGTTCTTCCAACAGCCATAAAACGCGTTGCGAGCGTGAATTGTTCAAATGATGCAAGGTCAGCATGGACATCTCCTTGACACTAGCGGGCGGTACGAGTGGTCTTTGATGTGTTGTTATTCAGCGGCCGTGGGGATCCCGTTGGCTTGCCGCCATGCGGTTCATCGCTAAAAATAGGGGTGCGCCGGACCCTCATCTCTTGTTGCTCGACTACTTTTCAATCCGGCGATCTCCTTCCGACAACGGAAAATAGGGCATAGGTCAGCCGATGTCGATTACATCGGCGGCATCTGCTGTAGGGGATAACCACAGTTTCCATGCGGCGGCCAATTGCGGACTCATGATGCTGGAGGCCTCCTGCTAATGGAAAAACTTGCGCCCTGCGATCGAGAAACGATTTCCGAGTGGCATGGGCATGCAAAGAAAGCAGTGTCCTCGGGACCTACAAGGTGACGCAGGATGTATCACGATACAGCAATAAAACGCTTTTCGACACGCGCGGCAAGTAGTGAGAGGTCATTCCGTGTTTCCCGACGGTGGTGTTCGAGGCATGAAACCGGGGCGATTGCTTGTTGCCATAGCGAATATTCGGTGCGACAGATTGTCCAGTGCCTCCGTCGTCGAGTATATGCGACAAGGCGCGCGCACCTCTGCGAAACGTGCATTCAATGCTCGGCCAACCATGCGAAATCGCCGAATGTGATGCGTTACGACCCGTGTTTTACGCTTCTGAAACGAAATTTAATGAAATATCGCTGCCAGAATGCATCAAACACGCTATAAAGGCATCACAAACACGTCACAAACGCGTTTGGTATCGATACAATAGGCGATCGCCGCAAGGGTCGGCGACACAATAACGGTCGACAACTGGAGAGTCGAATGGCAACAGCAAAGAAGGCAGCGGCAAAGAAGGTCGCAGCTAAGAAGGCGCCGGCAGCTAAGAAGGCCGTAGCGACGAAGAAGGTTGCAGCAAAGACGTCGGGCGCTGCGCCGATCAAGGACACCTTCACCAAGGTGACGTTGGCAACGCATCTGGCTGAGGTTTCCCAAGTGGAGCCGAAGCAGGTCAAGGCAGTCTTGGCAGCACTGGAAGCCACCATCCTCGGCGCTGTCCACAAGAAAGGCGTGCGTGAATTCACGCAGCCCGGCCTGCTGAAGCTGACGGTGCAAGACGTTCCGGCCAAGAAGAAGCGCGTTGGCAAGGACCCGTTCACCGGCGAAATGCGCGAGTTCGCGGCCAAGCCGGCATCGGTGCGTATCAAGGTTCGTGCACTGAAGAAGCTGAAGGACGCCGCGCTGTAACCCAGCCGCGTTGACAACCTTCGGGCAGGCTCGAGCCGTCAGGGCAGGTCTGCTGAAAAAAGCGCTGCATCGAGAGAGGTGGCGCTTTTTTATTGCCAGCGAGGCCGCTACGAAGCCGACCGACCGCGCGGATCATTCGCTTGTTTTTTCCAGGGCCAATTCAGTGACCGGATCGGCTTGTGCCGCCAGTTGCTTCGCGCGCTGGTAATCCGTTTTGCCAGTGCCGAGCGTCGGTAGCTTGTGCAGATGAATAATGCGTCGCGGTAGTGCCAGCTCGCTGACCTGACGTTGCTGGAACCACTGCAGCAGCGCGTCGCGCCTGGCATCCTCGCGTGTGGTCAATAACACGATTTGTTCGCCCTTCCGTGAATCCGGCAGACTGACCGCGGCATGTTGCTGGTCGGGCCAGAGCGCCGATATCGCCGACTCAACGGCCGTCAGCGAGACCATTTCTCCGGCAATCTTCGCGAAGCGCTTCTGCCGCCCTTGAATTGTCACGTAACCATGCTCGTCGATCGAGACGATATCGCCGGTGTCATACCATCCATCGGGCGGTGCTTGCAGCACGCCGGGCGCATCGGCCTTCATATAGCCCTTCATCACGTTCGGGCCTTTCACAAACAGCAAGCCGGCGTTATCAATACCCGGGACTGTCTCGAGACGGCTGGCAATACCCGGCAGCAAGCGGCCGACGGTGCCCGGTCGATTCTGCATCGGAGTATTGAGGCTGATGACCGGGGACATTTCCGTGGCGCCGTACCCTTCGAAAATCCGCACACCATATTTGTCCGCATAAACCCGACGCGTGTCTTCACGCAATTTCTCCGCGCCCGCAAAGATATAGCGGACGCTGTGCAGGTCGTATGGATGAGCGGCACGCGCGTACGCGGACAGGAATGTATCGGTGCCAAACATGATCGTCGCATTTGTGTCATAAATCAGTTCCGGCACGATCCGGTAATGCAGTGGCGATGGGTAGTAGAACGCCTTGATACCCGACAGAATTGGCAGCAGGGTGCCACCGGTGAGGCCGAAGGAATGAAACATCGGCAAGACGTTCAGCACGATATCCTGGGGCCCGAAGTCGACGCGGCTGGCAATTTGGCCGCAATTTGCCAGAATATTGTGGTGGCTCAGGACGACGCCCTTCGGGCTGCCCTCGGAGCCAGACGTGTACAGGATGACCGCGGTGGTGTCGGCCAACGCATGGTTGCTGGGCGCATCGTCATCGGTGGTCGGTTTTGCCACGTATCCCGCGCCGCGTAGATTGCGTGCATACGCCCAATGGGGGAAGCGCGACGCCAGCAGGCCATACGCCTTGTCATGCCAGCGCACGGTGGTCGGCAAATCTTCGAGATAGACGATCTTCACGCCAGCGGCGACAAGCGCATCGATTATCGCTTCGAGCTTCGCCATGGTTACGAAACGGCGCGATGTGAGCACGGTCTCCAGCTTCGCCGTGTTGCAGGCTTGCGCGGTTTGCGCCGCCCCGTTGGTGAAGTTCAACATGGCCGGCGCGCGACCGATCGACTGTAGCGCGAAGAAGACGACGCTGGCGGCCACCGTATTTGGCAGCATGACGCCGACCGGTTCGAGGGACACGGTGTGCTCCCCGGTTTGCGCCGCATCGGCAGGTTCAAGATGACCACGCAAAAGCACGCGCCCCAGGGTGAATACGCGAAGCAGGAAAGCGCCATAGCGGAGCGGCTTGCGTTCGATATCCTCGACAATGGGGCGGTGACGGCCATGCACCTCGCTGGCGCTGAGCAGTGCCTGGAACAGTGTCTTGTGCGTGCCCGCGCTCCGAAACATCATTTCCGACATTACGTCATATAGTTGCGCGCTGGCCATCTGGCGCCGCGCGCGCCCCTTGATGTCGTCAGGTATCGCGAACCGTTGTGGTGGCAGTACCGTCATCGTAATGCGTGGGAACCACCGGATGCGCACCTTGCCGCGGAGCCGCGAGAACGGTGAATATTGCGCCCCATCGATTCGGATCGGCAACAGTTGCGCATCCGAGCGATCGGCGATCATGCCTGGTCCTTCGTAAATCTTCATCAGCGCACCGGTCACCGTCAAACGACCCTCGGGGAAGATCATGCACTTCTCGTCGCGCTTGAGCAGGTCGATCAAGGACTTGGCGGCCAACGGATTTGTCGGATCGAGCGGGAAGGCATTGACAAGTGCCATCACCGGCTTCATCCACCATTGACGCGCGACATGCGTGTTGACGGCAAAGTGCAGTTTTTCAGGCAGGAACGCGGCAATCAGTACCGCGTCGAGGAACGACGTGTGATTGGCGACGATCAGCACGCGGCTGCCGGCGTCCGTGTAGCGCTCCGGATGACGCAATTCGACGTGATACAGCAGCGTCAGTACGGAACGGAGCACCGAGCGCACCAATGCGTCCGGTAGCAGGCGGCAGATATAAAGTGCCACCGCGCCATTCGCCACCGCTACACTCAGGAAGATTTCCGGGATAGTGAAGTGCAGCGCCAGCATGACGATGGTCAGGAGAGCGGATACCACCATGAACAGCGCATTCATCACGTTGTTTGAGGCGATCACCCGCGCACGGTGCGCGGGCGGGCTGCGATGCTGCATGATCGCGTACAACGGCACGATATAGATGCCGCCGCATATGGCCATGCCGCCGAGATCGAACAGCACGCGCCAGTTGGCGGGCACGCTCAGGAACGTTCGCAGCGATTGCAGCGACTCCGTCGTGGCCGCAGTCGCGACGACAGCCGTTGCGTGTTGGCTGGCAAAGTAGAGGTCGATGCCGAACAGCGTCAGACCGAGCGCCGCCAGGGGTACATACGTTGCCTGCACCTCGCCGCGCAACAACCTATCGCAGGCGTACGAGCCCAGACCGACGCCTACCGAGAACACCGTCAGCAACAAGGTGACCACGGCTGGGTCTGCATGCAATACGTCTTTTACGTAGGGAGCGAATTGAGCCAGCAGCGTTGCACCTACGAACCAGAACCACGAACTGCCCAGAATGCATCGCTTGATCGCTTTGTCCTGGAAGCTTTGCGAGACGATCAGGATCGTTTCTCTGAACAGGTTGCGATTGATCCGTAGCGAGGGGTCACTCGGTGTCGCGGCGGCGATGTGCCGGCTGCTCAGATAGCCAATGACGGCCACCGCGACCAAGGCGATGCAGACAAGGGTTTCGCCGTTCGCACGCAAGACCAATGCGCCTCCGGCAATCGTGCCCATCAAAATGGCAAGGAATGTTCCGGCTTCAACGAGCGCGTTGCCTTCGAGTAATTCCTCGGGCTTCAGTTGCTGTGGCAGTAGCGCATATTTAATCGGCCCGAAGAAGGTCGAATGCACGCCCATGCCCGCGAGGGCCGCCAGCAGGATGCCGATGCTATGCAGATAGAAGCCGGCGACAGCCACCGCCATAATCCCGATTTCGACCAGCTTGATCACCCGGGTCATCGCCGCGCGATCGTATTTGTCGGCCATCTGGCCCGCCATCGCGGAAAACAGGAAAAAGGGCAGAACGAACAGGCCGCCCGCGACGGTTACAAGCCATTGCGCGTCATGCGCACCGGTTGCCATCCGGTACGTAATCAGCATGATCATTGCATTTTTCAGCAAATTATCATTCAGCGCGCCGCAGAACTGCGTAACGAACAGCGGCAAAAAGCGCTTGGTGCGAAACAATGACATTGCAATGCCTCTTATTAATAGTTTGCCGCGCGGGCAGACTGACTAGTCGATGCTGCGCAGTATGCCTTCACCACTTTGGGATTGGTTAAGAATAATGAATGGCGTGCTTGATGGTGACGCGCGTGGCAAGAAACCGGCGCTGTCGCCGGGGAGCGCGCGGGCCTTTATGTCGACTTGCCGAATGGGGGGAGCCGACGGTGTGTCGCGCGCCGCGGCGTTGAGCGTCAATTCAAGGCAGCGTAGACGGCGTCCCGTATGTCGATGGTCAAACGCCCGTTCATTCCTTCATAGGCCGTATTGGTCATCACCAGCACGATCAAGTCATGCACCGGATCGATAAACCAGTGGTGTCCGTAGACGCCGCCCCAGGAAAGCGTGCCCGGACTTTGCGGCGTTTCAGCCAGGATCGGGTCGACGAGAACGCCCGCGCCAAAGCCAAAGCCCCAGCCGGGGCCGCGCGATGCAACGTCGATGCCGCAAAGATCGCCACAACGCATGGGTGCGATAGGCGGCGATAACCAGCCGGGATCGGCGGCTCGCAGCGATTCCAGCAACGTCAGCACGTCGGCTGCGCTGCCGGACATGCCGGCGCCCGCCGATGGATAAGCATGGGGATTCGTGATGCGTGATGGCGCGAAGCGAACGCCTTGTTCTGGCGCATCGTCGAAGGGTAACCATAAACCATCCGGTATCGGGAACGTGCCGTCCGCTCCATTTGCGTAAGCGGTCGTCAAGCGGTGTTCTCGACCCGCGTCAACGCCGAAGCCGATGTCTTTCAATCGAAGGGGTTTACCCACCAGCTTGTCGATCGCCGCAGGCAACGGCATGTCCATTGCCCGTGCCAATACCGCGCCAAGGACATCAATCGCCAGCGAGTAGGCCCAGCCATGGCTAGGCGCATACGTCAGCGGTACCTGGGCCAGACGTTGAAGATTGGTTTCGAGATCACAGTCGGCCAGGTCCAGCCCATCGGAGACCCCGTGTTGCTGATACGAGCCGTTCTTTTCCTGTGACAGGCCGTACCCCAAGCCCGCGGTATGCGTCAACAAATGGTAGACATTGATTCGTGCCGGTGTGCCATCGGGTCGTAATGGCGTGAAGAAGGGCAACCACCGTGTGACCGGTGCGTCCATCGCCACGATACCTGCCGCGACAGCGCGCAACGCGGCGACGGTAACGAAGGGCTTCGACACGGAGGCGAGCCGGAATATGCTGTCCCACTGCATCCGACGTTGTGCCTCGCGATTTGCCCAGCCGGCGGCGCGACGATAGCGCGCAATGCCGTGTTGCGTCACGCAGACGACCGCGCCCACGACGCGATCGTCGTGCAACGCCGCGTCGATCGCGTCATCGAGTCGTTGCCGCAATGGCACTTCATGCAGGTCGGTCATCCCGGATGCTCCTAGTGAATCGCGCTTGCTCAGCGCTTCAGCAGTTTATCCAGCGCATGGATCTGCGCCGTGCAGGCTGCGTAAGCGGTCTCTTCGATACCGCGATATAGCGCGACGATCGATTCCCCCACGGGCGTCAGCACGCAGCCGCCACCACGTTGACCTCCCATTTCAGCATGGGTGGCCGGCATCTCCAGTGAGCGGTTCAACTCGTCGATCAACATCCATGCGCGACGATAGGACATATTGAGATGCCGTGCGGCGGCGGAGATCGATCCTCTTTCGCGAACGGCCTCGAGCAACGCGACCTTGCCAGGACCAATGGCGATACTGCCGTCGTGATGGATGCGCATGCGAAAGCGTACGTGCGGGTCGATTGCCTGCGATGGCATGGCGTCATCGGTGGCCCGGGCATCGCGGTCGTCCGCAGCGCGGCGGTGCTTACCCGAGGTCGCCGAATGATCAGCGCTCGCGTTGGCAGTGCGCGCATCGCCTTGCGGGCCGGCGCGTGGAGAGGGCGATGCGGAA